>NZ_JAKSXY010000020.1 GCF_022829445.1 Methylobacterium sp. J-068 | reverse complement strand
CAGCCGGAGCGGCCGAGGTCGCGGTCGCGGTCGTGGCCGCCGGAGCCGCCGAGGTCACGGTCCCTGTCGTGACAGCCGGAGCGGCCGAGGTCGCGGTCGCTGTCGTGGCCGCCGAAGTGGCCGAGGCCGCGGTCCCGGTCGTGGCAGTCGAAGCCACCGACGTCGTGGCCGCCGCGGTGGCGCTCTCCGTTGAGGCCAGGGTCACGGACTGTACCGCGGCGGCGGTGGCGGCAGTCGAACCCGAGCCCGAACCGATGGTGATGCCCGTCAGCACGATCGTCTTCCCGTCGGCGCCCAGGGCGACGTTGGGGGTGTATCCGAACCGCACCAGGGCGTTCTCGTAGGTGCCGCTCCATTGGCTGGTCACGCCGGCGACGCTGGCGAACCTGGCGCTGCCGCCTGCGGCGGCGCTCGCGTCGACGATCGTGATCGGCGCGGAGGCGGCGACGGTCACGCCCGTCTTCAGCGTGCCGGCATTCACCCAGGCGGCGTTCTGCAGGACCGGATCGTAGGCGATCTGAATGCCCTGCGTGCCGGCGGCCGTGAACGCGGCGATGCCCGATCCGAAGACGATCTTGTCGGCCGTCCCCCCCAGGATGTTGCTGAGGATCGTGAACCGCGCGCCGTCGCGCAGATCGACGGTGGCGCCGCCGGTGGTGCTGCTGCCGATGTTGAGCGTCCGGTACTGATAGGTCGGCACGCTGCCGGGCGCGAAGCTGCCCCAGGCGCCCGCCATGTCGATGCCGCTGCCCGCCCCGACCGTCAGGGAGCCCGTGCCGAAATCGCTCGTCACGCGCGTGCCGCCCGTGGGCATCCACACGGCCCCGTTGGCCAGCGTCAGGTTGGTCCGGCCCGCGCCGAACACGTCCGTGTCGGCGGTGTTCGGATCGACGTAGCCGAGGACATTGCCCTTGAGGTAGGACGCGGCCGTATCGAGCTTGAGGTCGGTGACGCCCTCGTAGAGGGTTCCGCTCCGCAGGTTGCTGCCGGTCAGGACATCGCCGTCGATCCGGACCAATTGCCCGCCGGCCCGGTTGGCGCTGACCTGCGCGCCCACGCCCGTGGCGAGGTTGAAGATCGCGGTGCGCGCGCCCGTTCCGGTGTTGCTGACCGCGACATCCAGACCGCCCGCGACGGTGACGACGCCGTCGTTGTTGTTGATTCCGTAGGATCCGCAGGTCGCGCAGTCGACCGCCGTGCGCAGCGTGACGAGCTTGCTCGGGTTGGAGAACGTGACGAGGCCGGTGTTATCGATGGCATAGCTGTCGGTCACGCCCCGGACCGCGACGGAGGCGGCGCTTCCGAACGTCATCGTGCCGTCGCGCCCGTACAGGTTCGAGAGTCCGGTCGGCAGGCCGAACGGCGTGTAGCCGGTGGTGTTGGTGACGTTGACGTTGACGTCGCCGTCGATCGCGACGCGGGCGGTCCTATGGGTGTTGCTGATCCCCCGGGCCGAGCGGGGGCCCGTCGCGGTCACGTCGGCCGTGCCCGTGACCGTGAGGTAGCCCTGGTTGCGGATGCCCATCACGGTCGAGCCGTAGGATGTGGCCGCGATGGACAGATTGCCGACGATCGCGACGCGACTGTTCTGACCGTCGTTGTAGATGCCGTGCACGTTGTCGTTCGGCCAGATGCCGGACGAGACCACGTTCAGGTCGCCGTTGAACCCGATGAAGCTCCGGCCGCCACCGGAATTGTAGACGCCGTTCGTATCCGCGCCCCTCGCCTGGGTCGTGATATCGGTTCGGCCGTTGAAGACCACGTTGCCCTGGTAGACCCACAGCGCGCGCCCGTAGCCCGGAGAATAGACCGAGAGCTTGGTGTCTCCGTTGAACGTCGCGGAGGACTGGTAAACATGCAGGGCGTGCGACTCGCTTCCGCTCCACGCCGTACCGAACTCGACCGCACGATCGGACCGGGCGGAGATCGTGCTGTTTCCGTTGACGACGAGGTTGGCGCCGCCCGTCAGGTTGAGGCCGAAGGCATAACCCCAAGCGGTGAGATCGGAGCGGACCGTCGAGATCGCGAGCGATCCCTTGCCGTCCGCACCGGCGCGCAGAACGACCGGTGAGCCGCCCGTAATGTCGATGGCGGCCATGTCCTGTGCGTTGGCCGACTGGGTGCTGACCGAGTCGCCGCTGCCGAACGTATAGGTCCGCGTGCCGTTCGCACCGACCGTCGCCGGATAGGTCGTGTCGGCGCTCGTTCCGGTCAGCGTGTTCGTATACGTCGTCTGTCCCACCGCCTGATCGAGCAGGCCTATGAGCACGAGGACGCCGAGGGGGGCATGCAAAACAGTTTGTCGGATTGCGGACATGGTTCTTGCTCCGCAAGGTCCGGCGGCGGGATGCGTCAGGTGCAGGGCTCGATGGGGAATCGGCACGCTCCGGAGACGCTCGGACGCTTGGTTCATACAGCTACCCGTTATTCGCGCGGTTCGGCACGGCACATTGATCAGACCTCGGGCAGGGCCTGGACGTTATAGCATCGGCTCGTCAAGTAGAATTGGCAATAATTTAGCCAAATAAGAAATACATATGTATTTCATCTCGAATTTCTTGCGGCGCCGATGATACTTCAAAATTTATTCTATATTAAGAAAGTTAATTATCTATTAATGCTCATTGCACATGCCACCTAATAAAAATGCGATTGTTCATAATAAGGCTTAGTCTTAGGCTGATTAATAATCTGCGTGCTTTAGGCGGCACGCCGGTCTGTACGGATAGCGCAGAGTGCCTCCCCACTTTGCGGTGACGCTGGGTTCACGGCCTGGGCCCTTTGGGATCAGAGCGCCGCCTGAAGCGCCTTCGGCCGTGGGGCACAGGACGGGCGGGACGAGGCTGGCGAACAGCCGGCCGATGATGGCTTGCCGCACGGCGGGCAGGCTGGGTGACGGGGGCGCCTTCGGAAGGCGGGGCGTCATTTTTCTCCCGCCCCGTCCGACGGTACTCGGCGAGGCGGAGGTTCTGCGGGCAGGCATAGGCGAGGCCGGCTCCAATCGATCTCACCCGTCGCGTGCAGACGCTCCAGCAAAACGTGATGCAGGCGGCGCCTCACGCCCGCCGCTTGCCAATCCCGCAGCCGACGCCAGCAACTCATGCCGGAGCCGCAGCCCGTCTCGGCCGGCAGCATCTCCCACGGCAGGCCCGAGCGCAGCACGAACAGGATGCCCGTCCGTGCGGCCCGGTTCTCGATCGGACGACGCCCGCCCTTCGGACGGGGCCGAGGTGGCGGCAAGAGCGGAGCGATCTCAGCCCAGAGATCATCGGGGAGAAGCGGTCTGGCCATGCCAAACCAACGCGGAAAGCCTCGCTCCGTGCCGTTCTGTTAGGCGCTCTGAGTCTGCGCTCAGTCTGACGCGTCACGGGGTCCGAGTATGATCTGCAATGGCAGGACGCAAATGGCAGCCGAGATCGAGCCGCGCAAACCGTAAGGCTTCCAACGAATGGGTGCATCAGCTCGCGATCAGCGGTCGTAGCGCACGGACATCCGGAAGGCTTTCGAGGTCGTTGAGGCGGGCGATGAGTTCGTCCGCCCGCGACGCCCCGAGCACCGGCACGACCAAGTCGCGCACCTTCGCGTTGACCCGTTCCGTGCTCAATGGGTTCTCCTTCGTTCCCGGGGGAAACTTCGTGAAGTGCTCAAGCCTGCGACCGTCGACCAGAGTCACCACGACCCGCGCGCTGCGCGGGGCATCCCGCGTCATCAGTGCCGGATCGCCGACGACCTCGACCTTCTCGCGGAGGGCGCGGATCGTGGGCTCCTGCATCAGGCTCGGATCATGGCTGTCGGCGAATGAGACCGCCCCCCTCACGAGTGCCAGGGCGACGAGGTGCTGGCAGTTCACGTCCGGCATGGCACTGTGTCCGACGATGCCGACCGCATCGGTCGGCAGATGCACCACCACCTGCCGGACATCCCCGGCGCGCACGTCATGCCGGCCGCGTAGGGTCAACACGGCGTCGAGAGGCGACTGGATCGGGTAGCCCACCGAGAACGTCTTGATGGCGGTCTCCGTCACGAAGAAGCGGCTGCCGAGACCATCCAGCATCGCCTCGGGTTTCGGATCGGTGGACAGCGCGATGAAGAGGTTATGCGTGCCGTCGAGCACGTCGGAGACGCCTGTCAGGCCGGCTTGGACCATGGATACCGCAGTGACGCCGTTGCGCGCGCCCATGCCGGCAAAATCGAACGCCTTCTCGATATGGTCCTCGTCCTTCACCCAACTCCAGAGGCCGGAGACCTGCTGCGCGGCGTAGGACAGCGCGAAGCGCATGCCGCGTTCGTCGAGGCGCGCGAGCGCGGCGGCGGCACCGAGCGCTCCGAACGTCGAGCTCGTGCCCTCGGCGCTCCGATGCGTGCCGCGTACGAGGTCCGGCCCGAGCGCCAGCAGCAGGCGGCAGCAGAGGTCGTATCCGAGAGCGACGGCGCGGATCATCTCGGCGCCGGAGCGGCCTTCCTTCTCGGACATGGCGAAGGCCGCAGGCACGGTCGCCGAGCCCGGATGCGCCTTGGTGACGGGCTCGAAGTCGTCCGTCTCGTCGGCGTGGGCACACATCGCGTTGGCGAGCGCTGCGTCGATCGCGGTCGTGCGCAGGTCCGACGCGACGACAGAGGCTTGGGCGACGCCCCCGATGCTGCGGACATAGGACGTCGCCATCTCGCCCGGCCGCATCCGGGCGCCGGAGATCATGGCGCCGAAGGTGTCGAGGATGCGATGCTTGCAGGCCAGCAGGACCTCGGGCGGCAGGGGCCTGTCGCGTGCCTCGACCATGTATCGTGCGAGCCGTCCGGTGACGTCGCTCCCGGTGGAAACGGCGTGGGCAGGCAGGGCGGAGGCAGCCAGCAGGCTGCCGCTCCCCTGCAGAAACCGGCGGCGATGGGGGGTGCCACCCCATGCGTCCCACATCATTTTCGAACTCCCCTAGAGCGACTCATCGAGCGGTGATCCATCGCGATCGAGCTTACGCCGAGGCGATCCTTGTCGCCCCTTCATCCCGGCCCGCCATCGTACCTTGGTCGATCCCCTTGCCGTGCAGGTCGGCTCCTGCCGTCTCCGGCAGGAACAGCGCCGCACAGAAGGCCGTGCCATATGCGCAGAGGGCGCAGATGCCCATCGCCGTTCCGAGCGGCACGGTCGCTGTCAGAATGCCCACCGTGGCGGGAACCACCGAGCCGAACCCACGCCCGCCACCAAGGCAGAAGCCCTGGCCGCTCGCCCGGATCGTCGTCGGGAACAACTCCGCGAAGGTCGGCAGCATGCCCGAGGCGAGGGCTCCCTGGAATGCGCCGAGGAAGAAGCTCAGGACGATCGTCGTGTCGAGGCCGACCGGCGCGAGCAGGAGAATCGCGACGTTGCCCGATTGCAAGACGAGGAAGGTCATGAAGGCCGGGCGACGGCCGATCCGGTCCGAGAGCCAGCCGAAGAGCAACGGCCCGACGAGCGATCCCAGGATGTTCATCGCGAGGTAGCCCGTGCTCGACTTGATCGACAGGCCGAGCGAGATCCGCAGGTAGCTCGGCAGCCAGGTGATCATGACGTAGGCGCCGCCGAAGATGCCGGTCGACATGATGGCGGCGGCGATCGTGCGACGAAGGTAGGGGCCGGTGAAGATGGTCCAGAACGGTGGGGGGACGACGCCGGCGAGCTCCGCCGTCCGAGCTTCGGTGTAGATGCCCGATTCCGGCACAAGCCGGCGGATGAAGAACACGAGCCCGGCCGGGATGATGCCGATGGCGAAGAACACCCGCCAGCCCATCTCCTCCGAGAACAACGCGGCGATGACGGGCAAGAGGCTCACCGAGATCGCGTAGCCGACCGCGTAACTGCTCTGGACCGAGGCCGCGACCCGGCCGCGGAGCGCCGGGCGGATGACCTCGCTGATCAGCACCCCGCCGACGGCAGCCTCACCGCCATAGCCGAGGCCCTGGAGGAAGCGCACGGCGGCGAGCGACCAGAAATCGCTCATGAACGCGGCCAGGCAGGTGAAGCCGGCGACCATGAGGATGGTGACCTGCAGGATCCGCACCCGGCCGAGACGGTCCGCCAGGATGCCGGCGGCCCATCCGCCGACCGCGGCGCCGGCAAGGGAGGCGGTGGCGAGGTATCCGGCCTCGGCCTGGGTCAGGCCGAGGGTCGCGATCAGCGCCGGGATGACGAGGGCGTAGATCGTGGTGTCCATGGCGTCGAGACCGAAGCCGGCAAAGCAGGCCCAGTAGGTCCTCCGTTCCGTTTGGTCGAGTTTCGAGTACCAGCCGAGCTTCATCATGGGAGCGTTTCCTCCAGCCGTGCGGGATCATGCCCGCGCGAGGCCGCCGGGCGGGACGTGTCGGACGGAGCCGCCTCTTTCCGGGTGGCTTGCCGACCGAGAACTCGGGCGATGTCAGTCCGGGAATTCGTCGAGGTATTCGAGCCCGGCTGCGGCCAGGGTCTCGCGCATCCGGTAGAGGTCGAGCCCGAGCTCGCCGGACGCCAGGCGGTCGCGCTTGGCGATCTCGTTGGCGGCGCGGGCATCCGCCTTGGCGGCCACGTCCACGGCATCGCGGTGGGGTACCGCCACGACGCCGTCGTCGTCGGCCACGACAGCGTCACCCGGTCGGATCAGGGCCCCGGCGCAGACGACGGGAACGTTCACGCTGCCGAGCGTCGCCTTCACCGTGCCCTTGGCCGAGATCGCCCGCGACCAGACCGGGAAGCCCATCTCCTTGAGGGTGCGGACATCGCGGCAGCCCGCATCGATGACGAGGCCGACGCCGCCACGCGCCTTGAGGGATGTCGCGAGAAGGTCACCGAACATGCCGTCGGTGTTGTCCGTGGTGCAGGCCACCACCAGCACGTCGCCGGGGCGGCATTGCTCGATGGCGACATGGAGCATCCAGTTGTCGCCCGGCTGCGCCAGGACGGTCACGGCGCTGCCGGCCACGCTCGCGCCGGGCCAGATCGGGCGCATGTAGGACTTGAGCAGGCCGACGCGCCCTTGCGCCTCGTGGACAGTGGAGACGCCATGCCCGGCGAGGGTCGCCGCCACCTCGGGCGCGATCCTGGGGATGTTGCGGACGACGACGGTCCTCATGCCAGTTCCTCCACGGTCATCGGGAACAGCCGCTGGTAGGCCTCGCCATAGGTCATCGCCGTCCCGGAGTTGCGGGCCCCCTGGACGCCGCGGTTGAGGGCGACGCGATCGTAGTATTCCCAAAGGTGCTTCTGGGCGGCGAGCACCTGGAAGGCGCGGAACTTGGTCTGCCAGACCGCGTCGATGTTCAGGATGACCTGGGGCTTGAAGTTGCACTGCTCCGGCTGGTGCGGCTCGAACAGGAAGACCGGCGGCGCGCTGTAGCTGCGGTCCGGGTCGGGCTTGTGCCCTGCGGCCTGGGCGATCACCCGGGCCTCCTGCGCGATGTGCGCGGCGACCGGATGGTCGAAGTTGTAGGGATCCTCCAGCGCGTGCGTCAGCACGAAGGACGGCTTCGTCTCGCGGTAAACGTCGACCAGACGGTCGAGAACCGCCTCGCCGACGCGCAAGGGATAATCGCCGACGTCGAGGAACTCGATCTCGGCGCCGAGGATGCCGGCCGCTTCCTCGGCCTCGGCGCGGCGCTGCGCCTTGACGTCCTCGATGCGCACGCCGGCCCTCTTCCAGGCCCACTGGCTCTCGCCGCGCTCACCGTAGGAGAGGCAGACGATCTTCATGCGGTAGCCCTTGGCGGCATGCAGGGCGATGGCTCCGCCGGCGCGCCAGACGAAATCGCCCGGGTGCGCCGTCACGACGAGGCCAGCTTTCGCTTGCGTTGTCATGTCCGTCTTGTCCTCCCAGTATTGCGGCGACGCCCTCGGGCACACGCACTATTGTGCATTCATCGGTAGCGGCATCCTCGAAATGAAACAAATGAATAGATTACTACATTTCATGCATTCTATCGAACAATGAGCTTGGCCGGGATCATGCGGCTTCAGGGCTGTTGAACCGCATCGAGCCGCACATGCTTCGATTGCCGAGGAAGCTCAGAGGGTGCCAAAATAGTCCCGGATCGCCCGCGACAGGCTCTCGGCGAGGGGCGACAGCATGTGGCCCCGCCTTGTGACGATCCCGATCGTGCGCGAGATGCTCGGTCCCCGAACCGGGACGGCGACGATCCCACCGTCCTGCGCCGACTGGAATGCAAGGCGCGGCACGACGGTGACACCCAGCCCGCCCGACACCATTCCGATGGCCGTGGCGACGCGGTGCACCTCGTAGACCCAGCGCATGTCCGCGTAGCGACCACCCAGGCCGGCTGCGATGAGCAGGTTATTGCCGGTCTGCTCCCCGATCTTGATCATCACCTCGTCCTGCAAATCGGACCAGGTCACCGCCTTCGCCCAGGCAAGCGTGTGGTCGGCCGGGCAGACCAGCACGAACGATTCCTGATGGATCGGTGCGATGTCGAGGTCGTAGTGCTGGGCCGACATGATGGTGATGCCGAACTCGGCATCTCCGGCCCTGACGCGTTCGATGATGGCGGTGGCCGAGTGGTCGATGACACGGAACAGGACGCCCGGGTGGGAGGTGCCGAAGCCCCGCAGGATGATCGGCAGGTGGTAGGTGGCGATCGTCGGCAGGCAGCCGAACCGGACGACATCCTGGTTCTCGCGCCCCTGCTTGCGCAACGTCCCAAATAGCCGGGACAGTTCCTCCACGATTCGTAGCGCGCTCGGCAAGAGTTCCACGCCGGCGGGCGTCAGGGTCACCTGCCGCGTCGTCCGGGCGACCAGCTTGACCCCGAGTTCGTCCTCCAGCTTCTTCAGGCGATGGCTCAGCGCCGCCTGCGACAGGTTCAGGCTAGCAGCCGCACGATTGAAGCTCCCCCAGTTGGCGATGCTCAGGAACGCCTGGAGCCCCAGAAAGTCGATACGCTCCACGGCCGCGCCTGGCTCCCATCCGAGTGTCCGGAGAACGCCCGCCCGTGCCGAGGGTGGCTCGGGCGCTCGGACAATTCAATCCCGACTGTGTTAGGGACGGCAGTCAGCGGGTAATCGCGAGGCTCATCTCGGTTCTCACGTCTTTCAAGCCCTTCGTCAGGAACGGCGTACTGCCCATCGAAACGAGCTGGGTTCGGTCGTGGCCCTCGTTGACGACGTCAGCCACATCACCTCGATGTTGCGCTGCGCCTCACGCTCAAGCCGCCGGCTCGACGGCACCCGGTTGAGATAGCCGTAGAGGTAGAGCTTCAGGAGCGTGGCCGGATCATACGCGGGCCGCCCCGTCGCTGCGGGCTCGAAGCGGTTGAAGCCCGGGGTGCCCGGATCGAGGTCGTCGATGAAGGCCTCGACCACTCGAACCGGATTGTCCGCGGTGACATAGTCGTCCAGCGAACTGGGCAGCAACCAGGATTGCCGACGGTCCTGCCCCTCGACGAACCGACCCATGCCGACCTCCGCAGATGAGGCCTTAAGTCTATCTCAGACCGGACTTCTGACACAGCCTCGGTCGTAAGCAGCCGGTCATTTTCCTAACGGGCAAGGGGGCGATGCCCGCAGCATGCCTGACGACACTCCGATCGACCCCTAAAGAACCTGAGATAGAAACTGCCGCGTGCGCGGATCGACGGCGGACGAGAACAGAGTTTCGGGGGGGCCGTGCTCGACGATGACGCCGCGATCGGTGAAGTAGACGTGGTCGGCGACCTCGCGGGCGAAATTCATCTCGTGGGTGACGAGGAGGCAGGTCATGCCCTCCTCGGCGAGGTCGCGGATGGTGACCAGCACCTCCTTGACCGTCTCGGGATCGAGGGCGGCGGTCACCTCGTCGAACAGCATCACGTCCGGCCGCATCGCGAGGGAGCGGGCGATGGCGACGCGCTGCTGCTGCCCGCCCGACATCTCGCCGGGATAAGCCCCCTCCTTGCCGGCGAGCCGGACCTTGGCGAGGAGCGCGCGCGCCCGAACCTCGACCTCCCGTTTGTCCTGGCCGAGCACATGGACGGGCGCCATCATGACGTTCTGGAGCGCAGTCTTGTGCGGGAACAGGTTGTACTGCTGGAACACCATGCCAACCTTGCGGCGCAGGGCGAGCTTGTCGAGCTTCGGATCGGCCACCTCGATCCCGTCGACCCGGATGGTGCCGGAGGTGACCGGCACGAGGGCGTTGATGCAGCGGATCAGCGTCGACTTGCCCGAGCCCGACGGTCCGATGATGCAGACGACCTCGCCCCGGCGCACGTCGAAGCTGATGCCCTTGAGGACCTCGGCCTGGCCGAAGGCCTTGTGCACGTCGAGCAGTTGCACGATCGGCGCATCGCCGGACGGAACCTTCAGCATCGGGGACGCACCCTTGGGAACGCTGGCCTCAGGCCGTCTCGAAGCGCCGTTCCAGGCGTGCGGTCAGACGGTCGATCGGGTAGCAGTAGAGGAAGAAGCACAGCAGGGCGAAGCCGTAGAGGGGCGCGAACAGCTCGGGCCGCCCCCCTTCCGCCGCGTGGACTTGTGCCGTCAGCGTCAGCATCTCGGTGACGCCGACGATGGATGCCTGCACGGTGGCCATGGCGATCAGGGCGTAGACGTTCATCCACGGCGGCAGCATCCGCTTGAGGCACTGGGGGAGGATGATGCGAAACAGCGTCTGGCGTCGCGTGAAGGCCAGGGACTCGGCCGCCTCCCACTGGGTGGCCGGCACCGAGCGCACTGCGCCGCGCACGATCTCGGCGACGTTGGCCATCACCGGTAGCGCGAACCCCACCGTCGCCTTCACCCAGTCGGGCAGCGGCACCCGCAGCCCGAACACCGTCACCTGAAACGGCACCAAGAACATCACGAAGAACAGCAGCACCAGCCAGGGCACGTTGCGGAAGACCTGCGTCACGCCCCAGGCGACCCGGCGCAGGATCGGCCCCTCGCTCACCAAGCCGAGCCCCAACCCGAGGCCCGCGACGGTGCCGAGGAGCATCGCAACGAGGGAGATGGCGACGTTGAAGGCAAAGCCGGTCAGCAGGAGCGGCGCCCAGCGCAGGATGACCTGGAGCGGCGACAGCACCGCCTCCGCCCCTTGCGCAAAGGCCGGCACCACGAGGACGAGGCCGGCGAGCCACGCCCCGAGGAGCCAGGCCTGGGCCGGGCGGAGGGTGACCCGGGCCCGCGTGCGCGAGACCCGGAACGGCAGCAGGACCGGCAGGTCGCTCGGCGGCGGGGGCGCCTTCATCGGCTGTAGCCCGGGATGCGCAGGGCGCGCTCCCAGCGATGCATGATCCAGACGAGGACGCCGACGAGGACGGCGTAGGTGGCCAGCAGGACGATCATCATCTCAAGCACGTTCTGCGATTCCGACCAGATCTGCTTCACCGCGTAGAGCGTCTCCGGCACCGCGATGGCATAGGCCAGGGTGGTGGTCTTCAGGAGGTTGATGAGGTTGTTGTTGAGGGCCGGCAGGCAGACCCGGAGGGCGAGCGGCAGCACGACATAGAGGTAGGCCTTGATCCGGGTGTAGCCGAGGGACTCGGCCGCCTCGATGGTGGTGCGCGGCACCGCCTCGATGCCGGAGCGGAAGATCTCGACGTTGAAGGCCCCGGCGAACAGCGACAGCGAGACGATAGCCCACTGCACGTTGTCGAGGATCGGCACGCGCAGGCCGTCGGCGGTCTGGGCGGCCGGCAGCAGGGTGCCGAGCCCAAAATAGAAGAAGAAGATCTGCACCAGCGGCGGCGTATTGCGGAAGACGACCACGAAGCCGTTGACGAGGCCGCGCAGGAGCCGCGACGGACCGCTCTGCAGGAGCGCTCCTACCGCGCCGATGACGAGGCTCGCGAGAATCGTCGTGACTGCGAGCAGCAGCGTGGTCTTCAGGCCGTTGACGTAGCGGGCCCAGTCATAGGCATCGTAGAAGATCGTGACGTTGAAGCCCGTGGACTCGTAGAGAGCCCGGAACCAGTTCGGAACGGCGTCCATCGTGCTCCTTAAGACGGCCGGTTAAGCGGCCCGACGCGTCTCAGTTGGTCGCGTTCTTGTACTTCTCGTGCATCGCCTTCGAGTACTCCGTCGGCTCGATGCCCCACTTCTTCTCAGACTCGACGATGAAGCCGGACTTCATCCAGTCCTTGGTGGTGGTCTCCAGCAGGGTCTGCAGCGTGCTGTTGCCGGGCGCCACCGCCATCATCCAGGGGGCGTCGAGGATGCCCTTCAGCGGCAGCGCGTAGTCCGCCTTCCAGTCGGCGTCGAGAAGTTTCCCCTGAAGCATGCTCTGGTCGTAGACGTAGCCGAGGCAATTCCCCTGCTTCAACGCGAAGAGCGGCTTCTCGGAGCCGTCGAAGGCGACGATCTCGGCGCCGTAGGTGCGGGCCACGTCCTTGTTGTACCAAGCGCCCGAGGTGGCGCAGAGGGGCTTGCCCTTCAGCTGCGCCCAGTCGGTGATGCCGGCCTTCTTCGGCAGCATCACGTTGACGAAGTCGGAATAGTATTGCGGGTCGATCGCCTGCACCACGCGGCGGCGCTCCGGCTTGTCCGAGAGCGTGGCGATGAGAAGGTCGACCTTGCCCTGCTGCAGGAACTCGATTCTGTTCGAGGAGACCACCGGCACGAGTTCGAGCTTCACGCCGAGGCGCTTGGCGACGTCGGCGGCGAGGTCCGGCTCCAGGCCGATGATCGCCCCGCTCGGATCGCGGAAGCCGAAGGGCCGGTAATCCGCCTTTACGCCGACGACGAGCGTTCCGCGCTGCTTGATCGCCTCGATCCCATCCGCCGCCGTCGCCAAGGAAGCGGAGAGCAGCACGCTCGCCGTGAGCAGGCCGGAGCCGAGGAACGCCAGGGTCGGCTTACGCATGTCACGGCACCTTTTGCATGGCACATCCGGGGCGACCGGAGAAAAGACCGGGGTCCGACGATCCCTCATCAGGGAGATTGCCTCGTCCGGTTCGATTGCGTCAAGCAATCGCCGGGCCATCGCTGTGGGGATCAGCCGAAGCGCGCGAGCGAATACGGTGCGAGATCGATGCGCCCGCTCGCCTGCACCATCTCGTTCGCCACCGCCTCACCGATTCCGGCCGAGTGCTTAAAGCCGTGCCCGGAGCAGGCGGAAACGACCAGGACCCGGTCCATCCGCGGGTGGCGATCGATGACGAAGCCCCGGTCGGGCGTCACGGTGTAGAGGCAGGCGGCGGCCCGGGTCACCCGCGCCGTCGCACCGGCGAGCCGGTCCGCCACGTGGCACCGGTACATGGCGGCGGATTCCTCCGGGCTCACGGTGCGCTCGAGGGTCTCCGCCCGCGTGGTGGTCTCGTACTGCTCGGTGGCGACCTTGACTTCGGCCTCGCCTGGCAGGGGCGGGAAGCCGTAGATGTAGTCCGTGTCGCCGGAGCCGTGCATCCATATGAAGACCGGCGCGTCGGCGCGGTAGGCCGCGGCGTCATCGAGGGCGTACCAGTGCAGGAGCTGGCGGTTGACCGTCAGCAACTCCGTGAAGGGTGCACCGAGCAGCGGCGCGGTCCAGGCCCCGGCCGAGACTACCACCTGGTCGGCCCAGACGACGCCACGATCGGTCTCGATGCGGACGCCGCCCGGCTCCTGGAGAATCGACAGCACCGTAGTCCCGGTGCGGATCGTGGCGCCGAGTTCGCCGGCCCGGCGCAGCTGCGCGGCGATGCAGCGCTCTGGACGCACGTAGCCACCACCCGGTTCGTAATAGGCCTTCTCGTCGCCGCTGAGATTCAGGAATTGCGGGAAGCGGCGCGCGACCTCACGCCCGTCGAGGACCTCATGCGGGATCGCGAAAGCCCGTGCGGCGTCGATCGAGCGCCCGACGAAATCCGGCTTGCCGTGATGAGAGGAGATGCCGCTGCCCGGCCCCATCACCAGGACACCGCAGGCGGTCAGCAGTGTCTCCCCGGTCTCCGCCTCCAGGGTCCGCCAGATCCGGTGCGAGGCCAGGACGAAGGGAACGTAGTCGCGGCCCTCACCGACGGCTTGCCGGGTAATGCGGCTCTCGCCGTGGCTCGAACCAAGAGTATGCGGCGGGGCGAAGCGATCGAGTCCGACGACCGTCGCGCCTCTCAGCCCCAGTTGATAGAGGGCCGCGCTGCCCATGGCGCCAAGGCCAACGACAGCAATGTCAAAACGGTCTTCCATTGCAGGATGCGCTCCGATCCGCACTCGAGCCGCTATGTGCTTGGCTTGAGGGCAAATCGGTTTCGAGGCAATGCGCTTGGCCGCATGCCACGCCCAACGCACCGATGGGGCGCCACCTGCCGGATCGCTCCACCACGGAACCAGGCGATTGGTTCATCCACCGTGGAGGCGGCGGTCGCCTATGACGGGGTGATTTAGAGTGCCTCACAAAACTCTCGACCACCGCCGGTCCTCACTCTGGGCACGGCGGCGCAGCGAGAGTTTTGTGAGAGACACTTAGCCCGCCGTTTCCGGAGTCTCCGTCAACGTTCCCGCCGCAAACCCGTCGTGACGTGCCAAGGAATGATTCTGAATATCGGCGATGGGACCGACCCAGGCCGGCGGGATTGCGCGGCAAACGTCCGCTTTCAAGCGACGGTCGAATTCCTCTCTACATCGTGGTTGGGTCACAAGCTGAAGGGCCGCTCAGGGTGTAAGGCAGTCTGGCTGCTTACAGGAAGTGATTCCAGGAAACCGAACGTTCACTCGGATTGCGATGGTAGATGGCTCCCCACCGCACCCGGTCACCTGATTACAGCCGTCGCCAATTCCAAAGCGACCTTTGTGGTCGAGCAAGATCTTCAAAAGCCTATCGCCCCTCATTGGCGAGAAAGCTCGCTAAAGCATCGAGCACAAGGTCCGGGCGCTCCTCCTGCAGGGTATGCCCACAATTGAGCGCATGCCCTTGCACGTCGAGCGCCTTCTCGCGCCATGTCGCCAGCACGTCGTAGGTCTGGCCAACCGTGCCCTTGGCGCCCCAGAGTGCCAGAAGGGGGACCTCGATACGCTCGTCGGCATCGGCCGCGTCGTGTTCGAGGTCGATGGTCGCGGCGGCCCGGTAATCCTCGCAGATCGCGTGGCGCGTTGCCGGATCGCGGTAGACGCGCAGATATTCGGCGAAGAGTTCGGGGCTGGGCGATCCCGACGTCTTCGACTGTCCGTCCACATGCGTGCGCAGGAAGAACTCCGGGTCGGCGGCGATCAGGCGTTCCGGCAAGGGAGCAGGCTGGATCAGGAAGAACCACCAGAAATAGCGAGCGGCGAAGTCCTTGTCCGTGCGCGCGTACATTGTGGCGGTCGGCGCGATGTCGAGCACCGCAAGCCGGGTCACGGCCTCCGGATGGTCGAGGGCGAGGCGATGGGCGACGCGGCCGCCGCGGTCGTGGCCGATGAGGGCGAAAGCCTCGTGGCCGAGGTGGCGCATCACCGCGACCGCATCCGCCGCCATGGCGCGCTTGGAGTAGTTGACGTGGCGCTCGCCGCCTTCGGGCTTGTCGGAATCACCGTAGCCGCGCAGGTCCAAGGCCACGACGCGGAAGCGCTCGGCCAGGATCGGCGCGACGGCCTGCCACGTCGCATGCGTTTGCGGGTGGCCGTGCAGCAGCAGCACCGGCGGTCCCGCGCCGCCGACCGAAGCGCGGATGCGGATCGCGCCGGCCTTGATGTCGTGCAGGTCGAAACCTGGAAGGAACGGGTCCGGTCCGAGCATGACGGCCTCCTCGATCTCAAGCCAGCCAGGGATGCTCGGCACGGTAGCGTGTCTCGAAGGCGCGAATGTCGGCCGCATGGTCGAGGGTGCTGCCGATCGCGTCGAGACCCCGCACCATCGCGTCCTTCCGCAGGGGCGCGATCTCGAACGTGACCTTATGTCCGTCGCCGGTCGAGACCGTCTGCCCCGGCAGGTCGACCGTGAGGCTGTTGTTCGCCGGATCGAGCGCTCGTTCGCTCAACGTGGCGAGGTCCGCCGCGTCGAGCCTGATCAACAGGAGGCCGTTGTTGGCGGCGTTGTCTCCGAAGATCCCGGCGAAGGTGGTGCCGATCAGGGCACGGATGCCGAGCTGCATGAGGCCCCACACGGCGTGTTCGCGCGAGGAACCACAGCCGAAGTTCGGGCCGACGACGAGGAAACGGGTGCCGGCCCATTCCGGTCGGTTCAGGACGAAGTCGGCGCGGGGCGCGCCGTCCTCGCCGAAGCGCAGGCCATGAAGCGCGCCCTCGGCAAGCCCGTTGCGGTCGATGCCCTTCAGGAACTGCTTCGGCATGATCACGTCGGTGTCGACGTTCGCCGCCGGCAGCGCCGCGGCAGGTCCGGTGACGGTGGTGAACGGCTGCATCGGTCAGGCCTCCTTGGCGAGACGGCGGACGTCGGTGAGGTGTCCCATGACCGCGGCGGCGGCGACCATGGCGGGGCTCATCAGGTGGGTGCGTCCGCCCGCGCCCTGCCGGCCCTCGAAGTTGCGGTTGGTGCTGGACGCGCAGCGCTCCCCCGGCGCGAGCACGTCGTCGTTCATGGCGAGGCACAGGGAGCAGCCGGACTGGCGCCATTCGAAGCCCGCCTCGGTGAACACGCGGTCGAGGCCCTCGGCCTCGGCGGCGCGCCGCACGCTGGACGAGCCTGGCACGACCATGCCGCGCACGCCCTCCGCGATCCGGCGGCCGCGCAGGATGGCGGCGGCCTCGCGCAGGTCCGACAGGCGGGCGTTGGTGCAGGAGCCGATGAAGGCCCGCTGGATCGGCACGCTCTCCATCGCCATGCCGGGTGTGAGATCCATGTAGGCCAGCGCGCGGTTCATGTCGCCGCGTCGCGCGGCGTCCGTTTCCCGGGTCGGGTCAGGGACCATGCCGCCGACCGGCACGGCCTGGTCCGGGCTCGTGCCCCAGGTCACCAGCGGCTCGATCTCCGCCGCGTCCAGGTGGACCTCCCGGTCGAAGACCGCGTCGGGATCGCTGCGCAGCCTCGACCAGTGCTCCACGGCGGCGTCCCAGAGCGCGCCCTGGGGCACGCGGGGCTTGTCGCGCAGGTAGGCGAACACCTTCTCGTCGGGGGCGATGACGACCCCACGGGCGCCCCCCTCCACAATCATGTTGCAGATCGTCATCCGGCCTTCGACCTCCAGGGCCGCGATGCCGTCGCCGGCGAACTCGACCGAGTAGCCCGTCGCGCCGGACGCCCCGATCTGGCGGATGACGGCCATCACCACATCCTTGGCCGTGACTCCCGCCGGCAGCAGACCCTGCACGGTCACCCGCATGGTGCGGACGCGGCGATATTGCAGCGTCTGCGTCGCCAGGTAGTGCTCGATGTCGGAGGTGCCGATGCCGAACCCGAGGGCACCCAACGCGCCGTAGGTCGTGGTGTGGCTGTCGCCGGCGGCGATCACCATGCCGGGCAGGATGAAGCCGAGTTCGGGGGCGACGACATGCTCGATGCCCTGTAGCGGGTGCAGAACGTCGAGGAGCTCGATGCCGAACTCGCGGCAATTCTCGTCGAAGTAGGACACCTGACGCGCCCCGCCCGCATCCGGCATCGCGGCGACGCGCCAGGGGGCGGTCGGATTGACGTGGTCGACGACGGCAAGCGAGTCCTTCGGGCTCCAGACCGTTCGGCCGGCCTCGCGCAGGCCGCTGAACGCCTGCGGGCTGGTGTACTCGTTCAGCACGGTGCGATCGACGTAGAGGAGGATCTCCGAGCCGGCGCCGGTGCGGTCGTCGAGGCGGCGGACGGTGTGGGCGTCGATGAGCTTGTCGTAGAGGGTCTTCGGTTGCATGGGGCTTAAGCCTCTCTCGAAGGGAAAGGGCACGGCGTATGCGCCGCGCCTGGGCGGTGGGCCGGGCTCAGAGCGAGGCGGTGGCGGAGGCCGCCATGGAGGAACGACGGGGGACGGAGCCGTCGCCACCGACCGCGTAATCCTCGACGAGCCTGCCGGAGAGCACCTCCTGCATGCGGTCGACATCGAGTTCGCCCTCCAGCTTGGCCATCACGATGGCGGCGACCGCGTTGCCGATGATGTTCACGATGGCCCGGCCCTCGCTCATGAAGCGGTCGATCCCGAGGATGAGGGCCATGCCGGCCAGCGGGATCGCCGGAACCACCGAGAGGGTCCCGACCAGGGCGATGAAGCCGGCTCCGGTGATCCCGGAGGCGCCCTTCGAGGTCAGCAGCGACACGCCGAAGATCGCCATCTGCTGCGTCAGGCTGAGGTCGATGTTGGTCGCCTGCGCCACGAACAGAGCGGCGAGGGTCATGTAGATGCAGGTGCCGTCGGCGTTGAAGATGTAGCCGGTCGGGACCACCAGTCCGACCACCGACTTCGAGCAGCCGAGATGCTCCAGCTTCTCCATCAGCGACGGAAGCGCCGCGTCCGACGAGCTGGCGCCGAGGGTGATGAGCAACTCCTCCTTAAGGTAGCGGAGCAGCTTGAGCAGGCTGAAGCCGCCCCACAGCGAGACCAGCCCGAGCACGCCGAACACGAAGATCGCGCCCGTGAGGTAGAACGTGCCGATCAGCCCGAGGAGCTGGCCGAGCGAGCCGAGCCCGAACTTGCCGATGGTGTAGGCCATCGCCCCGAACGCGCCGAGCGGGGCGAACCGCATCAGCACGTTGATGACGCCGAAGATCCAGTGGGAGGCCGAATCGACGAGGTCGCGCAGCGGCTTGCCGGATTCGCCCATCTTCGAGAGCACGTACCCGAACAGGACGGCGATGAAGACGACGGGCAGAATCTCGCCCTTGGCCAGGGCATCGAACACCGTGTGCGGCACGATGTTCATCAGGAAGTCGACGGTGCCATGCTCCTTGGCCTGGCCGGCGTACTTGGCGACGGCGCCGGCATCGAGCTTGGTCACGTCGGCGTTCATCCCGGCCCCCGGCCGGACGACGTTGCCGACGATGACCCCGATGACGAGTGCGAGCGTCGAGAGCACCTCGAAATAGAGCAGGGCCTTGCCGCCGAGGCGGCCCATCTTCTTCATGTCGCTCATGCTGCTGATGCCGGCGACCACCGTGCAGAAGATCACGAGCCCGATGACCATCTTGATCATCTTGATGAAGACGTCGCCCAACGGCTTCATATCGACGCCGAAGGACGGTGCCAGGTAGCCGACCGCGACACCGAGGAGGATTCCGACGACGACCTGGACGTAGAGGCTCGTATAGAATGGCTTTCGCTGGGCCTGGGCCGCAATCTGCATGGCGTTTCTCCCTGGTTGGGCTTGTCGTCACGTTCCGCATCCGGCGGCCGTGACTGGTTGCGTCCAGAGATCCGGGATCCGGGTTTAAAGTGCCAATGCCGATCCGGCATCAGTTCATACAGGCAGGGTTTCGCCGGTCGGCCCGGAACATTGACCGGGGCTTGGGCCGCCCTCATCCTCCCGTGGAACGAGGCCGCCGAGCTTCGGCGGGGGACGGCTTTCCCGAAGGACGGGGACTCGCAGGATGGACGCGGCCTGGCTCGAAGACTTCCTGGCGCTCGTCGACCTTGGACATTTTTCCCGAGCCGCCGAGCAGCGCAACATCACGCAGCCTGCGTTCAGCCGCAGGGTCAGGGCCCTGGAGGACTGGGTCGGTACGCCACTGTTCGTTCGTGACGCACAACCGGTCATGCTCACCGCGGCCGGGGAACGGTTCCGCCCGGTTGCGGAAGAGATTCTACGGCGTCTCTTCCAGGGCCGGGAAGCGGCCCGGGAGGCTGGTCTGATGGCTGCGTCGACCCTCAGGTTCGCCTCCACTCAGGTCCTCTCGCTGACCTTCTTCCCGAACTGGCTCAAGGCCCTGGAAGCGAGGGAGCAGTTCCAGGCGACGGTCAATCTGACCGCCGCCCACATGGCCGCCTGCGAGCAGCTGATGCTGAGGGGCGAGGCGCAGTTCCTTCTGTGCCACCATCATCCGCAAACCTCCCACCTGCTGATGACCGACCAGTTCCGGTCCGTCCGTCTCGGGACCGACACCCTGCTCCCGGTGAGCGCACCGAACCCGGAAGGAACAGGACCGCTATACGAGTTGCCGGGAAGTCCGATGGCCCCGCTTCCCCTCCTGAGTTTTACAAACGACTCCGGGCTCGGACGCATCTTGGAGGGCACGCACGTGATCGCGGAGAGCGGGGCTTCCCTGAAGCCCGTCTTCGCCTCGCATCTGACCTCCGTCCTCGTCGCGATGGCTCGGAACGGTCGCGGCCTGACATGGGCGCCGCTCAGTATCGTCTCTGATGACCTCGAACGCGGAAGCCTCGTCAGGGCTTCCCGAGCCGACGACGATATCTCTGTCGAGATCCGGCTTTACCGCCCGCGCGCTCGTCAAAGCCCCACCGCGGAACGCATGTGGGAGTTGGTTTCGACCGAAGACTAAGGTAGCCTGGTGCCGGGCAAACCTCGGATTTTAGCTAGAACTGCAAACCAGTGCCCATCATTTACTAGAGTTAGAGCTTATGTCTGCTTTCAGGAAACGACGGCGGTCATCTGCGTAACCGGGCTGGGTCGAATGCAGCCTTCTCACCAGAAACAAATTTGATGAAGAGTTGGACAAGCATAAAGACATCACGAAGCTATATTGCGGCTGGGTCAGTTTCGGCGTGCACTGGCCAGGACGATGCGTCGGGTGATGCTGCCCAGGTCGTCTGTAACGATGTCCGGGGTGCGACCGAGAGCAACGGGCGCGTTCTCCGGCCTCAGCACGAGTGCCGTACGGTATCCGGCAGCGGCTGCACCCAGCGTGTCGAAGGCGTGACACGAGACGAGCCAAAGGTCGGATGGCGCGACGCCGAGCGTCGTCGCGAGCGCGTTGTAGCTTTCTCTGGCCGGCTTGTATCGGTGCACCTGGTCGTCGATGCTGTGTAGCTCGGAGAAATACCCTCGGATCCCTGCGTGCGTGAGTTGAGCGTCAACACCGGCGCTGGGATTGTTGCTGAACGTGACGAGACGGAACCCAGCTTCCTGCAGATCGGCCAAGGCCTTCGGCGTGTCGGCATAGGTCGGCATCGCTCCGGACAACCGCTTCAATGCCTCAATGTCGGCTCTTTCGACCCGGCGGCCCTTGCTTTCGGCCAACATCTTGAGAACGGCGACGCCGACCGTGCCGGAATCGACGTAGAGACCCGACAGCGTCAGTGCCTCGCTGTAGAGGATCACCTGGTTGAACCAGGTGCGCAGCATGTCCGCAGCGCCGAACACGTGCGAGAGCACGGTGAAATCCAGCAGGGTTTCGTCGATGTCGAACACTACGATGGGACGATCGGCGCTGGTCGCAGACGGTGCGGCTTGATCGGTCATGGCTGACGTCCCGGCCTGGGCGTAAGGGATCGGTAAGATGGACAGACCTGCGAGGAGCGCGCGTCGGTTTAGGCTGGCGCGGTCAGGGTCTCCCGACATCGGGGCTACTTTCCGTCTGCCCCGTGGCCCGAAAGGAAGTCGATGAGCAGGGCGGCGAACCGCTCGGGCTGCTCCTGCTGCACCCAGTGACCCGCTCCCTCGATGAAGGTCGGACCAATCAGCCCCGGATAGGTTTCCCGCAGGCGAGCGAGGGCGCCGGGCTTGCGGTAGCTGCCCCAGTCGGCCACGCCTGAAACGAACAGGGTCGGCACCGTGATAGTCCGGCCGGAAAAGAGTGCGATCTCGCCTCGCCCGATTGCACCCGTGTGGCAGCGAAACCAGTTCAGCGCCCCTTGGAAGCCCGTGTGCCAGAACGCCCGCACGTAGATGTCGAGATCGGCGTCCGGCAGCCAGGTGTTGGCTGCTGCCTGTTCCGGGCTCGGCGCATCGGGCGCCACCGTGGCGGCCATGCCGAGCGCACGATCCATGATGTAGTAGGTCGGCAACGTTGCGAGCTCGGCGGCTGAGCCGCTGGCCAACGGATGCGGATGGTTGCCCGACCAGTCCGCACTTTTCACGTGGAAGTAGGCCCGCAGGAAGGCGTGCAGGCCCTGCGGCGGGTGGAGCATGTCGGCTTCGGCCCCGGACGAGGCGAAGAACGCCATGCTGTCCTTGCGTGGGCGAGGCAACGCAGCGAGCTCCGCCGCGAGGGAGGGGCGGGGCGATGTCAACGCGCTCCCGGCGTCGTCAAACGGGATTGCGGGCGGCCCATCGAATGGGAAGCTCACCATCATTAGGGATCGGAACACGTCCGGACGGACGAGGGTGGCGTAGGCGGCGACCATCGAGCCGAAATCGTGTCCGACCACGGCCGCAACGGAACGGTAACCCAGGGCGAACACGACCCGCAGGGCGTCGAGGGCGTAGGCATGGGTGCGGAACCCAGCGACGTCTGCGTCGGACCGGGCATCCCAGCCCGTCGTGCCGCCGTAGCCGCGCTGGTCGGGCGCGACGACGTGGTAGCCGGCCTGCGCCAGCATCGGCATGACCTTGCGCCAGCTCCAGGCGAGTTCGGGGAAGCCGTGCAGCAACAGGACGAGGGGCCGGCCGGGCGTCTCGAACCCGGCCTCCAGGATCCGCACGCTCAGGCCCTCGATGTCGTGCAGGTAACGCTGCCGGAGGCCGGGGAGCGCCGGGTAGTCTTCCAGAGAACCTGAGGTCATGTCGTGTCCTCCGTTCGCGGAGCGTTCGGCCCGCTGCGGTTGGGATGGCTGCGCGGCTCCGGTTACGCCCGCCCTCAGAGCGAGCGCGGCCACGCCAGCGACGGTGGCTCGTCTGCTGATCGGGTTCATGTCGCTCGAGCCCTCAGCCCGGATGGGCCTCGGCCCAGCGGCCGTTCTGGGTACGACCGCCGTAGCCGTAGGCATCGCCGTCAGCGGCATGCACGAGGACGTAGCATTCCTCGTGCAGCGGTCCGAGCAAGGCCTCCATGCCTTCGTAGGCCGCCTTCACGAATGCGGTGGTCTCGTCCTTGGTGTTGGTGCCAACGGTCATCTTGAAGTCCATCCAGAAGGCCGAAAGTCCCTCGTCCGTGGGATGCTTGCTCCCGATGAACCAGCTTTGCGGATCGGCCTCCTCGATGAGCATGGCGGTGACGGCGGGCATCTTGCCGAGCTTCTCGGCGCCGAGGCGCGCGGCCAGCTCGGCAATGTGCGCGCGCAGGTCGGGGCGGGACGTCGGCGTGACGTAGCGGACGATGATCATCGGCATGGTTGCCTCCTCGGCGTTGGTCGTGACGCCAATCTGGACTTTGCCGCCTCTACGCGGAACGCTATGATCCGCTCTCGTTACGATAACGGATCCGTATCATGCTCGATCTCGTCTCGGTGCGCTTGTTCATCCTCGCGGTTGAGTTCGGAAACCTGACGCGGGCGGCGGAGGCGGCCGGCACTGTGCAGCCGGCAGTCAGCGCCCGCATCAAGGGACTGGAGGCGGCCCTGGGGCGCAAACTCCTGGAGCGCACGCCCCGGTTCGTCCGGCCGACGGAGGACGGGCTGGCGTTCCTCGCCAAGGCGCGGGCGTTGATGGCTGCTCACGACGAGGCGACACGCTTCGACGATGCGCCGACCGTACGCATCGTCATCGGGGCGAGCGACCACGCCCTCGGTACCGGGCTGGAGCACGTGATCCGGCACGTCCGTGCCGTTCTTCCAACGCGCAGCGTCGTCGAGTTGCGCCTCGGGCTGTCGCAGCAGGTTCGCACGTCGTTCGACGAGGGCGACCTCGACGCCGTCATCATCCGACGCGAGGCCGGGGGCGCGGATGGCGAGGTGCTGGGTCTGGATCCTATCGGCTGGCGGTCGATGGAGGAGGACGTCGTCGCGCCGGACCGTCCGATCCCGCTCGTGACGCTCGGGCCGAATTGCGGGGTCCGCTCGATGGCGGTACGCCACCTTGACGCCGCCCACCGGCCGTGGCGCGAGGCATTCGTTGGGGGCAGCTGCAGCGCGCTGGTGGCAGCGGTGAGGGCTGGGCTCGGCATCGCTCCGATGGGTGCGGTCGCTTCGGGGCGGATGATCGACGTCGGATCGCGCTATGATCTTCCCGTGCTACCGCCCTCGGAGATCGTGATGTTTGCCCGTGCTCATTCTCCCTCAGCAGCCGCGGCCGCACGGGCGTTGGAGGCTGCGGTACAGTCCATGTTGCGGATCGCGTAATCTATACGGCACCGGGGGACAAAGGCTTTAAAACCGTCTCTGGTTCGCCCGAAAAGCATGAGCCAGTGACCGTCGCAGACTGCCCTTTTACGAAGCTGGCGGACCGGTGATGAGCGACCGCTTCCGGGGAGCACCGATAGCTGCCTGCACGGCCTCGACCCAACAAAGTCTTAGAAGTTCGTCGATGGCAAACCCAAAAGCATCCATTCATCCGGCAGCTGTAGGCGTCCGAGCGCTTGGCTGACCGAGCCGCCGACGTAGCGATCCACTCCCGTCGCGTGGCCAGCCGTGGTTGGATACATCATCGACAAAATCGCCCTGTCTTCCCAGGCGACCAGAGCTGTCATTCTTGCCCGGCAATGGGAACGCCTCCATCACGAGGGCCCTCGCTTTTCCTCCGACCACCCCGAGCCAGCGCCCGATGCCGAACTTGATGGAGTCCAGTCTGCGTGCCGCCGCCGAGGGCCTTGTCGCGCTGGTGGCGGCCTGCAATCGACTGCGCCTTCCGAGGACGCAGCACCCCTTCGTGGTCGGTGTCCACGCGCCGATGCGCGAGGAGTTGACCCTGCGCGATCTGCCCGTGACCGGCGCGATCCCGGCCGCTCTCGACGGCCGCTACCTCAAGATGGGCGCCAACCCCGCCCGCCCGACGACGCGTGGCCACGACTGGTTCCTTGGTGACGGCATGGTGCACGGTCTCCGCATCGAGGACGGAAAGGCCTTGTGGTACCGCAACCGCTGGATCGGCTCGCGTGCGGCCTCCAAAGCGCTCGGCCGGCCCGCTGCCCCGGGGCCGCGCCGCGGCGACGACACCGTCAACACCAACGTCGTCGCGATCGGCGATCGCGCCTTCGCCGTGGTCGAGGCCGGCAGTTTTCCGGTCCTGTTGTCCGAGGACCTGGAGACGCAGCGCTACGATACGTTCGACGGCACCCTCGCCGGTTCCTTCACGGGGCACCCGCATCGCGATCCGGCGACCGGTGAAACACATGCTATCGCCTATGATGGCCGCGTCTGGGACAGCGTGCGCCACGTCGTCATCTCGCCCGTGGGCCGCGTCGTGCGTGACGTGGCGATCCCGGTCCAGCACGGCCCTTGCATCCACGATTGCGCGATCACGACGCGCTTCGTCGTCGTACTGGACCTGCCCGTCACCTTCTCAATGCGGGCGGTGCTGGCCGGTCACCGCTTCCCGTTCCGCTGGAATCCCGCCCACCGCGCCCGCGTCGGCCTGCTCCCGAGACACGGCACGGCCGCTGACATCGTGTGGTGCGCGGTCGAGCCGTGCTTCGCCTTCCACGTCGCCAACGCCTACGACGAAGCTGATGGGCGCGTGCTCCTTGATGTCATCGCCTACGAGACGGTGTTCGCCTCGGCCAGTGGCGGCTTCGACGCACCGGGTCGCCTGGAGCGCTGGACCGCAGACCCCGCGACGGGACGGGTCGACCGGCGGGTGATCGACCCTGCGGCGCAGGAGTTCCCCCGGATCGACGAGCGTCGCTTCGGACAACTCCACCGGTACGTCTACACGGGCTCGGTCCCTGCCGACGGCAACACACAGCTCGTGGGCGCGACGCAACTCTACAAGCACGATCTGGAGACAGGGGAGCGGCGCGTGCACGAGTTCGGCCCCGACCGCGTCCCGGGCGAGTTCGTATTCGTGCCGGCGAGGCCCGAGGCTGAAGAAGACGAGGGCTGGCTCGTCGGGCTCGTTGTCGACACGGTGAGTGACACGACCGACTTCATGATCCTCGACGCGCGCGCTTTCGAGGCGGCGCCTGTCGCCGCGGTCCACCTAGGGCACCGTATCCCACCAGGCTTTCACGGGAATTGGTTTCCAAAGCAAAGGGCCGGTTGACTGTCGTTCGGTACTTCGGACGCGCTCGCGTGCATGAGCAGTAGCCAATCCCGCCGCACCCCGGTGCTGCGATCGTAGTCCGGTCGACCATCGCAGCGCTTGAAGGTCTCGTCGAGAAGGACGGCGCGTTCATCCCGGAGCGTCCCGCAAACATTCCATGCCAGCGAAGCCGGCGAGCCAGTTCCAGTCCATGCCGAAGTTCGCCGCCAGCGCGTCATTCGATGGGATCGAGCGCGTGACTGCTGCTGTCGTAGCTTGAGGGGTCGGAGGATGGCGAGAGGACCAGACCCAGTCGCATTCAAGGGACTAAAGATACCTGAGCCATGCAATATCCCGGCGCGCCGCCTTGAAGCGCGAGAACCAAGCCGTCGGCCAGTATAAGGGCACGACCAGCCCGACATACCAGACCAGCACCCAGCCGTAATTTGCGACGCCGAACACGCTGCCCTGCGTCGGGCCCCAGACGGCGGCGGCGCCGTGATACAGGAGCCGCAGGATCGTCAGGTGGAGCAGGTAGAAGAACATCGGCGCACCGCCGAATACCGCCAAGGCCGAGACGACCGAAGCGTCGCGCATCCGCTCGAGCGCAACGAGGAGCAGCGCCCCGACTCCTAGCGTCAAAAGCAGGAACAGTAACGACGGGGGATACTTCGTCAGCGCGAGGACGCTCATCACAGTCCCAAGTGCATCGCCCTCGACCACGAACCAGGGCTTGTCGCCGTAGCCGTTCGCCAGACGCAGGACCATGAAGGCGACGAGCATCCCGCAGCCGAGCGCCAGGAGCCGGCGCTCGCGGGTGATGACCGCGACGCCCGGCAGGAACCACGGACCGACCGCGTAGCCGAGCACGATCACGCCGATCCATGGGAGCACCGGATAGGTCGTCTTGGCGATGAGTCCGAAGGGGAGCGCGATGACATCGCGCTGGTGCAGCATCGCCCAGACTGGAAAGAGCGATTGGTCGGGCCGAAGGTGGATCGGGTCGAGGAGATTGTGACCGCAGGCGATCAGCAGTCCGAGCGCAAACAGAACCGAGCGCGGCAGGCCGATCAGGGCCGCGAGGAGGATCATGCACACGCCGATGCACCAGATCACCTGCAGCCAGAGCGTCGGACTGGCCACGCCCCAGTACAGTTCCGACAGGTAGAGGACCTCCAGCGCCATCAGCACGAGCCCACGCTTCAGCAGGTAGGCCCGCGTCTCCGCCAGCGTGTGCCGGGTGCCGAATAGGAACGCGGCCACGCCAGTCAGCGCGACGAAGATCGGCGCGCACAAACTGACGACGAGGCGGGCCAGTGCCACGGCCGGTAAGGTCGTCCGTGCGTCGACCGGGTCGGCCACGGGCACGTGCAGGAACCAAGTCTCGCGCAGGTGGTCGAGGAGCATCAGCACCATCACCAGTCCGCGCAGGGCATCGATGGAGGCGATGCGGCTGGACAGTGTCGATAGACTGGCTGACACCTCGGATGGCTCCCGACGCTCGCCCATTAGAACCGCGCCGTCATGCTGACGGTGACACGCCGCGGCTCACCGACGCCGACCCAGAAGGTATTGTACGAGCGCTCGTAGTAGGTCTCATCGAAGATGTTGTCGACGTTGAGGCCGAAGCGCAGGTTCTCGTAGCGGTAGTAGGCCAGCGCGTCCGTCAGGACGTAGCCGGGCAGCCGGAAGCTCTCGACCCCGCTGTCGCCGAGGCGCGAACCGACCGCCCGGAACCCACCGCCGATCCCGAAACCCTTCCACTCGCCGGCCTGGACCTCGTAGATGCCGAGCAGCGAGCCGCTATGGCGTGGAATGTTGAGGAGCGGCGATCCGACCCGCAGCACCTCGTCGCGAGTGACCGCCGCGTCGATGAAGGCGTAGCCGCCGATCACCCGGAACTCGGGCGTGACCTGCCCGACGAGGCTGACGTCGAAGCCCTGGCTGCGCACGGCCCCCGCGGCGATCTGGAAGAAGAAGTCCGCCGGGTCGGTGGTGAGCACGTTCTCCTTCTCGATGTGGAAGGCGGCCGCCGTCACGCTGAGGCCGTCGAACAGGTCGAGCTTGGCTCCGACCTCGTAGGCGAACCCGGTCTCGGGCGCGAAGGGCCGCGACGCGCTGTCGAAGCCGGTGTTGGGGCGGAACGAGGCGGCGACGTTGCCGTAGAGGGCCAGGAACGACAGCGGCTGATAGACGAGGCCGGCCCGCGGCGAGAAGCCGGTGCGATCCTGCTCGGTCCGTTCGTTCGCGACCTTGTCGCGGAAGGTCTGGTTGTAGAAGTCGGTGCGGTTGCCCAGCAGCAGCTTCCATTCCGGGCTCAGGGCGATCTGGTCCTGGAGGTAGACCGCCGTATTGCCGACGTTCTCGCTGGCGCTGTAGCGGCGCGTGAAGGGCGGCTTGGCCTGCCCGTAGACGGGGTTGAACAGGTCGATGGCGAAGGGGTTGAGGCGCGGGGTCGAGCGCAGGAGGTTCTCGGTGCTGTTGTAGCGCTCGTGCTCCAGGCCGAGCAGCAAGGTGTGGGCGAAGGGCCCGGTCTCGAAGCGGCCGACGAGTTCGGCCTGGCCGATGGCGACGCCCCAGGTGAAGTCGTGCCGGCGGAACTCGCGCAGGAGCGTGCGGCCATCGTCCAGGATGCCGGTCGCGCCGGTCTGGAGGCCGGTGAGGCTGCCGGTGTTGAGATGGGTGGCGACCCGCAACTGCCAGTCGGTGTTGAAGGCGTGCTCCAGCCGGACCTGCAGGAGCGCGCTCTCGGACACGGAATCGTCACCCGGCTCGCCGAAGAAGCGCGAGCGCGGGACGAGACCGAGACGATTGTTCACCGCCACCGTGCCGCGGTCGAAGGTCTGACGGTTACGCAGGTACTGCGCCTCGAAGGTGATCTTGGTGTCGGGCGTGACCTGCCAGCTCACGACGGGGGCCACGAGCACCCGGTCGCCGTCGACAAAATCGCGAAAACTGTCCTGGCGGGCGAGCGCGCCGTTGAAGCGATAGAGGACGCTGCCGTCCTCGCTCAGCGCGCCGCCAGCGTCGACCGTGGTGCGGGCGGTGCCGAAGCTGCCGAACAGCGTGCCCATCTCGACGAAGGGCCGGGCCACGGGCTGCTTCGTCAGGATATTGACCGTCCCGCCCGGGTCGCTCCGACCATAGAGGGCACCGGCCGGGCCCTTCAGCACCTCGATGGACTGGACATTCTGGGTGTCGGGCGCGCCGTTGTAGCCGCGGGCAATGTTGAACCCGTTCTGGAAGATGTCCTGCGTGGCGAAGCCCCGCACCGAGTACAGGGCAAGGTTCTGGGCGCCGAAGTCGTTCTGCTTGCCGACACCGGGCACGTAGTCGAGGGCGCGCTCGACCCGGGTCGCGGCGGTGTCGACCAGGACCTCGCGAGGCACCACGTCGACCTGCTGCGGCACGTCCCGTCGCGGCGTCACCGTCTTGGTGCCGCTGTAGAGGTCCGGCACCCGGTAGGTCGGCGTGGCGGTGAAGGTCCCCTCGACCGAGAGCGCGTCGAGCACCACGGCGGTCTCACCGGAGGGCGTCCCCTGGGCGGCGACGGCGGCGGGGATCGCGCAGGACAGGGCCAGCACGGGCAGCAGCGGGATGGACGGTGAACGGGACACGTTGATGGGCCTCGGGCGACGGCAGTGGCACGTCACCGCGAACGAGGCCGAACCGTTCGCGACACGCGAACGCCCCGACACCCGCCGGGGCACCCCGCCCAGCGTGTCTCGCGTGTGACCACGACTGACGGCAGGTCTCCTGGCTCGCGGGTCACCGCCCTTCACCGTCTTCCCGAGCGAGGCCGCTCAGTGACGTCGGTGGCGAAGGGCTCGCCGCTTACAGTTGCGGGGGCAGCCGCGGCGTTGGGGCTACCCCCGCACCGCGTTCCCTTTTGATCCTCCAGGGAGGAACCGTCACGGCCGAGGTAACATGCCGACGCCCATGCTCGTCAACGGACCAAGTGCGATGCACGAGGGTTATGCCCGGCCCGCAACACTTGGTGAGACGGATCGCTCATCCTGTCCGGTAGGTCAGGACCTCGACCTGATCCGGCGGCAAGTCACGCCACCACGCGTCCGGGGATCGGAATACCTCGTAGGTGAACCGGAGCACCTCATCCGGCTGGCGATGCGACGGGTCCACGCGACCGCGCTCCGCGTTGCGAGCCTTCAGGACCTCCCACGACACGTCGAACACTTTCCACTCCACGGTGAGCCCGTGACGGGCCACGATCCCGAGCTCGCGCTCGAACACAGGTCTGGTGAGATGGGTGTCCGCCATCACGACGCTGAAGCCGCTCGCCAGGGCGGCCTCCAGGGCCGCTTCCTTGACCCGGTGCAGGACGTCCCGGGCCGCATCGTCATGCGAGCCTTGCCTGAGTTGCCAGTAGACCTGCCGGTCCGGCGGCCAGAGGGCCTGACGGAAATCGTCGAGGGTGAGGTGGACCCAACCGTCGAGGGGGTCGAAGCGGCGGGCGTAGGTCGTCTTCCCCGCGCCCGGGCAGCCGATCAGGCCGATCACCCTTTGGGGCGCCCCCGGACGATTTCTGCCGGGCGCCGTCCGGGTCACGATCAGGCTGTCGCCTCCGCATCCTCGTCGTCGGCCGTGGCCTCGATGATCTCGCCGCGCAGGTAACGCGCCTGGGCCTCGGCGACCCGGCGTGCGCCCTGGGCGTGGCGGGTCGACACCGTGCCGCCGGGCGCCTCGGACCCGCCGCGCTTGATCGCCACGAGTTCCGGATCACCCCACTGGTCGAGCATCTCTTGGAACGCTTCGTAGCGTCCGGCGTCAAAGGCGATGCGTTCGCCCATCATGTCCTTGTAGGGATGGGCCGGGTGCAGGCCGCCGCAGGGGACCCAGCCCGCCGGGATCGGCGTCGTGGCGGCATGGGTCCGACCGCTGCGCAGGAGCTTCGGCAGCACGTGCGTGTGCGGCCCCTCCGGGCTGGTGCCGCCGGGGCCGGGGATCGGGGCATAGACCTCGACGCGCCCGATCCGCGCCAGGAACACCCGGTGCGGGCTCATGGCGACGAGATGCGGCCCGATGGGATTGGCGTGGTCGAACAGCGGCATGCCGACGCCGGCCCGCAGCCGCTCGACGGCCTCCGGATCGCGTACCCGCACGCAGGCATCCACCGCGAGAAGGCCAAGACCGAGATCGAACAGGATGTCGTCGCGATCCTCGACCCGGGCGGCGTTCCGGTCGGGCCCAAGCTCCGTCACCACGGTCCTGCGGTTCATCGCGCAGGTCGCCTCCGGCAGGCAAAGCGCGAGCGCGTGGTTCCAGCCGGACGAGACGGCCGTCTCGTAGGCGATGGGCCGCAGGTCGGAGCTCGGGGTCAGGGCGATGGCCCCGCGCGCGGTCGCAAGGCCCAGGCGCTCGTCCGGCAGCGCCACGACGGGTTCGTCGGGATCGCGCATGAACTCGGCGATCGCACCGAAGCTGCCCAGGCTCCAGGCCGTGGTCGGATCGGCCAGCGCACCGCGAAGAAGGGCGACGGTGGCATCAGGGCTGTTTCGGGAAGGCTGCATCGATCTCCTCCGTATGGGGCCCCGAACGGTTCCAGGGCAGGATATAGGCGGTTCCGTCCGGTCCGGCCCCACGGCACACCGTGACGCCGAAGACGTCCGAAAGCAGCCGGTCGTTCAACGCAACGTCCGGGTGTCCATCGGCGGCGACACGTCCCTCGCCGAGGACCACGATCCGGTCGCAGAACCGGGCCGCGAGAGAGAGGTCGTGCAGGACGGCGACGACGCCGGTGCCGGCCAGGGCCACGCTCCGCAACAGCGTCATGGCGTCGAGCTGGTGGGCCGGGTCGAGAGCGGTGATCGGTTCGTCGGCCAACAACCACTCCGCTTCGACGGCAAGCGCCCGCGCCAGCAGCACACGCATCCGCTCGCCTGTGGATAGGGTCGGTTCGGTCCGCTCGGCGAAGCGCGCGACATCGGTCCGTGCCATCGCTCGATTTATGGCGGCGTGATCGGCGGCATCGAGGCCACCGAACGCGCGTCGATGCGGTAGCCGCCCGAGAGCGACGAGGTCACGCACCTGCATCGGCCAACCGGCCCCCGCGCCCTGGAAAAGGACCGCGATGCGCTTGGCGCGCGCGTCGCGGGAAATGCCCTTGAGCGGCATACCGTCGAGATCCACGCGGCCTTTGGTCGGGGCGACCAAGCCCGCGAGGGAACGCAGGAGGGTGGTCTTGCCGGCGCCGTTCGGACCGACCAGACCGACGAGGGCCCTGCGTTCCAGGGACAGGCTGACATTCGAGAGGATGGCACGGCCGCCGAGGCGGACATCGAGGGCGGCGGTCGCGAGGCTCATGCGTCGCGCCCTCGCCCACGCAGGAGGAGCACGATCAGGAACGGTGCCCCAACGAGCGCCGTCACCACACCGAGCTTGAGTTCCGGGCGCGTCGCCAAGAGACGAACGCCCAGATCCGCCGCGAGTACCAGCGCGGCCCCCGCCAGTCCGCTCGGCCACAGGCTGGCACCGGGACGTGCGCCGACCAGGGGTCGTACGAGGTGCGGCACGACGAGGCCGACGAATCCGATGGCGCCGCTGACGGCGACGCCGCTGCCCACGGCGAGTGCCGCGCCCGTGACGAGGCGCAGGCGGACCGAGACCAGATGGAAGCCGAGGCTCGCGGCCGTGTCCTCGCCCAGCGTCAGGGCATCGAGCGCGCGAGCCGTGGACAGCATCAGGCCCCAGCCCACCGCCATCAGCGGCAGGCAAAGCCAGACATGGTCCATGCTGCGGTCGGCGAGCGACCCCATCAGCCAGAACACGATCTCCAGGGCCGCGTAGGGGTTGGGCGACAGGTTGAGCGCCAGCGCCGTCATGGCGCCGGCCAAGCTCGACAGGGCGACGCCGGCGAGGATCAATCCCAGCGTGGTGCCGCCCCTGGTGGCGACGAGGTTCAGGGCGAGCGCCGCCAGCGCGGCGCCGGCGATCCCGCCCAAAGGAAGGGCGAGGGCAAACGAAGCCGCGAACCCGCCGTAGAACACCACCACGGCCCCGAGGGCCGCCGCCGAGGAGATGCCGAGGATGCCCGGATCGGCGAGGGGGTTGCGGAGGTAGCCCTGCATCGCCGCACCGGTCAGCCCGAGACTGAAGCCGACGAGACCCCCGAGCAAGGCGCGCGGCAGGCGCAGTTCCCAGAGCACCAGGGCCGGCAGCGTCGCCCGTCCGGCAAGGAGGTCGCCGGCCGCTGCGGGAACGTCGAAGGGGGCGTAGCCGACCGCGATGGACGCGCCCGTGAGCAGGACGACCAGCAGGGCGAGGCATCCGATGACGGTCCGGCGTCCAGGGGGGCGGCCTTCGATCCGGACGGGCGCCCGCATGGGGGCGTTCATCGCGTTGCCCTGTCGCGCGCGGCTGCCGCGAGCAAGGCCACGACCTCGGCGACCTGCGGACCCGGACAGGTCCAGAGCCGGTTCGGAATCGAGACGGTGCGCCCCTGCCGGCGCAGCGCGTCGAGGACGGGGTGATGCAGCAGGGCGTCGGCGAGCGATGGCCTGCCGGGCTCCCCCTCATCGAGGACGATCAGGTCGGCATCGGCGAAGGCCGCGGCCTCCAGCGGGACCTGCCCGAAGCGGTCGCGGCCGAGTTCGGCGGCGACGTTAACGAGGCCGGCGGCGCGGATCACCGCGTCGCCAAGGCTGCCGGGGGCCACCGTGAAGGCGTTCGGACGCATGACGAGGGCCCGGAGCGGCTTGGCCGCCGGCACCACCTCGGCCAGGCGCGCGTCGAGGGCCGAGACCATGGCCTCGCCGCGCGCCGGGTGCCCGAGGGCCGCGGCGACGGTCCGAATCTGCGCCCGCACCCCGTCGAAGTCGTGGGGTACGCCGAGTTCGAGGAGGGGGAAGCCGACGCGCTTGAGCAGGCCCACCGTGGTCCGTGTCGTGAAGGCACCGGCGACGACGAGGTCGGGCCGGAGGGCAACGATCTCCTCCGACAGGCCGCGCGTCACCGCGATGCCGGCGGCCTCCCGCGCGACGGTCGAGCCGCGCGGGTCGTGGGCGAGGTAGGTCACGGCGGTAACCTGATCGCGGTCGGCAAGCCGGAGCACAAGTTCGTCCGCGCAGAGGTTCATCGAGACGACGTGCCGGAGTCCTCCGGACGCCGGGGCGGCCATCCCACCGGCAATCGACCAGGTTTGGCTGACCGCCAGCATCACCGTTAGGACCGCGAAGCCGGACCGTCGTGCCATCGGCGGTCTCAAAACGTGGTCAGGCGGACGCCGCCGTACACGGCGAGGCCAGCGCCAAGAAAACCGGTGGGGTTCTCGTAGCGACGATCAAACAGGTTATCGACCCGCCCGAACACGCTCACCGTCTCGCTGACGTCGTAGTTCACCGCGAGATTGACCAGGGTGAAGCCCGGGTTCTTGAGCCGGGCCACCGAGAAGTCTCGGTTGCCGTCGACGAAGTGGCCGAGCACGATCACGGTGCCGCTGACGGTCAGGCCCGGGAGGGGTGTCCAGAAGGCTGTCGCGCTGCCCTTGTGGCGGGGCCGGCGCAGGAGCTCCTGGTTGGTGATCTCGTTCTTGGTCACCGTGTTGGTATAGTCGACCCGGCCCGTAAGAGTATCGGAGAACCGGACGGCGACGAAGGCTTCCGCCCCGTACGACGCGGCCCGGCCGACGTTCTCGTTCGAGGTGAAGGTCGCGTTCGCGGTGATGAGATTCTTGAAGTCGTTGGCGTAGTAGGTCGCGCCGACGAGGATACGATCCCCCAGCGGCTGCTCGATACCGGCGTCGTACCCGAGGCTCTCCTCCGGCTTGAGGTTGGGGTTGGCGAAGAAGTTGGACGCCGGGAAGTTCTGGAACAACTGGCTCAAGGTCGGCGCCTTGAAGCCGGTGCCGACGCTGCCTTTGATCCGGGTCTCGGTGAAGGGCAGGATGTAGCTCGGCGCGACGCGGAAGGTGGTGGCCGGCCCAAAGGCGTCGTTCTCGTCGTGGCGGATGTTGGCGATGAGCGAGGCCCGGTCGAACGGCGTCAGCTGCGCCTCGGCGTAGCCGGCGGTATTGCCGTTCCTCGCCCGCAGGTTGCCGGCCCCGAACGGGCTCGGGTCGGTGGTCGACAGGCTCTCGTCATCGCGCTGCGCCCCGAACAGGACGAGGTTGCCGGGCGAGATCTGATAGTCGCCGCGGTATTCGTAGAGGGTGCGCTCGCCCAAGCCCGTCGTCGCGTCCGGCGTCACAAGCGGATCGAGGGGGCCCTGCTGCCGGTTGAACAGGTTCGAGTAGTTGACGGCGAAGAGGTTGTGGAAGCCGGCGAACGGCGTCCATTCGGCCTCGTTGCGGATGAATACCTGCTGCACGTCGGCGGCACTCCGGAACGCCGCCGGGAAGGCCGGGAAGGTGCTGTAGTCGGTGCCGGTGAACAGCAGGCGCGAGTTGATGAAGCGCGTCACCGAGTTGATGCGGAAGGTGTCGGTGAACTGGTAGCCGAACTTCGCCGAGACGGTCTCGTTATCGTAAAAATTCGGATGGATCGCCCGGCCGAACGGGACGAGGTTCGGCGGCGTCACCGGCGTCGCGGCCGCACGGACGTGCTGGATCGAGACCGAATAGTCGAAGCCGTCCTCCGACCCGCTGATCCTGCCGCTTTGGTTGAAAGTACCGAACGAGCCGCCCTCGATGCGCACGCTCGCCCTGGCCGGTCCCTCGCCACGCTTTGTCGTGAAGGAGATCGCACCGCCGATGGCGTCGCTGCCGTAGAGGCCGCTCTGGGGACCCCTGAGCACCTCGATACGCGAGAGGTCGTCGGTCAGGAGCTGCCCGAAGTCGAAGGAGCCGTTCGGGTTCGACGGGTCGGTCGCGTCGATTCCGTCGACGAGCACTTTCACATGGTTCGAGTTCGAGCCACGGATGAACACCGAGGTCTGGCCACCCGGGCCGCCGGTCTGCACGACGTTGAGGCCCGGCACCTGCTGGAGGGCATCCGGGACGGTGCGGCGCTGCTGGGCCTCCAGGGTGGCGGCGGTGAGCACGGTGACGCTTGATCCGACCTGGTCGACCGGGGTCGGAACGCCGGTGGCGGAGACGGAAAGCTCGGAGAGCGTGACGGCCGCCTCGGCCCCGCGCGGGACATCGGCGAAGGGGGCGGCGGCCTGTTGCGCCAGGGCGGATACGGGAAGGGAGGCGCAGGCGAGCACGAGCGTGCGCAGGCACGCGGATCGGGAGGGAAAGGACATGGGACAAGCCTCGGGCGACGTCTGTGGCACGTCACCGCGAACGAGGCCTGGGCGCTCGTCTGCCAAGAGGACAGCCGGACGCCTCGACACCCACCAGGACACCCCGCCCGATGCGTTTCGCGTGTGACCACGACTGACGGCAGGTCTCCTGGCTCGCGGGTCACCGCCCTCTCATCGTCTTCCCAGAGGCTTGAGGCCGCCAGTGACGTGTTGATGATGGGCTCGCCGCTTACAGTTGCGGGGGCAGCCGCGGCATCGGGCGAAAGCCCTCACTGCGTTCCCTTTTGATCCTCCAGAGAGGAACCGTCGACCGCCAGGAGGCCAGACCGAACGGTACGCCGTCAATGGTGCCCAAAGGCTTTCCGACGATGTGTGCCCACAAGGTTACAGATCAACACTTCCGAAGGTTCGCCCGATGCCATCCAGCATCCGCTTCTCAACAACTCAATTGGAAGCGGATCGTCGCAAAACCACCCCAAGCAACCATTCCGGAAGCGGCCCGACTTCCTCAGAGCGTTGGATCCTTACTGTTCTTGAAAGGAGTCGTGTCAGTCCATGGCGGAGTATGGCGTATGCGCTCGGTCCGGCAGAAGACATCATCGCCTGTCGGCTCGGCCCAACGAGACGGATCAGGCATCTCGAGCGCCCGCCACGTTTAACCGCCCTTGCGCGCTTGCCGGGCCACCGCGCTCGGCGACAGATCCAGCACCCGTCGGAAGGTCTTGGACATCTGGCTGAGGTCGGTGAATCCGGCCCGTGTTGCAACGTCCGTAAGGCTGGCGTCGCCGGACTCGATCAATTCACGGGCGTAGAGGACCCGGGCACGGAGGATGTACTGGTAGGGGGTCACCCCGAAGGAGGCCTTAAACGCGCGCACGAGGTGCCCCATGCTAACGCCCGCGGCCTCGGCGAGGTGCGAGAGAGTGAGGGGTTCGGACAGACGCGACGCGATCAGGTCCCGCAGGAGGGCCGCCTCGGACGACCGCAGCCTGGGGATCGTGCGATGGTCGCGTTCCGGCGTCGAGAACATCCGGATGAGGGTGGAGGCCACGCTCTCCACCAGGAGCGCGCCGTGCGGGCATCCCCCTTCAAGGTCGACCGATATGGCGCGCAGGAGATACTCGACCGCGCTCTGCGAGCGGGCGCTGACGAACTGGGTCTGGATACCGGTTCGGTGCGGTGCGACGTCCGCCATCCGCTCGATGGTTTCCGGTGCGATCTTCAGCGTCAGGTTGCGAAACTCCCCCGTCCAGGTCCCGGATACCGAGGCCCCGGGGTGGAGCACGGAGATGTTGTCCTCGTTGAAGTGGTGATCCTGGCTGGCATAGTGAAAGGTCTGGTCGCGCGGTCGCAACGACAGCCCAAAATGGACGCCCCTCTGCTCGATGGAGACGCGGCCGTTCGCGCCGAGGATTACGTCGGAGAAGTAGATCCCCCGCCAGCCGTTCCGCGTGCTGTCGCACAGGACGGCCTTGATATCCCCGTCGAAGGAGATGTCGCTGCCGAAGTCACGGAACTCTAGCTTCATCAACCCTCCTCCGCACACAGGAGACATTTCCATCAGCATCCGTGTCTTATCCAACGCGAAGCTGGACCGTCACCGGGCTGCTGATCGGAAGCTCTATAATTCCATCGGTATAACCGTGCCTCCGCGATGAGAGCAATTTCCTGAAACCGATTCCGGAAGAGGAATTTTCCGCAGCAGCCAGTAGTGGAAGCACGTTTTTCTCTGCGACAAATTGTCAGTCAATTTCAATTTTCACATTAAAAATCAATAGTTTAATCTGAAATTCAGGATGTTGCCATACCGATCTCAATTTTCGCCAAATATGAGTCTCGGACGAACGATCTAGGCATCCTTTGCCTCGGCAAAGACCCAGGCGATTCCGGCCGATCAAAATTCGGCGCCGACGTACCGTGGATCGAGGCGGCGTCCGCCGGCAGGGTTGAAGTATGTTTCTCATCCGTTAGCTTCGTAATCAGGAGCAACAGGGGTACTGCTCTCACATATACGAAGAGAAATTGAATACGATTTCATCCCGCATCAAGAATTGGAGATATCATGTCCAAGGAGATCGACACCATTCGCGAACTTAACGCGACGGAACTCGACGCTGTGGGCGGTGGCCTGTCCCTGGGACTTGGCCTCAATCTCGACCTCTCCAGCGAACTTGGTGCTGTCTCTGGCGTAGTCGGCCAAGTCGGCGGCCTCGTGAGCGGCTTGGTCGGCGGCCTGCTCGGTGCTGTGGGCGGCTTGCTCGGCGGCAAGTGAGCCCCAGCATCAAGTGAGCCCCAGCATTCAGTTAGCCCGGGTCGCGCAGTCCGGCCCCTCTCAACGCGTGGCCCCGTGGCGACGGAACACCCGAATCCTTGGCTGAGATCGGCCCAATCGGAGAACGACCATGACTCAGAACCATGACACCATTCGCGAGCTCAACGCGACGGAACTCGACGCCGTGGGCGGCGGCCTGTCCCTGGGCCTCGGCCTCGATCTCGACCTCTCCAGTGAGCTGGGCGCCGTTTCCGGCGTGGTCGGGCAAGTCGGCGGTCTCGTGAGCGGTCTGGTCGGCGGCCTGCTCGGTGCGGTCGGTGGCCTCCTGGGCGGCAAGTAAGAGCGTGTCGCCGTCTGGTTGACGTCCGGCGGCAGACTCGATCCAACCATCAGCGGCAAGCTCCCCGTGGGCTTGCCGCTGACTTCGGTTTAGAGTGCCGCACAAAACTCCCGACCACCGCCGATCCTCACTTTGGGCACAGCGGCGCAGCGGGAGTTTTGTGAGAGACACTGAGACGTCGCCCCCAAAAATCGATCGCAAGGCGCGGCACGGAGAAACGCCACCGTCGATGACGACACCGTTGTTTCGCGCCGAGGTCGCTCAGGCACGCAAAGATTCCTGGCTCGGAGAAGCCCAGATCGTTCAGCCCGTCTCGGTCCGCACGGTGACCGGATTGACTGCGCTGATGATCATCGCGACGCTCCTCTTCGTCGGGCTCGGCACCTACACGCGGCGCGTGCACGCTTACGGGATGTTGACCCCCGACGTCGGCCTGATGACGGTGGCGAGTCCCGTGGCGGGCCGGGTCAGCAGTTCGGCGGTCAAAGAGGGCGACAAGGTCCGGCGCGGGCAGCTCCTCTACACGCTGGATCTCGACGCGGTCTCCGCCAACGGTCCGACCCAGCAGCGCATCATCGACCAGCTCGCACGGCAGAAGGCGAGCATCGAGACTCAGGCGGCGTTGCGCGCGAGCATGTCCGAGACTGAAAAGCGTTCGCTCGCCGAGCAGATCGACAACTTGCAATCCCAGTCGCGCCAGCTCGAGGAGCAGGTGAGCCTTCAGGAAAAGCTGGTGCCGCCGCTGAAGGAGCGCGTCGACGTTCTGGCCAAGGCCGTCGGCGACGGGTTCGCGCGGTCCGCCGACCTGCAGAACCAGAACTACCTCTACCTGCAGGCCAGCTCGCAGCTCGCCCAGTTCCGGAACTCCAACCTCCAGCTCATGGGCAAGGTCGGGGAACTGCGCTCGACGCTTGCCACCTTCGACGACAAACTCGCCCGGGACCTCGCCGAGATGGACCGCACCGCCGCCCAGCTCGAACAGCAGCGGGCCGAGAGCGAGGCACGCCGCGGCATCGAGGTGCGGGCGCCCGAGAGCGGGATCCTCACCTCCATCCGCGTCCAGGCCGGCCAGAGCGTGTCGGCAGGCGCGACGCTGCTGACGCTGCTGCCGAGCGAGGGGCGCCTCCAGGCCAACCTGTTCGTCGAATCCTCGGCCATCGGCTTCATCGACACCGGGGAGCCGGTGATGCTCCGCTACGCCGCGTTCCCGTTCCAGCGCTTCGGCCTCTATCGCGGAACCGTCTCGGAGGTGACCCGCGCCCCCCTGGAGGCCGCGGATGCGCCGGAGCCCGCCGGCGGCAAGGCCAAGAGCGGCGACGGGATCTACCGCATCATCGTCCGCCCGGACGAGGATGCGGTCCTTGCCTACGGCGAGAAGCGCCGCCTCGAGGCGGGCATGCGCGTGGAGGCCGATATCGCCCTCGAGCAGCGCCCGCTCTACCGATGGCTCCTGGATCCCCTGTACCGGGTCAAGCGCAGCGTCGATCTCGTGACCCGGGGCCAATGAACGCGTGAGTCTCCTGACCAACCTTCATTTCGGCTTCGGCCGGCGTGCGCCCGTCCTGCTCCAGGCGGAGGCGGCGGAATGCGGCATGGCCTGCCTCGGCATGGTCCTCGGCTACCATGGTCGCCACGTCGATCTCGGGACCATGCGGCGGCGGCACGCCCTGTCCCTCAAGGGCATGACCCTGCGCAATCTCATCGACCTCGCCGGTACGATGGGCTTGGCGACCCGGGCCCTGCGGGTCGAGCTCAAGGACCTGCCGCGCCTGAAGCTGCCGTGCATCCTGCACTGGGGCCTCAACCACTTCGTGGTGCTGACGGCCGTCCGGGCGAACGGCATCACCATCCACGACCCGGCACGCGGCCGGCGCCGGCTCCCCCTGGCGGAGGCGTCGCGGGAGTTTACGGGCGTCGCCCTGGAGACGAGCCCGACGACGAGCTTCGTCCGCGAGACGCGCCAGCGCGGGCTCGCCCTGCGGGACCTCTTCCGCACCATCGGCGGCATCCGTCCGGCCCTGGCCCAGATCCTCGCCCTCTCCCTCGGGATCGAACTCGTCGCGATCCTGATGCCGATCGCCTCGCAGATCGTCATCGACGAGGTCATCGTCAACGCCGACCTCGACCTCCTTCTCGTGGTGGCGGTGGGACTGGCGCTCCTGCTCGTGGTCCAGCTGGTGCTCTCGGTGGCTCGAACCTGGGCGATCATGCTCACAGGCACGAAGTTGAACCTGCAATGGTCCGGGAGCCTGTTCGGACATCTCTCGCGGCTGCCGCTCGATTATTTCGAGAAGCGCCACGTCGGCGACGTGATCTCGCGCTTCGGGTCGCTCGCCACGATCCAGAAGGGGATCACGACGGACCTCGTGCAGGCGATCCTCGACGGGATCATGTCGGTGGGCATGCTCGCCATGCTGGTGGTCTACGGAGGATGGCTCGCGCTCGTCGTCGTCGCCTCGACAGTCCTGACCGCGATCCTGCGGATCTTCGCCTACGGCTCCTACCGGGAGGGGACCGAGGAGGCGATCGTCGCGGAGGCGCGCCAGCAGTCGCATTTCATCGAGACCGTGCGCGGCATGGCCAGCGTGAAGCTCCTCGACCTGCGCGAGCGCCGCAACGGTACCTGGATGAACCACTTCGTCACCTCGGTGAACGCGCGCCTGCGCCTGCAGCGCCTCGACCTCGTCTTCGGGCGGGCCAACGAGTTGCTGTTCGGGATCGACCGCCTCCTGCTCCTCGTCCTCGGCGCGCGAGCGGTGATCGACCAGTCGATGACTCTGGGCATGCTGGTGGCCTTCCTCGCCTACCGCGACCAGTTCTCGCAGCGGATCGGCAACCTCATCCAGTCGGGCTTCCAGCTGCGGATGCTCAACGTCCAGACCGATCGCCTGTCGGACATCGTGATGAGCGAGCCCGAGGAGCAGGCTTTCACGCTCGCGCCGTCGGTGCCGAGTCCGGCCGTCGTCGGGGCCGGGGGGGCCGCCGGCAGCATCGCGGTGCGGGGCCTCGCCCTGCGCTACGGCAGCGACGAGCCGTGGATTTTCCGCGATCTCGCCCTCGATATCGCCGCCGGATCGAGCTTCGCGATCACGGGACCGTCGGGCTGCGGCAAGTCGAGCCTGATGAAGGTGATGATGGGTCTGCTGCCGGCCACCGAGGGCAGCGTGCTGATCGACGGCCAGGACCTCCGCACCCTCGGCTCGGCGGCCTATCGCCGGCGCATCGCCGGTGTCATGCAGAACGATGGCCTGTTCGCGGGATCGATCGCCGAGAACATCGCCTGTTTCGACGAGCGGCCCGATCCGGGCTGGATCGAGGAATGCGCGGCACGTGCCGCGGTTCTCGACGACATCCGCCGGACGCCGATGGGGTTCGAGACTTTGGTCGGCGACATGGGCTCCACCCTGTCGGGGGGGCAGAAGCAGCGCGTGATCCTGGCCCGCGCGCTCTACCGACGACCCGAGATCCTGTTCCTGGACGAGGCGACGAGCCACCTCGACGAGCCCACGGAGGCCGCCATCGCGACCGCCCTGCGGGACCTGCGCATGACCCGCGTGATCGTCGCGCACCGCCCCGCGACCGTGATGCACGCCAACGCTACTTATCATTTTGCAGCGCAAGCGTCAGCTTAGACTGCAAAAATTCGAGTATGTAAGTTATTATAGGATTTTGAATCGGCGCTTATTGATTTTCAAATAATATATGATAAAATATATTTATGCTGCACTGGATTTCCGCAACGAATTTTCAGCCTAAGGGCTAGGTCGCAAATTTAATTGGCTACAGCAGGAGCAGGCCACGGTGGCTGCAGGGAAAGCAATACGGACGACCTTCTCTTGTTGGCTCAGAATGTCAGCTTTGTCTCATGGCCTGCCTAAGAGCGGCCATTCCGCTTCCCACCCACCTCGGTCGTGGGTCACCGCCTCATCAGCCTCGAAGCGGACGATCCGAAGGTCGCTGGAGGGTGGGAGCGGAAGCTTGCCGCTTTGGCCTGCTGCCAGTTTCACGGACACCCGGTTGAGGTGTGATGGTGAAGCCTGAGGTGCTCCATGCAGCGTCGCAAGTTCGGACGTGAGTTCAAGATCGAGGCGGTTCGACTGGTTCGGGAACGTGGTGTCAGTGTCGCGCAGCCCGCGCGCGATCTCGATGTTCACGAGACGATGCTGCACCGGTGGATGAAGCAGGCGGCGGCCGATCCGCAGCACGCCTTTCCCGGTCAGGGGCAGATGAAGCCCGAGCAGATCGAGATCGACCGGCTGCGCAAGGAGGTCGCTCGTCTGAAGGCGGAGCGTGACATCCTAAAAAAAGCCGCCGCCTACTTTGCGAGGGACGCGATATGAAGTTCGCGTTCATCGCAAAGCATCGCGCTGTCTGGCCGGTTGCCTGGATGTGCGCTGCGCTGGGCGTGTCGCGCTCCGGCTTCCACGCTTGGTTCACCCGGCAGCCCAGCCAACGCGCGCGGGACGACGACGCCATCCTGGTCAAGGCCCGCGCGAGCTTCGTGGCCAGCGACCGCACCTACGGCGCAAGGCGCGTCTGGCATGACGTGCTGGCTGAGGGCGTCTCGTGCGGGCTGCACCGCATCGAGCGGATCATGCGCGAGAACGCCCTGCGGGCACGGCCACGCCGACGTGGCCTGCCGAAGGACGAGGGAGAGCGGGCGACCGCCTCGCCCAATCTTCTGGATCGGCGGTTTGCGGCCGACGCCCCGAATCGGAAGTGGATCGCCGACTTCACGTATATCTGGACCGCCGAGGGCTGGCTCTACGTCGCCGCCGTCATCGATCTGTTCTCACGCCGTGTCGTGGGCTGGTCGATGCAAACCAGCATGACGGCTCAACTCGTCACGGATGCGCTCGTCATGGCGATCTGGCGCAGAGGAAAGCCGGATGCCTTGCTGCATCACTCGGACCAGGGCTCGCAATACACGAGTGATACCGTTTCCGGCTGATTGATTCGGGACGGATTCCCGTTGAGGGGAATTGGGTTTAGCCTCCGCATCGTCTTGCGGAGGCAGGCATGGCACACATCGCCGACCATCTGAGCGTCGAGGAGCTGGGCCGGCGGGCTCGCACGAGCGCAGACGCCTGCGCGGCGCGTCACTATCAGGCGATTTGGCTTCTGGCCCAGGGACAGACGGTGCCGGATGTCGCCGCCGTGACCGGTTTCGTATCGCGCTGGCTGGAGCAACTGGCCCGCCGCTACAACCAGTTCGGGCCCGACACATTGGGCGACCGCCGCCGCCGCAACGGCGCAACCGCCCGCCTTCTGACCCCCGAGCTTCTGGATCGCTTGCGCACGCGTCTGGAGACACCGCCGCCCGATGGCGGGGCTTGGACCACGACCAAGATCGCCACCTGGATGGCAGCCGACCTTGGCCTCGCCTCGGTCTACCCGCAACGCGCCTGGGACGCGCTGCAGGCGCTCGACTGGTCGATCCAGGCGCCACGTCCCAAGAACCCGGCCGCAGCCAGCCCCGAAGAACAAGCCGCCTTCAAAAAAAACTCGCCGACACCCTCGCCGAGGAAGAAGCGCGCCATCCCGGGCGCCCGGTCTCGGTCTTCTGCACGGACGAGCACCGCATCGGGCTGAAGCCGGTCATCCGCCGGGTCTGGGCTCCGCGCGGACAGAGGCCGGTCGCGCTCGGCCATCATCGCTACGAGTGGCTCTACGTCACCGCCTTCGTGGCGCCGGCCACCGGCGAGAGCCATTGGTACGTCGGCAACGGCGTCTCCAAGCCGCTCTTCGAGCGCCTGCTAGCGCTGTTCGCCCGCGAGGC
>NZ_JAKSXY010000005.1 GCF_022829445.1 Methylobacterium sp. J-068 | reverse complement strand
ACTGTTTCCTGTACCTGAGGGCTTGCTGTGGTTTGATACAGCCTGGGCGTCTGGCGATCTTACTGCTTCCAGGTCCACCCCGATGACATACGCCGTGTCGTCGGGGCGCGGTCGTCAAGCGGCACGATCCCGGACGCCCTGTTTTCGCGTATTCCGAACAGTCGGTTGGGTCCCGCCGCGGCGGGCGCCCGCGTACAGGACAGGATCCGCCATGCTCAGCCTCGTACCGGTAGCCGGCATCGATGTCGGCAAGCACGTCCTCGACCTCGGGTTCCACCCCGCCGCCAGGCCGCTCCGGTGCGCCAACACCCCGGCCGGCATCGAACGGTTGATCGACGCCTTGCGCCAGCGCGGCGTGCTGCGCGTCGCCCTGGAAGCGATCGGCCCTTATGCCCATCCCGTCACGACGGCCCTGGCCGGGGCCGGCTTTGCCGTCGCCCTGGTCGATCCGCGCCGGGTCCGCGCCTTCCGCACGGCCGAAGGACAGATTGCCAAGACCGACCGGCTGGACGCCGCTCTCATCGCGCGCTTTGCTCGGCGCATGCCCGAGCACCTGCACCCCGCGCCCGAGCCCGATCAGGTCCGGCTCAAGGCGCTCTCGACCCGTCGGCGTCAGCTCACCGAACTGATCGCCATGGAGAAGACCCGCCTGAAGCAAGCCCTCGATCCGCTGGTGGCCGACAGCCACCGGGCGGTGATCGAGACCCTGGAGGGCGCCTGCGCCGCCATCGAGGCGGAGCTCGATCAGCGGATCGGCGCCGATCCGGCCCTCGCCCGCAAGCGCGCCATCCTCACCTCGATCCCCGGCATCGGCCGGCGCATCGCCACCGTGCTGATCACCGACATGCCGGAACTCGGCAGGCTCGACCGCAAGGCGGCGGCGAGCTTGGCCGGCATGGCGCCCCATCCGACCCAGAGCGGGGCCCATCCCGGACGCCACGCCATCGCGGGCGGCCGACCGTGTCTGCGCACCGCGTTCTACATGGCCGGCATGGTCGCGGCCCGAACGTGCCCGGCCTTCAAGGCCCCCTACAGGGCCATGCGAGACGCCGGCAACCCCGCCAAGTTGGCCATCGCCGCCCCCGGCCGCCGCCTCGCGGTCCCCCCCAACCCCCCCATCCCCGCCGCCAAACCCTTCCCGGAAAGCCACTTAATCCCTTGACCCGCATAACAGCCGCCGCTTGTCCCTTTCGGATAACTGGATCGCGACGGGCTCCCTCGCCTGGAAGGAGAGGGTTTGGTTGAGGTGTAGTCATTCTCCGGAGACGTCACGCACCTCACCCTGTCCCTCTCCTGCCAGGAGAGGGGACCCGCGACTCACCCTACATCCGAACGGCTCAGGCCGAAATCGTATCACACCCCCTTCACCACCGGCCTACGGTCCCCGCAAACCCCGGCCTCCCGCAACTAGGCGAGCGTTCCTTGCTCCGCCACGTCTTGCCCACCATGGGCGGGCCGAGCGGCCCCTGGGACTGGGCGAGCGCGTCGAAGCCTGGCCCGTTCGCGGCGTGCGGTCGCGATTCCGCCGGGCTCG
>NZ_JAKSXY010000121.1 GCF_022829445.1 Methylobacterium sp. J-068 | reverse complement strand
TGGCCGCGTCCCAGGAAGTTCGATTCCGAGACCGAGACCTCGCCGATGATGCCGTCCTGGGTGGAGTAGCCGCCCGCCACCGAGAACGAGCCCGTGGGCTGATCCTCGACGTCGATGTTGATGATCACCCGGTCGGCCGAGGAGCCCGGCTCGTTGGAGAAGCGCACCTTCTTGAAGAAGCCGAGCCCGTTCAGGCGCCGCTCGGCCCGGTCGGTGAGCACGCGGTTGTAGGCGTCGCCCTCGGTGATATCGAGCTCGCGCCGGATGACGTAGTCGCGGGTGCGGGTGTTGCCCCGGATGTTGATGCGTTCGACGTAGACGCGCGGGCCGTCCTCGACCACGAAGCCGAGGGCCACCGTGTGGGTGGCGCGGTCGCGCTGGCCGGTGGGGCGCACCTGGGCGAAGGGGTAGCCCTGGCGGCCGACCTGGTTGGTCACGCCGTTGAGGGTGCGTTCCACGTCCTCGGCGTTGTAGACGTCGCCGACCTGGGCGCGGATCTCGCCGTCGAGGGTCTGGGTGTCGAGGCCCGGCAGGCGCGAATCGATCGCCACGGCGCCGACGCGGTACTGCTCGCCTTCCTCGACCGTGACGGTGATGACCCAGCCGGCATCGCCCTCGCCCTCGACGTAGCGGGCATCGGCGTTGACGACGCGGAAATCGGCGTAGCCGTTCTTGAGGTAGTAGCGGCGCACGATGTCGAGGTCGCTGGTGATGCGATCGGGATCGTAGACGTCCGAGGTCTTGATGAAGCTGAGGAAGTTCATCTCCGACGAGGACATGAGCTCGCGCAGCTTGGACTCCGAGTAGGCCTGGTTCCCGACGAAGTTGATCGCCTTGATGCCGGTCTTGTCGCCTTCCTCGATCACGTAGATCACGTCCAGCCGGCCGTTCGGAAGATC
>NZ_JAKSXY010000120.1 GCF_022829445.1 Methylobacterium sp. J-068 | reverse complement strand
CTTCCGCTTCGAGCCGGCCGCGGTGGTGCGGCGCCTGAAGCCGGGCAGCCCGCTGCTCGGCACGCCGCTGGTGCCGGTGGTCTACCGGATCAACATGCGCGATCCCAACAGCCTGTTCCTGACCCAGGCCTTCCGCATGCGCAACCGCGACCTCGTCTACGTCTCCAACGCCCCCTTCACCGAGGTCCAGAAGGTCCTCTCCGTCTTCTCCACCGTCACCGCGCCCGTCACCGCCGGCGCCTCGGTCTACGCAACCGCCCGGTAAGGGCGCGTGTCCCGGGGCGGTTCTCCGGGCGCGGTCCTTCGCGGCGATCCGCTGCGGGGCGCCCCCTTGCGTTCTCGCGCGCCATCCCGCAGGGGTCCCGCGGTCCGGTCGCGTCGAGGAATGCCGGGCTGTGGAACCGGCGCGCGCGCCGGACCTTGGCGGCTGGCCGTTCCGGCCGATCCGCCTATATTCTTCGGGAGGTCGACCGAGGCGTGAGACGGGGCGGCATGAGGTTTAGACGCGCGGCCCGGCGCTTCGGGCTCGCAGGCCGCTACTTCGGGCTGGCCGGCAGCCTGTTCCTCGGCGCCGTCGAGGCCTTCTGCGCGACCGAGGCCCGGGCCGACCTCGTGATCGGCGTCGCCGTGCCGCGCTCCGGCGCCTATGTGAGCGTGGGCGAGCAGGTCCTGCGCGGCGTTCAGGCGGCGGTCCGCGACGCGAACGCCAAGGGGGGACTCGACGGGCAGACCATCGTGCTCGACGTGCAGGACGATGCCTGCGATTCCAACAAGGCCGTGGCGGTGGCCAACCATTACGCGGCACAGAATGTGCGCCTCGTGGTCGGCCACGTCTGCTCGAACGCGTCCCTGGCGGCCTCCGAGGTCTATGCCGCGAACGGCACGCTGATGATCACGGCGGCCTCCGTCGCCGCCAAGCTCACCGACCGGGGCCTGCCCACGGTCTTTCGCGTCTGCGGACGGGACGACGATCAGGCCAAGCTCTCCGCCACCGTGCTCGCCGAGCGGTTCCGCGACAAGAAGATCGCGATTCTCAACGACCTGACGCCGGGCTCGCGCAACCTCGCGGCGGCCACCAAGGAAAACCTGAACCGCATCGGCATCAACGAGGCCGTCGCCACGGCCTTCGCGGCGGGCGACGCCGACGATGCGGCCCTGGCCGACCGCCTCAAGGAGGCCGGCATCGCGGTGGCCTATTACGGGGGGGATGCCCGCGAGATGGGACGCCTCGTGCGGATCTCGGCGGAGCGGGGCTTCAAGCCGCAATGGTTCGGCACCTCCGCCATCGCCACCCAGGAATTCGCCACCATCGCGGGGCCGGCCAGCAACGGCGTGCTGATGACCTTCTACCTCGATCCGCGCCGGAAGCCCGAGGCCGCCGCCGTGGTCGCGGCGTTCAAGGCCGAGGGCATGGAACCCGAAGGGTCGACGATCTACGGCTACGCCGCCCTCCAGGCCCTCGTGGCGGCGGGCAACTTCGCCCACACGGCGGATTCCAAGCGCATCGCCGCCACGCTGCACGCGGAGCGCTTCGACCTCGTGCTCGGCTCGGTCGGCTTCGACGGCAAGGGCGACGTCACCGCCCAGGGCTACGTTCTCTACGTCTGGAACGACGGCACGTTCACTTACGCCAAATAACCCGCACCGACGCGAAGGAACGCGGGCGACACCCCGCCCGGCCGGACCCGCCCGGCATCGGCGTCGACCGTTTCGGGATCGTTTCCGGCGCTTCGTCGTTCGTGAACGGCGGACACCATGCCCGCGCGCCGGCCCGACGGCGTCGCGACAGGACGATTCGAGCTCTCTCAGCGAGGCGTCATGCCCCCATCCTCCGGTCGCCCCTCTCCCGCGCGCCGTGCCCTTCTGTCCGCCGGTCTCGGTGGCGCGGCGGCCGCCCTCGCGGCTCCCGCCCGCGCCGAGGGGACGCCGGAGCTGCGCTGGCGCCTCGCCTGTGCCTTTCCGAGGACCCTCGACATCCTGTTCGGCGCCACCGAGACGCTCGCCCGCATCGTCGGCGAGGCCACCGATGGACGCTTCCAGATCCAGGCCTCGGGGCCGGGCGAACCGGTGCCCGCCGAGGGGCTGCTCGATGCGGTTGGGGCCGGCACCGTCGAGATGGGCTACGGCCCCGCCGCCCTCGGATTCGCCAAGGACCCGACCTTCGCGCTGGCCACCGCCCTGCCCTTCGGCCTCAATGCGCGCGGCCAGAGCGCCTGGTGGCTTCAGGGCGGAGCCGCCGACCTGTTCGGGGAGATCTTCGCCAAGCACGGCCTCGTCGCCCTGCCGGCGGGCAATACCGGGGCGCAGATGGGCGGCTGGTTCCGGCGCGAGATCAAGACGCTCGCCGACCTCCAGGGGCTGAAGCTGCGGATCGGAGGCCTCGGCGGGCAGGTCCTGTCCAGGCTCGGGGCGGTGCCGCAGGCCACGCCCGGCCCCGACATCTACGCCGCGTTGGATGCCAAGACCATCGATGCCGCCGAGTGGATCGGACCCTACGACGACGAGAAGCTCGGCCTCCAGAAGGTCGCGCCGACCTACCATTATCCCGGGTTCTGGGAGGGTGGCTCGATGCTGCACGCCTGGATCAACGCCGAGGCCTGGAAGGGCCTGCCCAGGAGTTATCGGGCGGTTCTGCAGGCCGCCGCGGCCCAGGTCCATGCCGAGGTCCAGGCCAAGTACGATGCGCGCAATCCCCGCGCCCTGCGCCGGCTCGTTGCCGGCGGCGCGCAACTCCGCCCCTTCCCGCAGGAGGTGATGGAGGCCGCCCTCAAGGCGGCCAACGACGTCTATGCCGAGATCGGGGCCAGGAATCCCGACTTCAAGCGCGTCCACGAGGCGATGAAGACCTTCCGGAACGAGGAATACCTCTGGTTCCAGGTGGCGGAATACACCTACGACAACTTCATGATTCGTGCCCGCGCCCGGGGATGACGATGCGTACGGGCAGCCAGGCGCATGGGGCCGGGACAGAAAAAAGGCCGCTCCGAAGAGCGGCCCGAAGTCTAGGGAGGAAACGCCCAAGGAGGGCAGCGGGACCGCGACGCCATCGCATTCCCGCAATGCACAATCTGATCCTCTCGCGCGGAAATGCAAGATGGTTAGGGCAGTGCGGCTGTCGCTTTTCGTCCGCCGGCCTGGATTGCCCGATTTCTGTATCCAAAATGCCGCAGCTTGAGCAGTGACCAATGCTCACGGCACGGATCGTTGAGCCGACGAAGTGAAGGCGTGTTACGGCCTTGTTCGAATTCAGGTTTCGCGGTCCGCTCTGCTGTGGTTCGAGGCCCGCGCGAGACCCTCTCACCCCGATCCAGGACATGATGGCGGCCGATGGCGATTCAGGCGGGACGAATTCGGATTCTCAAGGACGTCGAGCCCCGGCGCGCCGGGCGCTACGTGCTCTACCTGCTGCAGCAGGCGAATCGGGCCCATAACAATCCGGCCCTCGAATACGCAATCGAGGAGGCCAACCGGCTCGACCTTCCGGTGCTCGCCTGCTTCGGGTTGCTCGACGGGAGCAACGGCTTTCCGGAGGCCAACGCCCGGCACTACGCCTTCCTGCTCCAGGGGCTCGCCGACGCGGCGGCCGGCCTCGGTCGGCGGGGCGTCGGCTTCTGCCTGCGCAAGGCCTCGCCCGCCGATCTGGCCATCGATCTGGCCGGGCAAGCCGCCCTCCTCGTCCTTGATCGGGGCTACCTCGCGATCCAGAAGCGCTGGTACGGCGAGATCGTCGCGGCCGTCGCGGCCCGGATCGTCCAGGTCGAGGGCGACGTGGCGGTCCCCGTCGAGATCGTCTCGGGCAAGCACGAATACGCCGCCCGGACCCTGCGCCCGAAGCTGCACAGGCACCTCGAGGATTACGTCGCCCCCCTCACCGCGCGCAGGGTGAAGCGGCGGGCCGGAGGCGAAGTGCCGGATTCCGAGGTCGACGTCGCGGACCCGGAGGCCGTGCTCGCCGGCATGAGCCTCGACCGGACCGTGGGGCCGGTGCGGCGCTTCACCGGGGGCGAGACCGAGGCGCGCCGGCGCCTCGCGGCCTATCTCGACGGTCCGTTCGCGCATTACGGCAGCGACCGCAACCGCCCGGAGGCCGGGGCGGCCTCGCACATGAGCCCCTACCTGCATTTCGGGCAGATCTCGCCCGTCGAAATCGTGCTGGCGGTGCGGGCCGCCAGGACCGGCGGCAAGGAGGATCGGACCGCCTATGTCGAGGAGATCGTCGTTCGCCGCGAACTGGCGATGAACCACGTCCATTACACGGACGGCTACGACCGTTACGCGCGCGCCGTTCCCGAATGGGCCCGCAAGGCCCTGGCCGAGCATGCCGGCGACCCCAGGCCGAAGACCTACACCGAGGCCGAACTCGCGGCGGGACAGACGCACGACGTCTACTGGAACGCGGCCCAGGCCGAGATGCGCGAGACCGGCTACATGCACAACCACCTGCGCATGTACTGGGGCAAGAAGATCCTCGAATGGTCGCCCTCGCCCGAGGAAGGGTTCGCCCGCACGCTGCGGCTCAACAACCGCTACTTCCTCGACGGGCGCGACCCGAACTCCTTCACCAACGTCGCCTGGGTCTACGGCCTGCACGACCGCCCCTGGGCCCGGCGCAAGATCTTCGGAACGGTGCGCTACCAGAGCGAGAATTCCCTTCGGAAGTTCGACGCGAAGGCCTATCTCCGGACCGTCGAGGAACTCTGCCGAGCGGAGCGGGGCTAGCCCGGGTACGGGCCTTGCCTTGATCCACCCCTGACCGCCCCTCGTTCCCCGCCCCGTGATCCGGCCCCCTCATCGCCCATGCCTCGAACCCAGCGCGTCCGCATCAAGGTCCTGCGGAGCAAGGTCCTGAAAAGTCGGGTCCTGAAGATCAAGGTGCTGCACAGGACGGTGCTGCCCCGGATGCGGCGCCTGGGCGGTGCCACCGTCGATGCCTTCGGCCTCTGGCGCCACCGCCTGCTGTTCCTCGTGGGCGGCATCGGCGTCGGGCTCGCCGCCGTTCTCATGGCGGGGCTGGCCGATGCGGCCCAGGGCGTCTTCCGGCAGGTGCTGGCGCTCTCGCCCCTGGTGGCGCTCGGCCTCACGCCGCTCGGGTTCGGCCTCTGCGCCTGGCTCGCCCGCGAGGTCTTTCCCAATGCCCAGGGGTCCGGCATCCCGCAGGTGATCGCGGCGCGTCAGACCGGTCAGCTCGCCCTGCGCCGGGCCCTGGTCTCCCTCAAGGTCGCGGCCGGCAAGATCGTGGTGATGAGCCTCGGCCTGCTGTTCGGGGCCTCCACCGGGCGCGAGGGGCCGACCGTGCAGGTGGGGGCCGCGATCATGGCGGCGGCCGGACACCTGACGCCGGAGCGGGTGCCGGGCCTGATCCTCGCCGGCGGCGCGGCCGGCGTGGCGGCGGCTTTCAACACGCCGCTGGCCGGCATCGTCTTCGGCATCGAGGAACTCGGCCGGTCCTACGAGGCGCGCACCGGCGGGCTCATCGTCGCCGCCATCGTGGCGGCCGGGCTCACGGCCCTGGCGCTGACCGGCAACTACACCTATTTCGGCACCGCCAGCGCCGCCCTGCCGTTCGGGCCGGGCTGGGTCGCCGTGCCGGTGGTCGGGGCGCTGGGCGGGCTCGCGGGCGGCGGGTTCTCGCGGACCGTCATCCTGTTCGCCCGCGGCCTGCCCGGACGATTCGGGGCGGCCGTGGCCGGGCGGCCGGTCCTGTTCGCGGCCGCCTGCGGCCTCGGCGTCGCCCTCTGCGGCCTCGCCTCGGGCGGTTCGGTCTATGGCACCGGCTACGAGGAGGCGCGGGCGCTGCTGCACGGCACCTCTGCGGGGCGCTGGGATTTCGCGCCCCTCAAGTTCGCCGCCACCCTGCTCTCGGCCATCAGCGGCATTCCGGGCGGATTGTTCGCACCCTCCCTCAGCGTCGGGGCGGGGCTCGGCGCGGCCCTGCAGGGCCTGTTCTCCGACGTGCCGGTGGCCGCCCTCGTCCTCATCGGCATGGTCGCCTACCTGACGGGCGCCCTGCAGGCGCCGATCACCGCGTTCGTCATCGTCACCGAGATGACCCAGAATCACGCCCTCATGATTCCCCTCATGGTGGCGGCCCTGATCGCCGACGTGGTCTCGAAGGTGGTCTGCCGCGAAGGGCTCTACCACGCCCTGGCGCACATCCTCCTGGAGCGCGCCGGCACGGAGGCGCGGCCGGCGGCCCCCTCCCCCTGACGCGGGCTCCGGATGAAACGCCTAAGCTTCACGCGGAACGCTTGCGGCTTCGGGTTGTTATCGGTCGGTTCCGCGAGCTGGAGTATTGCGCATGACCCTGTTGAAATGGGCCCTCATCTGTTTCGTGATCTCCCTCATCGCGGGCGGCCTCGGCTTCACCGGCATCGCCTCCGGCGCCGGCTCCCTGGCCCGCATCCTGTTCGGCCTGTTCCTGGTCGTGGCGGTCGTCATCGTGATCATCGCCTTCGCCATCGGGCAGGCGGTGTTCTAGGAGGCGCGGCCGATGCCGGACCGGATCGCGCTCGTCACCGGCGCCACCTCCGGCATCGGCACCGAGACGGCGCTCGGCCTCGCGCGGGCGGGGTTCCGCGTGGGCCTCGTCGGCCGCGATCCCGAGCGCACCCGCGCGACCGCCGCTCGGATTCGCGCGACGGTGCCGGGCGCTCAGGCTGACGGCTTCGTCGCCGATCTCTCGGTCCAGGCCGAGATCCGCCGCCTCGCCGCCGAGATCCGTGAGCGCTATCCCCGCCTCGACGTTCTCGTGAACAATGCCGGCGCGATCTTCGACCGGTACGGCGCGACGGCGGACGGGATCGAGCGCACCTGGGCGCTGGATCACCTCGCCTACATGCACCTGAGCCTCGAGCTCCTCGACCTCCTGAGGGCCGCTGCCCCGGCGCGCATCGTCAACGTCGCCTCGGCGGCCCACCGGCGCGGCCGCATCGCCTTCGACGATCTCGGGCATGCCGCCAATTACAGTCCGATCGCGGTCTATTCCCAGGCCAAGCTCGGCAACGTCCTGTTCAGCGCCGCCCTGGCACGGCGGCTCGCGGGCACCGGCATCACCAGCAACGCCCTGCATCCCGGCGTGATCGCCAGCGGGTTCGCATCCGGCAACGGAGGCTGGTTCGGTCTCGGCTGGCGCGTGATCCGGCCCTTCCTCGCGAAGCCCGACGATGGCGCCGCGACCTCGATCCATCTCGCGACGTCACCCACGGTGGAAGGCGTCACCGGCCGCTACTTCGACGCCCGCCGACCCGTGGAGCCCTCGGCCCGGGGACGCGACGTGGATCTGCAGGAACGGGTCTGGGCCATGAGCCTGGAACAACTCGGCCGACAGGACATCGCCCGCTGAGCCGGGGCGGATGGGCTTCGCCCGGCGCGGGCCAGGGCCCAGCCCCGAATGCCGGTCGAGCAAGCGTGACGGTTTGAAAACGTTTTCATGCACTGCACGCATACCCCCTCCCTCACGGAGGCAATTGCATGCTGCGGTGCGGAATGGCATTTCATCGCCATGCACCGCGGCGATGGCGTCGCCGCGGTGTGCCCTTCTTGGGCGTTTCCTCCCTAGACTTCGGGCCGCTCCCTTCCCGGGGCGGCCTTTTTTCTGTCCGGTTGATCGGCGTTTTATCCGCCGCGTGGCGCGCCGACAAGCAGAATTGTGCGCAAACGCACCTCGTTCCGCACACATTATCCTGCGCCGGCTTGGTTCGATGCCGGCGCGCGGGATTTCAAGCGGCCGGCGCCTCGGACAGGAAGTCGCCCGACAGGGCCTGTCCGATCAGCGCGCGGGTCTCGGCGACGCCGTAGAGGGCGATGAACGAGCCGAAGCGCGGGCCCCGCGCCTCTCCGAACAGCACGTTGTAGATCGTGGTGAACCAGGCCTGCGACACGCCGGGGCGCCCGTCCGGGCTTTTGGCCTTGCCCGACAGGTCGGGAAAGTGCCGGCGCCCGACCTCGTAGACCACCGCCTGCAAGCCTTCCGGGTCCACCGATCCCGCATGGGCCGCGAGGGTCTCAGAGAGGTCCTCCAGGGCCGCCCGCTCGGCATCCGTGGCGGCCCGGTAGGTCTTGGCCGGCCGCACGAGATCGCAGAAATAGGCCAGCGCGTGGCCGACGAGGCGGTTTAGCACCGGATGGGTCTCGGGGCCGACCTCCGGATCGTAGCGGCGGATGAAGCCCCACAGCACGGCCGGGTCCTCGGTGTTGGCCACCGCCGCGAGGTTGAGCAGCATCGCGAAGTTGAGCGCGCCGCCCTTGCCCACCGCCTCGGCCGCCGGCGGATGCCCCGCATGCAGGTGCCAGACCGGATTGCCGAGCTTCTGCGCCGGCTCCTGGCCCGGAAACTTCTCCAGGAAGCCGAGATAGTCGTCGACCTGGCGCGGGATCATCTCCACGAACAGGCGCTTGGCCTCGCGGGGCTTGTTGTACATGAACAGCGCGAGGCTGTCGGCGGTGCCATAGACCAGCCAGTCATCGATCGAGAGGCCGTTGCCCTTCGACTTGGAGATCTTCTTGCCGTCCTTGTCGAGGAAGAGCTCGTAGTTGAAGCCCTCCGGCGGTTCGCCGCCCAGTGCCCGGGCGATCTCGCCCGAGAGCTTGACGGAATCGATGAGGTCCTTGCCCGCCATCTCGTAATCGATGCCGAGGGCGACCCAGCGCATGGCCCAGTCGGGCTTCCATTGCAGCTTGGCGTGCCCGCCCGTCACCGGGGTCTCATACCCCTCACCGGTCTTCGGGTCGCGCCAGACCAGGGTGCCGGCGGAGACCCGCACCTCGTCGATGGCCACCTGCATCACCTCCCCGGTCACCGGATGGATCGGCAGGAACGGCGAGTAGCTCGCCGAGCGCTCGGCCCGCAGCGAGGGCAGCATGATCGCCATCACGGCCTCGTAGCGCTCCAGCACCGTCAGCAGCGCCGCGTCGAACAGGCCGGCCCTGTAGCATTCCGTGGCCGAGCGGAACTCGTAGTCGAAGCCGAAGGCGTCGAGGAAGCGGCGCAGCTCCGCGTTGTTGTGCGCGCCGAAGCTGTCATGGGTGCCGAACGGGTCTGGCACGCGGGTCAGCGGCTGGTTCAGGGCGCCGATCAGCAGGGGCTTGTTCGGAACGTTGTCCGGCACCTTCCGCAGGCCGTCCATGTCGTCCGAGAACGCGATCAGGCGGGTCGGCACGCTGTCGTTGGTCAGCACGCGGAAGGCGTGCCGGACCATGGAGGTCCGCGCCACCTCGCCGAACGTGCCGATATGCGGCAGGCCCGACGGTCCGTAGCCGGTCTCGAACAGGACTTCCGATTTCGGCTTGCGCTCCAGCCGCGCCACGAGCTTGCGCGCCTCCTCGAAGGGCCAGGCGGCGGCCGTGGCGGCGGCCGCGATGAGATCGGGGTCGGAGGGAAGCGGGGACGGCATGAGACAGCGTCAGTTCTGCGAGGTGGCTCGGGACGGGCGGCACCGTAGGGAGCGCGTCCCGGAGGGTCAACGCGGGTGTGGGCTCCCTGCGCCGGGGACATGGCAGCCCAACCCTCCCCCGGGCTCCAGGGCTTCATACGTCTGCCGTGTCCTCCTGCGAGACCGCGCGCATCGCGAGCGCACGCGTCGCGAGCCCGGCTGCCCGAAAGGCCTCATGACCGCGTCCGTCCTTCCCCACGTCCCCGCCATCGGCACGCCCGAGATCCGCTCCACCCGCCTCCTCTTCCTCATCGTCGGCTTCGGCGTGGCCGCCTGGGCGCCCCTGGTGCCCTTCGTGAAGGCACGGGCCGGCCTCGACGACGCCACCCTCGGACTGCTCCTGCTCTGCCTCGGCATCGGCTCCCTGCTCACGATGCCGGTGGCGGGCGCGCTCGCCCGGCGCTTCGGGGCCCGGCCGATACTGATCCTCGCCGTGGCCGCGACCGGGGCCGCCCTGGCGGTGCTCTCTCACGCCGCCGGTCTCCCGGCGCTCGCCCTCGCCCTGACCGGGCTCGGGATGGGGCTCGGCGCCCTCGATTGTCTGATGAACCTACAGGCCGTGGCGGTGGAGCGCCGGGCCGGACGCCCGATGATGTCGGGGTTCCACGGCCTCTACAGCCTCGGCTGCATCGTGGGGGCCGCCGGCTTCAGCGCCCTGCTCAGCCTCGGGCTCACGCCCCCGGCCGCGACGCTGGCGGTCGTCGCCGGCATCGTGGCCGCCCTCGCGGCGGCGCTTCCCGGCATCCTGCCGAGCGAGGACGGGCCGCGCGGGCCGGCCTTCGCCCTGCCGCGTGGGCCGGTGCTCGTCATCGGCCTTCTCTGCTTCGTGGTCTTCCTCACGGAAGGCTCGGCCCTCGACTGGAGCGGGGTGTTCCTCATCCAGGAGCGCGGCCTCGACCCGGCCCGGGCCGGGCTCGGCTACGCGGCCTTCTCGCTGACCATGACGGCGGGCCGGCTCACCGGCGATGTCCTGGTGCGCCGGATCGGCCGGCGCCGCATCGTCGTGCTCGGCGCCCTCTTGGCGGCGGGCGGGCTCGGCCTCGTGACGGTCCTGCCCTACTGGCCGGCGGCGCTCCTCGGCTACGCCCTGGTGGGGGCGGGCTGCGCCAACATCGTGCCCGTGCTGTTCAGCGCCGCCGGCCGACAGGCGGCGATGCCGCCCGCGCTGGCGATCCCGGCGGTCACCACGCTCGGCTATGCCGGGGTGCTCGCCGGCCCGGCGGCGATCGGGTTCCTCGCCCACGCCACCAGCCTGCCCCTGGCCTTCGGCGTGGTGGTGGCGCTTCTCGTCGGCGTCGCGGCGGGCGGGAGCCGGCTGCGCGCGTGAGGCGAGGCCTCGATGAGCGTGGTACCGTCCTCGGCTCTCAGCACCAGGGTGCGCGGGAGTTTTGTGAGCGACGCTCAGAACGGGCTCACCGGGAAGAAGCGCAGGTACAGTTCCGCGTACTTGCCCTCGTCCCAGAGCCGCTGGAGCGCATCGTCGAGCGCGCGGGACAGGGCCGGGTCGTCGCTGCGGGTGACGAGGCCGATGCCTTCGCCGAAATAGCGGTTCTCGAGGTAGTCGCCGCCGCTGAAGGCGCAGCAGCCCGCGGCCTCCACGCCGCCGATCCAGAGGGCGAGATTCAGGCCGTCGGCGAAGACGTAGTCCACCTCGCCCCGGCGCAGCGCGCCCTCGGCCGTCGCCAGGTCGGTGAAGTCCTTCCCCATTGCCTTGGGAAAGAACGCCTTGAGGTAGGCCGCGTGGGCGCTGCCGCCGACGACGCCGACGCTGCGCTCCGCCAGCGAGCCGGAAGGCGTAGGCAGCCCCTTGTCGCTGCGGGCGACGAAGCGCGCCGGCCAGCGGAAATACGGCCGCGTGGCGAGGAAGCGTCCGCGCAGGGCCGGCGTCAGCGGGATCGCGGCGGCCACGACGTCGCCCTGCCGCTCGGCCAGCGCGTCGAGGAGCGTGTCGAAGCGTCGGGTCTGGACCGTGCAGGTCATCGCCAGCCGCTCGCAGACCGCGCGGGCGAGTTCCACCACGAATCCGGTGGGCGCGCCGTCGGGACCGGCGAAGTGCAGGGGCGGGAACTCGTCGTCGGTGAGGAAGCGGACCGTGCGCGCGCTCGGCTGGGTCTCGATGCGCTCCTGCCGGGCGCGCGGATTCCAGAAGTTCGGGATCGTGACCCCCTCCGCCCTGGCCGGGCCGCCGCCGAGCGGCCCGGCCAGGGCGCCCAGGGCAAGGACGGCCAGGAGGCCGAAAGCAGTGCGCCGCCCATACCTTCGCCTTGTCATCGGACGAATGAACGGAGAAGTTGCGGAGGTGGTGCGCGGGTTGCGCATGGGAACGGACTGGCTCACGTGATCTCCCCTAGCACATCCCCGAGCCACCGGGAGGCCGGCCGCAATGTCGCTGCCCGTCAGCCGCCCCGTCGGTGCGGCCGCTGCGCTGCCGCCCGAGATCGCCTTCCTGGCGGCTGAAGGCTTCGATCCGGCCCGGCTGGCCGAGGCCGCCGCCCTGGCCCGTGCCTGCGGCGCTGATGCCGCCACCGCCCTCATGAGCGCCGACCTGATCGGCGAGGAGGCGTATTACCGCGCCCTGGCGCGGGCGCTCGGCGCGCCGTTCCTGGCCGGCGATCTCCGCCTCGGCGAGGGCACGCGCTACCCCGAGAGCCTCGTCGCCGGGCTCGCGCCCCTCGCGCGGCCGGCCGGCGCCGCCTTCGTCTGCGCGCCGCGCGGCCCCGCCATCGCCGCGCTCCTGCGGGAGGGCACCGCGCTCGCCGTCACCACGCCCCGGGCCCTGCGCGAGGCGGTGTTCGCGGCCAACCCCGAGGGGATCGCGGCCTATGCGGCCGACACCCTGCAACGGCACCGTCCCGACTGGGCGCTGGGCGCGGGCACCCAGCGGCCGCGCCTCGCCATCGTGGGGCTCCTGGCCGGGGCGGGATGCCTCGTCGCCTGGGCGATCCCCGCCTCCGTCCTCATCGGGGCCTGGACCCTGGTGCAGCTCGGCTTCCTCGCCATGGTGACCTTCCGCATCGCCGCCGTCAGCGTCGAGTCCGAACCGGCTCCGTCGGTCGCGCTGTCCGATGCCGAGCTGCCGGTCTACACCGTGCTGGTCGCCCTCCACCGGGAGGCGCGGATGGTGCCGCACCTCGTCGCCGCCCTGGCGCGCCTCGACTACCCGGCGGCCAAGCTCGACATCAAGCTGGTGATCGAGGCCGACGATTTCGAGACGGCCGCCGCGCTGACGGTGGCCGCCCTGCCCGCCCGGTTCGAGGTCCTGCGGGTGCCGGCGGGCCTGCCCCGCACGAAGCCCCGCGCCCTGAACGTCGCCCTGCCGCTGGCACGCGGCAGCTGCCTCGTGGTCTACGATGCCGAGGACGTGCCCGATCCCGGGCAGCTCCGGGCGGCGGCGGCGCGCTTTGCCGGCGCCGCGCCCGAGGTGGCCTGCCTCCAGGGTCGCCTCGTCATCGACAACCAGGAGGATGGCCGCCTCACCCGCTGCTTCGCCCTCGAATACGCGGCCCTGTTCGACGTGCTGATCCCAGCCCTGGCCTCCTGGCAGCTCCCGATCCCGCTCGGGGGCACCACGACGCATTTTCGCACCGCCGTGCTGCGGCGGGTTCACGGCTGGGATGCCTGGAACGTCACCGAGGACGCCGATCTCGGCATCCGCCTCGCGCGGGCCGGTTTCCACGTGGCGGACCTGCCCAGCGACACCCTGGAGGAGGCGCCGCGCACCCTCCGGCCCTGGCTGCGCCAGCGCACCCGCTGGATGAAGGGCTTCCTGCAGACGACGCTGACCCACGCGCGCGCTCCGCGCGAGACCGCCCGGCAGCTCGGTGTCCTCGGCACCCTGTGCGCCGTCGCCCTGGTGCCCGGAACGGTGATCTCCGCCCTCGCCTATCCCGTCCTGATGGGCCGGGCGGCCTGGGACTTCGCGCTCTTCGTGGCGCGCGGCCTGCCCGCGCCGGGCGGGTTCTGGGCCAGCCTGCCCACCGGCTCGGCGATCACGCTGTTCGTCGCCGGAATCCTGGCGATGCTGCTGCCGGCGGCCCTCGGCTGCCTCCGGCGCGGCTGGATCGACAGCCTCGCCTTCGTGCCGCTGCTTCCACTCTACGCCCTGCTGGTGAGTCTCGCCGCCTGGTCTGGGCTGATCGAACTGATCCGCGCCCCCAGCCGCTGGAACAAGACGGAGCACGGCCTGGCGCGCACCTCGCGCAGCGGCACCCTGCGGATCGGCTGATCGCCGCCGTGCGCGACGGTCTCCCGCGACTACAGCATCCTGGCGAGTTCGGCCGCCGCCTCCTCCGGCGGGCGTGCCAGGTTGAGGGCGTTGAGGAAGCGGTTCTGACCGTTCATCACGTAGACGAGGGCCGTGTGCTCCATGGTGTAGTCGCCGTCCTTGGTCGGCACCTTGCGCACGTAGGCCCGGTAGGCCTTCACCGCCGCGCTCACCTCCTCGGGCGTGCCGGTGAGGCCGACGATGCGCGGATCGAAGCTCGCCAGGTAGGCCTTCAGTGCCTCGGGCGTGTCGCGCTCGGGGTCGACGGCGATGAACAGCGCGCGGGTGTCCTTGCCCTTCGGACCGAGCGCCCGGAGCACGTCGCCGATCTGCTGCAGCGTCGTCGGGCAGACGTCGGGGCAATGGGTGAAGCCGAAGAACACGAGGTGCGTGCGCCCCGCATAGTCGCGCTCGGTCACGCGCTGCCCGTCCTGGTTCGTCAGGGTGAAGGGGCCGCCGACGCTGCTGGTGCCGCCCTCCTGGGTCTTGGGGGCCAGCACCGCGAAGGCCGCGATGCAGAGCCCCACGAGGCCGACCACGAAGGCGAGGATGGGCAGGAGCGTGCGACGCATGGGGCGGCCTTGCGGTCGAGGAGTGAGGCGGCTTCAGACCACAGGCGCCGTGCCCGGGCAATCCGCCAAACCGTCGCCGGAGAGGCGTCAGACCAAATCCGTCTGATCCCTTCCGGCGATCCCCCGAGGGATCGCGTTCGGGATGGAGGATCTCGGCTTCGCTCAGCCCCGCTGCGGCTCGTCCGCCTTCGGCGCCGTCCCGCGCCGACCCTCGGCCAGGGCGGCGTTCTCGCGCCGGAGCGGACGGCCGATCGGGCAGGCCTCCTGCACGAAGCCGTTGAGGGTGTTGAGCAGGTTGTCCTCCACCTGCCGGTAGAACACGAACTGACCGCGCTTCTCCCCCACGATCAGCCCGGGCTCTGCCCTCAGATCGCGACCTTGCCCGGCTCGATCGTGGCGATCGCGGCCTTGGCGCCGAGGCGGCGCAGGGCCTCGCCCACCATGAGGAGCGCCGGCCCCTCGTGGCCGGACGCCTCGACCCGGTCGGCGAGGTCGGCGGCGCTGGCCTCCACCACCTTCTGGTTCGGGCGGGTGGCGTTGAAGACGAGGAGCGCCGGGGTCGCGGGCGCGAGGCCCTCGGCCATGGCCCGCTCGAGGAGGACCCGGAGCGTCTTCTTGGGCATGTAGACCACGGTGGTGACGCTCGGATCGGCCAGCGCCCCCCAGTTCAGGTCCTCCGGCAGCGCACCGCGCCGGTCGTGGCCGGTGACGTATTGCAGGCGGCGCGCCGCGTCGCGGTTCGTCAGCGAGACGCAGAGCGAGGCCGCCGCCCCCTGCGCCGCCGAGATGCCCGGCACCACGCCGACGGGGATGCCGGCCGCGCGGCAGGCGTCGATCTCCTCGCCGGCTCGGCCGAAGACCAGGGGGTCGCCGGATTTCAAGCGCACCACCTGCTTGCCGGATTTCGCGAGCTGCACCATCAGCGCGTTGATGTCGTCCTGGCGGCAGGAGGGGCCGTGCCCGGTCTTGCCCACCAGCATGGTGCGGGCCTCGCGGCGGGCATAGTCGAGGATCTCCGGCGCCACCAGGTCGTCGTAGAGGATGACGTCGGCGTTGCGCAGAGCGCGCAGCGCCTTGAGGGTGAGGAGTTCGGCGTCGCCCGGCCCGGCGCCCACGAGCGTCACGGCCCCGCCCTTCGGCGCGGCCTCGGTCTGCCCCAGCAACTCGGCGAGATCCTGCTCCGTCGGCACTCGGTCGGGCTCGGCGAAGGCGCGGTCCGTGAATCGCTCCCAGAAGGCGCGCCGGTCCGAGAAGCCGTGGAAGCGGGCGGTGACCTCTTCGCGCCAGTCGCGGGCGGCGCCGATCCAGGCCTTGAACCCGCGCGGCAGCATGCCCTCGATGCGCGCCCGCACGGTCTGGCCGAAGACCGGGGCGGCCCCCTCCGTCGAGATGCCGACCACCATCGGCGAGCGGTTGACGATGGCGCCGAACTTCACGTCGCAGAGATGCGGGCGGTCGACGGCGTTGACGATGGCCCCCGCCCGGCGGCCTGCCGCGACGAAGGCGATGCAGTCGGCCTCGTCCTCCATGGCGCCGATGACGAAGGCCGCACCCTGGAGGTCGGCCTCCTGCCACTGGCGTTCGTGCAGGGTGACGGAGCCGGCCACGATCTCGCCCGGCACGGCCCGCAACTCGTCGCTGGGCTCGGGCGCGTAGACGTCCACGTCGGCGCCGGCGGCGGCCAGCAGCTTCACCTTCCACGGGGCGCCGCCGTTGGAGCCTGCGAGCACCGCCCGCTTGCCCTGCAGCGGCACGAAGACCGGCAGGACGGCCAAGGGTTCGAGGCCGGCCGGGCCTGCACCGCGTGTGGATTCGGGGCTGGCGGGCCGGGTTTCGCGGGGCTGGCGGGGGCTGCTCATCAACGTGTCCGTTACGCGAATTCCTTCTCCCCTCTGCGGGAGAAGGTGGCCCGCGAAGCGGGTCGGATGAGGGGAGCGCCGTATCCGGAAGCGTCGCCCCCTCTCCCGGTCGCTCCGCGACCACCCTCCCCCGCAAAGGGGGAGGGTGAGGTTCTTCGTGAAAGTGAGCCTATGCTGCGTTGCGCGCAAGCACCTGCGGCAGCAGCTTGCGGATCTCTGGGATGCACGAGCCGCAATTCGTGCCGGCCTTGCAGGCCGCGCCCACCGCCTCGACGCTGCCCGCGCCTGCGGCGATGACGCCCGTGATGACGTCGAGCCCGACCCCGTGGCAGGCGCACACGGTGGGACCGGCCGAGGCGGTCTCGGCGCGACCGGTGAGGAGGGCGCGCCGGGCGCCGGGCTCCGGTTCGCTCTCCGAGAAGTAGGCCTTGGCCTCCTCCCAGGTCGGGCGCGCCTCGGCCGGCCCCAGGGCCAGGCAGGCGACGAGGCGATCCCCGTCATAGACGGCGCAGCGGTAGCGTCCGCGCGCATGGTCGGCGTACTCGGCGAGTTCGCAGCCCTGGAACAGGCCGCGCATCATTAGCGCCACGGCGCGGGAACTCTCCTGCGTGGCGAATTGCAGCCCCGAGCCGCCGGAAATCGTGGCGCGTGCCCACCACCAACCCTCCGGCAGCGCGTGCTCGCGGCGCGTCAACAGGAAGCCCCGGTTGCGATAGGACACGGGGGCGATGCCGGCCGGCGTCGCCTTCAGTTCGGGCTGGCCCGAGACCGGGTCGGGGATGCCGCGCACCAGGGCGCCGACGCGGGCATCCGAGGCGGTGGCCGCGCTCCAGTGGAAGGCGGCGAACAGGCTGCCCGGCCGCACGGCGTCGGTGATCATCGCCTCCAGGATCGCGGTGCCGTGCGGCGTGGCGATCCGGGCGAGGTCGCCTTCTTTCAGGCCGAGCGGCGCGGCATCGTCCGGGTGGATCTCCACGAAGGGGACGGAGCGATGCGCCGAGAGGCGCTGGCTCTTCCCCGTCCGCGTCATGGTGTGCCAGTGGTCGCGCACCCGCCCCGTGTTGAGGACGAGGGGGTAGTCGCCGCCCACCGCCTGCGCGAGCGCCGGGGGCTGCACGGCGACGAAGCGGGCGCGCTTGTCGAAGGTGTAGAACTGTCCGTCGGCGAAGAGCCGCGCCTTCGCCTTGCCCCGCTTCGGCAGCGGCCATTGCAGCGGCGGCGTGCCCGCATAGGTCGCGTCCGGCATGTCGCTCAGGGCCCCGAGGTCGAAGTCGCGGCTGCCGTTGTTCTCGAAGGCCGAGAGCGCCGCGTGCTCGCGGAAGATCGCGGCGGTGCCCGAATAGGCGAAGGCCTCGCCGTGGCCGAGCCGCTTGGCGACGTCCGCGATGATCCGCCAGTCGGCCCGCGCCTCGCCGGGCGCTTTCAGGAAGCTGCGCTGGCGCGAGACCCGGCGCTCGGAATTCGTCACCGTGCCGTCCTTCTCGCCCCAGGCGAGAGCCGGGAGCAGCACGGTCCGCTTGCCCAGCGCGCGGGCGCTGTCGCTGTCGGCGACCGCCTCCGAGACGACGTAGAGGTCGAGCTTGCGCAGGCTCTCGCGGATCCGGTCGGCGCGCGGCATCGACACGATGGGGTTGGTGCCCATCACCCACAGGGCCTTGATCTTGCCGCGTTCGATCGCCTCGAACAGGGCGACCGCCTTCATGCCCTCGCCGGTGATGATGTTGGGCGCGGACCAGAAGCGGCGCACCCGGTCCACCTCTTCGGGGGCGAAGTGCATGTGGGCGGCCAGCATGTTGGCCAGGCCCCCGACCTCGCGCCCGCCCATGGCGTTGGGCTGGCCGGTGAGCGAGAACGGCCCCGCGCCGGGCTGGCCGATGCGGCCGGTGGCGAGGTGGCAGTTGATGATCGCGTTGCCCTTGTCGGTGCCCTGCGCCGACTGGTTCACCCCTTGCGAGAACGCGGTGACGACGCGCTTCGTGCCGGAAAACAGCGCGAAAAACGCGGCGACGTCGGCCTCACTGAGCCCCGTGGCGTCGGCCGTGGCGGCGACGCTCGGCGCGATGGCGGCGGCGCGCTCCAGCGCGCCGTCGAAACCGCTGGTGTGGTCGGCGACATATCGCGCGTCGACGGCGCCCGTGGCGGCGAGGTGGACCAGCAGGCCCGAGAACAGGGCGGTGTCCGTGCCGGGCTTGAGGCCGAGGAAGAGGTCGGCCTCCTCGCCCGTCTGGGTGCGGCGGGGGTCGATCACCACCAGCTTGGTGCCGCGCCTGGCCCGCGCGTCGATCATGCGGCGGAACAGGATCGGGTGGCACCAGGCGGTGTTCGAGCCGACGAGCACGATCAGGTCGGCCTCGTCGAGGTCCTCGTAGCAGCCCGGCACGGTGTCCGAGCCGAAGGCGCGCCGGTGGGCGGCCACCGCGCTCGACATGCACAGGCGCGAGTTGGTGTCGACGTGGGGGGTGCCGAGGAAGCCCTTCGCGAGCTTGTTGGCGACGTAGTAATCCTCCGTCAGCAGCTGGCCCGAGAGGTAGAACGCGATGGCGTCCGGGCCGTGCGCCTCGGCCACCTTGCGCAGGCCGCCCGCGACCGTGCCGAGGGCCGATTCCCAGCTGACGCGGGTGCCGTCGACCTGCGGATGGAGCAGGCGGTTGTCGAGGGACAGGGTCTCGCCGAGCGCCGAGCCCTTGGAGCAGAGGCGGCCGAAATTGGCCGGATGCGCGGTGTCCCCGGCGATCTCGGCCCCGCCCTGCCCGTCCGGCGTGGCGAGCACGCCGCAGCCGACGCCGCAATAGGGGCAGGTGGTCTTCACGGCGGCGGCGGGTGCCTGGACGTGCGCGTTCATGGCGGGATCCTCGGCGGATTCTTTGTCATTACGGCTGAGAGCAAGAGTCGGGCCGGGCGAGACGGCATGCCCTCTCCCCTCTGCGGGAGAGGGTGCCTGCGGAGCAGGCGGGAGAGGGGCAGCGCAACGGTGTCGATCGAGGCGCCTGTCATCATGCGTGGGGACTTTTCGGAGAGCTCGCCCCCTCTCCCGGTCGCTCCGCGACCACCCTCCCCCGCAGAGGGGGGAGGGTTCTTCGCGCCCTCAGTACACGTCGGCCTGGTAACGCCCGGTCTTCTTCAGGTGGGCGAGGTAGGCCACGGCCTCGTCGGGATTCTTGCCCCCGTGCTGACTCGCCACGTCGATGATCGCCCGCTCCACGTCCTTGGCCATGCGCTTGGCGTCACCGCAGACGTAGAAATGGGCGCCGCCTTCGAGCCACTTCCACAGTTCCGCGCCGTTCTCGCGCATGCGGTCCTGCACGTAGGTCTTCTCGGCCCCGTCGCGCGACCAGGCGAGCGACAGGCGGGTGAGCCGCTTGCGGTCCTTCAGGCCGTTCAGCTCGTCCTTGTAGAAGAAGTCCGAGGCCTGCTTCTGGTGGCCGTAGAACAGCCAGTTGCGGCCCGGCGCCTGCGTGGCGTCGCGCTCGCGCAGGAAGGCGCGGAACGGCGCGATGCCGGTGCCGGGGCCGACCATGATGACGTCCTTGGAGAGGTCGTCGGGCAGGGCGAACCCGTGCGCCTTCTGCAGGTAGACCCGGACCTTCATGCCCTCGGGGATGCGCTCGCCGAGATGGGTCGAGGCGACGCCGAGGCGCAGGCGCGAGCGGTGGCTGTAGCGCACCGCGTCGACGGTGAGCGAGACCCGGCCCGGATCGGCCTTCGGCGAGGACGAGATCGAGTAGAGCCGGGGCTGCAACTCGTCGAGGGCCTCGAGGAAGACCTCCGCGTCGGGGCGCGCACCGGGAAACTTGTGGAGCGCGCCGAGCACGTCGAGATGGGCGGCGTCCCCGTCCGGGTCCTCGCCGGCGGCGAGCGCCTGCGCCTTCTTGCGGGCCTCGCCCGAGGTGAGGAGCGAGAGGAGCTGGTAGAGCCCGTCCGGTGCGCCGCCGAGGGCGTAATCCGTCAGCAGGCGGTCGCGCAGGGTCTTGGCCCCGATCCTGCGCTCGGGCCGGGCGCCGAGTTCGGCGATGACCGCGTCGACCAGGGCCGGGGCGTTGGCGGGGAACAGACCCAGCGAATCGCCGACCACGTACTCGATGGGCGTGCCGGTCAGATCGATCTCGACGTGCCAGGTTTCCTTCTCGCCGCCCGGCGCGTTGAGCCGGGTGCGCGAGACGAAGGTCGCCTCCACGGGGTTCTCGCGGCAGAAGCCGAGGGGGCCGAGCGCGACCGCGGCCTTGGGCGCGTCGTCCTCCGCCTTCTTCGGAGCCGCGCCGCCGGCGGCGCCGAACTCCTCGTCGAGCTTCTTCAGCATGCGGAGCGTGTCCTTGCCGCCGGGCTGGCACAGGTTCAGGCGCTCCTCGTTCTTGAGGAAGATGGCGTTGGCGTAGTCGGCGCAATTGTAGCCGCACTGGCCGCAATCCTGCTGGGCCATGGCGGCCATCAGCTTCTGCGCCTCGGGCCGGTCCTTGGCCATGTCCATGCGCTCGGGCAGCGGCAGGGACGGGTCGTGCCAGGGCGCGTCGTCGTTGTCGGCGAGCTTCGCGCCGGCGCCGGCGGGCGCATCGCCGGGCGCCAGGGCGGTGGCGCCCTCCACGGCGGGGCCGAGGAGGGCTGCGAAGTAGCCCGAGAGCCAGGCGCGCTGATCCGGGTCGAAGGGGGCGGTCTCGGGGATGAGAACCAGGGGGGGCGTCACGTGCTCGCTCATGCGGCGGCCTTCAGGATGGGTTGCTCTTCGGCGATGGTGCGCAGGGATTCCGGGCCGGTTCGGGCCGTGAAGGCCTGGAAGCTCTCGGCCGGGTCCTCGCGGCGGGCGAGGTAGGTCCGCAGCAAGGCCTCGATCCGGGTCGGGCAATCCTCGGCCCGCACGGCCTTCCAGATTTCGGTGCCGATCTTCGGGGAATCGCCGAAGCCGCCGCCGACGACGATGTCGTAGCCTTCCACCGTGTCGCCCTCCTCCGAGACGACGACCTTGGCGCCGATGAGGCCGATGTCGCCGATGTAATGCTGGGCGCAGGAATGGTGGCAGCCGGTGAGGTGCACGTTCACCGGAACGTCGAGCTCCTTCAGGTTCGCCTCGATGTAGTCGGCGATGACGAGGGCGTGGCCCTTGGTGTCGGAGGCGGCGAACTTGCAGCCCTGGTTGCCCGTGCAGGCGACGAGGCCGGCGCGGATGCTGGAGGCCTGCGTGGTGAGCCCGAGGGCCGCCACGCGCGACTGGACCTCCGCCACCTTCGCGTCCGGCACGCCCGAGAACAGGAAGTTCTGCCAGACGGTCATGCGGATGGCGCCGTCGCCGCATTCGGTGGCGATCTTGGCGAGCGCCCGCATCTGGTCGGTGGTGAGCTTGCCCACGGGCAGGATCACGCCGATCCAGTTCAGGCCGGGCTGGACCTGCTTGTGCACGCCCACATGGGCGAAGCGGTCCATGCCCCCGCGCGGGGCGACATGGGCGGGGTCGACCCGGTCGAGCTTGGTGCCCAGCACCTCCTCCACGGCGGCGAGGTACTTGTCGAAGCCCCAGGCATCGAGGACGTACTTCATCCGGCTCTTGTTGCGGTTGGTGCGGTCGCCGTTCTTGATGAAGACGCGCAGGATCGCGTCCGCGACCTTGTTACAATCCTCGGGCTTCAGCACGACACCGGTGTCGCGGGCCAGATCCCGATGGCCCGAGATGCCCCCCAGCACGAGGCGCATCCAGATGCCCGGCTCGACGGCCGCGCCGTCGAGGACCCGGATGGCCTGGAAGCCGATGTCGTTGGTCTCCTCCAGCACCGGCATCACGCCGCCGCCATCGAAGGCGACGTTGAACTTGCGCGGCAGGCCGAACAGCGAGCGGTCGTTGAGGATGTGGTTGTGCCACGATTTGGCCAGCGGGCGCGTGTCGAGCAGTTCCTGCGCGTCGATGCCGGCGACCGGCGAGCCGGTGACGTTGCGGATGTTGTCGGCGCCCGCGCCCCGCGCGGTCAGGCCGAGGTCGATCAGGCCGTCGAGGAAGGGCTGGCCGTGCTCAGGGCTGATCTCGCGGACCTGGAGGTTGGCGCGGGTGGTGACGTGGGTATAGCCGCCGCCATGCGCGTCGGCGAGATCGGCGATGCCGGCGAACTGCCAGTGCTGCAGGATGCCGTTGGGGATGCGCAGGCGGCACATGTAGGAGTTCTGGGCGGGCGCCACCCAGAACAGGCCGTGATAGCGCCAGCGGAAATTGTCCTCCGGCTTCGGCCCCTTGCCGGTGGCGGCCTCCGCGATCAGGCGGTTGTGGCCGTCGAACGGGTTCTCGGCCCGCTTCCACTTCTCCTGCTCGCAGAGCTTGCCGCCGCCCTTGATCGTGGCGTCCTGCGCTTTGACGTGGATGGCGTCGGGGCCGATCGGCTCGGCCGGCGGGGCGGAGGCACCCGGTCCCGAAGTCCCCTGCCCGAGCGCGAGGCCGCCGGTTAGGCGGGCGGCGGAGATGCCGGAGGCGAAACCTTCGAGGTAGCGCTTCTGCTCGGCGTTGAATGCGTCGGCCATGGCGTGGCTCCTCACGCTGCGAGGGGTTGGGGTGCGGACGCGGAGCGCCCGAACATGAGGTCGTCGCGATGGTCGGCGATCGAGGCGCCGGTGCGGATCAGGTCCTTGCACCAGCCCTGCTCGGCGATGTCGCCGACGAAGACCGCGCCGAGGAGCCGGTCCTCGGCGACGATGAGCTTGCGGTAGAGGCCGAGGCCGGGATCGGACATCAGCACGGTCTCGGCGCCCTCGGGCGCCTCGATCTCGCCGGCGGAGAACACCGGCAGCCCCGAGACCTTGAGGCTGGTGGAGAGGGCGGTGCCCAGATAGGCCGCCGCCTCGCCGACGAGGTGGCGGCTCAGGGTCTCGGCCTGCTCGTAGGCGGGCTCCACGAGGCCGTAGACCATGCCCCGATGCTCGGCGCACTCGCCGAGCGCGAAGATGCGGGCATCGGAACTCTGCATGCGGTCGTCGACCTTGATGCCGCGCGCCGTCTCGAGGCCGGCGTTCTGGGCGAGCGCCACGTTGGGGCGCACGCCCACCGACAGCACCACGAGATCGGCCGGCAGCACGGTGCCGTCGGACAGGACCAGGCGCTCGACGCGGCCCTCCCCCTCGATCGCGGCGGTGTCGGCCTTGAGCCGCACCGTGACGCCGCGCGCCTCCATGGCGCGCTTCACGAGGCCGGCGGCGGCGTGGTCGAGCTGGCGCTCCATCAGCCGGTCCATGACGTGGAGGAGCGTGGTGTCGACGCCGAGGCGCGCGAGGCCGACGGCGGCTTCGAGCCCGAGGAGGCCACCGCCGATGACGATGGCCCGGGCGTGCTCCACCGCCGCCCTGCGGATGGCGGCCACGTCCGCGAGGTCGCGAAAGGTCAGCACCCCGGGCAGGTCCATGCCGGGCTTCGGCAGCCGGATCGGCAGGGAGCCGACCGCCAGCACCAGCTTGTCGAAGGGCAGGACGTGGGTCTCGCCGACGATGACGAGGCCGTTCTCGCGGTCGACCTGGGTCACCGGCGCGCCGGTGATGAGGCGGATGCCGTGACTCTCGTACCAGTCGAGGCCGCGAAACGCGCAGCCGGCCTCGTCGACCTCGCCGCCGAGCAGCGAGGAGAGCAGCACGCGGTTATAGGCCGCCTGCGGCTCGGCCCCCACGACGGTGACGTCGTAGAGGCCGGGCGCGCGCTCGGTGAGGCGTTCGAGGAAGCGCAGCGACGCCATGCCGTTGCCGATCACCACCAGACGTTCCCGCATCGTCCGAGATCCGTCCTCAGGCCGCGATCGCGGGCTTGGCGTGGCGCGCGTAGAGGAATTCGAGCACCTCGGCGTGGGCATGGGTGTAGGTCGCGTCCTCCACGAGATCGAGGCGGCGGCGTGGGCGCTCAAGGTCGACCCGCAGGATCTCGCCCACCGTGGCCGAGGGGCCGTTGGTCATCATCACGATGCGATCCGAGAGCAGCACCGCCTCGTCCACGTCGTGGGTGATCATGATGACGGCGTTCTTGAGCCGCGCATGGATGTCCATGAGCGAATCCTGCAGATGGGCGCGGGTGAGGGCGTCGAGCGCCCCGAACGGTTCGTCCAGCAACAGCACCTTCGGCTCCATGGCCAGCGCCCGGGCGATGCCGACGCGCTGCTTCATGCCGCCCGAGATCTCGCTCGGGCGCCGGTCGGCGGCGTGGGTCATGTTCACGAGCGACAGGTTGTGGTCGATCCAGGCGCTGCGCTCGGCCCGCGATTTCCGGCCCTTGAAGACCTTATCGACGGCCAGCGCCACGTTCTCGCGCACCGTGAGCCAGGGCAGGAGCGAGTGGTTCTGGAACACCACGGCGCGATCGGGCCCGGGGCTGTTCACCTCCTTCTCTTCCAGCAGCACGCCGCCGGTCGAGGCCTTGAGCAGGCCGGCCACGATGTTGAGCACGGTGGACTTGCCGCAGCCCGAATGCCCGATCAGCGAGACGAACTCGCCCTTGTCGATCTTCACGCTGACATCGCGCAGCACCTCGTTGGTGCGGCCCGAGCGGGTGAACGAGATGCCGACGTTCTCGATGCTGAGATAGGTCATGAATGCTCCTCAGGCCGTCGCGGTGCCGCGGGTGACGAGGGTGCCGACGAAGGCGACGAAGCGGTCGAGGATGAAGCCGATGACGCCGACATAGACCAGGGCCACGATGATCTCGGAGATGTGGGAGGAGTTCCACGCGTCCCAGATGAAGAAGCCGATCCCGACGCCGCCGATCAGCATCTCGGCCGCCACGATGGCGAGCCAGGACAGGCCGACGCCGATGCGCAGCCCCGTGAAGATGTACGGGGCGGCCGAGGGCAGCATGATCTTGGCGAAGAACTCGAGCGGGTTGAGGCGCAGGACCGCCGAGACGTTGCGGTAATCCTGCGGGATGTTGCGGATGCCCACCGCCGTGTTGATGATGATCGGCCAGATCGAGGTGATGAAGATCACGAAGATCGCGGAGGGCTGGCCGTCCCGGAACGCGGCGAGCGAGAGCGGCAGCCAGGCCAGCGGCGGGATCGTGCGCAGCACCTGGAAGATCGGATCGAGGCCCCGCATGGCCCATTCGGATTGTCCGATCAGGGTGCCCACCAGGATGCCCGCCACGGTGGCGAGGGCGAAGCCGAGGGCCACGCGCTGGATGCTGGCGGCGATGTGCCAGAACAGGCCCTTGTCGGTGCCGCCATGGTCGTAGAACGGGTCGACGATGAGGTCCCAGGCTTCCGTGACGACGCGCGAGGGCGGCGGCAGGCCGGCGCCCGGACGCGAGCACAGCAATTCCCAGATCACCAGGAAGGCGATCATCACCACCACCGGCGGGATCAGGTTTTTCGCGATGGTGTTCAGGGTCGCCATGGTCACCAGGGGCGCGCGCTTCGGCTCGGACGCCTTGGCCGCGATGACGGGGGCGGCGATGGTGGAGGTGTTGGCCATCACGCGATCCTCTTGATGTCGAGGCTGGACAGGTAGGCGGCCGGATCGGCCGGATCGAAGACCTTGCCGTCGAAGAAGGTCTCCTTTCCGCGCGAGGTCGAGCCGGGGATCGTGGTGACGCCCAGCGCCTTCGCCGCCTCGCGCCAGAGGTCCTCGCGGTTCACCTTGGCGATGAGGGCCTTGGTGTCGGTCTGCGCGTCGAACTTGCCCCAGCGGATGTCCTCGGTGAGGAACCACAGGTCGTGGGACTGGTAGGGGTACGAGGCGTTGTCCGCCCAGAACTTCATGACGTGCGGGCTGTTCTCGACCACGCGGCCGTCACCGTAGTCGATGGTGCCCTTGATGCGCCCGGCGACATCCCCCACGGGCACGTTCATCCACTGGCGCTTGGCCGCGATGGCGGCGACCTCGTCCTTGTTCTCTGGCCTGTCGCACCATTGCTGCGCCTCCAGCACCGCCATCAGCAGCGCCCTCGTGGCGTTCGGGTACTTCTCCGTGAAGGAGGCCCGCATGGCGAAGGCCTTCTCGGGATGGTCCTTCCACAACTCGCCCGTGGTCAGCGCGGTGTAGCCGAGTCCCTGCTGCACGAGCTGCGCGTTCCACGGCTCGCCGACGCAGAAGCAATCCATCGTGCCGACCTTCATGTTCGCCACCATCTGGGGCGGCGGCACGACGATGGTCTCGATGTCCTTGTCGGGGTCGATGCCGCCGGCGGCCATCCAGTAGCGGATCCAGAGGTCGTGGGTGCCGCCCGGGAAGGTCATGGCCGCCTTCACCGACTTGCCGGCGGCCTTCTTCTTCTCGACCGCCGCCTTGAACACCCGGGCGTCGAGGGCGACCTTCTGGTCGAGGTATTCCTTGGCCACCGAGATGCATTGGCCGTTGGTGTTGAGTCGGGCCAGGATCTGCATCGGCACGGGCACGTTGTTCTGCGTCACCCGGCCGGCCGAGATCAGGTAGGGCATCGGCGTCAGGATGTGCGCGCCGTCGATGCCGTTGCCCTCGGAGCCGAGCACGAGGTTGTCGCGGGTGGTGCCCCAGCTCGCCTGCTTCAGCACCTCGACGTCGGGCATGCCGTGCTTGGCGAAGAAGCCCTTCTCCTTGGCCACGAAGAGCGGGCTCGCGTCGGTGAGGGCGATGAAGCCGAGCTTGGCGCCCTTCACCTCGGGGCCGGCCCCTTGCGCGAAGGCGCCGCCCGGCAGGGCGGTCCGCGCGAGGGCGGCCAGGGAGAGCGTCGCGGCGGCGCCTTTCAGCAGATCACGGCGGTTGTTGCGAACACCGTCAGTCATCGAACCCGAAACCCTTGAAAGCGATGGGAGTCCGCCAAAGAAAAAACCGCCGACCAAGTACATCCATCGAACGCGAAGCGATGCGTTCCGTGGGGGACTCGGGTCAGCGGCTCTGCCGACGGATAGGGCTCGTCTTCGTTGGCGAGCCCTTGGGGCCTTGCACGCCGCGTGCCAGGGCGATGCCGGGCCTGGGCGCAGATCGAGGCGTGCGGGCCTGGGACGATTCTAAGTTTCTCGAAACGCTGCGGTTTGTCCCGATTGCCTCAGAGCGAATCCGGCCGATCCCTTCGGGATGGCGGATCTGGGCTTCGGTCGGCCCGCTCGTCCGCTCGTCCGCCTTTTCCGTCCGACGAGCCGGTGCTGAAAGCCTGCCCGCGCGCCACCTGCCGCATTGCACAATCCGCGTGCAGATTGCCGGTGCGGGCGGCAGCGCGTCGTCAGTCCGCCAGGGCGGCCTCGTAGAGGTCGGGCCGGTAGATCGCCCGGGCGCGCGCGGCCAGGGCGGGGGTGGGGACGATCTGGCCCGCCTCCCCCATCCGGTCGAGGAGCCAGTCGGCCCGGGCGGGCTCCGGCCGCTCGGCCTGCGCGCCGAACACCACGAAGCGCTCGGCGCGCCGCGCGGTCCCGTCCGGGGCGACCACCACGGTGCCCTCGAGCGCCCGCCGGACGAGGGCCGGGTCGAGGCCGAGATGGTCCGGATGGGCGAGCAGGCTCGCGAGTTCGCGATGGTTCTCGGGCGCCGCGCACCAAAGCCCGGCCCTTCGCACGGCCCGCACCAGGGGGGCGCTGCCGGGGGCCGCATAGGCCGGCAGGGCCAGCACTTTTTCCGGGCAATCGGGCGCGAGTTCGCAGCCGAAGGCCGCGATGCGGCCGTAGCCCTCCGTCACCGCGACGCTGTTCCAGGGCGCGCCGACGCAGAAGCCGTCGACCTGCTCGGTGCGCAGGGCCTCGGCGATCCAGGGCGGGGGAATCACCACCAGGCGGGTCATCGCGTCGAGATCGAGGCCGCCGCGCGCCGCGAACAGCCGGAGCTGATAGGTGTGGCTGGAGAAGGGGTGCACGGTGCCGAGGGTGAGCGGGCGCCCCTGCCCGGCCCGCGCGGTCGCCACCCGCGCGAAGGCGCGCGCCACGGTGTCGAGGTCGTCCGCCTCCGGCGCCATCGCGGCCCAGAGCGGGCGCGCGAGCGTGACCGCGTTGCCGTTGAGGCTGAGCCCGAGGGGGATGGCGAGGTCGGTCTCGGGGCCGCTGATCCCGAGCGCGCTGGCGATGGCCAGCGGCGCGAGCATGTGCGCGCCGTCGAGATGGCCGAGCGCCAGCTTGTCGCGCAGGGTGGCCCAGGAGGGTTCCCGCACGAGGTCCACCGACAATCCCTCGGCGGCGGTGAAGCCGCATTGGACCGCGACGAGGAGCGCGGCCGCGTCGATGAGGGGAACGTATCCGAGCGCGAGTCTCATCCGAGAAGATCCGCCGCCGTGACGATGGCGCGGGCGATGTCGGCGATCTTGCGCTTCTCGTTCATCGCCTTGCGCCGCATCAGGCGGTAGGCCTCCTCCTCGGACAGGCCCTTGGCGGTCATGAGGATGCCCTTGGCCCGCTCGATGAGCTTGCGGTCGGCGAGTTCCCCGCGCGCCTCCGACAATTCGCGCTGCAGCCGTGCGAAGGCGTTGAAGCGCAGGATCGCCACGTCGAGGATCGAGCGGATGCGCTGCGGCTGCAGCCCGTCGACCACGTAGGCGGAGATGCCCGCATCCATCGCCGCCTGCATCATGGGCACGTCGGAGCGGTCGACGAACATCGCCACGGGCCGCTCCACGTGGCGGGAGAGGCCCGACATCTGCTCCAGGATGTCCCGGCTCGGGCTCTCCAGGTGGATGACGACCACGTCGGGGTTGAGGGCGGCGACCCGCGCCGGCAGGTCGGCGGTGTCGGGCAGGACCACGACGCGCGTGAAGCCCGACGCCGTGAGGCCCTCCTCGAGGATCGCGGCGCGGGCGCGGCTCGGGTCGATCACGGCGACGGTGAGGGTCGGCTCGGTCATCGGTGTCCGGGAACGGATCGAATCGGGATGGAGAAAAGGCTCCGGCTGGTCGCATGCCGGCCCGCGGGATGACAAGCTCCCGCGTCGGACGACCGCGATTCGGAACGCAAGCGGCGTGCCCGCACGAATCGTTACGATCGGGAGAGGAAACAGCCCAGGTTCCGCCGCAAACGACCCGGCTTATGGCGAAGGGAATGAAACCGACAGCGAGGTGGTCCGGATGGCAGCGCGCACTCACGCCGACGACGCCGCGTTCGGATCGGAGCCCGCGCGCGGCGTGACCCCGCCCCTCCTGCCGACCCTGATGATGGCGGCGATCCTCGGCGCGGCCTCCTATTTCTGTCATGAGCCCGCCGTGATCGAGGCGCCGGTGCCGGCGACCGCCGTCGCCAGCGCACCGGAGGCGGTGGCCGATGCGCCATTCATTCCGGCGCCCCTCGCCTTCCAGACGCAGTTCCCGATGATCGTCGCGGCGCGGGCCGAGGCCGTCGCCGTGGTCCAGCCCCACAAGGCCCCGGTTCGGTCGGCGCGCATCGCCGCGCCGCGCCGCGCCGACCCGCGCGTCGTCGCCAGGGCGACGGTGGAGAAGGCGCCAACCGACAAGGCGGCAACCGAGAAGGCGGCTCTTGCGCCCGAGAAGGCGCTGCCGTTCGCGGCGGAGGCCGAGGAGCCGGCCACCAGCGTCGCCGCGTCCGACGATGGCATCCTGCCCGAGATCGCCCTGCCCTTCGCGCCCACGATCCGGGCCGTGACGCGGGCGAGCGCCGCGGCCGGGGCCTTCATGGGCGCGAAGGGTGCTGCCCTGGGCACGTTCGTCGGCGCCAAGGGGGCGGTGCTCGGGACCGAGACGGCGACCCTGGGCGCGGCCGTCTCCGGTTGGGTCGACGGCCTGCGCTGACGTCCGGCCGCTCGGCCCGTACGCGCGGGCGCCGCAGGCCCGTTCACGTCACACAAGTCACGTCACACGGGTTCTCTTCACGCAAGTTCGTGACACGGGTCGGCAATTGCCGCGCTGACCCTGGACCCTGCCCGCTTCGAAGACTAGGTGGACGCTGAAGCGCCGATGCGCTGCCGGCGGGCCGTATCGCTCGACGGCGCGGACACGAGGACCTGGATGGCGGGACGGATCGAGGATTACGCGCTCGTGGGCGACGGGCGCACCGCCGCGCTCATCGGCCACGACGGCAGCGTCGACTGGCTCTGCTGGCCCCGCTTCGATTCCGCCGCCTGCTTCGCCGCCCTGCTCGGCACGGAGGATCACGGCTACTGGAAGCTCGGCCCCGCTGAGCCGGCCACCACCACGCGCCGGTATCGCGAGGGCAGCCTCGTCCTCGAAACCCGGCACGAGACCGCCACCGGCAGCGTGCTGGTGACCGATTACATGCCCGCCAACGACGGCTCGCACCTCGTGCGGATCGTCGAGGGCATCGAGGGCTCCGTGCCCATGCGGATGCGGATGCGCGTGCGCTTCGATTACGGGCTCGCGGTGCCGTGGGTCTCGCACAACGAACTCGGGGATCTCCGCGCCATCTCGGGGCCGCACAAGGTGGTGCTGCGCACCCTCGTGCCCACGCATGGCCAGGACCAGACCACCGTGTCGGCGTTCACCGTGGAGGCCGGCCAGAGCGTGGCCTTCACCCTGAGCTACGGCCCGTCCCACGAGGACGACCCGGCGCCGATCCAGCCGCGCAAGGTGCTGTTCGAGACCGACCGCTACTGGCGCGACTGGTCGAGCCGGGCGGCCTCGGGCACGCCGTGGGACGCGATCCTCAAGCGATCGCTCCTCACCCTGAAGGCGCTGATCTACCAGCCCACCGGGGGCATCGTCGCGGCGCCCACCACCTCCCTGCCGGAGGATCTCGGCGGCGTGCGCAACTGGGATTACCGGTTCTGCTGGCTGCGCGATTCCACTTTCACCCTGATCGCCCTGATGGATGGCGGCTACCTCGACGAGGCGCGGGCCTGGCGCGACTGGCTGGTGCGCGCGGTGGCCGGTAACCCGGAGCAGGCCCACATCCTCTACGGCATCGCGGGCGAGCGCATGCTGCCCGAGATCGAGCTCGACTGGCTGCCCGGCTACGAGAACTCGAAGCCGGTCCGCATCGGCAACGCGGCGGTGGAGCAGTTCCAGCTCGACGTCTACGGCGAGATCTTCGATGCGCTCTACCAGGCGCGCCAGCGCGGCCTCCAGGGCGACGCCGACGGCTGGCGGGTCGGCGAGGCGCTGCTGCGCCACCTGGAGAAGGTCTGGTGCACGCCCGACGAGGGCATCTGGGAGGTGCGCGGCGGGCGCCGCCACTTCGTGCATTCGAAGGTCATGGCCTGGGTCGCCTTCGACCGCGCCATCCGCTCCTTCGAGGAGGCCGAGACCCGCGAGCAGGACGAGATCCGCACCACCGGCCTCCACCACCGGCCGAAGGAGGCCCGCGACGTGCCCGTGGCGCGCTGGCGCGAGATCCGCGACCAGATCCATGCCGAGGTCTGCGCCAAGGGCTTCGATCCGGAGCTGAACAGCTTCGTGCAATCCTACGGCTCGAAGCGCCTCGATGCGAGCCTGCTGCTCATCGCCCATATGGGCTTCCTGGCCCAGGACGATCCCCGCGTGGTCGGCACCGTGGAGGCGATCGGACGGACGCTGATGCGCGACGGCTTCGTGCTGCGCTACGACACCGAGAACCAGACCACGGACGGGCTGCCCGGCGACGAGGGCGCGTTCCTGCCCTGCTCGTTCTGGTATGCCGACAATCTCATCGGCCTCGGCCGCTGCGAGGAGGCGCGTGCGCTGATCGAGAGGCTGATCGGCGTCTGCAACGATGTCGGATTGGTGGCGGAGGAGTATGATGTGAAGGCCAAGCGCCTCGTGGGCAACTTTCCGCAGGCCTTCAGCCACGTCACGCTGGTCAACACCATCCTCAACTACAGCCGGGCCAAGGGGCCGGCGAAGGAGCGGAGCAGCGGCTCCGCCGAGGCGTGATCCCCGGGCACGAACCCCTCCGCGCCCCAACGGCGCGACGCCCGTGCGCTGCAAGAGCGCCTGGCGAACAAGCCCCAGATGAAGGACGACGAGAGATGAGCGGAGCAGAGACCCAGCCGAACGCGGCCCTGAGCGAGATCGACAAGCTCAGCATCGACACGCTCCGGACCCTCGCCATCGACGCGGTGCAGAAGGCCAATTCCGGCCATGCCGGCGCCCCGATGGCGCTGGCGCCCGTGGCCTACACCCTGTGGAACCGCTACCTGCGCTACGACCCGGCGCATCCGCACTGGCCCAACCGCGACCGCTTCGTGCTCTCGGCCGGCCACGCCTCGATGCTGCTCTACGGCCTGATCCATCTCGCCGGCGTTGCCGAGAAGGATGGCGGCAACGCGCCCGCGCTGACCATCGACGACCTCAAGAACTTCCGCCAGCTCGACAGCCGCACCCCGGGCCACCCGGAATACCACTTCACCACCGGCGTCGAGACCACCACCGGGCCGCTCGGCCAGGGTGTCGCGAACTCCGTCGGCATGGCCATGGGCGGCCGCTTCCTCGGCGAGCGTCTGAACCGGCCCGACCTGCCGCTGTTCGACTACAACGTCTACGCCATCTGCTCGGACGGCGACCTGATGGAGGGTGTCGCCTCGGAGGCCGCCTCCATCGCCGGGCACCTGCGCCTGTCGAACCTGTGCTGGATCTACGACAACAACACCATCACCATCGAGGGCCACACCGAGCTCGCCTTCTCCGAGGAAGTCGCCGCGCGCTTCCTCGCTTATGGCTGGCAGGTGCTCCGGGTGGCCGACGCCAACGACGTGCACGCGATCGCCTCGGCCCTGGAGACCTTCCTCCAGTCGAGCGACCGCCCGACCCTGATCGTCGTCAACTCGATCATCGGCTACGGCGCGCCGACGAAGCAGAACACCGCCAAGGCCCACTCGGACGCGCTAGGCGAGGAAGAGGTCAAGGGCGCCAAGCGCGCCTATGGCTGGCCCGAGGACGCGCAGTTCCTGGTCCCCGACGGCGTCTACGACAATTTCCGCAACGGCATCGGCAAGCGCGGCGCCGAACTCTATGCCACCTGGGAAGGCTTCTTCCAGGAGGCCAAGGCGGCGGATGCGACGCATGCCGAGGAGCTCGACGCCTATCTCGAAGGCCGCCTGCCCGAGGGTTGGGACCGCGACATCCCGGTCTTCGAGCCGGACGCGAAGGGCCTCGCCACCCGCGAATCCTCCGGCAAGGTGCTGAACGCCATCGCCAAGCACGTGCCGTTCATGCTCGGCGGCTCGGCCGATCTCGCGCCCTCCAACAAGACCAACCTCACCTTCGAGGGCGCGGGCTCGCTCACCCCGTTCGAGCCGGGTGGCCGCAACATCCATTTCGGCGTGCGCGAGCACGCCATGGGCTCCATCGTGAACGGCCTCGGCCTCGTAGGCCTGCGCGCCTACGGCGCCACCTTCCTGGTCTTCGCCGACTACATGCGCCCGCCGATCCGCCTCGCGGCGCTGATGGAGGTGCCGGTCTTCCACGTCTTCACGCACGACTCGATCGGCGTGGGCGAGGACGGCCCGACCCACCAGCCGGTGGAGCAGATTCTCACCCTCCGCGCCATTCCGGGCCTCGTGACCCTGCGCCCGGCGGATGCCAACGAGGTCGCGGAATCCTATCGCGTCATCATGAGCCTGAAGGACCAGCCGGCGGTGCTGGCGCTGAGCCGCCAGCCGCTGCCGACCTTCGACCGCTCGCGCTATGCCAGCGCGGCCGGCACCGCCCAGGGCGCCTACGTGCTGGCCGATTGCGAGGGCACGCCCGAGGTGATCCTGATCGGCACCGGCTCCGAGGTGCAGCTCTGCGTCTCGGCCTACGAGGCCCTCAAGGCCGAGGGCGTGAAGGCCCGCGTCGTCTCGATGCCGTCCTGGGACCTGTTCGAGCGCCAGGACGAGGCCTACCGCAACAGCGTGCTCATCCCCGAGGTGCTGGCGCGCGTCGCCGTCGAGCAGGGCTCGGTCATCGGCTGGGACCGCTACGCGGGCTCGGCCGGCTCCATCGTCGGCATGCACACCTTCGGCTCCTCGGCGCCGATCAAAGACCTGCAGTCGAAGTTCGGCTTCACCCCCGAGAAGGTGCTCGCAGCCGCCCGCGACCAGATCGCGCGGCACAGGAAGTAGGCCGCGAGGGGGCCTATCCCCGACCGGAGCGCGTTCCTCCTCCCCCTCCTGGGGAGGAGGGCCACAGGATCGATGACGTGCGAGGCGCCGCATCTCCCGCGCGCGACTCGCCGATGACGGACGACGAGGAGTTTTCGCATGAACCCGCTCAAGTCTCTCTTCCCCGAACAGGGTCAGGCCGTCTGGCTCGATTTCGTCGCCCGCGGCTTCGTCGCCGACGGCAAGCTCAAGGCCCTGGTGGACGCGGACGGCCTGCGCGGCGTCACCTCCAATCCCTCGATCTTCGAGAAGGCCATCGGCGGCTCCTCAGAGTACGACGACGCCCTGAAGGCCGTGATGGACAAGGGCGACGCCCGGGTCATCGATCTCTACGAGGGCTGCGCGATCGCCGACATCCAGGCCGCCGCCGACGTGCTGCGCCCCGTCTACGAGGCCAGCGACGGGGCCGACGGCTATGTCAGCCTGGAGGTCTCGCCCTACCTCGCCCTCGACACCGAAGAGACCCTGGCGGAGGCCCGCCGCCTCCACGAGACGGTGGCGCGCGACAACCTGATGGTGAAGGTGCCGGCGACCCGGGAGGGCATCCCGGCGATCCAGGCCCTGACGGCGGACGGCATCAGCATCAACGTCACCCTGCTGTTCTCGGTGGACACCTACGAGGCGGTGGCGCGCGCCTTCATCGCCGGCCTGGAAGCCTTCTCCGCCAAGGGCGGCGACGTCTCGCGGATCGCCAGCGTCGCGAGCTTCTTCATCAGCCGCATCGACGTCGCCGTCGACAAGGCGCTCGACGACAAGGGCGGCTTCGACGAACTCAAGGGCAAGGTCGCGATCGCGAACGCCAAGCTCGCCTACCAGCGCTACAAGGCGATCCATGCCGAGCCGCAATGGCAGGCCCTGGCCGAGAAGGGCGCCAAGGCGCAGCGCCTGCTCTGGGCCTCCACGGGCGTGAAGAACAAGGCCTATTCCGACGTGCTCTATGTCGAGGAGCTGATCGGTCCCGACACCGTCAACACGATGCCGCCGGCCACCATGGACGCGTTCCGCGACCACGGCACCGTCAAGGCCGCGATCGAGAGCGATGTCGCGGGGGCCGAGCGCGTGATGGCGCGCCTCGCGGAGGCCGGCATCGACATCGAGACGATCGCCGACACCCTGGTGGACGAGGGCGTGCGGCTCTTCATCGACGCCGCCGACAAGCTGCTGGGCGCGGTGGCCGCCAAGCGCATCGACTTCCTCGGGCCGAAGCTCGACGCCCAGACCCTGGTGCTCGACGAGGCCTTGAGTGCCGCGGCGAAGAAGGCCGTCGAGGAGTGGCGCGCCTCGGGCAAGATCCGCCGGCTCTGGGCCCACGACAAGACCGTGTGGAGCGATGCTGACGAGGATCGCTGGCTCGGCTGGCTGCGCATCGTCGAGGACGAGTTGGAGCACGTCGCCGATTACGAGGCCTTCGCCGAGGAGGTGCGGGCCGGCGGCTTCTCCGACGTGGTCGTGCTCGGCATGGGCGGGTCGAGCCTCGGCCCGGAGGTGCTGGCCGAGACCTACGGCACCCGCGAGGGGTTTCCGACCCTGCGCATCCTCGATTCCACCGATCCGGATCAGGTCCGCGAGACGGAAGCCGCGATCACCTTGGCGACCACGCTCTTCATCGTGGCCAGCAAGTCGGGCTCCACGCTGGAGCCCAACGTGTTTCGCGACTACTTCCTCGGCCGGATGAAGGAGGTCGTCGGCGACAAGGCGGGTTCGCACTTCGTCGCCGTCACCGATCCGGGCTCGGCCATGGAGAAGGCCGCCAGGGCCGACGGCTTCCGGCGCATCTTCTACGGCGTGCCGCAGATCGGCGGCCGCTACTCCGTGCTCTCGGCGTTCGGCCTCGTGCCGGCGGCGGCCTCGGGGATCGACGTGAAGGCCTTCCTCGACAACGCCCGGATCATGGTGCGCTCCTGCGGCCCGGCCGTGCCGCCGGCCCAGAACCCGGGCGTGCTCCTCGGCACCGCCATGGGGGCCGCGGCCCTCACCGCCGGCCGCGACAAGGTCACGATCATCGCTTCGCCGGGGATCGACACCTTCGGCGCCTGGGCCGAACAGCTCATCGCCGAATCCACCGGCAAGGCGGGCAAGGGGCTGATCCCCATCGACGGCGAGCCCGTCGACGTGCCGGCCGTCTACGGCCGCGACCGCTTCTTCGTGTATCTGCGCCTCGACGGCCGGGCCGATGCCCGGCAGGACGAGGCCCTGCGCAACCTCGAGCGCGAGGGCCATCCGGTGGCGCGCATCACGCTCGCCAACGAGGAGCAGCTGCCGCAGGAATTCTTCCGCTTCGAGATCGCCACGGCGGTGGCCGGCGCGATGCTGGGCATCAACCCCTTCGACCAGCCCGACGTCGAGGCGAGCAAGATCGAGACGAAGAAGCTGTTCGACGCCGCCGAGGCCAGCGGCGCCCTGCCCGCGGAGACCCCGATCTTCGCCGACGACACGATCGCGCTCTACGCCGATGCCGGCAATGCGGGCGCCCTGCGCCAGACCGCCGAGGGCCTGGACGCGGCGATCGCCGCGCACCTGGCGCGCGCCAAGGATGGCGACTACGTCGCCCTCCTCGCCTACGTGGCCCGCAATCCCGGCCACCACGCGATCTTGCAGGAGGCCCGCGTGGCGCTCCGCGATGCGCGGCGCCTCGCGACCTGCCTCGAATTCGGGCCGCGCTTCCTGCACTCCACCGGACAGGCCTACAAGGGCGGCCCGGATACCGGCGTGTTCCTCCAGATCACCGCCGACCCCTCGGCCGATCTCGCCATTCCCGGCCGCAGCCTCGGCTTCGGCACGGTGGTGGCGGCCCAGGCGCGCGGCGATTTCGCGGTGCTGGCCGAGCGCGGGCGCCGGGCTCTGCGCGTCCACATCAAGGGCGGCGACGTCGAGGCCGGCCTGAAGCGCATCGCGGCCGCGATCAAGGCGGCCCTGTAGGGCCCTCGAACGCGGTTCGTTGCGCGTGACATGGCGTGTCCCGCCCTGTGATCCTGTCGCCGCCTGATCGAAGCGGAGACAGGATCGCCCAGCCCGCGCGGCGCCCGGGCGAAGCCCAGATCCGTTATCTCGAAGGGATCAACCGGATTTGATCCGAGGCCTCGATTTCCCGTACAATCTCTCCGTTCGTGCTAGGCTTCTCGAAACATCTCGGTGGCATGGCTTTGCACCATGCTTCGTGTCAATCAAATCGAGACAAGACCGGTCTCGCGTCATCGGGTCGTGCTTCCGGCCCATTGTTGGAGTGACGGGCGTTCGGACTTCTACGCGGTCACCCATGATATCTCGGTCGATGGGATTTGCTTTCGGTCTTCTATCGTTCCCGAGCGCGAGGAAAGGTTGACTTGTAGCATTCGTCACGTCGGTCAAGTGAATGGCGTCGTGACCTTTGCGGGCGCCGAGACGTTCGTCGTCAAGATCCACGCGCGGACGCCATCGATCGCAAGCATCGCGAAGGACCTGGTGGCCCTGGCGCGCCAGCAGTTCGTGCCCGATACGCCGTCTCGCGTGCATCGGCGGATCGTTCCGCTTCGCACGCAGGTCGCCGTCCATCTGCCGTGCGGCCGAACGATCCCGGGCAAGCTCCTCAATGTCTCCGCATCCGGCGCGGCGCTCTATGTCGGCGAGCCGATCGAACTCGGCACCCAGTTCAGGATCGGGGAAACCTGGGCCAGCGTCGTGCGACAGTTCGAGAGCGGCGTGGGCGCCGCGTTCCTGGAACCCCTGGACCCTCAGAGTGTCAGCGAGCACATCCAGCTATAGGAGACCCGCGGCTGTGAGACCGTCTCGGCTTCGATCAGGCGGAGACGGCATCAGGACGCGAAACCGTTCTCCCGGCCCCAGATGATCGCCTCGCCGCGCCGGTGGATCCCGAGCTTGCGGTAGAGGGCGGCGGCATGGTTGCGCACGGTGTTGGGGGTCAGCCCGAGACGCTTGGCGATGGCGGCGTCGCCGTGGCCCTGGCAGATCAGGCGCAGGACCTCGCCCTCGCGCCGGGTGAGGTCGGGCGTCGCCGGCCGGGATTCCGGCGTGCCGGGATGGCGCAGGCTACCCAGCTTCTCGATGAGGCCCCGGCTGAACCACGACGTATCGGCCATCACGGCCTCGATCGCGCCGAAGAGTTCGCGCTCGGAGCGCTTGCGGTCGCTGATGTCCTGGAGGACCGCGAGCAAGCAGGCCTCGTCGCCGATGGTGACGCTCTCGGCCGAGACGAGGCAGTCCAGATCGATCCCGTCCCGACTGCGCAGGCAGGCCTCGAAGGCCAGCACGCTGCCCTGCGCGGCGAGGTCCGCCCCGAAGCGCTCGCGCTGGGTGCGATCGCTCCAGAGGCCCACCGCGTCGAGGGACTGCCCCACCACGCCCTCCTCGGTGTGGCCGAAGACGCGGGCGAAGGCCTGGTTCACGCCGATCACCGCGAAGCCCTCGGCCCGGCACAGCAGCGTCGGCACCGGCGTCAGGCGAAAGGCCTTGGCGAAGCGCTCCTCGCTGTGGCGCAGGGCGACCTCCGCCTTCTTGCGCAGTTCGAGATCGGCGAAGGTGAAGAGCATGCAGGGCTCGTCGCCCATGTCGATGGGCTGGCCCGCGACGATGACGAAGCGGGTTCCGCCATCGGGCAGGCGCAGGCAGGCCTCCATCTGAGGGATCGTCTCGCCCGCGTTGAGGCGGCCGATGGCGAGGTCGCGGTTGCGCGCCTCGTTCAGCACGTCGATCTCGTAGACGCTGCGCCCGAGGACGTCGTCGCTGCGATAGCCCGTCATCTCGAGGAAGCCGAGATTGACCTTGACGTGGCGCAGGTCCGAGAGCCGGCAGATCAGGGCGGGCGCCGGGTTGGCGTTGAAGGTCTTCTCGAAGCGCGCCTCGGCCTCGAATTGCGCCGTCACGTCGGTCAGGATCAGGACGAGGCAATCCGGCGCGCCGGCCGAGTCCGTGATGACGAGACTGCGGATGCGCTGCATCACGTCGAAGTCCGGCCGGTCGGTCCGGCGCACGTTGACGATGACCTCGTCGAAGGTCTCGCCCGCCAGAACGCGCTCGATCGGCGTTCGGCTGATGACGTGATGGTTGCGGTAGCGCAGCACGAAGCGCTCGCGGTAGGCCGCGACGGTGCCGCCGAGCTCGGCCAGCTCGGCCGCCCCGTGCATGGCGAGGGCGGCCGCGTTGGCCCAGGCGATGCGCTGGTCGGGCTCGATCAGGATCACCCCCTCGGTGAGGCCGGCGATGATCTGGTGAAGCTGGGAGCGGTCGACACCCGTCGTCAAAGGTCGTGGCATCCTGCATGTGGCGCGGCGCCCGCCGAAACGGGCGCGCCCAGGGTGCGGTCGGCGCCCCTGACGCGAACATGGGTGTTCGCCGGGGAACGAACGCGGGAGCGGCCGAGTCGTTGCCGAAGGAGACCGGAAACGGAAAGCGCGGCCGCTCGATTGTATACAAAATTCCGACCGGCATCGGAATTCCCGCGCGGATCGGTGCCGGGACGGAGCGATGGACCGGCGTGTCGATCCGCTCCGAGGCCGAACCGCCTTCCGATCAGAGCCGGCCGGCCCGCACGGAGAGCGGCCAGCGCACGCTTCGCCGACGCTCGGGCTCGCCCCAGGCCTCGGCGAGAGCCGTCAGGAAGGTCTCCATCGGGGCACGTCCGGCCGCGCGCTCCAGCGCCCGCACCGCCGACCACGTCTCGGTGTAGCCGATGAGGTCGCCCAGGGACCACGAAACCGCGATCGCCAGCGGCGGCGTCGCGATCTCGGCGAACGGGAAAGCGAGGCCGCGATACCCGTCCTCGACGTGGCGGCGCTCCGGCGGCCAATAGGAGCCGAGCACGTCTCGATAGAAGCCCTGCACCACCGCCTCGGCGGCGGCATCCCCCACATGCGGCACGCCGTAGGTGACGAGGGCCAGGATCGCCCCGGGCCGGGCCACGCGGCGGGCCTCGGCGTAGAAGGCGTCGAGGTCGAGCCAATGCGCCGCCTGCGCCACGGTGACGAGGTCGGCGCTCGCATCCGGCAGGCCGCTCCGCTCCGCCGGCGCCGTCCGATAGGTCACCGACGGGTGTGGGCGCGCGTTGGCGATCTGCTGCGCGCTCGCATCCGTGGCCACCACGCGGGCGAAGCGGGCCGCGAGCAGCACCGAGAGCTGTCCCGTGCCGCAGCCGCAATCGAGGGCGAGGTCCCGCCCGGGCGCGGCCGCCGCCAGGGCATCCACGAGTGCCGCCGGATAGGTCGGCCGATGCGCCGCGTAGCCGGCCGCATGACTCGAGAAATGGTCCTTGAAGGTCGCCATGGGCGCTCCACACCTGTTCCCGAGGACCGGAGGCGGTCGATCCGCCGGCGTCAGCCGCCCACGATCCGCCCGTCGAGTCCGAACAGGCGGCCGAGGCCGCGCACCCGGTTGAGGATGCGGTCGCCCGGCAGGGCGTCCTGGCCGGGGGGGAGCGTCAGGGTCACGCGCCCGTCGGCGACGATGACGGGCAGGCCGCCCAGCGCCCCCTCCATGCCGGCCGAGAGCGGAAAGGCGAGGCGCAGCAGGGCGCCGAGCAGGCGCGCCCGCTCGAACAGGCGGGGACCCGCGAGGTTGCGCAGCATCGGGCTCGCCTTCTCCGGCGCGATGCCCTCGTGGCGGAAGTAGATGGCCAGCGCGAGGTAGGCCCGGCCCGGATGGTCGATGCCCACGAAGGCCGCGTGCGTGATGACGTTGACGCTCTGCTCGCCGCGGTAATCCGGGTGCGCCCGCCAGCCGATGTCGGACAGGAGGCAGGCGGCGTGGCGCAGGCGGCGCTCGTCGGCGGTCTCGGGCTGGTCGAGGCTGGCGATGAAGCGGTCGCTCCAGGCGATGAGGTCGCGGGCATGGCCCGGCGAGCGGGCGCGCAGCGCATTCAGCTCGGCCGCCGCCGTCAGCAGCGGGTCGGCGAGGCGGGCATCGCGGTCGAGCTGCTCGTAGAGCAGGCCCTCGCGCACGCCGCTGGCCGAGACCGCGAGTTCGCGCGGGCGCCCGATCCGGATGATCTCCTCCAGCACCACCGCCCCGTAGGCGAGGAGCGGGCGCCGGGCCTCCGAGACGCTCTCCACGTCCTGCAGCAGGGCCGCGTCGGTGCGCTCCACCACTTCGAGGAAGTTCAGCTCGTCGGAGGGTTCGACGCTGTAGCCGTGCATGACGTGGAGCGGGTAGCCCCGGGCCGATTGGTGCAGGCGGGCCAGGGCGCGCCAGGTCCCGCCGACGGCGTAGAAGCTGCGCCCGCGCAGGGTCTCCAGCTGCGGGGCCGCCTTCTTCAGGTTCTCGCGGACGATCTTGAGGGCCTTCTTGACCGAGCCGCCCGAGAGGTCCTGGAGGGCGAGGCCGCCGAGCGGCATGGTCACGCCCATGCCGACGGTGGAGCCGCGCACGTCCACGAGTTCGAGGGAGCCGCCGCCGAGGTCGCCGACGACGCCGTCGGGGGCGTGGAAGCCTGAGACGACGCCGAGCGCCGAGAGCTCCGCCTCGCGCCGGCCCGACAGCAGCTCGATCCGCTGGCCGCAGGCGGCCTCGGCCGCCGCGAGGAAGTCCGGCCCGTTCTCGGCGTCGCGCGCCGCCGCCGTGGCGAGCACGAAGACCCGGCTGACCCGCATGGTCTCGCAGAGCACGCGGAAGCGCGCGAGGGCGACGAGGGCGCGGCGCACCGCCTCCTCGTTGAGGCGCCCGGTGGTGAGCACGTTGCGGCCGAGGCCGCACAGGACCTTCTCGTTGTAGAGGGGGGTGGGCGCCCGCGTCAGCCCGTCATAGGCGACGAGCCGCACCGAGTTCGAGCCGATATCGATGATCGCCACCGGCTCGATGTGGTCACCGGTCCCTTGGAAGGATGTCCCTCGGAAGGGCATGTGGGCAGGGTCGAGGCCCATGCGGGCTCCTCTGGACAATCCGTAAAGCACGCTGCCGTCAGCCACGTTGCGCGCGCCGGCTCAGGGCGCGCGGGCTCGACTTCTTCGACGACTTGCCGCGCCCGGACAGGCTGGGATTCGTCATGAAATACTTGTGCGCGTTGAACGGCTCCTCGCCCTCGGCGGGCTGGATCCGCTCGCTGGCACCCGACGCCAGTACACGCCAGCTCTGGCGGTTGTCGAGGAGGTTGGCCAGCATGATCTGGTCGAGCACCTGCTGATGCACCGTCGGATTGGTGATCGGCAGAAGCGCCTCGACCCGGCGATCGAGGTTCCGGCTCATCAGGTCGGCGGACGAGATGTAGACGGTCGCCTTGGGGTGGGGCAGCCCGACGCCGTTGCCGAAGCAGTAGATGCGGCCGTGCTCCAGGAAGCGGCCGACGATCGACTTCACCCGGATCGTCTCCGAGAGGCCGGGGATTCCCGGCCGGAGGCAGCAGATGCCGCGCACCACGCAATCGATCTGCACGCCGGCCTGGGAGGCATCGTAGAGCGCGTCGATGATCTGCTGGTCGACGAGGGAGTTGCACTTGATCCAGATCGCCGCCGGGCGCCCCGCCTTGGCATGGGCCACCTCCGCCTCGATGTTCTCGAGAAGGCGCGGCTTCAGGGTCAGCGGCGAGACCGACATCCGCTCCAGTTCGGCGGGCTCCGCGTAGCCGGTGATGTAGTTGAAGATCCGGCTGACGTCGCGGGCCACCGCCGGGTCGGCGGTGAAGAAGGACAGGTCGGTGTAGATGCGCGCGGTGATCGGGTGATAGTTGCCGGTGCCGACGTGGCAGTAGGTGACGAGCCGGTCGCCCTCGCGCCGCACCACCATCGACAGCTTGGCGTGGGTCTTCAGCTCGATGAAGCCGAACACCACCTGCGCACCGGCCTTCTCCAGGTTGCGCGCCCAGCGGATGTTGGCCTCCTCGTCGAAGCGGGCCTTCAGTTCGACGAGGGCGGTGACCGACTTGCCGAGCTCGGCGGCCTCGGCCAAAGCCGCGACGATCGGCGAATTCGAGGAGGTGCGGTAGAGCGTCTGCTTGATCGCCACCACGTTCGGGTCGCGCGCGGCTTGCGCCAGGAACTGCACCACCGCGTCGAAGGATTCGTAGGGGTGGTGGACGGTGAAGTCCTTCTGGCGGATCGCCGCGAAGACGTCGCCGCCGCTCTCGCGGATGCGCTCGGGAAAGCGCGGGTTGTAGGATTTGAACTTCAGGTCCGGCCGGTCGATGCCGACGATCTGCGAGAGTTCGTTGAGGGCCAGCATCCCCTCCACGAAGATCACCGCGTCGCTGCCGATCTCGAGTTCGTCGGCCACGAAGGCGCGCAGGTCCTCGGGCATCCCGGCCTCGACCTCGAGGCGGATGACGACGCCGCGGCGGCGCTGCTTCAGGGCCGTCTCGAAATGCAGGACGAGGTCCTCGGCCTCCTCCTCGATCTCGAGGTCGGAATCGCGAATGACGCGGAACGCCCCCTGCCCGCGGAGCGAATAGCCGGGGAAGAGCCGCCCGGTGAACAGCACGATGGCCTGCTCGATGGCGATGAAGCGCGCGGTGGCGTCGTTCTCCGCGTCGGGCAGGCGCACGAAGCGGTCGAGCACCGCCGGCAGGCGGATGAGGGCGCGTAGCGCGCGGCCGTCGCGCGGGCGCACCAGCATCAGCGCGATGGTGGAGCCGAGGTTCGGGATGAAGGGGAACGGGTGGGCCGGGTCGATGGCCAGCGGCGTCAGCACCGGGAAGACGTGGTTGAGGAAGTAATCCTCCAGCCACGCCTTGTGCTCCGGGGTCAGGCCGGCGGGTTCCATGAGTTCGATGCCGGCGCCGAGGAGGTCGCGGCGCAGTTCGCGCCAGCGCGTCTGCTGGTCGAGGGCGAGGCGCGAGACCTCGGAGCCGACGCGGGCCAGCTGCTCGGACGGGGTCAGCCCGTCCTGCGAGGGCAGCACGAGGCCGGCGCGGACCTGATCGTGCAGGCCGGCGACGCGCACCATGAAGAACTCGTCGAGGTTGTTGGCCGAGATCGAGAGGAAGCGCAGCTGTTCTAGGAGGGGGTGGTTGGCGTTCGAGGCCTCCTCCAGCACCCGTCGGTTGAACTGCAGCCAGGACAGCTCGCGATTGACGAACCGCTCCGGCGAGTGACGCAGGGCGAGACCCGCCTCCATCACCGAATCGCGCGCCTCGGTGCCGGGCGTCACCTCGGGCGGCGGGGGCAGTTCCCCGGCCGGCGGCAGGTCGAGATCGGCGTCCGGCAAGGCATCGGGGACGGGCGCCCGAGCGGCCGCAGGCAACTCCTGAGCGGTCGCGGGCGACCCTTGAGGCGGTTGGGCGACGGCGGCGGCAATCCGGCGCGTGGCGGTGCGGGCGGGCCGGGCGCGGCCCCCCGTGCCACGCGGGGTGGCGGTCTCCGCTGCGGGCGCGTCCGAATCCATATCCGCCAAGAGTGTCTCTCCTATGGGTCGAGGGGCCGGCTTCCTAGCACGGGCCGGGGCGCCGTTATTGACAATTCGATGACAGGCGTCGGGTGACGCGGAGCCCTGGGAGGGCCTCAGGGGTCGTCGTCGGTCTCGGGTTCGTCGTCCTCCGGCTCGTCCGCCCCGAAACCGAGGCGCGCCAGCACCGCCAGGGCCAGGGGCCTGGTGATGCGCCGCCCCCGGCTGAGGGCGTCGCGGTCCAGCGCCGTCACCACGTCGCGCGCCCGCCCGAGGGAGCGGTCGATGCGCAGGGCCAGGGCCTCGACGATGGCGAGATCCACCACCAGTTGGCGGTCGACGAACAGCTTGACGAGGACCGCCCGCATCAGGGCGTCGTCCGGCGGCAGGATGGTGGCGCCGGGCGCGAGGCGCAGACGCGAGCGCAGGTCCGCGGTGGTCAGGGCGAGCGCCTCCACCGAGGCGGCGGAGGTGGCGAGCACGGGGCTGCCGCGCTCGCGGGCGAGGTTGAGGAGGTGGAACAGGGCCGCCTCGTCGCGGGGCTCCCGATCGAGGTCCTCGATCACCAGGGCGCCGTTGGAGACGAAATGCGGGACGGTGGCGGCGGTGATCTCCGAGGCCCGCGCCGTCCAGGCATGCGCGCGCGTCGCCCAGATCGAGGCGAGGTGGCTCTTGCCGCTGCCGGGCGGCCCGGTGAGCAGGCACACGGTGTCGGGCCAGTTCGGCCAGGCCTCGATCAGCGCGTAGGCCGACTCGTTGGCGGGCCCCACGAGGAAGTCCTCGCGGCCGTAGCGCGGATCGGCCGGCAGGTCGAAGGCGAGCTGCTTCGGGGGCGCGTTTTCGCGAGAGGCCATCTTAGGAATCGCCCCGGATCAGGAGCCTGGGAGCGTCCGCGTGGTAGAGCGGGCTCTGGAGATAACGCTCCAGGGCGAAGCGCACCAGAACGCCGATCGAGGCCGCCACCGGCACCGCCAGCAGCAGGCCGACGAACCCGAACAGCGATCCGAAGGCGAGGAGCGCGAACATCAGCCAGACCGGATGCAGGCCGACCGATTCGCCGACGAGCTTGGGCGAGATGATGTTGCCCTCCAGGAACTGCCCGACCACGAAGACCCCGATGGTCAGGCCGATATGCAGCCAGTCGGAATCCGGCCAGAACTGCGCCAGGGCCACGCCGGCCGAGAGCAGGAAGCCGGTCAGCGTGCCCACATAGGGGATGAAGGTGAGGAAGCCCGCGATCAGCCCGATCAGGACCCCGAAGTTCAGGCCGACGAGGAACAGGCCGACCGCGTAGAAGGTGCCGAGGATGAGGCAGACCAGGGTCTGCCCGCGCACGAAGCCCGTCACCGCGCGGTCGATCTCGCGGCCCAGGCGCCGCACCACCGGCCGATGGCGCGGGGGCACCCAGCCGTCGACGGCCGCGACCATCCGGTCCCAGTCGACAAGGAGGTAGAACGCCACCACGGGCGTCACCACAAGGAGCGAGGCGATCGAGACCAGGGCCTGGCTGCCGGACCACAGGGACTTGAGGAAGGCCAGGAACCAGGTTCCGCCCTGCCCCACCAGGGCGCCGACCTGGGATTGCAGGTCGGTGAGCACGTCGGCGCCACCCACCCGCTGCAACAGCGGCCCGACCCGATCGGCGAGAATCCCCTGCAGGCGCGAGACCATGCCGGGCAGGGTCGCGACGAGCGCCGAGACCTGGCTGGCGGCGAGCGGCACCACCAGGAGGAGGGCCACCACCAGGCCGACCACGAACATCGCCAGGATGAGGAGCGAGGCCGTGAGGCGCCCGAGCCCGAGGCGCTCCAGCCGGTCGGCGATGGGGTCGAGCAGGTAGGCCAGCGCCAGGCCCGCCACGAAGGGCAGCAGCACGTCGGCCAGCAGGTAGATCAGAAGGGCGAGGCCCACGAGGGCCAGCAGCCCGATCATCGCCCTGCCGCGCATCGGCCGTTCCCCGTCCCAATCGTCGTCCGCGGCTCAACAGTGGGAACGCGGCGGGGGACGGTCAAGGCTGCGGGGCGTTTATGTCGGTCCGATCCCGTCACGCCACCGGCTCGGCGCCCGCCGCCGAGGAATGGCGGCCCCTCGCGCGCCGGACTCGCGAAGGCGCCCGCAAGCGGTTAGAGGTCGCGGAACGATGACCTTGAAAAAGAGCGGCGCGGATGACGGCTGAGCCAAAAAACGGAATGACCTACGCGGAGGCGGGCGTCGACATCGATGCCGGCAACGCCATGGTCGAGACGATCAAGCCGCTGGTGCGTGCCACGCGCCGGCCGGGCGCGGATGCCGAGATCGGCGGCTTCGGCGGCTTGTTCGACCTGAAGGCCGCCGGCTTCAAGGACCCGATCCTGGTGGCGGCTAATGACGGCGTCGGCACCAAGGTGAAGATCGCCATCGAGACGAACCGCCACGACACGATCGGCATCGACCTCGTGGCGATGTGCGTCAACGACATCATCGTGCAGGGCGCCGAGCCCCTGTTCTTCCTCGACTACTTCGCCACCGCCAAGCTGGTGCCGGGGGTCGGCGCCGACATCGTGCGCGGCATCGCGGCGGGGTGCCGGATCGCCGGCTGCGCCCTGATCGGCGGCGAGACCGCCGAGATGCCCGGTCTCTACGACGGCTCGGACTACGATCTGGCGGGCTTCAGCGTGGGGGCGGCCGAGCGCGGCACCCTGCTGCCGCGCGGCAACATCGTGCCGGGCGACGTGGTGCTGGGCCTGCCCTCCTCGGGCGTGCATTCCAACGGGTTCTCGCTGGTGCGCCGCATCGTCGAGAAGAGCGGCCTGTCCTACGACGATCCCGCCCCCTTCGAGCCCGCCCGGACGCTGGGCGAGGCCCTGCTGGAGCCGACCCAGATCTACGTGAAGCCCTTGCTCGCGGCCCTGCGGACCACGGACGGCATCAAGGCGCTTGCCCACATCACCGGCGGGGGCTTTCCCGACAACCTGCCCCGCGTGCTGCCCGACGGCGTCGGCATCAGCATCGACCTCGACGCGATCATCCCGCCGCCGGTCTTCGGCTGGCTCTCGTCCGTGGGCGGCGTCGCCGAATCCGAGATGCTGCGCACCTTCAACTGCGGCATCGGCATGGTGGTGGTGGTGTCGCCCGAGAGCGTCAGCGCCGTCTCGAAGGCCCTCGACCTCGGCGGCGCCTCGCCGGTCCGCCTCGGGCGGATCACCCCGCGCGGCCCCGAGCCCGTGACCTTCGAAGGCCGGCTCGCTTTTTGATGGCGGTCGTCCGAAAGACTCGGGTCGCGATCCTGATCTCGGGACGCGGCTCGAACATGGCCTCGCTGATCGCGGCGGCCGAGGCGTCGGATTTCCCGGCCGAGATCGTGCTGGTGGCGGCCAACCGCCCCGAGGCGCCCGGCCTCGCCTTCGCGGCGGCGCGCGGCATCCCCACCCGTGCCCTCGACCACAAGGCCTATCCGAGCCGGGAGGCCTTCGACGGGGCGCTCCAGGCGGAACTGGCTGCGGCGGGCATCGACCTCGTGTGCCTGGCCGGTTTCATGCGGATCTTTTCCGCCGGTTTCGTCGAGGCCTGGGCCGGGCGGATGATCAACATCCACCCCTCCCTGCTGCCGCTGTTCAAGGGGACGCACACCCACGAGCAGGCGCTCGCGGCGGGGGTGCGCCTGCACGGCTGCACCGTGCACTACGTCGTGCCGGAGCTCGATGCCGGCCCGATCATCGCGCAGGCCGCCGTGCCGGTCCGCCCCGGCGACGATGCCGACACGCTCGCCGCCCGCATCCTGGTGCAGGAGCACCGGCTCTACCCGCAGGCCCTGGCGCTGGTCGCGGGCGGGCAGGTGCGGCTGGAGGGGGAACGGGTGGTCTTTTCGGACGACGTGGTGCCGGCGGACGGGGCGCTGCTCAGCCTGTAGGCGGGACGCTCGCCGCAGCGCCTCACGCGTTCGGCAGATGCGTCGCCAGCGCTTCCAGCACCGCCATGCGCACGGCGACGCCCATCTCGACCTGCTCGCGGATGAGGGACTGCGCCCCGTCGGCGATCTCGGACGAGATCTCGACGCCCCGGTTCATCGGGCCGGGATGCATCACCACGGCGTCGGGGGCGGCGAGCCGCAGCTTGTCGGCATCGAGGCCGAAATAGCGGAAATACTCCTTCACGGAGGGCACGAAGGAGCCGTTCATGCGCTCGCGCTGGAGGCGCAGCATCATGACGATGTCGCAGCCCTCCAGGCCCTTGCGCATGTCTGTGAAGACCTCGACGCCGAAGCGCTCGATCCCGGTGGGCAGCAGGGTCGAGGGGCCGATGACGCGCACGCGCGCACCGAGCGCCTGGAGCAGGATGAGGTTCGAGCGGGCGACCCGGCTGTGCAGGACGTCCCCGCAGATCGCGACGCGCAGGCCCTCGATCCGGCCCTTGTTGCGCCGGATCGTCAGCGCGTCGAGGAGGGCCTGGGTCGGGTGCTCGTGGGCGCCGTCGCCGGCATTGACCACGGCGCAATCGACCTTGCGGGCGAGGAGATGCACGGCGCCGGCCGCGTGGTGGCGCACCACGATGATGTCGGGCCGCATGGCGTTGAGGGTGGCGGCCGTGTCGATGAGGGTCTCGCCCTTCTTCACCGAGGACGAGGCCACAGACATGTTCATGACGTCGGCGCCGAGGCGCTTTCCCGCGAGCTCGAACGAACTCTGGGTGCGCGTCGAGGGCTCGAAGAACAGGTTGATCTGGGTGCGCCCGCGCAAGGTCGTGCGCTTCTTCTCGACCTGCCGCGACAGCGCGACGGCGTCCTCCGCCCGGTCGAGCAGGATCTCGATGTCGGGTCGGGAGAGCCCCTCGATCCCGAGCAGGTGCCGGTGGGGGAAGCTGGGAGGCGCGGCTGTCATGCTGGGTCCAGGGCTATAGGCCGGGCCGGTCGGACCGGCAAGGCGGGCGCAGCGCCTCGCAAGGCGAAGTGCCCCGCAAGGAAGGCGCTGCGCCCGCCGGGAACCGTCACGTGCCCGGCGCCACCAGCGGGCGCAGGGATTCGGCGAGATCGGTGAGGCTCAGGCCCCCCTTCTGCAGCACCCGGTCGGCGCGGCCGGCGAGGCGCCGGCGGTCGTCGGCGGTGATGTCCTTGGCGGTGAGGACCACGACGGGAATGTCGCGCCACTCGGCCCGCTCGCGCAGGGCCCTCAGGAAGCCGAAGCCGTCCATCTCGGGCATCATCAGGTCGAGGAGGATGAGGCAGGGCTTCTTGGCCGCCGTTGCCTCCAGGCCGGCCACGCCGTTCTCGGCCGAGGCGACGCGCCAGCCCTCGCGGGTCAGCATCGCGGAGAGGCGTTCGCGCGCATCCGGGTCGTCGTCGATGATGAGGACCGGGCCCTTGTGCTCGGAGGGCTTGAACCGCTCCATCGCGGATTTGAGCTGGCCCCACTCGATCGGCTTCTGCAGGTAGTCGGTGGCTCCCAGCGAGAAGGCGAGGTTCTGCTCGTCGAGCACCGTCACCATGATGATCGGCGTCGCGCCGAGTTCGGGGTCGGCCCGCAGGGTGCGCAGCACCGACCATCCGTCCATGCGCGGCATGGTCACGTCGAGGAGGATGACGCGGGGCTTCAATTCGCGCGCCCGCTCGACGCCCTCGCGTCCGTCGCGGGCGGTGGCGACGGTGAAGCCGTCCTTCTCCAGGAAGCGGGCGAGGAGGTCGCGGGTCGAGGCGTCGTCGTCGATGATGAGGACGTGGCCGCCGGGGATCGGCCGCGCCTCGCCGGTCCGGTGCAGGGCGTCGTGGTCCTGCCGGATCGCCTCCGTCGGGTCCGGGGCCACGTAGAGCGCCGGCACCGTCAGGGTGAAGGTGGTGCCGGCCCCCTCCTGGCTCTCGACCTCGATGCGTCCGCCCAGCATCTCCGCGAAGGCCCGGGTGATGGCGAGGCCGAGGCCGGTGCCGCCGAAGCGCCGGGTGGTCGAGGCGTCGGCCTGGGTGAAGCGCTGGAACAGCCGGGCCTGCTGCTCCGGGGTCATGCCGATGCCGGTGTCGATGACCCGGAAGCTCAGCCAGTCGGCCCCGTCGCGCGGCGCGCGCGAGACCGCCAGCACGATGCGACCGCCCTCGGTGAACTTTGCCGCGTTGCTCAGGAGGTTGATCAGGCACTGGCGCAGCTTGGTCTGGTCGGTCCGGGCCTCGCCGAGATCGTCGCCGATCTCCAGGGCGAGGCTGTTGCCCTTCTTGTCGACGAGGGATTCCACGGTGGCGGCGACGTCGCGCACGGTCTCGGCGACGGGGAAGGCCTCGGCGTAGACCTCCATGCGCTCGGCCTCGATCTTCGAGAGGTCGAGCACGTCGTTGATGAGGCCGAGGAGGTGGCGGGCATTCGCCTCGATCTTGCGCATGTCGGCGAGCAGACCCTCCTCCCCGAGGTCCTCGATCTCCTCCTGCAGCATCTCGGCATAGCCGATCACCGCCGAGAGGGGCGTGCGCAGCTCGTGGCTCATGTTGGCGAGGAACTGGCTCTTGGCGCGGTTGGCCTCCTCCGCCGCCTCCTTGGCGGCTTCCAGCGCCTGCTCGGCCTCCTTGCGCGCGGTGACGTCGGAATGGGTGCCGACCCATTCGCGGATGCTGCCGTTCTCCTCCAGGATCGGCACGGCGCGCGCGGACATGATCCGCATAACGCCGTCCTGGCGCCGGACGCGGTGCTCGATCTCGTAGGGCGCGAGGCTTTCCAGCGCGGACAGCCAGGCCGCGTTGGTGCGCGCGCGATCCTCCGGATGGATCGCTTCCAGCCAGCCGGCCCCGGCGGCGGCCTGCGGGGTCTGTCCGGTGAAGCGGGTCCATTCCGAGGGCGTCGGCTCCATGGTGCCCTCCGGGTTCGTCGTCCAGACGATGGCGGTGGTGGCCTCGGTGAGGGAGCGGAAGCGTTCCTCGCTGTGGCGCAGGCGCTCCTCGGAGAGCTTGCGCAAGGTCTCGTCGGAGACCACGAGCCCGACGCCGTCGGCCTGCGCCTCGCCCGTCCGCGACGTCCCGGCCCGTCCGCGCAAGGGATAGAAGCTCATCTGGAAATGGCGCACCCCGCGCGGGGCGCTCGGCGTCGGCACCGCCACGTCGACGTTGTTGGTCACCAAGCCCTCGTCGCGGGCGGCCCTGAGCTTCGGGATCAGCTGCTCCTGCAGCGTCGGCACGTTCGCCCAGATCGGCGCGCCGAGATCGGCGCCGAAGCCCCGCTGGTTCATGGTGGCGAGCGCCCGGTTCATGTGCTGGATCGTCAGGTCGCGGTCGAGGAAGCCGAGGCCCACGGGGGCGTTGGCGAACACCCCGTCGAGGAGGGCGGCCGTGCGCTGCTCGTCGCGCCGGCGCACCAGGGCGAGGCGCCCGAGCAGGCCCACCGCGCCGAGCGCCGAGGCGATCGAGACCAGCAGCAGCACGAGGGAGAGCGCGCGGTCCCGCGCCTCGTCCGTCGCGAGCACGGCGTTGGCGTGGTCCTGCACGGCCTTGGCCGCCGACCGCACCCCGTCCATGGTGCGCTTGCCCTCGCCCATCCGGGCCACCGCCACGGCGGCATCGTAACCCTGGTCCCGGCGCAGGGCGATGACCCGCGCGGCGTAGCTGCGCTTCGCCTCGACGTCGCGGCGCAGGTCGCGGATGTGCTCCGGTCCCTGCGCATCCGTCTCCCGCGTCAGCGCCTCGATGGCGTTCAGCTGGCCGTCGAGGGTGTTCTGGGCCGCCTGATAGGGCTCCAGGTAGGCCTCGTCGCCGAACAGCACGTAGCCGCGCATGCCGGTCTCGAGCTCGACCATGTTCGAGAGCAGGCGCTCGCTCTGGGTCAGGATGGCGTGCTGGCGGGCGCCCTGCGCGCGGCTCGCCTCGCCCGCGAGGTAGTTCCCGACCCCCGCCGCCACCGCGACGCCGATCAGCACCAGGGCCAGCGGCGAGCTCGGCAGGCCCGCGAGGAGGCGCGGCTTGCGCCAGCCACGGTTGAGTGGGGAGGTGCTGGTCATGCGATGGGGTTCACGGTTTTCGTCGGCCCTGGGGCGGGAGAGGTCGGGGTCGGCGGGGCGATCCCGCCATGGCGGGCCGCAGGCCGACGCTCGCAAACGCGCCGGCCCCGGTTCCGTTCATCGCGCGGCGTTCGCGGTCCCGGGCTCAATCGCCGCCCTCGTCGGGGATCGCGAGGCGCGTGGCGCAGGCCTTGCAGTGGACGGCATCGCTCTCGTGGCGCTGCAGGCCGCATTCCGGGCAGGGGAAGCGCACCTTGGGCGGGCGGAACAGCACCTGGGCGAGGCGTAGGAACAGCGTCACCCCGAAGATCATCACCGCGACCGAGATCAGGCGGCCCGAGGTGCCCGGCAGGGTGATGTCGCCGTAGCCGGTGGTCGTCAGGGAGGTCACGGTGAAGTAGAGCGCATCGACGGCGTTGCCGATCGCCGGGTTGCTGCCGTGCTGGGTCGCGTAGACGATCCCGGTCATCACGAAGACGAAGACCGCGAGGTTGGTGCCCGCCAGGATCGCGTCCTCGTTGGCGCGGAACACCGTGCTGTCCGCGCGCATCCGGTCGAGGAGCTGGTAGGTGCGCAGCAGGCGCAGGGTGCGCAGGATGCGCAGGAAGCCGACCCCCTCCCCCACCACCGGCGCCAGGAACGAGACTACCGCCGCGATGTCCGCCCAGGTCGAGAGGTGCAGGAACTCCCCGGCCCGGTTCCGGCTGATGGCGAGCCGCGCCAGGAAATCGAGGAGCACGACGACGCCGAGGGCGACGTCGATCCCCTCGATCCAGGCGTGGCGCGGCAGGAACGAGGTGACCATGACGTAGCCCACGGTGGCCACGTCGAAGACGAGGAGGCCGTAGCGGAAGCGGTGGGCGCGGTCGGACCCGCCCTCGTAGAGTCCGGCGAGGCGGGCGGTGAGCGTGGTCATGATGGCGGCGGGGCGCGCGCGGAAAGGCCGGTCAGCGCCGGAGGCGGTTGCCGAGGACGAAGCCGAACAGGCCCATCAGGATGATGCCCGCCGCCCCCTCGATGCCCACCAGCAGATTCGTCACCCGGCCCACGGGCTTCACGCCGATCTCGGGCGGGTTGGCGGTCATCATGTTGAGGGCGCTGTAGCTCACGAGATCGAGGGGGTTGTAGGTCGGACGCCCGTCGCCGCCTTCCGGGATCAGGCCGCCGGTGAGGCCGTAGAGCGCGGCGAACACGAAGATGAGAATGACGAAGGCGCGGGCGATGCGCGACAGGCTCTCGCCGTAATCGCAGAGCCACTCGACGAAGCGGTCGGCGACCCACTGGTATCCGTGCCGCGCCAGGTCCGGACCGGAGCGGGTCTCCCAGGCCGCGCGGGCCTGGGCACCGGCGTGGAACCGGCCCATCCGGCGCCCGCGCTTGTAGGCCCAGCTCGCCGCGTCCTGGCTGCCGATGCTCTTGAAGTTCTGTTCGAGGGCGAGGTAGCTCGCCTGGGCGGCGGGGTAGTCGCGGGCGACCTCTTCGCCGACCGCGCCGCCGAGCTGGTCGACCCGCATCCGGGTGCCGTTGAGCCAGGCCCCGGCGAAGCGCGCGTGGCGCAGGTCGCAGGTGGAAAGGTTGAGGCGCACGAGGCTGGTCTCGGAGAGGTCCGCCCGCGTCAGGATCGCTCCGTCGAGCTTGGCCCCGGTGAGGTTGGCGCCCTTCAGGCGCGAGCCGGACAGCTGCGCCTTCTTCAGGCTGGCGCCCTCGAAATCCGCGTAGGTCAGGTTGACCTCCACGAGCTTGGCCTCGTCGAGGCGGGCACCCCGGAAATGCGTGTAATCCGCGTCCGCGCCGGTGAAGTCCGCGCCCCAGAGGTCGGCCCCGTCGAAATTGGCCCCGTCGAGGAGGGCCCGGCGGAACTTGGCGAAGCGCATGGCGGCGCCCCCGAAATGCGCGTCCTCCAGCATCGCGTCGTCGAAGCTGGCCTCGCCACCGGCAATGCCCGAGAAGCGCGCGCCACTGAGATCGGCCTCGGAAAAGTCCGCCTCCTCCACGGTGGCGCCGGCAAAGCGCGCGGAGCGGCCGAGCACGCCCGCCAGCGTCGCGCCGGAGAGGTTGGCGCCCGCGAGATCCGCATCCTCCAGGTGCGCGCCGGTGAGGTCCGCGCCCGCGAGCGCGAGGCCGGCCTGCTTGGCATCCCACCAGACCGGGAGGTCCGCGCGATCGCCGAGCCGCGCCGTCAGGGCGTCGCGGCCGAGGGACAGGCCCCCGAGATCGCGCGCGTCGGCGTCGATCGTGAAGGGCGTGCCCGCGAGGGCTTCGAGGCGCGCCAGCAGCGCCTCGGTGCGGGCCTGCACGGCGACCTGATCCGCCTCAGGCTGCATGACGGACCTCCCCGCGTGTCGCGCGGGCACCATCGAGGGTGTCGGGCGTTGCGGAAGGCTCGGGCACGGCGTGCCGTCGGGAACAGGGGGAGCGGCGTGTGGCGGTGACGTGGGTGACGATCGGCCTGAAGACCACCGGGGCTCTCCTCGTGGTGGCGACCCTGCTGCCCTTCATACCCAGCAATTCCGGCTTCATCCGCACCTTCGACTTCCCGCGACTGCAGATTGCGGCCCTGATCGTGCCGGTGGCCCTGGGGCTGCTCATCGTCGCCCGCGACGCCACGGGACTCACGCTCGCGGCGGGCCTCGGCGCAGCCCTAGCCTACCAGGTGGCGTGCATCTACCCGTTCACGCGGCTGGTCTCGCCGCAGGCGGTCGCGGCCCGGCCCGGGGCCTGCCGTTCCGAGGCCGGCGTCTCCATCATGATCGCCAACGTGCTCGAGTCCAACCGCGCCTACGCCCCCCTCCTCGAACTCGTGGCGGCCGAGGATCCCGACCTGCTGCTGCTGGTCGAGACCGATGCCGGCTGGGCCGAGGCGCTGGAGCCCCTGCGGGCGCGCTATCCCCACGTGGTGGCCCAGCCGCAGGACAACACCTACGGGCTGATGTTCTACGCGAAGCTGCCGCTGACCGACCCGCAGGTGCGCTTCCTGTTGCAGGACGACGTCCCGTCCGTGCGGGCCGGCGTGACCCTGCGCTCGGGTCAGAGCTTCACCTTCTTCGGCGTGCATCCGCGCCCGCCCCATCCCGGACAGAGCAGCGCGCCGCGCGATGCCGAACTCGTGATGGTGGCGCGCGAGGTGAAGGCGGAGGGACGCCCGGCCGTGGTGGCGGGCGACCTCAACGACGTCGCCTGGTCGAAGACCAACGACCTGTTTCAGAGCATCAGCGGTCTTCTCGACCCGCGCATCGGGCGCGGCCTCTACCCGACCTTCAACGCCAAGTGGCCGCTGCTGCGCTGGCCCCTCGACCACATCTTCTTCAGCGACGATTTCCTGCTCGGACGCATCGAGCGGCTGCCCCACATCCAGTCGGACCACTTCCCGATCCTGATCCGTCTCTGCCGCACCGAGGCGGCGCCGCGCCTGCAGGAGGCCCCGGAGGCCACGGCGGAGGATCACCGGGACGCCCGCGAGGCGGTGGAGGCCGCGCGCTGACGCGCGTTCGGCCGCGCGCCGCTCAGTGCTGCGCGACGCTCGCCGCCATGTTGATCGCCAGCGCCAGCACGCTGGTGTTGAAGACATAGGCGTAGATCGTCTGCACCGTCGCGACGCGGCGCATCGCCTTGCTGGTGATGTCGGTGTCCGAGGTCTGCGACGTCGCCCCGATGGTCACGGAGAAGTAGAAGAAGTCCCAGAAATCCGGGTTCTCGTCGCCGTTGAAGTCGAGGCCGCCGCGCGCGGCATCCGCCTCGGTGCCGTAATAGAGGTGCGCGTAGTGCACCGTGAACACCACCTGCACGAAGAGCCAGGCGCAGATCATGGTCGCGGCGGCGAGCGCGAGGTGACTCAGGCGATCGGCCTCGCTGCCGTTGCCGCCGAGGACCAGCATCGCCACGGCGCCGCAGCTCGCGGCCGCCGCCAGGATCGCGAACAGCGAGACCGCGAAGGCGCTGTCGTCGAGGCGCGTGGCCTCGGCCCGAAGCGAATCCTGCGACTGCCCCGCCGCCTTGCCCACGATCAGCCCGCAATAGACCGGCACCCCGAGGCACCAGCCGATGAGGAGGCGCACCGAGAGGTCGGCGAAGGGCAGCACTAGGGCGAGGGCGAGGGTGAGCCCGACGCAGGCGAGGAGGCGCGGACGGAGCCAGAAGGCCTGGACCGGCAGGGTCCGGATCGGATTCAGCATGGCGGGGGCCTCGACCGGCTGGGAGCGTCGCCGGATCTCTGCGCGCCGAGGCGGCCTATCCGCAAGCCTTGTCGCAGCGTGCTCCACCGCTCGGCACGAGGCGGGCGATCCACGGCCGCCACGGCAGGAACAGCCGGTAGGCGGCCTCGCCGAGCCCGGTCACCCCGGGCAGCCCGGCGATGCGCGCGAGGATGCGCCAGCGCGGCAGCACGGCCCAGAGCGCGGCGAACCCCGCCGCGCCCGAGACCAGCGTCCCATCCGGCCGGCGCAGGTGGAATCGGGCACGGGCGGCGCTCCGCGTGAGGTCCGCCCCCGGATCGGCCGATCCCTCCGCGCCGACATCGATCCAGGCGATCCGCGCCGCACCGGCCGAGCGCCGGTAGAGGCGGATCTCCGCGGCGCAGAGAGGACAGGCGCCGTCGTAGTAGACGGTGAGATCGGGGTTCGCGGAGGTCGTCATTCCGATGAGATAGGGCGCGCGTCGGCGAACCATCATCCTGTGCCGTCCGGAGCCGCCGGAGAACGGAGCCGCGTGGGACCGGGCATGGTGAACCAGGCACGCCGAGCGGACCGACCGCGCAGGCACCCAGGCCGCACGGCTCCGACGCCGGATTTTGGAATTGATGAGATCGATATGGGGTATTGAAAACATCTGTTTGAATGATGGTGCGCTGCAAAACATATTCCGCTCATGCCGCGGGGCACGGGCCCCGAAACATCGAAGGAATCGCAGTCATGACCATGCGCACGCTCGTTCTCGCCGTCCTCGCCTCCGCAACGCTGACCGGCAGCGTCAAGGCGGATGACCGCACCTACCTCACGCCGCCGCTCTACCGGGAGCAGGCCCGCGCCACTGCCGCCGTGCGCCCGGCCTCCGAACTCACCACCACGCCGTCCCTGACGCCCCGTGGGGCTCCGAGCCGGCGCATCGTTGCCGGGACGATCGACCTGACGGTCCGTTAGGGCGTGCTCGCCGGGTCCGCGCCGACCACAACGGAAAACGGCCGCGAATCGCTTCGCGGCCGTTTTCCATCGATCGAGCGCGCGTCGCCGTTGGGCTCAGCGGCGGGCGAGCGCCTTGAGGGCGTTGCGTCCGGCATAGAGGGCCTGGGAGCCGAGGCCCTCCTCGATGCGGATCAGCTGGTTGTACTTGGCCAGTCTGTCGGAGCGGGCGAGGGAGCCGGTCTTGATCTGCCCGCAATTCGTCGCGACCGCCAGATCCGCGATTGTGGAATCCTCGGTCTCGCCGGAGCGATGGGACATCACGGCCGTGTAGCCGGCGCGCTGAGCCATATCGACGGCCGCCAGCGTCTCGGTGAGCGAGCCGATCTGGTTGACCTTCACCAGGATGGAATTGGCGGTCTGCTCGGCGATCCCGCGCGACAGGCGCGTCACGTTGGTGACGAAGAGGTCGTCGCCGACGAGCTGGCAGCGGTCGCCGACACGCTCGGTCAGGAGCTTCCAGCCCGCCCAGTCATCCTCGGACATGCCGTCCTCGATGGACAGGATCGGGTAGCTGTCCACGAGCTTGGCGAGGTAGCTGACCTGGGCCTCGATATCGCGGGTCTGGCCCTCTCCCTCGTACTGGTAGGCGCCGTCGTGGAAGAACTCGGTCGCCGCGCAATCCAGGGCCAGCACCATGTCGGTGCCGGGCTTGAAGCCGGCGGCCTGGATCGACTGCATCACGAAGTCGAGGGCGGCCTCGGCCGAGGGCAGGTTCGGGGCGAAACCGCCCTCGTCGCCCACGTTGGTGTTGTGGCCCGCCTTCTTGAGGGCCCCTTTCAGGGTGTGGAACACCTCGGCGCCCATGCGCACGGCCTCGGCGAGCGAGGAGGCGCCCACCGGCATGATCATGAATTCCTGGAAGTCGATCGGGTTGTCGGCATGCGCGCCGCCGTTGATGATGTTCATCATCGGCACCGGCAGTACGCGGCCTTGCGTGCCGCCGATGTAGCGGTAGAGCGGCAGGCCGGCGGTCTCGGCGGCCGCCTTGGCCACGGCGAGCGAGACGCCCAGGATGGCGTTGGCGCCGAGCCGGCTCTTGTTGGGGGTGCCGTCGAGTTCGATCATCGCCTCGTCGATGGCGATCTGGTCCTCGGCATCCATGCCCCCGATGGCGTCGAGGATGTCGGACTGCACGGCGTTGACCGCCTTGCGCACGCCCTTGCCGCCGTACCGGCCCTTGTCGCCGTCGCGCAGTTCCATCGCCTCGTGCGCGCCCGTGGAGGCGCCCGAGGGCACGGCGGCGCGGCCGAAGGAGCCGTCCTCGAGCAGCACGTCGACCTCGATGGTCGGGTTGCCCCGGCTGTCGAGGATCTCACGGGCGGCGATGTTGGTGATCGCGGTCATGGAAGCGCCTTTGCGGACGGTACGGCGGGTCGAGGCCTCGTGGCGCGAGGCCGGGTCCACGCCCGGAACGATGCCCGAATGGCATCACGCCGGGGGCGGACGATTCCGCCGAGGCTTATCCGTCAACGCTTCGCGTCCGGCAAGCGTCCTGTCACGCTCGGAACACCGACGAAGCCGACCGCAGGCCGGTAAGTCTGGTATTCCAGCACTCCGCCGATTCACCGTCCCAATGCCAAGACCGAATCATCGTCCTCGGACCGGATTCGCTCCCGTCCAGGTCGCGATCGGCGCAGCGCCCGAACCCGGCGGCGCGCTCGTGCGTCCGCGGAGGGCGCCTCAGCGGTCGCCGGCGCCGGACAGGAGGAGTTCGATCTGGGCCATGCCGTTCTCGCGCGCCTTGGCTTCGGTCGGGTGATTGCGGTCGGACCGCTGGATCAGCTTCCCCTTCCGGCGAATCGCCCACTGATATGGGCTGCCCGGGGCCTTGGGCGGCTGGATCTCCAGGGTGTAGGGATAGGTAGCCGTGTTTTCGTCGCTCATGGCCCCCATATGGCACGCGGTGTCCGCGTCGGCCACTCACCGTCGCCACTTGGGCGGCAATTTGATTGTTTTCGACGCCGGCCCCGTGATTTTCGATGCCGGTCCCGAGAGATTTGACGCATGACGCATCCGCCATCCGCGCCCGAGGGCCTGCAACTCGGACAGATGAGCCCCCTGCCCGACTCGCCGGGGGAAGCCCGGCTCGACCGGGTGCCGAACCCGCATCCGGGCACCGATTACCTCGCCCGTTTCACCGTGCCGGAATTCACCTCGCTGTGCCCGGTCACCGGACAGCCGGACTTCGCGATCCTGGTCATCGACTACGTGCCGGACCAGTGGCTCGTGGAATCGAAGTCGCTGAAGCTCTACCTCACGGCCTTCCGCAACCACGGGGCCTTCCACGAGGATTGCACGGTGGGCATCGGTCTGCGCCTGACCGAATTGCTGGCGCCGCGCTACCTGCGCATCGGCGGCTTCTGGTACCCGCGCGGCGGCATCCCGATCGACGTCTTCTGGCAGACCGGCGAGCCGCTGAAATCCGTCTGGCTGCCGGACCCCGGCGTGCCGCCCTACCGCGCGCGCTGACGTCCGGTCCATTTCCCTGCGGTTCGGACGGTCTACCGATCCTCGTGCAGCGCGCGCTGGACCTGCTCGATGAAGCGCTCCTGCGCCTCGGTCGGGCCTTGATGCACGGCCGCCACCGCCCCAAGCATCCGGGACAGGTCGTTCCGCTCGGCGCCGGTGAGGCGATCGCGCAGGAGCGGTGCCAGGACCCGGACGGCGGCATCCGCCTCGGGGGCCTGCTCGGCGGCATGGCGGATCACCGCCATCCGTGTGGCGAGATCGTCGCCCGGTTCCGTCACATCGCGCATCTGCGTCAGAACCTCGCTCTCCTGCTCGGGGGTCGGCAGCCCGCGCTGTCGCGCCACCAGCATCAGCAGCACGCCGGCCGCATCCGCCGGATGCCGGAGGGAGCGCAGCGGCGCCGCGCGGATCTGGAGTTCGCTGGCCCTGCGCCGCCGCCCGGCGCGCCAGTCACGCAGGGCGTGATCGAGATGCTCCAGACCGTTCCCGTACCGGACCCAGTAGATCAGCCCCGTGAGGAACGCCCCCGCCAGGGCAATCAGGATCGGCATCGAAGAAAGGCCCCGGAAGGTCGAAGGGGCACCTCATGCAATCCATGCGCGCATTTTGCAATCGAATCGCCCACAGGCCGTGCCTGGAACGGCGAAGGGCCGAGCGCCCTTCCCGGGTTCCGTCCGGTTCCGGAATTCTCCGCTTCGATCGGGCGGAGACGGTATCAAACCACCAGCTCCTTTTTCGTTCCGGGCTGCGGACCGGAGAAGCCTGATCGTAAGCGCACGATCAGCGCTTCTTATGGACGGCACGCATTCCGTCGAGCGCCGATCCGACCGCTCGGGCCGAGCCGTCGCGGCATGAGGCGATCCCACCCGGTGAGATCAGGGGCCACGAAGGGGAGAGCGGCTTGTATGCGGGGGCTCGGACTGCCCTTCCCGCTCATTGTCCGGACCGCCGGCAAACGACCGGGAGCGGTCCGGCCAGGAGGTCGGGACGCCGCGCCGCCGGTCCGGAGGCGCCGTCTCGCACGATCCTCCTCTCCTTCGTCCGGCAGGGATCCTGTTTCGATCAAAGGGCCACCGAACGCATGGTCACGACAAGGGTGAATTGACGTGACCCTCGCGTGGACACGGAGCCGAAGATTTCCCGGTTTCGAAATGTAAGACAATATCCCTACAGCAGGGCTGTTGTTGCAACGGGAATCTGGGATATAACGACCCCGAACGTTCATTCTACGTTCCATTTGAGCGGGGAACAAATTTGGCGCGGCTGGCGGATATGACCTTGCGGACCGAGCGATTGGTTCGCGCAACGCCTCATCACGTGGGAGCATCGCCGGCCGATCCGAGCGTTCTACAAGAAAGCAAGCTGACCGTCAGCGAGCTTCTGACATGTGTCTACGACGGCAACTTTTCGATTCAGCCGGACGGGACGCTCGTCGTCTCCGAGTCCCTGCTGGACGACACGTCGCTGACGGAGCAGAATCCCGAAATCAAGGTCGAAGCGCACGCCGCCGCGGTTCCGGACGGGTCGGAAACGATCTTGCCCGAAACGATCTGCATCCCGCTGTTTCGACCCGGATATAAGATCTACGGGCATTGGCTGATCGATATCCTGCCGCGCATCACGACGTTCAGGGACGCGTTCCCCGGCACGCCTTTTTCGCTTCTCGTTCTGGATTCGACCCCGGCCTGGGCGGATCGGCTGATCGACTTCTTCTTCGGTCAGGAGGCGCCGGTCATCAGGGTCGGGACGGATCGCTCCTACACAGGGCGCCTGTTTCTCTCATCGCCGTCACGACGTCACGACGCCCTGTCGGCCCGATCCGTCGCGCTCGCCCACGTCGCGGTGAACGTCGACAAGCCGAGTTCCGGCCATGAGAAGATCTACGTCGCGCGACGGGCCGAGCACGCATGGCGCGTGATGAAAAACAAGACGGATCTGGACTTGTTCTTGGATAGTCTCGGATTTCTTCGCGTTTATCCTGAGGATTATAGCATTGGCGAGCAGATCGGCATCTTCAGGGCCGCCAAGTACATTGTCGGAGAAGCGGGTTCAGGCCTGCACAACAGTATCTTCGCCAACGGCGACGCCGAATTCTTTGTCATCCAATCGGCCCAGCAACCGCATCTGATTCAATCCGGCCTCTGTCACCATCTCGGTCAGAGCGTCACCTATCTCTGGGCCACGGCGGAGAAGCCGGACTGGTTCGCTCCATTCAGCGTCGATCTGGAGACGCTCAGGACGGCGATGAGCCATTTTTTGCCTGAGCCTCAGTCGCCCGAGCCCGCGAAGCAAGAGACAGAAGAGGAAAAACCCGTGCTCTCATACAAAGACAAGGACTTGTCGTTCGGTCCGGTCCATTACATCGACTTCATGAAAAATCTGGATATCCATTCGAGCCCGAGGAACTATTTCGAGATCGGCACGGAAACAGGACGGTCAGCCGCCGCTTTCTCCTGCGCCACGGTCTGCGTCGACCCCAATTTCAAGATTTCCGTCGATGTCATCGGCGCCAAGGAGAGCGTTCAGTTCTTTCAAATGCCGTCCGACAAGTTCTTCGAGAAATTCGATTTGAACGAAATGACGGCTGGTGGTCCCGATCTGTGCTTCCTGGATGGCATGCATCGTTTCGAATACCTGTTGCGTGATTTCATCAATGTCGAGCAAGCTTGCCATAGCCGATCGACGGTGATGATCCACGATTGTTTTCCCCTGAACGAGCGCATGGCACGCCGGCAGCATGTCATCGGCGATGAGGACGAAAGCGAGGCCACCCGCTTTGGCTGGACGGGAGATGTCTGGAAAATCATTCCCATCCTGAAGAAGTACAGAAGCGACCTGTCGGTGCATATCGTCGATGCGCCTCCCTCCGGCCTGGTCATCATCAACAACCTGAATCCGGCCTCGACCGAGCTGTCGGACAACTATTTCAAGATCATTGAAGAGTTCCGGGCGGTTTCGCTGCAGGAATACGGACTGGAAAAACTCTGGAACCTATTCCCTTTCATCAACGCGCAGAAGTTGATCGAAAGCCCGGATGAAATCACCACCTTCTTCGCGCACGGTTGAGCCCGTCGAGAGGAGGACGAAAAGAAGACGGAACGCACGGTGTCTTCGTTTTCTGAAGCAAAGACGTTTCTTCGGGAGCGAAGACACATTCGCTGCGTTTCGAGAAAGAGCGTGGCCCGCGGTCGATTCCCCGGCTGCGGGCGCCGCGCCGCATAGGCCCTGCGAGACGTGCCGCGGCGGCCCGGATCGACGATCCGACCGGCTCCCCTCGCGGGTCTCGCGGGCCACCTCGAGCACGTCCGTCGTCGTCGTCGCACGGCCGCCGATGGCACCTCGCCGATGCGTGGTCCTTCGTCTATAGGATCGGCCATGGACAACATCATCCGCCCGACCTTCGGCGCTCCGCGTCGCCGGGAACAGCCCGATGCCCAGCGCGTCCAGGTTCTGACCCAGCGCGTCTACGGGGAGGCGAATGGCTGCCGCGTCTGCCTCGTCCACGACGAGGATGCCCCCGAGGGCGACGTCTACAAGGTGGTCGTGGGCTTCCTGACCGACGACGAAGTCAGCACCGTGGCGATCCTGCCGGCAACGCCGGAGGGAGAGACCGATTCCGAGATCGTGGCCCTCGCGATCCTGCGGACCCTCGGCATGATCGAGGCGCGCCCGGAAGCGCCCACCAGCGCCTGAAGGCCATCATGGGGCGCCTGCGCCGATCGCATGCCAACCGGACTTGCCTCCGCCCGGATTGCCATGCTATCGCCCCTGCACCGGAACGGACCGGGTCCGAAACGGTCGATGCAGAGCACCGGCCCATCGGAAACAACCGAATCCATCCTCGAGCCACGCGAGGATTTTGGGGGATAGTTTAACGGTAGAACAGTGGACTCTGACTCCTCTAGTCCAGGTTCGAATCCTGGTCCCCCAGCCACTGTCAGAACTAAACCTTTCCGTTCGTTGAGCCACTCCGCGGAGTGAGCCCGTTGCCATCATCCGCTGCTATGCGGGTCGCCTCTATGGGCGCCGATGGTACGGAGTCTGCACGTGCTCGCACGTAGTCCCGAAGCCGTAGCCGACGACATCGAAGCCTGGTTGCCGGGCCGGAGCGGCCGACGGCTTCAACCCGATACCCGACGTTCCGCCGGACGGCCTGGAGGCCTCCGTGGCGCCGATTCTCCAGAGGCGCGGCCTGTTCCGCACCGCCTCTGCGGGGACCACGCCGAGGAATCATCTGGGCCTCCCCCGGCCGGAAAGCCGCTTCGCGGACCGGCCCGCGCGATCCGGGTCTCCGCCTGAGCATACGCCGCCGGTCGCCCGCATGCGCGTCGCGACAGGGGGCCGCCGCACCATCCGCGTGGCCCATCGCGGTCACGCGCTCAGGCAGCCCCGTGGGGGCCGGGAACTCCGATGGGTGTCAGGCGCGGCAGGGGAATGCCGGAGGGCTCGGCGTGCAGGAGCGTCAGGCAATGCCGCTTGAGGGTTGTGAAGCGCGGATCCGCGATCAGGTCGCGCCGGCGCGGGCGCGCGAAGTCGATCGCAAGATCGTCGAGGATGCGCCCCGGACGCGGGGTCATTACGACGATGCGGTCGGCCAGGAAGAGCGCCTCGTCGATGTCGTGGGTGACGAAGAGGATCGTCGTCCGGTTCCGGCTCCAGACCTTGAGGAGGAGTTCCTGCATCGTCAGGCGCGTCTGTGCGTCGAGGGCGCCGAAGGGCTCGTCCATCAGGAGAACGCGGGGCCGATTGATCAGCGCGCGGGCGATCTCGACGCGCTGCTGCATGCCGCCCGACAGTTCCGCCGGATAATGATCCGCGAAGTCGGCGAGGCCGACCTGATCGAGGAAATCGCGCGCCGCGGCCAAGCGCTCGCCCTTCCCCACACCCTTCATCTTCGGGCCGAAGGCGACGTTGTCGAGGACGCTGCGCCAGGGAAACAGCGTGTGCTGCTGAAATACGATGCCCCGATCGGGATGCGGGCCGGCGATGTCCCGGCCATCGAGGCTGACGCGGCCGCGTTGCAGGGACAGGTGCCCGGCGACGGCTCCGAGCAACGTCGACTTTCCGCAGCCCGAGGGGCCGAGGAGGCAGACGAACTGTTCGGGCGCGATGTCGAGGTCGATGTCCTCGACGACGTCGAAGGCGGCCGAGCCCCGGCCGAGCCGGATCGCTCCGCCCTCCACGGCGACGCGGCCGCCGCTGGAACCTACAGACCTGCTCATCGCGCGCCTCCCGGGGCGGCCCAGGGGGTCAGCAGGGCGCCGACCCGGCGCACCAGCAGGCTGGAGCCCATCCCGAGCAGACCGATCAGCAGCATGCCGACGACGATGTCGTCGTAGTTCTGCAGCGTGTAGGATTCCCAGGTGAAGTAACCGATCCCGTACTGGCCGGAAATCATCTCGGCGGTCACGAGGCAGAACCACGCCGTGCCCATGCCGATGGCGGCCCCCGTGACGATGCTGGGCGTCGCGCCCGGCAGGATCACCTCGCGCAGGATCGCCGCCCGGCCTGCGCCCAGGCTGCGGGCGGAGGCCACGAGGCGCGGATTGACGGTCTCGACCCCGTGGACGGTGTTGAGGAGGATCGGAAACAGCGCGCCCGTGAAGGTGATGAACGCCATCGACAACTCGGAGGATGGAAACATCAGGATCGCCAGGGGAATCCAGGCGACGGCGGGGATCGGCCGCAGCACCTCCAGGGGCGGCAGCAGGAGGTCGCGAGCCAGGCGGAAACGGCCGATGGCGACACCGAGGCCGATTCCGGCTGCGAGGGCGGCGAGGAAACCTGACAGCACCCGCGCGAGGCTGGCGCCGAGATGGGGCCAGAGCGTCGGCGACTGGATCAGGGCGAGGGCCGCCCGCGCGGCATCGGCGGGGGTCGGCACGTTGCGGAAGCTGACCATGCCGAGATCGACCTTGCCGCTCGCGGCGAGATGCCAGGCGGCGAGGCTCGCGGCGAGGGAGGCCGCCCGCAGGAGGAGAGGCCGTCCGGGCAGGAGGCGCAGGAGCGCGAGACGCCCCGGAGCGCGCCCCCCTGCGCTCACCGGCGCGAGGGCGGCCGTCACGGCGGCGCTCATCGGGCGCTCACCTGCGTGCCCCCGGTGCGCGCCGATACGAAGTCGATGACCTCGCCGCCGTGCCTGGCCGCATGGGCCTCGGCGTCGCCCTTGAGCAGGAACGCATCGAGGTGCCTGTCCCGGTCGCGCACGAACCAGGCCTGCGTGGCGAGGAGCTTGATTCCCAAGCGGTGGTCCTGCGCGTAGAGGGCGCGCGCCGCGTGCCCCTCGCGCTCCAGCGCGGCGAGCCCCGCGAAGGCCGCTTCCGGCGAGGCGTAGTGCCGGACTTTCGGCTCACCCCGGACCCAGATCTCGGCCACGCGGCTGACATCGGTGATCGGCTGGCCGGTGCCCGCATCCGTCGCGACGAGGGGCGTCGGGGCGTAATCCTTGAGGCGGCCCTCGTAATCGAGGCCCGCCTGCGCGGAGGCCGCGCGGATGAAGCGGTCGTCGACGAAGCGGTCGAGGTCGATGTCGGAATCGGCCTTCTTGAGCAGCTTCAGGGTCTCGAAGGAGGTCTTCACCGCCTGCCGGTATTCGGGCTTCCAGGTCACGTCACGGGTCTGGAGCCCGAGGGGGCCGTGGAACAGGTAGGCGACCTCCGCCTCGATTCCCGTGACCTTCTCGATGAGCTCGGCGTATTTTTCGGGCTCGGCGGCGACGAGACGGTCCGCCTCGATGGCCGCGCGCAGATAGGCCGTGACGATCTCGGGGTACTTCTCGGCGTAGTCCGCATCCACCAGGGTGCCGTGGAAGGTGGGAGCGGCGGCCTGGGCGCCGTCGTAGATCTTGCGGGCGAAGCCCCGGAACGGGAAGAGGTCCGCGAAGGGCACGAAGTCGGCATGGGCGTCGATCTTGTTGGCGAGCAGCGCCGAGCCCGCCACTTCCGGCGCCTGGGTGATGATGGTCACGTCGCGCGCCGGGTCCCAGCCCTGCGCCTTCACCGCCCGGAGCAGCAGCCCGTGCGCGGTGGAGGCGAAGGGCACGGAGATGGTCTTGCCCTTCAGGTCGGCGAGCGACTGGACGGGCGAATCCTTCGGCACCACGATGCCGTTGCCGCTGCCCTGCACGCTGCCCGAGAGCACGCTGACGAAGAGGCTCCGGCGCCCCGCCTTGGCGAAGGCATAGCCGTTGAGCGAACCGGGAAAGTCGGCCATCGCTCCGAGGACGAGCTTGCCCGCGACCATCTCGTTGGTCAGGGGCGCACCGCTGGTGAAGTTGCGCCACGTGATGTCATAGGTCGCGTCCTTGTACTTGCCGTCATGCGGCAGGAACTTCTCGAGGAGCTTCAACTCGCGGATCAGCAGGCCGCCGGTGGCGCAGTTGATCGTGGTGTCCTGCGTGCCGATGGCGATCCGGATCGTCTCGGCCCGGGCCGCGCCGAGGACCGTCCCCGTGAGCAGGAGCGCCGCGACCGCGCGGGCGAGGGTGCGGGCAAGCGGACGAGATGGGATCACGGGCATGTCTCCTTCGGGCCAAGCGGATCGCCGCAACGCGGGTTCGGCGCCGGAAGCCGGACGGCGCACCGAGGTTTCGGCGATGGGCCCATTAAGGAGCGCCGTCACGCAATGCGGCGAGCAATTAATTTCATTTCCCGCTGAAGACCTCCGAAGGTTCGCAGACAAATTGCTGTCGAGGAAGTAAAGTCTCTCCATATTCGATCAAAGAGGAAATCGTCTTAGCGGCATGGCTGAATTTGGAATTGCTCCAGATGGCTCAGGCGGGATAATCGTGGCTTGGCGGAGCACGCCTCGCCGTGCGCGAAACGCGCGTATGCCTGCCCCTGTCGGAAGCGAGTTCCCCCTATGTCGTCGGCGACGCTCGCCCATCTCGAGTCCCGCAGGCCGGCGCCCCTGATCGCCAGCGCGCTCTTCCTCAGCGAGACCACGGACGGCCTCGACGATGGCGCGAGCTTCCTCGACGGATTGACCGCGGGGGAGATCGCCCGGGTTCGGGCGGCCGGCCGCACCGTGACGCTGGCTCCCGGCGAGACCGTGTTCACCCAAGGCGAGCCCCATACGGGCATCTTCCTCATCGAGGCGGGACGGGTGCGGGTGTTCTATTCCGGCCCGTCTGGCCGGCAGGTCACCCTCGCCTACTGGACGCCGGGCCATTTCATCGGCGGCCCAAGCATCTATGGCGGCGGCGCGCACCAATGGTCCGGCGTCGCGATCGAGCCGGTGCGGGTCACGGTGCTGTCGAGTGCGACCCTGCGCAGCCTGATCCGCCAGATGCCGGGCTTCGCCCTCTGCCTGATCGCGGCCCTGGAGGCCAAGGGCCGCTGCTACACGGCGATGGCGCAGATGCTCGGCACCCGCTCGGTGATCGAGCGCCTGGCGCAGTTGCTGCTCAACCTCGGCGATCTCTACGGGACGCCGGACCAGGGCGCCGTGGTGATCCATCGCCGCATCACTCACGACGAGATCGCCGCCCTGGTCGGCTCGACCCGGCAATGGGTGACGATGATGCTCAAGCGCTTCCAGCGCGAGGGGATCGTCGCGGTCGACAAGGCGCATATCCGCCTGCTGCGTCCGGGACGGCTGCAGGAGATCGTGCTGACCGAGGGCTGAGCGGCCGCCGGTTGCCTTGACGGTGGACGGTCTTTCACGCCGGCAGCCGGTCGAGCGCCCAGCGCGCGGTCTTGCGGACATCCGGGTCGGTATCGTCCGCGATCGCCGCGAGACCCGCGCGCGCCTGCGGAGCGGCGATCTCGCCCAGTGCGGCCGCAGCCTCCTTGCGCAGGGTCGGACGCGCGTCGGCCAGCACCAGCAGGAGGGCGGGGACGGCCTCGTGCGCCTTCAGCTGGCCCAAGCTGCGCAGAGCCTTCTGGCGCACCTGCCAGTACGGGTCGTCGAGGGCCACGATCAGGGCGGCGCTGCCCGTCCCTTGTCCGGCGCGACCCAGGGCATCCGCCGCGATCTCGCGCACGCCCCAATCGTCGTCGTGGAGGGCGTGGCCGATGGCCTCGCCGGCATGGCCATGCCGGGAGAAGGCCAGGGCCCCAACGGCCGCCCGCCGGACCTCGGCATCCGGATCGCGGGTGGCGCCGATGAGGGACGGCAGGGCTTCTTCGGACTTCAGGTAGGCGATCACACCAACGGCCTGAGCCCGCACCGCCGGCTCGGGATCACCGAGCGCACCGACAGCTGGCCCGAGGGAGGTCGCGAGGCGCAGGTTGCGCAGGCCGCGCAGGGCGGCGGCCCGCACGAAGGCATCCGCATGGGCAACGAGGGGAAGAATCGGGGCACCGGCGGCCGGGTCCTTCAACTCGGTCAGGCTCTCTGCCGCCGCCGCCGCTACGCCGGGATCGGCATCCGCCAGGGCGGCGCAGAGGGCTGCGGCGGTGCCGGGGCCGTCGAAGCCGCCGAGGGCTTCGGCCGCCTGGCGGCGCACGCCGGCATCCGGGTCGGCCACCGCGCCGCCGAGGTGCGGGATCGCCTCCGGGTCCGCCGTCTCGGCGAGTGCCAGGACCGCGACCCGGCGCACCGCCGCATCGGGATCGGCGAGGTCGAGGGCGAGATCGGCGACGTCGCCGAACGCCTCGAAGGGATCGGTCACGGCCATCGTGCTCACCGCAGGAGATAGGGAATCTGGACGCTGACGGCGCCCGTCGGGCAGTCCGTCTCGCAGGGCATGCAGTACCAGCACTCGTCGTACTTCATGTAGGCCTTGCCGGTGAGGTCGCTGATCCGCAGGACGTCGAGGGGGCAGACGTCGACGCAGACGGTGCAGCCCTTGTCGGCGATGCACTTGGCGTCGTCCACGGTGACGGGCACCGTGCTCGGGGTATGGGCGAGGGGCATCGCGATGGTCCTTGTTCAGGCCTGCCTGCGGACGCGCTGGCGGTCGTAGGCGCCGCGCTCGTCCTCGGCGATGGGCACGATGTAGGGGGTGACGGGGCGCTTCTCGCTGATCATGCGGCCCGCCTCCTTGCGCAGGATGGTGTGGCAGAACCAGTCGGAATCGTTCTTGGCCGGATGGTCCGTGCGGTTGTGATAGAGGCCCCAGCGGCTCTCGGTGCGGTAGAGCGAGGCGGCGGCCGCCATGTCGGCGCAGTCGAGGATCGAGGAGGCCTCCAGGGCCCGCATCAGCTCGTGGCTGTCGCGCGCCACCATGCGGGTCTCCAGGTCCTCGCGAACTTCCGCGAAGCGGCGCTGGCCGATCTCCATCTTGGCCGTCACCTTGGGTGGCTGCAGGTAGTCGTTCACGAAGCGCCGGGTCTTGTACTCGATCTGATTGGGTGGAATGCCGTCCTCGCGGCGGGTCGGGGCAAGGACCCGGTCAAGCTCGGCCGCGACGTCCTCCTGTGAGATCTCGGGCCAGTCGATCTCGCCCGCCCGGTCGACGGCGTGCTCGCCCGCGATGGCCCCGTTGGTGAAGGCGCCGAGCATGTAGCTGTGGGGGACGTTGGCCATGTCGCCGGCGGCGTAGAGTCCCGGCACGGTGGTGCGGGCGAATTCATCCACGAAGACGCCGGACGCGCTGTGCCCCGAGCAGAATCCGACCTCCGAGATGTGCATCTCGATCATCCGCTCGCGGTAGTTCGTGCCCCGGTTCTCGTGGAAGCGCCCGCGCGAGGGCCGCTCGACCTTGTGCAGGATGGTCTCGATCTCCGACACGGTGTCGGCGTGGAGATGGTCGAGCTTGAGGAAGACCGGACCCTTGCCGCTCTGCAATTCGTTGTAGAACTCCTGCATCATCTGGCCCGACCAGTAGTCGCATTCGATGAAGCGCTTGCCCGCGCTGTTGGCCGTGTAGGCGCCGAACGGACCCGCCACATAGGCGCAGGCCGGGCCGTTATAGTCCTTGATCAGCGGGTTGATCTGGTAGCATTCGAGGTTCGCGAGGCCGGCGCCCGCGTGATAGGCCATGCTGTAGCCGTCACCCGAATTGGTGGCGTTCTCGTAGGTGCCCCAGAGATAGCCCGATTGCGGCAGGCCGAGGCGACCGGCGGCACCCAGGCACAGGATCACCGCCTTGGCGCGGATCACCAGGAACTCGGCGGTGCGGGTGTTCACCGCGACCGCCCCCGCGATGGCGCCATCGGGGGCGTTGAGGAGGCGGGTCGCCATGAAGCGGTTCGAGATCAGTACCTGCGCCTTGCGCAGCTGCCGGTAGAGCGCCTTCTTCACCGTCTCGCCGTTGGGCATCGGCAGGACGTAGGTGCCGAGATGGTGCACCTTCTTGACGTCGTACTCGCCGTTGCCGTCGCGCTGGAAGCGGATGCCGAAGCGGTCGAGCTCCTGGATGATCTCGTAGCAGCGCTCCGCATATTTGTAGACCGGCGCCTGATCGCAGATGCCGTCGTTCGCGATGGTGATTTCCTTGGTGTACTGCTCCGGCGTCGCGTAACCCGGGATGACGGCGTTGTTCAGGCCGTCCATGCCCATACTGATCGCGCCCGAGCGCTTCACGTTGGCCTTTTCCAGGAGCACGACCCGGGCCGCCGGGTTGCGCAGCTTCGCCTTCAGGGCGGCCATGGGGCCGGCCGTGCCGCCGCCGATCACCAGCACGTCGCAGGCGACCTCGGAGGTCGCGTCGTGGATCTCGTCCATGGCCAACCTCAGAGGCGCGCGTCGGCGCGCTCGGCCAGCGCGCGCAGGTAGGGCCACGGGAAGATCCCCCGGTCGTGGCCGTCGGAGAACACGAGGTTCACCGCGTAGGCGCCGACGGCCCGGACATCGCGGATGGCGAGATCACCCGGCAGGGCCGGCGGGAGGGCATCGACGGCGGCCCGCACGGAATCGGCGCTGCGGCTCTCGGCGCGCAGGGTCGCGACCGGCAGGTGGGAGACGGTGCCGTCCGCCCAATGCACATCGAGGCGCCTGGCTTCGTCGGTCACCCTGATCTCGCGCGGGACGTCCAGCATCGCTTCCTCCTCGTCGGGCCGAAGACCCAACGAGGCCGGCGGCACCGGACGGTTAGAGCGGAGGCAGCGCCGGGTTGTTAAGAAACTAATTGCCTCGGCGGCGCACTGTTGATCGACGGATCGGACGAAGAAGCGGTTGGCCGGGCGCGGCGGGCCGTGGTGATCGCGCACGGTCGTCGAGGCGTGCCTTCCTGCCCCGGCCTTCCGCCTCGGTCTCGCCCAGGACCATGAAGGCGCCGCGGCGGTTCGATGATGTCGTCGCGACTACCCGGCAGGGGCGCCGGCATGATGTCGATGTCGTCGGCCCCGCCGGCGCGGAAGCGTTCCTCCATCGCGTCGACGATCTGCGCGGGTAGGCCGACGATCTGCGCGTGGCCCCGGGGTCCTGCGATCCGCGCGGGCCGGCGTGACCGCAGTGATGTATGAGAGCGCCTCACAAGCGCCCGACCATCCTTGGTTCTTGCTTCGGGCACCACGGCGCAGCAGACGTTTCGTGAGAGACGCGGGGCGCTGGCACAAGGAGCTTGGCGGCCCGACGTCGTATCAGATGAAACGGGTGAAGGATTTCGAGACGAAGAACCGACGCTTCAGGAGAGCCAGCATCGCTCGACACAGCGCAATGTGTCGCGCGGAAGCAGGACGACGAAGGAGCAAGGCCGGTTCCCCTCCTCGCGGCGGTGGAGCGATCTGGTCGCACCGGCTCTCGCACCGGCGGCGCTCCATCGCGCGATCCGGGCTGGTTGCTAAAGGAATATCTATTGCGGTAGAAATCCCGCTATTAGCGAAGGCGTTTTGTCATGTCACTGTAAATTTTGTGTTACCCAAAAATCTCAGCTTAGAGAACCCCATTCAATACGAATCTTTCGTACGGAAAGAAACTAACTCGATGCAAGATTTGCCAGGTAATGACGTTGCAGCTGAGGATTTCGATCCAGCTCTTTATCTGGCCGCCAATCTGGACGTCGCCGCGTCCGGCGTGGACCCGCTCGGGCATTACCTCGAGTTCGGTCGGGTGGAAGGGCGCCCGCTGCGGCCGCCCGAACCCGAGCCGGCTCCACTCGACTTCGATCCGGCACTCTATCTGGCCGCCAATCCGGACGTCGCCGCGTCCGGCCTGGACCCGCTCGGGCATTACCTCGAGTTCGGTCGGGTGGAAGGGCGGCCGCTGCGACCGCCCGAGCCCGAGCCGGTTTCCCCCGACTTCGATCCGGCCTTC
>NZ_JAKSXY010000117.1 GCF_022829445.1 Methylobacterium sp. J-068 | reverse complement strand
GACCGCTTGACCGAGATCCAAGACCGCATCGAGCAACGCTGCCGCGACCTCGAAGCCCAACCAGACATCCTGCGCGCCAACACACTCTTCCATTGGTGGCCACAGCCTGCCAGACCGAACTAATCAACCGGAAACGGTATGACGGGTCGATCCTGAAGCGGTCGGGCTCTTTCGTCCAGGCGCTCAGGATGAACTCGGTCGGTGTTAGGCCCCGCAGGGTCTTGAGCCTACGAGCGTGATTGTAGGCATCGACGAACAGGTGCAGATGCGTTCGAAGCTGGTCGTGGCTGTCGTAGTGGTAGCGCTTGACCGTCGCGTCCTTGATCCTGCGGTTCATTCGCTCGACCTGTCCATTAGTCCAAGGATGGTTCACCTTGGTCAGCCGATGCTCGATGTCATGCTCGTCGCAGACGCGGTCGAAGATGTGCTGGCTGTCGTAGATATCTTGCCGACGTGACGTGAACTGAATGCCGTTGTCCGTGAGCACAATGTGGATGCGGTAAGGAACCGCCTCGATGAAGTCGCGCAGGAACTGAGCAGCTTCCATCTTGCCGGCACTCTCCACCAATCGCACGAAGGCGAACTTGCTGGTGCGGTCGATGGCCACGAACAGCCTGAGCTTGCCCTCAGCCGTGCTGACCTCGGCGATGTCGATGTGGACGTAGCCGATGGCGTAACTCGCAAAGCGCTGCTTCTTAGGCTTGTCGCCGTCGATCTCGGGCCGTCGGTTGATGCCGTGCCGCTCCAGACAGCGATGCAGCGACGACCGGGTCAGGTGCGGGATCGTCGGCTGCAAGCCGTAGAGGCAATCGTCGAGCGGCAGCAGGGTGTGGCGCCGAAAGGCGACGATGCCCGAGCGCACGACACGCGCGACGCTCGGACAAGGGACGCGACCAGCGGCGCCGTTCGTCGGTCTAACGGTTCGGAGCCTCCCTCGAAGCGCCGAGATCGCAGGAATGGCGCGACGACCAGCGACGGCGACGTTCCGGGGCGAGGACAACCTTCAGGACTTGAGGTGTCGGAACATGTTGGCGCGCGCCTCGTCGTCCATCTCGGTCCTGAAGGGGAAGCGATCCTTGAGAGCAACGGCACGCGCCGCGGCCGGGCGGGCCGCAATTTCATCGTGATGGCGCTTCAGGTGGGGCAACTCCGCCCAGGCGGTCTCGCCGAGGACGAAGGAGATCATGCGGGTCCAGCCCCAGGCGCTCATATCCGCGATGGTGTACGCGTCGCCCGCCAGATAGCGGTGTTGCGCGAGGTGTGCGTTCAGAACGTCGTAGTGACGGCGTGCCTCGAAGCTGTAGCGTGCCTGAGCATAAGGGACCTGTTCCGGGGCGAAGTGCCGGAAATGGACCGCTTGGCCGGAGAACGGCCCGATGCCCGTCGCGACGAACATCAGCCAGGACAGAAGTCGAGCCCGGTCGCCGCCCGAAGCCGGCAGGAATCGTCCGGTCTTCTCGGCCAAGTGGAGCAGGATGGCATTGCTGTCGAAGATCACGTCCGTGTCGTCGACGAGGACCGGCACCTTGCCGTTCGGGTTGAGTGCCAGGAAATCTGGCGCGAACTGGTCACCCTTGCGGATGTCGATCGGGATGGGCTCGTAGGGCAGTCCGAGTTCCTCCAGTAGCAGCGCGACCTTCGTCGGGTTCGGAGAGCCGTTGAAGAAGAATTTCAGCATCTAAGAATTCCATGTCGTCAGGGGGGGTCGGCGGTCGAATCGCTCGATAATCTTCGTATAGCGGTAGTCCGCCCCAAATCGATCGGCGGACATCTGGCGATTTGAGCGCAGGTCGGCTACAGACCGGAGAACCAGTTGTAGCCCTGATCTTCCCAGTATCCACCCGGATACTCGTTCGTGACCGTAATGGCCATGATGTGTTTCGGATTTTTGAACCCGAGCTTTGTCGGAATGCGCAGCTTGACGGGATAGCCGTATTTCGGCGGCAGGGGCGCGCCGGCGTAGTCGAGGGCGAGAATCGTCTGGGGGTGCAGCGCGCTCGGCATGTCGATGCTCGTCCAGTAGTCGTCACCGCAGGTGAAGCCGACATAGCGGGCGGTCGTGTCCGCCCCGATGCGTTCGAGGAACGTCCGGAACGGGACCCCGGACCATTGCCCGATGGCGCTCCAACCCTCGACGCAGACGTGGCGGGTGATCTGCGCTTCCTGCGGCAGGGTCCTCAGCCGGTCGAGGGTCCACGGCGCCTTGTCGGAGACGAGGCCGGCGAGTTCGAGCTTCCAGGTCGAACCATCGATCACCCGGATCTTGCTCGCCGGATAATAGGCGTTGAAGGGAAAGTCCGGGGTGATGTCCGCGACATCGAAGGTCGGGGCCAGACGCGTGTCGCCGAAGAGGGCGGCCTGGACGCGATCGTTCAGCCGCGAGATCGCCCCGAGGGTGCTCTCCACTTGGGGGTTGTCGGAAATGTCGCAGCCGCCGAGCGCGAGGCTGCCGGCCGCGACGAGACCGCCGCGGAGGAACAGGCGGCGATCGGCCCGGACGAGGTGCGTCTCGGGAACCGCGAGATCCGGGCGTGGGCGCTGGAGAAAGCGATCGAGGGTCTTCATGGCTTCACCGCGCGGTTGCGTCCGAGATGGATCTCCCGGCCGATGATCATGGTCGGCAGGGTCTTGGGAACCAGGAGCACGAGGGCGAGGTGCACCGCGACGAAGCCGGCGATGCCGGCCATGGCGAGGAAATGGACGATCCGCGCCGTATCGTAGCCGCCCATCAGGGCCGTCAGCGGCGCGACCTGGACCGGCTTCCAGATCGCGAGACCGGAGAGCACGACGACGATCCCGATGAGCAGGACAATGACGTAGAGGAGCCGCTGAACGGCGTTGTAGACGCCCGGGTCGTGGGGGAGCCGGAACCTCAGGGCCGCGACGAAATCGTGCGCGATCTCGCGCGGCCGCAGGGGCGTGAGGCGTCGGCGCAGATGGCCCGAGACCAGACCATAGGTCAGGTAGACGAGGCCGTTGGCCACCAGCAGCCACATCCCGGCGAAGTGCCATTGTAGGCCTCCCCCGAGCCAGCCGCCCAGGGTGATCGCCTTCGGGAAGGCCCATTCGCCGAAGATCGGCGAGGCGTTGTAGATGCGCCATCCGCTGGTGATCATGATGAGCATGGCCAGGGCGTTCACCCAATGGGTGATCCGGACGACGAGGGGGTGGATCGGGCGCTCGGCGCGCGGCGAAGGGGGATGCATCGGGGCCGTCCTGATGAGTACTGGCGTGCGGAGCGTCGGGCTCGAGGGGCGTGCCCGCCTCAGGCGGGGTCGCCGTCGGTGAGGGCCGGGGCCGGCGCGGTGAATTCGGGAAAGAAGCGCTTGAGGTCCCCCACCTTCGCGGCGTCGTTGGCGACGATGTACGGATGGCCCGGATGCAGGGCCATGAAGTCCTGGTGGTGGGCCTCGGCCGGGTAGAACGACGCGCCCGGCTCGATCCGTGTCGCGACCGGCGCGCCGTAGGCCCCGGAAGCGTCGAGTTGTGCGATGTAGGCGCGGGCGACCTCGGCCTGCTCGGCATTCGCCGGGAACAGTGCCGAGCGGTATTGCGGGCCATGATCCGGCCCCTGCCGATCGACCTGCGTCGGATCGAGGGCGACGGAGAAGAAGACCCGGAGCAATGTGTCGTAGGAGACCACGCGCGGATCGTAGGTCACCCGAACCGCCTCGGCGTGCCCCGTGCGCCCGCTGGCAACGGCGTGGTAGTTCGCGCTCGCACCGTCTCCGCCCGCATAGCCCGAAACGGCCCGCGTGACGCCGCGGATGTTCTGGAACACGCCCTGCACGCCCCAGAAGCATCCCCCGGCGAAGACCGCGCTCTGAAGCCGGGCGGGTTCGTGCGCGCGCGTCGCGGCTGCCGGCAGACGCCGGCTTGCTTCCTCGGCACCGGCCCGTTCGACCGTCATCGAGAGGCCGAGGCCGAGCAGTGTCAGGACACCGCCGACGAGCGCCGCGTTGAGGCGCGTGCCACGTGGGGGAACGGTCGCGGGTCTGGTGGTCGGGGACATGGGGGATGGTCCTTTGCGGGACGGAGAGGCGTGATCGGTCAGGCGGGCTCGAAGCGCAGCGCGACGCCGTTCATGCAGTAGCGAAGTCCCGTGGGGGCCGGTCCGTCGGCGAAGACGTGGCCGAGATGCCCGCCGCAGCGGCGGCAATGCACCTCCGTCCGGCTCATCCCCAGGCTGGAATCCGTCGTCGTCCCAACGGCCTCCACGAGGGGGGCGGTGAAGCTCGGCCAGCCGGTTCCGCTCTCGAACTTCGCACTGGAGGCGAAGAGCGGCTGGTCGCACCCGGCGCAGACGAAACGCCCGGTGCGCTTCTCGGCGTTGAGGGGGCTCGAGCCGGCGCGTTCGGTGCCGTGCTGGCGCAGAACCGCATAACCGGCTGACCCGAGCTGGGCCTGCCAGGCGGCCTCGCTCTTCACGACGGCGAAGGTTCCGGCCGGAGCACGGTCGCGGGCCAGGCCCCCTCCGGCGGCGCGAAGGAATGTCAGGATGCCGAGCGCCGAGACGCCGGCCGTGAGGATCTGTCTGCGGTCCATGATGCCGAGTTCCTTGCCGAGTCCTTGGACTGTCATTCGCCGCGCGGATCGAGCCGGTTACAGGCCGGGCTTGCGATGCCACCTTCGCGGCCCCGGCGGTCCTGTCGAGAAGGCGACCCGCGCCGGGCGCATGGTGCCAATCTTGGATCTTCACCGGGTTCTTGCCTATCTCGTCCTTGTATATGCCTTCTTTGGAAATAAAGTATTTCTCTATGCTGTCATTGGACATGGGATAGAACATAAAAGCCGGGGATCCGGAGAAGGCGGTAGCGAGGACGGCTTCAGGTCAAGGCGAGAGTTCCGTCGTGATCTTGGTTTGGCTCTCGCGCTCTGCCCGTACGATTGCGGCACGCATCGTTGCCGGCGTCAGCAGGTCCGGCAGGGCCTCTCCGCGCGGCGAGCCGGGTCCATAGACGGCCACGAGCGGGATCCCGAAGCGTCCGAAGCGGCGCAGGAAGGCGAGGATGGCCGGGTCGGGCTGGGTCCAATCCGCCCGCATCGCGACAACGTCGGGCGCCGACAGGCGCGCACGGTTCTCCGCGCGATCGAGGGTGGTGACATCGTTGATCCGGCAGGTCAGGCACCAGGACGCCGTCACATCGACGACGACGACCTTGCCCTCCGCCACCAGGGCCGGAATCGCCTCGGGGGCGAAGGCGCGCCAGGGTCCGCCCGCCATCCGATCCGCCGGGGCGGTTTCGACGCCGGACGGCCACACCGTGACCGGGACGAGCGCGAGGACGAGGGCCGCCGCGACGAGGCTTCGATGACGGTCGGGAACGCGCGCCCGTCGGCTCAGGGCGAGCCATCCGAGGAGAAAGGCCAGGAGACCCGCCAACCCCATCGCCCGGGGGATGCCGGCCACCTCGGCGAAGACCGTCATGAGCCACGCGGCCGTTCCGAGGAGCAGAAGGCCGAACCCGCGCCGAAGCCAGATCATCCAGGGACCCGGTCGCGGCAGCAGGCGCGTCCAACCCGGCCTCAGCGCGAGAAGCGCGAAGGGGAGCGCCATGCCGAGGCCGAGTGCCGCAAAAACCATCAGAATGTCAGCGCTTCCCCGGGGCAGCGCGAAGCCCACGGCGCTGCCGACGAACGGGGCCGAGCAAGGCGTGGCCAGCAGGGTGGCGAAGGCGCCGGTGAGGAAGGCTTCTGACAGGCGGCCGGCCCCACGCACGGAGCCGAGCGCGGCGAGGGGGCGGGGCAGCCCGATGGTCACCCACTCGAACAGGCTCGCGGCGAAGAGCGCCGTGAGCAGGGCCATGCCGCCGAGAAACCACGGGGTTTGGAACTGGATGCCCCAGCCCACGCTGGCACCCGAGGCCTTCAGGGCGATCAGAACCAGTGCGATGGCGAGGAAGGACGTGACGATGCCCGCCGCCGTGGCCAGGAGTTCGGCCCGGACACTCCGCTGATCCGCTCCGGCTGCCCGCGTCAGCGTGAAGGCCTTCAGGGACAGGACCGGCAGGACGCAGGGCATCACATTGAGGACGAGACCTCCGAGCAGGGCCGTGGCCAGGATGGCGAGCCATTCACCCCAGCCGATGCCGGCCATGGACGGAACCGTGAACTCGGCGCTGCGCGGTCCATCGACCAGGGTGACGCGGAGATCGGTATCCGCGGCGTCCGGCGGCAGCTTCAGGGCGAGCCGGGCCGCATGGCCACCGTCGGACAGGGCAACCGTCGGAGGGGCGGTCACGGCGCCCTTCGCCCCCTCGACGAAGAGGTCCGGGGCGAGGAAGGCCTGGCGCTCGCTGGTCACCTGCAGGACCAGGCGCCGATCGTGCGGTGGTCCCTCGCGGGCCTGCCGGACGATGGAAAGGCCCGCCGCCGCCGGCGGTCCGGGAAGGCGCTCGCGCGCGGCCCCGATCAGTCCCGATTCCGCCGATGGGCGATCCGCTGCCGCCGGCAGGGTGAGCGCGAGGGTCGCGCGATAGGGCACGCAGATCTCGCCGCAGACCGCGTGCACGAGGCGCAGGCGGAGAGACGCGGCCCCGTCGCCGCGCCGTGCGAACCGGAGGGGCAGGACGACGCCGGACTCGTACACGAACGTCTGGAGGTCGCCGACGGCGAGGCGCCGCGGTGCGGGCCAGGCGATGGATTCGAGCGCGAGCCCGTCCGATCCGCTCCAGTCGAAGACCGGGGCGAGGCCGGCATCGCCCGGGCTGCGCCACGCCCCGTGCCAGCCGTCCCCGAACCGAAACTCGAGGGCGGCCTCGACGGGCGATCCCGGGCTCACGGCGTCCGTGGCCGTCACGAGCCGCACCGCCGCCCTGTCGTCGCCGATCCACGCGGTGGACGCCGCGCGCGCCGGGAAAGCTCCGAGGAGGTAGAGGGCGAGGCACGCGAGCAGGCTTCGCCGGAGGGAATCGAGCGGGATCATCTTCAGGCGCTCGCACGGAGCAGGCGCCGGCCGAACCCGGCCCCGGCCCCCGAGAGCAGCGCCACCGCGAGCGCGTGCAGGGCGAGATCGTTCAGCGCCATGGCGAAGGGATGGAACAGGCCCAGGATCGAAGCCGCTGCGGAGGCCGCCGCGAGACCCGCGAGGCCGCCGCTCAAGGATGGATAAAGCGCGTAGCCCCCTTTCAGGATCGCGGTGAGGAGCAGCGCGAAAGGAACGCCGAGCCCTATGATGAACCCGACGCAGGCGCAGGCTTCCGATAGGGAGATCGGCGCTCCGGGCTCCGCGCCTGCGCCGGAGACGCTCGCCCCGATCCAGAGCGCGAGGCTCGGCGCGGGCAGAAGGGCCCAGCGCGGATCGCGGTCGGGCAGCGTCGCGAGGATCGCGGCGGCCGCCGCCGTAACGGCGGTGGCGACCGATCCGATGGCCGCCAGAACGAGGTCCGGCTCGGCGGCGTGCCGTGAAAGCGCGCCCCGCAGGTCGGCGACCGCCGCGAGGCCTGCGCCGGGGAGAGCGACGACGAGGAGCCAACCGAGCATGCGCCTGAGTGGTGAGCCGAGGCGCCGGACCGGAACGAGGCCGCCGGCGAGCGCGCCGATCAGGCGGGCATGAGGCGAGGCGGCAGGGCTCGTCCCGTCGTTCCGAAGGGGCATCTCAGGCCCCCGGCGAGAGGCGCGCGGCTCCAAGGATGCGGCCGTCCGATTGCTGCACGATCACGGCGGCATCCTGCCCGGCCGGCAACGCCTCGCTGAACTGCAGGGGTTCGCCCGACCACGTGCCGAGGGTGCGCAGCGAGCGCACCACATTGGCCTGCACGAGGGTGCGTCCGCTGTTCTCGCCCCGTGCCACGGGGGTGCGCAGGGACCGGTCGAAGCCAACGAGGATCACGCGGGCGCTGCCCTTGCCGGGCCCGACCGTCACGGCAACGCGGCCGTTCCGGCGCGCGACGGTGATCTCGGTCTCGGGGCCGATCTCGGCCCGGGCTGCCGCGATGGCGGATGCGGCCTCCGTGCGGCGCGATCCCACCACGCTCCTGCGGCCGTCGATCACGAGCTGCGGCGTGAAATTCCTCTCGCCGAGACGCCCCGCATAGGTCGCCTGCCGTTCGGTCGCGCCCTCGAAGGACGCGGTGTCCTTCCAGCCGAGATCGTCCCAGTAGGTGACGTGGAATCCCAGCGCCAGGAGGTCGTCGCGGCCGGCGAACTCGCCGAGCAGCACTTCCGCCGGCGGGCAGGACGAGCAGCCTTGCGACGTGAAAAGTTCCATCACCACGGGCCGGGCCAGCGCAGGGCCGGACACGAGCATGACCGGCCCCAGGGCGAGGAGAAAAGGACTGAGGCGGGACGACATGGCGTGCTCCGGGACGATGCGGGATACAGGCCATTCGTCGGAGGCGCGGCCCGGTTACAGGCCTTCCGTGACGAGGGAGATCCCAGACCCATCGTCCGTCCGCTTCCCCACGTCATGGTTTGTGTCTCATCGTTCCTCGGCAGCGATCAGCCCCGTTCACGGCCGGGAGATCGCATCGGAGAACAGGAATCCTTCCCTCTTCACGGAGGCCGGGATGAAATCATTCTCCTCCGCAATGCCTGCCTGAAACGTCTCCGCGTCTCCGGCCGCAACGATCGACGACCCCGCATGTCCGGATCTCGTCCGGGCCGTTTCTCTTCGTGTCGATCGCCTGAATGTCCGTGATGCGGAATCAGGGGTTCCGCCCGAAAAATTAAGGATGGCCGCGTAACCGGGGCGGATAACGCGGCGAAACCCGACGGCGGCCATTCGCCGAAAATCTTGCCTCGCGGAAGCTCTCGAAGACGAAAAGCATGCCCGGCGATGCCTGCGCACCGCGCTCTCACTGACGTCGAACCCGGTCCGGCCTCGCCCACATGCCTGCGGGTCGGTGAGGCCGAGGCGGGCGTGACAGCGCCTTTCCGCTACGCCGACGTGCCACGTCTCACACGGTTTTCCGACGTGCTCGACGAAACCCGTTACGTCCCGGTGCCGAACACGTGGTGGATCGCCCTGTGCGACGTGGTGATGTCGACGCGGGCAATCGAGGATGGGCGCTATCGGTCGGTGAACATCGCCGGCGCCGCCCTGATCACGGCCGTGAACAACGCCCTTCCGGGCGCCGACTTGCCGTTCGTCTTCGGCGGTGACGGTGCGACTCTTCTCGCCCCGCCCGAACACCGCGATACGGTCGAGTCGCTGCTGGCCGAGACGGTGACGTGGGTGCGCGAGGCGCTCGGGCTCGATCTGCGGGCTGCGCTGATCCCGGTTTCGGCGGTGCGTGAGGCCGGCCAGAACCTGCGCATCGCGCGCTACGCAGCCTCCGCCCATGTCGACTACGCGATGTTCTCGGGCGGCGGTGTCGCCTACGCGGATGCCGCGATGAAGCGCGGTCTCCACGCTGTCCCGGCGGCTCCGGCCGGTGCGCAACCCGATCTCTCCGGCCTGTCCTGTCGGTTCGAGGCGGTACCCGCCGCGCGGGATGGCCTGGTCCTGTCCTTGATCGCCCTGCCCAGAGAGGGGGCGGATCCAGAAGCCGTCCTCGCAACCCTCGGCGCTATCCTGGCCGAGATCGATGCGAGCCCCGGCATGGGGCGCCCATTGCCGGAATCAGGGCCTTCCCTGCGGCCGCCCTGGTCGGGCCTCGTCGCAGACGCGCGGGCGGAAGGGAGGCTGCTGGGGTCGAGGTTCCTGCGCGGGGCGGCGATGTTCGTGACGCGCGGCGTCGCCTTCGCGCTGTTCGGTCTCGGCCTGTCGTTCGGACGCTTCTCGGCGGTACGCTATCGACGGCGGCTCGCCGCCAATGCCGATTTCCGGAAATACGACGACGGGCTCCGCCTCACCGTGGCCTGTCCCGTCGCCACGGCGGATCGGATCGAGGCCCGCCTCGCCCTCGCGCAAGAGGCGGGGTTGGTGCGCTACGGCGTCCACCGTCAGGATGCCGCCGTCGTCACCTGCGTCAGCCCGTCGGTCCTGCGCGACGACCACGTCCATTTCGTCGATGGCGCCGATGGCGGTTACGCGCGGGCGGCCGCCATTCTCAAGCGACGGCCATGACGGGACCGGAGATTCCGTTCCTCGACGGGTTGGACGTCGAGGCCGCCGCCGCGGTGCGCGCGCGCATGATCCCGGTCTCGGTGGCCGGAGGCAGCACGCTGTTCGCGCAGGGCGAGGCCGGGGATGCGCTCTACACCCTGGTCTCCGGTGCCATCGGGATTTCCGCCGATGCCGCCATGGGCTCGCCGCGCCGGATCGCCCGCCTGCGTCCGCCCGAAAGTTTCGGTGAAATGGCGCTGCTGTCGCCGGCCCCTCGGTCGGCCACGGCCACGGCCCTTCGCGATTCGACTCTGCTGCGGCTGACGCGGGCGGATTTCGAGGACGTGGTCGCGCGTCATCCCCAAATGCTGCTCTACTTCGCGCGGCTGCTGACCGAGCGCATGCGCGCCGCCCAGACGGAAAGCCCGGTCCGCCACACCCCGCGCAGCTTCGCCGTGCTCGCCGTGACCGAGGGGCTCGACGCCGCCGCCTTCGGACAGGCTCTGGCCGGCGCCTTCGACGACACGATGACCGGGACCACGGGATGCCTCGTCCGCTGGCCGGATGGGGCCGACGAGGCGTGGTTCCACGACTACGAGAGCCATCACGCCCGTACGATCTTCGTCGCCCACGAGGTCGGCTGCCCGTGGTGCCGGCTGTGCCTGCGCCATGCCGACCATGTCCTGCTGCTGGCCGAACCCGGCCGGCCGCTGCGCCCTGGGGCCGCGGACTGGCTCGGAACCCTTCGATCGGCCTGGATCCGCATGGATCTCGCCGTCCCGCAAGCGGCCGGCGCGAGCCTGCCCCGCCCCGTCCACCCGGACGTCGCCACGTTGCCCGCCGCTCTCCGCATCCCCGTGCGTGCCGGCAATGCGGGTGATCTCCACCGGCTCGCGCGTCTGGCGAGCGGCACGGCGCGTGGCCTCGTCCTCGGCGGCGGTGGCGCCCGTGGGCTAGCCCATCTCGGCGTGCTGCAGGCCCTGGACGAGGCCGGTATCGTGCCCGACTTCGTCGGCGGAACCAGCATGGGCGCCGTGGTCGCCGCGAGCCTCGCCATGGGATGGAGCATCGAACGGATCCGCGCGCGGACCCTCGACTTCTTCGTCGGGCACAATCCCCTCAACGACTACACGCTGCCCTATCACGCGCTGACGCGCGGGGCGAAGGTCGATGCGGGCCTGGCCGCGTGGTTCGGCGGCGCCCGGATCGAGGATCTCTGGCTTCCCTTCCTCTGCGTCTCCTCCAACCTGACGACGGGCTCGGCGATGGTTCATCGCTCCGGCGACCTGCCGGGGGCGTTGCGCGCCAGCATCGCGATTCCGGGCCTGCTCCCGCCTGTCTGCACCGAGGAGGGGGTCCTGGTGGACGGTGGGATGATGAACAATCTGCCGGCCGACGTGATGGCAGGCCTGGAGCGGGGACCGGTGCTCGCCATCGATGTCGGCAGCGACCGCGCCTTCGGCGACGTGCCGGCGCGCTCCTGGCGCGGGCGCATGATCCGGCGGATGCTCGGTGTCTCCGAGGCCATGCCGGGCATCGCGCCCCTGCTGCTGCGGGCGGCGACGGTCTCGGGCGACGCGCAATCGATGATGGCGGTGGGCCACGCCACCGCCCTGCTCAAGCCGCCCCTCGCCGGTATCGACCTGCGGGCCTGGTCGAGCTTCGAGGCGATCGCCGAGATCGGCTACCGGCATACACACGAGGCGACGGCACAGGGCCGCTTGCGGGCATGGACGGAGGGCGAGGGCCTGCGCCGGACATGAGCGCCCCGGGAAGACCGGTGCGCAAGCGCACCCGGCCGGAGGCTTGTCATGTAACCCTTGGGTGCGCTGCAGCGATTGCCCTGCATCGCAACCGACATATCGAGGACGTGCCGCCATGAAGGTGCTGATCGCCGCCACGGCCCTGACAGGCCACATCAACCCGCTCCTCGCCGTCGGCCACCTTCTCGCCGCACGCGGTGACAGCGTCGTCATGACGACCGCCGAGCGCTTTCGCCAGAAGATCGAGGCGGCGGGCCTGCGCTTCTCGCCCATCGACGACGGCCACGCTGCGGAGTACCGCGAGACCAGCCTGCCCGCGGGGCCCGAGCGCTACCGGCGCGAGTTCGAGCGGCGCTTCATCGACCCGATCCCCGTTCAGGCGGAGGACCTGCGCCATCTGATCGAGGCGGAGCGGCCCGACGTGATCGTCGCCGGAAGCCTGTTCCTCGGCGTGCTGCCCCTGCTGCTCGGCGCCGGCCCACGTCCGCCCATCGTCGTCCTGAACGTCAGCTTCCTGTTCCTCGACAGGCCCGACGACGCGCCGGTGGGGCTCGGCCTGCCGCCGGCCCGGAGCGCGGAGGAGCGGGCTCGTTACGCGTTGCTGAAGGCCGGCATGGACGCTGCCTTCGTCGGCCCCGTGCGCGCCTATGCGGACGCGCAGCTGGCGCGCCTCGGCCTGCCGCCCCTGCCGGCCTCGCTCCCGCATTCCATCGCCGTCCTGCCCGACCTGTTCCTGCAGCCGACCGTGCCCGAATTCGAGTACGATTACGGAACGCTGCCGCCCAATCTCCGCTTCGCCGGCCTGCTGCCGGCGCCGAAGGCCGAAGTGCCCCTGCCCGATTGGTGGCGCGCGCGCGACCTGACCAAGCGCGTCGTCCTGGTCACGCAGGGCACCCTGGCGAATGCCGATTTCGGTGAACTGATCGAGCCGACCCTGGCGGCCCTGGCGGATCGCGACGACCTTCTCGTGGTCGCGACCACCGGCGGGCGCCCGATCGACGCCCTGAGCGGGCCGCTGCCCGCGAATGCCCGGGTCGCAGCGTTCCTCCCCTTCGATGCGATGCTTCCGGACATCAGCCTCTTCGTCACCAACGGGGGATACGGCAGCGTCTCGCAGTCGCTTGCGGCCGGTGTGCCCCTCGTCTCGGCGGGACTGACCGAGGACAAGGCAGAAATCGGTGCGCGCATCGAATGGTCGGGGGCGGGCCTGAACCTCGCGACCAACACTCCGACGGCCGGTGCGTTGCGCGACGCGATCGATACGGTGCTGGGGCAACCCCAGTTCCGGGCGCGGGCCGCGTCCCTGGCGCGGGCCTTCGCGGAACTGGATTCGGGGCGGGCCATCCTCGGCGGGATCGACGATGTCGTTCGGACCGGGTCTGGTGTCCGGGAGATCGCGGCATGACCGCGATCTCCATCTCCGGCCGTTCCCGGACCGCATCGGTCCTGGATCGCCCGCACGACGCCAAGGCACGAACGGCCCGGATGATCGCATTCGCCGCCACCCTCGTGCTCGCCGCGACGACCGGCCTGCCCATGAGATCCGTCGCCAACCTGATGCCGCAGGCGGACGACCGCGACGATTCCTTCCTTGGTATCTGACGAGCAGCGAGGCATCGTCGTGACGCACCCCACCGAGACCGTTTCGAGCAGGACGATCGCCCTGCGCGTCGTGGTCGATCTCAACCGATGCCAGGGCTACGCGCAATGCTGCTACGCGGCGCCCGGCGCCTTCGAGGTCCGGGGGCACGAGATCCTGTTCTACGATCCCGCGCCACCCCGCGCCCGGCGGGGCGAGATCGAGCGGGCCGTCCAGGCCTGCCCCGTTCGCGCCATCAGCCTGCAGGCCGATGACGGAGAGACGCCGTGAACGCCGCCGCCGCAGATGCCGGCATCGTCGTCGTCGGCGCGTCCCTGGCCGGTCTGCGGGGCGCGGAGGCCCTGCGCCGCAACGGCTATGCGGGCCGGCTCACGATCGTGGGCGACGAGCCGCATCGTCCCTACGACCGGCCGCCTCTGTCGAAGCACGTCCTGTCGGGCGAACTGGCTCCGAACGCCACCGAGCTGCCGGAACTCCTTGCCCTCGACGCGGACTGGCGCCTGGGTCATGCGGCGGTCGCCCTGGATCGGGCGGCGCGCACGATCCGCCTCGGCGACGGGACGGACCTTGCCTACGAACGCCTCCTCATCGCCACCGGCGCGCAGGCCCGGCCCTGGCCGGACGCCGCGGGCGGCGGCTTGGCGAACATCTTCACCCTGCGCGGCCGGGACGATGCCGCTCGCCTGCGAACCGCCTTGGCCGAGACGCCCCGGCGCGTCCTCATCGTCGGCGCCGGCCTGATCGGGTGCGAGGCGGTCTCGTGCTGCCGCGATCTCGGATTGCCCGTCACCCTGGTCGATCCCAACCCGACGCCCCTCGCGCGATCCCTGGGCACCTGGGTGGGCGGCGTGATCGCCGAGTGCTTGCGGGATGCCGGCGCGACCTTTCACGCGGGCGCGCAGGTGCTCCGCTTCGAAGGCGATGCAGCGGGCCGGGTGGTCCGCGCCCATCTCGCGGATGGGCGCGCGGTCGAGGCCGACCTCGTGATCGTGGCGCTCGGCGCGACGCGAGAAACCGGATGGCTCTCGGGCGCGGGACTGATGGCCGATGCCGGCGGCGTGACCTGCGACGGCGCCTGCCGGGTGCTCGGCGCCGATGGGACGCCGTGTCCGGACATCTACGCCGCCGGGGACGTCGCGCGCTGGCCCAATCCCTTCTATGGCGGCCGCCTGATGTCGGTGGAGCATTGGGGCAACGCCGTCGCGCAGGCCGCGCACGCCGCGTGCAACATGCTGGCGCCGGCCGGGGCGCAGCAGGTCTATCGCCACCTGCCGGCCTTCTGGTCGAGCCAGTTCGGGATCAACATCAAGGCCGTGGGCCTCACCGAGGGCGCCGACGCCGTCGCGATCGTGCAGGGGTCGCGGGCCTCGCGGCGCTTTCTCGCCGTCTATGGCCGGGCCGGACGCAGCATCGCCGCCGTGTCGTTCGATCAGGCGCGCTGGCTCCCCGCCTACGCCGACGCGATCGCGGCCGGCCAGGCGTTTCCGCCGATCCGCGATGCGAGCGACCAGGGCGCCTTCACCCCCATGGCGCCGGGCTTCCCGCCAGCGCGTGCCACGTCCACGCACATCGAGGCCCGTCATGGCTGACGACACGCTGTTTTCCGAGGTCCTGGACCCCGCCAACCGGGCCGACCCCTATCCGATCTACGCCCGGCTTCGCGAGAATCCGGTCTCGCGCCAGCGCGACGGCAGCGTCGTGGTCAGCACGCACGCGGCGATCAGCAGCCTGATCTTCGACCCCCGCCTCAGCTCCGAGGATCTGCCGCCCTCGCGCCGCCCGCGCACCGGCAACCCGCTCAGGGATTGGCTCCTCAACCCCATCAAGAACCGCATCGCCACGGCGCATCGTCCCCTGATCTTCCGCGACCCGCCCGACCACGACACCCTGCGCCACGCCGTGATGCGCGAGTTCACGGTGGCGCGGGTGCAGGCGTTGCGGCAGCGCATCGCGCGGGACGTGGACGCCCTCATCGAGGGGTGCGTCGGGCGCGACGAAGTCTGCCTCGTGGAGGACCTGTCCTACCCGCTCCCGGTCGCGGTGATCTGCGACATGCTCGGCGTGCCGGAGGCGGACGAACCGCAGTTCCAGGCCTGGGCGACGCAGCTCGCCACGGCCCTCGAGCCCGATGCCCGCCACGACGAGGCCAGCCGGCACCGGACGGTGGCGGCCTTCGACGCGATCTCCGGCTACATGCGCGCCCTGATCCGCGAGAAGCGCCGGCGGCCGACCCCGGACCTGCTCAGCGCCCTCGCCGCACCGGGGCCCGGCGGCAAGGCCGTGATGGGCGATTTCGACCTGATCTCGACGGCGATCCTGCTGCTGGTCGCGGGCCACGAGACCACCGTGAACCTGATCACCAACGGCATGCTCACGCTCTTGCGCCATCCCCTGGAACTCGACCGGCTGCGGGCCGACCCGGAGCGTGCGCCGCGCGTCATCGAGGAACTGCTGCGCTACGAGCCGCCCGTGCATTTCCGGACCCGGAAAGCCCTCGGGACCATCGAGATCGCGGGCCGAACCATCCGCAAGGGCACGCCGGTCATCCTGCTCTTCGCCGCGGCGAACCGCGACCCGGCCCGCTTCGACGCTCCGGACCGTTTCGATCCCGACCGGGACGACAACCAGCATTTCGGCTTCGGCGGCGGGTTGCACTACTGCATGGGCGCGCCGCTCGCGCGGATCGAGGCCGAGATCGCCCTGGTCGCCCTCAGCCGCCGCCTCATCGCGCCCCGTCTCCTGGCGGATCCCCCACCCTACAGGCCCGGCGCCTCCCTGCGCGGTCCAGAAAATCTCGGCATCGGCATCGACGGGATCGCGCCGCTTCCGACCTGAAAAATGGGTGCGAGGCCGGTGTCGGTTGCTCCCTTCGGGATGGCGGATCTGGGCTTCGCCCAGACGCCGCGCGGGCTGAGCGAGACTGTCGTCCGCTTTTATTGAGCGGAAGACAGTCTCATACCGGTTCCTGCTGATTGATTCGGGACGGATTCCCGTCGAGGGGGTCTGGGTTTAGCCTCCGCATCGTCTTGCGGAGGCAGTCATGGCACACATCGTCCACCATCTGAGCGTCGAGGACCTTGACCGGCTGGCCCGCGCGATCGCAGACGCCTGCGGCACGCG
>NZ_JAKSXY010000110.1 GCF_022829445.1 Methylobacterium sp. J-068 | reverse complement strand
TCGGAGAGCTGCGCGCCCGTCAGGTCGTCACCCACCATCTCGCTCGGCACCTGGTGGGCAGCAGGCGGGATCGCCCAGCGCGCGCCGTAGGTCTCCTGCAACTCGACGAGATCGCCCAGCACCCCCGTGGTAGGGTCCTGGCTGTCGAGGGCCAAGCCGGTCGACAGCGTCCGCCCGGTCTGCGGCTGGAGCACCGTCACGTCGTCGGGGTGGAGTTCCGGCCCGCGCGGTCAGACACCGCGCATGCGCAGGATGCCCCATTCCCGGCCCGCCCGAGTGCGGATCGAGCCGTAGCCCCACGCGCCCGGCACG
>NZ_JAKSXY010000109.1 GCF_022829445.1 Methylobacterium sp. J-068 | reverse complement strand
CAGCGCGAGGGTGACGATGCCCGTGTAGGTGATCATGAGGTGGAAGGGCAGGGCGAGCACGCCGGTGACGTTGTGGGCGTCGAGCCAGCCGCGCTGGGCCGCCTTGTCCCGCCGGAAGGTGAAGAAGTCCGCGAAGATGCGGCGATGCGTGATCACGCCCGAGATCAGCGCCACCAGCATGATCATGGCGCAGAGGCCCACGATCCAGCGGCCCCAGAGCGGGGGCATGTGCAGCTCGAAGTGGAAGCGATAGAGGAAGTCGCCGCCCCGGGTGTCGCGGATCACCGCCGGCTCACCGGTCGCGGGGTCGAGACGCGCCTGCCCCGGCGGGGTGCCGGGCCGGGTCCGCCAGAACAGGTCGACGACCGGGTGGTCCGGCTGCGGCAGGCCGATGAACCAGGTCCGCGCCCTGCCCGCGTGGGTTTTCAGGTGCGCGACGCCGAGTTCGGCCGCACGCGCCATCGCGTCGGGCGAGAACGGCGCGGCCCGTTCGAGTTCCGGCCGCATCCAGCGGGAGATGTCGGCGCGGTAGTAGCTCGCCGTGCCGGTGACGAAGACGGCCAGCAGCACCCAGCCGACGATGAGGCCGGACCAGGTGTGGAGCCAGGCCATCGCCTGACGGAACGTCTGTCCCATGCATCCTCCTAGGGGGCCGACTCGCGAGGGCCGGTGCGCGCGGCGGCCATGGGGGATGCCGGTGCGCCGCGAGACAGGTGTCGAGCCGGGCCGTGCGATCCACCGACCCGATGCCACAGGTCGGTGTTCCGCCGTCCCGGCGGCTTCGAGGCGCTTACCAGCGGTAGCGCAGGGTGGCGTAGACGGTGCGCGGCAGGCCGTAATAGCAGCCCGAATAGGTGAAGCAGCCGGTGACGTACTGCTCGTCGAGGAGGTTCTGGGCGTTCAGCTGCATGGTGAAGCCCTGGAGCGTCGGGTCGATGTACTTCAGGTCGTAGGACGCAACCGCGTCGAGGAGCACGCTCGCGGGCACCTTGAAGCTGTTGGCCGGATCGCCCCAGGACGGCCCGAGGTAGCGCACGCCGCCGCCGAGTTCGAACCCGATGAGCGGACCGTCGGTGAAGCGGTAGGTCGCGAACGCCGAGGCCGTGGAATCCGGCACCTGCACCGGGCGCCGGCCGAGGAGCGGCACGGTGGCGCCCGTCAGCGCGTTCCGGGTGGTCGTGATGTCCGCCGTGTTGCGGATGTCGAGGAGCGAGAAGCCGCCGATCAGCGTCAGGTTCTCGTCGAGGTTCGCCCGTGCCTCGAACTCGATGCCCTGGACGCCGACTTCGCCCGTCTGCAGCACGAAGCCCCGGTTGTTCGGGTCGGTCTGCGTCGCGTTCGAGCGCCGGATGTCGAAGGCGGCCGCCGTGAGCAGGATGTCGGTGCCGGGCGGCTGGTACTTGATGCCGGCCTCGTATTGGTTGCTGGAGATCGGGTCGGGAATGCGCCCGGCCGTCCCGAAGGTGGTGTCGAAGATCCGGCCGGTGACGATCGGCTCGAAGGCCTCGCTGTAGGAGACGTATGGCGCGATGCCGCTGTCGAACAGGTAGAGCAGGCTCGCCCGGCCCGTGAAGGCGTCGGAGGGGACGTTCTGGTTGGCGACGGCGCCCGTGGCGATGGTCCGGGTCGGACCGGACTGGCGGGCGACGTCGTAGCGGCCGCCGAGGGTCAGGACGAGGCGGTCGAACTTGATCTGATCCTGGAAGTAGACGCCGGTCTGCTCGGAGGTGATGCGCGCATCCGCCGTGAAGGCCGGGAAGGCGACGTTCATCGCGTAGTTCGGGTTCAGCAGGTTCTGGCTCGGCGCCAGCACGAACGGTCCCGACAGGGTCCGGGTCTCGAAGGTCCTGTGGTCGACGCCGACGAGGGCCGTGTGGGCGAAGATCCCGGTGTCGAAGGTCGCCACCGCGTTGCTGTCGATGGTGTAGGCGTCGATGCCGACCTTGGTGCCGCCGACGAACCGGCTGAGGATCGGGCCGCTGGTGAAGGGGCCGTTCAGGGTGTCGTCGAAGTTCGTGTAGACGCTGCGGTAATCGCCCTCGGTGCGCAGGTAGCGGCCGGCGGAGTGGAAGCGCAGGTTCTCGTTCACCCGGTGGTCGAAGATGTAGCTGATCGAGGCCTGGGTCCGGTCCGAGCGCTCGATGGTGCGGTCGCCGTCGTAGAAGTCGACCGGCAGGCGGCCGATGAAGCCGTTGCCGAAGTTGCGCTTGAACAGCGAGCCCACCGCCGGGACGCCGCCGTAGAAGCCCGAGAAGGGATCGCGCTGGTAGTTGCCGATGATGGTGAGCGAGGTGTCGCTCGAGGGCCGCCAGGTCAGGCTCGGATTGATGAAGAAGCGCTCGACCTGGGTCGTCACCGCCGGGCCGTCGCCCTTCCAGCCGAGGCCGACGACGCGATAGGCGAACTGGTCGGCGAGCGGACCGGCCTCGGCGGGGATCGGGCCGCCGACGTCGAAGCCGCCGCGCACCTCGTTGAAGCCGCCGCCCTGGGCGAAGATCTCGCCGTGCTGGGTGAAGCGCGGCACCTTGGAGACGAAATTCACGATGCCGCCGGGGCCCGACTGGCCGTAGAGCACCGAGGCCGGGCCCTTGATGATGTCGATCCGCTCCACCCGGAAGGGATCGATGGAGGGGCCGGCGTCGCGGCTGCCGGGCAGGGGCAGGCCGTCGAGGAAGAGCGGGGCCGAAAAGCCGCGGATGTAGAACTGGTCGAGGCGGGTGGCGCCGGCGCCGCCGCGCTGCTCGGTGGTGACGCTCGGCGTGTAGCGCAGGGCCTGGTTCAGGGTCAGTGCGTTCTGGTCCTGGAGCTGCTTGCGTCCGATGACCGAGACCGATTGCGCGGTCTCGACGATCGGCGTGTCGGTCTTGGTGCCGACGCGGCTCTGCGTCGCCACGTAGCCGGGCACCGGGCCGACCGCGCCGCCGGGCTGGCTGCCGGCCGCGTTCCGGCCGGTGCCGATGCCTTCCACCGAAAGGGTGTCGAGGGTCACCGTGTGGTTGGCATCCTGCGCCCAGGTGGCCGTCAGGCTGAAGCCGGTCCAGGTAACGCCGGACAACAGCGTCAGAATCAGCCCGCAATGCAGGATTTCACCGGCGCGACGAGAGGAAAGAGGCAACATAAAACAGGACACAGCCAAGACCATTCGTGGGAATACGCGAGCGGTTTCGCAGGATCGAGAGAGGCATACTGCCTGCAACCGATCGATGTCTTGGCAGGATTCATAATATGCATGCAAGGCATATGTTTTTTACTTATTCTAACGTGGATGTGAACAGTCGAGGACGAGCGACCGGGTTCGCTAATCCGCGTCCGGGAAAAAAGAAATCGGCTGTTTCAAAAATGCCGCGCGGCCGCGCGGCGCGGCGCGCCGTTTTCCGCTAGGCTGTGAGCCGGCGAAACGGGACCGGGATCCAGGAGACTTCCATGAACGACGAAAGCCTCACGGCACACGGTGTCTTCGACGTCGCGGAGCAGGCCGGGCGCCTGCCCGAGACCTGCGACACCATGGTGGCGGATCACCGCTTCACCGACGACCCGGCGGCGAGCGCCCGGGTCTTCCGGGTCTACCATCCGACCCCGCCGCACAGCCACGCCACCTGCGACGAGTACCTCTATGCCCTGTCGGGCCGCTGCCTGATGAAGTTCGGCGACGAGGCGCCGGTCGAGGTCGGCCCCGGCAAGCTGGTGTTCTTCAAGCGCGGCGTGGTGCACTCGGTGCCCGAGCTCCTGGAGCAGCCGATGGTGTTCCTCTCGGTCGACACGCCCCGGCGGGAACCCCGCGACATCCGCTTCGTGACCGACGGCACGGGCACGCCGGACACCTTCATGCGGCAATCCTGACGCCACGCCCGGCGGGACTTCCGCCGGCGAGGCCGAAGGGCCGCGCGCGGGTCTACTCGACCCGTTCGTTCGGGTAGACGCCCCAGAGCCGGTCCTGGCGGATGTAGCCGTCGACGTCGCCGCGCTTCTGCGGCAGGGCGACGACGACCCGGCACCAGGTGCCGGTGCAGCTCTTCACGCTGCCGATCACGCCAGCCTGGAGGCGCGCCTCCTCGCCCGAGCCCTCGTCGGCCTTGGCGTAGAGCGGCACGGCCGCCTTCTCGGGGGTCTTGTCGGTCCCCTTGGCCGCCGTGACGACGGAGGTGCGGCGCCCCGAGAGCAGGGAGTGCAGCACCCAGCCCTCGGTGCCCTCCGAGTCGCGGATGCGGCGCCAGGTCTCGAACTCCGCCACGATCTCGATCGGCAATCCGGCGCGCTGGAACACCCAGAGGGTGCGGTGATCCTTCGAGGGCCCCTCGCGCAGGTTCACCCGGTCGGTCTTCAGGCTGGCGTAGCGTGGCAGCGGCAGCTTCGTCACCGGCCCCAGGGCGACGTCCGGCCCCGCGCCAGGCGCCGGGGCGGCCCCGGCGAACCCGGAGGTGAGGGTGAGGGCGGCGGTCAGGATGAGGGCAGGCGCGCGCATCGTCCGGTGTCCTTGACGCTGGCCGGTGCGGTCGCGGCCGATGGGGCCGACGGGCTCCGGCGTGCATTGTGTTCCGTGGTCTCTCTGCTAGAGAGGCCCACAGGGTCGAGAGGGTTCCGGGATCGCCACAGCCGTCCGGCTGGCGGCCAGGATGTCTCGCGGTTCGGTCGTCTCGAATGTCTTGACCGGTGCGTGGTTAACGCGCGGTAAGCTCGCGGCGTCGTCCATCCCCTCGGACCTCGAGCCGGAAACCGGCCGCGTCCGATGACGGGTGTGGCCGATCGCGTTCGCGGTGAGCCTCCGCAGGGTCGAGAGTTCGCAGGGCAAGAGTCCGCAGGGAGGGTGCATGTCGTCGTTGAAGCGCAAGCCGCTCGTGGTCGTCACGCGGCGTCTGCCCGAGGTCGTCGAGGCGCGGATGCGCGAACTCTTCGAGATCCGGCTCAACACCGACGACGCCGCGATGGCGCCCGACGCCCTGATGGCGGCCATGCGCGAGGCGGACGTCCTCGTGCCGACCGTGACCGACGAGATCGATGCGGGCCTCCTCGCTCAGGCCGGACCGAATCTCCGGCTGATCGCGAATTTCGGCAACGGCGTCGATCACATCGACGTGGCCGCCGCCCTGGAGCGCGGCATCACCGTCACCAACACCCCCGGCGTCCTCACCGAGGACACGGCCGACATGACCATGGCGCTGATCCTGGCGGTGGCCCGGCGCGTGACCGAGGGCGCCCGCATCATCCCGGAGGATGCCTGGACCACAGGCTGGTCGCCGACCTGGATGCTCGGCCGCCGCATCACCGGCAAGCGCCTCGGCATCGTCGGCATGGGCCGGATCGGACAGGCCCTGGCACGCCGCGCCAAGGCCTTCGGCCTGCAGATCCACTACCACAACCGCCGCCGGGTGCCTGGCCAGATCGAGCGCGATCTCGACGCGACCTACTGGGAATCCCTCGACCAGATGCTGGCGCGCGTCGACATCGTCTCGGTGAACTGCCCGCACACGCCCGCGACCTACCACCTGCTCTCCGCCCGCCGCCTCAAGCTCCTGAAGCCCGAGGCCGTGGTGGTGAACACCGCGCGCGGCGAGGTGATCGACGAGACCGCGCTCGCCCGCCTGATCGAGGCCGGCGAGATCTCGGGCGCGGGGCTCGACGTGTTCGAGCAGGAGCCCGCCGTGAGCCCGCGCCTCGTCAAGCTGGCCCGCGCCGGCAAGGTCGTGCTCCTGCCGCATATGGGCTCGGCCACCCACGAGAGCCGCGTCGACATGGGCGAGAAGGTCATCATCAACATCAAGACCTTCATGGACGGGCACCGCCCGCCGGACCGCATCCTGCCCAGCATGCTCTGAGCGCGACGCTCCGCCCCGGTCCCGGAGCCGGGCGGAGCTATGCACCGCCTTCACGGCGCGGGATCGGAACGGGGCCATCCCCGGCACGTTGACCGGCGCTGGCCATGGGTGGGCCGATGCTTGGAACCGGTGGATCGGAGTAACATGGCCGCGGACACACCGTCGACCGAGGCGGCATCGGTGAGTGGAATGGGGTACGGCGAGTTCCGGCGTTTCGCGGATTTCGTGCCCCTGATGATGTGGCGCGCCGACCGGCAGGGGGCGGCCGTCCATCACAACGAATCCTGGCTCGCCTTCACGGGCCGTTCCCCCGACGAGGAGATCGGGCACGGCTGGCGCCGCGGCCTCCATCCGGACGATCTCGAGCGGCACGCCGCCATCGTGGCCAAGGCCTTCGCCGCGCAGGAACCGTTCACGGCGGAGTTCCGCCTGCGCCGGCACGACGGCGCCTACCGCTGGCTCCTCGACACGGCCAAGCCTCTCCGCGAAAACGGCGGCTTCGCCGGCTTCATCGGCACCTGCTTCGATATCACCGACCGCAAGCACGCCGAGGAGCATTCCGAGCGTGCCCTGGTGGAGAAGGAGGCTCTGCTCGCCGAGGTCTATCACCGGGTCCGCAACAACCTTCAGGTCATGGTCAGCCTGATCGGCCTCTACGGCCGCGCCGCGCCGGCGCCCTGCCGGGGCAGCTTCGAGGCCCTGGGCCAGCGGGTACGCGCCATCGCGCTGGTGCAGCAGCACCTGCACGAGGCGCCGCACATCGCCTCCATCGACCTGCGGGATTATCTGCACCGGCTCGCCTCCGGCCTCGGTCAGTTGCGCCGGGCCGGGCGCATCGGCGTCGCCGTCGGCGGCACCGGCACCAGCCTCGTCGAACCGCGCACCGCCAACGCCCTCGGCATGATCGTGGCCGAGGTGGTGTCCGAATGCCTCGACACCACCGCCGAGACCGTGGCCTGCGCCATCGACATCCGGATCGACGCCGAGGCCGGCGGGCCGGTGCGCCTCAGCATCGTCTCGGGCGCCGGGGACGGCACCGCGCCGGGCCGGCTCGAGGTGCCCAATCTCGGGCCCCGCCTGATCGCGGCCTACGCCTCCCAGGCCGAGATCGCGGTCCGGGGCGTCGGCACGCTGGCCGAGCCCTTGGAACTGCAGCTCCCCGAGGTCCTGGTCCGGCCCTCGGCCTGATTGGTTTCGCGACCGGTCGCATCCCGGTTCGGGATGCGAGCCGCCTACGGCGTGATGAGCAACGCACCGCCGAATCGGCGCGCCTCGGCGGCCATGTGCGCCTCTACGATCGCGTCGAGTGGGAATCGCCCGCCGATATCGACCCTCACATGGCCGAGAGCGATGGCCTCGAACAGGTCGGCCGCATTGGCGCGGAAGGTCGCCGGGTCGGCGTTGTGGGGAAAGACGGAGGGGCGGGTCAGGAAGAGGCACCCCTTCTTGTTGAGGAGTTCGGGGTCGATCGCGGGCGCCTTGCCGGAGGCCGCGCCGTAGCAGACCACCAGACCGAAGGGCGCCGCGCAATCGAGCGACCGGACCAGGGTGTCCTTGCCCACCGCATCGTAGACGACACGCGCCTTGCGGCCGCCGGTCGCCGCCAGGAAGGCCTCGGGCCAGTCGGGGTCGTTGAGGTCGACGACCGCCGCGCAGCCGGCCGCGAGCGCCGCTTCGCGCTTCTGCGGCGTGCCCGTGGTGCCGATCACGACCGCGCCGAGCGCGGTCGCCCAACGGGTCAGGATCTGCCCGACTCCGCCGGCGGCCGAATGCACGAGCAGCAGGTCGCCGGGCCGCACCGCGTGCGTCTTGCGGAGCAGGTACTGGGCCGTCATGCCCTTGAAGAGCAGGGTCGCCGCCGCCGCGTCGCTGACCGTGTCCGGCAGCGCGACGAGCTTGTCGGCGGGAACGTTCCGAAGATCCGCATAGGCGCCGACGCCCGCGTTCATGTAGGCGGCCCGGTCCCCGACCCGAAGGCCGGTGACACCCGAACCGAGCGCGTCGACCACGCCCGCCGCCTCGAAACCGAGGCCGGTCGGCAGGGGCAGCGGATAGATGCCCTTGCGCTGGTAGGTGTCGATGAAGTTGAAGCCGATGGCCGTCTGGCGCAGCCGGACCTCGTCCGGCCGCGGTTCCGGAAGTGCCTCGGTCACCAGCGACAACACGTCCGGCGATCCGAATTCGGTGAGGGTGACGACGCGTCTCGTCAGCATCGGGGTTTGCCTCCGTTGAGATGGTGTCGCATTGCGTGCACGAGACGAGGTACGATGCAAGGCATACCTGACGGATCTCGCGATGGCGGACGAACTCGATCACCCGACCCCCGAGGCGATGGACCTGGGCGCGATCTTCGCGGCCCTGGCCGATCCGCTGCGCCGCCGGGTCGTCCTGACGCTGGCGGCGGACCCCGATGGGGTGCGTCACTGCAGTTCCTTCGAACTGCCCGTCGGCAAGGCCACGCGCACGCATCATTTTCGTGTCCTGCGCGAGGCCGGGCTCATCCATCAGGTCGATCAGGGCAACAGCCGCACCAACCGGCTTCGGGTCGCGGACCTGCGCCGGCGCTTTCCCGCCCTCGTCGACCTTCTTCTCGCGGAGGCCCGGTCCCAGGCGCCCCGGGAGCGCGACGTCGCCGATTCGACCTGAGCCTCGCGCCGAACCGGATACCTTCGCGGATCGAGAGGCGGGCCGGATATCGGCGAGGCGGGATCACCCAGGATCGTATTGTCCTGTCGATGGCCTATATGCGGGGGAGAGATCCCGACGCGAACGAGCCCCGCCCGTCCATCATGCTGCCTCCCATCGAGACGATCATCGACAATTTCGGCATCCTCGACGAGGGGCCGGATCGCTACGAGTACCTGATCGAACTCGGCCGCGCCCTGCCGGAATTCCCGGCGGAGCTGCTCACCGAGGAGAACCGCGTCCATGGCTGCGAGAGCCAGGTCTGGGTGGACTCGCATGTCGACCGCTCCGAGGCGCCGCCCCGGTTGCACCTGCGCGGGACCAGCGACTCGGTGATCACGAAAGGGTTGATCGCCCTGGTGATGGCTCTCCACGACGGGAAGACGCCGCAGGACATCGCGAAGGTCGATGTCTTCCAGGTGTTCAAGCAGATCGGCCTCGGCGCGCATCTCACGTCGAAGCGTTCCAACGGCGTGCGGGCGATGGCGGAGCGCATCCACCGGGATGCGATCCGCCTCGCGGCCTGACGGGCGGCCAGCCCCGCTTCGGGCTCGGGGATTCCGGTCCGGTTCAGGCTCCCTCGCGCCACAGCCGCAGGCGGCCGCGCTCCGGCCCGACCGCCTCGCGCTCCAGGCCGTAATGCTCGGCGAGGCGCGCCAGCGCGATCCGGGCCACGACCTTGGCCGAGCGCGCCGGCCAGCGCCGCTCCGCCTCGATCCGCTCCAGGCCCTTGAGGAAGCCGCACAGGTCGATCAGCAGGCCCGAGAGGTCGTTGCCGACGGCGCCCAGCGCCGCGCGCACCCGTTGGCGCGCCGCCAGCATCGCGTCGGAGCCCGCGCTCGGGTCGCGCGGGCCCGATCCGTCCACCGAGACGCCGCTCCAGTCCTGGCCCATCCGGGGCATCAGCGAGGCGACCGTGAGATCGCGGCGCAGGCGCTCGCCCGCCTCGAAGCAGGCGGCATCGATGAGCGGAACGCCGTCGCGGCCGCGGCGCCGGGCCATCCAGGCCAAGGGGCTTTCGGAGGCATCGCGCAACGGGCGATCCGGCTCGGGCGCGTCTCCGACGAGGTCGAGGTGCTGGGCGAGGTAGGGGCTCTGCGTGCCGGCCTGCTCGCGGCGCAGGCGTGCCCGCCCCGCCGGGCTGATCGTCAGGCGCGCCCGGCGTCCATCGGCCTGTTCGGCGAGGTCGGTGGCCAGAAGCTCCGCGCCCGCATCCTGGCTGAACCGACCACCGCCGAGCGAGACGCCCACACCGCCCTCGCGCAGGATCCAGCCCTCGGGGCCGGTCGGATCGGCGAGCGCGTAGGCCCCCTCGCCGGAGAGGGCGCGGAGCAGACGGGCCGCGTCACGCCCGAGGGATTTGGGTCGGGGAAGCTCGGATGGAGATGTCGGCCGGGCCGGCGGCTTTCGGCGGGACGCGGTGTCGCGCCGTCCCAGGTCCACGATCGTCGATGCGGGATGCCGAACGATGTTCATGATATGTTCCATTACACACGACAGCGGCACCGGGTGCCGCACACCGATGGTAAGGGAAAAATATCCTAGATCAAGGCTTGACGGGTTTTTCCACGGGGCGCCGGCTTCGAGTGAGCCCGCGAAGGGGGCACCCGAAGCCGCGCGCGGCGTGTCCGATCAGGCGGCTTCGTCGTAGTTCCCGTTGCGGGTCTGGCCCAGGCCGATGGCCTTCGCGAGATCGGAGCGGGCCTTGGCGTAGTTCGGGGCGACCATCGGGTAATCGGGCGGCAGGCCCCACTTGGCGCGGTACTGCTCCGGGCTCATGTCATACTTCGCCCGCAGGTGGCGCTTGAGCGACTTGAAGGTGCGGCCGTCCTCGAGGCAGACGATGTGGTCGGCCGTGATGGACTTCTTCACCGCGATCGCGGGCTGCAGCGGGGCGGTGCTGACCTTCGTCTCGACCTGACCGCTCGCGACCTGGGTCAGCGCGCTGTGGATGCGGGTGATCAGCTGGGCCAGCTCGCCGGGGGGAACCGGGTTGTTGCTCACGTAAGCGGACACGATGTCGACGGTCAGCTCGACATAGTCCGCGGAATGTTCGATGTCGTTCATAATCGGAAGAGCTCTCCTTAACGCGACGCAAGCCTGGGCATCCAAGCACCCGAGCGTTTCCATATCGGTCGGTGCCCGGTGCCGGAATGGAAACGGCCGCCTTACCCCATCACTCACATGCGCAGTACGGTACGCAGCGACTTCGCCCGCCACCATATCTGGATAGGATATTCCTGATGATGTCGCAAGACGGTATCCAGCATCTCCGGTAAACTTGAACAACAGGAAAGAACAATATTTCCAGCGGTCGGGTTCTCGATGGCATTCGCGGCCCGCATTGCAGTCCAGTTGGATAGGACCAGAGGGCGGATTGCCGCATCCGGCATCCTCGGCGCCCGCGCTCTCCGCTTCCGGAACGCTTGCCTGCGGGCGAGGCAAGCGGCACATGACGGGAACAGATCAGGGTTCGATTGGACTGGCCCAGGCTGAAATTCGAGCGCGTAAGAAGACGGGTCTTAAAAAACGCCGATCGGGTCGACGTCCGAGCCGGAAAATCTTGCACACAATGGAATTTCGGCAGGATACGCCCGAAGATCCGATGATTCTTTCACGACAGTTCCAGGATTATACCCAATGACACGTCTCCAGACTGCCATCACAGTTTCCTCGGCGGCACCCGTGGCCGACGTGCGGCCGCACACCGAAACCGTTCACGGGCACGTGCTGGCGGACGACTATTCTTGGTTGAAGGCCGAGAACTGGCGCGCTGTGTTGAAGGACCCGGCCGCGCTGCCGGCGGATATCCGGGCCTGCCTGGAGGCGGAGAACGCCTATTCAGAGGCGGCGCTGGCCGAGACCGCGACCTTGCGGAAAGCCCTGGTCGCCGAGATGCGCGCGCGCATCCGCGAGGACGACAGCAGCGTTCCGGAGCCGGACGGCCCCTTCGCCTACTACACCCGCCACCGCGAGGGCGGGCAGCACCCCCTGGTCTGCCGGCGCCCGCGCACGGTCGTGGTGATTCCCGGCCAGGGCGCCGAGACCGCCGCCGATGGCGGTCCCGAAGAGGGTGAGGTCGTCCTCGTGGACGGCGACCACGAGGGGAAGGGCCTCGCCTTCTTCGAGATCGCGGCGGCGGTGCATTCCGACGACCACCGGCTCCTCGCCTGGAGCGCCGACGCCAAGGGCTCCGAACTCCACACCATCCGGGTGCGCGATCTCGAGAGCGGCCGCGACGGCGAGGACCGCATCGAGGCCACCACCGGCGAGGTGGTCTGGACCGCCGACGGGGGCGCCTTCTTCTACGTCGCCGTCGACGACAACCACCGCCCCGCCCGCGTCATGCGCCATCGCCTCGGCACCGGGCAGGAGGCCGACACCCTCGTGTACGAGGAGGCGGATTCCGGATTCTTCGTGCATATCGAGGAGACCCAGTCGGGCGACTACCTCGCGATCACGGCCTCCGACCACGAGACCTCCGAGGTGCATCTCCTCGACCGGCGTCTGCCCGAGGCCGACCTCACGGTGGTGCAGCCGCGCCAGCCCCTGCTGATCTATTCCGTGGAGAACTGGGCGAACCACCTGTTCATCCTCACCAACGCCGACGGCGCCGAGGATTTCAAGATCGTCACCGCGCGGGTGGAGGCGCCCGGCCGCGAGAACTGGACCGACGTCATCGCCCATCGCCCCGGCGTGATGATCCGCCACCAGCACGTCATCGCGGACCACCTCGTCCGGCTGGAGATCGAGAATGCCCGCCCCCGCATCGTCGTGCGCGACACCCAGGGCAGCGAGCACGTGGTGGCCTTCGCCGAGGAGGCCTATTCGCTCAGCCTCCAGCCCGGCCACGAATTCGAGACGACGGTGATCCGCTTCACCTACTCGTCCATGACCACGCCGGCCGAGACCTACGACTACGATTGCGTCACCCGGGCGCGGCAGCTGCGCAAGCGCCAGACCGTGCCGAGCGGGCACAAGCCCGAGGACTACGTCACCCGGCGCCTGTTCGCCACGGCGCCGGACGGCGAGACCGTGCCGATCTCCCTGCTGCACCGGCGCGACTGCCCCCTCGACGGGACGGCTCCGCTGCTGCTCTACGGCTACGGCTCCTACGGCACGCTGATGCCGGCGGCCTTCCGCACCAACCTGCTCTCGCTGGTCGATCGCGGCTTCGTCTACGCCATCGCCCACGTGCGGGGTGGCACCGAGAAGGGCTGGCGCTGGTACCTCGACGGCAAGCGCGAGAAAAAGCCCAACACCTTCACGGATTTCGTCGCCTGCGCGCGCGCGCTGATCGAGGCGCGCTACACCGCGCAGGGGCGCATCGTGGCGCATGGCGGCTCGGCCGGCGGCATGCTGATGGGGGCGGTGGCCAACCTCGCGCCGGAGCTGTTCGCCGCCATCGTCGCCGACGTGCCCTTCGTCGACGTGATGAACACCATGCTCGACGGCGACCTGCCCCTGACCCCGCCGGAATGGCCCGAATGGGGCAACCCGCGCGAGAGCCTGGCGGCCTTCGAGACCATCCTGGCCTACTCGCCCTACGACAACGTGCGGCCCCAGGCCTATCCGGCGATCCTGGCGCTCGGCGGCCTCACCGACCCGCGCGTGACCTACTGGGAGCCGGCCAAATGGGTGGCCCGCCTGCGCGCCACCATGACGGGCGGCGGCCCGATTCTCCTGCGGATCAACATGGAGGCCGGACACGGGGGCGCGGCCGGCCGCTTCGACCGCCTGGAGGAGGTCGGTCTGATCCAGGCCTTCGCGCTGCTCGCCGTGGGCAAGGCGTGACGCGACCGGCCTGAATCCTCTCGCGCCGAAGCGAGCACCGGTTCGGCGCGAGAGGGGGGCGACAAGGACCGAGAGCGGTATCCGACGCCGCCTCGCCCGCGCCGCGGATCAGCGTCCAGGAGCCCCGGTCCGCCTCCGTCCGCACGGGATGGTTCCCGCATTCGACCGCGTGAGGTTCAGGCGGCCCGGATGGTGGCGAGGAAGTGCGCGACCTGGCCGCCGAGGTGCTCGGACTGGTGCGAGAGCGCGGAGGCCGAGGCCAGCACCTGGGCGGCGGCGGCACCCGTCTGCTCGGCGGCCCCGGCGACGCCCGAGACGTTCCGAGTGACCTCGCCGGTGCCGATCGAGGCCTGGGCCACGTTGCGCACGATCTCCTGGGTCGCCGCGCCCTGCTCCTCGACGGCCGCCGCGATCGACGCGGCGACGTCGCTGATCTCGCGGATGCGGCCGGTGATGCCGCCGATGGCATCCACCGCTTGGCCCGTGGAGGCCTGGATGCGGCCGATCTGACCGGTGATCTCCTCGGTGGCCCGCGCCGTCTGGTTCGCGAGTTCCTTGACCTCCGCCGCGACCACCGCGAAGCCGCGTCCCGCCTCGCCGGCCCGCGCCGCCTCGATGGTGGCGTTGAGCGCCAGCAGGTTGGTCTGGCCCGCGATGGTCGAAATCATCGCCACCACGTCGCCGATCCTCTGGGCGGCCTCGCTGAGGTCGCGCACGAAGGCCGCTGTCTGCCCGGCCTCGGTCACGGCCTCGCGCGAGAGGCTGGCCGAACCCTGGACCTGGCGGCCGATCTCGTCGACGGAGGAACCGAGTTCCTCGGCGGCGGCGGCCACGGTGGTGACGTTCGCCGAGGCCTGATCGGCGGCGGCGGCCACGGACACGGATCGTTGCGCCGTCTCGCTGGCATTGGCCGACATGCTGCGGGCGGTATCCTGCAACTGCGCCGCCGCCGTCCCGACCTGCGCGACGATGCCGCCCACCGCGACCTCGAACCGGTCGGCGAGGCCCTGCATCGTCTCCCGGCGGAGAGCCTCGGCGCCGGCACGCGCCGCCTCGGTCTCGGCCTCCAGGGCACGGGTGCGGACGATGTTGTCCTTGAACACCTGGACGGCGCCCGCCATCGCGCCGATCTCGTCGCCGCGTCCCACGCCCGGTACGGTGATCCCCGTATCGCCGTCCGCCAGCCAGCCCATCGCGTCGGTCATGCGGCGCAGGGGGCGGCTGACGCCGAGGCTGAGGCCCACGGCGGCCCCGGCCGCGATCAGCAGCGCGATGCCGACCAGGATCATTGTGGTGAGAAGGGCGGTGTCGTAGGTGGCCTGAGCCTGCGCGCCGCTGGCGCTGGCGCTAAGCTCCTCGCGCTCGACGAGCTTCTGCAGCGCGCCGAGAACGGCGTTGATGCGGGTCGACATCTCGGTGTTGTAGGTGCGCTGCGCGCTGGCGAGGTCCCCCGCCTGCGCCTGCGCGACAATGCCCGCCTGCAACGTCCGGTAGGCCGTCCATTCGGCCTCGAAGGTCGCGTAGAGGGCTCGGGAATCCGGATCGGCGGGAAGTTTCGCGTAGGCCGCCTGGACCGCCTGCATCTCGGCCTCGCGCTTGGCGAGGGTGGCGGAGACGTCGCCGCGCGCCGCCGGCGTGTCGGCCGTGATGAGGCGGCCGCCATTCACGCGCTGACGCAGGACGAGGACCTGGAGCTTGCCCAGGAGCTGCACGTTCGGCAGCCGCTCGTCGCGCATCTCGCGGGCCACCGCGTTCACCGCGCGAAGCTGCATCAGCGCCGATCCGCCGATCCCCGCCACGAGCAGGAAGACGAGCCCGAAGCTCAGGAACAGCTTCGTCCGAATGGACAACGTGCCGAGGGACATGATGCGGGGAACCGGTTTCTGGGAACAGAAACCGACGATGTCCCGCGAAGATTAAGATTTATCCAAACTCGTCTACCAACCGCTTGCCATGCGGATCACTTGCCGGCCAAGCATCGATGCCTTCGCATCAACGTAGAGAGGTATCCGATCTATTGCGGAAGAGGCAGGAAAATTCACGATCCGGCCACTGACATCTCGGCGTGGATGTTTCGTGATGCAGCCTGGCGCTGCGCATCGAGCAACCCCTGCGAGCGATGCGTCCGGATCGGTGCCTCGAAGGAAGTCGTCCCGTTCAATCCCGTCCGAGGGCCGCCGCGATCAGCCGGACCCCGTCGGCGCTGTCCCATTCGGCCGGGCCCTTCATCACGCCCAGCGTGCAGCCCTGCCCGTCGACGAGGAGGGTGGTGGGCAGGCCGAGGGAGCCGGTGGCCTTTTGGACCGCCGGCAGCACGCGCCCGCCCGGATCGGCGTAATAGGCGAGCCGGGCGATGCCGTTCTGCTTCAGCCAGGCGGCGGGCGCGTCGAGGTTGCGAGTGTCGACGTTGATCGCCATCACGGAGAAATCCGCTCCGCCGAGTTTCCCCTGGAGGCGGTCGAGGGCCGGCATCTCCGCCTTGCAGGGCGCGCACCAGGTCGCCCACAGGTTCACGAGGCGCAGGCCCTTCACGCCGTCGAGGCGCGCCTCGGCCCCGTCCGGTCCCCGAAAGGCGAGGGCGGGGGCGGGCACCGGCACCGGCGCGACCTCGAGGGCCGCGACCTGCCCGCGCGCCAGGGGCGCGATCCGTGCCGCGGTCCCGGCCGACCCGGCGCAGGGGCCGGTGGAGTTGCCGCCGGTCGAGCCCGTCCCGTATACGGCAAGCCCCGCGAGCGCGGCGACGAGGGCGGCCCCGGCGATCAGCGCCGATCTGCGGCCGGGCATCATCGTTGCGTCCGGGCGGGCAGGGCGGCTGGAAGGACGTTTGAGAACATGAGCAACCGGATGTGGGGCGGGCGCTTCGCGAGCGGCCCCGCCGAGATCATGGAGGAAATCAACGCCTCCATCGGGTTCGACAAGCGCCTCGCGCCCCAGGACATCCGCGGCTCGCTGGCGCATGTGGCGATGCTGGGGCAGGCGGGAATCCTGCCCTCCGCCGATGTGGCCGCGATTCAAGACGGTCTCAAGGCCGTGCGCGACGAAATCGAGGCCGGCGGCTTCGTCTTCAAGCGCGAACTCGAGGACATCCACATGTCCGTCGAGAGCCGGCTGACCGAGATCGTCGGCCCGGCGGCCGGGCGGCTGCACACCGCGCGCTCGCGCAACGACCAGGTCGCCACCGACATGAAGCTCTGGGTGCGCGATACCCTCGACAGCCTCGACGCCCAGGCCGCCGACCTCCAGCGGGCCCTGGCCGAGAAGGCGCTCGCCCACGCCGCGACGGTGATGCCGGGCTTCACCCACCTGCAATCGGCCCAGCCCGTGACCTTCGGGCACCATTGCCTCGCCTACGTGGAGATGCTGGGGCGCGACCGCGGCCGGTTCCGCGATGCCCGCGCCCGCCTCAACGAGTGCCCCCTGGGGGCCGCGGCGCTCGCCGGCACCTCGTTCCCGATCGACCGGCACGCCACCGCCGCGGCGCTGGACTTCGATCGGCCGACCGCGAACTCCCTCGATTCGGTGGCCGACCGCGACTTCGCCCTGGAATCCCTCGCCGCCGCCTCGATCTGCGCCGTCCACCTCTCGCGCTTCGCCGAGGAACTGGTGGTCTGGACCTCGGCCCAGTTCAACTTCGTCAGGCTGTCGGACGGCTACACCACCGGCTCGTCGATCATGCCGCAGAAGCGCAACCCGGATGCGGCCGAGCTGGTGCGGGCCAAGTCTGGCCGCGTCATCGGCGCGCTCACGGGCCTGCTCATCGTGATGAAGGGCCTGCCGCTCGCCTATTCGAAGGACATGCAGGAGGACAAGGAGGGCACCTTCGACGCGCTCCAGGCCCTCTCCCTCTGCCTCGCCGCGATGACCGGCATGGTGCGCGACCTGGAGCCCAACGCCGAAGTGCTCGCCCGCGCGGCCGGCTCCGGCTACGCCACCGCCACGGATCTGGCCGATTGGCTGGTGCGCGAACTCGGCCTGCCGTTCCGCGAGGCCCATCACGTCACCGGCCGCCTCGTCGGCGCGGCCTCCGGCCGCAACGTCGGTCTCGAGGAGCTCTCGCTCGCCGAGATGCAGGCGGCGGAGCCCCGGATCACGGATGCGGTCTACGCCGTGCTCGGCGTCGAGAACTCGGTGTCGAGCCGCACCAGCTACGGCGGCACCGCTCCCGACAACGTGCGGCAGCAGGCCGCGCGCTGGCTCGCCGCCCTCGCAAACGCCTGAACTGAAGAACGCGGCCCGGGGCAGGTGCGTTCACGGCTCAGCTATGTGATGCTGTGTAGGACCCGACCCGAGCCCTTCGGAGATCTTCCCATGCCTGCCGACAGCTGGATTGCGCCGGACGACGTCCCCGCCCTCGCGGCCGAAGCCATCGCGCGGATCGACGGGACCCTGAGCCGCCTGACCGACACCGATCGGGACGCGTTCTGGGCCTCCGTGCGCAAATGCTACAACACCCCCTACAACGACCCGAAGCCGCGCGCGCTGCCGCGGGTTCGGGATCTTGCACCTGACTTGGCGCCCGTGGCGCCGGAACCGCAGGCGGCCCAGGCGGAGGCGTCCACGGGGCTCGGGGCGGCGCTCTCGGCGGCCCTGGCCGCCATACCAGTTCCGGGCGCGTTCCCGTCCGAGGCCCACGCCGTCTAGGACCGGCCTCGCCACCCGCCTCGAAACCGGCGCGGGCGGGCGCCGCAATTCCGGACGCTCGACCGGGTCTTCCGGCCCGGCGACGTCGTGTAAGGGTCTTCCATGCTTCCTGTTCTGCCGCGCGGATTCCGGCTCGGAGCCGCCACGATCGTCCTGGCGGGTGTCCTGGCCGGTGCGCTTCCCGTCCTCCCGCTGCCCCACCCCCTCGCCCATCTCCTCGGCGTCGCGCCCGCCCTGGCGCAGGAGGCCGCGCCCGCGGAGGCCGAGGCGCCCGGCAAGAAGCGTCGGCGCGGCCGTGAGAAGAAGGCGGCCGTGACCGCGCCGGGCATGCAGCAGGCGACCCCCGTGGCGATCTTCGGCGACTGGAACGTCTTCGCCAACGGCCAGGGCAAGACACGGGTGTGCTACGCCATCGCGCAGCCGCAGGTCCGTTCCCCCAAGACGTTGAAGCGCGACACGGCCTACCTCTTCGTGACCGTGCGCAAGGCCGAGAACGTCGCCAACGAGGTGGCGGTGATGCTGGGCTTCCCGGCCAAGCCCGCGAGCAGCCAATCGGCCGGCAATTCTCCCAAGGCCAATGCGGGCCCGGCCCCCACCGACCCGACGCTCAACCTCGGCGCCACCCGCTATGGCCTCGTCACCAAGGACAACAACGCCTGGCTCCAGAACCCGGCCGAGGAGGCCCGCGTGGTCGCCGAGATGGCCCGCACGCCCAAGCTCCTGGTCAAGACCACCTCGATGCGCGGCAACCCGACCCAGGACGATTACGCCCTCGCCGGCTTCGGCGAGGCGATGAAGCGCGCCCGCGAAGAGTGCAAGTGAGACCGGACCTCGATGAGCCTAACGCATCGAGGTCTATGCGTGTTGCGCCCGATCGCTTCCGGTCGAACCCGCTCCACCAGATGCCGGGACCAGACATCCAGCCGACCCTTCGAGGTCTGTCGCCGCTTCGATCGAGACCCCCGCGGAGGTCCCAATCCGTGCGAGCGTTTCGGTGGGCCTGGGCCATCGTCCGAGACCGTCGCCGCTTGATCAAAGCGGGGACGGTCTCGGGCATCGGGCCGACGGTTCCTACCGCCCGGTCCAGTTCGGCGGGCGCTTGGCGAGAAACGCCTCCATGCCCTCGCGGAAATCCGCGCTGGTGTAGCAGAGGCGGATGAGGTCGTCGCCGGGACGCGCGTCGCCCGCGTCGTCCGCGTCTTGGAGGCGGCGCAGTCCCTCCTTGGTGGCCCGCAGGGTGAGCGGCGCGTGGCCGGCCATCAGGGTCGCGAGGGCCGTGGCGCGGGCCGCCAGCGCCTCGGCGTCGGGCACCACCTCGCCGACGAGGCCGATGGCCAGGGCCTCCTCGGCGCCGACGAGGCGGGCGGTGAAGATCATGTCCTTGACGCGCCCCGGGCCGATCAGGGCCGAGAGCCGGCGCAGGTTGGCCAGGGAAAGGCAGTTGCCGAGCGTCCGGGCGATGGGGAAGCCGAGCCTCGCGTCGCGGGTGGCGAGGCGCAGGTCGCAGGCGGTGGCGATGGCCGCGCCCCCGCCCGTGCAGGCGCCCGCGATCGCCGCGATGGTCGGCACGGGCAGGCGTTCCAGCGCGCCCATCACCCGGTCCATGAAGCGTTCGTAGTCGATCGCGTCTTGCGCGGTTTCGAGGCGCCGGAACTCCGCGATGTCGGTGCCCGCCGCGAAGGCCCGGGTTCCCGCGCCGGTGATGATCAGCGCCTTGATGCCCGGGTCGGCCGCGATCCGCGCGCAATGGTCGATCAGGCCCTGGTACATCGCGAAGGTGAGCGCGTTGCGCGCCTGCGGCCGGTTGAGGGTAAGGCGGGCGATGCCGCCCTCCGCCGCGTAGAGAATCGGGTCGGTGCGGGTTTCGTCGGAGAGCGTCATGGCGGGGTCCGGGCGTGGGGCGCGACGTGTCCGCCCCTCTCGCCCATCGGAGCCGCTCCGGGCAAGCGGGGACCGCCCGGAACACCCCCGGCTCAGAACACTTGCCGCTCAGAACACCTGCGGCACGAACATCTCGGCCGGCACCGGATGGCGGGTGTAGTCGTCGTGGCGCTCGCGCTCCGGCAGGTGGACGGGCGGATGCTCGACGTCGCCGTAGGGGATCTGCGCCAGCAGGTGGCTGATGCAGTTGAGGCGGGCGCGCTTCTTGTCCACCGCCTCGACCACCCACCACGGCGCCTCCGGGATGTGGGTGCGGGCCAGCATGTCCTCCTTGGCCTTGGTGTAATCCTCCCAGCGGCGGCGGGACTGCACGTCCATCGGCGAGAGCTTCCACTGCTTCAGCGGATCGTGGATGCGCATGTTGAAGCGGAATTCCTGCTCCTCGTCGGTGATCGAGAACCAGTATTTCAGCACGATGATCCCGGATCGGATCAGCATGCGCTCGAATTCGGGCACCGAGCGGAAGAACTCCTCGACCTCGTCGGCCGAGCAGAAGCCCATCACGCGCTCGACGCCGGCGCGGTTGTACCAGGAGCGGTCGAACAGCACGATTTCGCCGGCCGCCGGCAGGTGCGTGACGTAGCGCTGGAAGTACCATTGCGTGCGCTCGCGCTCGCTCGGGGCCGGCAGCGCCGCGACGCGGCAGACGCGCGGGTTGAGCCGCTGGGTGATGCGCTTGATCACGCCGCCCTTGCCGGCGGAATCGCGGCCCTCGAAGATCACGACGACACGCAGCTTCTGGGCCTGCACCCAGTCCTGAAGCCGGACAAGCTCGTGCTGCAGGCGGAACAGCTCACGGAAATAGACCTTGCGGTCGAGGCCCGGCGGGCGGGCGGGCTGGCCGAGTTCGTCGGCCAGGCGCTCCAGGCGCTCGTCCTCCATCTCGAGTTCGAGTTCCTCGTCGAAATCGTCGGCGACTTCCCGGCGGATCGCCTCGACCTCCGCCGCCCGCTGTGCGCTGTCCATCCTGAGACCCATCCTGTCGAAGAGACCGGCGGGCTTAAATCACGGTTTCATGACAGGCCTGATACGGCCGCGCCCAGGGAACGCGCGCGGCCCCCTGCGGGTTGAAGGGCAAGCTGCGCCATTTCTCATCCGGCGCCCCACTGAACATGAGGGTCACACCATGAGCCTGATCGGACGCATCGTCACCAAGCTCCTCGGCAACGAGGACCGTCCCGTGGTTCGCGACGACCGCAACTACGAGTCGGGCACCCCGCTCGGACGCCTCGTGACCAAGATTCTTCGCAAGTAAGAGCCTTCGCGGATAAGGCTCGGCGATCCGGGCGGTTCAGGCCGCCCGGCGCTTGGGTTTCTTCTCGCGTCCCTGCCCGGGGGCGCGCTGGCCGGCACGAGTCCGGTCGAGCACGAATTTCGCGTAATCGTCCATGTCGCCGGGGAAGGGCTTCACGGTGTTGTCGGCCGCCAGCCAGAGCCGGTCCGCCACGAGTTCCATCAGCGAACGGTCGTGGGTGATGAGGATGACCGCGCCGCCGTAATCGTTGAGCGCGTCGAGGAGCGCCCGCCGGCTGTCGATGTCGAGGTGGTTGGTCGGCTCGTCCAGGATGAGCAGGTGCGGCGCCTGCATCGCCACGAGGTTGAGGAGCAGGCGCGCCCGCTCGCCGCCCGAGAGCGCGTCCACCGTGGTTTCCTGCTTGTCGAAGGCCAGCCCGAAGCTCGCGAGCTTGGCCCGCCGCGCGGATTCGCTGTCGTCGGGGCGCTCCCGCCGGATGATGGCCAGCGGCGTGTCCGTCGGATCGAGCGCCTCGATCTGGTGCTGGTGGAACCAGCCGACCTGCACCCGCCCCTCGCGCACCATGCGCCCGTCCCGCACCGCGAGCGCGCCCGCCGCCATCTTGGCGAAGGTCGACTTGCCGGCGCCGTTGACGCCGAGCAGCCCGATGCGGTCGTCGACGTCGAGAGTGAGGTTGAGGTCGCGCAGCACCGGCGCGTCGTCGCCGTAGGCGATGGTGGCGTCGGTGAGGTGCATCAGGGGCGGCGCCAGGGGGCGCTTGGGCGAGGGCAGGTGGAACGGGGCCACGTGCTCCTCGATCGTGGTGGCGATCGGCTCCAGCTTGGCGAGGCGCTTGACGCGCGACTGCGCCTGCGCGGCCTTCGAGGCCTTGGCCTTGAACCGGTCGATGAAGCTCTGGAGATGGGCGCGCTCGGCCTCCTGCTTCTGCTTGGTCGAGGCTTGCAGCCGCGCCTTCTCGGCCCGGCGCTTCTCGAAGTCGTCGTAGCCGCCCGTGTAGAGTTCGAGCTTGCCCCCGGCCACGTGCAGGATCGCGTCCACGGAGTTGTTCAGGAGTTCGCGGTCGTGGCTGATGATCAGGGCCGAGTGCGGGTAGCGCTTCAGCCGCGCCTCCAGCCAGAGGGCGCCCTCGAGGTCGAGGTAGTTGGTCGGCTCGTCGAGGAGCAGCAGGTCCGGCTCGGCGAAGAGCGCGGCGGCGAGCGCCACGCGCATGCGCCAGCCGCCCGAGAATTCCGCCATCGGCCGTGTCAGATCCTCCACCGAGAAGCCGAGACCCGCCAGGATCTCGCCGGCCCGCGCGGGCGCGCGGTCGGCGTCGATCTCGATGAGGCGGCCGTAGATCTCGCCCATCCGCTCGGGTTCGGCGGTCTCGAGTTCCGCGTTCAGGGCCTCGCGCTCGACGTCGGCGGCCAGGATCGTGTCGATGAGGCTCACCGGCGTCGCCGGGTGCTCCTGGTCGACGGAGGCGACGCGGGCGGTCTTCGGCAGCAGGATGGCGCCGCCGTCGGGCTGCAATTCGCCGAGGATGATCTTGAACAGGGTCGACTTGCCGACGCCGTTGCGGCCCACCAGTCCGACCTTGGAGCCGGGCGGCACCGCGACGCTGGCGCGGTCGAAGAATCGCCGGCCCCAGGCGCTGAAGGTGAGGTCTTCGATCTGGATCATGGGAGGGCTCGCCGGGATGAGGCACCGGAACGGACCCGGACACGCGGGGCAGCCTTACCGCACCGCACCATGCCGCGCGAGGGGGCGGCACGCAACCGGCCCCCTCGCGCCACGCGCCTCACTCAGTCGGCGAGGGGCTGTCCCATCACTGCGCGACGGCGACGGAGGCTCGGACCAGCGGCGCCACCGGAACGCTCTTGCGCCAGAACGTGCCGGTGCGGCCGGCGGCGTAGCCCGCCTCGTAGAGGCTGCGCATGTAGCCGGTGTCGAAGCCCCGCGCGGCCGTCGTGTTGGGCGCGGATTCGTCGATGTAGGCGAGGTTGAAGCCGATGCCGTTGTTGCGGGTGAAGGCGTAGGTCGAGGCCAGGGTGGCGCGGCTGCGGGCGCGGCTCGCCGTGGTGAACGCGCGCTCGACGATGGAGAGCGTGTTGTTCTGGGCGAGGTCGAATTCCGGCTCCAGGCGCCCGTTGATGATGACGTAGATGTCGGATTTGGCGCCCGCCTTGAAGCGGCCGTCGCGCAGCAGGAACGACTGGGGCAGGGTGAAGACCGGCGTCACCACCGAGCCGTCCACGTGCATCTCCTGGAAGGTCCGCTGCGCCGCCTGCACGTCGATCAGCTGGGGCGGGAACACCGCCGGGATGCTGGCGGACGCCGTGAGCACGTCGGTGAACAGGTCGAGGGCGGCCGGGCCGCCGCTGGTGGCGATGGCGCCCATGTTCCAGATCACGGCGCGCTGGGTGTCGAGGTTGGTGGTCACCACGAGGAGGCGGCGGCCCTTGGCGTGCTGGGCCGCGATCGCCGCCAGCAGATCGGGCGTGACGTAGCGGCGCACGAGGTTGCGCAGGCGCCCGTCTCCGAACAGCCCCGAGCCGAACAGCACGTTGGCGAAGCTCGGGGACTGCACCAGGGTCGAGGCGACGCCGCTGGTGTAGATGTCCTTCAGGTAGGCGTCGTATTCCGGCCCGACGAAGGCGAAGGGCGCGATGAGCGCCCCCGTCGACACGCCGGAGACCAGGGAGAATTCCGGGCGCTTGCCGGATTCCGTCCAGCCGTTGAGGATGCCGGCGCCGTAGGCTCCGTCGCCGCCGCCGCCCGAGAGGGCGAGGTAGGCGAAGGGCACCCGCTTGTTCTCGGGCCGCGCCGACATCTCGGTGAAGGTCTGCTCCGAGGCGTCCGCGTAGGCACGGACGGTCGGGTCCAGCCCCACCGGCACGGCGGCGGCGGCCTCGCTCGCGCTGTAGGGAATACGTGGCGTCGAGCCACAGGCGGCGAGCTGGCCGGCGAGGAGCAGGGCGACGAGGCCCCGCGACCATCCGAGACGACGCATGTTCGACATGTCCAATGCCACGATCTATGAGGCCCGACCCCGACGGGATCCTAGCACGGAAACGAGCTTGGCCGTTCGTGCGTTCCGGCGCCGCGTCGCGATGGCGCCCGTCTGTGGCATTCGGGCCGCAAAGGCGGGCCGCCGATCCCGCCTCGCGAAACCGTGAGGGCGGGTGCGGTCGATGAGACCGATTTCGACGTAGAATGAACTTAGCTGGTGGAAGGCGGTTGGAGACCGTGCGGCGACGGTTGGCCGTCGCGGACATCATCCGACATCCCGGTATCCCCGTCGCGCGGCCCGCGCGCGGCGCCCAAGCCCCCACTTTCGTGCCGGGCCCGGCCCATCGGCAGGATCCGCGGGTGGACCGTGAGGATGTCGGCGCGGGCGTGAGAGGCCGCGTTCTGGCGCGGCGTGAGGAGAGGCGGAGACGATGGAACAGGACGATGCGTGGCACCTGACGGGCGACCTGATGGTCGAGGACGGCAAGGGCGACCCCTTCGCCGCCGCGATCCGCGCCACGCGCATGCCCATGATCGTCACGGACCCGCGCCGGGACGACAATCCGATCGTCTTCGTGAACGACGCCTTCCTGCGTCTCACGGGCTACGCGCGCGACGAGATCATGGGCCGGAACTGCCGCTTCCTGCAGGGGCCGGACACCGACCCGAACGCGATCCAGCAGATCCGCGAAGCGGTGCGGGCCCGGCGCGACATCGCCGTCGACATCCTCAATTACCGCAGGGACGGCAGCCCGTTCTGGAACGCGCTCTACATGAGCCCCGTCATCACCCGGGCGGGTGACCTGCATTACTTCTTCGCCTCGCAGCTCGACGTGAGCGACCGGGTCGACGCCCAGCTGCGGACGCAGAACGAGAAGGAACATTTCGAGCGCGAGGTCGCCAAGCGGACGCGCGAATTGTCCGAGGCCCTGGCGGCCAAGACGATGCTCGTCCACGAGGTCGACCACCGTGTGAAGAACAACCTCCAGATGGTGGCCTCGCTGCTCACTATGCAGACCCGGAGCATCTCCGACCCGAGCGCGCGCGACGCGATGAAGTCGATGCTGACGCGGGTCGAGGCCCTGGGCACGGTCCACAAGCGGCTCTACCAGTCGCACGACGTGGAGCGCTTCGACGTCGCCGAGTTCGCCCGCGAACTCGCCACCGACCTCGTGCGCGGCTCCGGCCGCACCGGCATCGCGCTGCATTTCGACCTGGAGCCCGTGGAGGTGCCGGTCGAGAAGGCGCCGCCCGTGGCGCTGATGATGAACGAGCTCATCACCAATTCGCTCAAGCACGCCTTTCCCGACAACCGCTCCGGTCGCCTCTCGATCACCGTGCAGCCGGACGGGCGCTATTTCGGCATCCGGATCGTCGATGACGGCGTCGGCATGCCCCAGGAGGTCGTCGGCTCCCGGTCCTTCGGCAAGCGCCTGATCGAGAGCTTGGCGCGACAGCTGAATGCCAGTATCGCTTGGCAGCCGGGACATCCGGGAACCTCGATCGATATCCGTCTTCCGCGCGAATCATCGCCGCGCGAAGCGGCGGGTGCGAAGGACAGCACGTGAGCCAGCCTCTCCGGGTCCTGATCGCGGAAGACGAAGCGCTCATCCTCATGCAGCTCGAATTCCTCGTGGAGGATGCGGGGCACCAGGTGGTCGGGACGGCGGCGACCTCCGACGAGGCGATCCGCGTGGCCCGCGAGACGCGGCCCGACCTCGTCTTCGTGGACCTCCAGCTGCGCGGTGGCTCCTCGGGCATCGACATCGTCCGGACGCTGCGCGACGAGCCCGCGACGGTCCTGGTCTTCGTCACCGCCAACGCCCAGCACATCGCCCAGGATTTCGAGGGCGCCGCCGGGGTGATCGCCAAGCCCTTCACCGAGGCGGTGATCTTCGACACGATGTCCTATCTCGAGGAATGCGTGCGCCGGCCGCCCCCGCGCCTGAGCGTGCCCCTCGGCCTCCGGCTGGCGCCCGCCTATCAGGCCGCGCTGTCAGGGGGCAGAAATCTTGAATAGGCTCTGATTTCGAAGAGGCTCCGATCTCGAAGAGGCTTCGCTCGGATCGCCCTGGCCCGAGGCCCAGCGCCCCATCGAGCCCGCCGGCCGGCCCGGGCTTCTCGAACCATGACGTTTCACCCATGACCCGCGCGACGCTTCCCGCCACCTTCATGCGCGGTGGCACCAGCAAGGCCCTGATGCTGCATCGGCGCGACCTGCCGGACGACATCGCCGCCTGGACGCCGCTCCTCCTCTCGGCCATGGGCAGCCCCGACCCGTTCGGGCGCCAGCTCGACGGCATGGGCGGCGGGGTCTCGTCGCTCTCCAAGGTCTGTGTCGTCGCGCGCTCGGAGCGCTCGGATGCCGACCTCGACTACACCTTCGTGCAGGTCTCGGTGACGCAAGACCGGATCGACCTCTCCGGCAATTGTGGGAACATGCTCGCGGCGGTCGGCCCCTTCGCGATCGACGAGGGCATCGTCGCGGCCGCAGACGGCCCGGTCACGATCCGCATCCACAACACCAACACGCGCAAGGTCGTGCACGCCGCCTTCGCCGTGCGGGAGGGCCGGGCGGTCTATGCCGGGGACCTCGCCATCCCGGGCGTCGCCGGCACGGCCGCGCCGGTCCGCCTCGATTTCATCGATCCCGGCGGGGCCACGACGGGGCGCCTCCTCCCCACCGGGGCCGTGCGGGACCGGCTCGCGGTTCCCGGCCTCGGGAGCGTCGCGGTCTCGATGGTCGATGCCGCCAATGCCTGCGTGTTCGTGGCGGCCGCCGATCTCGATGTGACCGCAACGGAGCGGCCGGACGCCCTCGCGGCGATCCCCGGCCTGCTCGACCGGCTGGCCCGCATCCGGGTGGCGGCCTCCGTGGCGATGGGGATCGCCCCCGACCCCGACGCGGCCGCGCGCATCACCCACGTGCCCTTCATCGGCCTCGTGGCGCCGCCACGGGACGCCACGACCCTCTCGGGCGAGGCGCTCGCCGCGAAGGACATGGACCTCACCGCGCGGGTGATCTCGAACGGCCTGCCGCATCAGGCGCTGCCGCTGACCGCCACCCTCTGCCTCGCGGTCGCGGCCCGCCTGCCGGGAAGCCTCGTCCACGCGATGGCGGGTCCGGATTCCCGGAACGGCCTGCGGGTCGGGATGCCCTCGGGCATCCTCACGGCCGATGCCGGCGTGGAGGCCGGCCCGGACGGGACCTTCGTCGTCCGGCGCGGTTCGTTCTACCGCACCGCCCGCCCCCTGATGAAGGGGGCAGTGTTCGTCGCTTCCTGAGGCCCGGTGCTCAGGCCCGCGCGGTGCCGGCCGCGAGGGCGCCGATCCCGTCGGACGAAGCCGCGCTCACCGCCGGGGCCGCCTCGGTCTCCCCGTCCATCTCGCCCTGCCACTGGGCGACGGCCGCCGTGGCGAGGCCGTTGCCCAGCACGTTCGTGACGGTGCGGCCCATGTCGAGGATTTGGTCCACGCCCATGATCAGGAGGATGCCGGCCGCCGGCAGGCCGAACATCGGCACCGTGGCGGCCACCACAACCAGGGAGGCGCGGGGCACGCCGGCGATGCCCTTGCTCGTCACCATCATGACGAGGAGCATGGTGAACTGCTCGGCGACGCCGAGATGGATGCCGAAGGCCTGGGCGATGAAGAGCGAGGCCATGGCCTGGTACATCATCGAGCCGTCGAGGTTGAACGAGTAGCCCAGCGGCAGCACGAAACCGGTGACGCGGGGGCGCACGCCGAACTTTTCCAGCACCTCGACGGTGCGGGGGAAGGCGGCCTCGCTCGAAGCGGTGGAGAAGGCCAGGATCATCGGCGCGCGCAGCAGGTCCAGCAGGCGCACGACGCGGTTGCCGAGCGCCAGCCAGCCGGCGCCGATCAGGATCACCCAGAGCATGGCGAGGCCGAGATAGAACGCGCCGATGAACTTGCCGTAATCGATCAGCACCCCGAGGCCCTGGACGGTGATCACGGCCGCGATGGCGGCGAAGACCGCGAGCGGCGCCAGGCGCATCACCGCGTCCGTGACGGCGAACATGACGCGGGCCAGCCCGTCGATCATGTGGACCATCGGATCGGCGTAGCGGCGGTCGATCACGCTGAGGCCGGAGCCGAAGAAGATCGAGAAGACCAGGATCTGCAGCACCTCGTTCGTCGCCATCGCGGAGACGATGCTGGTCGGGAACACGTGGGTGAGGAAGTCGCGCAGGTTCAGCGAGGCGGCCTTGAGCCCGGTCTGCGCCCCCGCATCCGGCAGCGGCAGGGCGAGGCCGGCGCCCGGCTGGAACAGGTTGGCGACGAGGAAGCCGAGCGTCAGCGACACGATGGAGGCGGTGAGGAACCAGCCCATGGCCATCGCGGCGACGCGGCCCACCGTGCGGGTGTCGCCGAAGCTCGCGATGCCCGACACGATGGTGGCGAACACCAGCGGCGCGATGATCATCTTGATGAGCCGCAGGAAGATGTCGGTGCAGAGGGTGAAGTATCCGGCGATCTCCTTGGCCTCCGCCGGCCCGGCCGCCATCCCGTGCAGGACGGCGCCGACGGCGATGCCGAGCACGAGCCCGATGCCGGTGTAGAGGGTGAGGCGGCCGGATTTCCTGCCGTCCGGTGTCGCGTCGCTGTGGGTCATGATGTTCCTCCCGGTGTCGTGCTCTCGGCGCCCGTGACGGGTCGCTCGGGGTTTGGGGTTTCCGTCCGGGGCATGGCGTGACCCGGGTTGGGCTTGGCGGTCCGCGGCCCTCCTCCCCGTTGGGGGGGAGGGGAGACCCGGCCCCGCTCAGGCGGCCGCGAAGGCCTGCGGGCGCGTTAGGCGGTCCGGCTGGAGCACGGCGTCGAGTTGCTCGCGCGCCATCAGCCCCTTCTCGAGCACGAGTTCGTAGACGCCGCGCCCGGTGGCATGGGCCTCGAGCGCCACGGCGGTGGCGTTGCGGTAGCCGATATAGGGGTTGAGCGCGGTGACGATGCCGATCGACTGCTCGACGCTGGCGCGTAGCCGCTCGCGGTTGGCGGTGATGCCCTGGACGCAGTGGACGTCGAGGGTGACGCAGGCCGCGCGCAGGTGGGTCAGGCTGTTGAACAGGCTGTAGGCGATCACCGGCTCGAAGGCGTTGAGCTGGAGCTGGCCGGCCTCGGCCGCGAAGGTGATGGTCACGTCGTTGCCGATGACCTCGAAGGCGACCTGGTTGACCACCTCGGGGATCACCGGGTTGACCTTGCCGGGCATGATCGAGGAGCCGGCCTGGCGCGCCGGCAGGTTGATCTCGTTGAAGCCGGCGCGGGGGCCGCTCGAGAGGAGGCGCAGGTCGTTGCAGGTCTTCGAGAGCTTGACGGCGACGCGCTTGAGCACGCCCGAGAGCTGCACGAAGGCACCGCAATCCTGGGTCGCCTCCACGAGGTCCTCGGCCGTCTCCAGCGGGATGCCGGTGATCTCCGAGAGGCGGGCGCAGACGAGGGCGGCATAAAGCGGGTGCGCGGTGATGCCGGTGCCGATCGCGGTGGCGCCCATGTTGATCTCGCGGATCAGCAGCGCGGCCTCCCCGAGCCGGGCCTCGTCCTCGCGCAGCATCAGCGCGTAGGTGCCGAATTCCTGCCCCAGCGTCATCGGCACCGCGTCCTGCAACTGGGTGCGGCCCATCTTCAGGATGTCGGCGAATTCCGCCGCCTTGGCCGAGAAGCTGGCGCGCAGGGCGGCCATCGCGGCGATCAGCCGGCGGATCGCGCCGGTGGCGGCGATCTTCAGGGCGGTCGGATACACGTCGTTGGTGCTCTGGCCCATGTTGACGTGCTCGTTGGGGTGCAGGTGCTCGTAGGCGCCGCGCGGATGCCCGAGGAGTTCCAGCGCCCGGTTGGCGATGACCTCGTTGGCGTTCATGTTGGTGGAGGTGCCGGCCCCGCCCTGGATCAGGTCGACCACGAACTGGTCGTGCAGGGCGCCGCCACGGATCTCCTCGCAGGCCGCCACGATGGCGTCGGTGCGGGCCGCGTCGAGGAGACCGAGTTCGCGGTTGGCGAGTGCCGCCGCCTGCTTGATCGCCGCCAGCGCGTTGATGAGGTCCGGGCAATCGGCGAGCGTCCGGCCGGTGATCGCGAAGTTCTCCACCGCCCGCAGGGTGTGGACGCCGTAGTAGGCGGCCTGCGGCACCGCCCGGTCGCCCAGGAGATCGTGCTCGGTGCGGGTCGGGACATGGGTGACGGGAATCGAGGTCACGGCGCTCTCCTGGCGTGCGGACGCGGTCCGGCACGCCGTGCTGGTTGAGGTCGGGCTGGGGTGAAGCGGCCACGCGGACGCGCCGGCGTGAGCCGCGCGAGCGGCCACACCTCGTGTCGTCGTGAAGGGTCTTCGTGAAACGTCCTGAGGGAGGCTCTGACCGTAGCCGAAGCCCTTCCGGACCCGGGCCGTCGCGGCGTCCCATCGCGGCTCTGCTCGCCGCTGGGGAGGGGATTAATCCCGCATCGCGAGACGCGCCAATGCTACTTGCGACCGTGTTTATTCCTGAAGCGCATAGTTTGGTTCATCTAGTGTCGCGGCGGCCCAGACGAGGTCGAGGAAGGGCCGCGCGCGCTCGGCGCTGCGATAGAGCCGGATCTCCATCAGCATCTCGGAACTCACCACCTCGAGGGCGCCCGACGCGATCTCGGCCGCCACCAGGCTCACGGGCAGCCAGGCGACGCCGTGGCCGGCCAGCGCCATCGAGCGCAGGGCTTCCGCCATGGAATTCTCGTTGGTGTGGATCGGATAGGTGACGGGCGCGCCCTCCTTGGCCTGGGCGATGGAGGCGAGAAGGCCGAGGAAGGAGCCGCGTGAATACTGGAGCAGCGGCCGGCGCCCCTCGGAATCCGGCGGCAGCCCGTGGGGCGCAGCCACCGCCACGAGGCTGTCGCGCCCGATCACCCGGTGGGGATAGCGCGCGGGGTCCAGCGGCATCGGGATTCCGGGATGATGATAGGTCAGGAGCAGGTCGTAGCCCCCCTCGACCAGGGCCTGGACACAGATGTTGAAGTTGTCGGGCAGGACGCGGCTCGCCATCGGCCCGACCGCCTCGCGGATACCCGAGAGCCAGCGGGGCAGGACCGACAGGCAGAGGGAGTGGAGCGCCGCGACCGTCACCACGGGCAGGCTGGAGCGCTCGCGGCCGCTGCGGAAATCGGCGCGGCTCAGGGTGAGGAGGCGGGCGACCTCCTCGGCGGTCTCGAGGAACTGGCGGCCATCGGCCGTGAGGGTGATCGGGTAGGTGCTGCGGTCGAGGAGCACCGTGCCGAGCCAGACCTCCAGGGAACGGATACGCCGGCTGAAGGCCGATTGGGTGACGAACCGCGCCTCGGCCGAGCGGGAGAAGCTGCGCGTCTCGGCGAGGCTGATGAAGTCCTCGATCCACTTGAGTTCCATCGCCGCTCCCGCCCGACCGCCTCCCGCGGCACCTTATACGCTTCGTGCGGGATGGTGTCGGTCCCCCGCCTCGCGGGTTCGCGCTTTCCCACCGGGGAGGAGGCCTCTTCCGGGAGGGAAAGCGAGGTCTGACACCGTCTCCGCTTCGATCAAGCGGAGGCGCTCTCGCTCAGTTCGCGCGGCGCCTGAGCGAAGCCCGAATCCGCCATCCCGAAGGGATCGACCGGTATGACGCGCGGCCCCGAGAGGATGGGGCGGGGCTTCCGGGCCGCCGGGGAACGGATGCTCGTACTCGTGGCGTGACCACCGGTTCGGATGCGAAGGCTCGCAACCGCGCCGGGCGGCCGGGAGGCCGACGAGCACTGATCATCGATACCCATCCGGCATCGATCGATCCGTTGATCGCATTGGACGCATTATAAATCACCCGCTAACCCTGAACGTCAAAGGACGCTGGGCTCGACGCAGCGCCGAGACAACGATCGGTCCGGGTGGAAACGATGGCGCTGGCTCTACCGCTGGAGGCGCGCGCGCAGGGACGCGTGCGCTGGGGAATCCTGCTGATGCTGTTCACGACCACGGTCGTGAACTACGCCGACCGCGCCATCATCTCGATCGCCGGCACGCCGATGTCCCAGGAGCTGGGCCTGACCCCGGTGACGCTCGGCTACATCCTCTCCGCCTTCAGCTGGTCCTACGTCGCCGCGCAGATGCCCGGCGGCTGGATGCTCGACCGCTACGGTTCGAAGTGGGTCTATGCCGGCGGCATCTTCTTCTGGTCGCTGTTCACCCTGCTCCAGGGCTGGGTCGGCTTCCTCGGCGGCGGGGCCGTCGCCGCCTTGTTCGCCCTGCGCTTCCTCGTGGGCATCGCCGAGGCGCCGTCCTTCCCCGGCAACGCCCGGATCGTGACGGCCTGGTTCCCGAGCGCCGAGCGCGGCAAGGCGAGCGCGATCTTCAACTCGGCGCAATATTTCGCCCCCGTGCTGTTCGCGCCGCTCACCGCCTGGGTCACGCACGAATACGGCTGGCGCTACGCCTTCATCGTCATGGGGGTGATCGGCATCGTGCTCGCCCTGGTCTGGGTGCGGGTCATCCACGACCCCGCCGACCATCCGAGCGTGAGCCGGGCCGAGCTCGACCACATCGCCTCCGGCGGCGCGCTCCTGGCGCTCGATGCGCAGAAGCCCGCCGACAAGAAGGGCTTCGACTGGGCCATCGTGCGCCAGCTCCTCTCCAACCGCATGCTGGTCGGCATCTACGTGGCGCAACACTGCATCAACGTGATGACCTACTTCTTCCTGACCTGGTTTCCGATCTACCTCGTCAAGCAGCGCGGCCTCTCCGTGCTCCAGGCGGGCTTCGTCGCCTCGCTGCCGGCCCTCTGCGGCTTCCTCGGCGGCATCCTCGGCGGCGTGATCTCGGACGCGATCCTGAAGCGCACCGGCTCGCTCACCCGGGCCCGCAAGATCCCGATCGTCGCCGGCATGCTGCTCTCGATGTCGATCATCGCCTGCAACTACGTCGACGCGCCGGCCTTCGTAATCGGCTTCATGGCGCTCGCCTTCTTCGGCAAGGGCATCGGGGCGCTCGGCTGGGCGGTGATCTCGGACACCTCGCCCAAGGAGGCCGCCGGCCTCAGCGGCGCCATCTTCAACATGTTCGGCAACACCGCCGGCATCACCACGCCGATCGTGATCGGCTACCTCGTCCAGGCGTCGGGCTCGTTCAACGGCGCGCTCGTCTTCGTCGGCTGCAACGCGCTGGTCGCGATGGTGGCCTATCTCTTCATCGTCGGCGACATCCGGCGCGTCGAACTGCGCAAGGCCTGAGGGGAACGATCCATGCTCGGTGAACCCGCCACCCTGCCCGAGAGCGCCGGCGATGTGCCCCGCACCCTGCGCCTGCACCCGGACGACAACGTCGCCATCGTGGTCAACGCCTTCGGCCTGCCCGCCGGCACGGTGTTCGCCGACGGGCCGACCCTGGTGGAGTTCGTGCCCCAGGGGCACAAGGTGGCGCTCGCCGACATCCCGCAGGGCGGGGTGGTCCGGCGCTACGGCGAGGTAGTGGGCATCGCCCTGCGCCCGCTGCCGGCCGGTTCCTGGGTGGAGGAATCGAGCGTCGAGACGCCGGTCGCCCCCGCCCTCGACGCCCTGGAGCGCGCCACCCGCGTGCCCGCCCCGCTGCCGCCGCTCGAAGGCTACACCTTCGAGGGCTACCGCAACCCGGACGGCTCGGTCGGCACCAAGAACATCCTGGCGATCTCGATCAGCGTGCAATGCGTGGCGGGCACCCTCGACGTGGCGATCCAGCGGATCAAGCGCGAATTGCTGCCGCGCTATCCCAACGTCGACGACGTCGTGGGCCTCACCCATGCCTATGGCTGCGGGGTCGCCATCAACGCCCCCGAGGCGGTGATTCCGATCCGCACCCTGCAGAGCCTCGCCCGCAACCCGAATTTCGGCGCCGAGGTCATGGTGGTCGGCCTCGGCTGCGAGAAGCTCGTCTCCGAGCGCCTCATCCCGGCCGGCGGCGCGGCCGCCGATACGGGCGTCGTGCGGCTGCAGGACGAGCGCCACGCGGGCTTCGGGATGATGCTCGACAGCATCCTGACCATGGCCGAGGCCCGCCTCGAAATCCTCAACCGGCGCACCCGCGAGACCTGCCCGGCCTCCGACCTCGTGATCGGCCTGCAATGCGGCGGCAGCGACGCCTTCTCGGGCGTCACCGCCAACCCGGCGCTCGGCTTCGCCTCCGACCTGCTGGTCCGCTGCGGCGCCACCGTGCTGTTCTCCGAGGTGACGGAGGTGCGCGACGCGATCCACCTGCTCACGCCCCGCGCCGCCACGCCCGAGGTCGCCGACGCGCTCATCCGCGAGATGGCCTGGTACGACGATTACCTCGCCAAGGGCGGCGCCGACCGGCGCGCCAACCCGTCCCCCGGCAACAAGAAGGGCGGGCTCAACAACATCGTCGAGAAGGCCCTGGGGTCGGTGGCGAAATCCGGCACCTCGGCCATCGCGGGCGTGCTGGCGCCGGGCGAGCGCGTGCGCGACAAGGGCCTGATCTTCGCGGCGACGCCGGCCAGCGACTTCGTCTGCGGCACGCTTCAGCTCGCCTCCGGCATCACCCTCCAGGTCTTCTCCACCGGCCGGGGCACGCCCTACGGCCTCGCCCACGCGCCGGTGATCAAGGTGGCGACGCGCACGGAACTCGCCGAGCGCTGGTCCGACCTGATCGACCTCGACGCGGGCCGCATCGCCACCGGCCATTCCACCATCGAGGAGACCGGCTGGGACCTGTTCCGCCTGATCCTGGACGTCGCCAGCGGCCGCAAGCAGCCCTGGTCGGACCGCTGGGGCCTGTTCAACGACCTGACCCTGTTCAACCCGGCGCCGATCACCTGACCCTGGCGCACGGCGTCCGGGTTCGCGCGTGAGGCCCGTCTCCGGTCGAACGTGGCGCCGAATGATGCGATCGGTCGATCGGCGATCTTCATCTCGCTTGCCGATCGGGTCGTCTTTCCATATTTTTCGGCTATGACGATCTATATTTGATCGTATGATTTTCTATGATTGGTGTCCAGTATTTTCTGTAGTTCATATCGTTCAGATAAATACAGGCACAAAAATTTTCTTGGATCGAAGTTGTGAAACGATCCTGTTGTTCTGATCGGGATCGTGAGTTTCTCGCATTGCTTTGCAGGCGGTGATGCCGTCTAGGTCTGTCGACGTCACGCCCTGTTTCCTTGGACTGCGCGATCACACCCGTTCCGGGTGCCGTTGCTCCCGGTCGTCCAGGCAGGGGCGGCGCTGGGGGATCGGGATGATGCGAGCATGGTCCGTGGCGTTCGGCGCCGTCCTGGGGGTGAGCCTGTCCGCCGGCGCGGGGCTGGCGGCGGACAAGGCCGACGGCGCCTGCTTCGCCACCGGCACCGAGCCGGCGGCGCGGGTCGCGGCCTGCACCAAGGTCCTGAGCCGGGGGAAGAAGCTCAGCCGGGAAGACGAGGAGGCGGCCTACTACAATCGCGGCGTCGCCTACGAGGATCAGGACGACCACGATCAGGCCATCGCGGATTTCAGCGCCTCGATCCGGCTCGACGCGAAGGACCCGCGCGCCTACGAGCGCCGCGCCTCGAACTACGACGACAAGGAGATGTACGAACTCGCGATCAAGGATCTCGACATCGTCCTGACCCTGGATCCGAAGCGGGCGAGCGCGCTTCGCCTGCGCGGAAACGTCCACCGGAAGAGCGGAGACTACAACCGCTCCGTCGCCGACCTCGGCGAGGCGATTCGCATCGAGCCGGATTACGCGAACAACTACTATTTCCGGGGGCTGGCCCACGAGAGCCGGTTCGACCTGCGCCGGGCCCTGACGGATGCCGAGGAGGCGGTTCGCCGCGACCCCGACGATTCAGCGAACCGGGACCTGCTCACGCGCCTGCGCCAGACCCAGGCGGCGCAGGCTTCCATGCCGCCGCAGGCCGCTCAACCCGCGCCGCAGGCCGCCCAACCCGCGCCGCAGGCCGCTCAACCCGCGCAGGCCGCCGTCCCGCCGCGCGCGACCGGCCCCGCGACCCTGGCCGAGCTGAAGGCCCAGGAGGACGCGACGGCGGACGTCTGGTCGCGCCTGCCCTTCACGACGCGGCGCGCCCTGCTGGTCAGTTCCCCAGCCACGTCGTTCGGCAGCTACACGATCCGGCCGACGAACGTGTTCTCGGCGGGAGAGCAGCTCAACCTCTACGTGGAGCCCGTCGGCTTCGCCTGGCAGGATCTCAAGGACGATCAGGTCTCGTTCGGCTTCCTCGCCGACCTGACGCTCGCCACGGCTGCGGGTGAGACCATGATGGAGCGCAAGGCGATGACGCTGGGCAATTTCACGAGTCACGTCCGAAATCGCGAGATCCACCTCTCCTTCGACCTGACGCTGACCGCGATCGAGCCCGGGGACTACGTCTTCACCTTCGACGTGAAGGACCGGGTGAGCGGTCAGACAGCCCGCGTCACCCAGCCGTTCACGGTGAAGTAGCGCGCCCGCGCCCGGCGGGGGAGGGGCATGCTCGGCGCCCCTTGCCCCGGAGGCCCACACCTTATATTGCGACGCGATAGCTCGATCCCGTGACCCGGCGCTGCCGGCCGCCTCCTGCGGCCCGTCGCGTGACGGGCTCTTCTCGCTTCGGATACCCCATGAAGCTTCGTAACATCGCCATCATCGCCCACGTCGACCACGGCAAGACGACGCTCGTCGACAAGCTGCTGTCCCAGTCCGGATCGTTCCGCGAGAACCAGCGCGTTGAAGAGCGCGCCATGGATTCGAACGACCTCGAGAAGGAGCGCGGCATCACCATCCTGGCCAAGGCGACCTCGGTCGTCTGGAAGGACACCCGCGTCAACGTCGTCGACACCCCCGGCCACGCCGATTTCGGCGGCGAGGTCGAGCGCATCCTCTCGATGGTGGACGGCGTGATCGTGCTCGTCGACGCCGCGGAAGGGCCGATGCCCCAGACCAAGTTCGTGGTCGGCAAGGCGCTCAAGATCGGCCTCAAGCCCATCGTGGCGATCAACAAGGTCGACCGTCCGGACGCCCGCATCACCGAAGTCGTCAACGAGGTGTTCGACCTCTTCGCGGCGCTCGACGCCACCGACGAGCAGCTCGACTTCCCGATCCTCTACGGCTCGGGCCGCTCCGGCTGGATGGCCACGGCGCCGGACGGCGACCAGTCCCAGGGCCTCGCGCCCCTGTTCGACCTCGTCCTCGAGCACGTGCCGCAGGCGCGGGTGGACGAGGGTCCGTTCCGGATGCTCGGCACCCTGCTCGAGGCCAACCCGTTCCTCGGCCGCATCATCACCGGCCGCATCGCGTCGGGCACGGTGAAGCCGAACCAGGCCATCAAGGTCATGGACCGCACGGGTAAGCTCGTGGAGACCGGCCGCGTCTCGAAGATCCTGGCCTTCCGCGGCCTCGAGCGCGCGCCCATCGAGGTCGGTGAGGCGGGCGACATCGTCTCCATCGCGGGTCTCGTGAAGGGCACCGTCGCCGACACGTTCTGCGATCCGCAGGTCGAGACCCCGATCCAGGCCCAGCCCATCGATCCGCCCACCGTCACCATGTCGTTCATCGTCAACGATTCGCCGCTGGCCGGCACCGAAGGCGACAAGGTCACGAGCCGCATGATCCGCGACCGCCTGTTCAAGGAGGCCGAGGGCAACGTCACGCTCAAGATCGAGGAGGCGGCCGACAAGGATTCGTTCTTCGTCTCGGGCCGTGGCGAGTTGCAGCTCGCCATCCTCATCGAGACCATGCGCCGCGAGGGCTTCGAGATCGCCGTGTCGCGTCCCCGCGTGGTGCTGTCGAAGGACGAGAACGACAACGTCCTCGAGCCCGTGGAAGAGGTCGTGGTCGACGTCGACGAGGAGTATTCCGGCGTCGTCGTGCAGAAGATGTCCGAGCGCAAGGCCGAGATGATCGAGATGCGCCCGTCCGGCGGCTCGCGCCTGCGCCTCGTGTTCCATGCGCCCACCCGCGGCCTCATCGGCTACCAGGGCGAGCTCATGACCGACACGCGCGGCACCGCGATCATGAACCGTCTGTTCAAGGCCTACGAGCCCTACAAGGGCGAGATGCCCGGCCGCCGCAACGGCGTGCTCATCTCCAACGACAAGGGCGAGGCCGTGGCCTACGCCATGTGGAACCTGGAGGATCGCGGCCCGATGATGATCGAGCCCGGCGCCAAGGTCTATCAGGGCATGATCATCGGCGAGCACAACCGCGAGAACGACCTCGAGGTGAACGTGCTCAAGGGCAAGAAGCTCACCAACATCCGCACCACCTCGAAGGACGAGGCCGTGCGCCTGACGCCGCCGATCCGCATGACCCTGGAGCGCTCGCTCGCCTGGATTCAGGACGACGAGCTCATGGAGGTCACGCCGAAATCCATCCGCCTGCGCAAGACGTATCTCGATCCGAACGAGCGCAAGCGCTTCGAGCGCTCGGGCAGCGTCGCGTAAAACCGCGTTTACTGAATGATCGAAAGGCCGGGCCCAGTGCCCGGCCTTTCTGTTTTGGCTGGGGTCAGCTGACGAGGCGCGGGATTCTGGTGTGGCTCCGGGTTGCGTGGAGCGTTATGTTCCCGCAATGCGCGCATTGCTGGCGGTCCGTGAACCCAAGGTCCTCGTCAATCTCGGCGCATGGAGCATCGGCAGGAAGATGCCCGCCAGCGCGTTTCCTTTGTCACGCTCGCATTCCTACCAAGTCGGTGCCTCGTGGCATTGGTGCGTGGCCGATGCCCGGGCAAAGGGACAGGAATTCAAGATCCTGATCGCGTTCAACGCAGGCAAGTTCGATTACCGTGCCTGGCTGAGCCTACGGTATGGGAATGACTATGCCTTGCTTGCGCGACTGGAGCATCATCGTTCGCACAAGGGGTGGCACATTCACTGCAAACGCGGTCCCTGCGATGGTCTTGTGCGGGGCGTGGTGAAGGAGCCGCTCGACCGGGACCGCTCACGGACTTGCGGCGCCGCTCCCTTCGAGGTCGGTCATCACGATGCGCTGAAACTTGCCTTTCGATCGTTCAACGTTTCTGGTGAATCTCAATTCTCGGAAGGGGAGCTACACTTATGAAGCACCTTCTCTGTCAGGCGTTCTGCGACGCTCTGGAGGTTCGACCCGTACCGGTCGGCTGGGCGATCCAAACATCCTATACCGATGCCGGTGGCGACCCGCTTCTCATGTACCTCGTGCGTGACAACGAGAAGGGCTGGCGCGTCGAGGATGACGGCAACCAGGTGCCGATGCTCGAAGCGTGCGGCGTCGATCTCGGTGGCAAGTCGCGTCGTGAAGCGTTCGCGTACCTTCTGCGAGAGTTCGGCGCGCGCTTCGATCCGGAGGAGCGAACCCTGTGTTCCTCATCCTTGTCGGAGTCGGAAATCGGCGCCGCTGCGGTGCGCTTCATGGGGCTGCTGCTGCGGCTTCAGGATCTCGCCCTGCTGTCCACGCCGTTCGTCCGCAATGCTTTCCGCGAGGATGCCATCACGGCTATCCAGCACGCCTTCGAGGGCGAAGCCGTCATCGAAGAGAAGGGGCAGCTCGCGCAGGACATGGTCGGGCCGGAGGCGGATGTCGTCGTCCGCGCTGCCGCTCGGCCGCCTGTAGCGATCTATATCGGGACCAGCGAAGAGCGCGCGCTGCATGCCATCGTTTCGAAGATGGAGGCACAGGCCTATCGCCATCATGAAGGGCGCGTCGCTCTGCTGGTCGAGCGCGCGAAGACGAACCCTGTGAAGGAAAAGACCCTGGCGCTGGCTTATGCCCGTTTGGACGGTGTGGTCTCCTACAGGGGAACCGAACGCGACGCCTTGGCGAAGCTCAAGGCCCTGGCTGGCCTGACCTCCGCCTTGGAGGCGGCCGAGTGATGCGGCCGCACCGATAGCGGAAGGACCCGGTGCGGCGTGGGCCATGGCTGAACATGGCAGGTCCGGGGACGCTGGCTCGCCTCGGATTCACCCCTCTTTCGCCCGCTCCCTTAAAAGATACTTCTGCACCTTCCCCGTCGAGGTCTTCGGCAACTCCCCGAACACGATCTGGCGCGGCAGCTTGTAGGCGGCCATCCGCTCACGGCACCAACTGATGAGGACGTCGGCCTCCACGCTGGCGTCGGGCTTCAGTTCCACGAAGGCCACCGGCGTCTCGCCCCACTTGGCGTCGGGCTTGGCCACCACGGCGGCGGCGGCGACGGCGGGGTGGCGGAACAGGGCGTCCTCGACCTCGATCGAGGAGATGTTCTCGCCGCCCGAGATGATGATGTCCTTCGAGCGGTCCTTGAGTTGGATGTAGCCGTCCGGGTGCTTCACCCCGAGATCGCCGGAGCGGAACCAGCCGCCCGCGAAGGCGGCCTCGGTCGCCTTCGGGTTCTTGAGATAGCCGCGCATCACCACGTTGCCGCGAAACATGGCCTCGCCCATGGTCTCGCCGTCCGCCGGCACGGATTCGCAGGTCTCGGGGTCGCGGATGTCGAAGCCTTCGAGCACGGGGTAGCGCACGCCCTGGCGCGCCATCTTTTCCGCACGCGCGTCCCCATCCAACGCGTCCCAGTCGCGGTGCCAGGCATTCACCACCGCCGGGCCGTAGGTCTCGGTGAGCCCGTAGAGGTGGGTGACGTCGAAGCCGGCGCTGCCCATGGCGGCGAGCACCGCCTGGGGCGGGGGCGCGGCGGCCGTGAGGAAGGCGACGCGCCGGGGGAGAGGACGGCGCTCGCCATCCGAGGCGTTGAGCAGGAGCTGCATCACGATCGGAGCCCCGCACAGATGCGTCACCCCGTGCTCGGCCAGCGCCCGGTAGAGGGCGCCGGCCCGCACCTGCCGCAGGCAGACATGGGTGCCGGCCACCACCGAGAGCGTCCAGGCGAAGCACCAGCCGTTGCAGTGGAACATCGGCAGGGTCCAGAGATAGACCGGGTGCTGCCCGAGCCCGCCCGTGATGACGTTGCCGAGGCAGAGCAGGGCGGCGCCGCGATGGTGGTAGACCACGCCTTTCGGATCGCCGGTGGTGCCCGACGTGTAGTTGAGCGAGATCGCGTCCCACTCGTCGCCCGGCATGGCCCAATCCCAGTCCGGGTCGCCCTCGGCGAGCAGCGCCTCGTAGGTCAGGCTCCCGACCGTCGCGCCGGGGCCGGTATATTCGGGATCGTCGACGTCGATCACCAGGGGTGTCACGCCGGCCTGCGCCAGGGCCGGGCCCGCCACCGCCGCGAATTCGCGGTCGGTGATCAGCACCTTGGCCTCCCCGTGGTCCAGGCAGAAGGCGAGGCCGGCGGCGTCGAGGCGGGTGTTCAGGGTGTTGAGCACGGCGCCCGTCATCGGTACCCCGTAATGCACCTCGATCATCTCGGGCGTGTTGGCGAGCATCACCGCGACGGTGTCGCCCCGGCCGATGCCCCGCGCCGCGAGGGCGCCGGCGAGGCGCTGGCAGCGCGCGTAGAGTTCGGCATAGCTGCGCCGCAGGGGGCCGTGGACGATCGCGGTGTGCGCGGGGAAGACCCGCGCCGCCCGGTCGAGATAGCTCAAGGGCGTCAGCGGCTGGTGGTTCGCCGGGTTCCGGTCGAGATCGCGGTCGTAGATCGTCGGTGCGGCGCGCTCGGCCGTGGTGGGCGTGGTCATCGGCGTCTCTCCCTCGCGGAACACGATACCGGTTCGCGCCGGTCCGACAAATCGCGTCCGGCGCCGGATTTCTCGGAAAAGCACCTGGATTCCGATGCGGCGGTGCGGTCTGGACATTTGGTGGTTTCAGCGATGAAGCTCGGGCCCGGTCGCCCCCTCGGGCCGAGGCGTGAAAGGAAGATGCGCGGCATGCAGTCCGGATCGTTGTCGTTGGATGCGTTCCTGACGCGCCGTGCCTCGGATCGGCGCCTGGCGCGGCTCACCCACGACCTCTCCCTCCCGGAGGCGCGGGGCCTGGAATTCGGGCCGGCCGCCAACCCGACCCCGCTCCCGTCCGGCGTCCGCGTGGCCTATGTCGACCACGCGCTCGACGCGCAGGCGGGTGTGCCCGGCGCGACGCCGATCGACCACGCCTGGACGGGGGACGGCCCGCTGGATGCGCTGCTCGGATGCTCCGACCTCGATTTCGCCATCGGTGCTCAGGTGGCGCAGTTCGTGCCGAACCTCCTCGGCTGGCTGCGCGGCATCCACGCGGTGCTGCGACCGGGCGGCGTGCTGAACCTGTCGCTGCCCGACCGGCGCTTCATGTTCGACGCGGGCCGCGCCGACAGCACCATCGCCGAGCTGGTCGAGGCCGACCTGCTCGGCCTGACCCGGCCGAGCCCGCGCCAGGCCTTCGCACATACCTACGAGGCGCGCGCGCTGGAGAGCGCCGCGATCTGGGACGGCGTGGATGTCGACGCGGCGCCCAGGCTCTGCGGGGAGGTGGCGCTCGCCCTCGCGCAGGTGCGCGCCATGGAGGCGACGGAGCCCGACCGCTACGTGGATTGCCATTGCTGGGTCTTCACGCCCCTGTCCTTCCTCGACATCGCCGCCCTCGCGTCGCGCCTCGGCCTGTTTCCCTTCGTTCTGAACCAGGTCTCCGGGACGGAGCCGGGCGACTTCGAGTTCTACGTCTCGATGCGGCGCGACGCCGAGGCGGAACCGCAGGCGCTGCTCGCCCTCCAGAACGGGGCGATCGACCATCTCCGGGAGATCCAGTGCCGGCAGCGCAGGATGGTTGTCGCCATGGCGCGGTCGTGATCGGGGCCATCGCCACCGGCCCACCCCTCGATTGCGTGCGCATCCTCGCCGGAGCCGGCATGACCGGGAACGTGGTCTGGCAGAACGGGCGCCCCCGGGAGACCCGCCGGGCGCCGCTCGGTCAGCGGCCGGTGATCGCCTCGCTCACCGGTCTGTCGGGCGCGGCCAAGACCGGCTCCTTCGCCTGAGCGCCTGGGGATGACGGTGAGCGGTTCGGCCCGGACGCGGATCGCGCGCCGCCGCCAACCGGCGCCGCGATGGGAGGCCGGCGGCGACCGCCGAGGCGCGTTCACAAGCGGGAGGGTTTCCGATAGGTTCCCGCCGCCGCGCCGCGCGGCCGCGCGAGGCGGGCCGCGCGTTCGCCGCATCGCCCCGTTCCGATCGGGCGGCCCCGGCGCCGCGCCGTCCTCGACCCTGCACCAGGATGCAACCCCCACGCATGACGGCTCCCACGTGATCACGACCGGAAACGCCGCGGAGCCCATCCGGAGCGCCCGCCTCGTCCTCGCCTCCGCCTCGCCCCGGCGCCTCGCCCTGCTGCAACAGGCGGGCATCGAGCCCGACGCGCTGCTGCCGGCCGACATCGACGAGACGCCGCGCAAGTCCGAGACCCCGCGCGAGCTCGCCCGGCGCCTGGCCCGCGAGAAGCTCGCGGTGGCGGGTGCGGCCGCGCGCCGGCGCGACGACATGCGCGAGGCCTACCTGATCTCGGCCGACACCGTCGTGGCGGTGGGGCGCCGCGTCCTGCCCAAGACCGAGTTGCCCGACGAGGCGGCCGATTGCCTGCGCCTGCTCTCGGGGCGCCAGCACCGGGTCTACACCGCGATCTGCCTGCTCTCGCCGAAGGATGCCCGTCGCGAACGGGTGGTCGAGACGCGGGTCCGCTTCAAGCGTCTCTCGTCGCGCGAGATCGAGGCCTACATCGCCTCCGACGAGTGGCGCGGCAAGGCCGGCGGCTACGCCATCCAGGGACTCGCCGGCTCCTTCGTGGTCAAGCTCGTCGGCTCGCACAGCGCGGTGGTCGGCCTGCCGCTCTACGAGACGGTGAGCCTCCTCGAAGGGGAGGGATTCCCGGTCCGCCAGACCTGGGGAGGCGCCCTGTGAGCGCATCGGACCCCATGCCGGGGCGCCGGAGGGCCCCGAAGGCCGAGCCCTGCCCCATCTGCCGCAAGCCGGCCGAGGCGGCCTTCACCCCGTTCTGCTCGGCACGCTGCGCCGATATCGATCTCGGCCGCTGGCTGACCGACCGCTACGCCATCCCGACGGCCGAGGACGAGGACGAGGATGCGGCGGGGTCCGGAGGGCTCGCGCGCGACCGGGATTGAGGCCAGGATCGAGGCCGGGCACCGCCCGCGAAATCTCTTTCGAACAAGGCTGGACAGGCCGCAATCCACCCCCTATACCCCCGCTCCAGCCGGTGCCGCTCACGCGAACCGGCGGCGGCCCAGGTAGCTCAGTTGGTAGAGCATGCGACTGAAAATCGCAGTGTCGGCGGTTCGACTCCGTCCCTGGGCACCATTCTTTTCCTGAGCATCGACAGCGTCTTACGCTTCGCTCGGATGATTCCATCAAAACGCATCCAGGCTCGCTTTGCTCGCTCGATGCAGGGTGGCGCGAGCCTGGGCACCCGCTCCGCCGTCACGGTCTTCCCGGCGCGGGCGGTCGAGAGCCGTCTCGGCCTCGGGCGCGCTGACCGGGGTTCCGCCGGGGCGGATCTTAGGCGATCCGCAGGGCCCAGATCAGCGATAGGCTGACGGCGAGCAGGACGACGAGCGAGCCCGTCACCGCGAGCGTGACCCGGCCGCCGACCCGGGCCAGCACCCGCACATCGACGCCGAGGCCGAGGGCCGCCATCGACACCACGGTGAGCAAGCCCGCCAGACGGGTGATCGGCTGGGAGGCGGTCTCGGGAACGAGGCCGAGGGAGCGCAGGCTCGCGAGCGCCAGGAAGCCCAGGATGAACCAGGGCACGATCTTGAAGAAGCCGAGGCGGCCGGGCTTCGCCTTGGCCACCGCGCCCTCCGCCGGCAGGTGCTGGGCGATGAACGAGAACGCGACCACGACGGGGCCGAGCATCAGGACGCGCACCAGCTTGACCAGCGTGCCGACCTGCGTGGCCAGGATGCCGACCGGGACGGTGGCGGCGAGCACCTGCGGCACCGCGTAGACCGTCAATCCCGCCAGCGTCCCGTACTGGTGCTCGGACAGCCCGACGAGCGGGATGAAGAGCGGCAGGCCGAGCACCATGAGGACGCCGAGCACGGCCGTGAAGGCGATGGCGGCGACCACGTCCTTGCTGTCGGCCCCGATCACCGGCGCCACGGCGGCGATGGCCGAGTTGCCGCAGATGGCGTTGCCGCAGGCCACCAGGATCGCCATGCGGGCCGGCAGGCCGAGCACGCGGCAGATGACGTAGCTGGCGACGATCGCGAGGACCACCGTGGCGACGATCCCGGTGAGCAGGCTCGTGCCCGACGCGACGATGGCCCCGAGGCTGATGGAGGCGCCGAGCAGCGTGACGGCGAGTTCGAGCACCTGCTTGGCCGAGAACGCGATGCCGGCCCGGAAGCGCTCGCCGGGGCTCCAGAGCGTGCGCAGGGCGATCCCGAGCAGGATCGCGATGACGAGCGCCTCGACGTAGGGATGCCCCGTGGCACGCTCCTCCAGCGCCTGCACGGCCAGGGACGCCGCCGTGACGGCGAGGCAGACCAGGATTCCGGGCAGGAGCGAGGCGATCCGACCACCGGCCGTCTTGCCGCGGGCGATCTCGCCACGCGAATTCTCGCCACCGGCGACCCCCGACCTGGGAGCCTCGCTGGGTGCCGTCGTGATGCCCTTGACGCTCATGATGCCTTCTCGGGAGGCAGGCGGAAGGAAATTCTGTACCGCGTGAGCGAAGGAGAACAACACTCTCCCGTGGCGAAAATCTTCGCAAAACCCATCCATTGATTGGGCAGGGTCGAAGCGCGACATTCACCGTCATGAGCACGCGTTCCGACCAGCCGACGATGAGCTACGATCCGTTCGGCGAACCCGTGGAAGTCGCGTGCCAGGGCACGTCGGCGGCGGGGGATCGCCGCGCGCGCAACGTCGCCGTGATCGGCTTCTGGCTGGTCGCCGTGACCCTGACGGCGAGCCGGATCTACTTCGCCGACGAGCCCGTGGCCCAGATGGTCGCGAACGCTCATGCGCAGGTCGCCGCCTTCATCACCGCCATCCTCTGAAGTTCCACCTCCGGGGCCGACGCGGACGCCACGCCCGCCCCTAGTAGGCCGCCGCGAGATAGTCGGCGATGGCCTTGCCGTCGGCCTCGCTGATCGGGGCATGATAGACCTTGATCATCTTCGTCACTTCGCTGGCCCAGAAGGCCTGTCCCTTCCCGGGCGGCTGCATGGCGACGTAGTCGACGGAGTGGCAGGTCAGGCAGTTGGCCTGTGCCGCCTCGAACCCGGCCTGTCGGTCCGGCGCGGGACGCAACTGCGCTGTCGGGTCCGGCAGCGCGTAGCTTCGCGGCGCGGCGGTGGCGGGGAGGCTTGCCCACACTCCCAGGCTCACCGAGATCAATAGAAGTGCGGTCGGGACGTGCGTCTTCATTCGGGTTGTCCTCACGCTGCCCGCACGCGGACGCTCTCGACCACGTTGCGCATGTAGCCCGGCGGGTTCCAGCGCGGCTCCATCGGCTGGGTGGCGCCGTCCTTGCCCGTGGCCCGCACCCGCAGGGCGTGCGGTCCGGGCGCGAGGTCGAGCGACAGGGTCCAGGGCCGGAAGGAATAGCGTCCCGGATCCTGTCCGAGCGTCGCCTCCGTCCAGCTGTGCCCGTCATCGGCCGAGACCGCCACCGTCGCGATGCCGGAACCACCGTCGAAGGCGATGCCGCGCAGATTCGTGCGTCCCGCCCGGATGTCGGCCCCGTCGACGAGGTTCGTGATGAAGGACCGGATGGTGAAGCGGTTGATCGGCACGGTGGCCTTGGGCGCCTGCCCGGGCTCGACGCAGGCGCACGGATTGTCGGGAATGCGATAGGCCGATTTCATCCAGAAGCCCTCGTAGGGCTTGTCGAGCACCGTGATCGCGTTGAGGTGCTTGACCCAGTAGGTTCCGAAGAAGCCCGGAACCACGAGGCGCAGCGGGTAGCCGTTGAGCCAGGGCAGGTCGGCGCCGTTCATGGCCCAGGCCAGCATCACCTCGCCGTCGCGGGCATGGTCGATGCCGAGCGCCTTGGCGAAATCGGGCGTCTCGGGAATGACCGGGCCGTCGAGACCCTCGAACACGACCTGCACGGCCCCGGCCTTCACCCCCGCCCGGTCGAGGACGACCTTCAGCGGCACGCCTGTCCAGCGGGCATTGCCCATGGCGCCGTTGGCGAGCTGGCCCCCGGCGACGCGCGGCTCGACGAAGCCGCGCGAATTGCCCGAGCACTGGTTGACCGCGACGATCTCGACGGTCGGCAGCGCTTTCAGTTCGGCGAGCGACAGGGAGACCGGTCCATCCACGTGCCCCGCCACTGTCAGGCGGAAGGTTTCGGGATCGATCGTCGTCGGAATGTCGGCGAGGTGATAGCGGACGAAGAAGGCGTCGTTCGGCGTGAGCACGCCCTCGTCGAAGACGGAGAAGGGCGTCTCCAGCTGCGGCGGCCGCGCGGTCATCTGCAGGAGCGGGCGCTTGCCCGGATAAGCGACGAGCGGCCGCTCGCCGTTGCCGAAGGGCAGGACGACCTCGGGCGCGGCGGCGGTCTCCTCCGCAGCCCATCCGCGCAGCGGCGCGAGGGCCGACCCGCCGGCCGCGATCAGGCCGGCCCCGGCCTGTCTGAGGAGGCTGCGTCGATCCATCGTGGCCATCCCGGTTTCTCCCTGTCCCGCTGAAAGGCGCCCCTCGCGATCCGCGACGTTCATCGCAGGACGGAGGCGTAGTGGATGTCCTCGGTGAGGCAGGTCGACAGGCGCCATTCCACCGGCCGGTCCTCGAGGTCGACGGCGACGCGGTCGACCTCGAGGACCGGCGTGCCCGCCGGCTTGCCCAGCAGGGCCGCCTTCTCGGGTTCGAGCGCGATCGCCTTCAGGCGCTCGTGCGCGGTCGCGATCGTGATGCCGAACCGCGTCGCGTAGAGGCTGTAGAGCGTGTTCGGAAGCTCCATCGCGGCCATGCCGGGAAACAGGCTCGACGGGACCGCGATCGTCTCGAACAGGCAGGCGCGCCCGTCGAGGGAGCGCACCCGCTCCAGCCGCACCACGCGCGCGTTGCGCAGGAGGGACAACCGGTCGCGCTCGTCGATCGTGGCGGCGGCCTCCGTGATCGAGACGACGCGGCTCGTCGGCGTGCCGGCCACCGTCCCGTCGGGGCGGAGCTTGAAGAAGCGGAAGACGCTCTGCTTGTCGTCGTGCTCGGCCACGAAGGTGCCGCGCCCCTGCCGGCGCACCAGCAGGCTGTCGGCGGTGAGCGCGTCGAGGGCCTTGCGCACCGTCCCCTGGCTGACGCCGAGTTCGGCCGCGAGCACCCCTTCGCTCGGAAGGATCTGGCCCGGCTGCCAGACCGCGTCGGCGAGGCGGCGCAGGAGCGTATCGTAGACCTGCCGATAGAGCGGCCGGAAGCCCACCGCATCGCCGCGGCCGACCGCGTTACCACCTGTGCGTTCCATGTCGGTGCGTCGCTGCTCCCCGGGCGTGGGAGTAAGAAAGGAGAGATGTCCCAGCACGGTGTCCCGTCCTTCGTTAAGGCCGAGTCCGGCCTCGGGCAATCGATCGGTCCGGAGTGCCGGGGGGCGAGGCCGGCTCCCGGCCGGTGTGGCGGCCTTCACGCCCGGAGCGCCTCGATCTCGGCCACGAGCGCGTCCGGGACGGTCAGCCCCTCGGCCTCGGCCCGCGCCCGCAGGGCGAGGCGGCGCGCGCCCGGCAGGCGGGCCCCGTCCTGCGCCGCGATGGAGCCCGCGAGTTCGGCGAACCGCGCCAGGGCGCCGGGCCCGAACGCATCCGCCGCGATGGCGATGACGAGCTGCCCGGTCCCCGGCGGATCGCCCTCGGCGTCCAGGAACGAACTTGCCTCGGCCGCGAAGCGCCCGCCGGTCAGGCCGGCGGCGAGGAGTTCCACCATCAGGGCGAGCGCCGTGCCCTTCGCGTCGCCGAGCGGCACCATGGTGCCCTTGAGGGCGGCGCCCGGGTCGGTCGTCGGCTGTCCGGCGGCATCGAGGGCCCAGCCCTCGGGGATGGGCTCATTGCGCTGCCGGGCGGTCATGATCGCGCCGCGCGCCACCTTCGAGAGAGACAGGTCGACCACGATCGGCGCGCCCCCCGGCAGGGGGCAGGCGAAGGCGAGGGGATTGGTTCCGAACACCGCCCGTGAGCCGCCCCAGGGGGCCATCGCCGCCGGAGTGTTGGCGAACAGGATCGCGAGGAGCCCCGCCTCCGCCAGGGCCTCGACGGGCCGTCCGGCCGCGCCGCAATGATGCGAGCGGCGGATGCCGGCCGCCGCGACGCCCTGGTCCCGCGTGATCGCTGGAAGCTGTTCCAGCACCGCGTCGAGGGCCGGATAGGCGAAGCCGTGGGCCGCATCCACCGCGAGGAGGCCGGGCCGGGGCCGCGTCACCGCGACGGCGGCGTCGCCCACCACCTTTCCGGCCCGGACCTGCGCGGCGTAGGACGCCACCCGCGAGAGGCCGTGGCCCTTCAGCCCGTCCGCCTCGGCCCCGACGAGGGCGCGGGCGACGCTGCGGGCCGCGGGCGCCAGCGTTCCGCAGCGGACCAGGGCCTCGGTGACGAGGGCGTGGGCGGCGGCGAGGCTCAGGGTGGTCATGGCTTTCAGCCCTCGGAGAGGTGGCGGCGCACGGCCTGCGCCGTGACGCGGGAGACGCGCACGTTCGATTCCTGGGTCACCCCGGCGATGTGCGGCGTCAGGATGAGGTTGGGCAGATCGCGGAGCGGGGCGCCCGAGGCCGCGTCGAGGGGTTCCTGTGGGAATACGTCGAGGGCGGCGCCGCCGAGATGGCGGCCGCGCAAGGCCTCCGCCACGGCCGCGACATCGACCACCTCGCCGCGCGCGGCGTTGATCAGCACGGCCCCGGCCGGCATCCGCGCAAGGATTCCGGCGTCGATCATCCCCCGGGTCTCGGGCGTCAGCGGCACGTGGAGGGAGAGGACGTCGCTCCGGGCGACGAGCGCGGCGAGGTTTTCCGCGCGCGCGACCGTGCCGCTTCCCGTCCGCCAGGCCGGGTCGTCGGCCGGGAGGAGGGGGTCGTGGGCCGAGACCTCCATCCCGAGGGCAAGGGCGCGGTGAGCGGTCTCGCGGGCGATGGCGCCGAATCCGACGAGGCCGAGGCGCTTGCCCGAGATCTCCCGGCCCATCAGCGCGTCGCGCGGCCACGTCCCCGCCGCCACGGCGGCGGTCGCGCCGTAGGCGCCGCGCAGGAGCAGCATCGCCGTGCCGATCACGTATTCGGCCACCGCGACGTCGTTGGCGCCGGTCGCGGGGTAGACCGCGATGCCGCGCTCGCCGCAGGCCGCGAGGTCGATGTTGTCGAGCCCGACGCCGAGGCGCCCGACCACCTTGAGGTCGGGGGCCGCGGCCAGGAGCGCGCCCCGCACCTGGGTGCGGTTGCGGACCACGAGGGCGTCCGCGCCTGCCAGCGCCGCCGTCAGGTCGTCCGGCCGGTCGACGAGACCCGGATCGTAGAGGGTCTCGAACCCGCCGAATTCGGCCGCGATGGCCGCCTCGTCCATGAATTCGCTGATCACGACCTTCGGCATGCGCGTCCTGGGGCTTTCTGATGTCGGCATGGCACCGGGTTTCCGTTCACGGAGAGAACGCATCGCATCTCAGGTGGCCGCGACCATGGTGGGCATCGGCCCGTGGCGCACGGGGACGGGCGCCCGCTCGGGCGCGTCGTCCACCGCCTCGTCCGGCTCGTCGAGGCTGTCGAGGTCGGGCTGGATGCGCCCGTCGAGGACGGCGCGGGCATGGGCGAGGTCGATCTTGCCCTCCCAGCGGGCAATCACCAGGGTCGCCACCATGTTTCCGATGGCGTTGGTGATCGCCCGCAGCTCGTTGAGGATGCGGTCGACGCCGATGATCAGCGCGATGCCGGCCACCGGCAGGAGCTGGGAGGCCTGGAGCGTCGCGGCGAGCACGAACAGGATGGCGCCGGCGACGCCGGCGACCCCCTTCGAGGTCACGAGGGCGATGGCGAGGAGTCCGAGTTCCTGCTCCCAGGTGAGCGGGATGTTGAGCGCCTGGGCGATGAAGCCGATCGCCATGGTGAGATAGATGCACGACCCGTCCATGTTGAACGACAGGCCCGCCGGCATCACGAGGCCGGTGACGCCCTTCTCGACGGAGAGGCCGCCGAGCTTGGCCATCAGGCGCGGCAGGACGGATTCGGTGCTGGTCGTGCCGAGCAGGATGAACATCTCCTCGCGGACGTAGAGGACCAGCTTCCACAGGCTCAAGCCCACGTAGAACCGCATCACGCCGCCGAGGAACAGCACGATGAACACGAAGAAGGTCAGGTAGAGCGACAGGATCAGCATCCCGTACTGGGCGAGGATGCCGAGGCCGAACTTGCCGATGGTGAAGGCCATGGCGCCGAACGCCCCGATGGGGGCAAAACGCATGATGATGCCCACGACCTTCATCAGGATATCGCCGAAGGAATGGATGACCTTGAGGGGGAACTGCCCCTTCGGACCCATGGCGGCCAGCCCCATCCCCACGAGGACGGAGAAGAACATCACCTGGAGGAGGTCGCCCTTGGCGAAGGCGTCGACCGCGCTGTGCGGGATGATGTTGGCGATGATCTCCATCACGCTCTGGGCGTGGGCCTTGCCCGTGATCGCCGCGACGCTCTTGGCGTCGAGGCTCTCGACCGTGGCGTTGATGCCGTCGCCGGGCCGCAGGAGGTTGACGAAGAGGAGGCCGGCGGCCAGCGCCACCGTCGTCGAGACCTCGAAATACACGAGCGTCTTCAGCCCCATGCGGCCGACGCTCTTCATGTCCCCCACATGGGCGATGCCGACCACCACCGTGCAGAAGATCACCGGACCGACGACCATCTTGATCAGGTTGATGAACATGTCGCCGAGGATCTTCAGGCCCACGGCGAATTCGGGAGCGAGCACGCCCACGACGATGCCGAGGGCGATGCCGACCAGGACCTGACCGTAGATCGATCGCAAGAATCGCATTGGCGCTGATCTCACTTGGCGTTCCTCCCACGCGCTCTTCGAACGGGAGGCGCCGCTTGCGCGGTCTTCCTCCGTCCGCGAAAACCCCGATGGCGTCGGGGTGGGACGCCGCGTCCCGGACCGGAACGCGGCGGGAGAGACCGCCCGTCAGGCGCTCCGGTACAGCTTCGTCATCACGAACTCGCGGTGGCCGAGGGATTCGGCGGCCGTGAGGCGTCCGTTCGCGGTGCGGATCACCATGTCGATCAGGGCGTCGCCGGCCTGCGGGATGGTCATCTCGCGGGTCAGCACGCCCGAGACGTCGACGTCGATGTGCTCGCCCATGGTGCGCACCGTGCGCGGATTGCCGGTGATCTTGATCACCGGGACGATCGGGTTGCCGATGACGTTGCCCTGGCCGGTGGGGAAGGTGTGGACGACGTAGCCCGCCGCCGCCATCAGGGTCACGCATTCGGCCGCCGCCGACGAGGTGTCCATGTAGTACAGGCCCGGCCCCTTGGCGGGGGCCTCGGCCGGCTGGAGCGCGTCGATGTAGCGGCTGTCGTGGCCGATCTTCTCGAGGTTGCCGAGCGCCTTCTCCTCGATCGTGCTCAGGCCGCCCAGGATGTTGCCCTTGGTCGGCTGGGAATCCGAGAGATCGTCGGTCTTGTGGGCCTCGATGACGTCGTCCTGGTAGGACTTCCACATGGAAAACCACTTGTCGCCGATCTCGGGCGTCGCGGCGCGCTCGCGGCAGAGGTGCTCGGCGCCCGTGATCTCCGAGGTCTCGCCGAACACGCCGTAGATGCCGGCTGGGATCAGCTTGTCGTAGAGGTTGCCCACGGTGGGGCAGGAGGAGAGGCCCGTGGTGGTGTCGGACTCGCCGCACTTCGTCGAGATCCAGAGGTCCGCGATCGGGCATTCCTCGCGGGGCAACTCGGTCGCCCATTGCACGAAGCGCTTGGCCTGGTAGCTGGCCTTGGCGATGGTGGCGATGTCGCCGTGCCCCTCGATGCCGAAGCCGACCACGGGCTTGCCGGTCTTGGCGATGCCCTCGACGATCCGGTTGGTCCACTGGTCCTCGATGCCGATGACCACGACGGCCGCGACGTTCGGGTTCGAGCCGATGCCGATCAGGGTGCGGAAGTGGAGTTCGAGGTCCTCGCCGAACTGCAGCCGGCCATAGGCGTGGGGCAGGGCCATCGTGCCCTTGACGGTGTTGGCGACCGCCTCGCAGGAGGCGTTCGAGAGGTCGTCGAGCGGCAGGAGGACGACGTGGTTGCGCACGCCGACGCGGCCGTTCTCGCGGCGCCAGCCCATGAAGGTGGCGCCCTGGATGTCCGCCGAGGGGCGGCCGGAGCCGAGGGCGGCGGTCGCGAACTGGTCGGGGGCTCCGCCGACGAAGGGGGAGGTGGTCTCGGGGGCGTTCATGATGTTCTCTCCGGGCATCGCGACCTCACCAGCGCTTCGTCTTGAGGTTCTGCACGTGGACATGCTCGCCCTTGGCGACGTCCTTGACGATCTTCCCGATGTCCTGGCCGTACTTGATGGCCGTATCGCCCGCCTTCAGGTCGATGAGCGCCACCTTGTGGCCGATCGGAATGTCGTGGCGGACATTCAACGCGAAGGTCGAATCGTCCTCGGTGATGACGCCGAACGCGTCGGTGTCGGCGCTCAATCCTTCGATCACCGCGACGGCGACGTTGTCCTGCGGGCTGTGGGCGAGGAGGTGCGGCTTCGTCCGCCCCCCACCCGATCCGGCGTGGCTGCTCATTCCGGGGTCCTCCTTGGTGAAGCCGTCGGCTCTTGGCGGCGACTATGTCTTGTATAAGACATCTTAATTCGACGCGTCAATCGAGGGTAGGTCGCCGAATGCCCGCCGCCACGGAAAGACCGGCGAAATTCCATCGCGAACGAAGCCAGTGGGCGATCCGGAAGAAGTCGGCATCGAGGATCGGCTTGAACGGTCATTAATCTTATATAAGACAATTCTGCGTGCCCATCGAAGGCGGCGACCTGCGCGAGGCGCTCTCCCGCATCCGCCGTCCTCCTCTCCGGCCGCATCGTGCGTCCCGGCCGGGCACGCCGTCCATCGATCGAGCCCGGAGACGCACGGTGAGCGAGACCCTCCAGATCGTCCTGTGCCTGAGCTGCGCGGGCCTCATCTCCGGCCTGACGGGGTTCGCCTTCGCGCTGGTGGCCTCGGGCACCCTGCTGTCGATCCGCGCGCCGATCGAGGCGACGGCGCTGGTCCTGACCTGCAGCATCCTCTCGCAGACCCTGTCGGTCCTGCGCCTGCGGACTTGGCCGCCGCGCGCGACGGCGCTCGCGATGATCGGGCCCGGCCTCCTCGGGGCGCCGATCGGGATCTATCTCCTGAAGGATCTCAACCCGGACTTGGTCAAGGTGCTGATCGGGATCTTCCTGATCCTCTACAGCGCCGTGGTGGCGCTGCTGCGCAGCGATTACCGGGTCTCGTTCGGCAATGCCTGGAGCGACGGGGCCGTGGGCTTCCTCGGCGGCATCCTCGGGGGCATCGCCGGCCTGTCGGGCGCCCTTCCCACGGCCTGGAGCCTCGTGCGCGGCTGGGAGCCGCGCATGCAGCGGGCCGTCTACCAGAGCTTCACCCTCGTCCTGCAGGTTTGGTCGCTGGCGATCCTGGCCGCGTTCAATCCCTTCCCGCCCGAACTGATGGGGGACCTCGCCCTCGGGCTGCCCATCGTCCTCGTCAGCGTGCTGGCCGGCCTTTCCCTGTTCGCGCATATCGACCAGCGCCGGTTCCGGGCCATCGTGCTGGCGCTGCTCGCCGCCATCGGCCTCACCACGACCGCCCTGGCGCTCCCGGGCCTGCTGCATTGAGGCCCCGTGGGCCTTCGCCTCAACTGCCGGGCTTGGCGTGGACGTTGGCGAAGAACAGCTCCCGCCAATCCCTGGCGCCGCGGCGGATCGCCTTCGTCCGTGCCATGAAGTCGACGTAGCGCAGGATCGCCTGCGGCGTCGTGGTGAAGGCGACCTGCGGCGAGGCGAGGATCGCTTCGATGAGCCCGACATCGGAGCCGTCGCGGGCCAGGCGTGCATAGGCCTGCGCGGCGGCCCTGGGATCGCCCGCAATGGCCGCGACGGCCTCCTCGAGGGCGGCCATGAAGGCCGCGTGGACGGTCGGGTTGGCCGCGACGAAGGCCGACGAGGCCCAGACCACGTTGAAGGTCGAGGGGCCGCCGAGCACGTCGAAGGTGTTCAGGATCGTGCGGATGCCGGGCCGGCGCAGTTCCAGCTCCTGGATCGGGGCGGCCGTGAAATGCGCGCTCACCTCCTGGCCCGCGAGGAGCGCGGCCATGCCGTCCGGGTGCGAGAGGGTCACGGTGAGGCGGTCGAGGTCGTTGCGGCGCGCCTCGCCGAGTTCCTTCTCGGCGGCCATCTGCAGGAACATGGCCTGGACCGAGACCTTGACGGCGGGCAGCGCGATCTTGTCCCGGTCGGTGAAGTCGCCGAGCGACCGGATGCGCGCCGCGTTGGTGTTCATGAGGAGCGGCATGGCGTTCATCGCCGCAACCCCCTTCACCGCCATGCCGGTCCCTTCGGTCTTCGACCAGAGCAGGACGAGGGGCGGCACGCCGCCGGCCACGAACTGGACGGAGCCGGACAGGAGAGCGTCGTTCATCGCCGCCCCGCCCGCCAGGGTGACGTAGCGGGCGCCGAGGCCCGGCAGGCCCCGCGCGGCGGCGTGCTTCTGGAGCAGGCCCCGCTCCTCCATGATCATCAGCGGCAGGTGCCCGAGGCTGGGCTGGCGCGCGATGCTGACCTCCGACACCTCCGCCCGTGCGGGCCGGAGCCCCGCGAGGAGGCCGAGGCCCCCGGTCAGCAGCCCCCGGGCGAGAACGTCGCGCCTGCGCATGTGAACCTCCCTTGGCCGATGCCGGCCGCGACGAGAACTAGCCGGCCTGCGGCCGGCGGATCATGGGCGCGGGAACGCTCTCGATCATGACGTTGAGGCAGGCCGGCAGGCCGCTCGCATGCGCGGCCTCCAGGGCCTGCGGCAGGGCGTCGGCGCTGGTGACGAGGGCGCCGTGGCCGCCGAGCGCCGTCGCGACGCGATCGTAGCGCGAACCCAGGAGGTCGCAGTGCCGCGCCCGCTCCGGTCCGTACTGGCGCAACTGGATCTGGTACTCGGCGTTCCAGCGGGCATCGTTGCCCACGACCGCGATGAAGGGCAGGCCGTAGCGCACGGCCGTGTCGAACTCGGCCATGTGGAAGCCGAAGGTGCCGTCCCCCAGGACGGCGACCACGGGCCCGGCCGGGTTCAGGATCCGGCTCGCGATGGCGAAAGGCAGCGAGGCGCCGATGGTGCCCGAGACGCCGTTGACGAGGCGGTGGCGCGCCCGCACCAGGGCCTGGGGCCATTGCCCGATCTCGCCGCCGTCGCAGATCAGGGTGCCGTCGGGATGCCGGTCGAGGAAGGCCGCCACGCCCCGGCACAGTTCCACCGGGTGAAGCCGTCCCTCCGCCCCGCGCAGATCCGCCCAGCCGGCCGGCCGGTAATCGACGGCCGCCCGCGCCTCCGCGCGCCACGCCGATCGCGGCCGGTCGGCCAGGCGGCGCGTCAGCGCGGCCAGCATCGGGAGGGAATCCGCCGTGCCGGAGACCGCCAGTCTGGCGGGGTCGACGCGGGCCACGAGCGCGGGGTCGGGATCGACGACGACGAAGCCGCAGCCGGGCGCCACCGCCGGGGCGTCGCCGAACTTCAGGGTGAAGTCGAGGGGCTTGCCGACGAGCACGAGGCAATCGGCCCGCGGCAGGATCTCCGCGAAGGCGCCGAGGCTCGGATCGTTGAGGCCGCGCGGGCTCTCCATGCCGATCACGGGGATGCCCGACGCCTCCTCGAGGGCCGACATCAGCGCCCGTCCCCGCGCGCCGCAGGCCGCCGGGCCGCACAGGATCAGGGGCCGTTCGGCGCGAGCGAGTTCCGCCGCCACGGCTTCGACGAGGTCGTCCCCCGGCTCCGTGACCCGGATCTCCGCCTCCGAGTCGCCCGACGACCCTGCCTCGGCCGGGGCGAAGGTGGCCTCGAGGAGATCGACCGGCAGGCTGAGATGGACGGGGCCGGGCCGGCCCTCGCGGGCGATGCGCATGGCACGGGCGATGTCGTCGGCGAGCGTCTCGACGGAGGTCGCCGTCCAGGAAGCCTTCGTCATCGGGCGGGCGATGTCGGCCTGGGCGAGTTCCTGGAACGCGCCGCGCCCAGCCTCCGACACCCCGGCATGGCCCGAGAGCAGGAGGACGGGGCTCTCCGCCGCCAGGGCGGTGAACAGGGCGGCGGCGGCGTTGGTGTGCCCCTGGCCGCCCGTGACGAGGGCGATGCCGACCTCGCCGGTCAGGCGCCCCCAGGCATCGGCCATGTGGACGCAGGCCGCTTCCTGGCGGACGTGAACCACCCCGATGCCCGTCGACAGCAGCGCGTCGAAGATCGGCATGATGTGGTTGCCCGACAGCGTGAAGACGCGGGTGACGCCGAGGCGCTCCAGCGTCTCGACGACGATGTCGGCTCCGCGCGGGTGGGCCATGGCATTCCTTTCCGGGATCGGTCGTGCCGCGGCGGCTCAGGCCGCCGCGTCGAGCAGGGAATCGCCCGGGCGCACATGCGTGAAGGCGACGGGTTCCATGGTGACGCCGAGCCCGGCCTCGTCCTGGCGGACCACGGTGTAGCGCGAGGTCGCGAGGTCGGAGGCCTCGGGGAAGTCCTCGCGGAAATGCGCGCCCCGGCTGTCGGTGCGCGCGAGGGCGGCGGCGCAGATCGACTGGCTGACGAGGACGAGATTCTCGAGATTCAGCCGGTCCATCCAGGTCAGGTTGTAGCGGCGGTCGCCGTCGGCGATTCCGGCCCGGGCGACGGCCTCGGCGAGGTCGGCGAGGCGGGTGCCGGCGCGCGCCAGCCCGGCCGCGTCGCGCAGGATGCCGACATCGTCCCACATCGTCGCGTAGAGGGCTTCGCGGATCGCCTCGAGATCCCCGGACGGACGCCCGAGGGGGCCGTAGACACGCGCCAGCCCGGCCTCGATCGCGTGGGGATCGGGCTCGGCCGGATGCCGCACGTCCCGGATGTCGCGCGCCATGGCGGCCCCGGCGAGGCCGCCGAACACCGTCGAGTTGGCGACACCGTTGCCGCCGAGGCGGTTGGCGCCGTGGACCCCGCCGGTATCCTCACCCGCCGCGTAGAGGCGCGGCAGCTCGGTGCCGCAGCCGGGGCGGAACTCGACCCCGCCCATCATGTAATGGGCGGTGGGGATGACCTCGACATGGCCGCCGGCGAGGTCGAAGCCGCAATCGGCGCAGCGCTCCACCATGCCCTTGAACTTGCGCCGCACGTCCTCGGGGCCGAGATGGCTCATCTGGATGTAGACGCCCCCGTTGGGGCTGGCGTGACCCTCGCGGATGCGCCGCATGATCGAGCGGCTGACGACGTCGCGGGTCGCCCGCTCGGCGCGCGGATCGTAATGGTGCATGAAGCGCTCGAGCGAGGCATCGAGCAGGTAGCCGCCCGCGCCCCGCAGGCCCTCCTCCAGCACCGTGCCGGTCATCCGCGTGCCCGCGCCCGCGAGCAGGCCGGTGGGATGGAACTGCACCATCTCCATGTCGCGTAACGGGAGCCCGGCGCGCAGGGCCATGGCGAGGCCGTCGCAGGTCTTGTCGCCCGACGGCGTGTGGAACTTGTACATGGTCGGGCCGCCGCCCGTGGCGAGCAGGGTCGCCTTGGCCCGCACCAGAACGGGCACGCCGGTGCGCATGTCGAGCATCAACACCCCGGCGAGGCCGGAGCCGTCGGCGGCCGGGATCAGTTCGAGGGCGCGGTGGTCCTCCAGGCGCCGGACGTCGCGGCGCCAGACCTGCTCGGAGAGGCGGTTGATGATTTCGATGCCGGTGAGGTCGCCCTTGTGCACGGTCCGGTCGAAGGTCTGGCCCGCGAAGGCCTTCTGGTGGACGCTGCCGTCGGGATTGCGGTCGAAGAAGCAGCCGAGCTCGCTCTCGAGTTCGCGGATGCGGACCTGCGCCTCGGTCACCAGGGTCCAGGCCAGCTCCTGGTTGTTGAGCCACTTGCCGCCCTCGATCGTGTCCATGAAGTGGCGCTCGACGGAATCGCCGGGCGCCAGGGCGACGTTGTAGCCGCCCTGGACCATGCGGGTGCAGCCGCACTTGCCCAGCAGACCCTTCACCGCGACCGTGACGTCGAGGTCGGGCGCCGCCTTCTTGGCGTGCAGCGCCGCGAACAGGCCGGCGCCCCCGGAGCCGAGGATCAGGATGTCGGTCTCGATCGTCGTCGGTACGGCGCGCATCAGGCGGCTCCCAGGCTCGCGATGACGGCGTCGCGCCGGCCGGCGACGTCGCGCTGGACGTCGGCGAAGAGCGAGCCGCCATGGGAATCCATCCCGACGAGGAGAGGACCGAAATCGCGGATCGCGAACTTCCACAGGCTCTCGGGATGCAGGTCGTCGAGGTCGATGTCCTCGATCCGCTCGATCCAGGTGGTCTCCAGGGCGGCCGCCCCGCCGACGATGGCGAGGTAGGCGCCGCCCTGCTCGGCGAAGGCCTCGAGGGTCTTCGGGCCCATGCCGCCCTTGCCCACGATGAGGCGCACGCCCTCGCGCCGCATCAGGGCGTCGGTGAAGCGCTCCATCCGCATGGAGGTGGTGGTGCCGATGCAGAACGGCGCGTAGCCGACGGGCGCCTCGGGCGAGACCGGCACGCGGTGGACGTTGGGCGCCGTATGGATCACGGCGTGGCCGGTGAGATCGAGATGCGTCCGGCGCTCCCGGTCGAACATGTGGATCAGGGTCGCGTCCCGGATGCCGAACAGGGTTTTGCGCAGGGTGACGGTGTCGCCGATCCGCAGGGCGCGGGCCTGGGCGGCGTCGATCGGCATGTCGAGTACGTGGTGCATGACGCGGCCCTCCTCGTGACTCAGTCGAAGGCGATGCCGCCCGGCGTGAAGGTCGCCTTGGCGCGGCGGGCCGAATGGCACTGGATGTTCACCGCCACCGGGTTCTGGGTGATGTGGGTCGCGGCGACCTCGACGTGGACGGCAAAGCTGGTGGAGCGGCCGCCGAGCCCCTGCGGCCCGATGCCGAGTTCGTTGACTGCGCGCGACAGTTCCACCTCGATCCGCGCACCCTCCGGGTCGGAGCAGGCGGTGCGCAGCTTGCGGGTCGCCGCCACCTTGGCGAGGTGCATGCAGAGGTCCGAGGTGCCGCCGATGCCGACGCCCACGATGGTCGGCGGGCAGACCCGGCCGCCGAGCTCGATCACCCGGTCGATCACGAAGCGCTTGACCGCGTTGATGCCGTCGGAGGGCAGCAGCATCTGCAGGAACGAGCCGTTCTCGGAGCCCGACCCCTTCGGGATCATCTCGATGGAGACCGTCTCGGGCCGCTCGTCGAAATCGACATGGATGATCGGCACGCGGATGCCGCAGGAGGTCTGCTCGTTCACGCGGGTGATCGGGTGGACCACGGAGGAGCGCAGGGAATGCTCGGTGGTGGCGCGCGCGCAGCCGCGCCGGATGGCGGCCTTGAGGTCGGCGCCGTCGAAGCGCACGTCGCGCCCGATCACCACGTTGTAGATCGGGATGCCGGTATCCTGGCACAGGATGTTGCGGGTGCGCTCGGCCACCGCGATGTTCTCCACCATGGTGCCGAGGATCGCCCGGCCGGTGGCGCTCGTCTCGTCGCGCGCGAGGTCGGCGAAGCCCGCCTTGATGTCGGGGGGCAGCAGCTTCAGGGCACGGACGTAGAGGTCCCTGCACAACGCTTCGACTTCGGTGAGGTCGAGGTCCATGCCGGTCTCCTTTGAGGGGTTGGCGTTCAGGCGCCGCCGAGGAGGAACAGCAGCCCGACCGCCAGGCCGGCCGCCACGCAGGCCGAGACGATCAGCGCCGTCCGCTCACGGGTGGCGAACCATTCGATGGCCAGCACGCGCAGTCCGAGGACCATGTGCAGGGCGAGCGCGCTGACGAGGCCCCATTCGGCCGCGCGCACGAAGCCGTTATGGGTCAGCCCGAGGAAGCTCTCGAGCCGGTCGGCCCCCTGGAGCGCGGTTCCCAGCGCGATGAAGTGCATCGGCAGGAACAGCGCGAGGGCGATGCCCGACAGGCGGTGCAGGAGGGCCGCCGCGAAGCCCGCGCGGGGACGCGCCGCGCCGCGCCGGGGCAGGGGGGCGGACTGCGTCCCGGCGCTCATGCGACGTAGACCGCGAGGGCGGCGCGCAGCCCGAGGACGACGAGGAGCGCCGCGACGCCGAGCATCGCGCCGTCGAGGGAGCGTCCGCGCCAGGGCGTCCACTCGCGCAGGATGCTGCGCAGGCCGATGGGGGCATGGATCGCCGCCGCGACGACGAAGGTCCCGTAGAACAGCAGGAAGGCGAGGTTGCCCTGGGTGCGGCCGAGGATCTCCCCGGCGGTGAGGCCGCCGCGCACGGCGTACAGGATCGTGCCGAGATGGACCGCCACCGCGACGGCGAGGATCACCGCGGTGCCGCGCTGGGCGACGTAGAGGAGCGGGCTCATGCCGACCTCCGGAAATGCCGGGCGCCGAACCGCCGCAGCGCGGTCCGCGCGGTCTCGCGCTTGAGGCCCGCGATGGCGAAGGTCGGCGCCAGCGCCTTCGGGCAATGCTCCGTGCAGCTCATGTGGGTGTGGCAGGACTGGCAGCCGGCATCCCCCGAGACGGCGTCGAGGCGGGCCTCCCGGCCCTGGTCGCGGACATCGTTGATCAGGGTCCAGGCCCGGTTGAGGGCGGCGGGGCCGAGATAGTCCGGGTTCCACGAGACCACATCGCAGGCGGCGTAGCAGACCCCGCAATTGATGCACTCGATGCCCGCATCCACGGCGCGGCGCTCGGGGGAATCCGGTGCCACCACGGCGAAGTCCCCGAGCGGCGTCTCGCCGGGCTCGAAGGCGCCGTGCGCGGCCGTCCACTTGGTGAAGAACGGCTCCATGTCGACGGCCAGATCCTTGACCACCGGCAGGTTGCGCAGGGGTTCGAGGGTGAGGGCGTCGCCCTCCGCCACCGCCGCGACCCGCGTCCGGCAGGTCCAGCGCGGGCGCCCGTTCACCATCATGGCGCAGGAGCCGCACATGCCGACCCGGCAGGCGAAGCGGTAGGCCAGCGTCGGGTCCTGCTCGCGCTGGATCGCGGTGACCACGTCGAGGATGGTCTGGGCGGGCCGCCGCGCCAGGGTGAAGGTCTGGAACCCGTCGTCCCGGCGGATGCGGACCGTCAGCATCGCGCCGGCCGCGGGTTCGACGGTCGGATCCCTGGGCGCGGCGTTCGGAACCGGGGCGTTCATGCCTCTATCGCTCCGCCTTGGCGGCGGCGCCGGGGAAGAACAGCTCGCCCTGATCGGTGGCCTTGGCGCCGACGAGGCCGGCGCGGTTCATGTAATCGAGATAGGTGAGCATGTTCAGGGGCGCGCTGGTCCACTGGGTCTGCGGCGCCCGGATGATCTCCACCGCTTCGGCCTCGCTCAGCCGGGCGTTCTCAGCCTTGATCCACAGGGCCGCGACCCGGTTGGGCTCCGCCTTGATCAGCGCCAGGCTCTCCTCGAGGGCGCCCCGGAAGGCGGCCACGATCTTCGGGTTGGCGGAGACGAAGCGGTTGCTCGCCCAGACCAGGTTGAAGGTGTGCGGGCCCCCCAGCACGTCGTAGCTGTCGAGCACCTTGCGGGCGCGGGAATCCTTCAGCTCCATTTCCTGGAAGGGCGGTGAGCCGAAATGCGCCGTGATCTCGGAGCGGCCGCCGAGCATCGCCGTCTGCGCGTCGGGGTGGCCCATCGAGACCGTGAGCGGATCGAGCTTGCCCTGCTGACCGGGCCCGAAGGCCTTCTCGGCCGCCATCTGCAGGGTGATCGCCTGGATCGAACTCTTCACCGTGGGCAGGGCGATCTTGTCCTTGTCGGTGAAGTCCTTGATGGATTTCACCGCCGGGTTCACGGTCACCAGCCAGAGCGGCATCGCGTTGAGGGCCGCCACGCCCTTGACCATCAGGTTGCCCCGGGTGCGGCCCCAGATCGTCAGCATCGGGCCGACGCCGCCGGCGGCGAAATCCAGGTTCCCGGAGAGGAGGGCCTCGTTCATGCCGGAGCCGCCGGTGAAGCGCAGCCACTCGGTCTTGAGGTCCAGCCCCTGCTGCCGCGCGTGCTTCTCGAGGAGCCGCTCCTCCTCCATCACGGTGAGGGGCAGGTAGGAGATGCCGAACTGCTTGGCGAGGCGCACCACGGAGGCCTCCGCCCAGGCGGCCCCCGAACCGGCCAGGAGGCTCGCCGAGACCAGGGCCGCGACCCCGCAGCGCCGCGCGACTCCGCATCGCCGAATGAGACGGCCCAGCACCATGTCGTCGTCCTCCGCGTCGGCCCGAATTCTTCTGGTTCGGTGACCCGGGTCACGATACGCTCGGAACGACCGCTGTCAACGGTCATATGTCATATATATGAGTTACCGATGTCGGACCCGATGCGGACAGCACCCGAGCCTCCGGTCCCGAGCGAGCCGCTGGCGAGCCGCCCGCTCTACCTGCAGGCGCGCGACCTCATGTTGCGCCGGATCGTGGACGGGACCTGGAAGCCGGGCACCTACCTGCCGAGCGAGCCGCAACTCGCGACCGATCTCGGCATCTCCATCGGAACGATCCGCAAGGCGATGGAGGACCTCGTCGGGCAGGGCCTGCTGGAACGCCAGCACGGGCGCGGCACGCAGGTGGTGCCGCATTCGAGCGATCGCTCCCGCTTCCGGTTCCTGCGCTTCGTCCACGGCGACGGTCGGCCGTTCCGCCCCGTGGCCCACGTCCTCGCGGCCGGGGTGGCGCGGGCCGACGCGCAGGATCGGGCCCGGCTCGGTCTCGGGGCGGGCGCGAAGGTGCTGGTCCTGCTGCGCACCCGCAGCGAGGACGGCGTACCGATGGTCTACGAGCGCATCGCGCTGCCCGCGGACCTGTTCGCGCGGCTCGCGCCGGAGCCGGGCCGCGAGATGCTGGAGGAGATCTACGTGCTCTATCAGGCGCGCTGCGGCCACACGGTGGCGCGCGCCCGCGACGAGATCGCGACGGATCGCGCGAGTGCCGCCATCGCGGCCGCCCTCGGCTGTCCGCCGGCGGCGCCCCTGCTCCTCGTGCGCCGCGTCGCGGTGTCCCTGGCGGGCGCCCCGATCGAGTACCGGCAGAGCTGGACGGCCGCGCTGCGCTACCGCTCCGACCTCGACTGATTACGCCTGCATGCCCCAGCGCTGCAGGGTGTGGCGCTCGATGGTCTGGAAGATGAGGTTCTCGACGCACAGGCCGATGAGGATCACCGTGAGCAGGCCGGCGAAGACGTTGGGGATGTCGAGCATGTTCTTGTTCTCGAAGATGAACCAGCCCAGCCCCCCCGACCCCGAGCTGACGCCGAAGACGAGTTCCGCCGCGATGAGCGTCCGCCAAGCGAAGGCCCAGCCGACCTTCAGGCCCGTCAGGATGCTCGGGAAGGCCGCCGGGATCAGGATCTTGGTGATGAGCCGGCTGCCGCGCAGGCCATAATTGCGGCCGACCATCTTCAGGGTCCGGCTGACCGAGAGGAAGCCCGAATGGGTGTTCAGGGCGATGGCCCAGGTCACCGAATGGACCAGCACGAAGATCAGGCTGCCGTTGCCCAGGCCGAACCAGATCAGCGCCAGGGGCAGCAGGGCGATCGCCGGCAGGGGATTGAACATCGACGTCATCGTCTCGAGGAAGTCGGTGCCGATGCGCGAGCCGATGGCGATGCCGGTGAGCAGGGTCGCCAGCAGGATGCCGAGGGCGTAGCCGATCAGCAGGACCTTGATCGAGCCCCAGGCCCGCATCACCAGCGTCCCGTCCGCGACCCCGTGGGCGAAGGCCGTCACGGTGGCGGTGAAGGTCGGGAACAGGAGGTCGTTGTCGAGGAAGCGCCCGTAGGCTTCCCAGATCAGGGCCAGCACCGCCAGGATCGCGAGCTTGCGAAGCCAGCCGTGGTTGTACAGGCGCTCGGCCGTCGAGAGCGGCTTCTCGACGATGGCGCCGCCGTAGCGGCCGCTGCCCTCGCGGACGATCTCGGGACGGGCGGGACGGAGCATGACGGGGGACAACAGCGCTTTCGCGGTCCTAGACATTCTCCGCCTCCTTGATCTCTTCGGAAAACAGCATCTGATGGATGCGCTGCTCCAGCAGCATGATGTCCTGCGGTGATCCGGCCGTGTTGAGTTCGGCCTTGACCTCGCCCGGATGAGGCGAGAGCAGCAGGATGCGCGAGCCGATCTTGATGGCCTCGGGGATCGAGTGGGTGACGAACAGGACCGTGAAGCGCGTCTCCTCCCACAGGGCCAGGAGTTCGTCCTGCATGCGCCGGCGCGTCAGGGCGTCGAGGGCCGCGAAGGGCTCGTCCATGAGCAGGATGTCGGGTTCCATCGCCATGCCGCGCGCGATGGCCACGCGCTGCTTCATGCCGCCCGAGAGCATGTGGGGATAGCTGTCGGCGAAGGCGCTGAGGTTGACCTTGTCGATGTAGTGCATCGCCCGCTCGTCGGCGGCGGAGCCCGACAGGCGCCCCGACGCCTCGAGGGCGAAGACCACGTTCTGGCGCACGGTCTTCCAGGGCAGAAGCTGGTCGAATTCCTGGAACACCATCATCCGGTCCGGGCCGGGACCCGTGACGGTGCGGTTCTTGAGCCGGATCTCGCCCTCGGTTGGGGCCATGTAGCCGCCGACCGCCTTCAGCAGGGTGGACTTGCCGCAGCCCGATGGTCCCAGCAGGACGAAACGGTCGCTCGGGAAGACCTTGAAGTCGACCTTGTAGGTCGCCGTGATGAGGTGATGCGGCGTCTTGTACTGAAGGGTCACCCCATCGACTTCGAGCAAGGGCTCAGCGAAGTCCGATGGCAAGCCTGTCACCAAGCTCATAACATCCTCCCTTAAGCCACGCGTGAAGCGGCGGTCATTCTTGAGACTGAGCGGTCTGGCGCCGCTTTTCACTGGATCTCCGCTTCGGCTGGCGACCGATGCGGGTCCTTTCCACCAGGGCCGCCGGGATGCCTCGCGGCAATCGCAGACCTTGGCCGTGCCGTTCGATCGCGCGGGACCGACGACGACCGCACTTCGATACCAAGCGCGATGCGACGTGTAAACATATTATCTGTCTTTTATAAGACAGGTATAAAAACCTACACGCGCGTTCCATCGAAGAGCATCGGTCGGTTGCCCGGCTCGAATGATCCACGCCCGGGCCGGGCCACTTTGCAATCGTTCCAAGGGCATGCATCATGAACCACAAGGTTCAGGAGGACGCCACGCCGTTGGATGCTCTGTTCCACGCGGTCTCCGATCGGACCGAAGGTGCGATCCTCCACCGCTTGTCCGCGCGCGCACAGGCGAACGGCACGCTGGCCGAGCCCTTCGACTTGGCCTTCGAGGCCGTAGCCACGCCCGTGGTTGTGCCGGAGGGCCTCGATGCGACGCAGGATGGGCGCGATTGTCCACGGCCGGTTCCGGCGCGGGTGCCTGCCCGTCCACGAAGCGCCCCGCGCGACGCTGTCCGGGGCCCGGAACCGCGCGGAGACGCATCGGCTCGGCCGCGTTCGTGGCCGCCCACGCCCTGGGCTGGCCGCACTGCCGCGCCCGATTCCAGGGCACCCTCCGGTCGCGCCCGCATCCGAAACAAGAACAAGAAAAGAACCGGTTTCAATCAAGGGAGAACGAAATGCTCGACGATGCGACGACCCGGCTCGGGGCCTGCCCGCATGACTGCCCCGACACCTGCTCGATGATCTACACGGTCGAGGCGGGCAAGCTCACGAACGTCCGGGGCAATCCGGACCACCCGATGACCCGGGGCGCGCTCTGCGCCAAGGTCAAGGATTTCGACAAGCACCACTACAATCCGGACCGGGTGCTCTACCCGATGCGGCGCTCCGGGCCGAAGGGCAGCGGCCAGTTCGCGCGCATCACCTGGGACGAGGCCCTGGCGGAGATCCACCGGCGCTTCACCGGTATCGTCGAGACGCACGGGGCCGAGGCGATCCTGCCTTACAACTACCTCGGCAACGAGGGCGTCGTGCAGGGCCTCACGGTCGGCGACGCGTTCTTCAACCGGCTGGGCGCCACGGTGGCCGAGAAGACCTTCTGCGGATCGGGCTCCTGCACCGCCTGGCTCCTGACCGTCGGCCCGACCAACGGCACCGATCCGATGAGCTTCGCCCAGTCGAAGTACATCGTCATCTGGGGCTGCAACTCGGTCTCCACCAACATCCACCATTGGCACGTGGTGAAGGAGGCGCAGCGGAACGGCGCCAAGGTCGTGGTCATCGACCCCTACCGCTCCCGCACCGCCAAGGAGGCCGACTGGCACCTGATGCCGAGGCCCGGCACCGACGGCGCACTGGCTATGGCGATGATCAACGTCATCATCGCCGAGGGCCTGACGGATGCGGATTACATCGCCGAGCACACGGTCGGCTTCGAACCGCTGAAGGCGCGCGCCGCGTCCTTCACGCCGGATTACGCCGAGACGATCTGCGGCATCCCCGCCGCCGACATCCGCCGGTTGGCGCGCGAATACGCCACGACCCGCAACGCCGCGCTGCGTCCCGGCATCGCCGTCGAGCGCAGCGCGGGCGGCGCCCAGGCGCTCCGGGCGATCTTCTCCCTGCCGGCGCTCACGGGCTCCTGGAAGGACCCGGGCGGCGGCGTCTACCAGATGCCGCTCTGGGAATTCCCGATCCACTTCGACCGGATCTGCCGGCCCGACCTGATCCCGGAGGGCACGCGGGCCCTGAACGTGCTCAAGCTCGGAGAGATCCTGACCGGAGAGACCGACATCGAGCCCGGCATCCATGCGCTGATGGTCTACAACGCCAACCCGGTCTCGAATTCGACCGAGACCGAGAAGATCAAGCGCGGGCTCGCCCGCGAGGACCTGTTCACGGTCGTCAGCGAGCACTTCGTCACCGATACCGCGCGCTACGCCGACATCCTGCTCCCCGCCACCATGGCGGCCGAGCACGACGACATGATGTTCTCGTGGGGGCACTTCTTCTTCACGCTGAACCAGAAGGCCATCGAGCCGCCCGGCGAGGCGGTGTCCAACGCCGAGCTGTTCCGACGCCTCGCCAAGACCTTCGGATTCCAGGAGCCGCAATTCTCGATGAGCGAGACGGAGCTCATGGAATGGTACCTCGACTGGGACAGCCCCAAGCTCGGCGGCATCGACATGGCCTACTTCCGCGAGCACGGCTATTATCGCCTGAACATCGGCGAGCCCGAGACCCGGACCCCGCATGCCAAGGGCAACTTCCCGACGCCGTCGGGCAAGTGCGAGTTCTTCTCGCAGAGCGCCGTCGACAACGGCAACTTCGTCGCGCCGCCCTTCCGGCAGATGTACGCGCACAAGCAGGGCGGCGAGGCCCTCGATCCGCTCCCCGGCTACGTGCCGGCCAACGAGCGTCCCGAGACCAACCCGGACCAGGCCCGGCGCTATCCCCTCAACATCGTCTCGCCGAAGAGCCACGGCTTCCTGAACTCACAATACGCCAACGAGGCGCACAAGATCCGGTCGCAGGGTGAGCAGGCCATCCTGATCAACCCAACGGATGCCGTGACGCGGGAGATCATCGAGGGCGCGCTGGTGAAGGTGTTCAACGACCGGGGCGCCTTCCACGGACAGGCCCGGGTCACGGACGACGTGCCGCCCGGCATGGTGGTGGCCTCGCTCGGCTACTGGCACTCGCTCAATCGGGGCGGAGCGGTGAACGTCATCAGTTCCTCGATCTACGGCGGCATGGGGCACTCGCCGACCTACAGCGACAACCTCGTGCAGGTCGGGCTGGCCCAGTAGGGGGTCGGGGACGGATACCGGGCCGCTTCGCGGGTTGGACAGGGATCGAAAAAAGGGCCGGCGCCCTGGGGCGCCGGCCTCGAAGAGGTTCGAACGGATCGTGCCGAGGCGGCTCGGTTAGAGCGGCTCGACGCCCATCTCGAAGACGCGCGCATGGTGCTCCAGCCAGACCTGGATCATGTGCGCGAACCAGCCGCGGGCCGGAGGGGCGGAGGTCTCGGCGGCCGACAGGTCGATGGCGGCGGTGGACGGGGTGCTCATGGGTTACTCTCGGGTTCGGTCGTGGTCTGACCCGAGATTGACCCCTGTGGTGCAGTGCAGCAATCGGTTTGTGTGCAAGTGCGATATGCGATGCAAGCATGACATTAGCGAAATATTCACGTTTGCAATCAGGGGCATGCAAAATAGGGCAGGCTCGAGCGATCCGGCGCTCGAGGCCTGACGGTGGAGCGCTTCGGTCTTTCGGCCGTAAACCCTTGGGACCGAGCCGGATCTTTCGTCGCAGGAACAGGCGTCGAACGCCGGGGTTCATGCCATGTCCTGCCGTCTCGGGATCTGTGTCCCGGTCTCGAAATCTGGAAGAGCGCGATGAAGAGCCGAGCGATCCTGGTGAGCCTGAGCGCACTCGCAATGCTGGTGACGTTGCCGGCCATTGCCCAGGGCGTGTTTCCCTATGAGGGCCGTCGGGGCGTCATCGTGCAGAACCAGCCCAACACGACGGGCAACAGCGGTGACGTCGTCATCTCCTACGGCGCCACCGGGGCGGATACGGTGACCACGAATTCGGCCGCCGGGGGCAATGCGAGCCGGCCCGAGCAGGCTTTTCCGAACGGGAGCGCCAATGGCGGACCGGGCGGACGGTAAGGCCGCATCCGACGCGATCGAGTCCGTGCCTCCGCGCTGCGTGCATTACGTCGGCTTCCGGGACGATCGCTACTGCCATGCCTTCCGGATCTTCGGTGGGCCGCGTGTCATCCACCGCCGCTGGGACTTCTACGCGACCCGCGACGTCGCGCCCGGTGACGTGGTGATCTTTGCGGAGGGCGACGAGACGCAGCCGGTGGCGGAGCGCAATGCCACGGATCTCGACGAGCGGTGGCTGTAGGCGAAGCGACCACTCGGACGGCGCTGAGATGCGACGGGCTCCGCACGCGTAAGGTTCAGGAGGCCGGCTCGATGTCGTCGCGCGAGGGCTCGTAGGTACACCAGTGGCAGTAGCCCTTGTCCGCCACCTGCGGCGCATTGCGTTGCGAGCAGTGCGGACAGATCAGCAGTGAGAGCTTCGTGCCACGCAGACGCGCGAAGCCACGCCCCCGGAAGGTGACGCCTTTCGGCTCCGCCGAGACGGGGGAAGGGGGCTGACTCATGCGGTGATTCTCACGATGCGGCACGGGGACCAACGGCTGGAAGCGCCAGAGGTTCGTTCGCGTGCCGCTCCGCCGGAATTTCGGACAGGATAGGGTGTCCGAAACGATGCGCCGGAACGCGGGATGAAGTGTGCCCGCCGAACCGTCTATTGAAGACCTCCTGAAGCTTGGAGGCCGAACCTTCCCCCCGCCCGGCTCCGGCCGCGGCGGTTTTTTGGTGCCGGGCTCTCGGGCAGGCCACGTCCTGCCCCATCCGATGCCGGCCGGCGCTCAAGGTTTGCGGTCGCTGTCCAGCTGCTGAAGCAGTTCGGCCAGGCGGGGATCGAGCGGCTCGTCGATGATCGGCTCGTAGAGCGCCTGCAGCTGCCGCCCCAGGCGAAGGCGGGTCGCATCGTTCAGGATCGGTCCGAGGGGCTCCTCGGTGAACGCGCTTGTATCGTGCGGATGATCGCTGGCCATCCCCCATACTTGGCGGACGATCGGTGTCCGGCAATGGCGGGCGCCTCGTCGCCGGCATGCGCGAGCGCCCGCCTCTTGGACATGCGCGAGCGCGCGCCCCGTGGAACCGCCGTTGCCGTCGTTCCGTGTTCGCGTGCCCCCTGCCGGAACGTGCCTTCCCGTGACCTGCGCATCCACGAGGCACCGGGAACGGAAGAGATCGCAGCCGGATTATCCTCTCAGCATGGACCGGAGCCTACAGATGAAGCTTTTCCAGATCAGGCAGCGTTCGACCGGAGCGATCCTCTGGGTCGGCCCTGCGAACGACGCGGGCAATGCTTTGGATACGATGGCGCGCGAGGCCGGTTTTCGCGATGCCACCCATCTTCCGGCGCATGTCCGCAACGGTGGATTCCGGACCGCGCCCCTCGACCTTTGAGGCGGCCTTTGAGGCGGCGGGCTGGAATTCGAAGCGCCGTGCGCGCACAAGGCGGGCAGTCCTGTCGTCCCCCTTGAGCCGCATGGAGCGCCCCGGATGGATATCGCCGATCTTGCCCGCCACGCGCATCAGGTTCTGCGCGACGCCACGCTGCCCGAACTGCCCGACCATTATCGCGGCAAGGTGCGGGACAATTACGACCTTCCGGACGGCCGGCGCATCCTCATCACCTCGGACCGGATCAGCGCCTTCGACGTCGCGCTGGCCGCCATTCCCTTCAAGGGACAGGTCCTGACGCAGACGGCCCGGTTCTGGTTCGAGCGCACCGCCGACCTCTGCCCCAATCACGTCCTCGCCTATCCCGATCCGAACGTGGTCGTGGGACGCCGGCTCGCCATCCTGCCCGTCGAGATCGTGGTGCGGGGCTACCTTGCCGGCACGACCTCGACCTCGATCCTGACCCGCTACAGGGCCGGCGAGCGGACGATGTACGGGCACGACTTCCCCGACGGGATGCGCCCCAACCAGCGCCTCGCGCGCGCGATCCTCACGCCGACCACGAAGGCCTTCGACGGCGGGCACGATGCCCCGCTCACCGAGGCCGACATCCTGGAGCAGGGCCTGCTCACGCCGGAGCAGTGGCGCATCGTCTCCGAGGCCGCCCTGGCGCTGTTCGCGCGCGGGCAGGCGGTGGCCGAGGCGCGCGGCCTCATCCTCGCCGACACCAAGTACGAGTTCGGCACCGATGCGGACGGACGCATCGTGCTCGCCGACGAGATCCACACCCCCGACAGCAGCCGCTACTGGTTCGCCGAGAGCTACGACGCGCGCTTCGCCGCCGGTGAGGCGCCCGAGAGCTTCGACAAGGATTTCGTGCGCAACTGGGTGGTGGCCCGCTGCGATCCCTACCGCGATCCGATTCCCGAGATTCCCGCCGAGGTCGTTCTGGAGACGGCGTCCATCTATATCCGGGCCTACGAGACGATCACGGGGGAACGCTTCGTGCCGCCCGACCCCTCCGAGCTGCCCCTGGACCGCATCCGGCGCAACATCGCGGCGTATCTCGGCACCGAACCCGCGCTCTGACTCTCGGGCGTGCTGCTTCGTATCGTCGCCTCGCCGGAGGCGGCGGGTCCGCTAACCTTCCGTCCTGGACAAGGACGGGCGGACCCATGAGTGCGGTTCATCTTCTCGGGCTGACGGCCCTGGCATTCCTCGCGCCCCTTCCGGTGGAGCGCGACCGGCTGCCGGACCCGCCGCGCGGAGTCGGTTGGGCGATCGGCGCGATCGTGGCCCTGCTGCTGGTGGTGACGGTGGTGCCGCTGAGCCTGGCGCTCGCCGACAAGTGGGCGATGGATGCGCGCGCGGCCGAATGCAGGGCCTCGGGCGGGCGGTTCGTGCCGGTGCCCTCGGCCGTCGGGCGCGACGGCCATCGCTGCGAGGTGTCGGCCCGATAGCGCACGATCCTCATCCCGGACCTTGCTGAGACCGACTGTCAGAAGTCGGCGTGGATGCGCGTGCCGAAGAAGTCCGCCGGCCCGCGATCCTTGTTGTAGGCCGGGTTCACGACGTGCTGGTAGTTGAAGGACACCGTCAGCGTCTTGTTGAGGGCCAAGGCGTAATAGGTCTCGAAGGCGCGTTCGGGCGCGTAGTTCAGCCGGCCGTCGCCGATGAGCAGCCCGATGCCGCCATTGGCGAAGAAGGCGCGGTGGCTCTGCGAGATGCCGTTCATCGACGTGCCGAGGCCCACCGTGTCGCTCGGACGGCCCCAGGCGGTGCCCTTCAGCGAGACGCCGCCCGAGACGGACCGGTCGATATCGGTGAAGGACAGGCTCTCGGCGCGGCCGTCATTGGCGCTGACCCGGGCGAACACCCCGAGGTCGGGCGTCACCGCCTGTTCGAGGTTGAGGTAGAAGCCGGTCTTGCGCCGGGCCGCGCGGGTGGCGGCGGCCGCGTCGTTGATGTCGCCGAACACGCCCGCCTGCGTCAGGCCCACGACCTCGCGAAAATCGGCGGTGTTGCCGACATTGGTGAAGAAGCCGATCCGCAGCTTGCCGGGCTGTTCGAGGACGGGGAGCACGTGGCGCTCCTCGAATTCGATCGTGGTGCCGGCCCGGCGGAACACGCGCGGGTCGAGGACGTCGCTCGACGGCTCCTTCGGCACTTGGGTGTAGGCCGCCCGGATCGCGAATTCGGCGCGGTTGTACTCGACCATCACGCCTTGCGTGAAGCCGGGCAGGTTGGCGGGAAAATCGTAGGCGCCCGAGGCCCAGATGCCCCAGTTCATGAAGTCGACGCGGGGATCGTGGGCGTAGACGTTGCCGTCGAAGTAGTCGCCCAGCGCGAACTTGCCCGCCACCACGGTGATCCGCTCGATGTCGCGCCGGGTTGCGACCTGGTTGGGGCCGTCGGGCACGTCCTCGGTCTCGCCGCCGAGGCCGAAGGTCTGGCGCACGAAGTAGCGGTTGGAGCGCAGCTTCGGGAAGGGCGCGCCCGCCTTCTGCGCCTCGCCGTTGACGAAGCCGGCGACGCCCAGCGTCCGGCTCAGGCCGAAGCCCTGCGAGAATTCCGGATTGTAGTAGAGTTCCGTGCCCTCCAGGAGCTTGAGCCCCAGGAAGGCGGTGGCGGTGGTGGTCGACTGGACCTGATGGCCGATCAGGCTCGCCGGCCCGGTATAGGGCGCGCGGAAGCCCGGCACGCCCTGCGCCACGAAGGTGGTCTGGCCGTGCAGCGAGAAGCGCTGGTCGAGATCGTTGCCGCCCGCATCCTCGGCCTCCGGCGGCAGCACCAGCCCGCCCGGATGCCAGGACAGGCGCGCCATCATCTGGTGCGAGGTGAAGCCGGCCTGCGTCGAGACCGGGCCGCCGCCAACGCCCGGCACCGCGCCGAGATCGAAGCGGCCGCTGCCGCCGAGATCGACGTAGCGATAGTCGATCCCGAGCGCGATGTGCTCGCTCACGGCGAATTGCACGCCGGCCCCGAGGGTGAAGCCGAGATAGGAGAGGTCGCGCCGCGCGGTGGCGGCGCCGCCGGCGTCGAGATCCGGATAGGTCGCCAGCACGCGGGCATTGGCGCCGGCGAGACCGAAGCTCGCATAGACCAGCGCCCGGTCGAAGGCGTAGCCGAGGCGGCCGCGCAGGGTGCCGTAGACGTCGGTCTTGACCCGGATCAGCCCGAAGGCCGGATCACTGTCCGCGTAGCCGAAGCCGGGCGCGCTCGACGAGACCGAACGCTTGAGGTTGGCGGCGGACAGATCGGCCTCGATGCCGTAGAGCCAGGGGCCCGTCTGCCAGTTGTAGCCGCCGAACAGACCACCGACCGCCGTGGTCGCGTTGCGCCCGAGATCCGCCCGCCCGGTGGCGTCGCCGGTCTTGAACGCCGGCACCGCGCGGTTGCCGATGGTGGTGTCGCGAAAGTTGAAGGCGCCGTAGGAATTGCCGCCGCTGCCCTGGATGCCGAGATAGCCGCCCGACCAATCCACGAAGGCCGGCGCCGGACTGGCCGGCTTCGGGACGCTCAGGTCGGCCGCCGAGGCGCCGGTGACACCGGAGAGCCCCGCCACCGTGACCAGAAGGCGGGCGGCGGACGGACGCCGCGCGCGAGGGGCGCGCCCGAAACGATGCCGTGGTGTCATGCTGCCCCTCCCGCTCATCGTGTCGATATAGACGATGCTATAACTGTGACAAAGGGGTTTGAATCGGCTGCCGCAGGATCGGCGTGGATGTTGCCCAATCGCCGCACCGGGCTCCCGCTAGGGTTCATCCATGACGGTTTGATTACGAAGCCCGGGCGATGCGCGTGCCCCCCGAACGGGGGATGTGGGGCAGGGACCCGCCGGCTACCCTCGAGGCCTCCAAGGTTTCGGACCTCCTCGGCCCGCTCGGCTCGCGCCGGTGCGGGCTCCCTTTCGTCGTCGGTCCCCGCCGGTCCCGGTGGGGCCTTCGGAACGGCGGCGCGCGGGAGCGGGATGCCGCTCATCCCAACTCCGCTTGCTCCCTTCGGAATGGCGGATTGGAGCTTCGCTCAGGCGCCGCGCGGGCTGAGCGATCCTGTCCCCGCTTCGATCAGGCGGCGACAGGATCAGGCGTTTCCGGTCTCGATCTGCTCGATCAGGCCGGTGAGTTCCTGGATCCGCAGGCGCAGGCCCTCCATGGTGCTCGCCTCGGTGTCGCGCAGCGCGAAGCCATCCTCGAACTGCCGGCCCTCGGGATGAGGCTGGCTGTCGAGGGCTTCGAGTTCCCGGATCAGGCGGTCGCGCTCGGCGGCGTAGTGGTGGGTCCGGTCATCGGTGGCGGGCATCGTCGTCCTCCTCGCGCCGGCGCGGCGCGACCGGCGTCATGCCTGGACCAAACCGGCGGACCCGTTCCGGGGTTCACCGGCGGGCACGAAGCCAGGATCGGAGGCACGTCACGGAACCCGCCTGCCGCGAACCCGTTGACCCGGCGACCCAAGCTCGATGACCTGAACACCCGCCCGGCTCTGATGCCGTGGCGGGTTTTTTTCGGCCGCTTGCGCGCCTCGGGCCGGCTTCCACCCGTCCGACGCGGCATCACGGCTGCCCGACGGCGCTTTGTCGGTGCGCTCGAACGCGGGCCCCGGAGGCGGCGTCGGAACGCCTTCTTCAAGGTCCGCGAGAACCGGTTCCCTCAGCCGGCCGCCGTCGCGTGGCGTGACGGCGGGCGGCTGACATGGCGCGAGCCGGCGAGGAGGAAGCGCCAGGGCGTCTCGACCCCGCGCGAGATGCCGATGCGGCGGTCGGCGATCCGGCCGGGGACGGTCTCCGGCCCCGTCAGAGCGAAGGGACTTGCGTCGAGGGCGGCGCCGTCGAGGGCAGCGGTGATGCCGAGCGCCTGGCAGAGGCGGCCGGGGCCGGCGCAGAGCAGGCGCGGCGCCACGGTGCCGCGTCGCTCCGCCATCGGCCCCAGGCCGTGGCGCGGCTCCAGCGCCCGGATCAGCACGGCGCTGCCGGGCTCGCACACGAAGTTCAGGCACCAGTGCAGCCCGTAGGAGCGGTAGACGTAGGCGTGGGCGGGCGGCCCGAACATGCTGGCATTGCGCCGGGTCGGCCCGTTGACGCTGTGCGAGGCCGGATCGGTGGCGTCGTAGGCCTCCGTCTCGACGATGGTCCCGCCGATCCCCAGCACCCGAAGGTCGCAGCCGATGAGCTCGGCGGCGACCCGGGGCGCCGGCCGGGCGAAGAAGCCGGCGGCGAGGGGAGGGCCGATCGCCTCGCCCGCGTGGCTCACGGATCGACGCCGGCGCCCTTGGCCCCCCGGACCTCCGCGCGCGCGCGCTCGAATCCCTCGGGGCCGAGGTCGAGGGCGAGGCGCACCGCCCGCTCCACATAGGCCTGCGGCGTCAGGCCGGACGCCTTGGCGGCCCGCGAGACCTCCAGGCCGAGGCCAAGATCGAGGGGGATCGAACTCGTGCGCGGCGGTGCCGGCTCGGCCGTGGCGGGTGCGGTCGCGAGGGCCGCCGGCGAGGCGGCCGCGCGGAGTGCGGCTGTCCCGGTCAAGGGAATCTGCCCGGTCAGGGGCGCGGGCCCCCCTTCGGCGCGCGGGGTCAGGCCGAGGGCCTCCCGCCGCCCCTGGGCCGCGAGCCGGTCGGCGCGCTCGTTGCCGACCTCGCCGGTGTGGCCCCGTACCCAGGTCCAGCGCACGTCGCGGCGCGCGGCGAGGCCGTCGAGCTCCTGCATCAGCTCGACGTTCTTCACGGGGCCCGTGGCGGTGCGCCAGCCCTTGGCCTTCCAGCCGCGCATCCACTCGGTCACCGACTTGATGACGTACTGGCTGTCGCAGCGCATCTCGATCTGCGCGCCCTCGGGGAAGTGGCGCAGGCCGTTGATCGCCGCCGTCAGCTCCATGCGGTTGTTGGTGGTGGCGCGGTCGCCGCCGCAGAGTTCGATCCGGCCGCTCTCGGCCTCGATCACCACGCCCCAGCCGCCGGGGCCGGGATTCGGGTCGCATCCGCCGTCGGCATAGACGATGGTTCGCATGGGGCTCGCTTCGACCTGTTCGGGCGGCGCTGTCCCGATGGGGGCGCCGGGGCTTCCGGGCGCCGCCCATAGCACGGGTGCGGCCTGCCGTGGCACCCGCCTCAGGCGCGGGCCGGCGCGATGCGGTAGCGGATCGGCTTGAAGCTGTTGTTGTTGGATTGCAGGGCCGAGCAGGCGGTCAGTCCGATCACGAGGTCCTGTTCTGCCTCGAAGGTGACGTGGTCGCCGGCCCGGCTCAGCGGCGGCTCCACCTTCAGTTCGCCGGTCCCGCCATCGACCGTGACGTTCATGAAGACGTTGAAGGCCACGGGAATCCGGTCCGGCGCGACGCCGTAGGGCGCGAGCGCCGCCGCGAGGTTGCCGAAGCAGCCCCGGTGCGGATGCGTGTCGCCGTAGATGATCCGGAAGGTGTCGGCCGAGCAGGGGGTGAGGAGGAAGTCGTGCCGGCCCACCGTGTCCTCGACGATGCGCAGGAGCACGTTCGAGCGGTTGGAATAGATCGGGTCGCCGGTGGTGAGGTAGATCCGGCCGGCATAGTCCAGGGTCCGGCCGGACGAGATCACCTCGTCGAGATCGCCGCGCACGAAGGCGAGAAGGTCGGCCACCTGCTCGCCACGCGGGTCGATCACGGTGAGGCGCTCGCCCTTGTCGAGGGTGAAGGCGACACCGGAGCGCGGCGCGATCTCGTGCGTCTCGGGCTCAGGCGGCATCCTGGTTCTCCGTGGCACGGCCCCGGAAGGGGCAGACCCAGTCCGCGTCCACGGCCCGGCCGCTGTACTGGCGCGCCTCCGAGGCGTCGCCGTGCCGGGCCAGCATGGGGTTGATCGATCCGGCCAGCGCCTCGTCGCGGGAGAGGATCGCGGATCGCAGCTTCTCGTAGCGTCCCTCGACGCGCAGCTGCTCGAACTGGGCGCGCAGGTTGAACACCAGGACCGGGTGGGAGAAGCGCCGGGCCGGGCGGCTCGCCCCCGGATGCATGCCCACGACGAAGAAGGCCTCGCCGCCGAAGGAGAGCGAGAAGTGCGGATCGTCCGGGTCGGGCTCCACGCGTGTGTCGTAGCGCTGCCCCAGGAACGCGTCCTTGTCCGACAGGGATTGCAGGCGCTCCCAGAGATGGCCCTCGAAGGACTCCTCGTCGATCGCGGTCGGGCCCGCGAACACCACCGCGAAGCTCTGGAACAGGTCGGGCTTGGCGCGGTAGCGGCAGATGAAGGCGAGGAGCGCCGGGTAGAGGCGCGGATCGTCCCAGTTCGAGGCGACGCTGCGGGCCACCACGATCTTCATCTGCCCCTTCGACAGGGCGGATTTCGCGCCCACGCAGGGGAAGGGCTGGCTGCGAACGAAATCCTGGAAGGCGAGGGCCAGCGGATGGCCGCTGTCGTCGGTGGGGAGGTGCATGGGTGCTCGACGCGATGGACACCCCGAAACGCAGGGTGCCGGCGTGAACCTGGGCGGGGAGGGGGAGTTCCCTTCGCGCGACCGCGTGGCACGCCCGGTCCACAGCCGCGTGCTCCGGCGTCTCGACCGGCCGAACCTTCGCCGGCGTCGAGCATTGAGTCCGCGATGCGGAGGCTGGGGCGATACCGATGACGATGGGATCATGACGGGCGGATTCCCATGACGGGCCCGCGCGGGCCCGCGCGCCTCGCCCCCGCACGTCTCGCCAAGGGCGCCTTACGGGCGCTGCGCCTCCTGGCGAAGCCCGTCCGGCGCTCCCAGGGCAAGGCCGGCACGGTGGTGGAGACCTATCGCGGCTACGGGTCGCGCGACGAGGTCTTCCTGATCGGGCGGGTGTTCCGCCAGTCGCAGCGCGGCGCGGCGGCGCGCGACGGGGGCTGGGCGGCCGAACTGCGCGACATCCGGCGGCGGATCACCCGCCGGTCGGTGGCGGGCGCGGTGCTGACCGCGCGATTCTTCGGTTGCGAGGAAACGGTGGTCACGGACCGTGACGGCTATTTCCGCGTCCACCTGCATCCGCGCCTGCCCGCGCCGCCCGAGGCCTCCTGGCAGGCGATGGAACTCGATCTCGCCGGTCCCGAGCCTGTCCGGGCCCTGGGACAGGTGTTCATTCCCGCGGCGAGCTGCCGCCGCGTCGTCATCAGCGACATCGACGACACGATCATGCGCACGGGCGTCGCCAACAAGGTCAAGATGCTCTGGCGCCTGTTCGTGGAAGATGCCGAGAACCGGGTGGCCTTTCCGGGCGCCGCCGCCCTGTACCGCGCCCTCTACGCGGGCCCGTGCGGGGCGGAGGGCAATCCCATGCTCTACGTCTCGCGGGCGCCCTGGGGGCTCTACGACATGCTGAGCGAATTCTTCGCGATGCACCGGATTCCCGTCGGGCCGGTGATGTTCCTGCGCGAATGGGGCCTGTCGTGGAAGAGCCCGCTGCCGCGCAAGGCGGAGGAGCACAAGCGCGAACTGATCGAGCGCATGCTGGCGCTCTACCACGACCTGCCCTTCGTCCTCATCGGCGACAGCGGCCAGCACGATCCCGAGGTCTACGGCCAGATCGTCGCCGCGCATCTCGGCCGGGTGGCGGCGGTCTACATCCGCAACGTCTCGCACGATGCGGGCCGGCTCCGCGAGATCGCGCGGCTCGCCGAGGCGGTGGAGGCGGCCGGCAGCAGCCTCGTGCTGGCGGCCGACAGCCTCGCCATGGCGGAGCACGCCGCCGAGCACGGCCTGATCGCCCGCGCCGCCGTCGCGGACGTGGCCCGCGAATGGGGCATCGTCCCGGAGACGCGCCGCCGCGCCGGCCGGACCCGCGCCCATGCCCTGCAGGACGTCCTCGGCGGGGCCGGGGCGACGCCGCCCAACGTCATCGTCGAGCCGGGGCGGCCCGAGCCGGGGCGGCCTCGGCCGCCGGCCGGGTAAGGCTCGACCAGGCCCCGTCCGGGGGGGACGGACTGCTTCGAGCGATGCACGGTCGACCGAACCGAAAAACCACGCGGACCCGACCGTTGCCGACGTCGCGGTTCGCGCAACACCCGGAGCGCGGATGAGCCGGGGTCTCGCATGCCAAATCCGGTCGATCCCTTCGGGATGGCGGATTCGGGCTTCGCTCAGACGGCCGCCGCCGGATCTCCACCCCGCCGATCGCCCCCGTCCTCGTCGTGGGCATCCTCCGCGTGGCGTTCCCGGCGCGAGCGGCCGCCGCGCTCGAGAAGCGAGCGGCCGAGGGCCCGGAACGGGGCGGTGAGGCGGCGCGCGTCGTCCGCGCGCTCCATGAAGCGCTCGCCGTTGCGGATCTCCTTGTCGAGGCGCGCCATGGTGCGGGCCAGGGCCGGATCGTCGTCGTCGAGCCAGACCTCCACGGTGCGGGCGAAGGCGATCACCACGCCCTGGAGCTTGAGGCGGCCGAGCGGTCCCTCGGTGTTGATGCCGGCGGCCGCCAGCATGTAGCGGTGGGAGTTCAGCGCGACGCCGTTGAGGGCGAGCATCGACAGAGGATCGCCGCGCAGGGCGTACGAGATCCGGCGCAAGGCATCCTTGTAGGGCGTCATCGCGTCGAGCCGGCGCATCAGGACGTCTAACAGGCGTTCGCGGGTCGGCTCGTCGGCGAGGTCGGCATTGTCGCCCTCCAGCACCGTGCGGTCGATGATGCGCGACAGGCCGCCCAGCACCGCACCCTTCGAGGGGAAGAGGTCACGGAATTCCGCGAGGCTCACGCCCGCCTCGCGGGCGATGTCTCCGATTTCGATGTCGTTCCAGGGCTGCTCGGCGGCGAGCCGCATCAGGGCCTCGACGGCAGCCTCGCGCGGCGAGACCTTCGGCGCGGCCGGCGCCGGGAGGGTGTTCGGATGTGGGGTCTCGGTCTCGGTGGTGCCGGGGCGTTTGGCCATGGTCGGTCGATCCTCGTCCAATCTGCCCTCCATGTAGGGTCGGGAGACAGGCTCGGTTAGGTGCGGGGTCAGCCCGCGAGTTCGCCGGCCCGGCGCTTGGCCGCCTCGACCGCCTCGCGCATCAGGTCCGGCAGGCCGCCGCTTCGCATCAGCACGGCGAGGGCCTCGGCGGTGGTTCCGCCCGGCGAGGTCACGTCCTGGCGCAAGGCTCCGGCCTCGCGCGGGTCGGCGTCGAGGAGCGCGGCCGCGCCCGAGACCGTGCCGCGCGCGAGCCGCGCGGCCATCTCGGGCGGCAGGCCGGCCGCCACGCCCGCCTGCGCCATCACCTCCGCGAGAAGGAAGACGTAGGCCGGACCCGAGCCCGACACGGCGGTGAGTGCGTCGATCAGGCCCTCCTCATCGAGCCATTCCACGAGCCCGACGCTGGCCAGCAGCGCGTGGCCCTGCGCCCGCTGCGCCGGCGTCACATCCGGGCTCGCCACCGCCCCGGTCGCGCCCCGCCCGATGCTGGCGGGCAGGTTCGGCATCGCCCGCACGATGGCGTGGGCGCCGGGCAGGCGATCGCGCAGGTTCGCGATGGTCTTGCCGGCGAGGATCGAGACCACCAGGGTCCGCGGCCCGATCAGGGGGGCGAGCCCCGCGGCCGCGCCCTCCAGCCCCTGCGGCTTCATCGCCAGCACGAGGGCCTCGGCGACCGGCGGAGCCGCCGGATTCAGCGTGAGGCCGCGCTCGGCGCAGAGCGCCCGTATCTCGGGCGAGGCCTGCGGGTCGATGATCGTGGTGCGCTTCGGGTCGAGGCCGCCCGCGAGCCAGCCGGAGAGCAGGGCGCCCCCCATCTTGCCGGCACCCACGAGGGTGAGGGAGGCGGGGAGGGCGGAGTGGGTCACGCCTCGCCTTCGGTCTCGAACAGGACGGCGTCCAGGGCTTCGCGGGCGGATTTGCCGGCCCAGAGCACGAACTGGAACGCCTGATAGTAGCGCTCGCAGGCATCCACCGCCGATTTGAGCATCATGGTGCACTGGCCCTGGGTCGGGGCGGCGCCCCCGGTCAGCAGCAGCGAGTGGCGGAACATCACCACGTTGTCGGTCGACCACAGGTCGAAATGACCGACCCACAATTGCTCGTTCACGAGGGAGACCAGGGTCAGGATCTCGGTGCGGCGGCGGTCGGGCACCTTGAGGTCGAAGGCGGAGGCGACGTGCAGCGCCTCCACGTCCTCGATCCAGGTGAAGGCCACGTGGTAATCGGCCCAGCGTCCGGCGACGGAGACCGACATCTCGTCGGTCTCGGCCCGGTCGAAGATCCAGTCGCGCAGCGACGCGAGGCGCTCGACGATGTCGAGGGGATGCTCGTGCCGGTCGTGGTCTTCGATGTGGAGTTGGGTCATGGCGGTCCGTTTTGTCGATCTGCGAGAGATCGGCGAAGTCGTTGTGAACGTCGGTCGGACGACCGGGAACGCCTTGTTCCGGAATTGCCCAAGCAGACCGGAGGCCGGGTGCGGCGGGCAGCGATTCTGTTCGGTCCAGGGCGGCTCGGGTCGAGGGCGAATCAGGTCATGACCCACTATAGACCGCGCCGGACTCGGGTTTCAAAGCGCGTCTGGAACCCGGTGAACAGGAAAGCGACGGTCCACCGTTCCTTCCTGTGCACAAGCGCGGCCGCTCCCGACGCCCGCGAATCGCTCGCAAATCAGACGGCTTCGCTGGCGCCGGCCGCCGGCTCCGTGCCCAGCCGGGCTTCCAGCGCGGCGACGCGGCTCGCCAGGGCGTCGTTCTGGCTGCGCAGAGCCGTGACGAGATCACGCAGCACGTCGAGTTCCTCGCGGGAGGCGATGTCCATGTCGCGGATCAGCCGCTCGATCTGGCCCTTGACCACGGTCTCCGCCTCGCGGCGCACCCCTTGCGCGGCTCCGGCGGCGTCGGTCATCAGGCGGGCGAAATCGTCGAACAGCCGGTTCGAGCCTTGCATCGTCGTCTCCCGAAGCGTCAGGCCGCCATCCGTTCGTGAGGTCACGGGATCGGCGCCTGCCGCATCGACATAGGAATCGGCGCGTTCCCCGGCAATCCATGCGCGCGGTCCGATGCGCCGCCGAGGACGGTTTCCGGCGGTTTCCGCCCCGAGCGGGGCGAAACAGGCGTTTACAAATTCCTAGTGTATCGGCTCCGCGCCGGGGCGCATAATCGCGGCTTGACAGATCCGCGCCAGGCCCGGGCCCAAACCCGGCCGCGGAGGGAGCCGCGATGCTCGGGACCATGACGCAGACCACGACCATCCATCCCCACATCCTCCTGGTGGAGGATGACCGCGAGATCAGCGCGCTGGTCGCGCGCTACCTGCGGGCCAACGAGTGCCGCGTCAGCCTCGCGGGCGACGGCGTCGCGATGGACCGGGTCCTGGCGGATGCGCGGGTGGACCTCGTGGTGCTCGACCTGATGCTGCCGGGCGAGGACGGGCTCAGCCTGTGCCGGCGCCTGCGCGCGCAGTCCCGCATCCCGATCCTGATGCTCACCGCCAAGGCCGAGGAGATCGACCGGATCATCGGGCTCGAGATCGGAGCCGACGATTACCTCGGCAAGCCGTTCAACCCGCGCGAACTCCTGGCCCGCATCCGCGCGATCCTGCGGCGCGGTGCCGGGGCCGAGACCGAACCGGACGAGGGCGTGCGCCGCCTGCACTTCCTGGGCTGGACCCTCGACGTGTCCCTGCGCCAGCTCCTCAGCCCCGAGGAGGCGCGGATCGCCATCACGGGGGCGGAGTTCGACCTCCTGCACGCCCTCTGCCTGCGGCCGGGCCGGGTGCTCTCGCGCGACCAGCTCCTCGACCTGACGCAGGGGCGGGCCGCCGGTCCGTTCGAGCGCAGCATCGACGTCCTGATCAGCCGCATCCGTCAGAAGATCGAGCAGGATCCGCGCAACCCCGAGATCATCCGCACCATCCGCTCGGGCGGTTATCTGTTCACGCCGGAGGTGACGCGCGCATGAAGGCCCGCCGGAACCGCCTGCGCGCCCTGGTGCCCTCCAGCGTCGCCGGGCAGATCGCCCTCCTCATCGTCGCCGCGGTGGTGCTCGCCCACGCCATGGCGACGCTCGCCTTCTTCACCCTGCGCGAGCCGTGGCGGCCCGACGACCATCCGGGCGTCGCCGCGACCCGCCTCGCCACCGTCACGCGCCTCCTCGACGGCGCGAGCCCGGCGGACCGTCCCGCCCTCCTGGCGAATGCCGCCCGGATGCTGCCGACCCTGAAGATCGAGCCCTGGAACGGCGAGAATCCGGATGTCCCGAGTTCGGAGGACGCGGTCCGCGACCGAATCGGCGACCATTCGATGGTCCAGCGCCTGCGCGATGGTTTCGGGCGCCACCTGACCCTCGTCGACCTCTGGGCGGCGCATCGCCCGGCCGACGCCTCCTCGGGGGTGCGCGTCGGGATCGAGACGCCCGGCGGCGCGCGCCTCTCGGCCCTGGTGCCGGACGACGACCGGCCGCCCATGCGCCAGGGCGCCATCATCTTCACCTTCGTGTTCCTGGCGGTGGCGGTGTCGCTGATCTCGCTCTGGGCGACGCGGGCGCTGACGGCGCCCCTGGCGCGGCTGGCGGAGGCCGCGGACGTGTTCGGGACCCGGATGAACCTCGTGGACCTGCCCGAGAACGGCCCGCGCGAGGTGGTCACGCTCTCGCGGGCCCTCGACCGGATGCGCGCCCGCGTGCGCCGCCTCGTCGACGACCGCACGCAGATGCTGGCCGCGATCAGCCACGACCTGCGCACCCCGATCACCCGCCTGCGCCTGCGGGCCGAATTCATCGAGGACGACCACGCCCGAACCATGACCCTGCGCGACCTCGACCAGATGAACGGCCTCGTCGAGGCGGCCCTCTCCTTCGTGCGCGACGGACAGACGCCGGATGGGTCCGCCAAGACCCTGGTCGATCTGGCCTCGGTGGTTCAGACCGTTGCGGACGAGTTCGCCGATATCGGCGCCGATGTCCGTGTCGCCGAGACGCGCCACCTCTTGGTTCAGGCCCGCCCCGACGAGTTGCAGCGCGCGATCGTGAACCTCGTCGACAACGCGGTGAAGTACGGCGGTTCGGCCCGCCTCTCGGTGACGCAGACCGAGCAGGGCGTCGCCGTGGACGTGAGCGACGACGGGCCGGGCATCCCGGATTCCGAGCGCGACGCGATGCTGCAACCCTTCGTGCGCGGCGACCGGGCGCGAAACCTCGATACCGCGAGCGGCTTCGGCCTCGGCCTCTCCATCGTGCTCGCGATCGTGGAATCGCACGAGGGCCGGTTCACCCTGCGCAATCGCGCGCCGCGCGGGCTGACCGCGCGGATCGAGCTCCCGCGCACCCTTGCCGCAACGGTGCCGCCGGCGAGCGCCGTGCTCGACGCCGGCCACCGGGTGGCGGCCGAATGACCGGGGACCGGGCGGCCTGACGACGGCGAGAAGCCCGAACCTCGCGGGGTCCGGGCTCTCGTGTCTCGGAGGAGCGACCGGCGCTCTCAGGCGGACGGAAGGGTTAGCAGCGCGGGCCGCCCGAGGTCTGGCCGTATTGCTGGACGGGGAAGTTCTGCTGGTTCGCATTGCCCTCGCTGGCCGAGCTGGCACGGCAGGGGCTGGTGGAGGGCACGTCGTAGGACCGGATGGAGCCCGTCGTCAGATCGTCGTAGCGGGAAGCCGGAATGTCGCCGAAGGCCGGGCTCACGCGGTCGAACGCGAAGCTTCCGGTGGCCGGAGCCGCGACGGCAAGAACAGTCGCGGCAAAGAGGGCGGCAAGACGGGTTTTCATCGAAGTTAACTCACTCCTGTCGAGGACGAAGACTTGTGTTGGCTTCGTCTCTGTTGCGATAAGAGTGATATAGGGATCGTCTTGCCGGAGTGACGTGTCGCCTCGCACGCCGCCGCGCGGATTAAAGCCCACGGGACGGCGGCACGGTCATCGGGTCTAGAACTCCATGTCGAGTTCCTCGATCTCGTCGGGCTCCCGCGCGGCTTCCGCCGTCCACGCCTCCATCAGCGGCCAGGCCAGGATGGTGTCGCGGTAGAGCGCGGTCCTGCGCGAGAGCGCGACGTCGTAGGTGCGGAAGCGCGTGCAGACGGGGGCGAACATCGCGTCGGCGAGGCTCGGCGTCTCGCCGAACAGGAACGGGCCGTCGTAGCGCGACAGGCACTCGTCCACGATGGTGATGACCCGGTCGATGTCGCCGCGCGCGCCGTTGAAGATCTTGAAGTTCGTGTGGCGCGCCTTGAGGTTCATCGGCAGGGCCGAGCGCAGGTTGATGAAGCCGCCATGCATCTCCCCCGAGATCGAGCGGCAATGGGCGCGGGCGACGGCGTCGCGCGGCAGGAAGCCGGCCTCGGGGCGGATCTCGTTGAGGTACTGCGCGATGGCCAGCGTGTCCCAGACGATGATCTCGCCGTGGACGAGGCGGGGCACGAGGAAGGAGGGAGAGAGGTGCAGCAACTCCGCGCGGGTCGAGGCGTCGTTTCCCGAGAGCAGCTCCGTCTCGAAATCGAGCCCCGCCATCCGGCAGACCAGCCAGCCGCGCAGCGACCAGGACGAGTAGTTGCGACTTGAGATGGTCAGCGTTGCCGCAGGCATGTTCATCCCCCTGATGGTCTTCACGTTTGAGCGAGCGAGACACGGGCGATCCGAGCGAGATATGGGCGATCCACGACGCCGACTCAGGATCCAGGCCGCCGGTCCGCGATCCAAGACTCATGCCGCCGCGACCGCAATCACACAGGAGAGATTCCGATCCGCGATCGCGCCGCCATCGCCGGACGGGAGCTTTCTCGACGCAACGCGGTTGACGTGTCCCGCTTCCGAGCCCCGGCGAATGCACCGTCCCGTTTCATCCCGTTTCGGAGCCTGTTCCTTCTCCGGTGATGTATACGCACAACAGCCGCAGGATATCACACCTCGGGCCCGTTGCGTCGGAGAGCCGCCTGGCTCAGCCTGACGCCCCGTCGCCGGCCTCATGGCCGGCGCACCCGTCCATCGCGGACGTTTTTCGATTTGACCGTTCGCGTAGGAGTTCGGGCTGCATGCTCTATCGTGCTTTCGATGCCCAGTCGGACCTGGCCGAGCAGACCCGCGCCTGGGGCCGGCTCGTGCACGATGCCGTCTCCCCCTGGACCGACGCCGGCTACAAGGAACCCTTGAGCTGGTGGTCCGCGGGCGCCCGCATGATGATGCGGGCCGGCCTCACCTTCACCCGCCCCGCCTACGGCATCGACAGCGTGACCGTGGGCAACCGCGAGGTGCCGGTCACCGAGGAGGCCGCCTTCGCGACCCCCTTCGGCACCCTGCTGCGCTTCAAGAAGGACATCGAGACCGAGCAGCCGCGCGTCCTCGTCGTCGCGCCCCTGTCGGGCCATTTCGCGACCCTGCTGCGCGGCACGGTCCGGACCCTGCTGCCCGACCACGACGTCTACATCACGGATTGGCACAATGCCCGCGACGTGCCGCTGAGCGCCGGGGCCTTCGGCTTCGACGATTACGTCGACCACCTCGTGCAGTTCCTCGGAGCGATGGGGGAGGGGGCCCACCTCGTCGCCGTCTGCCAGCCGGCCGTGCAGGCCCTCGCCGCCGCCGCCGTCATGGCCCAGTCGAAGGACGTGGCGCACCCGCGCAGCATGACGCTGATGGCCGGCCCGGTGGATTGCCGCATCAGCCCGACCTCCGTGAACCACCTCGCCACCTCGAAGCCGATCGCGTGGTTCGAGAAGCACCTGATCGCCACCGTGCCGGACCGCCACAAGGGCGCGGGGCGGCGGGTCTATCCTGGCTTCATGCAGGTCTCGGCCTTCGTCTCGATGAACGCCAAGCGGCACATCCAGGGCCATGCCGACCTGTTCTGGCACCTGGCCAACGGCGAGACCGAGAAGGCCCGTCAGATCGAGGGGTTCTACGACGAGTATTTCGCCGTGCTCGATCTCGCGGCGGAATTCTACATCGAAACGGTCAAGACCGTGTTCCAGGACTATACCCTGGCCAAGAACGAACTGACCTATCGCGGCAATCCCATCGACATGCGCGCCATCCGCAGGACGGCGCTGATGACGGTCGAGGGCGAGCGCGATGACATCTGCGCGGTCGGCCAGACCATGGCGGCGCACGACCTCTGCACCGGCCTGCCGCACCACATGAAGAGCCACCACCTCCAGGCCGGCGTCGGCCATTACGGGGTGTTCTCCGGCCGGAAGTGGGAGAGCCAGACCTACCCGCTGGTGCGCAACTTCATCCAGTCGCACAACTGAGCGGCGCTGGGACCACCTCTCTCCACCTGTGGGGAGAGGTCAGGCGTGGGGGCGTCCTCTAGCTGCGGCGGCTGGCGCCGCCACCCCCACCTCCGACTCTTCCCCACAAGGGGAAAGAGTACGGCACCTGCCTCAGGCGGCGGCGAGCGCCATCGACATCGATTCCTTCTTCATCAGCTCGCGGTAGAACCCGTCGAGATGCGTGAGCTTGTCCGGCGCACCGTCCTGGATGATGCGGCCGCCTTCCAGCACCACGATCCGGTCGAAATCCTTGAGGGTCGAGAGCCGGTGCGCGATGGCGATGACGGTGCGGCCCTTCATCAGGTTGGCGAGCGCGTGGCGGATCGCCTCCTCGGATTCGGCGTCGAGGGCCGAGGTCGCCTCGTCGAGGAGCAGGATCGGCGAGTCCTTGAGGATGGCGCGCGCGATGGCGATGCGCTGGCGCTGGCCGCCGGACAGCTTCACGCCCCGGTCGCCCACGATGGTGTCGAACCCTTCCGGCAGCGCCTCGATGAAGTCCGTGCAATGGGCCGCCGCCGCGGCCTTCCAGACATCCTCGTCCGACGCGTCCGGCCGGCCGTAGCGGATGTTCTCGCGCAGCGTCCGGTGGAACATCGAGACGTCCTGTGGCACCACCGTGATGGCCTCGCGCAGGGATTCCTGGGTCACGCGCTGGATGTCCTGGCCGTTGATCAGGATGCGGCCCCCTTGCGCGTCGTAGAAGCGCTGCAACAGGGAAAACAGGGTCGACTTGCCGCCGCCCGACTTGCCCACGAGGCCGACGCGCTGTCCGGGCCGGAGCACGAGGTCGAAGTCGGTGAACACCCCGCGCCCGTCCGGATACGAGAAGGCGACGTGGTCGAAGGTGATCTCGGCGCCCGTGCCGGAGAGCGGCACGGCCTCCGGATGGTCGATGAGGTCGTGCGGCTGGAGCAGGGTGTGGAGAGCCTCCGAGAGGCGGGCGGTGTGCTGGGTCGCGTCCACCAGGGCGACCGCGAGGTCGCGGGTCGCGGCCAGGATGCGGATGCCGAGGGTGCAGACGAGGACGACCTGTCCGTTGGTCGCCTGTCCGGCCTCCCACATGGTGATGGCCCAGTAGAGCAGGCCGAGCACCGCCAGCACGGTGAGGATGGCGTGTACGATGCGCAGCTTCTCGAGATAGAGCAGCGAGGAGCGGCGTGAGCGCATCTCCTGCCCGATCGTGCCGTCGAAGCGGGTGTACTCGCGCTTGAAGGCCGAGAAGGCGCGCACCAGCGGCATGTTGCCGACGAGGTCGACCATCTCGCCGTCGACGGAGGCCGCCTTGGCGGCGAAGTCGTGGTGGAGCGGCTTGCCGGCCGCCGCCATCTTGAACATCAGCACCACCACGGCGGCGAAGATGCCGGCCAGCACCAGCGCCATGGTGAGGTTGACGGTGCCGATGTAGAGGATCGAGCCGAAGGCCGCGACGCAGGGCGGCATCACGTTGAACACGAACATGTTCTCGACCGTGAAGATCGCGTTCGAGGTCGCGGTGATGCGCGAGGCCAGGGTGCCGGGCTGGCGGTCGGCGAAGAACGAGGGCGAGTGCCCCGTCATGTGGCGGAAGAGGTCGCGGCGGATGTCGCCGGTCACGCCCACGAAGGTGAAGGAGCCGACGAGGCTCGCCACGCGCCAGAGCATGTTGTCGGCGGCGATGAAGGCGATGAGGACGGCGAGCGCGCCCCAGATCAGGCCGGCCTGCGGACCCTTGCTCAGGGCGTCGACCACCCCCTTCAGGGCGTAGTCGGTGCTCACGGAGAAACCGACGGCGCCCAGGACCGCGCACAGGATCACGACGTGCGGCAGCGCGCGCCGGCGCAGGTACCGGCCCACGAAGGCGAAGGGCCGATCGGCATAAACGCAGAGGTCTTCCATCTCGGTGACCGTCCCGACTTCGAGCGTTCATCCGGCGAAGGATGAACGTACCTCTGTAAAGCGTCCTCGCGGACCCTGGTTTCCCGCGTGTGTCATGCACGCGATCTTGTTGCCCCTGGATCGCAACGCGAAGCGGGGCCAAGCGTTGCGGTGTCGGACAGAGGTACGCGCATTATTGCCGCCGAACCTGAACGCAGGTTGAGCGGCAAGCGATTTCGGTGCCGCGCCGCCGTCGCCCGGGGGCATCCGCGCCCCGAATCTCACGCCTCGGGGCGGGGCTCCGCGGGCCGGGTTTCCGGCATGATCAGGGCGACGAGCGCGAAGGCGGCGAATCCCACGATGGCGAGGCCGAGGAACGCCGTGTGGCTGCCGAGCCGGTCGGCCATGATTCCGGCCAGCGAGGTGGAGAGGGCCGCCCCGATGCCCATCGCGGTGCCGACGGCGCCGAGGGCGAGGTTGAAGTGCCCCGACTTCCGGGTGGCGTCCGAGACCACGAGGGGCACCATGACGCCGAAGACCGCCGCCGACACCCCGTCGAAGACCTGGATCGCGACCAGGAGTTCGGGACTGTCGACATAGGCGAAGAGCAGCCCCCGGATCGGCAGGGCGGCGAAGCCGAGGAGGAGCAGGGGGCGCCGACCCCAGCGCTCGGCCGCGCGTCCCACGGCCGGGGCCGAGAGCGCGAGGACGACCTGGGGAACGACGATGCAGGCGGCGATCAGCGCCGTCGCGGTCTCGCTCGCGCGCAGAGTGAGCATGCTGCCCACCAGCGGCAGCATCGCGGCGTTGGCGAGGAAGAACAGGGTCATGCAGGCGCCGAAGCACAGGAGCGCCCGGTTGGTGAGCAGTCCGCGCAGGCCGCTCTCGCCGCGCGGCGCCGGCTTGTCGTCGGGAGCCCTGTCCGCCGAAGGTTTGGCGCGGGGCGGGCCGTCGATCTCGTCGGCGCGGATCCGGGACAGCGCGATCAGCGTCGGCACCATCAGGGCGGCGGTCAGGTAGAACACCGCGTCGTTGGAGACGTAGTAGCCGCAGGCCCCCATTCCGGCGGCGGCGACCGCGTTGCCCAGCGCCGAGAAGCTGGCATTGCGTCCCAGCCGCTCACCCGCCCGCGCGTGCCCCACGAGGGCGATGCTGATCGCCGCGATGGCGGGCGTGAGGATGCAGCTCGCGGCGGAATGCGCCGCCATGGCCAGCAGCACCACGAGGAAGTTCGGCCACATGGCGAGCGCGAAGGCGCTGAGCGCAATGGCCACCACCGAGAAGCCGGCGGCGAAGCGCCGGGAGCGCACCGCGTCCACGAAGGCGCCGCCCGGCACCTGGCCGAGCAGGCTGACGAGGCTGCCCACGGTGAGCGCGAAGCCGATATCCGACTGCGTCCACTTGGCCTGCGTGAAATACACCGCCAGGAACGGGCCGAAGCCGGTCTGCAGGTTCGCCACGAAGAACGCGAAGCCGTCGAGGCCCCGGGTGCTCCGGCGTGAAATAAGCTTCATGTCGCCCGGAGCCTCCGCTGCCGTCGCGCCCTGGGCGTCGTCCGTGAGGGCGTCGCGACGGGGGAGCGGACGCGGCCGGTAATCCGGACGCGGCACATCGCGGGGCTTGAGCGCCCGGCGATTCTTCGGAAGCGGTGCCGTCATCGATCCGGCGACCTCTCGGCCGGCTTGTCCGGCGTCTTCTCTGGCTGCGCGACCGGTGCCGAACTCGGAGCGGGCGCCGGGCTCGAGGCCGGGGCGGGATTCGGCGCCGGGGCCGGAGCGGGGTTTGAGGTCGGTGCGGCGGGTGCGGCCGCTGCCGGCGCCGCCGCCTGCGGGGGCGCGCCTTGCGCGGGCACGGCCGGTCCCTGCACGGGGGCGGCGGCCTGCTCGCCCTCGCCGGGGGCTGCCGGGCTCGCCGGGCCGAGGACCACGATCGGGTCGCCGGGCTTGTACTCGGGCGACACCCGGACCTGGTTGCGGCTCAGCTGAAGTACCAGCCGGCTCGGCTTGCCGTCCGAGGTGAAGCGCATGGCGCGCCAATCCACCGCGATCTTGCGCGAGCCGACCCCGAGGAAGCCCCCGAAATCGATGATCGCGGCACGCGGCCGGCCATCCTTGTCGAGGATGATGTCGATGATCCGGCCCATGTCCTCGCCGGTGGAACTGCGCACGGCCTTGCCGAGCACGCCCTCGTAATCCTGCGTGTCGAGCACGGTGGCGGGCGTTCCCGTGGTTCCGGCGGGCGCCGGCTGGCTCGCCGTTCCCGGGCCCTGGACGGGCGCGGTGGCGGGCGGCGGCGCGGAGGCCGGCGCCGCCGGGGGGGCGCCGCTGGCGGGCGAGCCCGTCGTGACGTCGCCGGCGCCGGCCGCCGGCTCCTTACCCGGCGTCGCCGGGCCTTCGGCGGCCGCGGCTGCGGCCCACAGGGTGATCGTCGCAGTGGCGATCATCCGGACAATTCTGAACACGCGCGTTCCCCGAGTGATGCGTCTCGCCGGTTCCACACAATGGCGGCTGGAGCGGCGGGTTCCGCCCGAGGGCGGCGCCGGCCTCATTGCGCGGGGACCAAGGCGAAGTTGTGGATGGGTGAAAGAAGGGTTGGGCGAGGGGGCGGACCGAGGGGGCCCGGCTCTCGTCGGCCGGGACCGGACGACGAGAGCCCAGCGCGACCAGCGGACCGAGGACGGATTGGGCAAGAAATGGACCGACCACCGGTCGGACCCGTTCCTTCGGCGGCACTTTGGCACCAGCGCAAGCGTGGCCGCAATGCTTTCGTGAATGGCGGCCCGTCTGGTTTTCGCCAAAACCGCGTCGTAGAGAGGCAAAGAGATGCGTAGGGCGCCCTGGCGCGGGCGCCGCTGTTTTCCGAGGACCAGAACCCGATGTCCCTTCCGTCCAAAGCCTGCGCCGTGGCGCTCGTCGCCGCCGCGCTCGGAGGTTGCCAGGCGCTCGGCGGCGGTGGCGGCGTGATGCCCGAGACCGAGGTCGGCCTGCCGCCCTCCATGCGCGGCACGGCTCCGGGACCCGGACGTGTCGCCCGCGCGGACGCCGACGGCGCCGCGCCCCAGACCACGCCGACGCGGCGCCTCGACCTTCCCAAGAGCGCCGGCGGCCAGACCCGCGCGGCCGCGAACGAGGAGCGTCGCATCCGCCGCGAGGATCTCGAGGGCGACACCACGCGGCGGTCGAGCTCGGGCGGCATCGAGCCGACGATGGGCCAGGGCGGCAGCGTCGGTCTCGGCGGCAAGTTCTGACGCCCTCGGGCGCGTGCCGGCTTCCGCGGGACGCGCTCCTGGAATGCAGAGCTCCCGTGACGTCCCCGGCGGTTCCCGGAAGCGGCCCGCGGGACTAGATCGCGGGTGCGGAGGCCGTCGCGTCCTCCGTGGAGCCTGCCCTTGCCCACCACGCCGTCATCCAACGAGCCTGCGCCGCACGAGGCCGTCGAGGGACGGCCCGCCCCGGCTTCGGTTGCGCGCCGGCGAATCCGCGCGGCCGCGTTCCTGCGCGGCCGGGGCACGCTGACCCAGCCGGGGCTCGACCTCACGCGCCTGCCCATCGGCCTGGATCCGCGCGGCCTGAGCCTCGTCGACGGCGTGCGCGCGGCCCTGGCCTTCGGCCTCGTCATCCTGCTGCACGAATGGGTGTCCTGGCCGCCGCTCCTCACCGTGGCGCTGGCCGCGAACCTCGCCTGCTTCGCCGATGCCGGCGGGCCGATGCGCTCCCGCCTCCTCGTCCTCACGCTCTTCTCGCTCCTCGGCGGGGTGTTCTGGGGGCTGTTCGGCCTGATGCAGCCGCTCGGGTCGCTTCGCGTGGTGCCGCTCGCGGGCATCGCCATCTTCGCCTGCACCTATGCGCGGGTCTGGGGCGTGCAGGCGCAGGCCGCCGGCAACGTGCTGGTCCTCGTCCTCTGCTTCGCGCTCGATCGGCCCCTCGGTCCGGATCAGGCGCTGGCGGCCGGGCTCGTCTTCACGGCCGGCGGCCTGTGGGCGACGCTGCTGGCCCTGCTCCTCTGGCGCCTGCACCCCTATCGCCCGACCCATCGCGCGGTCGCCGAGGTCTGGCGCCGCCTCGCCCGCCTCTGCGACGACCTCGAGGATCTCGCCTCCCTCACCTGGCCGGAGAAGCCCGAGACGAAGGCTTCCGCGCAAGGCGGCAACCGCCAGATCTTCGACCGGCAGACCTTCGATCTCCAGGCCTTCGACCGGCACGCCCGGGCCCATCGGCGCAGCGTGCGCGAGGCGATCGAGCAGGCCCGCACCGTCATCGTCGACCTCGCCCGCAGCCGCGAGCGCATCTCCGATCGGACGGCCCAGGCCCTGATCCGCCTGGAGGCCGCCGAGCAGATCTTCGCGGCCCTGATCGCCCTGTCCGACCTGATCGAGGGCGAGCCGGACCCGCGCCGCCGCCGCATGGCGCGCCGGTTCCTGCGGCGGCTGCGCCCGCTCCTCGGTGTGATCGCCCGCGCGATCCGCGACGATTCCGTGATCGATCTCGCGCGCCTGGAGCGGGCCATCGCGCGTGGCGCGCGGCGCCTCGACCACGACCGCAACCTGCGCGACCTCGCCACGCGCATCCTCGACCGCGTGCGGATCGGCGCCAAGCTCTCGACGCCGGACGGCTACCGGCCCGGCGGCGCCCTGCTCGGGCGGGCGAGCCTGCCGCTCGGCACGCGCCTGCTGGGGCCGCTCACCACCAACTTCACCCTCGCCTCGGCCAACCTGCGCCACGCCGTCCGGGCCACCGTGGTGGCGGCGCCCGCCCTGTGGGCGACCCTGGTCTGGTCCGGTCCCTTCGCGCACTGGCTCACCATCACGGTGGTGCTGACCATGCAGCCCTTCTACGCCGCCACCTGGCAGCGCGCGCTGGAGCGGATCGGCGGCACGGTGCTGGGCGGCCTGATCGGCGCGGGCCTCGCCGGCCTCGTCACCACGCCGCTGGTCCTCGCCGCCCTCGTGTTTCCCTTGAGCGTGATCGGCTTCGCCGCGCGTCAGGTCAGCTACGGCGTCTTCATCGCCTGCCTGACGCCCCTGGTCGTGCTCCTCGTCGAAGTGGTGGAGCCCGGCCACGGCTCCTGGGAGGTCGCGGGCATGCGCGCGCTGTTCACCCTCCTGGGCGGCGTCATCGCGGTGGCCAGCGCCCTCGTACTCTGGCCGATCTGGGAGCCCGATCAGGTGCGGCTGGAACTGCGCAAGGCGGTGCGGGCCCATGCCGCCTTCGCCCGCGCCGTGCTCTGCTCGGGGCCGGAGAGCGAGGCCTCGGGCGCCCGCGCGCAGGGCGCCCGTGCCGCCGGCCTCGCCCTGAACGACCTCGAGGCGGCGCTCGCCCGGGCCCTGCAGCAGCCGCGCGCCGGGCGTCATCCGCAGGTGGAGACCGCGATGGTGGCCGATGCCGCCCTGCGCCGGATCTCGGCCCGGCTCACGGCCCTGCGCTACGCCGCCGAGACGGGGGAACCGGAGGCCCTCGCGGCCTGGAGCGCCTGGATCACCGAGACCCTGGCCAGCCTCGGCGGCGAGGAGGCCCCGCCGCCCGTTCGCACCCCGCTGCCCATGCCGGCCGCGCCGCACAGCGAGGGCCTGCGCCGCCTCGTCGGCCAGGTCGAACTCCTGTCCGAGACGCTGAACCCGACCCCGACGCGCGGCGTCTCGGGGTAGGGTCCTGATCCGGGGCGGACGCGGCGATCCGGCCGTGCTTCCGGAATCCGCCACCTCGATCGATCGGACCAGGATGCGTCCCGTCCGCGGGACAGGGGAGGCGTGCGGAGACGCGGAACCGTCCGTGATGCGCGCGTCCGTTAAGGATTCGCGCGTCTCGACGACGATGCCGGAGCGGGTGCCGGGGCCGTGACGCGATTGCAACACCCGCCGTCGCCGGAGCGGAATCGCCGTGCGGCAGGGCTGGAAACGGGCCCCGGATCACAGGATGCCGAACGCCTTAATCCAAAATTAACCATTTCCTTAAAGAAATGTTTCTAACGCAAGTCGGCAGACGGCAGCTATAAAGTCCCATCAAGAGACGTCGCTGCGAAATAATCATCAAGCAAAACCAGGAAGCAAAGAGCGAACGACGAAGTCGTTCTGTTTCCGAGGTGATCGCCTGACGGTGTTGCGAAAGAATTCGTTTTCGGCGGGGCGCTGGAATGTACATCGTTGTCGATGAGAGGCCGTCGGTTGCTGCGGAATACGTGGCGGGTTTCAACGCGCAGGACGTTCCGGCGCGCAGCCTGAAGGCCGAGGAGTTCCTGGCCTGGCTCGCGGCCAAGCCGGCCGACGCCCTCAAGGGCATCGTGCTCGGAGAATGCGCGGACCGCGCGACCCGCACCGCCGCGATCCGCAGCCTGTCCCAGGCCCCCATCATCGCCCTCAACGAGACCCGCTCCCTCGAGCAGACCCTCGACCTCTTCACCGCCGGCATCGACGACGTCGTGCGCCGCCCGGTCCATGTCCGTGAGATCTTGGCCCGCGCCGAGGCGATCCGTCGGCGCGGCATCCGGGGCGAGGCCCAGGCGCCCGCCGCCCAGGACCGCAGCGGCCGCCTCAAGGTGTTCGCCGACGGCCGTGACCCCGAGATCGACGGGGTCAGCCTGATCCTCCCGCGCCGCGAGCGCCGCATCCTCGAATTCTTCGCCCAGCAGCGCGGGCGCCAGCTCAGCCGGGCGCAGATCTTCAACGCGGTCTATGCCGATCACGGCAGCGACGTGGAGGAGAGCGTGGTCGAGGGCCACATCAGCAAGCTGCGCAAGAAGCTGCGCCTGCGCCTCGGCTACGACCCGATCGAGGCCAAGCGCCTCGCCGGCTACACCTTCGTCGGCTGAGCGGAGCCGCGCGCAAGCCCGCGCGCGCCGTAAGAGGCCCCGAAACCCAGAAAGGCCACGCCCCCTCGCGGAGGCGTGGCCTTCTTTGCGTCGGTCGCCTCCGGTGTTGGGCCGGAGGCGACGGTCGAACTTAGCGGAAGAGTGAGAGCACGTTCGCGCTGGCGCCGTTGGCGATGCTGAGCGCCTGGACGGCCAGCTGCTGCTGGGTCTGGAGCGCCTTGAGCTTGGTCGACTCTTCTTCCACGTCGGCGTCCACCAGGATGCCGATGGTGCGGTCGTTGGCCTTCATCAGGGTGTCGACGAAGGTCTTCTGGCCGTCGATCTGGGTCTTGTTGGCGCCGAGCTTGGTGCCGGCGTTGGTGACGCTGGCGATCGCCTTGTCGACCTGCGTGATCAGGTTCGCCAGGGTGGTGTCGCCGGCGGTGCCGGTGAGGGTGGAGATGTCGATCGTGTTGATCGAGTAGGTGGTCGAGCCCACCGTGTCCAGGATGCCCTTGGCGTTGGAGGTGCCGGCGTTCGTACCGGCGGCGGAGCGGGCGTCGGTGGTGGCCGTGCCGGTGCCGAAGCCGACATCGATCAGCGTGTTGCCCGTGGAGACGGTTCCGTTCTCGACCTTCAGGGTCGCGGCGGAGCCGGTGCCGGAGGCGCCGATGGTGCCGAAGGTCAGGCGGCCAGTGGTGTCGAGGGAGGCGCTGACCTTGCCGGTCAGGGTCGAAGAGGCGGCGATCTGGTTGTTGATGGCCGTCAGCAGTTCGTCGGTCGTGACCTTGGTCAGGTCCTTGGCGGCTGATTTCAGGGTCGAGGAGTTCAGGACGATCGTGTCGTTGCCGCCGGAGAGCGTCAGCTTGATCGCGACTTCGTTGGTGCCCGAGAAGTTGGCGGTGCCGGTGCCCGAGCCGAAGCCGGTCGTGCCGGTCAGCGACGTGGTGCCGGTGACCTGGGCGGCCGTCGCGGGGGTGTTCACGCTGGTGGAGTTGATGTCGTAGAGCTTGATGCCGGCGACGTCGACGTTGATCTTCGAGTAGCTGATCGCACCGGCGGTGGAGCGCGAGAAGCCGGCGATGACGCTCTGCGTGGCCTGGTAGGCGGTGTTCGAGGTCGAGGAATCCACCGACAGCCAGTTCTGGCCGCTCGACACCGACGAGTCGGCCGTCGCCTTCATCTTGCTCTGGATGGCCGAGATCTCGGTCTGGACCTTGGCGCGGTCGACGCCGGGCTGCAGGGCGGTCTGCAGCTTGGCGCGCATGTTCTGCAGGTCGGTGATGATGCTGGTGAGGCCGTTATAGGTGGTGTCGACGGCCGACGAGCCGAGACCCAGCGAATCCTTCACGGCGGAGAGCGAGGCGTTGTCGGTGCGGACCGTGGTGGCGATCGACCAGTAGGCGGCGTTGTCCGAGGCGCTGGAGACCCGCTGGCCGGTCGAGACGCGGTTGCTGGTCGCATCGAGCTGCGTGTTGATGCTCTTGAGGGTCGTCAGCGCCGTCATCGCGGCGTTGTTGGTCAGCAGGCTGGTCATTGCGAAGATGTCCGGTTGACAGGAATTGCAAGGAATTCGTGTGTGTGGCCGCGCAGCATGCCGCTAGGGCGCGAAGGCTTTATCGAGTAAAACCAAGATACTGCTTGTTACATCCCGGATTTTCACCGGACCAGTGGGACGACATCATGTCTATAGGTCCACGAAACCTATCCACTGCGTTCGCATCGAGGGGCTTCCGTTCCGATCTGGGACAGTCGCGTTCCGATGAAGCCACTATGCCCGGTCCGGCTTAGCAGGAGCTTAAGAGCGCGCCGCGCGCCCTGTATCCGAATGCGCCGCGTGGGCCGGCGCGATGCGGCCCGGCTTCCGGATCAGGCCTCGGCGACGAAGGTCACGCCGACGAAGTCGGCACGCTGCCAGCGCAAGGAGACGGGGAGGGTGCGGATCTCGTGGCCGGCGATGATGAGGTCGAACCGCTCCGGAAGCGGCCTCGGGCGCGGCAGGCGCAGGCTCGCGCCGAGCGGGGAGAGGTCGCGCACGATGCAGGGCAGCAGGCTTTCGGGTCCGAGGACGATGCGGCCCTGCTGCATGACGCGATGGCGCTTCGGCGAGGGCGTCCGCGACGGCCGCTCTCCGCGAGAGACCGCCTCCTGCCAATCCGCCATGGTCGTCCGTCCGTGTCCCGCGAGGCCGGAAGGCTTACCAGTGCGCCCCGGCGGTGTCGATCGAGGGCGTCCTTAACGCTTCGGTAACCATAACCTGAGAGGAATCCACGCCTCTGCCGGCTCTCTCATGCGATGGCCATGAACACGTTCCTCCATCGACGCCCGGCCTCGCCTCTGCCCGCGCCCCGTCCCGGCTATCTCCGGCCCTCCACCGGCGCCGAATTCCTGCGCCGCGCCCGTGCCGCCGCCCTCGAGCGCGTGGCCATCGGCCTGTGCCTGGGTCTGGCGCTGGTCTCGGGAAGTTTCGCCGCCTATTCCATCACTGGCGCCTCGAACACCTATTCGGTCCAGCCCTTCCTGCCGGCCCTTGGCGGCGGCTTCGCCTGGAAGCGGAACGCCGTCCCGGTGCGGGAGGCCGCCCTCGACCTCGATCCGACCACCACGGGCTCGCTGCCCGATCCCGTCGCGCGGCCCGCGGCGCCCGAGCGGGCTGAGCCGGCGCCCAAGGCGCGCGGCTACGTCCTGCGCCGCGTCAGCGGCGGGGCCGCGCTCCTGGAAGGGCCCGAGGGCCTGCGTCAGGTGGTGCCCGGCGCCGTCCTGCCGGGGGCCGGCCGCATCCTCTCCATCCGTGCGACCGGCGCGGGCTGGGTGGTGATCACGTCCGAGACCATCATCGGACCGACCCCCCTGTGACCCGGCCCCGATCCCGTCCGGTGACGAACCGGGCGCCAGCCTGCCGCAAGCCTCTCCCGCTAGATCCGCGCCGGCCCGCGCCGCGCGGGCGTGCTTTCCCCCCGAGCCGAAGGGACCCGGCCATGCTCCAGCGCCTCACGAGCGGCCGCGTCCGGCGATGACGAGCACCCTCACCAGCTACAGGCTGATCGCCCGGGACCTCACCGCCTCCCTCGCCCGCAAGGCCGCGCAGCCGGACGTCGCGCGCGAGACGGCCTACTACAAGGCCAAGATCGGCGACGTGAAATCCATCGACGACTTCCTCGGCGACCAGCGTCTCTACGCCTACGCGATGAAGGCCTACGGCCTGGAGGACATGACCTACGCCAAGGCCTTCATGCGCAAGGTCCTCACCGAGGGCGTGACCGATTCCACGGCCTTCGCCAACCGCCTCGCCGACGAGCGCTACGTCACCTTCGCCAAGGCCTTCGACTTCGACACCTACGGCGAAAGCACGACGACGCTGGCCGCCGCCACGGACGACACCCCCAGCGCCTACCTGCGCCAGAGCCTGGAGACCGACGCCGGCAGCGACGACACCGGTGTGCGCCTCGCCCTGTACTTCTCGCGCGTGGCGCCCACGGTCACCACGGGCTACGGCGTGCTGGCCGACGAGGCCCTGTCACAGGTCGTCAAGACGGTGCTGGGCCTGCCCGACGTCGCCTCCTCGGACGGCATCGCCCGGCAGGCGGCCACCATCGACGCGCGCGTCGACTTCGCGAGCTTCAAGGATCCGGACAAGCTGGAGCGCTTCGTGCAGCGCTTCACGGCGATCTGGGACGCGCAGAACAACGCGACGTCGGCGCCGGTGCTCAGCCTGTTCACGGATTCGACCTCGCAGGGACTCGACGCCAGCCTGCTGCTCAGCCTCCAGCGCATCCGGTCGGGGAGCTGAGGCGCGATGCAGAACGCACTCTACGTGGCGCTCTCGGCGCAGGTCGCCATGGAAAAGCGCCTGAACGCGGTCGCCAACAACGTCGCCAACCTCTCCACCAGCGGCTACCGCGCGGAGGACACCCGATTCACCGCGCTCATCGCGCAGGCGTCGAAGGGCGCCGTCGCCTTCGCCTCGTCGGGCGACACCTACATCTCGCAGCGCGCCGGCCCCACGATCAAGACCGACGCGCCCCTCGACGTGGCGGTGCAGGGCGATGCCTGGTTCGCCGTGCGCGGCGCCAACGGCCCCGTCTACACCCGTGACGGCCGCATGAAGATGGACGCCCTGGGCCAGCTGCGCAGCCTCACCGGCCAGCCGATGCTCGACCCCGGCGGCGCCCCGATCCTGCTCGACCCGCAGGCCGGTCCGCCGACCATCGGGCGCGACGGCAGCGTCGCGCAGGGAATCAACCAGGTCGGCGCCATCGGTCTCTTCACCCTCGACCCGAAGAGCACGCTCACCCGGGCCGAGCCGAACGGCGTCACCACCAGCCTTCCGGCCACCCCCGTGCAGGATTTCACCCGGACCGGCGTGGTCCAGGGCTACGTCGAGGGTGCAAACGTCAATCCGGTCCTGGAGATGACGAAGCTCATCAACATCCAGCGCGCCTTCGAGAGCGCCGCGAGCCTGAGCGCCGAGACCGAGCAATCCTTTTCCGGGGCGATCCGCTCCCTGAGCCCGCAGGGCTGAGCCGATGACGGACGCCCTCGACCGCCTCGGCGCGGCCCTGGCGACGGGCCGCGAGGCCCTGCCCCTGGTGCGCGTCGGCGGCCCGATCCAGGAGGTCACCGCCAGCGCCGCCCGTGTGGCCGGCGTCTCGCCCTTCATGACGCTGGGCGACCGCATGGGGTTCTGGGCCCATGGCCGCGAGCAGGTCGCCGAGGTCGTGCGCGTGGATGCCGCCGGCGTGACGCTGAAGCCGTTCGACACCCGGATCGAGGCCGGGATCGGCACGCGCGCCTATCGCCTCGGCGACCCGACCCTGCGACCCGACCCGAGCTGGAAGGGCCGGGTGATCGATGCGCTGGGCCGCCCCATCGACGGGCTCGGCGACCTGCGCCCGGGCCCCCGCGCCGTGCCGCTCGACGCCGCGCCGCCGCCCGCCATGGCGCGGGCGCGGGTGACGAAGCCCCTGCGCACCGGGGTACGCGCCCTCGACCTGTTCACGCCCCTCTGCCTCGGCCAGCGCATCGGCATCTTCGCGGGCTCGGGCGTCGGCAAGTCGACCCTGCTCGCCATGCTCGCCGGCGCCACCGGCTTCGACAGCGTCGTGGTCGCGCTGGTGGGCGAGCGCGGGCGCGAGGTCCGCGAATTCCTTGAGGGCGCGATGGCGCCGAGCCTGTCGCGCGCGGTCGTCGTCGTCTCCACCGGCGACGAGAGCCCGATGATGCGGCGCCAGGCGCCGAAGCTGGCGCTGGCCATCGCGGAATCCTTCCGGGATTCCGGCGAATCCGTCCTGCTCATCGTCGATTCCGTCACCCGCTACGCCCATGCGGCCCGCGACGTGGCGCTCGCGGCCGGCGAACCGGCCGTGGCGCGGGGCTATCCGCCGAGCGTGTTCTCCGACCTGCCGCGCCTGCTGGAGCGCGCCGGCCCCGGCCTCGACGGCGCGGGCAGCATCACGGGCGTGTTCTCGGTGCTCGTCGACGGCGACGACCACAACGACCCCGTGGCGGATGCCATTCGCGGCACCCTCGACGGCCACGTGGTCCTCGACCGGGCCATCGCCGAGCAGGGCCGCTACCCGGCGGTCCATCTCCTCGGCTCGATCTCGCGCCTCGCCACCGAGGTCTGGACGCCCGAGCAGCGCGAACTCGTGCGCCGTCTCAAGGCCATGATGGCGCGGTTCGAGGAGACCCGCGACCTGCGGCTGATGGGCGGTTACCGCGCCGGCGAGGATGCCGAGCTCGACCAGGCCATCCTGCTCGTGCCGCGCATCTACGAGGCCCTGCGCCAGGAGCCCGGCATGGCGGCGAGCCAGGACGCGTTCCTGGAACTCGCCCAATCCCTGCGGACGTGAGGCGGCGACGATGCGACCGCGCCCCGCTCCCTCGTTCCACGCTCCGCGTCGCGCCGGCCCAAGCCCCGCGCAAGCCTGCCTTCCTTTAGTCTCCGCCAAACGCTCGCGCCGCGCCGCGAACCATCCCCTCGAGGTGACCTCATGAGTCTCATCAGCGTCCTGCGCACCGGCGTCTCCGGTATGAACGCGCAGTCCAACCGCATCTCCACCGTTGCCGAGAACGTGCAGAATTCCAGCACCACCGGCTACAAGCGCAACTCGGCCGAGTTCTCGTCGCTGCTCCTCGATAACAACACCGACAACGCCTACAATTCCGGCGCCGTGGAGACCACGATCCGCCGCGCCATCAGCGAGCGCGGCTCGATCAACTCCACCACCTCCAAGACGGACCTTGCCATCCAGGGCAACGGCTTCTTCATCGTGCAGGACGAGAACAAGGCGTCGCTCCTGACCCGCGCCGGCAACTTCGTCGTCGACGGTCAGACGGGCAACCTCGTCAATTCGGGCGGCTTCACGCTGATGGGCTTCGACGTCCTGAACGGCGAGGCGAGCCCCACCGTGAACGGCACGGACGGCATGGTGCCGGTCAACATGGCCGGCCTCAGCATGCGCGCCACGCCCTCGACCACGGGCACCATCGCGGGCAACCTGTCCGCCGACACCGCCGACCTGACCGGGACCCTCTCGCCGACCAACTTTTCGAAGAAGACCTCCATCGTCACCTTCGACAAGCTCGGCAACAGCGTCACCCTCGACGTCTATCTCGGCAAGGTTCCGGCCTCCACGGTCGCTCCGGTCGTCCCCGAGAACACCTGGAGCGCCAGCGTCTACGCGCCCGACGGCACCGCCCTGACCAGCCCGGCCCTGACCCTCGCCTTCGACGCCAACGGCAAGATCCCGAGCACCGCCGCGGCGGGCGCCCGGGCGAGCTTCACGATTCCGGGCGGCGAGGCGTTCACCCTCGACATGAGCGGCGCGACCCAGCTCGCCGGAAGCTACGACATCAAGGGTTCGGCCAACGGCAAGGCGCCCTCGTCGGTCACCGGCACCGAGTTCAGTGCGGACGGGACCGTCTACGCCACCTATGCGGACGGCACCCGGCTCGCCGCCTTCAAGGTGCCGCTCGCCGACGTGAAGAGCCCGGACAACCTCGATCCGCGGGCCGGAAACGTCTTCCGCACCAACATCGAGTCCGGCGACATCCAGATCGGCTTCTCCGGCTCGGGCAGCTTCGGCACGCTGAAATCCAGCGCCCTGGAGGCCTCCAACGTCGATGTCAGCTCCGAACTGACCACGATGATCGAGTCGCAGACCGTCTACACCGCCAATTCGAAGGTGTTCATGACCGGCAACGAACTGCTCGAAACCCTGATGAACCTGAAGCGCTAGGGGCCGCCGCGCCTCCGCGCGGGTCCCCCGTTCCTTCCCGTCGTCCCGAGAGGGACGGCGGGCCGCGCCCCTCGCACGCTCGCTCTCCAGGACACACCCGATGGGCCTCGGCCTCGCCCTCAACTCAGCCCGCACCTCCCTGCTCGCAACCTCGACGCAGATCGCGATCGCGGCGCGCAACACCGCCGGCGCGAGCGATCCGTTCTACACCCGCAAGATCGCCAACCTCGTGGCGGCCGGCGGCGGCAGCGCGGTCTCGATCCAGCGGGCCACCGACACGGCCCTGTTCGACCGCAAGCTCGCCGGGACCTCCTCGGTGGCGGCGAGCGAGGCGGTGCTCGACGGCCTCACGACCCTGCAGGGCACCATCGGTGACACCAGCGACGACACCTCGCCGGCCGCCCGGCTCGGCGCCCTCAACGCGGCCCTGCAACTGGCGGCCAACAAGCCCGACGACGCGGCCCTCGCGCGCACCGCGGTGGACCGGGCGCGCGAACTGGCCTCCAGCCTGAATGCCGGGGCGACCACCGTTCAGACCGTCCGCACCCAGGCGGATGCCGGCCTCGCCGACTCGGTCTCGCGGATCAACGACCTCCTGTCGCAATTCGAGGCCGCCAACCGCATCGTCACCAGCGGCACGGGCGCGGGCGCCGACGTCACCGACGCCCTCGACGACCGCGACCGCATCCTCGCCGGCCTGTCGCAGGAGATCGGGATCTCCACCGTGGTCCGCTCGGGCAACGACGTCGCGATCTACACCGACAGCGGCGTTCCCCTGTTCGAGCGCACCGCCCGGCGCGTCACCTTCGCGCCCACCGGCGCCTTCACGGCCGGAACGACGGGCGCCTCCGTGATGGTCGACGGCGTGCCGGTGACCGGCGCGGATTCGCCGATGCCGGTGCGCTCGGGCCGGATCGCGGGCCTCTCGGAACTGCGCGACGGGGTCGCGGTCCGCTACGAATCCCAGCTCGACGGCATCGCCAACGGCCTCATCGACGCCTTCGCGGAGACCGGGACCGACACCCTCGGCAACACGATCCGGGCGGCGGGCCTGTTCACGGCCGGCACGGGCGCCCCGGTTCCGAACGGCACTACCTCGGCGCAGGGCGGGCTGGCGGCCAAGATCCGGGTCAACGCCTCCGTCGATCCGCAGCAGGGCGGTGACGCGAGCCTCCTGCGCGACGGCGGGATCGCCGGCACGGCGTACCGGGCGAACCCGTCGCCCACCACCAACACGGCATTCCCCGATCGCCTTCGCGCCCTGGCCTCGGCCCTGGCGGCGGACCGACCCTTCGACCCGTCCTCCGATCTGGCGAGCCGCACGAACCTGCAGGACTTCGCCACGGCCTCGACGAGCTGGCTCTCGGCCAAGCGCCAGGCCGCGACCACGGAATCCACCTACCAGTCCACGCTCCTCGCCCGGGCGTCGGACGCCTACTCGAACGCCACCGGCGTCAACACCGACGACGAGACCGCGACGACCCTCGAGCTCGAACGGTCCTACACCGCCTCGGCCAAGCTGCTGACGGTGGTCAACGACCTCCTGAAAACCCTGATGGACGCGGTGCGATAGACGTCATGAGGACCAACGCCCTTTCCACCCTGAGTTTCTGGAACACGCCGCGCACGGGGGTCGCCCGCATGCAGGCCGACATCGCGACGGCCAACCAGGAGCTCGTCACCGGCCGCTACGCGGATGTCGGGCTGGCGCTCGGCAGCCGCACCGGGCTCGCCGTGGACCTGCGGCAGAAGACGGCCGAACTCGCCGCCCTGCGCGACAGCAACGACACCGCCACCTTGCGCCTGAGCACGACCCAGGCCGCCCTCAAGCAGATGCAGGACACGGCGGACACCACCCTGAAATCCCTCACCGGCGTCCCCGAGGACAAGCGGGCCGGCGTGCTGAAGGACATGGCGGCGGCCCAGCTCGCCTCGCTCACCGGCCTTCTCAACACCTCGGCGGCGGGCCAGTTCGTGTTCGGCGGCACCAACACGGCGAACGCGCCGATGAAGGCCTATGCGACCACGCCGGCCTCGGCGGCCAAGGCCGCGACCGATGCCGCCTTCCTCGGCGCCTTCGGGGTCTCGCAGGACAGCGCCGGCGCCAGCGCGATCTCGGCCGGCGACATGTCGAGCTTCCTCGACGGGAGCTTCGCGAGCCTGTTCGACGACAGCGCCTGGGACGCCAACTGGTCCGATGCGGGCAGCGCGCCGCTGACCAGCCGGATTTCCCTGAGCGAGACCGTGCAGACCTCCGCCAGCGCCAACGCGCCGGCCCTGCGCAAGCTCGCCATGGCCTACGTCATGGCCTCCGACCTCGGGACCGCGAACCTCTCGGCGGCGGCCCAGACCGTCGTCACCGAGCGGGTCGCGACCCTCCTGGGCGAGGCGAGCAAGGGGCTCGTCACGCTCCAGGCCGATCTCGGCCGCTCGCAGGCCGCGATCACCAGCGCCAACACCCGGTTGGACGCGCAGAAGACCCTGCTCACCAGTCAGGTCGGGCAGATGGAGGGGGTGGACACGGCCGAGGCCAAGACCCGCGTCGACCGCCTCTCGACCCAGGTCCAGATCTCCTACGCGCTGACCGCCCAGCTGCGCCAGCTGAGCCTGGTCTCCTATCTCTGACGGCGCCGCCATCCAAGAACCCGGCCGCGGGAGCCCCTCCGGGGCAGGCTCCCGCGGCCCCATCGGCCCGGACCGGCGCCCTCGGCGCGGCGGGCCGCGGATACACGGGACAGGACCCACATGTACCAGTTCTCCTACGCCGAAATCCTGGAGGAGGCCCCCGCCATCGGGCGCGAGCGCGAGCGCGCGGCCTTCGACCGGGCGATCGACCTCCTGCGCATCGCCGACCGGCCGGACGCCGAGCAGACCGACCGCGCCACGGCGGCCGGCTTCCTCCAGAGCCTGTGGGGCGTGCTGATCGACGACCTCCAGAGCGAGGAGAACGCCCTGCCGCCGGACCTGCGCTCCGATCTCGTCTCGATCGGCCTCTGGAGCATGCACGAGGCCAATGCGGTGATCGCGGCGCCGGAGCGGGACCTCTCCGCCCTGATCGCGGTCAACAGCTCCATCCGGGACGGCCTGCGGTGAGCCGACCGCTGCGCCTGTCCCTGCGCGCCGGCGAGCGCGTCTACATGAATGGCGCGGTCCTGCGCGTCGACCGGAAGGTCTCCCTCGAGCTTCTGAACGATGCCAGCTTCCTGCTCGAGACCCACGTCCTGCAGGCCGAGGCCGCGACGACGCCCCTGCGCCAGCTCTACTTCGCGGCCCAGACGATCCTGATCGAGCCCGCCAACGCGGAGCGCGCCCGCGACCTCTTCCGCACCCTGCGGGACGGCATCCTCGCCGCCGTCGCCGACCCGGCGATCCGAGACGGGGTCGCGGAGGCCGGGCAGCTCGTCGAGGCGGGCCGCCTGATCGAGGCCCTCAAACTGATTCGGGGCCTCTACCGGACCGAGGCCGCGCTTCTCGCCGCGCCGGCGGGCGAGGCCGCGCCGATTCCCGCCTCCGAGAGCCGGACATCCCCGATCCAACCGGCCCCAGCGCCATCACACGAGGAGGCCCGCCGATGAGCGTCGCCAGCGTCACCAGCACGGCCACGTCCCAGACCGCCACCACCGCCGCCGCGACCAAGACCGCGACGGGCATCGCCGCCTCGATGAACGCGGACACGTTCCTCACGCTGCTGATGACGCAGCTGAAGAACCAGGACCCGACGAAGCCGATGGATTCCACCGCCTATGTCAGCGAGCTCGCCACCTTCTCGCAGGTGGAGCAGGCGACGAAGACCAACACCAAGCTCGATTCCCTGCTGTCCTCGAGCTTCCTCTCCCAGGCCGACCAGATCATCGGCCGCACCATCACGTCCGCCGACGGCACCACCTCCGGCGAGGTCCAGTCGGTGAAGATCACCAGCGAGGGCGCGCTCGCCCGCCTCACCAGCGGCCAGGACGTGCTGCTCACCGAGGGCATTTCGCTGTCGCAGTGACGGGCGGCTTTGGTGAGACGGCCCCGACGCGCAACCCTCAGGACAAGGCTGCTTCCCGGATGAACGAGGTCGATGCCCTCGAACTCGTGCGCGCCGCGATCTGGACCGTGATCGTCGCGGCCGGTCCCGCCATCGGCGCCGCCATGCTGGTCGGCATCGCCGTGGCGCTGCTCCAGGCGCTGACCCAGATCCAGGAGGTGACGCTCACCTTCGTGCCGAAGATCGTGGTGATCCTGCTGGTGCTCCTCGTCACCAGTTCGTTCATCGGAGCGCAGATCTATACCTTCGCCGAGGCCACCTACGGCCGCATCGTCACGGGATTCTGAGCGGGACCCTGCCCGGCGGGCTCAGCGCGCCGACGAGGTGTGCTGTCCGGACTTCTTCTGGCGCCGGTAGGCATTGATGGCCTGGGCACAGGGCGGCGAGAGCTTCCGGATATTGGCCTTGAAGCAGGCCTCGACCTCCGGGCCGCCGGGGGGGTGCATGCTGCAATGCTCCAGGTAGTCGCCGGTGCAGGACAGTTTGAGGAGTTCGCGGATCGGCGTGGGCTCGGCGCTCGCGGCCGCCGGAACGAGGAGCGCGCCGAGGGCGAGGAGGGCGATGCGGAGATCGGGCATGGGAGCATCGAGCATGGGAACGCGGGTACCTTCGAATCGTGAGGATGGGAGAATCGAGACGACGAAAACGTCCTGGTAACGCCGAGGTGGCGCTTCTCGATGCACGGAGTCGAGGCCTCGCGCGAAGAGGCGCGTGGATGGAGCCGGTTCAGGACCCGGAGACGGGGAACCGGTAGAAGACTCCGTTCGACTCGTCCAAGATTTCGACCACCCAGTTCCGGGTCGCGTCCCGGCTGGATGCGGCGGTGCGGCGGCAGGCACCGGCGAGACGGTCGGCGATCTGTATGGCCTCGGCGAGCAGGCGGGTCTCGAGCGCGTCCGGCGCCCGCCAGATCATGGCCCGCGCCGAGCGGATCTGCAGGCGAAACTCGGACATCGGGGCCTCGACGAAGGATCGCTTCGTTCGTATCGGATCGTGGACGACGCGGTTTTTACGGAACCGGTCGAGTCGGGACAAGCGCGCGGTCTTGCTCTCCTGTCCCGCTCGATTGCCCATGCGTCCCGTTTTTCGCTGTCGCGCCGGTCAGCCGGCGGCGTGCGCCTCGCCGCGTCCACGCGACCCTCGCGCAAGCTTGAGGCGCGACAAGCCCCCGTTGATTCACGGGGGTTGAGCATCCGCCATGGCGGCAAGCGATACGATCGTCCTAGAGCGTCGGTCCCAGCGGGACATCGGGTTCGCGGCGGGCATCGTCGCCATCCTGGCGATCCTGTTCCTGCCCGTGCCGGCGATCCTGCTCGATGTCGGGCTCGCCTTCTCGATCGCCCTGTCGGTGCTGATCCTGATGGTGGCGCTCTGGATCAAGAAGCCGCTCGAATTCTCGGCCTTTCCCACCGTGCTCCTCATCGCGACGCTGCTGCGCCTCGCGCTCGGCATCGCCACCACCCGGTTGATCCTGGCCAACGGCCAGCACGGCGTGGCGGCGGCCGGGCACGTCATCCAGGGCTTCTCGCAATTCGTGATGAGCGGCGACTTCGTCATCGGCATCGTGGTCTTCCTGATCCTGATCACGGTGAACTTCCTCGTCATCACCAAGGGCGCCACCCGCATCGCCGAGGTGGGCGCGCGCTTCACCCTCGACGCGATCCCCGGCAAGCAGATGGCGATCGACGCCGATCTCAACGCGGGTCTGATCGACGACAAGGAGGCCCAGCACCGCCGCCGCGAGCTGGAGGAGGAGAGCGCCTTCTTCGGCTCCATGGACGGCGCCTCGAAATTCGTGCGCGGCGAGGCCATCGCCTCGCTCATCACCATCGCCGTCAACGTCTTCGGCGGCATCATCATCGGCACCACCCGCCACGGCATGCCGCTCGGCCAAGCGGCCGACGTGTTCACCAAGCTCTCGGTGGGGGACGGCCTCGTCTCGCAGATCCCGGCGCTGATCGTCTCCCTCGCCGCCGGCCTCCTGGTCTCGAAGGGCGGCACGCGCGGCACGGCCGAGCAGGCGGTGATGGGGCAGCTCGGCGCCTATCCTCGCGCCCTCTGGGTCGCCTCGGCCCTGATGTTCATGTTCGCCCTGGTGCCGGGCCTGCCCTTCGTGCCCTTCATGGTGCTCTCCGGGCTGATGGCCTTCACCGCCTACGCGATTCCCAGGAAGCTCGCCGCGCAGAAGGCGATCGTGGATGCCAAGGCGATCGCCGACGAGGAGAAGAAGCAGGTCGCGGTGCGCGAATCCGTCAAGGAGTCGCTGAAGACGCCGGAGATCGAGCTCTGCCTCGGGCGTCAGGTCTCGGCGCAGCTCCAGGGCGCCCAGTCGGAACTGTCGCACCGGGTCGCCAAGATGCGCCGCAAGTTCGCGCGCCAGTACGGATTCGTGGTGCCCGACATCAAGCTCACGGACAGCCTCGCCGTGCCGCCGAAATGCTACCAGATCCTCATCCACGGCACCGTGGTGGCGACCCAGGAACTGCGCCCCGGCGAACTCCTCGTGGTGGTCGGCGACGGCCCCGTGCCGGACGTGCCGAGCGACGAGGTGCGCGAGCCGGCCTTCGGCATGAAGGCGCGCTGGGTGCTCGACGCCTATGCGGGCGAGGTCCGGCGCGGCGGCTTCGAGCCCATCGACGGGTCCTCCGTGCTGCTGACCCACCTCTCGGAGGTGATCCGCAACAACCTGCCCACCCTCCTGTCCTACAAGGACATGCGCAACCTGCTCGACCGGCTCGACCCCGAGTACAAGCGCCTGCTCGACGAGATCTGTCCCTCGCAGATCTCCTATTCGGGGTTGCAGGCGGTGCTGAAGCTCCTGCTCTCCGAGCGGGTCTCGATCCGCAACCTGCACCTCATCCTGGAGGCGGTGGCCGAGATCACCCCGCATGCGCGCCGGGCCGAGCAGATCGCCGAGCATGTCCGCATGCGCATCGCCCAGCAGATCTGCGGGGATCTCGCCGAAAACGGCGTGCTCGCGGTGTTGCGTTTGGGGAGCGCCTGGGACCTGTCGTTCCACCAGAGCCTGAAGCGCGACGGCAAGGGCGAGGTCATCGAGTTCGACATCGACCCGCGCCTCGTGGAGCAGTTCGGCACGGAAGCCTCGGAGGCGATCCGCAAGCAGATGCGCGAGACCCGCGCCTTCGCCCTCGTCACCGCGCCGGACGCGCGCCCCTACGTGCGCATGATCATCGAGCGGCTCTACCCGACGCTGGCCGTGCTCTCGCATCTCGAGATCGCGCGGGGCGTCGAGATCCGCTCCCTCGGCACGATCTCGTAGCCGTGCTGGCGGCCGCGAATCTCCTGGGCCCGGACAGCTTCCTGGGCGTCTTCCTGATCTTCTGCCGGGTCGGTGCCTGCCTTCTCGTGGTGCCGGGCTTTTCCAGCCCGCGCGTGCCCGCCCAGGTCCGCCTCCTGATCTCGCTCGCCGTCTCGCTGGCGCTCACCCCGCTGCTGCTGCCCCTGTTCCAGGGCAAGCTCGCGGCTGAAAGTCCCGGGTCGATGCTGCGCTGGATCGTCACCGAGAGCCTGACCGGCCTCGTCCTCGGCTTCCTCGGCCGCATCTTCTACGTGGTGCTGGAGACGGTGGTGAACGCCGCCGTCACCATGGTGGGCTTCGGGGGCATGCCGGGTTCGGTGGCCGAGGGCATGGACCCCGTGCCCGCCGTCGAGGCGATGATCATGATGGCGGCCGCCGCCCTGCTGTTCGCCGCCGACCTGCACTGGGAGCTGTTCCGCGGGCTGATCGATTCCTACGCGCGCATCCCGCCCGGCGAGGGCATCGGCTCGCAGGCCGCCCTGGTGCGCATCGTCGATCAGGTCACGACCGCCTTCGTGCTGGGCCTGCGCATCACCTCGCCCTTCCTCGTCTACGCGGTGGCGGTGAACCTCGCCGCGGGCTTCATCAACAAGCTCGTGCCGCAGATCCCGGTCTACTTCATCGCCACGCCGTTCATCATGGCGGGGGGGCTGCTCCTGCTCTACGCCATCACCAACGAGTTCATGATGCAGTTCGTCATGGGCTATTTCGACTACCTGCGCCGGGGCTGAGCCGATGACGACGCGCCTCCGGCTCATGCGCGCGCAGCGCCTGCTCAAGGTCCAGGAGCAGATGCGGAATCTGGCCGAGCGCGACCTCGCCGACACGCGCGCCAAGGCCGCCAAGGTCGAGACCGACCGGGCCGCCATGCTGGCGACCTTGGCCGGCGAGACCATGCACGGCCTGTTCCTCGATGCCGCCGCGCGCCGCCTGCGGGCTCTCGCCGGCGAGGCCACCGAGCTCGCCGCCACCGCCGTCCGGCAGACGGCGACGGTGCAGGCGCGCGGCCTCGCCGAGAAGCGGGCCGAGCGCCAGGCGGAGGGCCTCGTGAGACTGCGCGCCCACGAGCGCGAGCAGGCCGACATGCTGGAACAGCTCGACCTCATGGTCGCGCGGGCCGGGACGAGGCAGGACTGACCGGCCCGGGGACGACGCAAGCCTCCCGAAAGCCACGCCCGCTAAGAGTGCCTCACAAAACTCCCGACCACCGTCGGTCCTCACCGAGGGCACGGCGCCGCAGCGGGAGTTTCGTGAGAGACACTAAGCCTGCCCGACACTCGGCCTCTCGAACTCGTCCGAAGCGCTTGCCATGAGCATCTCGCCCCCCACCGACATCGTCCTCGACGTGGCCCGCGCCGCCGATCCGGCGCGCGCGCAGGAGGCCGCCGCCAAGCTGTCGGCGCCGGGCGCCGATCCGGCGGCGTTCGGGGACGCCTACCGCATGGCCGGCGCGTCCGTGCACATGCCGCTCGACGCGCGCGGAACCCTCACGGCGATGCAATCCGACAACGCGGTCTCGGGCGCCGGCAAGGCGGGCGACCCCTACAAGCAGTTCGAGGCCTTCGTGCTGCGTCAGTTCGTCGAGACGATGATGCCCTCCAAATCCAACGCCGTGTTCGGCAAGGGCAATGCCGGCGGCATCTGGAAATCGATGCTGGCCGATCAGGTCGGCACCCAGGTGGCCAAGGCCGGCGGGCTCGGCATCGCGAAGATGCTGGAGGCGGCGCGTCCGCTGCACCCGCCGGCGGCGAGCGTCGCCCCGGCCACCAAGACCTCCGAAACCTGAGGGCGCCCCATGCTGATCGCATCCCTGAAGCGGCTCGAAGCCACCGTGGCGGCGGAGACGGAGGCGCTGCTCGCCCATCGCCCGGTCGATCAGGAGGCGGTGAACCGGCGCAAGAGCCAGAGCCTGCTCGAACTCACCCGCCTGACCCGCGACCTCGACCCGCGCCAGCTCGAGGCGCCGGTGCTCGACCAGCTCCTGCGCCTGCGCGGCGTCCTGGAGCGCAACCAGGACGTCGTCGGCCTGCACCTGCGCGCCGTCGAGGAAATTTCGGGGATCGTGGCGGATTCGATCCGCGAGGCGGAATCCGACGGGACCTATTCCGGCCATGTCCGACGCTGAGGATCACGAGCCGCCATGCGCATCCTGATCACCGGCCTGTGGATCTGCGGCCTCACCATCCTGTCCTGCTACGGCGCGGTGACCTGGGGTGCGGGGCTGTTCGCCAAGAAGGAGGAGCCCTACCTCGAAGGTCTGCAATACCAGAAGCTGCCGCCCATCAACGTTCCGGTGGTCGTCGACGGAAAGGTGCAGGGCTACATCGTCGCCGTGCTGGTCTTCACCGCCGATGCGCGGCTGATGCACACGCTCTCGGTGCCACCGAACGCCTTCGTGGTCGACGAGACCTTCCGACAGATCTACACGGACCCGGCGATCGATTTCAAACGCCTGTCCCGCTACAACGTCACCCAGCGCCTCGCCGAGATCCGCAAACAGGTCAACGTCCGCCTCGGCTCGGACGTAGTGAAGGACGTGCTGGTGGAAGAGTTCAACTTCGTCGCCAAGCGCGAGGTGCGCTCCTGAAGGCGGGGGACCTGATACCGTCTCCGCTTCGATCAAGCGGCGACGGATGTCAGGCCTCGGCCAGCAGCCGCGCGAGCGCATCCTCGGCCAGCAGGGCGGTCAGCCGCCGGTCGGCATCCGCATCGGCCGCGAGGGCGAGGCCGCCGCAGACGACGCTTCCCGCGCCCGTGCTCGCGAAGGCGTAGCGCAGCGCGTTCGTCGGCTGGAGGCCGCCCGCCGGGGCGCAGACGAAGCCCCGCAGGCCGCCCGGATGGGCGTTGCAGCCGTTCTGGATCGTCAGCCCGGCGCTGCGTCCGCTCACCGTCACCGGCGAGAGCGAGAGGCGCGCGCGGCCCGACTGCGCCATCGCCCGGCGCGGGCCGGCGAGCGCCAGCAGGATCTCGGGCGAGAGGTGGACCGTGCCCTCGAAGCCGACCGGCCCGGATTCCACGGCGAAGCGGTCGAGCACGGCGAGGCCCGAGAGATCGTCGAGCACGAGGAAGACCCGTCGGTGCGCGATGTCCGGCCCGTGCACCTGCGTGGCGAGGCGGTGGACGCTCGCGCCGATCAGACGGGTCGCCCCGAGATACGCGGCCGGGCCGCCCGCCGCCCCCCGCTGGTCGGGCACGGCCACGTTGTGCCCGGCCTCCGAGAGCAGGTGGTGGCGCGCCGCCCCGGTCTCGACCTGACCCGAACCGCCCGCCTCGACGACCCAGCGCACGCCCTCGCAGGCATAGACGAAGGAGCCCGCGTCGCGGTGGCCCGGTCCCTGGCCCTGGCTCGCGAAGGTGCAGGCGAAGTGCCCCCAGCCCCGTCCCGGCGCGTCGTGGCGCAGGGCGATCATGCCCGCCGCCGGGTCGACGCGCCCGCTGAGCGGTTCCGCCGGGGCCTCGGGCCGGCTCGGCCGCTCGCGCCGGGGTCGCGCCTGGCCGGACCACCGCTCGGCCACGAGGGCTCGGCTCGCGCCCGCGCCGAGCCGGCCGATCCAGCCGGCCTCGTCCTCGCCGTGGGGCGTGTCGCCGAAGGGCGGCAGCCGGCCGGCCGGGTCGAGGAGGCCCGAGACCCGAGGCAGCCCCGCCGCCAGCGCCCCGTCGAGCCGGGTCTTCACCGCCGCCTGGGTTTCGTCCTCGGGGTCGAGGCCGAGGCTCAGCGCGCGCAGCAGGGTGAGCAGTTCGAGGCGCTGATGCGGGGAGGGGTCGAAGAAGCGCCCGTCCGCGTCGATGAGGCGGGCGACACCGGATTCCAGGGCGCCGCGGGCCAGCGCCAGCCAATGCGCGGCGAGCGGCAGCAGCGGGAGGGCGCGGGCCACCAGCATCAGGGTCGCGGCCGCCTGGACCTGATGGATCGAGCGGCCGAAGGTGTTCTGGCCGACGATCTCGGCCAGGGCGAAGCCGTGCCGCACCGCCTCGCCCGTCAGGGTGAGGGAGGCCGGGCCGCCGGGCTTGCCCGCCCGGGCCAGGAGCCGCACGAAGCTCTCGGTGCGCGCGCTCAGCGCCGCCGGATGCAGGGCGAGCCCGTCCGCCGGTGCCCCCCAGGGATTGGCGCGCGACCAAGATAGGGCGAGGTTCAGGGCCGTCGTGCCGCCGCCCGGCGCCTCCGCGATCGCGCCGAGCCAGGAGAGCGACTGGTATTCGAGCCGCCAGGGCACCGAGCGGAACGGGTCCTCGGTCCAGTCCGGGGTCTCGGGCAGGGTCCAGGCCGGGGCCGATCCGAGGGTCAGGGTTCGGTCGAGGCCGGCCGCGCGGTGGCTCTGGCCGCGCTGGATCGCGCGGGCCCGCGCGAGCACCGCCGGGAGGACCGCCACGGCGTCCGGCTGAGGGCACCAGCCCGCGAAGGCGGCGCCGGGGAGCGACAGCCGCTCGGCCAGCCGGGCGAGGAAGTCCGTCGCATCGAGGAGATCGTCGGCGCACAGGCTCTGCAGCCGCATCCGATCCTCGAGGGCGATTTCGGGCAGGCCGAGGAGTTCGACCTCCGGGCCGCCGGATTCCCAGATTGCGAAGCCGACCGACACCCGCGCGGCGCCGGCCGGAGGCTGGAGCTCCAGGGTGAAGCGGCGGGCCTGCTGATGGGTCGAGAGGTCGATGAGCGCGCCCAGCGCCGGCACCGAGATGGTTCCGGGATAGGGCGGCGGCAGGATCTCGCCCTGCCGATCCCGGTAGACGATGCGCGCGAGGGCCGCGTGGGCGCTCGGGGTCGGCGTGTGGAGCTGCCCGCGCAGCACGAGGCCGCAACCGGGCACCAGGGCCTGTTCGACCCACGTCGCCTCGGGACCGAGCCGGTGCCGGAGGCGCGGAATCTCGGCGGGCGAGGGGGGGGCCTCCGCGCCCTGCGTGAGCGTGACCTCGGACACTGCGAAGGTCCGGCTGTTGCGCCAGGAGCGGATCGTCACGGTGATCCGGCTCGCCGGTGCCGGCACCCGGAAGGCGAGGTGGACGACACCCACGCGCGTCCCGCGCGTCTCGGCCGGCAGGTGGGTGGGGCCGACGATCCAGGCGCCGTGGGGATCGAGCAGCGTCCGGTCGAGGCCCGGCACGTGGTCGAAATCGAGGCTGGAGCCATCCTCCGACAGGAAGTCGATCCCCGCCAGGGCGAAGTCGAGGGCGGATCCGGCGGTCTCCTCCGCATCCCAGGCGAGGCGGAAGCGCAAGCCGCACCACGCCTCCGGCGTCAGGCCGGCGAAGGGCAGCACCACCCGCGACCAGCGGTTCTTGGCCGGGACGAGATGCTCGCTCTCGCCGGGGCCGATACCGGCCCCGGCCGCATAGCGGGCCGCGTCGGGGAAGAGAATCCGCGCGCTCATGTCCGCCTCGCGGAAGGGGCGGCCCCGGTCTGCGGCGAGGGATCGGACATCGGCTGTGTTTGACGCGTGTTCTCGGAACGGAGGGCGGCTCTCGGACCGGAGCGCGGCCGCCCGATCAATGAGGGGGCGAGGCCATGCCCTGTCAAGCTGGCCGTCGCTCCGCGAGCCCCGTCAGCTTCGGACAAGATTGGCTCCCTAAAGCCTCGAACATGAAAGATCGGGACCGGAGCCGGCCGTGACAGGCGTCTACCTCTTCGACCTGGCCTCGCAGCAGGCCCGCTACCTCGCGGTGCGGCAAGCGACGATCGCCAGCAACGTCGCGAACGCCAACACGCCCGGCTACAAGGCGCGGGACGTGGCGCCGTTCTCCGAGGTGATGGCGCGCACCAGCGCCTCCATGGGCATGACCATGACGGAGCAGGCCCACGTCACCGCGGGCGAGAACCGCATCCCGACGAAGCCGGTCTCGGCCGCCGAGGCCTGGGACCAGCTCTCGACCTCGAGCTCGGTCAGCCTGGAGCAGGAGATGCTCAAGGCCGGCGAGGTCAGCAGCCAGCACAACCTCAACATGGGCATCACCAAGGCCTTCGACCGGATGCTCAAAGCCGCCCTGAGGGGCAGCTGATGATCGATCCGCTCGCCGCCTCGACCCGGCTCGCCAGCGCCGGCATGGAGGCGCAGTCCCTGCGCCTGCGCATCGCCGCCGAGAACGTCGCCAACGCGCAATCCGTCGGGGACGGGCCGGGCGCCGACCCCTATGCCCGCAAGACCGTGACGTTCCGGGCGGCGCTGGACCGCGCCGCCGGCGGGACCTCGGTCCGGCTCCAGAAGATCGGCACCGACGAGGCGCCGTTCCGCATCGAGCGCGACCCCGGCAACCCGGCGGCCGATGCCGACGGCAACGTGAAGATGCCCAACGTCAACGTGTTGCTGGAGATGGCCGACATCCGCGAGGCCAACCGCTCCTTCGAAGCCAACGTGCAGGTGATCAAGCAGGCTCGCGCCATGGTCGCCAGCGTCATCGACCTCCTGCGAACCTGAGACGAACGCGATGATCGAAGCCCTCACCTCGCTCGCCGCCTTCGACCGGGCCGCCGGCATCACCCGCACGGACGCGGCCGCACCGCTGGCCCGCACCAGCATCCCCGTGATGCCGGCGGCCGGCAGCGCCGGCGCCGGCACCGATTTCGGCGAGGTCATGGCCCAGCTCGCCACCGGCCTGCGCACCTCCCTGCGCACCGGCGAGGCCACCGCCATCTCGGGCATCCAGGGCAAGGCCACGACCCAGCAGGTCGTCGAGGCCGTGATGGATGCCGAGCAGAGCCTGCAGACGGCCATCGCGGTCCGGGACAAGGTGGTCGCCGCCTATCTCGAACTCAGCCGCATGCCGATCTAGAAGATAGGAACCCGCCGACATGAGAGCGCTCGCCATCGCGGCCACGGGCATGAACGCCCAGCAGATGAACCTCGAGGTCATCGCCAACAACATCGCCAACCTGAACACCACCGGGTTCAAGGGCGCGCGGGCCGAGTTCACCGACCTGCTCTACCAGGCCGAGCGCCAGCAGGGCGCCCCGAACCAGGCCGGCCAGGAGCCGGTGCCCGAGGGGGCGATGCTGGGCCTCGGCGTGCGCACCGCCGCGATCCGCAACCTGCACCGCCAGGGGCCGCTCGCCCAGACCTCGAACCAGCTCGACCTGGCGGTGAACGGACGCGGCTACTTCCAGATCACCAGCCCCTCGGGCGAGATCAACTACACCCGCGCGGGCGCGTTCAACCGCAGCAGCACGGGCCAGATCGTGACGCTCGAAGGCTACGCCCTCGATCCCGCGATCCTCATCCCGACGGGCGCCGTCGACGTGACCATCAACCAGTCGGGCCAGGTCTTCGCCAAGATCGACGGGCAGGTCGCGCAACAGAACCTCGGACAGATCACCATCGCGAACTTCGCCAATGATTCCGGCCTGGAGCCCCTGGGCAACGGGCTCTACCGCGAGACCCCGGCCTCGGGCGCGGCGGTGACGGGCGTGCCGGGCGATCCGAGCTTCGGCAAGCTCCAGCAGGGCTACCTCGAGAGCTCGAACGTCGATCCCGTCAAGGAGATCACCAACATGATCACGGCCCAGCGCGCCTTCGAGATGAACTCGAAGGTGATCCAGGCCGCCGACGAGATGGCCGGCACGGTCTCGAAGGGCATCCGCTAGGCACAAGTCCGTTCCGGCGCCGCCGGCGCCTGATTCCGACCCCTCCACATTCGCGCGGCGACGGCGGGCTCCGGCCCGCCGCCGGAGCCGCCGGTCGCCCGTCCGGGCCTCCATCAAGGGCGCAAGCACGTCATGGGTTTTCCCAGCTTCACCGGGCACATCGCGGCCCTCGGCCTCGGCCTCGCGCTCGGCCTTGGGTCCGCGCGGGCCGAGGACCTGATGCTGCCGGTGCCGACGGTGACGATCTATCCCGGCGACACGATCAAGGAATCGATGCTGCGGATGCAGGCCTATCCCGAGACCTTCCGGGCGCGCACCGCCGTCGTCGACGCGCCGATGGCCATCGCGGGGCGCATCGCGCGGCGCATGCTGCTGCCGGGCGAGCCCGTTCCGGTGAACGCCGTCGACGATCCGCGCCTCGTCAGCCGGGGCACGCCGACGCAGATCGTGTTCGAGGAGCACGGCCTCCTCATCACCGCAGTCGGGGCGCCGCTCCAGAACGGCGGCCTCGGCGACGTCATCCGCGTGCGCAACACCGACACCAACCGCATCGTCCTCGGCACCGTGATGGCCGACGGCCGAATCCGGACCGGGGACCGCTGATGCGCCGCCTCCTGGCGACATTCCCGGCACTGGTCGCGGCCGTGCTCCTCGCGCTGCCGACGCCCGCCCAGGCCGGCACCCGGATCAAGGACATCGCCACCCTGAAGGGCGTGCGTGACAACCAGCTCGTGGGCTACGGCCTCGTCACCGGCCTTCAGGGCACCGGCGATACGCTGCGCAACGCGCAGTTCACCGAGCAATCCCTGCAATCGATGCTCGACCGCATGGGCATCAACGTGCGCGACGCCCGCCTGCGCACCCGCAACGTCGCCGCCGTGATGGTGACCGCCGACCTGCCGCCCTATACCGGCACCGGCTCGCGCATCGACGTGACCGTGACCTCGCTCGGCGACGCCACCTCCCTCAAGGGCGGCACCCTGCTGATGACGCCCCTGATGGGCGGCGACAGCCTGACCTACGCCGCCGCGCAGGGGCCGCTCGCGGTCTCGGGCTTCGTCGTCGGCGGCCAAGCCGAGAGCGTGACGCAGGGCGTGCCCACGGCCGGCCGCATCCCCAACGGCGCCCTGATCGAGCGCGAGGTCCCGGGCACCTTCCGCGACCTGCCCGAACTCGTCTTCGAGCTGAAGAACCCCGACTTCAAGACCGCCACGATGGTGGCCGACGCCATCAACGCCTACGCGCTGGCCCGCTTCGGCCGCCGCGTCGCCGCCCCGCGCGACCAGCGCGCCATCGCGCTGATGCGGCCGAGCAACATCGCCCAGACCCGCTTCGTCGCCGAGGTCGGCGACCTCACGGTCAATCCCGACACGCCGGCCCGGGTCGTCGTCGACCAGCGCACCGGCACGGTGGTGATCGGCCGCAACGTCCAGATCTCCACGGTGGCGGTGACCCACGGCAACCTCACCGTGCGGGTGACGGAAGCCCCCGAGGTCTCCCAGCCCGCGCCCTTCTCGAACGGCCAGACCGCCGTGGTCCCGCGCACCGAGGTCTCGGTCAACGAGCAGTCGGGCCGCATGGCGATCATCGGCGGCTCCGACCTCCAGACGCTGGTGCGCGGCCTCAACAATGTCGGCCTGAAGCCCAGCGACATCATCTCCATCCTCCAGGCGGTGAAGACCTCCGGAGCCCTCCAGGCGGAGCTCGTGGTGCAATGAGCGTCCCCTCGATGGCGCGGAGCGGCGCGCGCGACATGGCCCGGCTCGTGGTCCGGCGGCCGCCCCTCGGCGGGCCCGCCCCGTGGCTCCCCCTCATGGCCCTGCGCGTCCTCCTGTTCCTGGGGCTCCTGGCCGCGGCGACCCTCTGGCTCGGTCCGGCCCGCGCCGTCGAGGGCGTCAAGCCGACCGTCTCGGGGGCGCCCGTCTCGGGCATGAATCCCGGCCCGCTTCCCAAGGCCGCCGCGAAGCCCGCCGCGTCGAAGCTGTCCGTGGCCGCCAAGCCCGTCGACAAGCCCGTCGACAAGGCCCTCGACAGGCCCGCCGAGACGGCGGTCGCGGCCGAGCCGCGCGCCGAGATGGCAAAGCCCGCCGAGCCGGTGCAGGTGGCCGACGTCAAGGCGCCCGAGCCGGCGCCCGAGCCCGTCAAGCCTGCGCCCAAGCCCTCCGCCTATTGCGCCAGCATCGCGGATGCCGCCGCCGATGCGCGCTTCGCCTGGCAGAAGGAGCAGCTCGCCGCCCTGGAGCGCCAGGTCGAGGAGCGCATCGCCAAGCTCGAGGCCAAGCGCGCCGAATACGAGAGCTGGCTCGCCCGCCGCAACGAGTTCCTGGCCAAGGCCGACGACGGCGTGGTGGCGATCTACACCAAGATGCGGGCGGATGCCGCCGCGCTGCAACTCGCCAACATGCCGGGCGACGCGGCGGCCGCGATCCTGACCAAGCTCAACGCCCGCACCGCGAGCGCGATCCTGAGCGAGATGGAGGCCGCGCGCGCCGCGCAGTTGGCCCGGGCGATGACCGAACTGGGCAAGAAAGCCCGCGAGAGCGAGAAATCCTGATGCGCGATCTCCTGACGTCGGCCTCCGGCCCCGCGCGCGCCGGCCTTCTCCTGGCCCTCCTCGCCCCGGCGCTGGCCGCCTGCAATTCCTCCCTCGACCGCATGGGCCAGCCGCCGCTCCTGACGCCGATCGGCACCGGGTTGCAGCCGCCGCGCGAGGCGCTGCCCACCACCTACGGCTCGCTGGGGCGGCGCAGCTACCACTCGACCTGGGCCCCCGGCAGCGCCGAGATCTTCCAGGACCCGCGCGCCCGCAACGTCGGCGACGTCGTCACGGTGTCGATCCTCATCGACGACAAGGCGCAGTTCGGCAATTCGAGCGACCGTTCCCGCAGCCAGAAATCGAGCCTCGGCTTCGACTTCGGCTACGGCGTCTCGGGCCTGAAGGACGCTGCCACCGCCGATGCGGGCATCCGCTCGGGCACCGAGACCAAGGGGGCGGGCAACATCGACCGCTCGGAGGTCCTGCGCCTGTCGGTCGCCGCCATCGTCACCGAGCAGATGCCCAACGGCAACGTCGTCATCAGCGGCTCGCAGGAGGTGCGGGTGAACAACGAGGTCCGCGTGCTCACCGTCGCGGGCATCGTGCGGCCGCGCGACATCTCGCGCAAGAACACCATCGATTACGACAAGATCGCCGAGGCGCGCGTCTCGTATGGCGGGCGCGGCCGCATCACCGACGTGCAGGGGCCGAGCCTCGGCCAGCAGGTCTTCGAGACCCTGGCGCCGTTCTGATCCTGTCTCCGCTCGATCGAAGCGGAGACAGGATCGCTCAGCCCGCGCGGCGCCGGAGCGAAGCCCGGATCCGCCATCTCCAGATCCGCCATCCCCAGATCCACCATCCCGAAGGGATCGACCGGATTTGGCATGACGCCGCCCCGAACCGATCAGCAGGACGCGACCCATGGCCGCCAAGGACGACAAGACGGAGCCGAAGAAGGGGGGCAAGGGCTGGATCGCGGCCCTCGCGCTCACCAGCCTGGTGGCCATCGGCACCGGCGGCGGCCTCGGGATGTACCTTCTCTCCACCGTCGAGAAGGCCGTGGACGTCAAGAAGAAGGACGAGGAGGACAAGGCCGTGAAGGTGTTGAAATACACCGGCGACCTCGCGCTCCGCAGCGTCGGTTCGGTGGTGACCAACCTCGCCGACGCCAACGACGCCTGGGTCCGCCTCGAATCCTCCGTGGTGTTCAAGACCGGCACCGTGCCGAACCCCGACGTGGCGCTCGCCGAGATCCGCGCCGACATCCTGGCCTACCTGCGCACCGTCACGATGAAGCAGATCGAGGGCGCCAGCGGCCTCTTGCACCTGCGCGAAGACCTCAACGAGCGCGTCGCCCTGCGCACGAAGGGGCAGGTGAACGAGCTGATCGTCGAGATGCTGGTGGTGCAGTAGGGCGCGGAGCCGACGGAACCCCGATGAAACCGTTCACCACCCTGGCGCTCCCCGTCGCCGCTGCCCTGGCCGCCACCCTGGCCGCCGGCCTCGCCCTCACCGGGCCGGCGCTCGCGCAATCGGCCACGGGGCTGCCCGCCCTCGACGCGCTGCTGCCGGCCGGCAACGGGGCGGCGAGCGGGCGCATCCTGCAGCTCGTGGCGCTGCTCACCGTGCTCTCGCTGGCGCCGGGCCTGCTCGTGATGGTGACGAGCTTCACGCGCTTCGCCATCGCCTTCTCCTTCCTGCGCTCGGGTCTCGGCCTCCAGAGCACGCCGGCCAACATCTTCCTCGTCAGCCTGTCGCTGTTCATGACGTTCTACGTCATGGCGCCGACCTTCGACCGGGCCTGGAACGAGGGCCTGAAACCGCTCACCGAGAACCGCATCTCCGAGGAGGAGGCGATTCCGAAGCTCGTCGAGCCGTTCCGGGAGTTCATGACGACCCACGTGCGCCCGAAGGATCTCCAGACCTTCACGGATCTGGCGAGCCGCAACATCCCCAAGGCCGAGGGCGGTGAGAAGATCGACCTGCGCATCCTGATCCCGGCCTTCATGATCTCGGAACTGCGCCGCGGCTTCGAGATCGGCTTCCTGATCGCGCTGCCCTTCCTCGTCATCGACATGATCGTGTCGACCATCATCATGTCGATGGGCATGATGATGCTGCCCCCCACCGTGATCTCGCTGCCGTTCAAGGTGTTGTTCTTCATCCTCATCGACGGCTGGAACATGCTGGTCGGCGGGTTGGTGCGGTCCTTTTTCTAAGATCCCGTCCGGATCGCTCGCACCATCATGAATCATTTCGCGTCGACATCGGACGAAGTCCGAGGGCCTCGTGTCATGAGATGGAAATGATGTTGTCCGATGCGCGGGAACGTTGATCGTTTCGGCTTCTCGGATCGTCGGGACTATGTATCGTGTCTTCGCACGATATATTTGTGGAGAGCTTGAATGTTTCGATCCTGTTCCTGCTCGGCCGAACATTCCGGCGATTGTACGATGCCGGGTGTTCTGGGCCGGCGCGCCTTTCTGGCGAGCGCCGTCGGGGTCGGCATGTCGATGGCCGTGGCGCCGGGGGCCGTCGCGCAGGCGGCCCCGGTCCCAGCCGGCAAGAAGGCGTTCATGGAGGAGGCGACACGGCTCGCGATCGAGTCCGTCGAGAAGGGGTGGGGCGGCCCGTTCGGAGCGGTGATCGTGAAGGACGGGGAGATCATCGGGCGCGGCCAGAACCGTGTCCTGCTGACCGGCATCCCGGTCTTCCATGCGGAGATCACCGCCATCATGGATGCCTCCGCCCGGCTGAACCCGAAGGCCCTGCTCGGCAGCGAGTACGGCGCCGGGACGATCCTGGAGATGATCCCGCGCGAGCCCGGCTCCCCGGACCCCGTGACCGAGCGGGCCAGGATGCTGAAGGGCTGCGAGATCTACATCAACGGCGCGCCGTGCCCGATGTGCATGAGCGCCATCTACTGGTCGCGCATCGATCACGTCTACTTCGCCGCCAGCCTCAAGGACACGAGCAAGATCGGCTTCGACGACGCGTTCCAGTACGAGGATTTCGCCAAGCCCTGGGATCAGCGCCGCATCCGGGTCAGTGAGAATTTCGAGCGCGAGACCGGGCTGAAGGCCTACGAGGCCTGGATGAACAAGACGGACCGCCACCCGTATTGAGGCGCGCGCCGCGCCCGACAACGTCCGGGTGCGGTCGGCCGGTGGGCCGCCGGCTCTCGGACATCGCGGCGCGCCCGCACGGCGGCGCAACCTTCGCGCAAGGCTGGCGGGTGAGAGGACCGTATCGGATCGCGGATCCGAAGCGGAGCAGCCCACCGAATGTCCGGTCTCCAACACGCCGAACGGCTCTGGAACAACATCCTCGCGCTGGGCGGGCGGCGCATCGCCGCCCTGTCGCTCATCGGCGTGGTGGTCTTCCTCGCCGTCGGCCTCGGCGCCTACTACCTGAGCCGTCCGGCCCAGGAGCCGCTCTATACGGGTCTCAGCCGCGAGGATGTCGGGCGCATCGGCAGCGTGCTGAAGGACGCCAACATCCCCTTCGACGTCAGCGCCGACGGCGCCGCCGTGCTCGTCGCCTACGGCCACACCGCCCAGGCCCGCATGCTGCTCGCCGAGAAGGGCCTGCCGCAGAGCGCCAAGTCCGGCTACGAGCTGTTCAACGATCTCGGGTCGCTCGGCATGACCTCGTTCATGCAGGAGGTGACCCGCGTCCGCGCCCTGGAGGGCGAGATCGCCCGCACCATCCAGGGCATGAAGGGCGTCAAGGCCGCCCGCGTCCACATCGTGCTGCCCGATAGGGGGTCGTTCCGCCGCGACCAGCAGCCGCCCTCGGCCTCCGTGGTCGTGCGCACCGAGCCCGCCGACGACGTCAGCGGCGCCCAGTCGATCCGCCACCTCGTCGCCTCCGCCGTGCCCGGCATGAAGCCCGACCGCGTCACCGTGATCGGTTCGGACGGCTCGCTCCTGCTCTCGGGCGACGACGCGGCGGCCGTGCCCACCGGCAAGATGGCGACCCTGGAGAAGACCATCGGCCACGAGGTCCAGGACAACATCCGCCGGACCCTGACGCCCTATCTCGGCGTCGGCAATTTCGAGGTCAGCGTCGCCGCCCGCCTCAACACCGACAAGACGGTCCAGAACGAGACCATCTTCAACCCCGACCAGCGCGTCGAGCGCTCGACCCGCGCCGTGCGCGAGACCGAGAACTCGCAGAACCGCAACGCCGCGCAGCGCCCGACCTCCGCGCAAGGGAACCTGCCCGAGCAGCGCGCCCGCTCGGACGGCAACGACTCGGCCAGCAACGAGACCCAGAAGCGCGAGGACCTCACCAATTACGAGATCTCCTCGAAGACCATCCAGACCGTCAGCGACGGCTACAACATCAAGCAGATCTCGGTGGCCGTCCTCGTCAACCGCGCCCGCCTCGCGGCTCTGGCCGGGCCCGACGCGAGCAAGGCCGCCATCGACGCCCAGGTCGCCGAGATCGAGCAACTCGTCGGCTCGGCCGCCGGCTTCAACAAGGATCGCGGCGACAACGTGAAGGTCGCCGCCGTGGGCTTCGTCAACGACGGCCAGCCCCTGGAGCCGGTGGCGCCGCTCAGCCTGACCGACGTGCTGATGCGCCAGTCCGCCACCCTGATCAACGCGGGCACCATCCTGCTGGTGGCCGGCCTGCTGATCTGGTTCGGCCTGCGTCCGGCGATGCGCGCCATCCTGGAGATTCCGGCCGCGCAGCAGGAGGAGGCGCGCGCCCTCGCGGCGGCCGCCGAAGCGCAGGCCCTGGCCGCGAGCGCGCCGAACGCGGCGCTCGCCGCTCCCGCCGCGTCGGGACAGGTGGTCGGGGCCAATGGCGACGTGCCGAGCCTCGCCGCCCCGAACCCGGTCGCCAGCATGATCGAAGACCTCACCGAGAAGCTGAACCGCTCGCCGCAGAAGAGACTGGAGCAGATGATCGAGACCGACGAGGCCCAGGCCGCCGAGATCCTGAAGCGCTGGCTCCTGCGTGAGGCCGCGTGATGGCCCCCGCGATCGCCCGCCTCCTGCCCGACTTTTCCGACGACGTGGCCCCGGCCCGCGCCGCTCCGGCCGCCCGGCCCGGCCTGCGCGCCACGGACGGCCTCGCCGCCTTCCTGCGCAAGCCGGCCGCACCCGCCGAGGCGCCCGAGGATCGCGAGGCCCTGCTGCGCGCCGCCGAGGCGCGTGGCTGGGAGCGCGGGCGCGAGACGGGCCGGGCCGAGGCCGGTGCCGAGACCGCATCGGTGCTCGCCTGCATGCAGGCCGATCACGACGCCCGCCTCGTCGAGATGCGCCAGGCCTGGTGCGCCGAGGAGGGCGACCGCCTCGCCGCCGGCTTCGCCGAGGCGCTCCAGGCCCTCGGGACCGGGCTCACCGACCGGGTCGGCCATCTCCTCGTGCCGGTCCTGACCGAGGCGCTGCGGCGCCGGGCCGTGGACGAGCTCGCCCAGAGCCTCGCCCGCATCCTGGGGGATGCCCGCGCGCCCGTGCGGGTGAGCGGCCCAGCCGATCTCCTCGATGCGGTGGCGGGCAAGCTCGGGCCCTTCGAGGCCTCCGTGGATTTCGTGGCCGCCGACGGCCCGGACGTCGCGGTGCAGGCCGACCAGACCGTGATCGAGACCCAGCTCGGCGCCTGGGGCCGGCTGATGACCGACGCCGTGCGGGGAGCCTGAGCCATGGCGGACGAGGGCCACCACGAGATCATCATCATCAAGCGCCACGGCGACCACGAGGAGGGCCACCACGGCGGCGCCTGGAAGATCGCGCTCGCCGACTTCATGACGGCGATGATGGCCCTGTTCCTCGTGCTGTGGCTGATCGGCTCCACCACCAAGGAGACCAAGACGGCCATCGCCGAATACTTCAATCCGGTGAAGCTCGCCGACGTCACCTTCGACCGCAAGGGGCTGCGCGACCCGCAGAACAAGCCCGGCGAGCCAACGCCCGAGGAGGGCAAGCCGGACGCGGGCAAGGGCGAGGGCAGCGCGGAGGGCAAGGGGAGCGGCAAGGACGACGGCAAGGGCGCCGCCGGTCCGCCCGGCAGCCGCGCCCGCGAGGCCGCCCTGTTCCAGGACCCCTACGCGGTGCTGGCCAAGCTGGCGGCCGAGGCCGAGCCCGGCCCGGAGGTCGCCTCCGCCGACGCCGTCGCGACGGAGACCGGCGAGCCCGGCATCAAGGGCGGCGAGGCCGCGCGCGATCCCTTCGATCCGCTCTACTGGCAGGTCGCCCCCCTGGCCAAGACCCGCACCGAGCAGGCGGGCAGCACCGGCACGGTCACGCCCCTGCCGCGGGAGGCCCGGCCCGACGTCCGCGCGGCCACGCCCGGTGCGCGGCCGGCGCCGCTCCGGGTCGCCTCGGCCCTGCCCGGCGAGACGGACATCAAGATCCTGGCGACGCCGCAGAAACCCGACCCGACCCCGAAGCCCGAGGCCGGGCCCGGCGCGAAGGAGAAATCGGCTTCCGACGCGAAGGCTTCCGCCGACACGTCGGCTCAGGAGGCCAAGGCCGCCGATGTGAAGACTGCTGAGGCCAAGGCCACCGAGACGAAGGCTGCCGCCGACGCGGCCGAGACCGCCGCGATGGCCGAGATCAAGGCCGAGATCGCCCGGGTCCTGCCGACGCAGGCGAACGCGCCGGCCCCCCGCGCTGAGGTTCGCCGCACCGGCGAGGGCATCCTCATCAGCCTCACCGACGAGGTGAATTTCAGCATGTTCGGCGTGGGCTCGGCCGAGCCCCAGGCCAAGGTGGTGCGCGCCCTCGAGCAGGTCGCCCGCATCCTCAAGGACCGTCCCGGCCGGATCGTGGTGCGGGGTCACACCGATGCGCGCCCCTTCCGCTCGGAGACCTACGACAATTGGCGCCTGTCCTCGGCCCGCGCCCAGATGGCCTCCTACATGCTCGTGCGCGGCGGCGTCGCGGATGCGCGGCTGGAGCGCATCGAGGGCTATGCCGACCGGCAACCGCGCAACCCGGCCGACCCGAAGGCCGCCGAGAACCGCCGCATCGAGATCCTGCTGCGGGGGCGGCCCGAGTGATGCGTGCCGTCGTCGTCGGACTGGCGTGGTGCGTGGCGGCCCTGGCGGCGCCCGCCTGGGCGGCGGATTCCCACGGGGGCGATGGCCACGGGGCGGCCCCCGCCGCGCCGATCGAGCCGCTGCCGGTCAAGCCCTATCCGGTGCCCGTCGAACTCGTGCGGACCCTGCAATTGCTGCAGGACCGGATCGCGCAGGGCTCGGCCCAGGCGCATCACGGCCAGCGCGCGCTCCTGGCGCTCGCGGAATCGCGCATGGTGGCCCTGGAGCCCGAGACCTGGGCCGAACCCGTGAACCTGCGGGCGGCCGTGACCTTCGCGCTTAGCGGCGGCGGGCCGACGCTGCTGCGCCACCTCGTGGCCTCGGGCAAGGTGCCGGAGGCCGATACCCAACTGGTCTTCGGCACGCTGGCCTACCTGGAAGGGCGTGAGAAGGAGGCGCGCGCCCTGCTGGTCAAGATCGACCCGCTCTCGGTGCCGGTCAGCCTCGGCGCGCAGCTCGCCATGGCGCAATCCGCCCTCGTCGTGCGCGACGATCCCGCCCAGTCGATCCGCCTCCTCGACCTCGCCCGCCTGCTGGCGCCCGGCACGCTGGTGGAGGAGGGCGCCCTCCGGCGCGAGATCTTCGTCCTGGCCCAGGCCGGCGACCTAGCGAAGTTCGAGGCGCTGGCGATCCAATACCTGCGCCGCTTCCGCCACTCGGTCTATGCCGGCAATTTCCGCCAGCGCTTCGCCGCCGCCCTGACGCGCCTCGACTTCACGGGCGCGGGCGCGCGCTTCGCCCGGCTCCAGGCCATGCTCGACGAGGTGGAGATCGAGGGACGGCGCGAACTGTACCTGCTCGTCGCCCGCGCGGCCGTCGACCAGGGCAAGACCGCCACCGCCGTCTTCGCGGCCGAGCGCGGCGTCACCCTCACCGAGCCCGGCTCCGTGGAGGCGATGCGCGCCCGTCTCTACCGCGCCGCCGCCCTCGTCGTGGTGGACGGACGCTTCGAGGATTCCTTCGAGACCCTGCGGACGACCGACCGCGCCGCCCTCGATCCCGCCGACCGCGACCTCCTCGATGCCGCCCTGTCCACGGCGCGCGAGATCCGCGCGGTCGCGACCGCCGTTCCCGGTCCGGCCGATCCGGAGCCGACCGGCCCCCGCGTGGTGCCCGTGGCCCCCGCCATCGCCCGCGCGCAGGGGGCCCTCGGCCGAATCGACGAGATCATGCGCAGGAGTGAGCGTTGAACACCCTCGGTGCCACCCATTCCGGTCCGCGCGTGCCGGCGGAACCGACCGGCCTCCGCCCCCAGGGGGGCGAGGCGCTGGACGCCTCCCTCGATCTCTTCGGCGCCGTGCTCGGCGCGTTGAAGGGCTCGCTCGGATCGGACGATCCGGCCTCCCTCGATCCGGATCGTCCGGCCGGTCGTGAGGATGAGACGCCTTCCGAGCCCGCCCCCGCGCCGATCCAGGGTGAGGCCGCGAACCCGCTCGCCCTCCTCGCCGCCGTCGTGCCGTCCGTGTCCCCGAACGGCGCGGGTCCCCGCCCGCCGACCCGCGATTCCCTTGAGGCGCTCGTCGCCCGCGCCTCGCTGAGCGCCACGGCCGTGGCCCAGGCGGGAACTCCCGACGCGGTCCCCGGACCGGGTCCGTCCGATCCCACGGACGTCGTTCCAGCCTTGGCGGAAGCGCCGGCCGCCGAACCCGCCGCCGGTATGCCCCCGGTGGCGGCCGAGGCGCGGACCCGCGTCGTGGTCGTCACGCGGGAGACCCATTTCGCGCCGGTGCTCCCGCGCATCCTGGCGGCCCGCGACCCTGCGGCACCGCCGAGGGCGCCGGTCGCCTCAGGGGCACCAGGGCTGTCGGCGGAGGCATCCGCCACCACCGCCACGGAATCGAGTCAGCCCCAGGAGACGCTCCTGCGCGCTCCGGGCGTCCCGTCGCCGCGTTCCGAGACGGTGCGGGGCCTCACGGCCCTGTCGTCCGGGCCGGTCGATCCGATGCCGCCGCGCCAGCAATCGGCCATGGTCGGAGCGGTGACGCAAGCGATGGCCGAAGAGCCCGCCCTGCCGCCTTCGAGCGCCCCTCTCGGTTCGACCGGGTCCGCTCCGACCGTGGCCGCGCTCGCGGCCATACGGGTTCCGGACCCGATGCCCGTCGTCCCCTCCGCTCCGGTCGACACCTCCCTTGAGCCCCAGCCGGGGCGCGTGACCACGGCGCACCCGGCCGCTCAGGCCAGTCCGGTGACGGTCATGCCGGCCCCTGCGGCCACGCCCCTCGCCGAGCGCGGCGCGGAACACATCCGGGCAGAGGTGCTGCCCGGCACGGAACATCGGCCGGACAGCGCGCGCGCGCCTTCGGTAGTGGTCGGGACCCCGGGATCGGCGGTCGCGGATGCCCAAGCGGTTTCGGCCGCATCGCCGTCGCGCGGGGCGGTGGAGGCCCACCCGCTCCGTCCCGCCCTCATGGCGGCACCGAATCCGGTCTCCGAACCCGCGCGGCCCTCGCCCGACGAGCCGGTTTCCGATGCGGACGTCGCCGCGGGAACGGACGCTCCGGCGCGGGCCGCGCCTCAGGCGCCCGCACCCGGCATCGCGGCGGCGGCGCCTGCGATCGTGCAGGGCCGGGTCCCGGAAGCCCCGGCGGCAGGGCCTTCCAGCGCAGCGGGCGCATCGCCACCGAAGCCCGATCCGGTTCGCGCCGATCCGGCCGAAGCCGCCGCCGCGATGCCGGCGGCCGCAGGACAGGACGCCGATGCGGGCCGTTCGCCCCAGAGCCCGGTCTCGAAGCGCGCCGAGCCCGCACCGGTCACCCTCGGCGATGCGAGGTCCGAGGCGTCGCGGCCCGCCATCAACGCTCCGGCCGGAACCGGCATGGTGATGCCGGTTGCCGCGCGGCGCGGCTCGGATGCCGGGTCGGCCCGTTCGCCCGAGATCCAGAACGCGAAGGCCGCCGATCCCGCGCCCGGCGCCACCGCTGCCGCCACGGGCCTGCCGGACATGAACCTGCCGAACCTGTCAGCACCGCCCGGTCCGACCCAGGCTGCCACCGCCGCACAGGGGCCGGCGCAGCAGATCGCCGACGCGATCCTGGGACAGGTCGCGCGCGGCCCGGCCGGCGCGGTGCCGACCACCGTCGATGGCCCGCTCCGTCTCCTCACGCTCCAGCTTCATCCGGCCGATCTCGGCGTCGTCCTGGTGCGGATGCGCTTGCGCGACGGGCAGCTCGAAATGAATCTGCACGCCAGCCGCGAGGAGACCGCGACCCTCCTGCGCGCGGGGGGCGAGGTCCTCAACGATCTCCTGCGGCAGGGCGGATACCAGCCCGAGCGCGTCACGATCTCCAGCGGCGCACCGGCGGCCATGCCGACACCCGCCGACGCGCAAGCCTTCCCGACCCGGGCCGATGCGAATGCCAACCCGGACCGCGCCACGCCCGACCAATCGGGGCGCCGGCAACCCGATGGCCGCGAGGCGGCCCCGTCCGATACCAGCGAGCGGATTCATGAGAGCGTTTCGAGCAGCCCTGACCGCAGCGGCGTTTACCTGTAGCCTCGCGGGCGCCGCCTCGGCCAACAGCGTGCCGCCGGCGACCGGCAAGGCGGCGGCTTTGCCGGCCTCGGCCAATGTCTGCGAGCGGGAGATGGCGGGCGCCTCGGCCAAGCACGGGGTGCCGCTCGGCGTGCTGTACGCGGTCGGTTTGACCGAGAGCGGCAAGCGCGGCTCGCTGCAGCCCTATGCCATGAACATCCAGGGACGGGCCTATTTCGGCACCGGCGCAGCCGACGTGATGAACCAGCTCGCGCAGGCACGGGCGAGCGGGATCAAGCTCGTCGATCTCGGCTGCATGCAGATCAACCACCACTATCACCGCGAGAAGTTCGCGAGCCTGGAGGCGATGATCGATCCGCGCCAGAACGTGGAATACGCGACCCTGTTCCTGAAGCAGCTCAAGGCGCGGGAGGGCAGCTGGACCCTGGCGGTCGCGCGCTACCACGCGGGTCCGAACAACAATCCGGCCCAGAAGCAGTACGTCTGCCGGGTCATCACCAACATGGTCGCCACGGGCTTCGGCGCCTGGACGCCGGGCGCGCGCAGCTTCTGCCAGTGAGACTGGCGCCGCGCGATCAAAGCGGAGCCAGGATCGCTCGGGCGCTGCGCGCTCGGCCGATCCGGCGTTCGCCTTGCCGAGACGAAGGCCGGCTCAACCGATGAAAGTGTATCCCATGAAGCGCTTGGCCTCGATCGGATCGTAGCCGAGGCGCTGGCTGAGCTTCTTGCGCAGCTTGCTCACGTGCCCCTCGATCACGCTCTCCTCGACGCCGTTGCTGTAGACGCCGTAGACGATGTTGTAGATCTGCGCCTTCGTCATGCGCCGGCCGCGATTGCGCACCAGGCATTCGAGGATATGGCGCTCGCGGCGCGGCAGCGGCAGCACCGCGCCGTCCACTTCGGGGTCGCGTCCGTCGAAATGCACCTTCAGGCGCTCGGACTCCGGCGCGACGTCCCGCGCGGGCGCGGCCTGCGCGTTGACGCGCCGCCAGATCGCCTCCGAGCGCGCGAGGATCTCGCGGATATGCACGGGTTTCGGCAGCACGTCGTCGATGCCCGCCTCGAACAGCTGCAATGTCTGGTCGAGGGAGCGGACCTCGCTGAGGGCGATGATCGGCGCGCGCGACATCTTGCGGATCAGGCTGGCGCATTTCGCGCGGCCCTCGAAGTCGCCGAGGAGGAAGCCCTGGATCGCCTCCCGGTCGACGCGCGAGGAGGACTGGAACCAGTGGGTGAATTCCAGGGGATCGAGGCCCAGAGAGGAGATGCCTTCGCGATCGAAGCTGGCCTTGTAGCCGGAATTGACCGCGGGCCGTTCGTCGACCAGGACATACATCGACAGCCTCCAAATGACCGCGCGCGCGTCATGAGCGTCGACGCGTTCGAGCACGAGGACAACGCACCGGGAGGTTGCGGCGGCGCATCGCCGTCGCCCGATCCGGATGGGCGAACCGCTTCCCTCGGCCCATCATTTAGCAATGTCGGCGCCGGCCCGTCCCGTCAATGACCCGAAGGGCACACGCGGTCGTGATCGGGGCGGGAACGCTCCGGCGACGCGTCGCGGGCGTCGGAGCGAGCGTGATGGCCCATGCCCGGCCGCGCTCAGGCCGGGGCACGGTCGAGGCGGGCCTCGGCGAGGGCCGATTCGAAGCCGTCGAGGCAGAAGCCCGGTCCCTGATCCGCGAGGATGCGCTGGATCGCGACACCGACATAGACGCCGTCGAGGATGAGCTTGAAGAACACCGTCACCGGCTCGGTGACGAATTCCATGTCGAGCACCACGGTGAGCGAGCGGCCCCAGTCGAAGCGCACGTCGGCCCCGTCGGCATAGGCGATGGTGGCTTCCTTGAAGAAGGGCTCGGCGGAGGAGGCCACGAGGTCGGCGATGTTGCCGTGGCGCGCCGCCTGCACCCAGCCGATCAGGATGCCGCCGTCGAGGAGGCAGAGTTCGGCGATGAAGTCACGGATCGCCGTGGCGAAGACGCGCTCGGCGTCGGCCAGCACGTCGGGGCCGGCCACGGGAGCGCGCGCGGTCGAGGAAGGTGCCTCGGTCATCAGCGAGCCTTCGAGAACAGGAAGAACAGGATCTGAGCCACCGCGCTGTAGAACTCCGCCGGAATCATCTGGTCCACCTCGACACTGTCGTACAGGGACCTTGCCAGAGGCTTGTCTTCCACCACCGCGATGCCGTTCGCCTCTGCGATTTCTCGGATGCGCAGCGCCATGAGGTCCTTGCCCTTTGCGAGGACGATCGGAGCGGGCTGTTCATCTCGGGCATATCTGAGCGCGATGGCGTAATGCGTCGGGTTGGCGATGACCAGCGTCGCCTGCTTCACGTTGCCCAGCATGCGCTTGCGCGCACGGTCCTGCGCCAGCGAGCGCAGGCGGCTCTTCACGAGCGGATCGCCCTCGGTCTGCTTGTGCTCGTCCTTGAGATCCTGCTTCGACATGCGCAGGGAGCGCTGCCAGCGGACCCGCGACCAGACGAGGTCGATCGCCACGATGACGATCGTGGCGATGCACACGACCGAGATGAGGCGGATCGACACCGTCAGGATGAGATCCGGGATCTGACTCGGGTCGGCGAACATGGCACTCACGGCTTTGCCGCCCTCCGAGCGCAGGAGCAGCAGGGCGACGAGACTGACGCCTAAAAATTTAAGGACCGATTTCAGGAACTCGACCTGACCCGCCTTTCCGAAGATCCGTCCCCAACCCGCCATCGGCGAGACCCGCGACCATTGCGGCCGGATACGCTCGAGGACGAGGCTGGGCACGTTCTGGATCAGGGCGGAGACGAGGCCGCAGGCACCGAGGATCAGCACGATGGGGATCAGGAATCGCGCCGCCGCCAGGGCGGTTCCCTCGAGGAGGCGCGCCACGTCCTGGTTGTTCTCCAGGGCGAAGTCGCGGGGGTGGTCGAGGAAGGGCGCCAGCGCCTGCAGCAGGGGATTCATCCCCTCGCGGACTACGAAGCTCAGGGCGATGAGCAGCCCGACGATCGAGGCGAAGACCGGCGCCTCGCGCGAGAACGGCACGTTGCCCTTCTCGACCGCCTCGCGGATCTTCCGCTCGGTGGCGGCTTCGGTCTTGCTCTCCTGATCTTCGTCCGACATGACCTTCGTCCGGCTGGCGGCTTCGAGCCGGGCGCGTCCCTAGCGGACCAGGGCCTCGACCTCGCCCCCGGCGTTGATCTCCAAATCACCGCGTCCGGCCATCTCCAGGGCGAGATCGGTGATGCTGCGGCGCGCCTCCGTCACGTCCTTCTGCGCCGCCGGTTCGCCGCCGTTCAGTTCGTGCTCGACCATGCGGCGCACGCGGGCCGAGAGCGCGCTGAGAATGACGCCCCGGAACTCCGCGTCGGTGCCCTTCAGGGCCAGGATCAGCCGGTCGTTGGGCACGGCGTCGAACAGGGTGGTGCGGGCGCGCGGCGCCAGCTTGACGATGTCGTCGAAGGTGAAGAGCAGGCCCTTCAGGATCTCCACCGATTTCGGCCGCGATTCGGAGAGGCTGGTGAGCACCTCGTCGATCTGCGCCCGCTCCATCTTGTTGATGATGTCGGCCATCTTCGCGTGGGTGTCGGCCCCGGCGTTGCGCGCGCCGTTGGCGAGCAGATCCTCGTGCAGGGCGCGCTCGATGGTCCCGATCACCTCGTCGCAGACCGGCTTGAAGCTCAGCATCCGCCGCATCACCGTGTTGCGGGTGGGCTGGGGCAGGTGGGCCATGACCTTGGCCGCCGCCGCCGGCTTCAGGCGCGACAGGATGAGCGCCGCCGTCTGAGGATGCTCCTTGACGAGGTAGCTCGCGATCACGCCCTCCGAGACGCCCGACATGCGCTCCCAGACCGAGCGGGTGGCATCGCCCCGGACGTCGGACAGGATCTCGGCGACCTGGTCGGCCGGCAGCAGGCCGGTCAGGAGCTTCTCGACTTCCGACGCGGTGCCGACGAGGCGGCCATCGGCGGCGAATTCCCCGGAGAACATCTCGACGATGTCCTCGAGCTGGCTCGCGCTGACGGTGCCGAGCTGCGTGGCCGAACGGGTGATGCGCCGGATCTCGTCCGGCTCGAAATACTTCAGCAGGCGCCCGGCCGCCGGCTTGCCCATGGCGAGCAGCAGGGCGGCGACCTCGTCCACCGGGTTGAGCTGGCGGTGGAGCCCCTGGGCTCGATGCGGGATCGGGACGCTCGCCACGCTCGCTATCCTCAGCCGTTCTGGCCGGAATCGGACGGTCCGACGATCTCGGTCAGGGAGACGCCGAAGCGCGAATTGTCCTCCTCGACCACCACGATCTCGCCGCGCGCCACGACGCGGCCGTTCACGGTGACGTCGACCGGTTCGCCGACGCGATGGTCGAGGGGCACGATGGCGCCGCGCCCGAGCTTCATCAGGTTCGCCACCGGCATCGTGGCCGAGCCCAGGACCACCTGGATCAGCACGGGGATGCGCAGGATCGAATCGAGGTTGCGGCCGTCGCCGATCCGCGCATCCGGGCCAGCGGCCGCGGCGGCGGGCGAGACGCTCGGAAACACCGGGGCGGTTCCGGGGGACGCGAGGTCCGCATCGTCGAAGGGGCTGTTGCTCATCATCCGCTCGTCAGGGGCTGCAATCGAACGTCGGGGAAAGGGTCCGGCCTGCAGCGGAAGGGGAAAGGATCGGGGAAAGTCGGTCCGTGCGCAAGCGGAACGGCGTCTTTCAGCCCAGTTGGCGGTCGCGCGTTGCGTTCAGGTCGCGTCGGCTCGCCTCGAGTTCGGCCAGGGTCTGGCGGGCCTCGCCGATGCGCTGGTCGAGGGCCTCCAGGATCTCGCGGCCCTCGGTGCTGAAGTTGCGGACCGCGTCGCCCGCCTGGGCCAGGGCCCGGCCCGATTGCGTGAGGATGCGGCCGTACTCGGCCTGCGTCCGGTCGAGGCGCTTCAGCTTGAGGTACATCGGCACCACGCAGGCGCTCGTCGCCACGAGCGCCAGGAGGAGGATCGTATCAACCCACGGCGTCATCGTCCGCGCCTTCCTTGGCCTGAGTGATGGCTTCGTCGACGCGCAGCACGTAGGAGCCCTGCGCCTGGCCCATATGGCACCAGAACAGGGGCCTGTCGTTGCCCTCGAGCTTCACCCGCGTCGTCGGGGTCGCGTCGAGGCCGATGATCTGGCCGACCTTGAGGTCGGCGATCTCGCCGAGCGTCAGGGTGCGCTCCTCCAGCACGGCCCGCAGGGTGACCTCCGCCTTCTGCACCTCCGCGGCGATCTGCTGGGTCCATTTCGGGTCGCGGGCGGCGCTGTCGCCGGTCAGCACCTTGGCCAGCGCCGGCCGCATCGGATTGATCACCGATTGGGGCAGGATGAGGAACATCTCGCCGCCCCGGTTGAGGGCCTGGATCGAGAACTTGGCCTCCACGGCCTTGTTGTTGCGCCCGCCGATGACGGCGAACTCCATCCGGGTCTCGGTGCGCTCCAGGCGGAAGGGGGTCGTCGAGACCAGGGAGAACGAGGATTCCAGCGCCTTGCCGACCTGCTCCAGGATGGTGTGGGCGAGCCGGATCTCGAGGGCCGAGAAGGCGCGCTCGTCCTCCACCGGCGGCTCGGCCCCGTCCGCGCCGAACAGCGCCTCCACCATGGTGAAGAGGAAGTCCCGGTCGAGGCCGACGAGGATGTGGCTGTCCCATTCGGGGGCGTGGAAGATGCCCGCCACCGCGTTGCTGTCGTAGGCGTCCAGCATCTCGCCGAAGCGGCCGCTCGCGATGCCGTTGAAGGCGAAATAGACCGGCGAGGCGACGAGGTGCTTCAGGTTGTCCGAGCAGCCCGAGGTGAGCCGGTCGAAGACCACGTGCAGCATCGGCATGCGGTCGAGGGACAGGCCCCCGGCATCGATCAGGCGGGCGCGGATGTCGGCGGCGTTCCCGGCGGGGACGTCCATGCTCAGGCGGCCTCCCTCTGTGCGCCGCCGCTGACGGTGGCGTTCTCGACCTCGTCGATGGTGGGCCGGTCCCCGAGCGAGATGCCCTTGCGGCCATGCTCGACGGCGATCTGCGGCACCGCCCCGCTCATGTAGGCGATCAGGCTCTGCTTGACGATGACGTAGACGTGGTTCTGCTTCTCGCGGATCGTCTTGATCTTGATCGCGAAGGGGGCGAGCACGCCGTAGGACATGAACACGCCGAAGAAGGTGCCCACCAGCGCCGCGCCGATGAGGCCGCCGAGGATCTGGGGCGACTGGTCGAGGGCGCCCATCGCCTTCACGATGCCGAGCACCGCCGCCACGATGCCGAGCGCCGGCATCGCCTCGGCCACGGTGGTGACCGCGCCGTAGGGCTTGAGCCGGTCCTTGCGGTAGCCGCTGATCTCCTCGTCCATCAGCGCCTCGATCTCGTGCGCGCGGGCGTTGCCGATGAGGATCAGGCGCGCGTAGTCGCAGATGAACAGCACGAGATCGGCGTTCTTGGCGATGTCCGGATAGGCCTTGAAGATCTCGGAATTGGCCGGGTCGTCGAGATGCGGCTCGACCTCGTTGCGCGGCTTGGCCTTCAACTCGCGCATCAGGGCGTGCAGCAGGCCCAGCAGGGCGAGGTAATCCTTGCGCTTGGGAACCTTGCCGGTCAGCGCGTCCATGCTGGCCTTGCCGGAATCCACCACCGTCTTCATCGGGTTGGCCATGACGAAGGTGCCCGCCCCCATCCCCCCGATGATGACGAATTCCCAGGGCTGCCAGAGCACGACGAGGTGGCCGCCCATGGCGACGAAGCCGCCGAGCATGCAGCCGATTGCGATGACGAGGCCGATCAGAACGCCCAAGGCTCAACGCCTCCGCTGGGGACACAGGAATCCGGTGCGGCAGGACCTACCCAGGATGGCTTGCGCGGGGCTGGACGGATGTCTTTCGTGAAAGGACGCCCGCATGCGACCGGACATGCGACCGGAAAAGCCCCGCTGCGTTGTCCCGTCGGCAAACGCGAGGATCGGACAGCGATGAGCAGCAGCACGAAAGCCGAGAACGACCACGAGCCCGCCACCGTCAACGTCTCGGAGCCCTGGACCCTGGCCTACTGGGCGCGCCGCTTCGAGGTGCCGAGCGAGGACGTCCAGGCGGCGGTCGAGGCGGTCGGCCACGAGCCCGCGCGGGTCGCCGCGAAACTCGGGCGGCCCTGGCCGTTCGAGGGCAGCGGCATCGTCTGAACGGCCTCAGCGCCGGCCGGTGGAGCCGAACCCATCGGAGCCGCGCCGACCGGCCCCGCCGGGCGGTTCCGGCTCGCCGGGGCCGTCCCGCACCGACAGGGTCGGGCGCGTCACGCGGGTGAAGACGAGCTGGGCGATGCGGTCGCCGGGCTCGATCCGGATGCCGGTCGCGTCCGGGCCGGCGGGCGAGGGAGCGGGCGAGGGAGCGGGATTGCGGTTCCAGGCCGAGATCATCAGCGCGCCCTCGTAATCGGCATCGATCACCCCCGTGCCGTTGCCGAGCACGAGGCCCTCGCGATGACCGAGGCCGGAGCGCGGGAAGACCAGGCCGCACCAGCGGGCGTCGCGAATCGCCAGGGCGAAGCCCGCCGGGATCAGGGCGGGCGGCCCCTGCGGCGCCAGGATCAGGGGGGCGTCCAGGCAGGCATGGAGATCGAGGCCGGCGGCCTGCGCCGAGCCCCAGCGCGGGAAGCCCCAGCCGGGGAGGCGGGGATCGAGGAGGCGCAGTTCGACGTCGAGGTCGTCGGCGCAATCCCGGCTCACGCGGCCCGTGCCGCGATGGCGTCGGCCAGGGCGACGGTGCGGGCGGCCTCCGCCATGTGCAGGCGCTCCACCATCCGTCCGTCCAGCGCGATGACGCCGCGCGCCCGGTTCTCCGGATCGGCGAAGGCGGTCAGGATGCGCCGGGCCCAGGCGATCTCGTCCGCGCTCGGGCCGAAGGCCGCGTTGGCGGGGGCGATCTGATCGGGGTGGATCAGCATCTTGCCGTCGAAGCCGCAATCGCGCCCCTGCGCGCACTCGGCCGCGAACCCGACCGCATCGCGAAAGTCGTTGTAGATCCCGTCGATCACGTCGATCTCGTAGGCGCGGGCCGCCGCGATCACGCTCATCAGCCAGGGCATCAGCGCCGGCCGGCCCGGCACGCCGAGGCGCAGGCGGCTGGCCTTGGCCAGATCGTTCGGCCCGACCAAGAGGCAGGCGAGCCGGGTGTCGACGTCGCGGGCCGAACTCGCGATGTCGGTCAGGTGCAGGATCGCCATCGGGCTCTCGATCATCGCCCAGGTCCGGGTGTGCTCCGGCGCGCCGAGGCGGCGCAGGCGCGAGCCCACCGCCACCAGGGCATCCGCCCCCGTCACCTTCGGCACCACGATCGCGTCGGGTCCGGCCGGCGCGATGGCGGCGAGGTCGGCCTCGCCGTAGGGCGTGTCGAGGGCGTTGATCCGCACCAGCACCTCGCGCGGGCCGAAGCCCCGCTCCGCGACCGCGCGGGCCACGGCCTCGCGCGTCGCCGCCCGGGTCTCGGGGGCGACGCCGTCCTCGAGGTCGATCATGATGCAGTCGGCCGGCAGCGTGCGGGCCTTCTCCAGCAGCCGGGGATTCGATCCCGGCATGGCGAGAACGGTACGGCGCGGGCGGATCTCGGTCATGGCGCATCCCCTGAGCGGCGTTTCGGAGATCCGGCCTCGCGGGACCGGACCCGGCGGCGCGCCGGCGCGGGCGCTGCCCCGTCCACTGGCGATTCGCTCCGCGACCCGGCGATAGCCCTCCGGCTTTCGCGAGACAAGGCGGTCGCCGCATGGCGCCGTCCACCGGCGGAATGCGCAGTTCGGCGCGCGCGGAGGGGTGTCTCCGGCCTCTGTCATCGAACTGTCGCGGAAGCGTCATACGGCCTTGGCCCAACCGGCCGTATGGCGCGGTGCACAACGGACGACGCCCTCAGCCGCGCCGGCCGGAGCACGCTCCCCCAGGAGACCAGCACATGAAGTTCACGACCCTCGCGGCCCTCGCGGCCCTCGGCCTCGCCGCGATCGTTCCGGCGCGCGCCGCCGACATCACGGGCGCCGGCGCGACCTTCCCCTTCCCGGTCTATTCCAAGTGGGCCGAAGCCTACCGCAAGGACAGCGGCATGGGCCTCAACTACCAGTCGATCGGCTCGGGCGGCGGCATCAAGCAGATCCTGGCCAAGACCGTCGATTTCGGCGCCACCGACGCGCCCCTGAAGGGGCCCGCCCTGGAGAAGGACGGCCTCGTCCAGTTCCCGACCGTCATGGGCGGCGTGGTCACCGTGGTGAACATCCCCGGCGTCGAGCCTGGCAAGCTGAAGCTCACGGGCGAGATCATCGCCGACATCTACGCCGGCAAGATCGCCAAGTGGTCGGATGCCCGGATCGCCAAGCTGAACGAGGGCGTGAAGCTCCCCGACGCCAACATCACCCCGGTCTACCGCTCGGACGCGTCGGGCACGACCAACATCTTCACCACCTACCTCTCGCAGGTCTCCGAGCCCTGGAAGAAGGAATTCGGCGCGGCCACCACGGTGAGCTGGCCGGTGGGCCAGGGCGGCAAGGGCAACGAGGGCGTGACCGCCACCGTCAAGCAGGTCCCGAACGCCATCGGCTACGTCGAGTCCGCCTACGCCAAGCAGAACAAGCTCAGCCACACCCTGATCCAGAACAAGGCCGGCAAGTTCCCGCAGCCCGACGACAAGGCCTTCCAGGCCGCCGCCGCCAGCGCCGACTGGAAGGCCGCCCCCGGCTTCGGCATCTCGCTGACCGATCAGGCCGGTGAGGGCGCTTGGCCGATCACCGCCGCCACCTTCATCCTCGTCTACAAGGAGCCGGCCGACACGGCCAAGGCCGCCGACGTGCTGAAGTTCTTCGACTGGGCCTACAAGAACGGCGACAAGCTCGCCACCGACCTCGACTACGTGCCGCTGCCCGACGCCGTCGTCGGCCAGATCCACGACGCGTGGAAGGAGATCAAGGGCAAGGACGGCAAGCCCGTCTTCAACATGTAAGCCAGTCTTCGACCTGTGAGCCCGGCTTTCGCGGGCTCGTGGCCCACGAAAGTCGGGGGCGAGTCGCCGCGCCCCCGCACGACCAGAGACAGACCGGCCCGGCACCAGGCCGGGCCAACCCCTTCGGAGCGATCCGGTGATCCCACTCGCGCCGACCGGCGGCGCGCTGTAGGAGACGCCGCACGGTGAAGAGAAGACTTTCGGATGGCCGCCTTGACTGATCAGATCGCCCTGACCCGCACGGGTGCTTCCGTCCGCAAGAAGCCCGGCGGCATCGGCGACAGCCTGTTCCGCGCGGCTTCCTACGGCTCGGCGATCCTGGTGCTCCTCGTGCTGGCCGGCATCCTGGCCTCCATCGCCTACGGCGCCTGGCCGGCCTTCGAGACGTTCGGCTTCGGCTTCATCACCTCGAGCGTCTGGAACATCGGGCAGGAGCAGTACGGGGCCTTCGTGGCCATCGTGGGCACCCTGGCCTCCGCCTTCCTCGCCCTGCTGATCGGCGTGCCGCTCTCGCTCGGCATCGCGGTCTACCTGACGCAGCTCTGCCCCGGCTGGGCCCGCAAGCCCGTCTCGATGACGATCGAGCTCCTCGCCTCGGTGCCGAGCATCATCTACGGCATGTGGGGCCTGTTCGTGTTCGCGCCGCTCTTCGCCCGCTTCGTGCAGGTGCCGGTCTCGAACCTCGTCGAGGGCATGCCCATCGTGGGCACCCTGTTCTACGCTCGCGTGCCCTCGGGCGTCGGCATCCTCACCGCCGGCTTCATCCTCGCCATCATGATCGTGCCCTTCGTGGCCTCGATCACCCGCGACATGCTCGATCAGATCCCGACCGTGCTGCGCGAGAGCGCCTACGGCATCGGCTGCACCACCTGGGAGGTGGTGCGCCACGTGCTCGTGCCGCAGGCCTCGGTCTCGATCATCGGCGCGATCATGCTCGGCCTCGGCCGCGCGCTGGGCGAGACCATGGCGGTCACCTTCGTGATCGGCAACGCCAACCGTCTCTCGGGCTCGGTCTTCGATCCGGGTTCCACCATCGCGTCCCGCATCGCCAACGAGTTCAACGAGGCCGACGGCCTGCAGCTGAACTCCCTGATGGCGCTGGGCTGCATCCTCTTCGTCATCACCTTCTTCGTCCTGATCATCGCGCGCCTCCTCACCCGCCGCGCCAAGGTCGCGTGATCGATCGCCTGAGGCCCCCGTCTCGAGACATCAGGAACCCGTCATGGACGCCGCCAACCCCATCGCCGCCACCGCCGCGCCGGCCCGGATCAGCCGGGTCCGTCCTGGCCGCCGGGTCGCCGACAAGACCCTGATCCTGGCCAGCACCCTCGCCACCCTCGTGGGCATCGTCGTGCTCGGTTCGATCCTGTTCATGCTGGTGTTCGAGGGCATCAAGGGCTTCTCGCCCATGCTCTTCACCGAGCCGACGCCGGGGCCCGGCTCCGAGGGCGGCGGCATCGCCAACGCGATCCTCGGCAGCCTGGTGCTGACCTTCCTCGGCATCCTGGTGGCGACGCCCATCGGGGTGATGGCCGGAACCTTCCTGGCGGAGTACGGCCGCAACTCGAAGCTCGCCGACCTCATCCGCTTCCTCAACGACATCCTGCTCTCGGCGCCCTCGATCCTGATCGGCCTGTTCGTCTACACCCTGATGGTGCGGCCGATGGGGAGCTACTCGGGCTGGGCCGGCGCGGTGGCGCTCGCCATCATCGCCACCCCGGTCATCGTGCGCACCACCGAGGACATGCTGCGCCTCGTGCCCTCGACCCTGCGCGAGGCCGGCGCGGCGCTGGGGGCTCCCCCCTCCATCGTGATCAAGAGCATCACCTGGCGCGGCGCCAGCGCCGGCATCGTCACCGGCATCATCCTGGCGCTGGCCCGCATCGCCGGCGAGACCGCGCCGCTCCTGTTCACCGCGCTGAACAACAACAGCTGGTTCCGCCCCGACCTGATGGGCGGCATCCCGAACCTTCCGGTGATGATCTACCAGTTCGCGCTCTCGCCCTACCCGAACTGGCAGCAGCTCGCCTGGGCCGGGGCCCTCCTCATCACCGTCACGATCCTCGCCCTGTCGGTCATTGCCCGGTTCGTCATCAAGACCGAGCGGTCGCGCTGATCCTCGGCGCGCCGCCTCTCCCGCCCATTCGCCCGCCCTTCGATCGACAGGATGCTGAACCGATGAACGCCGCCCCCGGAATCCCCGCCGCGCAGCTCACCGGACGCCACAAGGCCGACGAGACCTCGCCCGTCCGCATCGCCGTGAAGGACCTGAACTTCTACTACGGCAGCTTCCACGGCCTGAAGTCGGTCAACCTCAACTTCCACGACCGGCAGGTCACGGCGCTGATCGGCCCGTCGGGCTGCGGGAAGTCGACCCTGCTGCGGACCTTCAACCGGATCTACAGCCTCTATCCCGAGCAGCGCGCGGAAGGGGAGATCCTCCTCGACGGCCAGAACGTGCTCGACCCCAAGATCGACCTCAACGAGCTGCGTTCGCGCATCGGCATGGTGTTCCAGAAGCCGACGCCGTTCCCGATGTCGATCTACGACAACGTGGCCTTCGGCCTGCGCCTCTACGAGAAGCTGCCCAAGGCCGACCTCGACGTGCGCGTCGAGGAATCCTTACGCAAGGCCGCCCTCTGGGACGAGGTGAAGGACAAGCTCAAGCAGTCCGGCATGGGGCTCTCGGGCGGCCAGCAGCAGCGCCTCTGCATCGCCCGCACCGTGGCCCAGCGCCCCGAGGTGATCCTGTTCGACGAGCCGACCTCGGCCCTCGACCCGATCTCGACGGGCCGGATCGAGGAGCTGATCGAGCAGTTGCGCTCGGAATTCACGATCGTCATCGTGACGCACAACATGCAGCAGGCGGCGCGCATCTCGCAGTTCACCGCGTTCATGTATCTCGGCGAACTCGTGGAATTCGGGCCCACCACGCGCATCTTCATGAACCCGGAGAAGCGCCAGACCCAGGACTACATCACCGGCCGTTTCGGCTGATCCTCGGCGGACCGGTTTCCGGTCCGCGCCAGACCCCAATGCCATGGCGGGCACCTGACAGGCGGGCCCGATCGAGGAGTGCGACCCATGCCCGACCATATCGTCAAGTCCTACGACACGGACCTCGAAGACCTGCGCCGCTCGATCTCCGAGATGGGCGGCATCGCCGAGAAGATGATGACCGAATCCGGCGAGGCCCTGGTGCGCCGGGACGCGCCCCTGGCCCATGCGGTGATCGCCGCCGACGCGCGCCTCGACACGCTCCAGCGCGAGATCGAGGAGCGGGCCATCCTGCTCATCGCCCGGCGCCAGCCCCTGGCGATCGACCTGCGCGAGACGGTGACGGCGATCCGCGTCTCGAACGACCTGGAGCGCATCGGCGATCTGGCCAAGAACGTCGCCAAGCGCGTGGTGGCGATCGCCGACCAGGTCCAGCCGCAGAAGATCGTCATCGGCGTGCAGCACATGAGCGACCTCGTGCAGGAGCAGCTCAAGGACGTGCTCGACGCCTATGCGGGCCGCGACATCAAGGCGGCGCTCGACGTGTGGGAGCGCGACGACGCCATCGACGCGCTGTACAACTCGCTGTTCCGCGAATTGCTGACCTACATGATGGAGGACCCGCGCAACATCTCGTTCTGCACGCACCTCCTGTTCGTCGCCAAGAACATCGAGCGCATCGGCGACCACACCACCAACATCGCCGAGACGATCCACTACCTCGTCACCGGCGAGAACCTCCTCGCGGAGCGGGAGCGTCCGAAGAACGACGCCTCCAACTACGCGACGGTGGAGATGCCCGGCGCGGCCTGACCGCCCGACCGCGAGACTGTTTGACCGAAAGCGCACGATGAGTACGCGTATCCTGATCGTCGAGGACGAGGAGGCCCTGACCCTCCTCCTCCGCTACAACCTCGAGGCCGAAGGCTTCATCGTGGATTCGGCCGCGCGGGGCGACGAGGCGGACCTGCGCCTGCAGGAGCAGGTGCCCGACCTCGTCCTGCTCGACTGGATGCTTCCCGCCCTCTCGGGCATCGAATTGTGCCGCCGCATCCGGGCGCGGCGCGAGACCGAGCGCCTGCCGGTGATCATGCTCACCGCGCGGGGCGAGGAGGGCGACCGCATCCGAGGCCTCGGCACGGGGGCGGACGACTACATCGTCAAGCCGTTCTCGGTGCCCGAACTCCTGGCCCGGGTGCGCGCGCTGCTGCGGCGGGCCAAGCCCGCCCACGTGGCCAACATGCTGATCGCCGGCGACATCGAGCTCGACCGGGTCAGCCACCGCATCCGCCGCGAGGGCCGCGAGATCCATCTCGGGCCGACCGAGTTCAAGCTGCTCGAATTCCTGATGCAGAGCCCCGGCCGGGTCTTTTCCCGCGAACAGCTCCTCGACGGGGTCTGGGGGCACGACGTCTACATCGACGAGCGCACCGTGGACGTGCATGTCGGGCGCCTGCGCAAGGCCCTGAACCGCCCGCGCCAGAGCGACCCGATCCGCACCGTGCGCGGCTCGGGCTATTCCTTCGACGAGATGTTCGAGGGCGAGGCGGAATCGGCCTAGAGCATTTTCCGGCGGGGCGGATACCGGATCGCGTGAAGAACATGCGACCTTACAAGGAGATCGAGCATTTTCGTGATCCGGGGATCATGGAAAACGCTCGAGCGACCGCGCCTCACACGATGCTGCGCACCACGCCGCCATCCACCCGGAGCGCGGCGCCGCTGGTGGCGCTGGCGGCCGGGCTGCAGATGTAGGCCACCATGCTGGCGACCTCGTCCACGGTGGCGAGGCGGCCGATCAGCGAGGTCGGCCGGTGCTCGGCCACGAAGGCCCGACCGGCGGCGTCGAGATCGACCTCACCACCGGACCCGCCGTCCTGGGCCATGCTCTTCATGAAATCGGCGACGCCCTCGGACAGGGTCGGCCCCGGCAGGACGCTGTTCACGGTGACGCCGGTGCCCGACACGGTCTCGGCGAGGCCGCGCGAGACCGCGAGCTGCGCCGTCTTCGTCATGCCGTAATGCACCATCTCCACCGGGATGTTCACGCCGGATTCGCTGGAGATGAAGACCACGCGGCCCCAGCCGCGCTGGACCATGCCGGGCGTGTAGGCGCGCGCGAGGCGCACGCCGCTCATCACGTTGGTCTCGAAGAAGCGGTGCCAGTCCTCGTCCGGGATCTCGAAGAAGGGTTTGGGCTCGAAGATGCCGGTGTTGTTGACGAGGATGTCGATGTCCGGGAGCCCGGCGACCACGCGGGTCGCCCCGTCCGGGTTGGCGACGTCGCCCGGCGCTCCGATGAAGCCCCCGTGCCCGGTCTCGGACTTGAGGCGCTCGATGGCGTCGCGGACCCGGTCCGGGGTGCGCCCGTTGATCGCCACGGTGGCCCCGAGCCCGGCCAGCGCCCGGGCGATGGCATAACCGATGCCGCTGGTGGAACCGGTGACGAGGGCGCGCCGGCCCGACAGGTCGAGTTGCATGGGATCGTCCTTGAGATGGGGGCGTCCTTGGAGATGGGATCGTCCTTGAGAGGGCCGTTGCGGGGTCAACGCCCCGAACGCGCATTGGTGCGGTCCGGCGCCATCTCCCCGGCGCATCCCGTGCTCAACCCTGCGGCTGTCGCCGCAGCACGCTCGCCACCGCGCCGAAGGCCGCGAGCCCGACCGCGCACCACAGGGTGGTGGCGATCGGCCCGGCGGGGGGCGCCCCCTGGTGCAGGCCGAAGATCACCGCCACCAGGGCGGCCCCGAAGGATTGCCCGGTGAGGCGGGCGGTGGATTGCATGCCGCTGGCCCCGCCGCTGCGGTCGCGCGGGGCGCTGGTGATGATCACCTTGTTGTTGGGGGACTGGAACAGCCCGAAGCCGGCGCCGCACAGGGTCAGGCGCCAGGCGATGTCGAGATGCGCTGCGTCCGGCGGCAGCAGGGCGACCGCCATGAGGCCGGTGGCCATCAGGGCGAGGCCGAGGCCGCCGAGAAGCCCGGGGGCGAAGCGGTCCGCGAGGCGCCCCGAGAGCGGCGCCATCACCGCGATGGCGATGGGCCAGGGCGTCATCAGGAAGCCCGTCTGGGTCTCCGAGAGGTGCAGCACGTCCTGGAAGTAGAAGGGCAGGGCGACGTAGGCCATCATCTGCGCGCTGAACGAGGCGATCGAGGTCGCCATCGAGAGGGCGAAGGCGGGGATGCGCAGGAGGTCGACCGGCAGGAGCGGGCGCGCCAGGCGCGTCTGCGTCCAGACGAACACCGCGCCGATCGCGACCGCGCCGGCGATCTCGGCCAGGGCGACGCCCCGCGTGGCGGCATCGCCGAGGCCGTCCACGCCGATGATGAGGAGCCCGAAGGTCAGGGCGTTCAGGAGCGCGCTGCGCACGTCGAAGCGGCCGCCGCTCCGGGGTGTCGCCGGCAGGGTGCGCGCGCCCACGACCAGGGCGACCAGCCCCACCGGCAGGTTGACGAGGAACAGCCAGGGCCAGGTCGCCACCGACAGGATCGCGGCCGCCACCGTCGGCCCGGTGGCCGAGGCCATCGCCACCACCAGGGCGACGTTGCCGACGCCCCGGCCGATCAGCCGGTGCGGATAGATGAAGCGCACCAGGGCGATGTTCACGCTCATGATGCCGGCCGCGCCCAGCCCCTGCGCGATCCGCGCCGCCACCAGCCAGTTCAGGGAGGGCGCGAGGGCGCAGGCCAGCGAGGCCAGCGTGAACAGGACGAGGCCCGTGAGATAGACGCGGCGGTAGCCGAGGATGTCGCCCAGCGAGGCGAGCGGCAGCAGCGAGGCCGTGACGGCGATCTGGAAGCTGTTGGTCACGAAGATCGCGGCCGATGGCTCGACCGCCAGATCCTTGGCCATGACCGGCAGGGCCACGTTGACGATGGCGCCGTCGAGCACCGCCATGGTCATCGCGAGGCTCATCGCCAGGAGCGCCAGCATGCGTTCGCGCACCGGCAGGCCATCCATCACGGGATCCGGTGCGGCGGGGCGGGCGGGGTCGTTGGTCATGCGGGGACCCGTGGGACGCTGCGCGGCGTTTCGCAAGCGTCTCGGATTCCGCGCGTGCTCTATGTCACCTCGTCCGGGCGACGGCCAGCGGGAACCTGCGCTATGTCAGCCCTGCGCGCCCTCGCGCGCGACGACCGGGAAGACACCATGGACGCGCTCCTCCGCCTCTCCGCCCTGCTGCTGGCGACCCAGATCTCCCTCACGCCCGCGCTCGCGCAGGGGGCCGACGATGCCGCGCCGCTCGGCATCGGCCTCGAGGGCTTCGCCTATCCCCATCCGGTGCGCTTCCTCGACCTGACGCGGGACGGCGAACGCCAGCGCCTCGCCTACATGGACGTGCCCGCCGAGGGGCAGGCCAACGGCCGCACCGCGCTCCTGCTGCATGGGCGCAACTTTCCCGCGAGCTACTGGCAGCCCGTGATCCAGGCCCTCACGAAGGCCGGCTACCGCGCCGTGGTCCCGGACCAGCTCGGCTTCGGCAAGTCGGCCAAGCCGGTCGGTCCCTACAGCTTCGACACCATGGCGGCCGACACCGTGGCACTCCTGGACGCGCTGGGCTTGGCGCGCGTCGACGTGGTGGCGCATTCGATGGGCGGGATGCTGGCGGTGCGCCTCGCGCGCAACGCGCCGGACCGGGTCAACAGCCTCGTCCTCGAAGCGCCGATCGGACTGGAGGATTACCGCTTCACGGTGCCGCCGGTCCCGAACGCGACCCTGCTGCGCCTGGAGGGCGAGGCCACGGCGGAATCCTACCGCCGCCAGCTCATGACGAACTACGCCCTGTCGCTGCCGGCCTCCGCCATCGAGCCCTTCGTATCGCTGCGCGAGCGGGTGAAGGGGTCGGGCGAGTATCCGCGCTGGCTTCAGTCCTTCGTGAATTCCTACCAGGCCATCTGGGGGCAGCCGGTGGTGCACGAGATCCCGCTGATCCGGCAGCCGACCCTCTTCGTCATGGGCGAGAACGACCACAACGCCCCCGGCAAGCCCTTCGCGCCGGAGGCCCTGCGGGCCGGCATGGGCCGGAACGCCGAGCACGCGCGGGCGCTCGCCGCGCGGATGCCGAACGCCCGCGCCGAGGTGCTGCCCGGCATCGGCCACCTCGTCCACATGGAGGCGACGGACCGCTTCAATGCCCTGACGCTCGATTTCCTCAACGGCCATTGAGGGCCGAGAGACCACACGGGAGACGGTTCATGGATGTCGGATTGATCGGCCTCGGCCGGATGGGACGGGGCATGGCGGCGAGCCTCGTGCGGGCCGGGCACGCCGTGCGGGTCTGGAACCGCTCGCCGGGGGCGGCCGAGGGGCTCGCGGGCGTCACGCCTGTCGCCAGCGCCGCCGAGGCCTTCGCGGGGGATGCCGCCATCACCATGCTCGCCGACGACGCGGCCCTGCGCGCGGTGATCGTCGAGGGCGGCCTCCTCGACGGACCCAACCCGCCCGGTCTGCACCTCTCGATGAGCACGATCTCGGTGGCGCTGGCGCGGGAACTGGCGGCGATCCATGCCCGCGCGGGCGTGCCCTATATCGGCGCCCCGGTCTTCGGGCGGCCGGACGTCGCCGAGAAGGGAGCCCTGAACATCCTGGCGGCCGGTGCCCGGCAAGCCGTCGCGCGGGCCCAGCCGCTCCTCGACGCCATGGGTGGCAAGACCTGGGATTTCGGGCCCGAGCCGCACCGGGCCAACGCGGTCAAGCTCGCGGGCAACTTCATGCTGATCGCGGCGATCGAGGCGATGGGCGAGGCCGCGGCCCTGGCCGAGGGGCACGGCGTGAGCGGCGCCGATCTCCTCGAGCTCCTCACCAGCACGCTCTTCGCGTCGCCCGTCTACAAGAACTACGGGGCCCTGATCGCCGCCCAGAGCTACGAGCCGCCGGGCTTCAACCTCAAGCTCGGGGCCAAGGATATCGGCCTGGCCCTGGCGGCGGCCGGCGCGGCCGGCGTGCCGATGCCGTTCGCCGACGTGCTGCGCGATACCCTGAGCGAGGCTGTCCGGCAGGGAGACGCGGACAAGGACCTCGCCGCCCTGGCCGAAGTCGCGCGGCGCCGCGCCGAAACGAACCGCGCGCCCTCGGGGTGAAGACGAGGGGCGGGCCTCGCGACCGCCGGAACACCGTCGCCGGTCGGCGCGATCAGGCCGCGCCCCGTCCCCGCTCGTCCCGCTCCGGCAACAGCGCGGATTGCGTCTCGACACGGTTGCGGCCGTTGCGCTTGCACCGATAGAGCGCGGCATCCGCGCGGGCGACGAGGCTGTCCGTGCTCTCTCCGGGCCGGAGTTCGGCGAGGCCGAACGAGCAGGTCCGGGACCCGACATGCGGCAGGATCGCCGCCTCGATGTGTCGGCGCAGGCTCTCGGCGTGGGCGGTCCCGTCCGTCAGGCCGGTCCCGGGGCAGACGATCATGAACTCCTCGCCGCCCCAGCGGCCGAGGGTATCGCCGGGGCGGTTGTCCGCGCGCAGGACCGCCGCGAGGGCGACCAGAACCTGATCGCCCACCTTGTGGCCATGGCGGTCGTTGATCGCCTTGAAGTGATCGATATCGGCCAGGATCACGCAGAGCGGTCCGCCCTCCGCTTCGGCCCGCCGGCCCTCCGCTTCCAGGGCCGCGTCGAGCTTGCGCCGGTTGTCGAGGCCCGTGAGCAGGTCGGTGTGGGCGAGGCGCTCGAGGTCGCGCGTGCGCTCGGCGACGCGCGCCTGCAGGGTGGCGTTCGCGGCGCGCAATTCGCGCATCAGGCGGGCATTGTCCTCGAAGGCCCGGCGCAGGCGGCGCACCATGGTGTTGAGGGTGGCCGTCAGCGCATGGAGTTCGTGGCGCCCTCCGGACGACAGCGTCAGGGGGCGCGCCCCGAGCGTGTCGGCATCGAGTTGCGCCAGGAAGCTGCCGATCTGCGCCAGCGGCCGCCCGACCATGTGCCGGATGACCGCGAAGAAGATCAGCCCGAGCACCAGGGATTTCAGCGCCGAGTTAATCAGGATCACGATCAAAGTGTTCGTCACCTGATCGATGGCGATGGCATCGTCGGAATAGAGCGTCCAGGACCCGACCGGATAGAGCTGGCCGTTCCGCTCGGTATGGACGAGGGGAAAGGTCCGGCTGAAAGGCCGGCCGAAGCCGGGGCTGACCGGGGTCTCGCGGCCCTCGGCGTCGACCCGCGCCTGGCCGCCGTCCGGCGCGGTCACGGTGCCGAGCGCCTGGACGCGCCTGCCGCTCTCGTCGCGCACCTCGACCCCGACGACGACGGGGATCTCCTTCATCCCGGTGAGGATGCCGCTGAGCACCGCGGCATTGAAGCGCCACAAGGCATCCTCGAGACCGGGGCTGAACGTCCGCTGCATCGCGGCGACGTCCTCCTTGAGTCGGTCGCTGGCGCGCCGGTACTCCAGCGCCATCTGGATGCCGGTGAGGCAGACCGCCACCACGACGTAGCAGCCGAAGATGACCCGCATCAGCCGCGTCGCCAGGGCGCGGCTCGGCATCGGGGCGTCGGCCCCCGCCCGTTGTCCGGCGCGTGGCCGGTATCGGAACGGCGATGTCGGCATCCGGCGCGCTACTCGCTCGACAGGAAGGAGGAATCGTAGACGGCCCGAAGCTTGACCAGGTCCTCCTCCGCCGACCAAGCCTCGACGATCCGCCGATAGCGGTCGGTCGCCCGCTCCGCCGGCAGGATGGCGTCGATCCGGTCGATGATCGCACGGCCCCAGGGCGTGCGCGAGCACATCACCCGGCTGAAGACCGGCTCGGGCTCCTCGGTCATCGGCAGGCCGATCCAGTCGGCCGGTTCGCCCGTGGTCCTGGCCGTGGTCCGGGCGTAGTAGGCGGCGATGTTCGAGAATTCGATCAGGTAGTCCAGGCGATCGTTCTGGAGCATCCGAAACGCCTCGCCGAACTCCGAATGCGCCTGCGGCACCGGGGACGCGCGCAGGATCGCGTCGATGTCGGGGGCCAGGACGCGGTTGCGCAGGACGCTGGTGCGGAGTTCGGGATGCTCTCGCAGCAGGCCGGCGAGGGAGAGAGGGCGCAAGGCCTCGAAGCGCGCGCGCTGTGAGGCCCGCACCAGGATGCGCAGCGGATAGAACAGACCCGTGGGGCGCGAGAAATACGCGAAGGCCTCGCGCTCCGGCGTTCGGACGCCGCCGACGAAGCACCATTCCGCGCCCTGCTTCAGCGAACTCACGACGCGTGGAAACGGCACCACGAGGACGTTGTGGGTGTAGTCGGCGAGGCGATCCGTCAGGATGTGCCGGACCTGGTCGGCGATCCCGGTCCCGGCCTCGGGACCGTCCGTGATCATGTAGGGGGCCGCGTCGTAGATCGCCCAGGTCACCTGCTTGCCCGATACCGCGCCCGGCGCCTCCACGGCTCGCGCGGGCACCGGCCGCGCGGTGACGAGGATCGCCGCGACCGAGATCGCCGCGACCAGGGCCGCGGCAGCGGCGCACGCATGGCGCGCGGATCGTGACACGGTGACCATCGGTGCGGCTATCGAGGCCGGGCGGGACGGCACGGCGCACAAACGCCCGCCTGTATCGGGCGAGCGTCAACCGAGGGTCGGGTCGCCGCGGAACCTCGTCGGGTGCCCCTCCAACCGCTGCGGCGTTCGAACCTCGTTGGCATCAGGGAAATCCTCGGTTGCCGATCCGAACCAGGATAACGGCTACGCTTTCAACACCCGGTTAACTTGCGCCCCAAAGTCCGACATGTCCGGGTTTTGCAGGAGCATCATGAACTTCTTGCACGACATTGTGATGGATCGAGCAGAGAGGTCTCGAATTTCGCGTGTAATCAGGTTTCGATGATCGTGTGTCGGCCGGGAAAATATTTTACGTTAGAAATTATCGTCTTCGAAAAATCCGATCGAGAATATATCATAAGTGTATTTTGACGCGGAGATGTTTTCTTTTTCGATCTGATCTTCGGTGGTCGCGTCGCACGGGTATCACCCTCTCCCGCGCCGTGTCGGCCGCGCGGCGGCCCGGCCTCGCGGCGGCCCGGCCTCAGCGGTGGAGATGGGCGAGGGGCAGGGCGGTGGTGTATTTCACCTGACCGAGGGCGAAGCTGGAGCGGATGCTCGCGACGCCCGGAATGCGGGTGAGATGATCGAGGACGAGCTTCTGGTACTGCTCGAGATCCTCCACCACGACGCGAAGCATGTAATCGGCCTCGCCGCTCATCAGGTAGCACTCCATCACCTCCGGCCGGTGGCGCACCGCGTCGTCGAACGCCTTGAGGGCGCTCTGGGTCTGCTTCTCCAGGGAGACGTGGACGAAGACGTTGACGGCGAGCCCGAGGGCCATCGGATCGGCCACCGCGACCGAGCGCTGGATGACGCCGCTGGCCTTCATCTCGTTGATCCGGCGCCAGCACGGCGAGGTGGAGAGCCCGACCGCCTCGGCGAGGTCGGCGATGCTGGTCTCGCTGTTCTGCTGCAGCCGCTCGAGGATGCGCAGGGACGCGGAATCGAGCTCGACGGCCTTGCGCGGCATGACGATCCTCATTCGAGCCGAAAAACGGCATGGCGTGCTGATATCCGATCAATGGCGGGGCAACCAAGGCGGAAATGCCCCGCGTCCCATCATAAAAAACCGGGGCGGCGGTGAGGCCGCCGCGACCCGGATGTTCGTCATGGCCGATTCCTGCACGCCCGCCCTTGTCCCGACCCTCGCGCCGGCCCGCGCCCGCCCCGCGATGCCGACCGGGCTCTGGCTCGGGCTGATGGTGCTGCTCTGGGGCCTGAGCTGGCCGGCGATGAAGCTCTGCCTCGGCAGCGTGCCGCCACTCTGGCTCGCCGCCCTGCGCTTCTCCACCGCCGGTCTGGTGCTGTTCGGGGTGCTCGCGCTGGCGGGCCGCCTGCGCTGGCCGCCACGGGCCGACTGGCCGGTGCTCGCGAGCGTCGGCGGGCTCCAGATGATGGCCTTCACGGCGCTCGGCCTCGTCGCCATGCGCCACACCGATGCGGGACGCGCCGCGCTGCTGGCCTACACCACGCCGGTCTGGGTCATGCTCGGGGCCTGCCTGATCCTGCGGGAGCGGCCCTCGCGGGGCCAGTTCGCCGCGATCCTGCTCGGGCTCGCCGGCGTCGCCGTCGTGTGCTCGCCGCTGGGCATGGACTGGACCGATCCCGACGTGCTGCTGGGCAACAGCCTGCTGCTGCTCTGCGCCCTCTGCTGGGCCGTCGTCATCCTGCATGTCCGCCGCCACCGCTGGGTCGCGCATCCGCTGGATCTGGCGCCCTGGCAGATGCTGCTCGCCGCCATTCCGCTGATCGTCGCCGCCCTCGCCCTGGAGGGGCCGCTCTCCGTCGCGTGGTCGCCGCGCCTCGTCGGGCTCCTGGCCTTCATCGGGCCGGTGGCGACCTCGTTCTGCTTCGTGATCTCCTCGGAGGTCGGCCGGCGCATCGACAGCTTCACGATGTCGAACGCCACCCTCGGGGTGCCGGCGATCGGCCTGCTCTCGTCGGCCCTGCTCCTGGGCGAGCGCCTGAGCCTCGCCCTGCTCGTCGGGCTCGCATGCCTCGCCGCCGCCCTGCTCACCGCCGCCCAGGAGGGGCGCTGCCGGACCTGACCGGCACGGCGCCGAACGCGCGGCCGACCCGGGCTTCGAGGCCGCCTATCTCGGGTTTGTCTGGGCCGCCTCCGGTGACGGAACGCCCGCGCGGATCACCGCCCCGGCCCGATCCCGCGCCCGCTGCCAGCGCCGGCATTCGCGCCGGGCGTCCTCCAGGGCCCGGTGGTCCGGGGCCGGGTCGTCCTTCGCCTCCTGGCGCAGAGCCGTCATCAGCTTGCCCGCCACGCCGTCGCGCACGGCCGGTGCCAGGCCGCCCGCCGCCAGGATGTCGAGGATCGCCCGGCGCTGAGCCTCCGCCGTCGCCCCGAGGCGCAGCGCGTGCCGGGGCAAGCCGGACGAGCGCAGCAGCCGGCTCAGCCACTTGCCGTCCCAGGAGGGCGCGGAAGCGTAGAGCGCGACGCCGCGCAGGGTGGTCAGCATGTGCAGCGCCACCCGATCGTGCGGCACGCCGTCCCGCACGAGGCGCTGCCGGCTGATGCCGTGCACGGCCTCGGCCTCGGGAGCCCAGTCGGTCCAGGCCGGTGCCGGGCGGATCAGGAAGCTCTCCGCGCCGCCATCCGCGAAGACCCAGGCGACTTCGATCGGGTAGCTGGACTTGCCCAGCGACGAGGCCTCGAAATCCAGGAAGGCGATGCGGGTCAAGGGCGGGGTCGATCCGGGAACGGCGCGGAAAAACGTCGGCGGGACGGCGATGGCGGGCAACCAACGGCCGCAAAGCCGAGTTCCGGCTTCGACGAACCACCGAAGGATTCCGGGTGAGCGACGCGACACCGATCTCCCTCCCCACCCGTGGGGAGCGCCGATGGCTGCCCCTCCCGTCCGCACCCGCCGCTCTTCCACGATCCATCATTCCCCTGCGCCGCCTGTCCGCGTCCCTGGCCGCCCCGCATCCGGGGCTCTGGGGGCTCGCCCTGGCGATCGCGCTCCTCGACGCCGCGTGGCTCGCGCGCTTGGGGATCGCCCTGGTGCCGGAGGGCTTCGCTTTGGCCGCCGGCCTCGTGGTCGCGCTGCTCGGCCTCGCGCTCCTGTTTGGGCCGGTGAAATCCGAGCCGTCGCTCCGGGCGATGGCGCTCGCGAGCGCGGCCCTCATCGCGATCACGCTGCCCATTGCGGTGCTGCACTACCTCACCGCGACCTGGGCCCTGCCGCTGGCCGACGCGCGGCTGGCGCGGGCCGAGGCCGCCCTCGGCTTCGACTGGACGGCCCATATCGGGTTCCTCGAGGCGCATCCGGGCCTCGCCCGGTGGCTGGCGCTCGCCTATCACACCAGCGGGCCGCAGGTCGGGCTCACGGTGATCGTGCTCGGCGCCGCGCGGCGGCTCGGCCGCCTCTGGGCCTTCGTGCAGATGTTCGGCCTCCTCCTCCTCGCCGTGGTGGCGGTCGCCGCCCTAGTGCCGGCCGCCGGCCCCTACGCGCATTACGGGGTCACCGCCTTCCCCAAGGGCTCCATCGAGACCTTGGGCGCGCTCTGGCACCTCGACGCCCTCGCGCAGCTGCGGGCCGGAACGCTGCGCAGCCTCGCGCTCGGCGACATCCGCGGCCTCGTGACCTTCCCATCCTTCCACGTCTGCCTCGCGGCCCTGACGGCCTGGGCGCTGGCGCCGATCCCGTTCCTCGGACCCGTGGTGATCGCCCTCAACGCCGTCATCCTGGTGGCGACCCTGGGAGCCGGCGGCCATTACCTGCCCGATCTCCTGGCGGGCGTCGCCCTCTCCGTTGCCGTCATCGGCGGGCGCACGGTCCTGCGCCGCCGACGGTTCGCCGGGCTGGCCCTCGCACGCCCCGATGCGGGGCCACGTCCGCGGGCCTGAATCCTGGCGCATCCGCATGGGGACGGGCACCCCCGGCGCTGAGCGGAGGGATGTCGCCCGCCCGCACGATGGCTGCCACGATGGCTGCCACGATGGCTGCCATGTGTTGCCTCGGGAGCCCGCGAACCCCAGGTCATACGCGGTCTCACCGAGGTTCGGCGGACGCCCGCCGCCGCGCGGTCGCGCGGGCAGACCTCGAGACGAGAGACGCGCACCAGCCGGGATCACCCACCGCGATGACAGCCGCCATACCCTTCGCCAACACCTATGCCCGGCTGCCGGAGCGCTTCTTCGCGGAGGTTCCGCCGACGCCGGTCGCCGCGCCCCGTCTCATCCGCGTGAACCGGGACCTCGCCGATCTACTCGGGATCGACCCGGATTGGCTCGCCGGCCCGGAGGGCGTCGCGGTGCTGTCGGGCAACCGGGTTCCGGAGGGCGCCGAGCCCCTCGCCATGGCGTATGCGGGCCACCAGTTCGGCAACCGCGTGCCGCAACTCGGCGACGGCCGCGCGATCCTGCTCGGTGAGGTGGTCGGCCGGGACGGGGTCCGCCGCGACATCCAGCTGAAGGGGGCGGGCCCGACGCCATTCTCGCGGCGCGGCGACGGCCGCGCCGCCCTGGGGCCGGTCCTGCGCGAATACGTGGTCAGCGAGGCCATGGCGGCCCTCGGCATCCCGACCACCCGCGCCCTGGCGGCGGTGCTCACCGGCGATTCCGTGATGCGCGAGACCGTGCTGCCCGGCGCGGTGCTGACGCGGGTCGCCACCAGCCACATCCGCGTCGGCACCTTCCAGTTCTTCGCCATGCGGGGCGACCTCGACGGCGTGCGCGCCCTCGCCGACCACGTCATCGGCCGGCACGACCCCGACCTCGCGGAGGCGCCGGACCCCTACCGGGCCCTGCTCGCGCGCGTGGTCGCGCGCCAGGCGGACCTCGTCGCCCGCTGGCTCCTCGTCGGCTTCATCCACGGGGTGATGAACACCGACAACTGCGCCGTGTCGGGCGAGACCATCGATTTCGGTCCCTGCGCCTTCCTCGACGCCTACGACCCGGCCGCCGTCTTCAGCGCCATCGACGAGTATGGCCGCTACGCCTACGGCAACCAGCCCGGCATCCTGCACTGGAACCTCACCCGCCTCGCCGAGGCGATGCTGCCCCTCCTCGCGCCCGAGACGGAGGACGGCATCGCCGTGGCGCAGGACGTTCTGGCCGCCTTCGGTCCCCGCTTCGAGGCGTCCTATTACGCAGGATTGCGGGCCAAGCTCGGCCTGACCACGGTGCAGGACGGCGACGGCGACCTCGCCCGCGCCCTCCTCGAGACGATGGGCGCCAACCGCGCCGACTTCACCCTGACCTTCCGGCGCCTGGGCGACGCGGCCCTCTCGGCCGAGGGTGACGCGGCCGTGGCCGCCCTGTTCGACGACCCCGCGGCCTACGGGGCTTGGGCGACCCGCTGGCGGGCGCGGCTCGCGGCCGAGCCCGTCGACTCGGCGATCCGCCGAGCGGCGATGAACCGGGTGAACCCGGCCTTCATCCCGCGCAACCACCGGATCGAGGCCGTGATCGAGGCGGCGATCGCCCGCGACGACTTCGCCCCCTTCCACGACCTCGTGACGGTGCTCGCCAACCCCTACGACGACCAGCCCGCCTTCGCGGCCTATGCCGAGCCGCCGCAGGCGCACGAGCGCGTGCTGCGCACCTTCTGCGGCACGTGAGCCGGGAAGCGCGACCCGTCGCCGGCTCCGCGCCGATCGGCGCGGCCGCGCGTCGAACCCGCCCCACGTCAGAGGCGTTGAATCCTCACAGGGGAGGATCGGTTCTTGGCGAGGACGCCTCACATCTCGAGCGAGTTCTTCGCCGACGCGGCCTACGATGCGTCCCACGGGCGACTGAGCGCCAGCGCGATTGATCGTGAGAGTGCCCGTCGACGGCTCCTGCCTGACGTCGCAGGGGCACGGCGGTGGGGCCTCGGGCGAGGACGACACCGATCCGATGGGCGTCGTGAGGATGGGGCAGGGCGACAAGGCCGAGGGCCGATCCCCCGCCAATCGCGTTCGGGATGGGACGTCCGCGCACGTCGCCATTTCCAAGTGTCTTGGTATATCGTATTCCAGTCGCGTTCCCGCATCATACCGATGGGTGCATCGATGACTCAGACCCTGAAGCCGGACCGCCCGATCTGGCCCTCCGTTCCGGATACGCTCGCGCCGCCGGATACCGAGGCCGGAGGGGACGCCGCCGCCCAGCGTGTCCCCAAGCGTGAGGTCGCGCCGATCGAGCGCCCGGAGCCGGACGCCGCACCGCCGGCTCCGGGCGCCTTCGAGGGCTTCGGTTCCTTTTCAAGATAAGGGACGGCCGCTCCGACCCGTGAGGCCCGGGGCTTTGGCGGCGGGCGTGACGCGCGCTGTCGCGCGGACCCTGGTCGCTTGCTCAGTCTCGGCACAGCGCCCGAGGAGGCTCGAGGAGAAGACTTGGCGAGAAGAAGACTTGGAAAGTTCGGTGATCGATCCGGCGAGGCCGACCTGTACGATCAGGTCGGCTCGGCGGGGCCGGTCACGTATCGGGGCGCCGTTCATTGTTCGTGCAGCATGTCGGCCTATGAAAGATCCATGCGCTACACATTCGCCGCCGCCCTCATGCTGTGCGCCACCGGAGCCTTCGCGGGCCCGATGGATTTCCTCGGCGGCATCCCGGATGCCCCGGGCGTGGTGCATGGCGGCTCCTTCGGCCCCAGCGGCAACGATTATTACGGAGACATGCGCCTGAGCGGCCCGCGCCCGAAGGTCCTCGGCCCACGATACGCCAGAATGAAGCCCCGTCACCCGTCCGTCGACAAGCGTGCGCCTCGGTCCTGAGAATGGAAAAAACCCGCCACGGGCTGATGCCGGGCGGGTTCGATGGCGAGGGCGACGGTGGACCGGACGCAGACCTCGGCGCCCCTGAGCCCGACATCGTCTCCCTCCGATTCGCAGCGACAATCCGGCGACCCGCGCGAAAGATCCCCTCCGACCTGTTGCGGGCGTTTGGGTGCTCGATCTGCGCGAACCGGATGTCGGTGATCGTCATCGCGGGCCTCCCGGTGATAGAACCGGCGCCCGGAACCGGCAGACCTGGATGAGGACGATGATGGCGGACGATTTCGAACAGCGGTGCCGCGCAACGATCGACGCCTATATGGCGGCCTTCAATGCGAAGGATCTCGACGCGCTCGGGCGCACCCTGACCGAGGACGTGACCCTGGTGGATTGGGACGTGTCCGCATCGGGCCGGGACGACGTGCTCGCCACCACGTCCAGGATCGTGTCCGGCGCGGCCCTCCACATCACGGTGCGCGGCCTTCTCGTGGCCGAGCCGAATGCGGCGGCCGACATCGTGATCGCCATCGACGGCACGAGCGATCTCGATGTGCTCGATCTCTTCGCATTTGCGCCTGACGGACGGATCCGCTCCATCCGCGCATTCCGTGGCCCCCAGCGGACCAGGCCTCGGTGAGTATGACGCGTCGAGGCCTGCTCCGCGAGACCGCGCGGCGGCGGACGTCCGCCGAACCTCGGTGAGGCCGACCGATGGGTCGGGCTCATCGAGACCAAGGATCAGCCGAACCGATGGAGTCGCGCATGGACGATGCGAGGTTTCGCGCTCTGGAGGCGCGCATCACCGCATTGGAAGCCGAGGTGAAGAGCGCGCGGAACGACATCCAGTGGGCGATCGCACTGATGTTCGTGGTCCCGGTCGGGCTGCTGATCGTGCTGCGCGTCTGGTCCTGAGAGCCACCCGGCCTCGCGCCATCGAGAGCGTCCCCGAGACCGTCGCCGCTTGAATCCAAGCGGAGACGCTCTCGCTCAGCCCGAGCGAAGCCCATATCCGCCATCCCGAAGGGATCGACCGGATTTGGTCTGAGACGGCCAACCGCGCCGATCCGGTCAGGGGCGGCGATGCGCGCAGGGTGCCCGGATGCGGCTGAAGGCGCGCATCACCGCATCGAGGATCGGGAACGGGACCTCCGTCCTGCCATCGGGCGCCAGCCTCTCAGAACAGGTCGATGCCATCCAGGTTGTCGTTGTCGTTGGACGTGGCGCCCGCGGGCGCCGCGACGACGAGGCCCGGCAGGAGACGCTGCTGGAGACGCCCGCGCACTTCCCCGAGGGTACAGCGCGCGACGGCCGCCTCCAGCCAGCCCTGGTCCAGTTCGGACACGGTCACGCGCGGGGCATCCGAGGCGGTACGGTTCTGGAGCTGTTCCATCGCCGTGCCCAGGGCCTGGAGCATCTGCCCCGTGTTCTGCAGGCGTTGCTTCGCCAGATCCTGAAACTGCATCCCCACGATGGCGGCCGCCACCTCGGTGGTGATCGCCTGCGTGGTCTCGGCGGTCTGCCGGAGCACGTCGGAGACGCTGTTGTTCCGCTCGACGAGCGTCTGCATCACCATGCGCACGCGGGCGTCGGCGAGGTGGCTCTCTTCCGACATGTTGACGGCCGCGATGTCGTTCAGAAGCCCGCGGCTGCTGCGCAGCCCGGTGGCGATGGTGCCGATCTGTTGCTTGATCGTCTCCGAAAGGCCGTTGATCGAACCGGCGAGCGCGCGGACCTCGTCGGCGACGACGGCGAAGGCGCGCCCGGCCTCGCCCGCCCGCGCCGCCTCGATCTTGGCATTGAGGGCGAGCAGGTTCGTCTGCCGGTTGATCCGCTCGATCTGCACGACGCTGCCCTCGACCGAGACGAGTTCGGTCAACACACCGTCGAGGGCGTGGGCGGTTTCGCCGCCCCGCGACGACAGGAAGGTGATCTTCTCCATCAGCGCCGAGAGCGTCTCCCCGAGGCCGGAGGCGACGTCGGCGAGGTGAAGCGACTGGCCGTCGATCTGAACGGTCTGGATCGATCTGACGAGATCCTGCACGATGTCGGCCTGATCCTGCGTCGTCGCGCAGATGTTCTGGAAGCGCTCCGAAAGGTTGTGGACGTTGTGCTCCACATGCTCCGAGGTGAGGCCGATCTCGTCGATCAGTGCCTCGAGCGCGCGCCGTTGCAGGCCCGAGAGTCCGAGCCAAGCGTCAAGAAGATCGACGGCGCTCGGCCCATCCTGGGCCCGTTCGGTACCGTCGTCCGTAATAGCTATGCTTTCGAGGACATCCGAAGGATGTTCGAACGTGGAGGCCAATTCATGGGGCGTCCCGTCTTGTGGCGCGGCTTTCTTGTGCCAGGGCGACCAAGACGAGGGAAAGCGTTTGCGAGCTTCGGTGGGAGCCTTCATGGCCATCCTTTAACGCCTTCATCTCGTCTACTGTCTGGTCCGGCTAACACCAGAATTCTGTTGGCATCGGACCGTATCGTCGCAGTCTCGTCTGTCGCACTTTCAAAAAGATTAGCGACGAGGACAGAATAGATATCCAGCGTGGCTTCATAGAAGATTTACAACCGCCGTGGTCCTATCCGGCGTCCCCGCCCGGCCCCTGTCGGGCCTAAGCCCTTCCGGTCCGCCATGTCCGCTTCCCAGATTCTCAGACTTCCCGATGAATGCAGCGTCAGGACGATCCGGTCGCTGCATGGCGAGGTGAGCGAAGCTTTCGCCGGCACGGCGGACCTGACGCTCGATTGCGCCGATGTCGCGCGCGCCGACATCGCCCTCGTCCAACTGGTCGTCTCGGCGGTCAGGACGGCGGCCCGCGAGGCCAAGCACGTGCGGCTCGCCAACATGTCCCCGACCGTCGAGGCCGCGTTCCAGCGCGCGGGCGTGCCGCCGCGCGGCCCCGATTGTCCCGTCTCCTGATTTGCAGTCTCGGAGTAATTCACATGGCCACCATTCTCGCCGTCGACGATTCCGCCAGCATCCGGCAGATGATCAAGGTCGTCCTAGGACCCGCCGGCCATACGGTCATCGAGGCCGCCGATGGGGCCGAAGGCGTCGCCAAGGCCAAGAGCAACGCGCTCAACCTCGTCATCACCGACCTGAACATGCCGGTGATGAACGGCCTCGACATGATCAAGAACCTGCGTGGGCTGCCCTCGGTCACGGGCGTGCCGATCCTGTTCCTGAGCACCGAGTCCGACGACGGGATCAAGCAGCAGGCCAAGGCGGCGGGCGCGACGGGGTGGATCACCAAGCCGTTCAAGCCCGAGCAACTGCTCGCCGTCGTGGAGAAGCTCACCCGGGCTTGATCGCCGCCCGTTCCACGTCCGCAGGACGACGGATGTGGGGCGCCTGCCGGCGGTCCCGGCCGAAGCACGGCGCGGGGCCGAGCCGATCCTTGCGGAAAGCCGGGTGTCGAGGAACCTGAGCCGGCGGTCACCCCGTGGCAGGCGCGTCCCGTGAATTTCAGCCCCCGACCGACGGCGTAACCCTCGACGATGAGCACGCATCCAGGCCCCGTTCGCTCGACAACGCTCGCCCATCCGGTCGTGATGCGCGCCGAGACGATCGGGCGGGTGCTTCCGGCCATGCGCGCCCTCGTGATCGACGACAGTCGCGCGAATCTCGGCCACTTGCAGGCGCTGATCCGGAGCGTCAGCGACGTCACCTGCCACGGCTTCACCGACCCAGTCGCGGCGATCGCGGCCGCCGGGGAGACGGCCTTCGACATCGTCGTCGTCGACTACCTCATGCCGATCATGGATGGCCTCGACGTGATCCGGCACCTGCGCAGGCAGCCGACCCACGCTTCCATTCCCATCGTCATGGTCACCGGGCGTGTCAACGAGGCGGTGAAGCTCGCCGCCATCGAGGCCGGCGCGACGGACTTCCTCTCGAAATCCGTCGGACAGACGGAACTCAAGGCCCGCCTGCGCAACCTCATCCAGCTCTCGGCGTCCCTGCGCTGGGTGAACGACCAGGCGGCGTGGCTGGAGCACGCCCTGAGCGTCGCGACGCACGAACTCCTCGAGCGCGAGGAGGAGATGATCCTTCGCCTGTCGCGGGCCGTCGAGTACCGCGACAACGACACAGGCGGCCACACCCTGCGGGTGGCGGCCTACAGCCGGATCATCGCCGAGGAGCTCGGGCTTCCGCCGGACACCTGCCGGTCGATCTACCTCGCGGCGCCCCTGCACGATGTCGGCAAGGTGGCGATCCCGGACGCGATCCTGCTCAAGCCGGGCCGCCTCGATCCCGAGGAATTCATCCGCATCCAGGGCCATGCCGCCCTCGGTCACGAGATCCTGGCGGGGAGCCGGAGCGGGCTGATCCAGCTCGCCGCCGAGATCGCCGGCGCGCACCACGAGCGCTGGGACGGCAGCGGGTATCCCGCCGGGCTCAGGGGGCGTCTGATCCCTCTCGCGGCCCGCATCGTGGCGGTGGCCGACGTGTTCGATGCCTTGACCACCGTGCGCCCCTACAAGGCGGCCCAGTCCTTCGACGAGGCCCTGGCCCATATCGAGAGCGAGCGCGGCAAGCACTTCGACCCGACCTGCGTCCAGGCGTTCCTGGCCGGGCGCCGGCGCATCCTCGAAGCCAAGCACGCCTACGCCGATCGCTGACCGGCCCTGCCCGGAAGCCCGGCGCGCGCCTTCTCCGTCACATCCTGAACCGAACCGGCCGCCCTCGGCCCGGTGCGCATCCGCGTGCCGCCATCGCCCGCGCGGGCTCCCGCGAGCGGAGCGACCGCCGCGCGACGCGGCCGGTGATCCTGTGATCCGTGCATCAAGCGATGACTTGAATATGTGATCAGATTATTTGTCAAAGCACAATCTATCCTGAAATTTATCCAACTATGTTTTCCGGTAAGGTTCTTTTAGCCATTGTAATATTATCTGTAGCCTCAGTCATGAAAGAGGCCGGTCGCACGGCCGGACGATCCGACGAGCCGGGATTCCCGGCGCGCCGAGGCCGTCCGGTGATGCCGGCTACCCATGAGACAAGCCCCGCTCGCGAACAGGTCCGGAGAAGAGATGAGCAGCCTCGATCCCATTGACGTCTTCCGGACAGAGGCCGCCGAGCTTCTGGATTGCCTCGAGGCGACGCTCCTCGACCTCGGCGAGAAGCCCGACAGTGGAGCCCTCGTCGACACCGCCTTCCGGGCGCTGCACACGATCAAGGGGTCGGGCGCGATGTTCGGCTTCGACACCGTGGCGGCGTTCACCCACGATTTCGAGACGGCCTTCGATCTCGTGCGTCAGGGCAAGGTCCCGGCGAGCGTCGAGCTCGTGAACGTCTCCTTGTCCGCCAAGGACTACATCCGGATGCTGATCGAGGATCCGGACAACACCTCCTCCATCATCGGCGATGCCGTCCTCGACGAGTTGCGGCGCCTCGTCGGCGGCGTCGGTCATGCGTCCGCGGCCGCCCCACCCGCGCCCCGGACCGAGGCAGCCCCGACGGGCGTGAACGGCGGCGCCGCGCTCACGCATGAGCCGACGCAAGGCGCGGACGCGGCGGCGGGATGGCGCATCGGCCTCGTGTTCGATCCCGACATCCTGCGCAACGGCACCAATCCCCTCGCGCTTCTCGACGACCTGCGGGATCTCGGGCCTTGCGAGATCGTCCCCCGGCTCGACGCGGTTCCGGATCTCGCCGCCCTCGATCCCGAGGCCCTGACGCTCGCCTGGGACGTGACGCTGCGCGGTGACGCGAGCCGCGAGGCGATCGAGGACGTCTTCATCTTCGTCGGCGACGAGGTTCGCCTCATCCTCACGCCCCTCGATGCGGCGGCCTCCCCGGAGACGGCGCCCGTGCCGGCGTGCGCGCCGGCCTCCGAGCCTGAGCGGCAAGCCGTCCTCGCCCCCACCCCGCAGGCGCCCGTGCCGGCCGAGGCGGCCGGATCCGCCCCCGAGGCACGCCCGGGCACCCGGCGTCCCGAGGACAGGCCGTCGGCGACCGTGCGGGTCGAGGCCGGCCGCCTCGACGAGCTGATGGACCGGGTGGGCGAACTCGTCATCGCCCAGGCCCGCCTCAGCCAGCTCGCCGGCCTCCAGACCGATGCGGGGATCAAGTCGATCTCCGAGGAGATCGAACGGCTGTCCTCCCGCCTGCGCGACACCACGATGGGCATCCGCATGGTGCCCATCGGCTCGCTCTTCGGCCGCTTCCGGCGCCTCGTCCACGACCTCTCGCGCGATCTCGGCAAGCCCGTCGACTTCGTCACGGAGGGTGAGGACACCGAACTCGACAAGACCATGATCGAGCGCCTCGCCGACCCGCTCGTCCACCTGATCCGCAACGCCATCGACCACGGCATCGAGAGCCCGGCGCAGCGCGGCGGCGGCAAGGGACCGACGGGCCGCATCGCGCTCACCGCCGAGCATGTCGGCGCGCAGGTGCTGGTCAGCGTGCGCGACGACGGTGCCGGCCTCGACGCGGCCCGCATCCGGGCCAAGGCCGAGGAGAAGGGGCTGGTGGCGCCGGGAACGCCCCTCACCGACCAGCAGATCTACCAGTTCCTGTTCGCGCCCGGCTTCTCGACCGCCGCGACCATCTCGGCCCTGTCGGGCCGCGGCGTCGGCATGGACGTGGTCAAGAAGACCATCGAGGGTCTGCGCGGCTCCATCGACATCGCCACGGAGCCGGGAGCGGGCACCACCGTCTCCCTGCGGCTGCCCCTGACGCTCGCGATCATCGAAGGCCTGCTGATCCGGGTGGGGGAGGGGCGCTACGTCATCCCGCTCTCGGCGGTCGAGGAATGCGTCGAGCTGCCGGCGCTGGAGCGGGAGACGCGGGGGCGCGACTTCCTGAATATCCGCGGCGAACTCGTGCCGTTCCTGCGCCTGCGCACCCTGTTCGAGGCCGAGGGCGAGTCCGACCCGCACCAGAAGGTGATCGTCATCGCCGCCGGCGGGGTCCGGATCGGGCTCGTGGCCGATCAGATCATCGGCAACCACCAGACGGTGATCAAGTCGCTGTCGAAGCTGCATGCGGATGTCGCGACCTTCTCCGGGGCGACGATCCTCGGCGACGGCACCGCCGCGCTCATCATCGACGTCGGCCAGCTCGTGACCGGCGGCCGACCCGAGAGACTTCAAGAATTTCAGGAGGTGGCGTGATGGCCGAGATTGCCGAAGCCGTCGGACACGACGGCGCCCTGCAGGTCGTGATGCTGCGCATCGGGGCCGAGACCTTCGCCCTCGACGCCGGGATGGTGCGCGAGATCATCGATCCGATTCCCGCGACGCGGGTCGCGGGCGCGCGTGGCCACCTCGCCAGCGTCGTGAACGTGCGCGGGAACGTGGTGCCCCTCGCCGACATCCGCGAGCGCTTCGGCATGCCGCCGGTCGCGGCGACACGCGACACCCGTTTCGTGGTGATCGAGGTGGCGATCGAGGGCGATCCCGTCGTGGTCGCGCTCATCGCCGACAAGGTTTTCGAAGTGACCGAAATCCACTTCGATCAACGTCAGGCCATCCCGAAGATCGGGACCAACTGGCGGCCTGAATACATCAAGACCATCGTCAAGTTCGGCGATGATTTCGTCATCATTCCGGATATCGAGCGCATCCTGAATTGAAATAAACCATTGAATTGGAGAAGGAACATGCGTTTTACGATCAAGGCAAAACTCGGGATCGCCTTCACGATGATCCTTCTGATGCTCGGAGGCATCGGCTATCTCGCCATCGCGAGCCTGAGCGGCTCCAACGACCGGATGCAGGCCTTCGCGGCTCGACCCTTCTCACAGATCCAGCGGGTCCTGCGCTTCGAGTCGATGGCCTTCGATGCCGCGCGCATGTTCGCGCGCTCCCTGCTCGAACCCACGAATGCCGCCCGCGAAAAGCTGTTCGCCGATTTCAAGGCGCACGACGCCAAGTTCCAGGCAATCCTGAAGGAATACACCGACCTCGTGCCGGTGGAGGAGCGTGCCCGGATCCAGCCCCTGCGCGATGACTGGAGCAAGATGAGCGAGGCCGTGACGAAGGGGATGGAGTTCGGCGTCCTGAACGGAACCAATACGGCGTCCAACATGGCGACCAGCGACCTGTTGGCGGCTTTCGCCGACATGACGGCGCGGATCGCCGAACTCAAGAATCGCGCGGATTTCTCCGGCGACGGCCGTAGCCTGGTCGAGGGGATCGAAGTCAAGATGTATCAGCTGCGCGGCGACGTCTTCCGCGCGGTCGTGATCACCGACGACGCCACGCTGGCGAAGGCCGCCGCCGCCTACGCCGAGACTCGCGGCGTTCTCCTTCGCGACCTCGTCAAGCTCGCCGAACTCAACGGAACCGGTGGAACCGCCGATGGAGTCGGCGCCCTCAACACGACGGTGAGGCAGTGGACGGCGGTGGCCGACAAGGTCTTCGCCCTCGGCGTCGCCAACACCGACGCCAAAGCCCTGCGCTTCTACGTGGGTCCCTTCACCGACGGCCGGAAGGCGGTCGTCGAGGACGTGGCGAAGCTGCGTGCCTACGAGGAGAGCGTGGCCCAGGCTTTCGTCCGCGACACGCAGTCGGCCTATGAAACGACCCGCATGATCACGATCGCGGTCGCGGCCGGTGCGGTCCTGCTCGGCGTCGTCATGGCGTCCTGGATCGCGGTCTCGATTTCCCGTGGTCTGTCGAAGGCGGTCGCCGCGACCCAGAGCATCGCCGCCGGCGACCTCACCCGCGACGTGGTGGTGAGCGGCCGCGATGAGATCACCGACCTGCTCAAGGCGGTCCAGACCATGACGGTCAAGCTGCGCGCCGTCGTGAGCGAGGCCCTGGCTGCGGCGGGGAACGTGTCGTCGGGCTCGCAGGAACTGTCGGCCTCGGCCGAGCAGCTGTCGCAGGGCTCCACCGAGCAGGCCTCGTCCACGGAGGAAGCCTCGGCTTCGATGGAGGAGATGGCGGCCAACGTGAAGCAGAACGCCGACAACGCCAGCCAGACCGAGACCATCGCGCGCCAGTCGGCCAAGGACGCCGAGGCCAGCGGCGCCGCCGTGGGCCGGGCGGTGGATGCGATGCAGACCATC
>NZ_JAKSXY010000094.1 GCF_022829445.1 Methylobacterium sp. J-068 | reverse complement strand
TTCAAGTCCTCGGCCGTGACGCTGAAGGTCGAAGGCCTGTACGTGAACCTCGACCGCGACAACGCCAACAACGGCGTGTTCGCGTACTCGAACTCCACCGGCCAGACCTACCGCATCAACACCAACTACGCGACCGCCACCGCGGGCTACACCAACCGCCGCTCCGACGAGTTCGTCGTCGTCCGCGCCGGCGTGAACTACAAGTTCGGCTCGTACTAAGACCTGCGGGACATTTAGGTTCGGCCTAAGCGTCCCCAGCCCCGATCATCTGGCCGCTTTCGTCGAGGCACGCCCCGAGGATTTCTCCTCGGGGCGTTGTCGTGTCGAAATGCATAAGCCCTGGGATGAGCCTACCGACCCGCTTCCTTTGCGATGCCTGTAAGGCCCTGGTCGTAGACGCCCTCGATGTCCGCCTTCGCCTCTGCGTCGCTCATACCAGCTGCGTCAAAGGTGGCGGTCCAGACCACAGTCGAGTTCGATCCATTGGCATGCACGGCGATTGTCGCGTTGTAGGCGCTCACGGGTAGTGGGCCTTCGACGTAGGCGTAGCTGTAGCTCATCGCTGTCTCGTCCCGCATCGTCTGGACTTCGACGATGGTCCCCAAGCCGCCAGCCGTTACCAGACGCCGGATCGCAACCGGCTTGCCCTCATCATCGCTGCTGTTCGAAACGCTGCAGCGCTCGACTAGGGGATGCCACTTCTCAATGGCGCAGAAGTCCCCGACGATTGCCCAGACAGCAGCGGGTGGAGCGTTCATGTCGAGGCTTCGAGTGACCTCCAAGGCGAGACCGCACCCGTTCTGAGCAGCAAAAGCTGCAAGGAAGCCGATCGGCCCCGCGATTGCGCGCTTCATGCTTGATCCGCCTTTTTCTTCGCGAGACGCAGCGCCTTGAGGCGGGCAGTCTTCTCCTCGATCGCTTGTTGAGCCGTGGCATGATCGGCCCGCGCCTCGCCGTATTGGCGGTCTCTCTCCAGATGCTTGGCAGCCTTTGTTTCGCGCCGATCCTGCGCGCCGCTGTCATCGCTCGTCATGGGGCCCTCGACCTTCGGCTGCGACAGCATCAGCGCGGTTTAGCCTGGCTTGCCGGCGCCCAGCCGTGGGCCTGGATCGCCTTCGTCAGCTTGGTCTGCATTTCGGGCATCACTGACTGCATCCATTGCTGCGTTCCTGCCATCTGTGCCTGGGCAAGCTGTGGCTGCGCCATGACAAGCCGCTTGCCGGCCGGAGTTGCGTAGAACGCCGCAATCGCCTGCAAATCGTCCTTCCCGAGGGCTGAGGCGAAGCTGCGAGCCTGAATATCGAGGAGCTCGTCATAGTGCGCGGTCAGGGTCGGCATCACCACCTCCTGAACGAGGACCTGCGCCTGATCCTGCTGCTTGATCCCGATTTGCTGCATCATTCCGACCATCGGTGCAGCGATGGCGTTCAGGAGTGCGGTGCGATCACCCTGCATCTGCGTGACGACCTCACGCGCCGCCTTCACGGTAGCCGGGTCGGATGCGGTGACGGGTGCCGTGGGAGAGGCTGCAGGCTGTGCCATCGCTACGCAGGGCAACAGAACACCCAGGCAAAGACCGGCGAGAAGTCGATAGGTGCGCATAGCTGCTCCGATCACAGATGCCGCGCGATCCAAGGCGACACGGGCAATGCGCGTTGCTATCACACTTCTACGTCAGACCTGCCCAGGCTGGCATCCATAAGGTGGCACCGCGCGCGGAAACCGATCCTTGATGCGTTCGCAGCCCCACACGCGCAGTGATTCCGGCAGACGACGGTTCACCTCGATCCCTACCTCGTCGTAAGGCGAGGCACCGGCCGTCACGTAGCTGTACCAGCGCCAACCGATCGTCCCGACGCCTGCGATCAGGATGGCGAAGGCGACCGTTACCGCCAGGGCTGTACGCGAGTGAGGGCGTTGGATCTCACCAGCCATATCGATCAGCCTCCTACCGTTGACTTAACCATGTCCGCCAGCCGACATGGCATGTCCGGCTGCGCTCGCCATTGTGCGAGTCGTGAGCCGGCATCAGGAGAGATCGCCGCGAGATAGACCCTGAAACGACTACGGCCCCCCTGTCGCCAAACAGGAGGGCCGCAAAATCGATAGGCTTGTGAAGGACGTTTTCCAATCCCTCACAAGCCATACGGCGCCCTCGGGTGTCAAGTGAGAACGCCAATTCTCACGTCGAGAAGTCGTGCCTGGACCTGACTGCGGCCCGTAAGGGACCGGATCGATGTTTCACGCCGCCATGCAGGCCGCGATCGAAGGCGCGCGAACACTCGCGCAGATGGACGAGCTATCCCGCCAGCTTTGGCAGGGGCACGGCTCGGGCGCCTTAGGCGACCAGGAGACCCAGGCCCTCGCCGAACGGCTTCACGGGCGCCGCAGCGCGATCCGGGAAGGCATCCGGCCCGTGGGCATCCCGGCAGGCCGCATGAGCCTGTTTCAGCCGCGCAGGAGCGTCAGGAGCCCAGACAAGTCCGCGTCCCGCGAACGGCGTCGCTTGCTGGCCTGTTCGGGTCCGATGCCCCCGCAGATCGCTGCGCGCTTCACAGAGGGGCAACGGGCCGTCCTGCGCATCATCGGCGATGAGGTCGCCGCCAAGGGCGTGTGCGGCCTCTGTATCGACGCCATCGCGGCTCGAGCCGGTGTCTGTCGGCGCTTGGCACAGACTGCGATCCGCCTCGCCGAGGGCGACGGGCTGGTAACGATCCAGGAACGTCGGCACGAAGGCCGGAAGAACAGCCCTAACCTCGTGCGCATCATCAGCCGCGAGTGGCAGGCCTGGGTCCGTAGGGGCGCCCGGCAACAGCCCCCCCGCTTCACGTTGGAGAGAACTGCGCCCCAGCCGAAGGCCATAGGATGCAAAGCACTACATCCCACGGATAAGGGGATAACTCTGGGGACAAATTCGCCAGCGGAACCGGTCAAGAAGCTGCCGGAACGGCAGAGTTTTGCCCATCGGTAGCGCATCCTCCGAACCCATTCAGGCAGGCACGACCGGCGCAGCTATGCGGCGGGTGCATTTGGTCGGACGATAGAACGAACGGTTGAGCCGGATTGCGCCGATCGCCGCCGCGCGCCATCTTGCAGCCCATGTTGCGGCCCGCGGACGACGACCCCGACAATCCGAGGTGGCTGCGGCGCCCCAAGCCCCGGCCGCCGCTCCGCACCGTGCCGACTTATTGGGCCGTCAGGCTCGCATGGATCGTCGCGCAGGGCGGGACGTTCTGCGCGATCATGTGGTTCTACCTGTTCGCGGCAGACCCCCCATTCGACTTCCACAAAGAGCCCCAAGCCCTCCTTTGGCTGACGCTCTTTGCAGCGTTGGCCGTTGCCTTCCTCACCGGCATCGCCAGCGTACTCTTCCACCTAGCGGCCCGCGCGGTTCGACGCGTTGCCCGATCCGGCGGCGGACCCCGTGTTGCCCAGGAGCCGGATCAGGAGGCGTTGCGCGTCCGAGGCACCGGGCGATTGCAGGAAGGCCCGCAGATCGTCGGGGGACATGGACCGATCCAGCAGCATCCGCGCGAAGTCGGACCCGCCCCGGTTCACCCGAAGCCGCGTTAGCCCCTCGTTGGCACCGCGCCGCAGACCGAGCAGCGCGGCGCTCAGAGCCCCGCCCGTCCCAGCCGCTGCCGCGCCCATGCCGGCGCTCGTCGTGGCGTCCATGATCGCTGCCAGAAGTGGGCTCGTGCCGTTCGCCAGGGTCTTGCGGATCTCCGTATTGAACGCCGTGTCGGAGCCTTTCTGCGGCCGGTAGCCCGTCGCCTCCAACGCCGTCAGCAGGCGATCCATGGCAGTGTTCTTCGCCGCGCCCTCGGGCAAGGTCCCGACCGTCGCCTCGAGGTTCTGCCGTAGCTGCGGCGTACCCCGAACCCGCGAGGCGAACCCGGCCCCGCCGTACTGGCGTGCGAGCCCCCTGGTCTCTTGGGTCGCGTCGTTGAAGATGCCCTCCAGGAACTGCCGGGTGATGCCCTGTGCGGCCTGCGGGTTGTTGCGGGCGACGGCCCCCATCGCGTCGCCCAACTCGCCCTGACTACCTACCAGGGGCCGGGCCGGAAACAGCGCCTCGGCCGCCTGCCGGGTGTCGCTCGTGCGGGCCACCTGCCCGAGGGGCGACGCTTCCGGCCACGGTCGAGTGCGCCGAGGACGCAGGCAGTTTTCGGAAGCGCATCACGGCTGAGGCCCTTGCCGCCTTCGCTGATGCCGCTGAGGGGCTCAAGCTTGCTGCTATCGACCCACCGGACCAGGAAACCAGTAGGCGTTCCGAAGGTCCGTAGCGGGTGGATGGACGCCGGTCCGCTTTCGATCAGCCAAGACAACGAAGCGGACATTGTCTTCGCCTCATGCCGCGCCGCGACGCAGATGTTTCTGCCACGCGGAGGACCCGTCCCCCGGCCGGCTCAGACGCGACTTCAGCGCAACTCTTTAGTCAGGTTCTGCAGGTAGTATTACGCATACCAGGCAAAGAGCTGACTGAGAACGATGCAAATCGTATCATGCGATGACAGGCAAACCAGGACGGTTCAGCTCTCGGAGGTACTCGGGGCTTTAAGCCATGCCCTCGACCTGACAGAGGGCCAGCCGATCGGGCATTGCGTGCGGTCGACTTGGATTGGAATGCATATCGGCCGGCAGATGGGCCTGCCTGAGAGCCAACTCTGGGAACTATACTATACAGTGATGCTGAAGGATCTCGGATGCTCCAGCAACGCGGCGCGGATCTGTGAATTGTACCTCTCCGATGATCTCAGTTTTAAGCGCGATTTCAAGACTGTCAGCGACAGTCTGCCGAAGGTTCTCGGGTTCGTCTTCGCTCATACGGGCCTCAAGGCGGGTTTGGCCGAGCGGTTCAAGGCGGTACTTAATATTCTGCAGAACGGCGGCGCGATCGCCGACGACCTGATCCAGACCCGCTGCCAGCGGGGCGCCGAGATTGCCGCGCAGCTGCGCTTCCCCCCTGCAGTCTGCGACGCGATCCACGCCCTTGACGAGCATTGGAACGGCAACGGGCGCCCGGAACGGCGGGTGGGCCCGGCGATCCCGGTCTATGCCCGCATCGCGCTCCTGGCCCAGGTCATCGACGTGTTTCACACGGCGGCCGGTCCCGAGGCAGCCCTGGCGGAGGTCCGGGGTCGCAGCGGCACCTGGTTTGATCCGCACGCGGTGGCCTGCTTCGAGCAGGCGGCAGCGAAGCCGGGCTTCTGGGAGATGCTGGATTCCGAGACCATCGCGGAGGCGGTTACCGCCCTTGAGCCGTCGCAGCGCGCCGTCGTGGTGGACGAGGATTATCTTGACGACATCGCCCGCGCCTTCGCCAAGGTCATCGACACCAAAAGCCCATTCACTTCGGGGCATTCGGAGCGTGTGGCGGTCTATGCCGATCTTATCGCGGCGGAACTCGGCTTCACAGCCGAGCGGCGACGCTGGCTGCGACGGGCCGCGCTGCTGCACGATGTCGGCAAACTCGGCGTCTCAAATTCCATCCTCGACAAGAACGGCAAGCTCGACGAGGCCGAGTGGCAGGACATGCGGAACCATGCCGTACTCTCCGAGGGCATCCTCACCCGCGTCGCCGTCTTCCGGGAGATGGCCCGCATCGGCGGTGCCCATCACGAGCGTCTCGACGGCCGGGGCTACCCGCGCGGCCTCACCGCCGAAGCAATCGAACCGGAAACTCGGATCGTCTCGGTGGCGGACGTGTTCGACGCGCTGACCGCCGACCGGCCCTACCGTAAGGCGATGCCGATCCCGAAGGCCCTCGACATCATGCGGGCCGACCTGGGCACCGCTTTTGACCCGGAGTGCTTCGCGGCGCTTGAGCGGGCGCTCGCCGAGATCGAGGGGGATCTTGCTCGGGTGGCATAAGCCGCGCCACGCCTCGGCGATCCCTTCGGCTACCGGAGCGAAACCTTCATACCGGCTCTACCATGAGCGGCCACGTCGCGCGGCGAGGCATCTCGTGTTGCCAGGACGATGACCGCGCGCACCGCCTGTCCGAAGGTCGGTGACGCCTGAACACGGAGGTACAGCGTATTGAGGATGTGGACGAGCATGGCCTGGGCTTCCTGGCGGAGGGACATGGGAGACGCAGACCATCGATAGGGTCGTTTCCTGTCCGGTAGCCTCAGGATGCCTTGCCCTAAGGTAGATGCAGATAAAGACGTCGAATGTATTTTATACAACCCGACTTTCATCTTCTGATTGTAATGTTTCAGTGCCGTGCTCGCTCAACCGGAACGGTGCCACCTTCGTCCGCTTCGGGGGGCGGCACGAACCAGCATCATAGGCAGGGTTAGGTTAGGAGCAGACAGCCTCAGACATCTTTCATCCGACAAGGTCCGCCAGTGCCGACCGCGCCACCTTCAGCACGTCCCGGCACTCCCGCCGGAAGGCTACTGCCTCGGCGGCGTAGAAGCCCGTCCGATAAGCCCCATTCCGCTCACCCCTCGGTGCGCCGGACCCTTTGGCGCCGCCGTGAAGCCGGCATCGCGCCTTCCCCTTGATCGCGGGCGACATGCACGGGGTCCCTGCCCTGTTCTTCGCCCCGCATCGAGCCGAGAGCCGGAAGGGCGAAGGCTGCCGATCCAGAGAGTTCATAGGGTTGCCCTTTGTTTTCGTGATGCCCCCCGGTCAGGTAGTCCTGCGGGACGTTGACGTTGCCTACGATGGCCTGACCGCCCTGGTAGACGTGAACGTGCTCGACGGTGACCTTCTGCTCGCCGCCGCGTTTCGGCTTCGCCATGGCCTCAAGCTGCTTCGTGTAGGTCCGCAGGAGCTTGGTCGCGAGGTTGCCGGCGGCATCCATCGCCTCGACGGACGAGGCGCCGGTCGCGTGGGTTAGGCATCGCATGGCGGCGTGGTGGGTCGCCGTCATCTGCACCGCGAGTTGGGCTTCCATCTCGTTCGCGGGCTTGGCGCCGGCCACGGCCGCCAACATGCTGTTGGTCGCGGTCTCGGCCGCCTTCCCGTTCGTGACGCCGGCCGCAGCGACCTTCGCCAGATGGCCTAGCTGTTCATCCACGAAGCTGTGCGAGGCGGTGCCGAAGGTATCGGCTAGCCGTACGCGCCAACCCACATAGTCACTGTGCGGGGCCTCGATGCGGACCGCACCAGGGGCATCCATCGCGACAGATGCAGTCACGTGCGAGGCTCGCTTGAGGTGCCGGCCCAGCGCCGCGACGATGCGTCTTTTCTCGTCCTCCGAGGGAAGCTTCGCGATAACCGGCACCTTTGCAGCTTTAGCCTTCACGCTGGCGCTCCTATCTCATACACTCATAACTCGGCCTGAGTTTCCGAACGCTTCTTTTAGCAGTTTAGAGAGGCCACAGACCTCATTGATACCTATGATATCAGATCGGAACGCGCAATTTTGAAATTTTGATAAATTGAGACTTGATTTCTGCATGTTTGCCGTGAATGGGGTAGCGTCCGAAGCTCGGAGGGTCATGAAGTGCAAGACTTGCTTGAAAACGAGGATACAACCGAAACAGGGGGCGGCGATTACATAACCCTGACAACCGATATCGTATCTGCTTTTGTGTCCAACAATTCCATACCTGCGAGTGAACTCGCTAATCTCCTTGTCTCTGTGCACACGGCGATCAGCGGCCTTGCCATTGGTAGATCTTCCGGTCTCTCCAAGGACGCTGTCGCGAAGGCAACATCGGCCCAGATTAAGAAATCGATCACGCCCGAGGCGCTTATCAGCTTCGAGGACGGCAAGCCCTACAAGACGTTGAGGCGGCACCTGACGCTGCGGGGTCTTTCGCCCGAGGCGTACCGGACAAAGCACGGCCTTCCAGCCGACTACCCGATGACCTCTGTCAATTACTCGGCGCAGCGGTCCGAGCTCGCTCGTTCCCTAGGGCTTGGGCAACAGCGGAAGGGTCAGAAGAAGGCTGCTGAGCCGGATGAAACGGTCTCGAAGGTGCCGGCCGAACCGAAGAAGGCTGGTCGCCCGCGCAAGGCTTCCGCAGCCTGATATCGCTTAAGGGTTCACCCCATATCGAAACGAGTGAGCCCGCTCGGCGCGACACCGAGCGGGCCCGATCGGCGCGACATTCCTGACGCAGGGAGAACCTGGAAGACCCATGCTGATCCTAGAGGCTGTTATGAACTTCCCGTCAGTTGAGCGGCTTGTTTGAGCATGAGGCAGACGAAGGCAACGATGTGGAGATCTGCGAGCGTGCTGGGATAGCGCTCGTAGTCCTTGACGAGGCGGCGGAAGCGGGTGGCCCAGGCGAAGGAGCGTTCCACCACCCAGCGTCGCGGTAGCAGGACGAAGCCGCGCTTGGCGTCGGGGAGTTTGACGACCTCCAGTTCGATGCCGTGCTGGCGGGCGGCCTTGGCCGGCTTCTCGCCGGTGTAGCCCTGGTCGACATAGGCGAGATCGACGCTGTCCCCGGTGGCGGCCTGCACGGCCTCGGCCAGCCGACCGACCTGGGCGCGGTCATCGGCGTCGGCCGGCGTGACGTGCAGCGCCAGGAGGTGGCCGAGGGTGTCGACGGCCAGATGGACCTTCGAACCCTTCTTGCGCTTGGCCCCATCATAGCCGGCCCGCTCGCCGCTCTCGGGGGTCGAGCGCAGGGTTCGGCTGTCGAGGATGGCCGCGCTCGGCTCCGGGTTGCGACCGGAAGCCAGGCGCAGGAGCGCGCGCAGATCGTCGGCCAGTTGATCAAAGCATCCCGCTGCCAGCCAGCGCTGGGCCTGCTGGTAAACGGCCTCCCAGGGCGGGAGGTCGTTGGGCATCCACCGCCACGGCGCGCCTGTCTTCACGACGTAGCGCAGCCCGTTGAACACCTCGCGCAAGCTGTACTCCCGCTGCCCCGCATCCTCGCGCAGCAGCGTCAGGTAGGGGGCGACCAGCGCCCATTCCTCATCGGAAACGTCGGACGGGTAGGCAGAGCGTGAAGAGGTCATGCCTCCTCATCTGGTTTCCTCCCCGCCCAGGTCCATAACAGCCTCTAGTCCAGGGCATGATAACTCCCGGTTATCAGCCCCTCCCGGTCCGGACCCCGTCAGAGGTCCAGGGCGCGGCCCTTCTTGGCGTCGCGGCGCCCGGTCCACTTGCCCCAGGAGAAGGGGGTCTGCTTCTTGGCCGTCAGGTCGCGGACCGTAGATCCGGAGCGTGTGGTTAGCCGGTTACCGAATGACCCTAAGCGTGAGCGTACGCTTGGACACGCGATGTTGAAGCGGCTTCAAGAGAAGTTTCGTTATCGCTTAACCATAGTCTCATAACAGGAGGGGCAAAGTCGGGCTGCCTCCTCGGGAGAGTACAACCGTGCCGTTCTTTGATGCTGATCTGCGCGCCCTAATGGCGGCTATAGACAGGTCCAGGGCCCGCATCGAATTTACGCCCGACGGCACGGTACTTACCGCCAACACCCTCTTCCTCGATCTGATGGGCTACACCCTCTCCGAGGTGAAGGGACAACCCCACGCGCGCTTCGTCTCTCCCGTGGAGCAAGGCAGCGAGGCCTATCGCGCGTTCTGGGACGCCCTGCGCCGCGGCGAGCCGCAGACACGCGAGTTCAAGCGGTTTGCAAAAAATGGCCGTGAAGTCTGGATCCAGGCTACATACAACCCTGTCCTTGATCGCGCCGGGCGCGTGACCCGGGTGGTCAAACTCGCCACCGATGTCACCGTACAGGTGATGCGCAACATCGACCATGACGGGCAACTCGAAGCTCTGCAGCGTTCGCAGGCCGTGATCGAATTTGCCCTCGATGGCACGATCTTGGATGCCAATGCCAATTTCCTGGCCGCGGTAGGCTACGCGCGTGATGAGGTCGTGGGGCGTCATCATAGCCTGTTCGTAGATCCGACCGAGCGCGAGGGAGCTGCGTATCGTGAGTTTTGGGCGGATCTCGGCCGCGGAGAGTTCCGCTCGGGCGAGTTCAAGCGCATCGCTAAGGGCGGTCGAGAGGTCTGGATCCAGGCAACCTACAATCCAATCCGGGACCGGAATGGCGTACCCATCAAGGTGGTGAAGTTCGCTACCGACATCACCGCGCAGAAGCTACAGACGGCCGATGCAATGGGTCAGCTGGCGGCCGTCAACCGGTCTCAAGCGGTGATCGAGTTCGCGCCCGACGCGACGATCCTCGACGCCAATGCCAACTTCCTGGCGGCGCTTGGCTACGGGATCGAGGAGATCCAGGGGCGACCGCACGCGATGTTCGTTGAGCCCGGCTACGCGCAGACGCCGGATTACGAGGCGTTCTGGGATCGCCTACGCAGCGGCCAGTTCTCGTCGGGCATGTTCCAACGCTTTGGCAAGGGTGGTCGGTCGGTCTGGATCCAGGCGAGCTACAATCCGATCTTCGATCCCACCGGCCGTCTGACCAAGATCGTCAAGTACGCCACCGACGTCACCGCCAACATGGAGGCGCGCTCCGTTGCGGTCGAGGCCGCCGAGCGCACCCTCGACAACGTCCAGGCGGTCACGGATGCGGCTGACACCATGAACGCCTCTGCGTTGGAGATCTCCCGCAGCATGGCTCAGTCCAAAATCGTCGTGGACGACATTCATGGCCGGGCCGGAGAGGCGGATGCCGCCACCGAACGCCTGCGGGCCGCAGCCCAGTCGATGAGCGGCGTCGCCACGATGATCACGGATATCGCCCAACAGATCAACCTCCTGGCCTTGAACGCGACGATCGAGGCGGCCCGGGCCGGCGAGGCCGGGCGCGGCTTCGCGGTGGTGGCCGCGGAGGTCAAGAACCTAGCCGGCCAAGCGGCGGCGGCGACGAACCGGATCATCAGCGAAATCGCCGGTATGCAGGCGGTCTCGTCCGAGGTCGCCGGCACCCTCGCGACGATCACGGCAGCGATTGGCACGATCAGCCAGCATGTCGACGGTGTCACCGCCTCGATGGATGAGCAGGCGCAGGCCACAGGCGCGATCCTGGCCAGTATGCAGCAAGCGGCGGTTGGCGTGTCGAGCATCAGCACGGGCCTGGACAACTGGACCATCGGGATGGAGGAGCGGCGCAACGAGCGCCGGGCGCGCGTCCTTCTGCAAGCCTGGATCTGCCTGCCCGGCGGCGACCGCATCGCCTGCTCCATCCGCGACATGTCGGAGGGCGGGGCCCGGTTACATCTCAGCCGACCTGCGACGGTGCCCGATCGGTTCGAGGTCGTCGTCGAAGCAGACGGGCGCCACTTCGACTGCGCGGTGCGGCATCGATCCGGCACCGGTCTGAACGTGCAGTTCCTGTCGGTGATAAACAGATCTCTGCAAGTTCGAGCCTTCGGCAGTTGACGTTCTGGGCCGTCAGTCGATCACTTCAACGACACGGCGTGTTCCTGGTTCGACCAAGACAGGGTGATCATTGACGATGGTGTAATTCAACCCCTTGAGTGCAAATTCTGGGGGTACGTCGTAGTAGACCACGCCATCTTCCGGTAAGACTGTGCCAATGCGTACTTTGCCGTCATAGGCAAAAGATGGACGCCGTTCGCCCCGCGTGTAGATGCGGAAGCGCTCTCTGCGATCAATTCCAAGAATTTCGTTCGCTGTCCCTACGGCACCTCCGATTGCGCTTCCCACGGCGGCACCCAAAGGTCCTGCGATATTGCCTCCACGCTCCGCTCCGTCTTGTGCGCCACGGGTGAGCCCCTGCGCGTAAGTATTCGTGCAGATACCCAGGGCCATTAAAGGACAAAATAGTAATTTAAAAGACATTTTGTATTGTTTCCTTTTTTTGACATTACCGGGTTATTTCGTGAGGCATGACTGTTTAATGCGCGCTATCAAGCCTCTTGCCTAAATATTATCTGCAAGCGCGTTAGTTCGGGCATTCCCGTTTAGGAGCCATCTCGCACTCACCGCGTAAATTTGATCTTCTGCTTTGCAGCGGATGGTCACGGAAAGCTCATGCTGTCGATGATCACGACCGCGAACCGAGCGATCTCACGCAGGTCCTGCAGCCGGTGTCCCGCAGGCGTAGCAGAAGCGCTCGAAGGTGCTCTTGCGATGCGTGCATGCCGGGCAGCGCTCGAACACGCCGATCCCGCAATGCGGGCAGAAATTCGCCTCCGGGTTGGCGAGGTCCACGGGCCGCTCGCAGCCGGGGCAGACCTTCTTGGATAGCCGGAGGAGGGCCTGGTCGGTGGCGATCTCCGTCCGACGCTCCTCGTTCGGTCGCGCCTCCGCCGCCTTCTGGCGCTCGTTGTAGGCATGCAGCGCATTGATCACGGTGCGGCCTATGACCAGGGTTAGGATCACCCCGACGCCGTACTGCACGTAGCCGCCGTAGCTCGGAAGATAGGGTACGAGCTCGACGAAGAAAGCGAAGGCGGCCGCAAAGGCAAAGCCCCACACGAAGGGCCAGTTGCGTGTGCGCCGCCGCTTCAGCAGCAGCCATCCGGCCAGAACCAGCAACGGCAACGTGATGGCGAGCCGGTAGCCGAAGACGCGCAGTTCCTGCTCCCGTTCGGCCGCGTCGAGCTTCACCTGGGCCGAGGCGCGCAGGTCGCTATCGACCCGCTCCTGCGCCTCCTCGCGCTCGGAGAGCGCAAGCTGCGCGCTCGCCCGTTCTTCCAGGCGCTCCTCGATGGCACGTTCCGCACTCTTGAGGGCGTCGAGCTTCTGGGTGCGATCGATCAGGCCGGGGTCCTGATCGACCCGCTGGGTAGCATCACGGGTCTTCAGCCAGTTGGCGAAGGTTTCCTGCGCGGCCTCGGAGGCGGAGCGTGCGGCGGTAAGGGCGAGCTGATCCTGCTCCGTCCGGCGGCGGCTGTCGTCCTGCTCGCGTCGGATCTGCCGTAGGGCTTCGGCAGATGGCCGCGCCTGATCCGCGTCAAGGAATTGCTCGAGACTGTAGCTGTGCTCGACCTGGGGCAGGTCGCCGACCACGAGGGAGCCGAGGCCGATCAGGAACCACGCAAAGAGGAACGCGACCAGCCAGAGCAGGAGCGTGAGCCAGCGTTCGGAGAGCCTGCGACCGGATGCCATTTGGGGGACCTTGCTTGGCGATGACGAGCGCGCCTCCGTCGGCATGCGACGCCTGCGCAGCAGACATAAGCGCTAAGGAGTAGGGTGTGTCACCAATGCGGCCGGGCTCCTGATCGATGGGTGGGTCGATCCAAATGAGCTTTTGAAAAGATGGTGAGCGCTCCCTGCGGCCAACGATGGCGAACCAAAGTATATTTTGAAATCAATAGAAATTTAATTTGATGGATGTGGAGGCTGGTTTATACTCCTGTGCATTCAGGGCATGCCTTTTACTAACCACAAAGCCTCTTCTGCTACGGGGAAGTGGCGATATAATAATCGAATTTGCGCGGCATCGCATTATGGTGCGTTGCAAAATGAACAAGTCGCACCGCACAAAAATGTGGTTCTATCTCCTCAACGGCCAGCCCCCGGCTGACCAACCCGGAGATTTCAGATGCGCGCTTCCCGTTTCCTCGCCCTGGCCGTCCTCGCTTCCTCGACCTTCGCCACCGGAGCCGCCATGGCCGGTGAGGCCCTGTACCTGACGCCTCCGCTGTTCCGTGAGCAGGCTCGTGAGACCCAGCAGGTGCGTAGCGTCAGCGATCTGACCACGATGCCTCAGCCCGTCGCCGCTGCGAAGCCTGTGAACGCTCCCCGTACCGCGCAGGTGGGTGGAGAAGTGGAAACGACGGGCTCTTTCTGAGCGGCAGAACGACAGCGTCGAACCGACCCGTCCTTCAGGGGACGTCATAGAGACAGGCCCATCAAGCGATCCTTTCCGGATCAGCCTCGGTGGGCCTTTTCGTCGATCACCCGCTTGGTCTCATTCTGCCGGGTCCCTACGAGAACCCGTAGCCACGATCCGCATCATCGCATCCGGTAGCGGTCGCTGTAGCTCCAGGGCGATCTCCGTGGGTGCCGCGAGCCAGGTGCTCCACTCCTCCGGCGTCGTCAGCAGGACCGGCATGGCCTTCGGATGGACCGGGCCAACCACGCCGTTGGCCTCGCAGGTGAGGAACGAGAACAGCCGGTGATCCTCCTCGACGCGCTCGGGGTTCTCGGCCTTCGTGCCTCGCACGCCTCTCCAGGGACGCCAGATGCCGGCGAACGCGAACAGGGGGCGATCCTCATTGAGCGCGAACCAGGTTGGGGTCTTCTTCGGCTTGGTGTCAGCGTACTCGCTGAACGACGAGACCGGCACAAGGCAGCGGTACTCTGGCTTCAACCAGGGCCGCCAATGCGGGCTCTTCACGTTCCGGACGTTGGTGACGGGGTGCTCGCCGAACTGCTTCGGGCCTGGGATGCCCCAGCGGAACATCTCCATGACGCGCGCGCCGTCCTCTCCCATCCGCACGATCGGTGCCCGTTGATCGGGAAAGATGCCTGGCAGAGGCGGCAGGTTGCCGGCACGATCCGCCGACACGCCGAAGGAGGCGCGGATCTCGGCCTGGGGGGTCACGAGGCTGTAGAGGTTGCACATGGCTCAGGTCCCCGAGACGCCGTCTATCGCCCACCGAGGGATGCGGGCTGGCCCGGTAAGCTGACGCGGGTCCCGGTATCCGTGAGCGTATCCCCAGTGACCCGGTACACGCCGAGCGTCCGGTCGACGTAGTTGCCGACATAGACGTAGGCCCCGGACGGACTGAACACGATGCCCTGGGTCACCGCCCCGGCCTCAGCTTCGGCGACACGGCGAACGAGACCATTCGGATCGATCGCCAGGAGAGCCACCACGCCGCTCGGCGTGTAGCCGGGGCTCCCCTGCGGCGCGCTTGCCCCGCGGACGACCGACACGGCCGCATGGCGGCCGTCGGGTGCGATCGCCAGGGCTTCGGGGGTGTCGCCGATCCCGACATGGTCGATGACGACCGGGCGCTGCGCATCGGCCCGGATCACGCTGACCGTGTCGGCATGGCCGTCGCTAGGCTCGGGTCCGGTGTTGCCGGTGAGTGCGAGTTTCCCATCCGGCGTCACATCGAGGCCGTAGACGCCCGGCCCGACCGGCATGTCGAGATTGCGGTCGTAGCTCAGGGTCGTGCCGTCGATGGCGAGGACGCCGATCTTGCCGACCTTGTTCTTGGCGAGGAAGGCGCGTCGGCCGTCAGGCGCGAAGGCGACCGCTGCGGCCTCGTCGCCAACGTCGACCGTCATGACTGGGCGCACGACGGTGCCGCGGATCGTCAGAGCCGTGACGCTACGCCCCTCGCGGTTGGCGACGACGGCGAGATCGCCGGCCCTGCTGATGGCGAGTCCGGAAGGCTGCAGGCCCACCGTCACGGTCTCGATCAGGCGCGGCGGCAGGGCCGCGAGGTCGATGACGTGGAGCCGATTGTCGGCCTGCGCGTACCAGGCCGTGCCCTCCTGACGCATCAGGACCGAGCTTGCGACGAGCCCCAGCCGGCCATCCGGTGTGACCCGCAGGTTCGTCGGCGGCCCGTAGACCGAGTTGTCGAGCGGCAAGGTATGGACCAGCCGAGGCCTTGCCTCGTCGCTCACGTCGACGATCCCGACCGCATCGTGGCCGTTCGGCCCGTTCCGACCGCCCTGAGCCTCGAAGAAGGTCTTGCCGTCGAGACCGACGAGGATGAAGGCGGGTGACTCGGCTATGGCCGTGCTGGGGAGGGCGAACGCCAGGAGAGCGGCGGTCCTGAGCGTTCTTGCGAGCGATCGTGTCATCGCGTCGACATAGGGCGGTCGAGACAGGAAGCCCGATCGGGGAAGCCTGGATTACATCCCTCCCGCTTCCAGAGTGAGGCTGTGCACGTATCAGGTCCTCGACGGCAGGCCCCCCGCCGATGGCCCGCCCGTCGTGTCGAGCTTCGCGCGGCATCCGACGCCGTAGACGTTGGGCGTTCGGCTTCCAAGCTCACGCTGGAAGCGGCAGGATTGCGTGAGCGCCAGATAGACGTCCAGCACCGAGGCGTGAGGCCCGAACCGCTGACGAAGCCGATCAATCCGGTAGGAGCCACGCCGCTCGCAGGGGCCACACAGGATCACGAGGCGTTCCGCGCGGACATCGCACAGGCGCTCCACGTCAGGAGACCCTAGAGAGCAAGGCCCCACGGACGTAGCCGTGCGAGACCATGCGCTCGGCGGCCGCGAGTTTCGTTTCGAGGGCTATAACGTCCTCGATAGCCTGACGAAGGGCGCGGCGCGTGTCACCGCCGGCTGCTTCCTCGTAGGCGAGGGCGATCATCTCGGCCTCGCTCATGGCCGCCAATTCGGTGATCTGCGCAGCGGTCATGGCGTCCTCTCCCGTGAGTACGAAAGCGGAACATCGTTCATCCTGCGCGGTCAAACGCTTTGTGGATGACCTGTGCAGACCGGGGATAGGCGGGAGAAATCCCTTGCCAGGGGGAGCGTAACGCTGGGAGCCGGAAACCTGTCAAGCGCAACGAAAGACCCGCCATAGCCAGTGCCAGGCGGGTCTGAAGCAGGATCGGTGCGGACGGTCCTTACAGGCTCAGGAAGGCGTTCGCTGAGCCGATGACCGTGAAGGCGAGGCCGCCGACGAAAGCGGTAGCCATCGCGTACGAGAAGCCCTTCATGAGCATTGGATTATCTCACCCCCACCGATCAGCAGCGGTTGCCACCCGAGGTCTGGCCGTACTGCTGGACCGGGAAGCTCGGCTGGTTAGCGTTGCCCTCGGCCGCCGAGCTCATGGGACAGCTATGGGGGTTCCGCAGGGGAGCGACGCTACGCGGCTCGAAGGACCCGGTCGTCTCGACATCGTAGGGCGAGAACGCAGTGTAGCGGGAGGGGCTGTCGTAGGCCATTGCGGACGAGATCGGAGCAACGCCAAGGACAAGCGCGGTGGCAAGAGCGGCGATACGGGTCTTCATTGTGGCTGACTAGCTCCTTTACAGTACGATCCTGGGCAGTGGATCGTTTCTTTCTGTCTGGAACTAAGATGGGGTGCTGATCTCATTCTTGACGTGTCGCGCGACACACGATGAGCAGGATTAAACACGAGTCCGACAAATCCAGCGTCGTTTCATTCAATATGGACCTCCGAACAGATCGCCTAAAGCTTTGCGTCTGAACAAGGTATACCAGCGTCGACGCTGATGCTCGGGTCGATCGTGGTTCATGTGACAGCGCTGGCAGAAGGCTGCGAGATTTCTGGCTGCGTTGTTCGCCGTGTCGTGATCGCGATGGGCTGCGGCGAGGATCACGCGCGTTGTCCGCACTTTCGCAAGTACGTCGTCGGCTCCCACCGCGAGGCAGATGACCCGCCCTTCTCCATCGCGCCAGGACGCTGCCTCTCCATCCCACCAGCGACCATCACCGAGATGGAACACGGTTCGCCCATGCGGCCGTCCACAGCCCTCGCACCGGCCACCCGCACGCGTGAAACGGATGACGGCCGAGAGTTGGGGCCAGTCGATGGGATAGAAGAAGCGGTGCTCGCGCCGGATGGGCATAGCCGCAAAAGGCCATGCCTGACATCTGATGTGCAAGGGCTACGATGATCGGCTTCCTGTTGGAACAGGGACTTCCAGACCAAGGCATCTAGGGCCTGTCGTCGCCTGGACGGATTGGCTGGGCTTGCGTTTTCGTTTCTCTGAGGCAGGAGGGACGATGCTGAGCGACGCG
>NZ_JAKSXY010000092.1 GCF_022829445.1 Methylobacterium sp. J-068 | reverse complement strand
CGGTAGATTAGGTCGGACAGCTGACGAGACGGAGCGCGGGTCCCCTCTCCTGGAAGGAGAGGGACAGGGTGAGGTGCGTGACCTCTCCGGAGATGGACTACACCTCACCCCAACCCTCTCCTTCCAGGAGAGGGAGCCCGTCGCGATCCAGTGATCCGAAGTGATCAGCCGGAACCAGTATCACAGCCGGGATCGCTCGTCTTGGCGTCGGCTTTGTCGGGAACCTACGCGCACCACAAGGGGGCAACTCCAAGCCGATGACCCCGGACATCCCGGTTCTCTCCGAACGCGCCAAAGCGATCGAGGATTGTCCGAGTGGCCAGGACACATGCCTCGTCAGCGAATGGGGTAAACCGTTCACGTCGAACAGCTTCGGCAACAAGGTCAAGGATTGGCGCGTCCAAGCGGGGCTGCCGCACTGCAACGGCCATGGGCTTCACAAAGCGGGCGCCGTCCTCGCAGCCGAGAACGGGGCAGCGATGCATCAGATGATGGCGATCTTCGACTGGCGGACCACCGACACGGCCGAGCCTTATACGAGAAAAGCGTCTCGTCGGACGCTCTCGAAAGGCGGGATGGGCCACGTAAAGTTCAAGTGAACCGCCGTCCCATCTGCGAGCCCGCCAAATTCAGAGTTGGACAACGAGGCCGAACAGTCATCGACTTTCAGCGTCATCATAGAGGGAGTGGCGACCCCGGTTGGGCTCGAACCAACGACCTGCCGCTTAGAAGGCGGCTGCTCTATCCAGCTGAGCTACGGAGTCGGGGCGCCGAAACGGTGGTAGCAGGCCCCTCGCCCCCTGTCACCAAGGGACTCAGTTGAAAGGCGTTTCCCCTCTGCAGAGGCCCCGTTTTCGGGCCATTCCGAAGGGTCCGGCAAACCCTGGCCGGTCCCGTCCCTGGGGATCCGAATACCGGAATTGGCCAATCGCATTTGCTACGGGTGCGCTACGCGGTAGAGCAGACGCCTACCTCGGAGCCATGCATGCCACGGAAAGCCGTCGCCGTCCTCACCGGCAAGCAGATCGACGACTTGATCAGGGACGCCCGCGCGACCCGGGCGGCGGCGCGTGACGTCAGCATCGGCGGGTGCGAGGGCGCCACGCTCCGGCTGACGCCGACGGCGGCGGTCTACTCGATGCGGTTCCGGCACGAGGGCGAGCCCCTGCGCATTCGCCTCGGCGACGCGGACGAGTGGACGCCGGTGCAGGCCCGCTCCGTCGGGGCTGCCGTCCGCCTCCACGTGGAGGAAGGCGCCGGCGTTCCGGACCCGGCCTGGATCGCCCTCAAGCGGGCGGCCCTGTTGGCGAAGGCAACCAAGGGCGAGGCGGTGGTTGTCCCGGCCCACATGCCGAAAAATCGCGCCCCGGAGACGTGGACCTACCGGCAGGCTCGGGAGGCGTGGGTCGTGCATTTGAAGGCCGAGGCGGAGAGCCCGGCTCAGGTCTACCGGCCCGACACCGTTCGGAACTATCGGAGCGTGATCGGCTGCCCGGCGATGCGCGCCCTCGACGACCGGTTCGTCTCCCGCATCCAGGCGCCCGATGTCGCCGAGGCGGTGGCCGGGCTGGTGCGCGAGGGCAAGCGAAGCCAAGCCCGCGACGTCGTCCGCGTCTCGAAAAGGTTCTGGGCCTGGATGGCGGAGCCCGGGCAGGTCCGCCTCAGCGGTGCCGCGCGGAAGGCGATGGAGGAGCTCAAGGCCCCGAAGCTCGGGGACACGAAGTCGAGGCAGCACTTCCCGTTCGTGTCGGAGGTCGCGATCATGCTGTCGATTGCACAGACCGGCATCCTCGTGGATTCGGTCGGGTTCGCGGTCGAGCTTCTCGTGTTCACGGCGCAGCGCCGCCTATCGATCTGCAAGGCGCGCGTCGAGGAGTTCCTGCCCTGGCCCGAACGCGATGGCTGGGGGATCTGGTGGGAAGGGCACCGGAAGGTCGGCCGGGGAAGCCCGACGGCGCGGGACCCGTTCGCCGGTAGCCATGCCATCCCCCTGCCCCCGGTCGCCTGGCACCGGTGCCAAGCCTACATCGAGCGCACCACCGAGGATGCACTGGCGGCCGGGAGGCTGAGGTCGCCTTGGATGTTCCCGCAGGTCCGGGCGCGCCGGGTCGGGGACCGGACGGACTGGCACCTCCACGAGGATACCCTGTCCCACGACGTCGCTGCGATGCCCGGCTGCCGGGCCACGCCCCACGACGTCCGGCGGGCGTTCGCCTCATACCTGCAGGAAGAGGCGGGCATTTCATCGAATCTGGTCGGCCTGGTGATGGACCATGCCAAGAGCGATTTGCTCCACGTCACTGACGCCAACGGCATGACGCGCCGGTACACCCGTGACGAGATGCTCGCCCTGAAGGCGAAGCCGATGACGGCCTGGGTCGAGGCGCTGCGGCTCGCCAGGATCGACGTCGAGCTTCCCGACAGCACCGAGCTCAAGGCCCAACTCGTTGCCGAGCATCAGCGCCAGCGCGGGATCAAGGACGTCGCGGCCGAAACAGCGCGTCGGCGTTCCGTGTCGGCCCAGGCCTACGCCGAGGGGCGAACGTCCCGGCAGCGCAAGCGAGCTCAGCCGACCGTCGCCTGAGCCTCGCGTTCCCGCCGGTCGCGACCGAGCTTGCGTGTCAAGTCCGCCGGCCTGCCCGCTCGGACGTAGCCCCGGCTGACCTGGCCGGACACGGTCGCAATCTCAGTCATCGCGTCGGCCAAGGCCCGGCGCAGGGCATTCCGGGCGTCGCCGCTGGAGGCCTCCAGATAGACGCTTGCGAGCTCGTCCAACGTCACCTCCATGCCCCCCGCGATAGGAACAGATCGTGAACGATATGCGTTCGGGAGTCGAGTCCGGAGGGTGAATGAAGAGGCAGCAGGAACCCAGGAACCTTGGCGAATTTCCATATCGGCGTATCCGCGTGTCGTGCCGGTGGTGCCCTCATCGTAGGGGCGATAACGACACCGAGAAGATGCTAGCCAGGGTCGGGCCACGGGTCAGCCTCGACGCGTTGCTGGTGGCCATCACTGCGTCCTGTCCGAGGCCGAAGCCGTGGGGAAGAAGAGGTCCCTCGCAGTATCTGCCCTGGTGCCGCGCTGTGTATGACGACCTCCATCGAGGTAAGCCCCCGGACAGGGGTTTCACGACACCGGCAGCGCATTGATCTAGTGAGTATGGGCGGCGCCAAGCCGCCTTGTATCGTACAGATGAAGCCCCAAACCAGTTGGTTGCAGAGGTCTATCCGAAAGGTTGGTCGAGCCATTGGCAAGGCCGACCGAGCCCTCCCAAAAAGGCGAAAGAGAGAGGCCCGGCTCACGGTAGTCGGAGGGGGCATCGGCATCGTGTCGGGACTGCTCGTGGGAGGCTCGATAGGAATAGCGACAGGCGGCTCCGGGTTCGGTGTCGCAATCTGGATGATCTGTGCGTTGGCCGGTGCCGTCATCGGAAACCGCGTTGGCCTTGAGGCTGACCGATACGCCGAGGTTGCTACGTCAAGGCCAGGGAATCCGTAACCGTGTCTGACAGTCCCGCTTGCCCAGGGATTCGCGAGCTGCGATCCCTTCGATTCCCCCGGACAACGAGGCGTCCCGTGAAACGAATATTACGCCCCCGCCCGCCCGAAAGACCCATCCCCGGGGCGTGACGCGCATGCGCAGCCCCATAACGGAAGCTGCCAAGATGCGTACCTTTTTCACCGCTGACACCCACTTCGGCCACAAGGGCATCCTCGCCATGTCGGGCCGCCCGTTCGGCTCCATCGAGGAGCACGACGAGGCCCTGATCGCGGCATGGAACAGCGTTGTTGGTCCGCGCGACGAAGTTTGGCACCTTGGCGACTTCGCGATGGGCGTAACCCCGGAGCGATGCGCTCAGATCTTCAAGCGCCTGCGGGGCGCCAGGAAGATCCTGGTGAAGGGCAACCACGATAAGTCCAAGGTGACGAACCTCCCGTGGCACGCACAGCACATGCTGGCCACGCCCAAGATCGAGGGCGTTCGCCTCACCCTTTGCCATTACCCGATGAGGGCGTGGGTGTCCGCATGGCGAGGCGGGATCAATCTGTTTGGGCACACTCACGGCAAGTTGCCGGACACCTCACAGTCCTGCGACGTCGGTGCCGATCGGTGGTCTTATAGGCCGGTGACGTTGGACGAGATCCGCGAGCGCCTCGCGGCGACGCCCACGATTCCCGAAGAGCGTCTCCTTGGACAGCCTGATGAGGACGATGATGGCGAGGCGTGACCGCGTCGTCGGTCCCGGCGAGGTGACCTGCCTTGCGTGCGGGTGGGTGGCCTACGCCGTTACCCGGTCCGAGGCCGAATCGGAGGTCGCATCGATGCGCGCCTACCTCGCCACCCTGTCGGCCACAGACCGCAGGGGCTGGGCGCCGGAGAACCCGAGCGTCGCCTCGTACGTCTGCCTGAAATGCGGCGGGTCGGATTTCCGTCCAGCCCGGTCCGGGGATTGCCCCTACGGCGTCACGGTCAACCCGGTCGTGTGGGAGGGGGACCTCTGAAACGAAGACAGCCCCGGATCGCTCCGGGGCCGTCATCCTTGGTTGGTAGGCAGGCCTACTCGGCGGCGAAGCGCATGTTCCGACGGACCTGATCCAGGAGGCGGGCGGCCCCCTTCAGGTCGTCCATGAGCGCGGCCCACTGCTCGGCCGTGGCGCCTAGGCCGCCCTCCTGGGCGCTCTCGATGCGGCCCTGCGGGGTCATGCGCTCCCAGAAGCGCTTGATCTCGTCGCTCGCCCGTCCCTGGGTGTCGATCTCGCGCTGGCGCCACGCGTAGATCTGCGCGAACAGCTCGGCCTCGGCTCGGTCGTTGCACATGAATGCGGTCATGTGGAACGAGGTCTCGCCCTCGGCCTGCATTCTCAGCAGCACCTCAGCACCGCCCTTGATCTCGGCGAAATCGGCGCCGCACGGCTTGGCCAAATCCGGGAGATCCGGGAAGGCGCCGAAGACCAAATCGTTGGCCTCGAAGACCTTCGCCATCCTCACGGCCTGACGCTTGGGCGAGAGCCCCTTCATGTCCTCACTGTTGAGGTACGCCTTCATGAGCATGTCATGGGCGAACTCAGCGGTGGACGAGAGATGCTTGATGTTGGTCATGTCGTGTAGCCTCCTGCAGAGGGTTGCTCCCTCGCTGTCAGGATAGAAACACACGCGCCCATGACTCCGCGAGTCAATTGACTGGCGGAGCGGGACCTAAAGTGCACCGAGATTAACAGGTGCTCACCTGCAGTAGATTTCACGCAGCCAGGAAAAACACAAGTCCGCAGTTTTTGCTTGGTTAGTCTCTGGTTAACCTGTGAGGGATTCGTGTTACGGTTCTGAGTTAGTCGATGGGAGTGGCCTCACACTGCGTGCCGAGGCGGACGAAATACCGGGCCTCGTCCCCCTCGATCTCCCGCTCCAGGTCCTCGCCCCCGGCGGAGATATCCTCCTGCGTCAGGGACACCCCCTCGACAAATTTGCGGCGAGATCCTCGCCCTCGGGCGTCAGGACGTAGACGGCGCCCAAAGTCGTCATGGGGACGATCTCGAATCCGGCGTCGGCCAAGGACTCCCGCACGGCGTGTGCCGTCCCGAGGGGGGCCATGCCGAGGCGCTGGCGGATCGCGGTCGAGATGGCGCCGTCTATTGTCTGAGTGGGGGTCGTGCTCATGGGACGTTCCTGATGTGCGGGGGTGATCGAACGGCAGCGCCCCTGTCGCCGGGCGCGCGACGGAGACCTCAGGCGGCGCGGTCGGCGGGGAGCGGCAGGGCTGCGGCAGCACGCACGGCTTCCAGGAACTTGCGGGCCGGCTCCTCGCCGGAAAGATCAATGACGATCTGCATTGGACCGACTTGGCCGTCGTGGACAATGCGGTACCCGTCGGACGCGAGGCGCGCGATGATCCGGTCAGCGACTTCATTGGCCGGGCGAGACCCGGAGGCGACGACCTCACCGGCGATGTGGGCGTGGGGGCTGTGCTTGCTCATGACGACCTCGATGATGGGATGACCTGGATCGGAGTGCCCCTGCCGCCGGGCACGCGACGGGGCGATCAGCACCCAGGCGGCTCTTCCTCGTACCGGGCGGCCTCCGCCAGTTTTTCGGCGGGCGTTCGAGCCGGGCGCTCGGCCTCGGCGATGGCGGCATCGAGATGCCTGATCGCCCAGCGTGACGTCCGGAGCAGCGCGGCCTCGACCCGGCGCAGGGCATCCCCATCCGTGCCGGCACGTGCCGCGGCCATGGCGGTGGCGAGGCGCCGTCGGGTCTCGACGGCATCCAGGCGGTAGAGGCCATCGACGAATGAGCGGGGGGGCTCAGACATTGGCCGAGGTCTCCGCCTGGATGCGGGGGACGTAGACCGAGGCGCGATCCAGCTTGCTGCGGGGGGCGCGGGCCCAGGCGCGGATCTCGTCGGCGAATGCCTGGGTGAGCTCCGCGTAATAGTCGTACCGGCTGATGACGACGCCGGCCTTCTTCCCGATGCGGACCACGGTCGAATCGGAGCACGCCAGATCCCCGGCGAGGTCCGACAGGTCGATGCGCGATCCGATGGCTGGAAGGGCCGGCTCGAATCCGACCGCCATCAGGGTCTCGGCCGCGTCGGCAAGGCGGCGCCTGCGATGGGCCTGCAGGATGTGCGTGAAACGCTCCGCCCGACGCTGGAGACGGCGTTCTCTCTTCGGGCGCGCCGGGGCCTCCAGGGCGTCCCGGACGACGTGCTCGATGTGGCGCTCATATAAAGGAGTGGCCGCGGCGCCGACGACGAGGGCACGGAGGCTCCAGGCCTCGCCGTCGCCGGGGTCCACGACATACACCCGGGCGGCCGCGCCGGCATCGAGGAGCGGGGCAACCTGGGCCGCGGCATAGCGGGGGAGGTGCCCGAGCATGTGCTCGTTCCTCCACCAAATCTGGCAAGCGTTCCCGTCGTACTCGTTCTCGGGATCACGGACGATGTGGAGCCGGTCGCCCGGCTGCGGGCGAAGGCGCGTCCCGGTCATCTCGTCCCGGGCGTCGTAGCGATAGAACTGGAGCCCAGCGATCTCGGACGAGAACCACGGCTCGCCCTTGGCCAACACGGCGGCCTCGATTCCCACGGGGGCGTCGAGCAGGCCGGAGAGGTCGGGGACGGCGTCGGCCATCACGATGCCCACGCGGCCACGAGAACGGACCCGTCCGCGGCGTGGATGACGACTTCTCTTGGCCGACGCGGCTCAAAGGTCGGCTCCGCGCGCTGGAGATTGATCGTGCGCAGGACTGAGTCCCCAGGCGGGCGGCGTCCGTTCAGGACGTCATTCAGGTAGCCGAAGCTCAGACCGTGACGGTCTGCCCACACCTTCTGGCCGCCTACGGCTTTGCATGCCGCCCGCAGCCTATCGATAACGTCACTCCTCTTGAGGACGGTCCCACCGGTGGTCATTAAGGTACGCCTTTGTCGATTCCTCCGACAAAGATAGCGCCGATCCGCGTATTCGCAAGAATTTCAATTCATACGAATGTCAAAGAATTCCAAAAGCCACAGCCGATTAAGTGATACCATCAATACACCAGAAATTCTCAATTGTCGCATGGTGCGCTTTGTCTGTCTTATGGCATTCCCCATCGCAGGGTCGGGTGGTTTAATACGTCAGTTGACGGATTCGACAGGAGCACACCCACGATGTTCAGCCTCATCCTCCTCGCCATCGTCCTCGGGGCCATCGCTGCCTCGGCGGTCTCGGCGGCTCACTCTCCCGTCCCCGTGACGCAGGCCCTGCCGCTCGCCTGCCTGGGGCTCTCGTGGCGCCGCGTCGGCGAGCGCAACACCAGGAACGGGCCGAAGACCCTGTGGCGCTCGGAGCCGGCAGACACCTCGGTGTTCCAGCGCGCCTACGCCGCCCACAGGGACGCCATGCGCGTCGTTGGTTTCTCGTGGGATGACCGGACGCCCGTCTGCTGGGAAAGCATCCCGGCCGCGAGCGACGAGGAGGTCCTCGCTGTCGTGGCCGCCGCCGAGGTCAAGGCCGACGCCCTGAAGGAGCAGGAGCGCATCGAGCGGCTCTAGGAGGCCGACAGAGACTGGCTGGAGCACGGGGCCGAGAGGGCGCAGGCCGTCGCCCGACTACGGGAATGCCTCGACGGCAAGCCCTGGGCGTGGACGAAGCGGAAGCGCGAGTGGGCCGTGGCCATTCTCGACAACGTGGATCAGCCCACGGCAAGGGCCGCCCGGATCGCCGCCGAGCTCGTGACCGAGGTCGAGGCCATGATCGCCGCGGTGATCGCCCGCCTCGGTAAGGAGAGGATCATCGAGTGGTGGGATCGCGCCGGTGACGAGGGCGTCCGCATCGCCGTCCTGCAGGCTTGCCGCGTCCTCTCAGGTCTGGATGAGGACCGCGCCGCCATCCGGAACGGGATCGGTTGGAGCGCCGCCCACAGCCACGTCGGGCATGTCGTCGCCAGCCTGTCCGAGCTCGATCAGACCCAGGCCTCGCACGCCCTCAGGGCCGTCTGGACTAACCGGAAACAGATCCCGGTCGAGTTGCGCGAGCGGATCTTCGAGACCCCAGCCCCGGAGCTCGGGCTCACCCCCTAGTCGATTTCGTAGCCCACCGGAACAATCAAGATCTCACCACCAGGACAGGACACCCACCCCTCATGCTTAAAGCAGCCCTCCGCGCATTCGCCGTCGCCCTCGCCATGGCGACCACCTTCACCGTAAAGGCCGTCTGGGAATCTGGCCGATGGGTCCTTCGCTCGGTTCGGGACAGCCTCCGCCCGCCCGTAGGCGCCCATGCCGAGGTCGAGGACGCCCTCGATGCCATCGCTACGAAAGCCGAATCCGCGACGTCTGCCGTCTCGGTCCCCGCACTCGGATCCGCCGTCACCGTGAAGCCGGCGGCCACGCCGATTCCGCTGGACCCAATCCTCGCGAAGGGCCGCATCGCCTCCGCCTACGCCAGTGCGATGCTGACCCTCAACGACGAGCCTTCGACCGAGGGCCTGGACGAGGCCAGCGCGGCGTGGCTGAATTCTCTCAACGCCTCCGAGTTGATGCAGATCGACCGCTACGGCGCCCACCGGGTCGGCAGCCACATGGCGGGCCTACGCCAGATCGAAGGGCTTCCGCTCACCCCCACCCCGGCGGAGTACCGGAGCGCCCTCTGTGCGGCGGCGCAGATCATGCCTGAGATGCGGGCGAACATCCGAGACGATGAGACGCTGAAGCGGGTCATTGAGGAGATGCTGGACCAGGAGCCCGAGCGGTACGCCCCCGCGATGTAAGCCAACCCGCTTCAACGAACAGGCCCGCCCGGGATGACCGGAGCGGGCCTTTTTGATGCTCGGATGGCACCCTGCGACATGCGCGCGCACCCCCCAAGAAAACTGTTGTGCCACCCCGCTTGCACACACGGTGTGCTGACGTGCGCACACCGAATGTCGTCTCAGGCTGCCCTCATCACGCGGACGAGCAAGCCCTTCGCCCGGAGGGTTTCCGCCTTCGAGGCAGCGAGCTCGCGCTGCAGGCGGGCGTTCTCCGACACCAAGGCGGCGTTCTCGGCCTGGGTCGCGAAGAGCACCTGACGCAGGGCATCGACGGCCCGGGCGGCGCGCTGGGAGGCGTGAATGTTGCGGTTGGCCTGCACGGCATCGGCATGGGCCTGCGCGGCGAGGCGGTCCTGGCGAGCCCTATGGAGGACGCCCGCGAGACCGAGGCCAGCAGCGTCGAAGGGGGCAACGATTGCGTGGGGGGTCTGGCTCATCGGGGGTCTCCTCAGCGCTCGGTGTGAGGAGACGATCGCAGGTCGAGATTTACCCGTCGATGGGGAGCCAACACCTGTCCCTGGGCTGGACGCAGAAACAGGCGATCCATTTCGTGTAGGGTTAGCGCCCCGTTACTTCTTTAGTGAGTAACGGATAATCCGCTGGACGGCATCCGGCTGTAACGCGTGATCACACAATCCGGAGTCGCTGCGCCAGCACCTTTCCGGCGGTCTTCCTGTCGATGTGGCGCCCCTGAGTGAGCGTCAGCATGGCCTCGGCCATCAGGGTCTCCAGCGGCAGGCGGAAAATGCTCATGTCGCCACCCTTGGCCTGGATGCGGGCGGCCGCGTTGCCCTTCACGAGGACGGTCGCCAAGGCGGAGACGATTGCCGTATCGACCACCCGCGGGTCTGGCAGCCCCTGCGCCTTCCGCTCCGCGCGCTCTTCCCTCTTGCGCTGGGCCTCGCCCCGGCGTCCGGCGGCCGCCTGCGCAGAGGCGCTCTCGATTGGGGACGGGAGGGGCGTGCCGGGCGTGGGGAATACGGTCATCATCTGGGTCATGGTGGCCTCCGGGGGAATGAGGGATTCTCCCCCTCGGGGCCGAAAACGGCAAATCCGGACGGTGTCCGAGGCCGACGCCGTCCGCAGGCGGGGTTGTCCGTTGCGGACACCGTCCGCACCGTCGGGGCATGCTCAAGATTGATATCGAGATCGACATTTCTGCCTTCGAGAAAAACGTCGACGACCACAGGGTTCGCGCCTTCCAGCCGGCCGTCGTGGAGTCCCTGAACAAGGCTGGCGAGGCCAGGCGGGACGCCGTCCGGAAGGGGGGATGATCTCGGCTTTCGGCCTCCCCAATATGTTCACGCTGGCGGGCGTCGACATCGTGAAGGCGAGCGTCAGGACGGACGGCGGCGATCCGTCGGTACTGATCTTCATCCGGGATCGGACGGCGTCCTACCTCGATCTGCACGTCGAAGACGGCGTCCGTCGTGCCGGCTACCCTCGGAGTCCAACGGCCACCGTCCCGCAACCGATGCGGCGGATACACAGCCATCCCCATCGACGAACGGAACAAAACAGGTTCGGGACGCATGAATCCCGAACTTGGCCGTGATCACGACGGGGGCTTCCATGCGCGCCCGCGCCCTCAACCCAATCAAGAAGTCCGTCGCCCCTCCCAAGGCAGCCGCCGCGTCGCGACCGACGCCGAAGGCCGCCTTCCCGCCGAAGGCGACGTCGGAAAAGCCCGAGGTTCGCGTCTTCGTGTCCTACTCGCATCGCGATGCGGACGCCCGCGCCCGCCTCGAAACCCATCTGGCGCCACTCAAGCGCGACGGCGTCACGACCTGGTTCGACGGTGACCTCAACGCCGGCGACAAGCTCGACACGGAAATCTCCCGCGCGCTCCGGAACGCCCACGTTTTCGTGGGCCTGCTCAGCCCCGATTACCTCGCCAGCAATTACTGCTGGAAAATCGAATACCGGCGCGCCATGAACCGGCGCGCCAACAGGACCATGCAGGTCGTCGCGGTCGTCGTGCGGCCCTGCGACTGGAAATCGACCTCCGCCGCGGGCTTCAAGCTCCTGCCAGAAGACGGCAAGAAGGCGACCCGCTGGCGCAGCGCCGACGATGCCTACCTCAACGTCGCCCAGGGCATCCGGCGCGTCGTCGCGACCGTCCGGAAAGAGCTCGCCTCGAAGGCGATCACGTCGCCGGCCAGGAAGCGGCCGGCCGGACCGAAGGCAGTCTCCAAGTCGGCGATCAAGCCGCAATCGCCCCGCTCGCCGAAGACCGTCATCGCGGGCGCCCGCACCGCTCGCCCGCCCGCTGCGAAACCTCGGGCCGGGCGCAGGAAGCCTTGATCGGTCCCTAGATCAGGCCAGGGCTCGCCTCGGCCCAGATTAGCCGGAGGGTGGTTCCGTACATCTCGACTTTCAGGCCCGTCGCGTCCCGCAGTGCCTGCTCCATGCCAGCGAGTGCGCCCTTGCCGAAGCCATAGGTGGTCATCTCCAGAGAGGCTTCCTTGCACTCGGCCCGGTCGACGGCCTCCTGAACGATCCGGCCAAGGTTCGTCTCGACGAAGTCGGTCCCGGCATCCCGGCCATACAGCTTCACGTTCCGGAACAGGTCGTCGATGTTCGAGCCGCGCTGCATCTGCCGGAACCGGTCCTCCAGCGCCTTCAAGTAGGCGCCCTGGACCCTCGCCTTGATCTCACCTGGGGTCACCGAATCGTCTCCCGTCCAGACCGAGACCCGAGGCTACCCGGTCCGCGCCATCTGCAACAACGGGACTTCACCATCCCAAGGCACCTCGCCGGTCAGGGCGGCGAACCTGCCGTCGGCCAGCTCCTCAAACGGCCGGTGCTCGTCGATGCGGACCCGAAGCTTGTAACGCAGCCGGCCGGGCATGATCTTCTGGAAACGCCTCGTTTCGAGGACCAGTTGGGACGGCATCCTCGCCAGGATATCCTCGACCGGCAACGGGCCGTGTTCCACCAGGATCTGGTGCACGCTCAGGACGAACATGCGCCAGAAGGGGCGCTTGCCCAGGAGGTCGGCCTCGGCGGACTCCTGTATGCCCGCCGCCTCGTCGACCGCCGGAGCGACCGGTGCGAGGCTGAACCTCCCCTCGATCTCCGCCACCCCCTCGACCGCCTCCGACAGCCGAAGGAGGTGGTAGCGCAACCATGCCGGCGTCAGCGGTAGCCCGACCTCCGCGCCGCGCGCCTTCAGGCGGTCCGGCAGCGCCCGAAAGAGCCCGTCGATGGCCATGGGACCTTTCCTGCGCATCGACGCCTCGACCGCATCCCGCACGTCCTGCCAAAACGCGTCGGCATCCCGGGCCCGCTTCCTGCCCATCAGGGTCTCGACGAACCCGGCCAGGTCGGGGGCATCCGGATCGGACGCCACCGGCGGCTCGGGAAGGACCGGGCGAGTATCAGGCGACGTCTCGCCGCCGGGGCGCGACCGGTCGACCTGAAGTCGCAGCGCCGCCACCTCCTCCTCTAGCTCCTCGACCCTATCCAAGGCCTCTTCGAGCGTGGATCGCTCCCGGGCGGCACCATCCTAGCGGGCGGCGTACTCAGCCAGCCGCTCCCTGGTCACCTCGATCCGAGCCTGCTCCAGCATCTCCCGCCCAAGCGTCGCCAGCCGGGTCGCGAACGCATCCGGCAGCGCAGCCTCCTCGATGATTGGCTGGTATTTCTCGACCCGCTTCCAATTGAAGAGCGGCCGGGCGATGTCGCTGAAGGACCCCTTCCCGAGTTCCTTCCTCACCGACCGAACGGAAACACGCTCCTTCCAGCCGTCCTGCCCGGGCGGCCTCGCCCGTATCCTCGCGGCCGCGTTCCAGACCTCGTTCCGCCCGACCATGCCCGCCACCTAGAATTAACGGCGGCATCTTCGGCGGAAGCGATGAAGAAACGGTCGAGGTCCGACCCAAGTGGCGCCTGTTCCCCGAGAGCTAACTCAACCGGGCGACTTCTTGGGATCCGCCCCGTAGGTTCGCTCCTCACGGATCGTACCATCGCTCTTATGCAGGACGGCCTGCCCAAGGCCGCCGGCATCCTGCGCCGCATGGCCGGCCTTCACCGCGGCACGTTCGGCGGTGGCCTGCTTGCGATGGTTCGAAACCACCTCGCCTCCTTGCTGGACGACCCAACCATTGCCGTCCTTCTTGGGTGTCGAGTGGAAGACCTCGCGCTTGGGTGATTTGGCCATGACTTCCTCCATCTATCGCCGCTCGACAAATCGGATGCCGGCGAGCCGGCTTCAAGTCATTGATCCATCGAACCCAGTATTCAGAACGTCACGACGGAGCCCATCGATATCCGGTCGGTCCGACCGGGGTCATAGTGCACATGTCCCGGAAACCATGAGCTTGGCCGGAACAAGGTTGCACACGAATCGTTTTTGATCCGCTGCCGACGCATCGCGATACCAGGTCTGCAATGCGTCAAGTCGCTGCCGCCAAGGATCTCGCGGGCCGTCGCACAACCCATCCGAGCCGAGCTGGAGGACGATCATGGTCGACACGCACCGCATCACGGGCGCCGCGAAGGATCTCGCCGGCAAGGCGCAGGGCGCCATCGGAGACCTGGTCGGGTCGCATGACGACTCGGTCAAGGGGCGCCTCCACGAGGCCCAGGGCTCGGCCGAGAACCTCTACGGGCAGGCCAAGGACGCGGCCCGGCACGTCGCCGACGAGGTCTCCGACTATGCCGAGGACGCCTACGACCACGGCAAGCGGCAGTTGCACGACGTCCACGAGCGCTCGACCGAGTGGCCGCATGCCTCCCTCGTCGTGGCAGGCCTCGTCGGGTTCGGCCTGGGGCTCCTCGTCGCCAAGCTTTGAGGCCCGCTTTTCAATTTTTCGAATTAGCGTGACTTCCGGAGATCCAAGTTCCGCCGCGGCACGGCAGCGAGGGGCGTCACGGGCGCCCAGGCGGGAGCTTTTTTCGAGCTGGACCGTCTCGCACGCGGTGCCGTCGGCCATGAGGCCTTCGCGCGTGAGTTGGCGAGGATCTCAGAGATCCTCAGGTGCGACGGGCACCATGCCTCCGCAGAAGGTATGATGAACCTCAGCCTTCACCACCGCATCAGGGGCATGGAAGTTCGCGGCAACCTCGCGGCACTCAGGAACGACGTCCCACATGAGGCCGGTGGCGAGTGATATCGGGTGGTAGCCCGTCGAGCGCCCGGTAACGGGACGCGACCGCAACCCGCACCTTCATCCCCCGGAAAGTCGGCAACCGATGTTTGGTCCGCCGGTTGCCCGTCCAGGCCTGACGCGAGCGGCCGGGACCGGAGGCGACCGTGTTTGAGGACGAGGAGGCAAGGCGTGGCCGGCCCGATCCGGACGTGCTCCTTGCCGCGGTCGAGGCGACCGGCGAGGCCATCATCATCACCTCGGCCGTGCTTGACGAGCCGGGACCCACCATCGAGTACGCCAATGCCGCCTTCACCCGGATGACCGGCTACGCGGCCGACGAGGTCCTGGGCCGCTCCCCGCGCCTCCTGCAGGGCCCCCTGACCGACCGGGCCGTACTCGACCGGATGCGGGCCGCCTTCCTCGCCGGCGAGGCGTTCCAGGGCGAGGCACTCAACTACCGCAAGGATGGCACGACCTATGTCGTCGAGTGGCTGATCACCCCGTTGCGCGACGACGACGGGCGCATCACGCGTTGGGTCTCCGCCCAGCGGGACATCACCGACCGCCGGGCCGCGGAGGACCGCCAGGCCCTGATGGTCCGGGAACTCCACCATCGTGTGAAGAACACGCTGGCTACCGTCCAGGCCATCCTCAACGCGAGCCTGCGCTCGACCGGCGGCCTGGCCGAGTTCCGCCAAGCCTTCACCAACCGGATCGCCTCGCTCGCCAAGACGCATGCCCTCATCACCGAGGACGCCGGCCAGGTTGTCACCTTCGAGGGACTCCTGCGGACCGAGTTGGAGGCCTACGACGAGCCGGGACGCCAGCGCGTGACACTCGACGGCCCGAGGGTCAGGTTGATTTCCGAGCAGGCGGTTCCGATGGGCATGGCGCTGCACGAGTTGGCTACCAACGCGATCCGGCATGGTGCGTTGGGCCACCCGTCAGGCCGGCTGGAAGTCCGCTGGTCGCTTCAGGACGTCCCGGATGGCCAAGCCCTACTCTGGACCTGGCACGAGCGGGGCGGTTCGCCCGTCGCCCCGCCGGCGCGCGAGGGCTTCGGCTCCCAGCTTCTCAACCGCGTGCTCAGGCTTCAGGTAGGCGCGACGGTCGAGACCTCATTCGAGCCGGACGGATTGAGCGTGACCGTCACCCTTCCGCTTCCGAGCCAGAAATAGGCATCCTGGCCGGTGGCGGACGTCTTGGCCGGGCACGTCCGCCATCTGCGACGCAGGCTTTGCGCGACGGCTCACGACAATATGACAAAAAACGACAAAGGCTCGATTGTGGCAGATAATCGCTCATGCCATACGGCGACCACGGTGGCCGTTCCACCGGCCGCGAAATTCTCATTCCATGTCGAGCCATCCTTCCAATCCATTCGAAGGCAATCTCCTGCTTTCCGCTCTCGACCCTCGGGACGCGGCTTTGTTGGAGCCTCATGTCGTGCGCCGCGACCATCCGCGCGGTGACACGCTTTTTCAGGTCGATGACGACGTCTCGCACGTCACATTCCCCCTCAACCGAACCGTGGCGACCCTTGTGGTCCCCCTGTGCAGCGACCGAACCGTCGAGACGGCCACGGTTGGGCACGAGGGCGCCATTGGCGGGGTAGTCAGCCAGGGATACCTGCCAGCCTTCAGCCGATGCGTGGTCCTGGTGGAGGGCTCCGCGCTTCGAATGGACGCCGACCGCCTCCGGGAGGCCAAGAAGGCATCGCCGACGCTGAACGACCTATTCGTGCGCTACGCCGACTGCATGCTCGCCCAAGTCCTGCAATCGGTCGCCTGCAACGCCGGCCATCCCATCGGGCAGCGCGTCCTGCGCTGGCTTCTAGGCCTGCAGGATCGGCTCGGAACCGACGACCTGCCGGTCACCCAAGCCGTACTGGGCAACATGCTCGGGGTCGGACGCTCCCACATGACCGGGGTGCTCGCCAACCTTCAGCGCCAGGGCCTGATCCATCTCGGACACGGCCGCATCCACATGCTCGATAGGGCACGGACGGAAGCCGCCTGCTGCGACTGCCATTCCCGGGTGCGCCGCCACTTCAGAACCGTGTTGGGTGCCACCTATGCGCCGGACGGAAAGTTCACCGCCATCGAGACCACGGAACCCGGTACGCCGCCGAGGCCACGGCCCGAGGCCATCCTTCCGAAAGTCCGGGAAGCGGCCCCATGATCACGTTCCTCGATGGTTCCGGCGAGATGGCGTCGCGGATGCGCGCGTTCGACTGGAGCACGACCTCGCTCGGGCCCCCGGAGAATTGGCCGGCCGGCCTGCGCACGGCCGTCAGGCTTCTGCTGAACAGCCACCACCCCATGCATATCTTTTGGGGGGCGGAGGCGATCTTCTTCTACAACGATGGATTCGTGCCCTCGGCCGGTCTGGAGCGGCATCCATCCGCGCTTGGGAGGCCGGCGGCGGAGAGCTGGGGCGAGATCTGGCCCGTCATCGGCACGGAGGTGGACAGGGTCCGCAGCGGCGGCGGCCACACCTGGTACGAGGACCAGCACGTGCCGATCCTGCGCAACGGCTGTTTGGAAGATGCCTACTGGACCTACGGCTTCAGTCCCATCGACGACGATACCGCACCGAACGGGATCGGCGGGGTCATTTCGATCCTCACCGAGACCACCCGGCGCAAGGAGTTGGAAGGCAGCCTGCAGGGGCTGAACTTGACCCTGAAGGCCGAGGGCGACCGCCTGCACGAGATGTTCGAGCAAGCTCCGAGCTTTATGGCGGTGCTGCGCGAACCCGACCATCGCTTCGAGCTCACCAACGACGCCTACCGACGCCTGATCGGCGGACGCGACGTGGTCGGCCTCACCGTCCGCGAGGCACTCACCGACGTCGACGGGCAGCCGTTCTTCGACCTGCTCGACCGGGTCTACGCCACGGGCGAGCCGTTCGTCGGACGCGGCATGGAGATCTGGCTGGAGCGCACGCCCGGCGCGCCGAGCGAGCGACGCATCCTTGACTTCATCTATCAACCGATCCGGGACCGAGCCGGCGTCGTGACCGGCATTTTCGTCGAGGGCAACGACGTCACCGAGATGAAGGTGGCTACGGACGAGCTTCGCGAACGTGAGCAGCGCCTGAGCCTCATCGTCGGGGCTGCCACCGACTACGCCATCCTGACCCTCGACGGCGACCGGACCGTCACGAGTTGGTCGGCCGGCGCCGCGGAGATCTTCGGTTATGCCGAAGATGAGATTGTCGGTCGGGGCGTCGACACGCTGTTCACGCCGGAGGATCGCGAGGCCGGACAACCGGCCCGGGAACTCGCCGGTGCGCGCGCCGACGGCCGATCACCCGACGTCCGCTGGCACCTGCGCAAGGACGGTGGTCGCGTCTTCCTCAACGGTTCGATGCGGACCCTGCGCGACGCTGCCGGCCAGGAACTCGGATTCCTGAAAATCGCCCGTGACGAGACCGAGCTTCGACGGGCCGAAGAGGCGCTTCGGCAGGGCGAGGAGCGCTTTCGGACGATCCTAGACACCGTCCAGGCGGCCTTCGCCATCGTTCAGGTCAAGTTCGACGCCGACGACGTGCCGGTGGACTACCTGTTCGTCGAGGCCAATCCCGCCTTCGAGCGCGAGGCCGGGGTCAATTTGCGCGGCAAGTGGGTCACCGAGTTCGCCCCGGACCTGGAGCGCTTCTGGTTCGAGACCTACGGTCGTGTCGCGAAAACCAGGGTGCCGGAAAACTTCGAGAACTATGCCAAGGCGTTCGGGCGGTGGTTCGACGTCCGGGCCGTCCCGGTCGGGAACGCTGCCGACCTCCAGATCGCGCTGATCTTCAACGACGTCACCGAGCGTCGCGATGCCGAGGAACGCCTACGCGCCAGCGAGGCTCTCGCACGCGAGAACGCGGAACGCGTCCAACTCGCCCTGGCCGCCGGCGCGATCATCGGCACCTGGCACTGGGATCTGCCAAGCGACCGCTTCACAATCGACGAGGCGTTCGCGCGTTCCTTCGGCGTTGATCCGGCGCTCGGTCGGGAAGGCATCCCGCTCGCCCGCATCGTCGAGACCGTCCATCCCGACGACCAAGCCGGCCTGGCGAAGGCCATCGAGGAGGTAATCCAGCGCGGTGGGGCCTACGCCCACCAGTACCGCACCCGACGTGCGGACGGGAACTACTACTGGCTGGAAGCGAACGGCCGGGTCGAGCACGCGCCGGACGGTACGCCGCTGACCTTCCCGGGGGTCCTCCTGGACGTGGATGGGCGGCGCGCCGTCGAGGCGGAGCGCGACCGTGCCGCGGCGGAATTGCGGGCACTGAACGAGACGCTGGAGCAGCGGGTCTCGGAGCGCACGGCCGAACTGATGACGGCCGAGGAGGCGCTGCGCCAGAGCCAGAAGATGGAGGCCGTCGGACAGCTCACAGGCGGCGTGGCGCACGATTTCAACAACCTGCTGACCATCATCCGCTCGTCGGTGGACTTCCTGCGGCGCCCGGAACTGCCCGACGCCCGCAAGCAACGCTATCTCGACGCCGTCTCGGATACGGTCGACCGGGCCGCCAAGCTGACCGGGCAGCTCCTCGCCTTCGCGAGACGCCAGGCCCTGAAGCCCGAGGTGTTCGACGTCGGCACAAGGGTGCGCGGCGTGAGCGACATGCTCGATACGGTCACGGGTGCGCGGATACAGGTCACCACCGTCGTACCGGAATGTCCGTGCTTCATCCGCGCCGACCTCAGCCAGTTCGAAACGGCGCTGGTCAACATGGCCGTGAACGCCCGTGACGCCATGGACGGCGTGGGCAAGCTGACCCTACGTCTGTCCTGCAACGTACCCATGCCTCCGATACGAGGGCACGCCGGCTCGCAGAGCCGCTTCGCGGCGGTCTCCGTCACGGACGAGGGCACCGGCATAGCGCCGGACCAGCTTTCGAAAATCTTCGAGCCGTTCTTCACCACGAAGGAGGTCGGGAAGGGCACCGGCCTCGGCCTGTCCCAGGTGTTCGGCTTCGCCAAGCAATCGGGCGGCGACGTCGACGTCGAGAGCGAGATCGGCGTAGGCACCACCTTCACCCTCTACCTGCCAGAGGTCGAGGTCGAGCCGTCGGATGCGCCGAAGGTCGACCCCAACCAGCTGCTGGCTCCGGTCGGGGCGGGGCAACACGTGCTGGTGGTCGAGGACAACATCGAGGTCGGCCGTTTCTGCACGCAGATCCTCGACGACCTCGGCTATGTCACGGCGCTGGCCAGCAACGCCGAAGAGGCCCTGGAGATGATCGGCTCTGATGGGGGTGGCTTCGACGCCGTGTTTTCGGACGTCGTCATGCCGGGAATGGGCGGCGTCGCCTTCGCCAGGGCCCTGCGCGACAGGCTCCCTGAACTGCCGGTGGTGCTGGCCTCGGGCTACAGCCACGTTCTGGCAAGCGGGGACGACCACGGCTTCGAGCTTCTGCACAAGCCGTACTCGGCCGAGCAACTCGCCCGTGTGCTGCGCCGTGTCACGGCCAAGCCGGTCATGCCGTTGCCGCAAGAGGCGAATGCGTGATCCCGCTCGTGGACATGGAGCGTATCCCAAGCCTTCGGACCAGGCCCGGTACGCCGCCGGGGTTATCGTCGGAGGACTTCCGCCTCAAGCTTCGGAAAACCGGACGATGATCGCACGGCCCCCCATCCCACCGGAGGTCGAGGTCCCCTTCAGGCTCGCGGCTCTGGATGCGTACGACATCCTCGATACACCGCCGGAAAAGGGTTTCGACGACATCGTCCTGCTAGCACGCAAGGCGTGCGGCACCTCCGTGGCGCTCATCAGCCTGGTGACGGGTGACCGGCAATGGTTCAAGGCCCGGGTCGGCTTCGAGATGTGCGAGACCTCGCTCGACGGTTCGGTATGCGCACATACGCTCGGCCGGTCCGAGATCCTCGTCATCCCCGACCTGACGCAGGACCCGCGGACCCGCGCGAACATCCTCGTGACGGGCAAGCCGTACATCCGCTTCTACGCCGGCGCTCCCTTGGTGTCGTCGAACGGCGAGGCCATCGGTTCCCTGTGCGTGATCGACGGAACCCCCCGTCCGGAGGGATTGACACCGGACCAGCAGGAATCCCTGCGGGCCCTCGCGGGGCAGGTGATGGCCCAGCTGGAACTCCGTCGGGCCCTGGCGGAGCGTGACAGCATGCTCGCCGGCCAGCGTGCGACCGTGACCCAGCACGAGGCGCTGCTAGCGGTCCAGGAAGCCATGGCGGCATCTGGTGACGGCCTCGATGGCATCCTCAAAGTCGTGGTGGACGGCGCCATGCGGGCATTGCCCCAGGCCGAAGGCGCCGTCGTAGAGATGCGCGAGGGCGACGAACTCGTCTACCGCAGTGGAACGGGCAGCCTCGGCCGGCATTCCGGCTTGCGGCTTCCGGTCCATAACAGCCTGGCCGGGGCATGCCTGCTATCTCGGACGGCGCGGGTCGTGGCCGACGTGTTCGATGACCCGAACGTCAAGCGGACCGTTGCCGAACACCTCGCGCTGCGCTCTTGCGTGGTCGTACCGCTCTATCGCGCCGGCGAGGGCATCGGCGTCCTGAAGGTGCAGTCGAGCCGGGTCGGCGCCTTCACCGAGCGTGACATGGAGGTCGCCGGCCTCTTCGCCGGCACGGTGGCGGCCGGGATTTCCCAGGTCGGGGAGGCGGAGGCCCGTCGCAGCGCCCTCGTAAGTCAGAGCCGCTACAAGGCGGTGTTCGACAGCGCCATCGACTACGCCATCATCGTCCTCGACCGGGACGGCATCGTCACCGACTGGAACGCCGGGGCCGCCACTATCCTCGGGTGGGAGCCCGGCGAGATGTGCGGCAAGCCGGCCGACACCTTCTTCACGCCAGAGGACCGCGAGGACCGCATCCCGGCCAAGGAGATGGCGGCCGCCCTGGAGACCGGGCGCGGCACCGACGAGCGCTGGCACCTGCGTGCGAACGGCGAGCGCTTTTGGGCGAATGGCGAGATGATGGTCCTGCGCGACGAGGCCGGCGAGGCGGTCGGCTTCGTCAAGATGCTGCGCGACCGGACGGAGCAGCGCCTCGCGGCCGAGGCGCTCCGTATGCAGACCGATTTGCTCCAGACGGTCACCGACCACGTCGGACAGGCCGTGTTCCAGATGGACGAGCGAGGGCTCATCACCTTCGCGAACCCCACCGCGGAGGCGATGTTCGGCTGGTCGGTATCCGAGTTCCACGGTCGCAACCTGCACGAGCTCCTTCACCACAGCCATCCGGACGGCAGTCCCTTCCCCGCCTCCGAGTGCAACTTCGTCGATGCCCTTCGGCACGGCCGGACCATGGTCGACCGCGAGGACACCTTCTTCCGTAAGGACGGCACCACGGTGAAGGTGCTCGCCACCAATGCACCCGTCCACGTCAAGGGGGCGGTGACGAGCGCCGTGCTCACCGTCAGCGACATCACCGCACGCAAGGCGAGCGAGCGTCGCCTCGACCTTCTTGCCCAGGCATCCACGGCATTGCTCGACGCATCGGACCCGGCATCGGCCCTTGGGCCGATCCTGGAGGACGGCGCTGCGGAGATCGGGTTCGACCGGAGCTTCACCTACGACGCCGACATGGCCTACGGCACCCTCGTCCTCACCCACACGGTCGGCGTGGACGATGCGGGCCGGACCGAGCTGCGCTGCACCCCCTTCGCCAGCACGCTCTGCGGGCTGGTGGCCGAACTCGGTCGTTCGGTGGTGCTGACGGACCTGCAAGGGAGCCACGAGCCGCGCCACGCCTTCGCGAAGGCCGCGGGCATCACGGCCTATGCGGGCTACCCAATCCTCAGCCAGGGCAGGGTGAGCGGCGTGATCTCGTTCGGCAGCGGGGACAAGGCCGCCTTCGACGACGAGACCCTGACGTTCTTCGAGACGGTCGCACGCTTCCTCTCCATCGCCCGCGAGCGCTTGGAAGACGAACGGAAGCTCACCGCGAGCGAGGCCCGTTGGCGGGGCCTGTTCGAGAACATGCAGGAGGGATTTTTCGTTGGCGAGGTCGTGCGCGACTCGGACGGCAAGGTTTCGGACTACCGGTACCTGAAGATCAACCCGGCTTTCTCACGTCAATCCGGGTTGCCCTCCAACTGCGTCGGACGCACCATCCGGGAGTTCGTGCCCGACATCGATCCGGGCCTAATCGCCACTTACGGGCGGGTAGTCGAGACGGGTCGACCGACGCTCTTCGACATCACGGTTCCGGGTCTCGGACGCAGCTTCGAGGTGCGGGTCAGCCCCGATCGCGGCGAACGCTTCACCTGCCTCTTCCTCGACGTCACGGCACAGCGCGGGAATGAGGCCCGCCAGGCTGCGCTGATCGAGCTCGGCGACCGCCTGAGGAACCTGAGCGACCGCCCCTGCATCGCCGCCGTCGCCGCCGAGATCGCCGGACGCACCCTCGGGCTCAGCCACGCCGGCTACGGCACCGCGGACGCCGACCGGGAGACCATCACCATCGAGCGCGACTGGTCGGCGCCGGGGCTCGGGACCATCCCGCGGGAGCATCGCTTCCGCGATTACGGGTCGTATATCGAGGAGCTCAAGCGCGGGGAGACGGTCGTCATCGACGACGTCACCACGGATCCGCGTTCGTCCGAGGAGGCGGCGTCCCTCGTCGCGATCCAGGCCACCTCTCTCGTGAACATCCCGCTGATGGAGCACGGTCGCTTCGTGGCGCTGTTCTTCATGCTGTCCGGGCATGCCCGCACCTGGACCGCCGATGAGATCGGCTTCCTGCGCAACGTCGCCGACCGTACGCGCTCCGCCATCGCCCGCTCCGAGGCGGAGGGCCGGCAGGACCTGCTCAACCACGAGCTCAGTCACCGGATGAAGAACCTGCTGGCCATGGTCCAGGCCATCGCCACCCAGACCCTTCGCGGCGCCACCGACATCGTGGCGGTCGGAGAGAAGCTGTCGAAGCGCCTGATCGCCCTCGGCAAGGCCCATGACGTGCTGCTCGGCGGCACCGCTGAGGTCGCCGGGCTCGACGAGGCGATCCGCGGCGGCATCGGTCTTCTCGACGACGGGTCGGGGCGCATCACCTACGAAGGGCCCGACATCCAGGTCGGGGGACCGGCCGCCCTGTCCCTCGGCCTGATGCTGCACGAGCTTTCCACGAACGCCGCGAAGTACGGGGCCCTGTCCCGTCCCGAGGGACGCGTGTCCATCACGTGGTCGGTGGACGGTGAGGATGGCGAGCCGATGGTGCACCTGGCTTGGCGCGAGAGCGGCGGCCCTCCCGTCTCGCCGCCTTCACGGAAGGGGTTCGGGTCGAGGCTCATCGAGCGGGGCCTGGTCGCCCAGGTCGGAGGTACGCTGAAGCTGGAATACCCCTCAGCCGGGGTCACGTGCCTGGTGGAGGCCCCGTTGCGGGGGTTCCAGTAGGATGCCCGATGCCCCGTCGTGTCGTCGCCGGCATGCCACGTCCGATCCATACGCCTCCTGGCGATGCCGCATGGAACGGCGCGCCCTTCCGGCGCCCCCAAACGTCCCGGTCCCCCAAGGTGCCGCGTAGGACCTCGTGCAAGCCATGTCCCTGACGACCCGCATCCTGCTGCTGGTGCTTCTCGCCCTCGCCCCCGCCCTCGCCATCCAGGGCTACAACGAGTTCGCCCTGCGCACCGCCCGCGACGCGGCCGTGCGCGCCGATACGATGGCTACCGCCCGTACCGTCGCCGAAGACCTGTCGCAGGTCGCCGACATCGCACGGCAGGCCCTGAACTTCGTGGCGCAGGACCGTACGATCAGGGCGATGGAGCCCCCGGGCTGCACCGAATACCTGCGCGGTGCCGTCACGGACAACCCGTACCTTGCGGTCCTGGCGCTGACCCGGCCCGACGGAACCGTCGTGTGCAACAGCATCGGGTCGGCTGCCGGCTCCTATACGGTACCCGACCGCGCCTACCAGCGTCGGGCTGTCGCGGAGAACGGGTTCGTCATGGGGACCTACGCCCGCGGCAATGCCTCCCGGAAGGACTCGCTGCATTTCGCGCAGCCGCTGCATGATGCGGAAGGCAAGACCATCGGCGTCCTGGCGGCGGCGGTCGACCTCGATTGGCTCGACAGGTACCTCAGGCGTAACCTACGGCTGCCCACGACCTCCGTCACCGTGGCGGACGGCGACGGGACCATCCTGGTACGCTACCCGGACGGGGGCGGCTGGATCGGCAAGCCGATCCCGGCCGAGCGGCAGCGCATCCTGACGGATCGGGGCGAGGGCGTCCGCGTAGACCTCGGCATCGACGGCCGGGAACGCGTCCTCGCCAACGCCAAGCCCTCGGGCGCCGCCTCCCCCGCATGGGTCACGGTCGGCCGCGACCGGGACGTCGCGTTCGCGGACGTGGACGCCGCCACGCGACGTGGGCTGGTGCTGATAGCGCTCGGTGCCATCCTCGCCTTCGCGGCCGCCCTCCTGGCCGGACGTGCCTTCATCCGCCGACCCTTCGACCGTCTGCTCCGGACGGCCTCGCGGTGGCAGGCCGGCGACCTCGCCGCACGCAACGGCCTCGACGGTGGCGACGAGTTCGGCAGGCTCGGGCGCAAGCTCGACGCGATGGCAGCGACCCTCCAGCGCAACGAGGCGGAGCTCAAGGACGAGATCCGCAATGGCCGGGCCATGCAGGAGCGTCAGGTCACGATGCTGCACGAGCTGAACCATCGCGTTAAGAACACGCTCGCCACGGTCCAGGCCTTGGCGAGGCAATCGACCCGCGGCGGCGATGCCCCCGGGGAACGCCTTGAGGCGCGCATCCTCGCGCTGTCGAAGACCCACGATCTGCTGACGCGGGACGACTGGTCGGGCGCCCCGTTGCGCGCGGTGCTCAAGAACGAGATCGACCCCTATCGCGGCGACGAGGTCCGGTTCGTGCTGGACGGTCCGGACGTCGACCTGCCGCCGCGCCACGTTCTCTCCCTCGGCATGACCCTGCATGAGCTCGTCACCAACGCCGCCAAGCACGGTGCCCTGTCGGTCGAAGGAGGCGAGGTCCGTGTCGCATGGTCCGTAATCGTCGACGAAGGCGGTAGGCGTCGTCTGCGGCTGGATTGGCGAGAGGCGGGAGGACCGCCCGCCTCGCCGCCGGCGCGTCGCGGCTTCGGAACCCGCCTGATCACGGTCAGCGTCGAACGTGAGCTCGACGGGACGGTGGCCCTCGACTTCGCCAGATCCGGGCTGCACGTGGCCGTGGACGTCCCGTTGACCGACATCGGTTCGGTTCATCTCAGTCCGCTCGCCACCGCTCACTGACCGGACATCGAGGAACGGGGCCGGTGTGGCGTCCCGCCCTAGATCCTCTCTCGTGCAACACAATCGCGCGCTAACCTGGTCCGCATGCACCCCGTGATACTTCCGGGACCCGAAACCCTATCCCGTGAGCAACTCGAAGCCGAGGTCCGCAACCTGCGTGCCCGGTCGGCCTCGCTCGCCCAGATGTTCGAACAGGCCCCGAGCTTCATCGCCCTGCTGACCGGATCGGAGCATCGCTTCGCGCTGACCAACGCAGCTTACCAACAGGTCGTCGACCATCGCGACGTGATCGGTCGCACCGTGGCGGAGGCGCTCCCGGACGCGGCCGCGCAAGGCTATGCGGACCTGCTCGACGAGGTTTTCCGCTCAGGCAAGGCACACAGGGCCACGGGCGCCAGGTACGACGTCCAATCGACGTCGGACGGTCCGGTCAACGAGCGCTACCTCGACTTCGTCTACCAGCCGATCACCGACGCGCACGCGGCGGTCAGCGGCATCTTCGTCGAAGGGCACGATGTCACCGAGCGTACTCTCGCCGAGGCCGCCCTGCGGAAGAACGAGGCGCGCTACCGCACGCTTTTCGAGAGCATCGAGGTCGGGTTCTGCATCGTTGAAATGAAGTTCGAGGGCACGAGCGCCATCGACTACCGCATCCTGGAGGCCAACCCCGCCTTCGTCCGCCAGACTGGCGCCGACGTCGCCGGCAGGTGGGTGAGCGAGTTCGCGCCCGACCTGGAACGGCACTGGTTCGACACCTACGGCGGCGGCGCACTGACCGGCGAGCCGGCGCACTTCGAGCACTACGCCGACGTGTTCGGACGGTGGTTCGACGTGCGCGCCCTGCGGACCGGCGATCCGGCCGCGAACCATGTCGCGATCTTCTTCTCGGACATCACCGAGCGCCGAACCATCGAGAAGCGTGCCGAGTCCGGCGAGCGCGAGCTCCGCCTCATCACGGACGCGCTGCCGGTCCTGATCTCCTTCATCGGCGCCGATCACGTCTACCGCTTCGCCAACAGGGCCTACGACGACTGGTTCTCGATCCCCGCCGAAGCGGTCGTCGGCCGGGACGTGAGGGAACTCCTCGGCCCGAAAGGCTACGTGGCCCGCAAGCCTCACATGGACCGGGCCCTGGCGGGCGAGGCGGTCACCTTCGAGCTCGACTGGCCCCGCCGCGACGGGGAACCGCGCATCGCCGAGATCCGATACCTGCCCCGCCGCGCCGCGAACGGGACCGTCGACGGCTTCCACGTGTTCGTCCACGACGTCACGGCACGTAAGCGAACGGAAGCCGGCCTCGCCCGTCAGGTCGCGGCCCGTACGGCCGAGCGCGACCAAGTCTGGCAGGCGTCGTCCGATATGCTCTGCGTGGCCAACCTCGACGGTTACTTCGTCAGCCTCAAACCGGCTTGGCCGGCGACGCTCGGCTGGAGCGAGGCGGAGTTGCGGGCCCGGCCCTTCCTCGACTTCGTGCATCCCGAAGACGTCGCCCCCACCCTGGCGGCCGCGGCCGGCCTGGCGCGCGGCGAGCCCCAGATCACCTTGGAGAACCGTTACCGCCACAAGGACGGCGGCGATGTCTGGCTATTATGGAACGCGGTGCCACGGGACGGCCTGATCTACGCCTCAGTGCGAAACGTGACCGGGATCAAGCGCCAGGCCGAGGCGCTTCGCCTGACCGAGGAGGCCCTGCGGCAGAGTCAGAAGATGGAGGCCGTAGGCCAGCTCACGGGCGGGCTGGCGCACGATTTCAACAACCTCCTGGCTGGCATTTCGGGTTCGCTGGAACTGATGCAGACCCGGATGGCGCAGGGCCGCCTCACGGAGATCGACCGGTACATGACGGTGGCCCAAGGCGCGGCCAAACGCGCCGCCGCCCTGACCCATCGCCTGCTCGCCTTCTCGCGCCGCCAGACCCTAGACCCCAAGCCCACGAACGTGAACCGCCTCCTCACGGACATGGAAGAACTCGTCAGGCGCACGGTCGGGCCGGCCATCCACCTGGAGGTCGCGGCCTGTCGGGGATCTGTCCGGCCCTAATCGACCCGGGCCAGCTTGAGAACGCGCTGCTGAACCTCTGCATCAACGCTCGCGACGCGATGCCGGACGGCGGCCGCATCACCATTGAGACGGCCAACAAGTGGATTGACGAGGCCGGTGCCCGCCAGCACGACATGCCGCCGGGGCAGTACCTCAGCCTGTGTGTCAGCGACACCGGCACGGGCATGTCGGCCGACCTGTTGGCCAAGGTGTTCGAGCCGTTCTTCACCACCAAGCCCCTCGGCGAAGGCACGGGGCTCGGCCTGTCGATGGTCTACGGATTCGCACGCCAGTCCGGCGGGCAGGTCCGGATCTATTCCGCGGTCGGCGAGGGTACGACCGTCTGCCTCTACCTGCCGCGCCACTATGGCGAGGCCGGAGAGGATAGACGTCGCCAGACGGCTTGCCGAGGTCGGACGGGCCGGCCAGGGCGAGACGGTGCTGATCGTCGACGACGAGCCCTCGGTGCGCATGCTGGTCACCGAGGTCCTTGAGGATCTCGGCTATACCGCCATCGAGGCCGCCGACAGCGTGTCCGGCCTGAAGGTGCTGCAGTCGGATGTGCGCATCGACCTGCTCGTGACCGACGTGGGGCTACCCGGCGGCATGAACGGTCGACAGATGGCGGACGCCGCCCGTGAGCGGCGTCCCGACTTGAAGGTGCTGTTCATCACCGGCTACGCCGAGAACGCCGTCCTCGGTAACGGGCACCTCCGACCGGGGATGCAGGTCCTGACCAAGCCGTTCGTGCTGGAGACGCTCGCGACCCGCATCAAGAATCTCATCGCCGCCTCCCTATGAGGGCGACGGCATCCGAATGGCGGAAGCCGCTTAACGCTACGCGGTGCCGTTACCCCCGGTGGCGCCGTAGACCTCGCCGGTGACGAAGCTCGCCTCCTGCGAGGCCAGGAACACGTAGATGGGGGCGAGCTCGACCGGCTGGCCCGGCCGGCCCAGGGGCACCTCGGAGCCGAATTTCTCGACCGCCTCCTGCGGCTGGCCGCCCGAGGGCTGGAGCGCGGTCCAGAACGGGCCCGGCGCGACCGCGTTCACGCGGATGCCCTTCTCGATGGACTGCTTGGCCAGCGCCTTCGTGAACGCGATGATGCCCGCCTTGGTGGTCGCGTAGTCGACCAGGATCTTCGGCGGGTTGTAGGCGACGACGGACGCCGTGTTGATGATCGAGGCGCCGGCCGGGAGCAACGGCATCGCCGCCTTGGTGATCCAGAACATCGCGTAGAGGTTGGTCTTCAGCGTCAGGTCGAACTGCTCGTCCGTGATGTCGCCGATGTCCTTCTGGTTCGTCTGCTTGCCGGCGTTGTTCACGAGAATGTCGAACCCGCCGAGCTCGACCACGGCCTTGTGGACGAGGGTCTCGCAGAACGCCTTGTCGGTAATGTCGCCGGGCAGCAGAACCGCCTTGCGCCCTTCCGCCTCGATCAGCTTGGCGACCTCGTGCGCGTCGGGCAACTCGGCCTCGACGAAGCTGAGGGCCACGTCGGCTCCCTCGCGCGCGAACGCGATGGCGGCGGCGCGGCCGATGCCGCTGTCGGCCCCGGTCACCAGGGCTTTTCGGCCAGCCAGGCGACCATGTCCCTTGTAGCTCGTCTCTCCATGGTCCGGCTTCGGGTCCATCGCCTTGGCGAGCCCAGGGGCCTCTTGCGGCTGACGCTTGAAGGGAGGCTGCGGGTACTGGGTGCGGGGGTCCTGCATCGTCAGGCGATGTTTCACGGCATCCGTCATTCTGGAATCCTGGAAAATGCGGTCGGATCAGATCGACCGCGGAAGGGCAGAGACCCGCTCATGCCCGGGCCCGTGAAAATCGTGTCGTGGCGACGGGAGTTCCGGTGGGACCCGCGCGAGCAATCGTCACCCGGAAGGGTCGCCTGCTGGAAAGGGGTGGTTCGTCAGGGCCGCGCTTCCAGAGAGGCCACCTCGTCGCCATCCCATCGAACGTGAAAGCCGGCCTCATTGGTCGCTTCGGCCACGACCGCCTTCCAATCGGACTGGGGGCGGTCGGCGGCATGCACATGGACGAGCTCGCAGATCCGCGTGACGCTGCCGACGGACGTGGCTCCCCGTGCGGACCAATGGCGGTTCAGGCTGGCGAAGGCGACGTCGTACAACGCAGCCTGTTCCGCGGCGGCGAGGTCCAGTCGCATGTCCTCGAATTCGGCTGCCCCGAGCATCGCTTCACCCTTTCATGTCGATGGATACCGATCCGGACCAATTCCGGACCGGCCGAAGCGGGTTACCTACGGCAGGGCGCCGATCATGCCCTTGGCCTCGCTCATGGTGTTCTCACAGGCGCGCTTGTCACCGCGACGGTCCTCGTCGGTCGCCCGGATGATGAGGGTTCTTGCGATTGCGACGTGGTCGGCCGTCGAGACGGTATCGGGATCGCTCGGGGCATCGAGGCGCACCGTGGTCACGGCACGGGGAGACCCGGTGCGGACCGTGTGGCCGTCCTGCAGTCCGGCGACCTCAATGGCGCCGGCGCTGTCAAGGCGGCGCTCGATGGTGCCGATCTGCTCTGCGCATGAAGAAGCGAACGCGGGAAGCGGCGCGAGCGCGATGAGAACTATGGATAGGGCGGGCACGATGCGCATTGGAACGGCTTTCGGCGAGGTGGCAGCATCGTGGCGGCGTTCGACGAACGCCTGGCCCGATGCCGTCCCTCACGCGGCGATGCAAGGGTAGCTTCCGTCCAACGGCTCAGGGCCCGCGAATGTTGCACTGCAACACGAGACGCCGGGCAGGGCTGCGTTGGGCACGGGCTGGACCCGAGCGCGCGTCCTGACATCTAGCCTCCCCGACGAAGCGTAGCTGCTATACGGAACTCCATAAACGTGTTCTGCTTTTGTTCCTGGATTCGCGGAGGAGCACCATGCACATCAGCGGCGTCACCATCGGCTTTCCCATGCCGGTCCCCCTTCTTGCCAAGCCGGTCCGGGCCGGCTTCCCGAGCCCGGCGGACGACTTCATCGAGGAGGAGATCGACCTCCAGCGTCTGCTGATCGTCAATCGCCCGGCCGCCTTCCTGGTCCGGGTCGCCGGTGACAGCATGATTCTCGCCCGCCTGTTCGACGGTGACCTCGCCATCGTCGACCGGTCACTTACCCCGCGTACCGGCGACATCGTCGTGGTCGACATCGACGGGGAGCGCTCCTTCAAGGTCTGGAAGCGCCAGGGACCGCGGATCAGCCTCCACTTCGCCAACCCGCGCTTCCCCGAGTTCCAGCTCTCCCCCGATGCCGTGATCGAGGTTTGGGGGGTCGTCTCCGGGTCCGTCTGCGCAAGACGCCGCTGCGAATGAGCGCCAAGGCCTACGCCCTCTCCGATGGAAACTCGTTCTACTGCTCGTGCGAGCGGGTTTTCGACGCGCGCCTAGCCAAGGTGCCGGTGATCGTACTGTCGAACAACGACGGCTGCGCCATCGCCCGCACGGCCGAGGCCAAGGCGCTCGGGATCAAGATGGGCGACCCGTTCTTCAAGATCCGCGATATGTGCAAGGCCCGGGGCGTCCGGGTCTACTCCTCAAACTACGCTTTCTACGGGGACATGTCGGCCCGGGTGAACGCGGTCTACCGGGACTTCTCGCCCCGCATCGAGATCTACTCGATCGACGAGAGTTTTCTGGACGTCTCCGACGTACGGGAGCGCGACCGGGAGTCCCTCGCCCGCGACATGCGCGAGACCGTCCGGGCCTGGACCGGCATCCCGACCTGCGTCGGCATCGGTCCCACCAAGACGCTGGCCAAGCTGGCGAACCACATTGCCAAGAAGAACCCCGTTCTCGGCGGTGTCTGCGACCTGACAGACGACGAACAATACGACCACTGGATCATCCGTGTTCCGGTGGCCGACATCTGGGGCGTCGGCCCGGCGAACGCCCGCCGCTTGGAGGCTCTCGGATGCGACAACGCCGCGGACGTCCGCGACCTCGATCCGAAGGTCGCCCACAAGGCCATGACCGTGGTCGGCGAGCGGCTCGTGCACGAGCTCCGCGGCACCCCCTGCCTCGACCTGGAGACGGTCGCCGCCACCCGGAAGGGATGCGCCGTCACCCGGTCGTTCTCGGAGCGGGTCGAGGATCGCGCCACCATGGAGCAGGCCGTGGCCACGCATGCGTTCAGGCTCGGGGAGAAGCTCCGGCGCGAGGGATTGGCCACCAACCACGTCACCGTCTTCTTCCACACCTCGGAGCATGACCGCGACCGACCGCAGCGTTCGGTCTCGACCCTGGTCACGCTGCCCGAGGCGACCAGCGACACCCTCGCCCTGCTGAAGGCGTGCCTACACGGCGTCCGCAAGACCTGGCGGGACGGGTACCGCTATTCCAAGGGCGGCGTGGTCACCACCGACCTGATGCCGCTCGCCACTTCGCAGCGGGCGATGCCCGGCCTTGGGCAACTCGAACGGGAGATGAGGGCGGCCCTCATGGAGGCGCTCGACGCCTGCAACCATCGCTTCGGACGCGGGGCGGTCGTCCCGGGGGCGGCAGGGTTCGCCCCGAATCACGAATGGTCGACCAAGTTCGAGATGAGGTCGCCCCGCTACACCACCAGGATCGACGAGCTTCCAGTCGTCAGGGCAGCCTGAGGATCGACAGTGGCCTGGATGGATCGCATCACCTACCTGCCGAGCGGAACCCGACGTTTGGTCCCCGGGAGGAAGGCTTCTTTCGACCCAACATGGTTGTACATGCTGTTGCGAGCGTCGCCCGTAAGCGGACGTTGCCCCAAGGTCGGCTAAACGACGGGAAACCAATCGTTGCAAGCATTGAGCCCGCGCCGGTTCAGAACTTGATTCAGACAATGGTCCGACATACTAAAAGCGAGTATAATCTGAACGCTAGCTCGATGGCTTAAACAGATCGCTCATGACGGTCCGTCCAAACCATCGATCCCCTGGATAGCCACGGCTTTTTTCCACTGGGGCACGAAAAACGTCATGAAGAACGTTTGTTTCACAGGAGTACGGGCGCGATTTCGTCGCGCTCAATGCTCGACGCCTTGACGACCGGAGAGCGAAGGACGAGCAACCTTCCATCTACGGATGCCTCCCTGGGCTCATGGTCGGCAGAGGAGAGTTCGATGACACCGTCCGCGCCTATCGAGAGCAGGCGGAGGTCGCCCTCGGCATGGTTGTCGTCAAATCCGACTAAGGCGAACCCCCATCCCGCTTCGTGCCGTCCGGCCATGGCATCGAAGTCGAGGTTCCCGTCCCCGAGTACCTTGCCGCGGGCATCCCGGCTGACCCCGGTGTCTTCGTGCAGTAGGTGGTCGGCCGAGGGCGCGAGCTGGTAGACCCGCTCCCGGCCGAGTTCGGGGGCCAGCCGCGTGCACACAAGGGCGTTGTAGAGTTCGTCCCGGGTGGCGGCGATCAGGTGGTCCGGCGGATGGTCGGCCAAGCTCTCCTCGGCGTGACGTGACAGAAGCTCGACCTGCAACGTCGGCACCCCGGCTTCCCGTGCCGTTCGCAGGGCGCCAGGATAGGTGTCCACCAGCACGACCGGCACACTCGCTCGATGCAGCGCGATCACGAGATCGCTTGCCCATGGGGAGGCTCCGACGACCGCGAGGCGCTGCGTATCGGCGGCGGTCGAGAGGCCGAACCTGCGCGCGAGCGGTGCCAGTGAGAACCCGTGGGCGAGCACGGTCGAGACGATGACCGCGAACACGGTCGGCTGGATGAGGTCGCCGCCGGCATAGCCGGCCGCGCTCAGCCTCGGACCGGCAAGGCCGGCCACGGCCGCCGCGACGATGCCGCGCGGCCCGATCCAGCCAACGAATAGGCGTTCGCGCCACGAGAGGTCGCTGCGCAGGGTCGCGAGCCAGATCGCCGCCGGGCGCACCACGAAGAGGACCGCCGCCGTAAGTCCCAGAATCGGCAGGGTCAGCTTGCCGAGGACGGCGACGTCGAGGTCGGCGGTCAGCACCACGAACAGGCAGGACACCAGAAGGACGACGAGAGCTTCCTTGAAGCGGCGCAGTTCCCCCAGCCCGGGCACGTGCCGGTTGGCAAGCGCGATGCCGAACACGGTTGCGCCGATCAGGCCGGCCTCGTGCATCAGCAGGTTCGGTACGACGTAGGCGACGAGTGCGAGCGCGAGCAGAACCGGCGTCTTCAGCGTCTCCGGGATGAGGTCGCGCCGGAATGCCCAAGCCACGAAAAGCGCCGAACCAACGCCCAGTCCGCTGGCGACGAGCACGCCCTCCGCGAGGTGGAGCGCGAGGGAACCCACCGCTTCCTCCGCCACGTGGTTGGGCACTTCGACGAGGATCTCGATGACGACTGCCGTGAGGATGGCGCCGACCGGATCGTTGACGATGGCCTCCCACTTCAGGAACGCGGCCGAGCGGCGCTCCAGGCGGGCATGGCGCAGGAGCGGCAGGATGACGGTCGGTCCGGTGACGACGAGGATGGCCCCGAACACAGAAGCCGGCCCCCACATCATCCCGCCGATCAGGTGGGCGGCGAGCGTGCCAAGAACGAAGTTGATGGGCAGGGCGAAGGTGGTGAGCCGGAGTACGCCCTCGCCGGACGCACGAAGTTCACGGAAGTCGAGGGCGAGACCGCCTTCGAAGACGACGATGGCCACCGCCAGGCCGATCAGCGGCCGCAGATTCGGACCGAACTCGGCGGACGGGTGCAGCCAGCCGAGCACGGGTCCGACGAGGAACCCGACCCCGAGCAGGAGGACGATGGCCGGGATGCGCAGGCGCGCCGCGAGAACCTGGGCCGCGATGCCGCCGCCCACGATGCACAACACCGCCGTTGCCACGCTAGTTTCCATCAAAGCGCTCCAGGCCGGATCGTCGTAGGCCCGGGAACCGTCCGAAAGCCGTCGGTGGTTCGTCCGCATCACCTCGAAGACGAGGGATAGCATATCCGCATCCGGATAAGGGAGCGGCGAGCACCCAGGGCGACACGGCTTGATTGGTTCAAGCCAGTATCCCCGCCCGAGGCATTGTCACCCACACGGATGCGGCCACTGTTCCTTGTTCATGCGACAACAATTCCCGACCGAGTCCGAATAACCCAACGTCGCCGAAGTCGGCGGCCGGCGTACTACCGCCCGGCGCCTGTGACGGCGCGGACCGGTGCCCCAGCGAGGTCGACCGTCGAGCCGACGGTGTCCCTGAAACCGCTGCCGACGTTCGAGAGGTGGTCGCCGTAGGTCTCTCGCGTCTGCGGATCGACGAGGGCCACCGGCGCCGCCACCGCCAGCGCGGCGCCGGTGGCCACCGTGGAGGCGGCACCCGCCGCCGTGCTCACGAGCTTGTCCCCAATCCCGACCTTGCCATCCGAGATCGGCTGGCCATCTGCTAATCGCTTGCCCAGTAGGGCGACGACGTCGCCGGAGGCGAACTTGCCGTGGTTGAGGGCGTCGTCGGATTTTACCGAGGATAGGTTGAGCACGCCGATGTTCTCGCGCTCCAGCTCAGACTTGTAGGGTTCGGCATTCGGGTCGATGGCGCCGAGACGTACGCTGTCGCCCCAGACAAGGCGCGACACGGCCAGCGCCTGGTCATCGCCCGAGACCATCAGTGTCAGACGCGGACGGTCCTTGCCCATGTCGTGGAAGGCGCCCCGTGCGAGGTCCATGTCGACGTCGGGGGCCGCCAGGATGACGTTCCGGATCTTGGGCGCCACGCGTTTGTCGCGGATGGCCATCTGACGGAGGCTCTCCAGGGTGAGCCAGTTGCCCATGGAGTGGGCGAGCACCGTGACCTCGCCAACATTCGGGTCCTTGGTAAGGTCGCGCAGCAGCGTCTCCAGTCCGTTACGCGAGAAGTTGGTGCTTTCCCGGTCGTAGCCGTAGGCGAGCACCGAACCGCGGGACGGCCAGGTGAACAGCACTGGCGCGACCTCGGCGCCGGAATCGTGCACGATCTGCGCGAAGCGGAAGACGGCGTCCTCGAACTTGTTGTTGAACCCGTGCACGAACACCAGGACGTGGCGCTTGCCGCGTCCCCTGACCGCCTTGCCGGTCCAGGCCGCGACCTTTCCGCGGTCCACCGGCTCGGCGCGGAGCGCGACGAAGTCGGTGGCGGGGTTGCCGGGCAGGCGTTCCGGCCACTGCACGGTGCCTGGCTGGCGGGTGGCGTCGGGCGGGATCGACACAGCGAGGTCGGTGTAGGTCACCGCCTCGCCGCGCTCGCCGGAGAACAGCACGCCGCGGTCGGTCGCGGACTTGCGGGTCGTGGCGACCAGCATCTCGACGCGGGACGTGCCGGCGACCGGTGCCATGTCGGCGATGGGCAGCAACACGCCGGTCGGGCGTCCGCCGCAGGCCCCGAGGCTTACGAGGACGGCGGCTACCAACGTGGCGGCCAGTGCCCGCCCGGCACATGCAAATCGTGGAAACACCCGCACCCCCGAACCATGGCCGGGACGGGTGACCGGGTCACGGTCCGTCGAGGCCGGGAAGTCCTAGCGGATGATTGCGGCGGCGTGCGGACGGCAAGCCCGAAGATCGGCTCCAGGGGCCGTCGGACAATCGTGACGGCCGGCAGACATCAGTTGCCGAAAGGCGAGGCGAGCACGACGCGTACCTTCTTGTTCGACGCTGCCTGCGCGACGGGTGCGGGGGCGGCGTTCACGACTGCGGCCATCTGGACCGTCGCCGGCTTCACAACGACCCGGACGACGTTCGGCGTCTCGGCTGCGATGGCGGGCGCGGCGGCCAGCAGGGAGATCGTGAGGGCGGCGATTGTCTTCACGGCGGCTGTCCGAGGCTTAGCTATATTGCGCCTGAAAACCGCCAAGCCATTGGCGGGTTCCAGCTTCAGGCGGCGTTCGCCGCGGCCGGGGTCTCGTCGTCCGTGGCCGTCGCGCCCGCCTCCCTCAGGCACGCCTCGACCGCGCCGCGCAGCGACGACACATATGCGTCGGCCCCGACCTGCCGGCCGAGGTCCGTATCGGTCAGGACCGCCTCGCCCTGCGGCCATAGGCCGACCAACAGCCTGATGTCCCCCGACTTCCTACGGAGACGCTCCAGCAGGTAGCGCAGGTGCGACGGGTTGCCGGTGATGTCGAGGTAGGAGATGCACACCATCGCCACGCCCGAGAGGTCGAGGTCGCGGATGCCCTCGCGTGAGGCGGACTGGTAGGCCGTTACGCGCGCGCCAAGCCCGTGCTTGCGCAGCAGTTGCGCCAGCATCGCCGAGGAGGCCTCGTCGAGGGGGCCGCGCCCGGCCAGGCACAGCACCGGCGCCTCGCCGCGCCACGCCTCCGGCAGCGCCTCGCGAGAGGGCGCTTGGCCGGGTACGGCCTCGTTCTTCGGATGCGCCAGCTCGGCGAGCGTCGGAGTGTCGTTCGGGTTGACCGTCGCGTCGGTGCCGGCCGGCTCGACGTCCGGGTGGTCCTCGAAGTCCTCGACCAGAGACCGCGCCGAGGCCCGGATGTTCTCAAGCTGCGCCGGTGTGACCACGCCGCGGGCGTAGTCGTTGGCGGCGAGCTGCAGGCCCTTCAGCGCCACCTCGTCGTAGTACGACGACAGGGAGCGCTCCTTCAGCATCTGCTCGCCGAGGTCCCGGGCCTCGTCCGGGTCGCCGGCCAGCATGCGCTGGTAGAAGTTCTCGACCGGGGTCAGCGGCGGCCGGTCGCCGAGCAGAATGTCGAGGAACTCCAGGCTGTCGACGTGGCGACCAAGCACCACGAGGCAGACTGTGAACGGGGTCGCCAGGATCAGGCCGATGGGTCCCCACAGGAAGCCCCAGAACAGGGTCGAGACGATCACCGCGAACGGCGAGAGCCCGGTGGAGTGGCCGTAGAGCAGTGGCTCGATGACCTGCCCGAACACCGGCTCGGCGATCAGGAACAGCGCCGCCGTGGCGATGACCATGTTCCAGCCCGGATCGACAGCAACCGCCAGCGCCACTGGAAGGATCCCAGAGATGAACGCGCCGATGTAGGGCACGAAGCGCATCAGCGCGGAGAACACGCCCCAGAGGAGGGGATTGGGCACGCCGATGAACCACAGGCCGACGCCGACGATGACGCCGAACGCGGCGTTCATGCCGAGCTGGGCGAGGAAGTAGGTCCCGAGGCGACCGGCCGCATCATCCATCGCCACGGTGGTGCGGTGCAGATCTCTCGATCCGAACAGGCGGATCATGCGGTTGCGCAGGTCCTCGCGCTGCAGCAGCAGGAACACCACCACGACGAGCACGATGCCGACCGTGGTCAGGGGCTCGAAGATCGGGCCCAATACCTTCTCAGCAAGCGCGAGCGGCGAGATCTCGGGTTCCTGCACCCGGACGAGCTGCGCCTTCGGCGTGTCACCCCCTGGGTCGGTCGCCGCGGTAGTGCCGGCGGCGTCAGCCTTCTGGGTGGCATCGTGGACTTGGTGGCTGAACTTCGAGATGACCCGATTGGCCTCTCCGAGCCAGCCCTGCTGCAGGCCGGCGAACTTCTTGGAGACCGTGGCCTGGTACTGCGGCAGGTTGCCGGCGAGCCCGGCCACCTGCGTGCCGATGACCGCGCCAATGCCGCCGATCACGCCGAGCGCGAGAAGGACGGCGACGATAACGGAGGGGACGCGCCCGAGCTTGATCCGCCGGAGCAGGTTGACCACCGGGGCCAGGACGAAGCTGAGGAGCACCGCCAGCACGAGGGGGATGAACACCTCGCGCCCGAAGTACAGGGCCGCGATCAGCACGACCCCGACCGCGAGGGTCAGCAGGCCGCGCAGGCCGGGCACGAGCGGGGGCGGCACCTGGGCGGGCGGCTTCGCGGCTACGGCGTCGTCCATCGGCATGCGGGATTCCCGGTCACGCCACGTTCCGCGGCGCATCGCACCTCAACGCCGAAAGCTTCGATTTGTCCCGGAGGACCTCGTGGCGTTGCGGACGGGGACGCCCACGGCCCGACATGCTAGTGTTGCGTGACACGATCCGGCTCTGCCGTCCTGCCGCGACGCTGAGCCAAGCCTACGGGGGCGACCATGAATCCAAAGGTCAACCCGAAAAATGCTTCGGTCGGAAGCCGACGCACCCCCGGGCGCGAGATCGAACCACGGGGCGCTGGCGGCCATGGCCCCGGACGTGGACCCGTCGCGACCGATGCCAACCGCTCGGAACTCCGCCAGCTCGTCGCCGGCCTGAGCGAGGGGGTGATCCTGGTCGAGCCGGACCAGCGCATCTCCTGGGCCAACGACGCGGCGCTGGCGATGCACGGCGTGGCGGCTCTGTCCGACCTCGGCGCGACGGTCGACGCCTACCGCGCGCGCTTCAGCCTTCGTTACCGCAACAACCGTGCGCCCGGCCGCTACCCCATCGAGCGCGTCATGGACGGCGAGACCTTCCGCGACGTCGTCGTCGAGGTCAGGCACGCCGACCGGCCCGGTATCGACTTCGTGCATTCCCTGCGCAGCCTCGTGGTCACCGACGCGGGCGGCCGCCCGACCTTCCTGGCATTGATCATCAAGGACATCTCGGCACAATTCGAGGCCGAGGAGCGCTTCGAGAGCGCGTTCGCCGCTAACCCCGCCCCCGCCGTGATCGTCCGCCTGACCGACCTGCGGCTGGTCCGCGTAAACACGGGGTTCCTGGAGATCACAGGTTACGTGCGCGACAAGGTCCTCGGGCGCAGCGTGTACGAGGTCGACCTCCTTGCCGACGCCCACGGGCGCGAGAGGGCGTTGGAGCACCTGAACGCCGGAGAGCCGATCCCCCATCGCGAGGCGTTCCTGAAGCGCCCGGGCGGTGGCACGCACGCCGTGATCGTCGCCGGCCAACCCATCGAGATGGGCGACGTTGCCTGCATGCTGTTCACCTTCGCGGACCTGGAACCGCGCCGAAAGGCGGAGACCTCCCTGCGCCAGAGCGAGGAGCGCTTCGCCAAGGCGTTCCGGCTGACCCCGGTCCCGACCGTGCTGACCCGTGCGAGCGACCACATCGTGACAGGCGTCAACGAGGCGTTCGTCCGGGTGTTCGGCCGTGCCGAGGGGGATACCCTCGGGCGGACGGTCGCCGAGACCGGCCTCTGGGTCGACGCCGCCGCCCGCGAGCGGTTCGAGGCGACCCTGGCGAACGAAGGGTCCGCTCTCGGCGTCGAGACCTGCGTGCGCGACGGGGGTGGGACGGCGCTCGATTGCCTAGTCTCGGCCGAGCGCGTGGTCATCAACGGCGAGGATGCCGTGCTGGCCGTGTTGCAGGACATCACCGAGCGCAAGCGTTCCGAACGCGAGCTGTACTCGGCCATCGAGACCGTGATGACAGACGCCTCCTGGTTCAGCCGCGGCCTGGTCGAGAAGCTTTCGGTTCTGCGGAACCCCGGCGAGGGTGCGCGGCCCGCGACGCCCGACCTCACCGCCCGCGAACGGCAGGTGCTCGACCTGATCTGCCGGGGACAGAGTGACAAGGCCATCGGCCAGGCCCTGGTGCTATCGGGAAGCACCGTGCGCAACCACGCCGCCGCGCTCTACCGTAAGATCGGCGTCAACCGGCGCACCCAGGCCGTGGTCTGGGGCCGGGACCACGGCTTCCCGGTGACCTGACCAGTACATAAAACATCTGAACAGGTACGTTCCGACGATTTGCACCCGACGGGACCAGGGCTATCTTCAACCACGACGCAAGGCTGGGCGTCGACCGGAAGGCGAATGGCCGACGAACCCAAGCCGACGGACAAGCCCGAGCCGATCCTGGAACAGGTCAGGGCCTCGGTACGGGACGCCCTGGAGAAGCTCACCGGAGATCCCGGCCGCGAACCCGGGATCACGCCGTCGAACCCAAGGGGGAAACGACGCAAGGATCGGAAGCTCGAACCCGGCGCCGACTGACGAAAACCGAAACCGCGTATATTCGCTACGAACCAACGCGGTGAACTTGCGGCTTTATTGGATGTTAATCGGCGGAACATCGCGGTCGCGGAAGCGCTTGTCGCGTATCGGGTCCGACCGTCGAGCGGACGAACGCAGGCAAGTTCGGCGGTAGGCAGCCGCCTTATCGCGAACGCCGTGACCGAGAGTAGCCCACACCCCATCCCTTCCCGCGCGGCCTCGGCACCGACCGACCACGCATGCCCGGAGATCTTCCATGTCCCTCCTCGCCTGGATCGTGCTCGGCCTGATCGCCGGCTTCATCGGCAGCAAGATCGTCAACAACACCGGACAGGGCCTCATCGTCGACATCCTGCTCGGCGTCGTCGGCGCCGTCGTCGGCGGCTTCCTGTTCAACCAGTTCGGCCAGCCTGGCGTCTCCGGGGTGAACCTCTACAGCCTGCTCGTCGCCGTCGTCGGCGCCGTGATCGTGCTGTGGCTCTACCACGCCCTGATGGGCCGCCGCCGGGTCCTCTGACCCGGCCGAACCCGCTTCCGCCGATCCTCGGCTGAAGTCCGACCCGACACTTCCCGACGAAAGAGTTTCCACGATGGCGTTGACACCAGACACCACCCGTCCGGCCTACGACCGCGACCTGCCGACCACCAGCTTGGCCACCCCGGCCGAGGACATGCGCACGATGGCGCTGCACTCCGTCTCCTGGGGCGCCGTGATCGCCGGCGCCGTGATCGCGCTCGTCGCCCAAGTCATCCTGAACATGGTCGGGCTCGGCATCGGGCTGTCGACCGTCGACCCGGCCGGCAACGGCACCCCGACCGCCGGCAGCCTCTCGTCCGGCGCCGGGATCTGGTTCGTGATCTCCGGCATCCTCGCCTCCACCGCCGGCGGCTGGCTCGCCGGGCGCCTCTCGGGGAAGCCCGCCAACACCACCACCGCCTACCACGGGCTCCTCGCCTGGGCGGTCTCGACCCTGGTCGTCGTTTACCTGCTGTCCTCGGCGGTCGGAGGCATCGTCAGCGGCGCGTCGAGCGCGGTGTCGAGTACGCTCGGCGGCGCCGGCAACCTGATCGGCGGCTCGGTGAAGACCGCTGCGCAGGCTGCGGCCCCGTCGCTGCCGGGCATGGACAACCCGTTCTCGAATATCGAGAGCCAGGTCCGCGGCACGACCGGCAATGATCCCGAAGCCCTCAAGAACGCTGCCGTCAGCGCCATGCGCGCCGCGGTGACCGGCGACGCCGCCCAGCAGAAGGACGCGCAGGAGAAGGCCGCCCAGGCACTGGCCAAGGCGCAGGGCATCCCGGTCGATCAGGCCCGGACGCAGGTCGCCCAGTACGTGCAGCAGTTCAACGACACGGTCGCGAAGACCAAAGAGCAGGCCAAGCAGGCGGCCGACGCCACGGCACGTGTAGCCTCGCAGGGGGCGCTCTACGGCGCCCTGGCACTGATCCTCGGTGCCCTCGCCGCCTTCTTCGCCGGCCGCGGTGCAGCCGTCGATCCGGTGCTCACCCGCACCGCACCCACCGTCACGACCCAGCGCCGGGTCTGATCGTGGGCGACCCCGCCGCCACCGAGCCGCATCCCTTGGGGACGCGGGACCAGCAGGCAGCGGAGGTCGCCATCGGCGAGGAGGCGGTCCTCCCGCTGATCGCCGAGAACGCCCGCATCGACAGGCGGGCGGTGGAGACCGGGCGCGTGCGGGTCTCGACCCGAACCGAGACCGTCGACCAAGTCCTGCGCGAGACCCTGCGCAGCGACATGGTCGGGGTCACCCGGGTGGCCATCAACCGGACCCTGGCCGAGGGCGAAGTGCCCCCGGTGGTCCGCGAGGCGAACGGGGTGACGATCATCCCGGTCCTGGAAGAGATCCTCGTCGTCGAGAAGCGCCTCGTCCTGCGGGAGGAGGTGCATGTCCGCCAGACCACGGCGGGCGAGGACGTCGAGATGCCGGTGACGCTGCGCAGACAGCACGCCGTGATCGAACGCGTGTCCCCCGAGGGGACCGTCACGGCCCTGATCCCAACGCCACAGCCGGACATCGACTCATGACCCAGACCATCACCGCAATGTACGACACCTACCCCGAGGCCACCGCCGCGCAGGCCAAGCTCGTCGCACTCGGCATTCCCGAGGCCGGCATCAGAATCTTGTCCGGCAGCCAGACCGGTACGACGGCCGCCACCCACGAGGGCGGCATGTGGGGCTCGCTGAAGGAGTTCTTCATGCCGGAGGACGACCGCCACGCCCACGCCGAGGGCCTCAATCGCGGGGGCACCATGCTCAGCGCGACCGTCGAGGACGGGTACGCCGAGCGGACCTACGACATCATGGAAGAGCACGGCTCCGTCGACATGGACGAGCGCGAGGCGTCGTGGCGCAAGGAGGGTTGGACCGGACAGGCTGCAGGCGCGCCGGTCGCGGCCGTTGCTCCCGCGTCGACGACCGCCACGACCGGTCTGCGTGCGGCCGGTTCCACCGAGGCCGTCGCGGCTCAGGGGACCGCCCAGGGCACCGACTACATCCCGGTGGTCGAGGAGCGGCTCAACGTCGGTAAGCGCATGGTCGACAGCGGCCGGGTCCGCGTCCGCTCCTACGCGGTCGAGAAGGACGTCAGCGAGAACGTCACCCTGCGGGACGAGACCGTGCACGTCGATCGCCGCGTGGTCGACCGGGCGGTGACCCCGGGTGACATGGCCCTGTTCGAGGACAAGGTCATCGAGGCCACCGAGATGCGCGAGCAGGCTGTGGTCTCGAAGGAGGCCCGCGTCGTCGGCGAGGTCGGCATCCGCAAGGACGCGACGCAGCGCGTCGAGACCGTGACCGACAAAGTGCGCCATACCGAGGTCGAGGTCACCGACGAGCGCGGCAACGTCGAGCGTACCGGCACGACCGACACGACGAACGGAACCGTCCCGCGCAAGCCGCTCTGAACCTCGCTGTCGGGGGCGGCCCATCGGCCGTCCCCATCCCGGTGCAAATGCATGCGCCCGCCATCGGATGCCAGCGTCATGATCCGATCTCGCATCCTGGTGCTGACCGCGCTGGTCGCCCTACCGCCCGCGGCGGCCCGGGCCAGGGACCTCGGCGCCTCGGTTGAGACGCTTAGGTTGGCCTGCACCGGCGACTACCGCAGGCTCTGCGCCGGCATCGATCCGAACGCCGACCATGTCGAGGCATGCTTCCGAGCCAGGATAGCGCAGGTCTCCGACGGCTGCCGTTCGGCTATCGCCCGTTACGGGATGCAGGAGTCCTCCGAGGAGGGTTGGTCACAGCAGGCCGAGAGCCGACGCCCCCGATGACGCACACACGCACCGAGCCAAACGAGGATCATTCCCGATGACGCAGGCAGCCGACGGTTCGCTGATCGCCGTGGCCGACGAGATCGAGACGTCCGGCATCAAGCTGCCTGGAGCGACGCCGGACGGCATCGAGGCCCAGTTGCTCAACATGGACGCCGCGCGCGGCGTGGTCGCCACGATCATCCACATCAAGCCGGGCGCCGACATCCCGGCGCACTTCCACAGGAACGGGGCGGAAGCCCACTACGTGCTGGAGGGCGACCTCGTCGACGCCGGCCGTAGCCTCGGTCCCGGAACGTACCTCACGCACGCGGCCGGGATCGTGCACGGTCCCCACGGGTCGGTCCACGGCTGCAAGGTCCTAACCATCCAGGCCACCGAGGTCGGCTCGCAAGGGTACGACTTCAACCTTGCGGATACCGGAGAGTCGCCAAAGCCTCCCGCCGATGCTTCGACGGACCCGATGCCGGCTCGCGGCACGACGCCCCCCGACATGGCCCTGGAAGAGGTTCCGACCGACGACCGTCCGGAGACCGAGAGGCTCGGACCGACCGACGACAACCCGACCAACCCGACGACCGGCTAGGCCCGACCTTGGGGCGCAGCGGACGGCATCGACGGCGACAGGAGACACGCGATGAGTGACGGCTTCCCTTCCATGACCGCCCTGCTCGGCCTGCTTGCCGTGGCCGGGTTCCAGAACAAGGACAAGATCGCCGAGATGCTCGGCGGCGGTCATCCCGCCCCCGGAGCGGGGTCCGCGGCCGCGCCCGGCCAGGCCGGCCTCGGGGGCCTGCTCGGCAACATCGGCGGTGCGCTCGGCGGGGCCGGCGTCAGCAACGTGCTCGGCGGGGGGCTGGGTCAGCTGGTCGAGCGCTTCCGGCAGAACGGCCACGGCGCGGCCGCCGATTCCTGGGTGAACCACGGTCCCAACCACGAGATCGCCCCGCCCCAGCTGCGCCAGGCCATCGGTCCCGACGTCATGGACGCCCTGTCCCGGCAGACCGGGCTGTCGCACGACGAACTGCTTTCCAGGCTCTCCCGGGAGCTTCCCTCGGCGGTGGACCGCTACACCCCCGACGGCAGGCTGCCCGCCCTCTGAGGCGGCGCGCCTGAGGACATCCCGCACGCCGGTCGGGATCCGTCCCGCCCGGACGCGCCGGTCGACACGACCGCAACGAGCACCGTGACGGTGCCGCACGAGGAACACCACCATGGCCAAGACCGCGCACGACGAGGCCGCCAAGCACCACGAGGCCGCCGCCAAGTCGCACAAGACCGCCGCCGAGCATCACGAGAAGGGCGACGAGGAGAAGGCCGCCAAGCACTCCAAGGAGGCCCACGGCCACTCCGAGAAGGCGCACGAGAGCTCGACCAAGGCCCACGGCAAGAGCGCCAAGAAGTAAACGACCTTCACCCCACCGCCGGACGCGCATCCCGCGCGTCCGGCCCCATTCAGGAGAAAACCCATGGACGAGAACCGCATCACCGGTGCCGCGAAGGAGTTCGGCGGCAAGGTCCAGGGCGCCGTCGGCGACGTGACCGGCGACCGCGAGACCAAGGCCAAGGGCGCCGCCAATGAGGCCAAGGGCAACGTCGAGAACCTGTACGGGCAGGCCAAGGACGCCGTGCGCGACGTGGCCGACCAGGCCGGTGATCTTGCACAGGGCGCGCTGAAGCAGGGTCGCGATGCCTTCCCCGACGCCGGGCGCGCCTACCGCCAGGGCGCCGACACGGTGACGAGCTACGCCAAGGAGTCTCCGCTGATGATGGCGGCGATGGCGGGCGCACTCGGCTACCTCCTCGCGATGGTCGTCCACGGTCGCCGCTAGGTCGGTCCCCCATTCCAACATCGTCCCGCAGGTCCGGAGCAGCACCATGAACGATCCGACCCGATCTGCGGGACTATCACCCGCCGTCGACGGCCCTATGCAGGCGGTGCGCTCGCCGGCGGGCCTAGCAGACGCCGTGCGTGATCAGGCGAGCGGCTATGCCGACCGGCGCAGGACCGAGGCGGCCGGCTTCCTGTCCGAACTTGCCCGCGCGTTGCGTTCGGGCGGCGGCAAGCTCGACGGGCAGGCGCGGGCAAAGCCCTTCGTCCACACGGTCGCCGACAACCTCGACGCGCTCTCGAACCACGTCGCACGCCGTGGCTTGCGCGAACTCCTTCGCGATGCCGAAGCGGTGGCGCGAGGCAACCCGCTGGCGACGGCCTTGGTGGCCAGTGCGCTCGGGTATAGCACTTTCCACCTCCTGCGGTCCGGGAACGGCGATGCCCCCAAGTCCCCTGGTGAGCCCAGGCAGGCCTGGGGCGGGTATCCGTGAGCGCCGTTCCCCCACCCCCGCCCTCCGGAGGGCTCCAGGGTCTGATGGCCGAGGCACTCCGCGGTGCCGGTGATATCCTGCGGGGCGAGATTGCCCTGTTCCGTCAGGAGATGGCCGACAACCTGCGCCGCCTGATCGTCGGCCTCGCGGCGATGGCCGCCGCAGCTGTGTTCGCCGTCGTCGGCTTCCTGGTCTTGGTCGACGCCCTGGTGAAGTGGCTCGCCACCGTCGTCGGCTCGGAGGCGCTCGCCGCCCTGATCGTTGGCACCCCCTTCCTCGTCATCGGCATCGTCCTGGCGCTCACCGCCAGGAGCCGGTTCTCGGTCGACGGACTCATACCGACCCGGACGGGCCGGCAGCTCCGGCAGGATGCCGTCGTCATCAAGGAGCGCGTGACGCATGACGAGTGACGCAGATGGCTTGGAGCTTGAGATCCAAGCGAGCCGTGTCCGCCTGGACCGGACGCTGGACAGGCTTACCCAGCGCCTCACCCCCACCGGGATCGTCGAGGACGTGCTCGGCACCGTCCGGCGCGACGCGACCGGGGCCGGCCTCTACGACGGGGCGCTGGAGGCGGTGCGGCGCAACCCGGTGCCGGTGCTGCTGATGTGCCTCGGTGCCACGATGCTGCTCAAGGGCAAGGAGCCGCGTGGGCCGGCGACCTACCGCGCCGTGCGCGATCCCGACCGGTACGCGGCGACGGCGATCACTTCCACCTTGGCCTCCGGCATCACCCTCCCGAAGGACCCCCGCTGATGCGTCCCTACCTCGCCGAGTTCATCGGCACCTTCGTCCTGGTGTTCTGCGGCTGCGGCAGCGCGGTCCTTGCGGCGGACCACATCGGCTATGCCGGTGTCGCGCTGTCCTTCGGCTTCGTCCTGATGGCGATGATCTACGCTCTGGGTCCTATCTCCGGCTGCCACCTCAATCCCGCGGTCACGCTGGGCCTGACCCTGAGCCGGAAGTTCAATGCGGCGCGCCTGCCCGGCTACATGGCCGCCCAGGTCCTCGGTGCCGTCGTCGCAGCCTACGTCCTCTACGTCGTCGCGCAGGGGCATCCCGGCTTCGACGTCGCCTCGGGCTTCGCCTCGAACGGCTACGACGCGCGCTCGCCGGGCCACTACAACGTGACGGCGGCGTTCATCGTCGAGTTCGTGATGACGGCGCTCCTCGTCCTCACCATACTCGGGGCGACCGACCTGAAGGCGCCGGTGGGTTTCGCCGGCCTCGCCATCGGCGTCGTCCTGGTGGTGATCCATCTCGTCTCGATTCCGGTGACCAACACCTCGGTCAACCCGGCCCGGAGCATCGGCCCGGCCCTGTTCGCCGGCTGGGACGCCGTGGGGCAGCTCTGGCTATTCGTTCTTGCTCCGCTCCTCAACGGAGCCGCCGCGGCGGGATTGTACTCGACGATGCGCGCCCTCGACCCGGTGCTGCAGATGCCGGTGCGCCAGGCGGTGCAGGCCCTGCCGGCCGAGCTTGAGCAGCGGCTGGAGAAGGCCGGCATCAAGCCAACAGAGTTCTAGCGCCACCACCGGAGGGACCCGCCGATGCCGACCATGCGAACGCAGATCCATGCCAGTGGCAACGACGACCGGTGGTTCCTCTGCCATGGCGACGATGCGGCTGACGTGTTCGTTTTCCACGAGCCGAACGGTCCGTCCGGCGGATTGCCGTCGCGTATCGAGCTCACGACCTTCCTCGCCTCCGGGAACGGATCGCCCGAGCACCGCGCGCTCCTGACGATGATCGGCTCCTTGGTGGAGGCGGGACATGCGGGCTCGGCCCCGCCCGTCCGTGGACCCGAGCCCGGAGCCGCAGGTGCCGAATCGACCCCGGGCGATGCCACCGCTTCGATCTGACCTGATACCCCTCGAACCCGAAGGACCGCCATGGCCGTCGACTATCGTTCCGAGCTTCGCCGCCCCCTCCCGTTCAGCCTGGCGGTCATCGCCGCCGTGCTGCTGCTCTGGCTGGTCGTGGCCTCCATCGCCGGTGCCAAGCAACGCGGCGCCAGGGATCACCGCATCGGCGAGTTGGAGGGCCAGCGGACGGCCCTGCAGACGGACCTCGACCAGCAGCGGTCCACCGCCGGCACCCTCGCGGCCCTGCAGGCCAGGATCGCCACGTCCGAGACCGAGGTGAAGCAAGCGACCCAGGCCGGCGAGGAGGCCAAGGCGAAGGCGGCCGGCCTTGCCGAGGAGCGACAGGTGGCCGAACGGAAGGCCGGCGAGGCGAAGGCGGCGTCCGATGCGGAGACGAAGCGCCTGTCCGACCTCCAGACCCAGGTGACGGAGGCGGAACGGAAGCTCGCCCCCCTGCGCGACGCGACCACCGCCGCGGAGAAGGCTGCCACCGCCCGAACCCAGGAACTCGCCGACGTCGGGCGTCGGGTCGAGGACGCCCGGCAGCAGGAAGCCAGGCTGCGCGCCGACATCGCCGCCATGGCCCAAGAGGCCAACGGAAAGACCGCCGACCTCGCCAAAGCCGAGGAGCGTCAGCAGAAGGCCCGTGAGGGGGCGGCCGTGGCACAGAAGGAACTCGCGGATGCCCGGACCGCGACCGAGCAGGCGACCAAGCAGCGCGGCGACCTGGAGCAGGCGGTCGCCGGCCTGACCGCGAACCGCGAAAAGCTCGTCGCCGGGAACGAGCAGATGACCCAGCAAGCCACGCAGGCACGGGAGACCCTGGACGGCACCCGGAAGGATCTCGCGACGGCGCAGGCCGAGCGGGACCGTGTCACCGCCGAGCGGGGACAGGCGGAGCAGTCGGTCCTGAAGCTGACCTCGGACCGCGACGAGGCCGCCGCGGCGTTGGAGGCGCTGAAGAAGCGGCAGGCCGACGCGCAGGGCCAGCTTGCGACGCTGACGGAGACGATGTCCGCCAGGAACAAGGAGGTGGCGGACGTCGAGGAGAAGCTGCGCTCCGCCCGGGCCGAGCTCGCGGATGCACAGGCCAAGCTGGCCGACACCCGGCAGCAACTCTCGACCCCACCGGCGCCGGCCGCGACGCCCGTGAAGCCCGACTGAGGCCGGCCGGCATCGGATGCACTATATCTAACCCCCCGCCGTGACGACAGGAGAGACGACATGGACGAGAACCGCATCACCGGCGCCGCCAAGGAACTCGGCGGCAAGGTGCAGGGCAAGGCCGGGGAACTGACCGGCGACCGTGAGACCCAGGCGAGGGGCGTGGCCAACGAGGCCAAGGGCAACGTCGAGAACCTGTACGGGCAGGCCAAGGACGCGGTGCGCGACGCCGCCGACGCCGTGGGGGATGCGGTCGAACGCGGCGGCATCGACGGCGACCGGGTCGCCGGGACCGCGAAGGAGATCCGCGGCAAGGTCCAGAGCGCGGTCGGTGCCGTCACGGGCGGCGAGCGTGACCGGGTCGAGGGCCGGCGGCGCCAGGTCGAGGGTCGCGCGCAGGACCTCCATGGACGGGCGGAGGATGCCGCACGCGACGTCGGAGGCTACGCCCGCGACCTGTACGAGCACGCCGGCGACTACGCCCGGGACGGTACCCGGGCCGTCCGCCACCAGGTCGAAGAGAGCCCGCTGGTCGCGATGCTGATCGCGGGCGCGGTCGGCTACGGCCTCGCGCTGCTCGTCCACGGCCGCCGCTGACGTCGTCCCTCGTCGCCCGGCCGCCGCACGGCGGCCGGGTCAAACACCGCCACCCGGGGCGTCCCCTTGCATCTGTTCGGAATCAATTGGGTCGGCGTCAACGCCGAGAACGGGCGTAAGCTCGTCCTGTCGCTGGTGTTCATCGCCGTCGTCCTCGGGGGCGGGTTCGGGCTGCGCGCCCTGGTCGGGCTTGTCTTGACGCGCACCGACCACGCCACGCTCCAGACCAAGTTCTGGACGCGTCAGGGCATCAGCCTGCTCGCGGCGGTCCTGCTCGTCCTCGGCCTGCTCTCCATCTGGTTTAACGATCCGACGCGCCTGGCGACCGCCTTCGGGCTGCTGTCGGCCGGCCTCGCCTTCGCCCTGCAGCAGGTCATCACCTCGCTGGCCGGCTACTTCGTCATCCTGCGCGGGGCGACCTTCACGGTCGGCGACCGCATCTCGATGGGCGGCGTGCGCGGCGACGTGCTGCGCCTCGGCTTCATTCAGACCACCATCATGGAGATGGGCCAGCCACCCTCGGTCCAGGGCGCCTCGCCGGCGATGTGGGTGCGCAGCCGGCAGTTCACCGGCCGCATCGTGACGGTGAGCAACGCCCAGATCTTCTCCGAGCCGGTGTTCAACTACACCCGGGACTTCCCGTTCATCTGGGAGGAGATGGCCGTGCCGGTGACCTACCAGGCGGACCGGGCCAGGGCCGAGGCGGTGATGCTGGAGGCCGCCCGGAGGCACGCGCTGGACACGAACGCCATGACCGTCGAGGCCAAGGCCAAGTTGCAGGAACGCTTCGGGGTCGAGCCGGTCGACCTGGAACCTCGGGTGTTCTACCGCATCACCGACAACTGGCTCGAACTGACGGTCCGGTTTATCCTCGGCACGCACCAGATCCGCGGCGCCAAGGACGCGATGAGCCGGGATATCCTCACGGCGTTCGACGCGGCCGGCATCGGTATCGCCTCGGCGACCTACGACATCGTCGGCCTGCCCCCCATCGAACTCGTCCGCCGGCAGCGCGTAGGGAGCCCCGATGCCGCGGCCGCCTCGAAGGCCGGCGAGTGACTGGCGCGATGGTGCCCATGGCGGCCCTTGCGGTGATCCTGCTCGGGGTCGTCCACGTCGTGACGCCGACCCTACGATTCCTGGACGGCTCACCTCGAAGCGTCTGGCTCTCCGCCGCGGGCGGGGTCGCGGTGGCCTACGTGTTCGTCCATTTCCTCCCGGAACTGGCCGGTGGCGAGGCCAGCGTCGGCCGCATGGCGGGGGACACATTCGGCGGCTTCTCGGAGCGCCACGTCTACCTGATCGCGCTCACCGGCCTGATGACATTCTACGGGCTCGACCGGCTCGCCAAGGTCGACCGCTCCCGCAGGGCCGGCATCCCTGTCACCGATGCCCGCGGCGCCTCGGTCGACGTCGGCACCGGGGCCGGGGTGTTCTGGATCCACATGGGGTCCTTCGGCCTCTATAACGGCCTCGTTGGTTATCTCCTTCTCCATCGCGAGGCGACGGGGCCCGCTTCCCTGGCCTTCTTCACGGTGGCCATGGCGCTGCACTTCGTCGTCACCGACTACGGCCTGAACGAGGACCACAAGGCCGCCTACCGCAGGATCGGGCGCTGGGTCCTCGTCGTCGCCGTACTTGCCGGGTTCGCCGTCGGCGCGGCCACGGCAGTCTCGGACGCGGCCGTCGCCGCCCTGACGGCCTTCCTTGGCGGCGGCGTGATCCTCAACGTCCTAAAGGACGAAGTGCCGAGCAAGCGCCAGAGCCGGTTCTGGGCCTTCGCGCTCGGGGCTGCCGGGTACTCCGCGTTGCTGCTCACCCTCTGAGCCGGTCGCCCCCGGGCGGGGCACGGCACATGCAGGCATCGCCGGACACCGCCGAACCGAATGGGGCGGCGAACCTCCCAACCACGAGGTGGACCATGAGGATCAGGGCTGGATACACCATCGGCTACGACACGTTCGGTCCGACGCCGATCATCTACCAGTTGAACGTCCACCCTTCCCGCGCCCACGACCTGCTGACCTCGGACGCGATGCGGGCCGACCCGCCGGTGCCGATGCGGACCTATTCGGACGGGTTCGGCAACACCTGCGTTCGCCTCGTCTCCCCGGGCGGGCGGATGACGGTCTCGGCGGACTTCCTGATCGCCGATACCGGCGAACCGGACGCTTACGCGCCGGATGCCCGCCAGATCGCGGTCCAGGACCTCCCGGACGATGCGTTGGTCTACCTGCTCGGATCGCGCTACTGCGACACCGACAAGCTCGCCGGCACGGCCTGGTCGCTGTTCGGCAATGCCCCCGAGGGGTGGGAACGGGTCCAGGCCATCGTCACCTGGGCGCACGAGCGCATCCGCTTCGACTATCAACTCGCCGACGCGACGCGCTCGGCCTTCGACGGGTATCACCAGCGGATCGGCGTCTGCCGGGACTTCGCCCACCTCGCCGTCACCCTGTGCCGGTGCATGAACATCCCGGCCCGGTACTGCACGGGCTACCTCGGCGACATCGGCGTGCCCGTGGACCCCAACCCGATGGACTTCTCGGCGTGGTTCGAGGTCTACCTCGACGGCCCCGACGGCCCGCGCTGGTACACCTTCGACGCCCGTCACGACGCCAGACGGATCGGGCGGGTCGTCATAGCCCGCGGTCGTGACGCCACCGACGTGGCCATCTCGACGAGCTTCGGCACGGCGCTGCTCGCCCGGTTCGACGTCCACACCCTGGAGGTCGCCGACGACTTCGTGCTTCGGCCTCAAGGCTGATGTTTCGATGCCGCGGGGCGAGGGAGGGACCCGCCGTCCGGACGCGTTCCGCGAAGGGGCCGCTGTAGCGGACCGATGACCCGTCCCGTGCTATGGGAGGGTCCGTTCGAGGAGGCGACCCATGACCGAGACGAACGCGTCCGGGGCGATGCACACCGAGGTCGTCATTGCTCGCTGGCACCTGACCCTTGCCCGGTTCGCGGACAACGACAACGAGCCGCGGGGCATGCGGGCCGCGGCCATGGTCGCGGTGGTGGGTCTGCCGCTCGCCTCCACGGCCGCCCTTGCGGCCTGCCTCCGATTCCTGCTCTAGGCCACGCCTCGTAACGCCACGGGCACGCGGCCCGTGGCGTTCCCTCGCGTCGCTCAGTCGATGACCTCGACGATGCGGCCGCTGCCACGCTCGACCAGGACGGTGCGGCCGTTGACGACGGTGTAGCGGTGCCCGCGGGCGCCGTATTCCTCCGGGACGTCGTAGTAGCTCACGCCGGCCGATGGCAGGACCGTACCGACCCGGACGTCGCCGTCGTAGGCGTAGGACGCGCGGCGCTCGCCGCGGACGTAGGTGCGGAAGCGCGGACGGTCGTCGACGCCGAGGATGCCGTTGACGGTGCCGGTCGCCGCGCCGATGGCGCCGCCGACGATGGCCCCGATGGGACCGCCGGCCGCGCGCCCGTCCTCGGCACCCTCCTGTGCGCCGCGCACGAGACCCTGCGCCTGGACGACGGCCGGGAGCGCGAGGGCGAGGGCCGCCGCGGCGAGAATGGACTTGATGCTCATGGAATCCCCCTGATGCCAATCGCGGCCGGTGGGTTACGTCCGGCGCGTTTGATCCGATGCCGGGACATCCGCCCCGGACGCCATGGGATACGGGATACGATGCCGGCGGATTTACGTCCGCATGGTCGGGGACGACGCGAAGGCCTCGACGCTCACCGGACCGCCGGATCGAGGGGCGGCTTCACGAATGGGCGATTGCCCCGACACCGCTGCGTTTCCATGGCATGACCCCACGGAAACCCGACGGAAATCCCATGGTCCACACCGGATACAACCCACTCCTCGTCGCGCTCTCCCTGATCATCGCGGTCTTCGCGTCCTATGCGGCCCTCGACCTCGGCGCGCGGGTGCGCCGGCCGGACGTCGGACCGCGCTGGGCCTGGGGTGCGGGCGCGGCGGTGGCGATGGGCGGGGGCATCTGGTCGATGCACTTCGTCGGCATGCTCGCCTTCGAGATGGGGCTGCCCGCCGCCTACGACCTCGGCCTGACACTGCTGTCGCTGCTGATCGCCGTCGGCGTGACCGCCGCCGCCTTCTCCTGGGTGGCGCGCCGGGGCACCGGCACGCGGTCCCTGCTGATCGCAGGCCCGCTCATGGGCCTTGGTGTGGCGGCGATGCACTACACCGGCATGGCGGCCATGCGCGTGCCCGGCAACCTCGCCTACGACCCTGCCGTCGTGGCCGTCTCCGTCGCCATCGCGGTCACCGCCGCGACCGCCGCCCTGTGGCTGACCTTCCGCCGCAACCGCCCCTGGCAGAAGCTCGCCGCCGCCTGCGTGATGGGCCTCGCGGTCGCCGGGATGCACTACACCGGCATGGCCGCGGCGACGTTCACGGCGCAGGAGGCCGGCGCCCACGCCGCGCACGCGACCACACTGGCGACCGGTCAGCGGGACGTCGCCCTGGCGGTTGCCGGCGTGACCTTCCTGATCCTGTTCCTGGCGATGATGGCCTCCTCGCTCGACCAGCGCCGGGTGCAGCGGCGCCTGCACGTCAGCGAGGAGCGCTTTCGATCCGCCGTCCGGGCCGTCAACGGCGTGATGTGGACCACCGACGCCGCCGGACATTTCGTCGAGGAGCAGGCGGGGTGGGCCGGCATCACCGGGCACGTACCGGAACAGTACATGGGCGGCGGCTGGGCGAAGGCGATCCATCCGGAGGACCTTCGTGCGACGGTGGCCACCTGGGGCGACGCCCTACGCGCCGGGACCCCGTACACGGTCGAGCATCGCGTGCGCACCGCCCACGGCGAATGGCGGCGGTACGTGGCCCGCGCGGTGCCGGTGCGCGACGCCGACGGTACGATCCGGGAATGGGTTGGGGTGCACGAGGACATCACCGAGCGCCACGCGTCCGAGGTCGCCCTGAAGGAGGCGAGGGACGCCGCCGAGGAGCACAGCCGGGCCAAGAGCCGCTTCCTCGCCAATATGAGCCACGAGCTGCGCACGCCGCTGTCCGCGGTGATCGGCTATTCGGAGATGCTGGAGGAGGAGGCCGAGGAGCTCGGCCAGGACAGCCTGCTGAAGGACCTCGGCAAGATCAAGTCGAACGCGCAGCACCTGCTCGGGCTGATCAACGACGTGCTCGACCTGTCCAAGGTCGAGGCCGAGAAGATGGAGCTCTACCCCGAGGACATCGACGTCGCCGCCTTTGTCACGGACGCCGCCGGCACCGTGGAGGCGCTGGTCGCCAAGAAGGGCAACGTCCTCGCGTTGGACGTCGCCGGGGACGTCGGTCGGGCGCGCACGGACGCGACCAAGCTGCGCCAATGCGTGTTCAACCTGCTGTCGAACGCGGCAAAGTTCACCGAGGGCGGGACGATCACCCTGGAGGCGGCTCGCGAGGTCGACGTCGTCGGCGACTGGCTCCGGTTCACGGTGCGGGACACCGGCATAGGCATGAACGCGGAGCAGGTCGGGCGCCTGTTCGAACGCTTCACCCAAGCCGACGAGAGCACCACGCGCAACTACGGCGGAACCGGCCTCGGACTGGCGCTGAGCCGCGCCTTCGCCCACTTGCTCGGCGGCGACATCACGGTCGAGAGCGTCGAGGGTCAGGGTACCAGCTTCACGCTGCGCGTCCCGGCGGTGGCGCCCGAGCAGGCCGTCGAGGCGGCACCGGCGGCACCCGAGAACCAGGTGACGGTGGGCGACCTCGTGCTGGTCATCGACGACGAGGCCAACCAGCGCGAGCTGATGACCCGGTTCCTAGAACGCCAGCGCTTCGCCGTCCGCACGGCCGGCGACGGACGAACAGGTCTCGACCTCGCCAGGTCGCTCAAGCCCCGGGCCATTCTGCTCGACGTGATGATGCCCGAGATGGATGGCTGGTCGGTGCTGGCCGCCCTGAAGGCCGACCCGGAGACCGCCGGCATCCCGGTGGTCATGGTCAGCTTCGCCGCCGACGCGGCGCTGAGCGCCTCGCTCGGGGCGGTGGAGGCGGTGCCCAAGCCCGTGGACTGGACGCGGCTCCGGACGATCCTCGACCAGTTCCGGGCGGCCGACGGCGACGTGCTCGTGGTCGACGACGATGCCGACATCCGTCATCGGCTCCGGACGATGCTGGAGCGCAACGGCTGGAGCGTCCGCGAGGCCGGGAACGGCTGCGAGGCGGTCGACCAGGTCCGGCACGGCGTGCCGCGCCTGGTGCTGCTCGACCTGACCATGCCCGTGATGGACGGGTTCTCGTTCCTCGACCGGCTCCGGGAGCTGCCAGGCTGCACCGAGGTCCCCGTGGTGGTGCTGAGCGCCCGGGACATCACCGCGGCGGAGCGCGACCGCCTGTCCGAAGCTGACCGGGTCCTGCGCAAGGGCGACACCAGCCTGCAGGACATCGCCACCGAGCTTCGCAAGCTCGACAACCGGCAGACGGACGCCGCGGAAACGGTGGCGGCGGAGAAGCCATCACGCGTTTGACGGCTCAACCCACAATCCGCCCGCCTCACGAAGCTGGATCAGGCGGCGAACTTCTGGATGGCCGCCACGATCCTGCGTCGGTCGAACGGCTTGCCCAGCACGATGCCGCGGGCGGGAATCTGCGAGGCGTCCCAGGGCTTCGACGAGACCATCAGCAATTCGATGGGTGGCCAGCGGTCGCGGATCGAAAGAGCCAACTCCATCCCGGCGGTCGAGCCGCGCATGTCGAGGTCCGTGAACACCGTGCGGATGTCGGGGCGCGTCTCAAGGATGCGGATCGCGTCGGCCACGCTGTCGGCCTCGATGGCCTCGCAACCGGCGTTCTCGACGAAGTCGACCAACGACAGCATCAGGATCGGATCGTCCTCGACGACGAGGACCAGGGCGTGTTCGGGGCGGTGCGTCTCGGTCATCAGGGGTCAATGCACGTGGATCTGGATGTCTGTCAGGGGTGCGCGGAATTCGGCGCGCAACCCGGTCTGACCATACTCAAGGTCGGCGTTGCGGGTTCCCACCAGACCCATGCGGATCAGCTTCGACCCGAACCCGCCACGACCGTCGGGCGCCGTGACGCTCGGGCCACCGGTCTCGGTCCAGTCGAGCACCAGCGTCGGCGCTTTGCCCTGCTCGGTCCGCCAGGCGATGCGCACGCTGCCCGCCCTTGCCGACAGCGACCCGTACTTGAGCGCGTTGGTCGCGAGCTCGTGCAGCAGCAGCGTCAGCGACAGGGCCGCCTGCGGACTGATGTCCATGTCGGGACCGTCCAGGGCGAAGCGGTCGAGGTCGGCCTGCATGCCGAGCACGCTCTCCATGACCGACCGCATCCGGGCCGCCGCCCAGCTCTTCTGCATGAGCACATCATGCGCGCGCGACAACGCCAGTACGCGGCGCTCGAACGCCTCCACCGGCTCGCGCTCCGTGACGCCGCGCAGGGTCTGCGTGGCGATGGACTGCACGACGGTCAGCGTGTTCTTCAAGCGGTGGGCGAGCTCGGTGTTCAACACGGCCTGGAGTTCCTCCGCCCGCACCCGGGCGACGCCGACCTCAAGCCGGTCGGCGACGTTGCGCAGGAAGGCGAGTTCCTCGGCCGTCCAGGTCCGCGGCTCGACGTCGTGGACGATGAACGCCGCCACGGTGCGCCCGCGCTCGCGTACCGGCATGTTGACGAGGGCGCCGATGGCGATGGCCCTCATCGGCCCCGGGTCGTCCCGCGTGCGCGGGTCGGTGGAAACATTGTCGATCACGAGCGGTTCGCCGCGCCTGAGCGAGCCGCGGAGGTCGCCGTAGTCGTCGAAGCGGTGCCGCCCGGCGATGCTGGCGATGCCCGGGGCGGTCCAGTCCAGCTCGATCTCGATGGCATCGACGTCGCCCTCGATCCGGCCGAACCCGGCGCGGGTTGCGCCCAGCGTCCGGCCGACGATCTCGGCGGCGGCCCTGGTCATGTCCGCCGTGCTGGTCAGGTCGCGCAGGCGGTCGCCAAGCGTCAGGAGCGCGGAGCGGCGGGCCTCGGCCTCGACGCGCTGGGTGACCTCCAGGAAAATGACTCCGAAGCGGTTCGCGTCGAGCCTGAACGCGCGGCCCTCGTACCAGCGGCGGATCGTGTCGATGCGCCGGGTGAAGTTGGCCACGACGCCGGTCTCGACCACCTGGGCGAACTCGTCGACCCACGCGTCCTCGATGCCCGGGATGACCTCGCGGACGGACCGACCGACCACCGTCTTCGGGTCGATGCCGAGAAGGTCGCCCCAGGCCGGGTTGACCTCGACGTAGGTCCAGTCGGTCACCCGCCCGCCCGCGTCCCTGACGACCTCGCCGACCACAAACCCCTCGCTCAGGCGGTCGAACAGGCCCCGCCAATAGTCGTCCTTGTCGCGGGTCTCGGCCCGGGCCGACTCCTCGGTCAGCCCGGCGGTCGCCGCGCTGGTGAACAGGCCCACGATGTCGAGGTCGCCCACCGTGAACGCGTCCGCCTTCGCCGACTGCAGCTTGAGCACGCCCAGCACGCCGTCGCCTCCCAGGATCGGCGCGAACACCGCCGAGCCCAGACCGAGCGTCCTGACGAGGTCGCGGCTGACGTGCGGGTCGGTACCCGCGTCCGCCATCAGGTAGGGCTCGCGTGACAGGGCGCAGTGACCCGCCGCGCTGGACGACACCGGGATGCGCTGGCCCTTGTGTCCCGCCAGCCTGCCGAGGACGGCGCGGTATTCGAGGTGGTCGCCGTCGAGGAGCTCGATCACGCCGCCCTCCGCCGCCGGCACCGCCGACATCGCGCCGGCGACGACGGCCCGCAGCACTGCGTCGAGGTCGCCGCCGGCGACCGCGATCCGTGCCTGCGCCTCGCGCAGCGCCTCGCGGACCTGGTAGGCGCGCTGTTCCTCGGCCCGTGCGGCGTCGCGGCTCGCCACCGCCCGGCGGAGCTCAAGCTGGGTGACGACCTGGCGCGCCAACGCCTTGAGGCTCTCGGTCTGGGCCGCGGTCAGCCCTCCGGGCCGGACCACCTTGTCGATGACGCACAGGGTGCCCAGCACGTGGCCGTCGGGTGTGACCAAAGGTGCGCCGGCGTAGAACCGGATGAACGGCTCGCCCGTCACCAGGGGATTGGCCCGGGTGCGCGCGTCGACCATCAGGTCGGGAATGACCAGCACGATGTCAGGCCGGGCCAGGGCGTGGGCGCAGACAGACCGGTCGAGGTCGGTCTCGCAATGCGGGAAGTCGACCCGGGCCTTGAACCACTGCCGGTCGCCGGCCACCAGGCTGACGAGGGACACGGGGACCTGGCAGAGTTGGCAGGCCAGCTGGACGATGTCGTCGAAGCCCTGCTCGGCCGGGGTGTCGAGGATGGCATAGCTCTGCAGGGCGCCGAGGCGTCGGGCATCGTCCACGAGGTTCGGGAGCGGACTGTTGTTCATCGGTGACCGTTTCCTGTCGCCGAATGCATAGCCCACCGGATTCCGTTCGTCAGCCGTCGTGGTGCCGCCGAAACGTCGGGTGTACCGGATGAGCGCGTCAGAGCACCGCGTCCGGTGGTGGGCTTACCGGGGCCGGGGCGCTAGCCCGGGCGCGAGGCGGCTCGCTCCACGGCCATCCTCAGGATGCGAGACAGGTCCGCGACGGAATACGGCTTCCTCAGCAACTCGAACCCGTGTGACCCTCGCGCCGCGAGCACGTCGCTGTAGCCTGAGGCCAGCACCACCGGCAGGCCCGGTTGCCGGCGCCGGATCTCGCAGGCAAGGTCGATCCCGTTCATCCCCGGCATCACCACGTCGGAGAACACGACCTCGAACCGGTACGGGATGCGTTCGAGTTCGAGCAACGCCCTCTCGGCGTCCACGGCCCACACCGTGCGGTAGCCGAGTTCCTCCAGCGCCTGGGCGGCGAAGGCGCCGACCTCCTGGTTGTCCTCGACCAGCAGGACGCAGGTCCCGTGCCCGTCCGCCAGCGGGGCGGGTTCGGGGGCCTCGCCCTCGGGGACGGCGGTGGCCGAGGCGCGCGGGAGGTACAGGGTGAAGGCGGCCCCCGCGCCCGGGCGGCTCTCGGCGACGACCTCGCCGCCGGACTGCTTGGCGAAGCCGAACACCTGGCTGAGACCGAGGCCCGTCCCCTGCCCGACGCCCTTGGTGGTGAAGAACGGCTCGAAGATCCGGTCGAGCACGTCCGGGGCGATGCCCGGCCCGGTGTCGGCGACCGAGACGGCGACGAAATCGCCTCGCAAGGCAGGATGGGCTCGCACGGCCGGCACCATGCTCGCGGTTCGCACCCGGATGGCGATGCGGCCCTCGCCCCGCATCGCATCGCGGGCGTTGACCACCATGTTGACCAGGGCGGTGTCGAACTGGCTCGGGTCGGCGTCGACGAGGCACGGGACCTCCCGGCCTCGCGCATCCCGGAACGGGTCGACGTGCGTCTCGACATGGATGCGCGATCCCGTCAGCGTACGCACCATGTCCGAGACCGAGGCGACGCCCCGCCCGACGTCGAACACCTCGGGCCGAAGCGCCTGGCGGCGGGCGAAGGCCAACAGCTGGCCCGTCAGCTTGGCGGCGCGGTCGACCGTGTCCGATATGGCATCGACGTAGCGGATCCGGCGCTCCTCGGCGAGGTTCGGCCGCTTCAGCAGGTCGGTGGACGACTTGATGACCGTGAGCAGGTTGTTGAAGTCGTGCGCGACCCCTCCCGTGAGCTGGCCCACCGCCTCCAACTTCTGGCTCTGGCGAAGCTGTTCCTCCAGGGTTTTGCGCTCGGTGACGTCCCGGCCGGCTGCGTAGAAATGGTCGCCGCGCGGGATCGCGTACCAGGACAGCCAGCGGAAGCCGCCGTCGCGCGTCCGCATGCGCACGTCGAGGTCGTCGAGCACGATCCCGTTCACGAGGTCCCCGAACACCGCTTGCACGGAGGCGAGGTCCTCGGGATGGATGAACGCGTCGAACGTCGCGCCGACGAGTTCGTCCTCGGACCAACCGAGCATCTCGGTCCAGGCCGGGTTCACCGAGCGGTAGTGACCGTCGAAGCCGCAGACCAGGAACAGGTCGCGGCTCGTGCGCCAGACCATGTCGCGCTCGTCCGTCCGCTCGCGGGCGGTGTCCTCCAGGACCCGCTCGGCCTCACGCCGCTCGGTGATGTCGTTGAACAGGATGGCAACCCGCCGCCGGGCGGCCTCGCCGATACGCAGGGCGTGGACGTCGAACCACCGGCCCATCGCCACCGCGCCGCTCTCGAAGCGCGTCGGACGGCCGGTCAGGGCGACCTCACCGTAGGCGTCCTTCCACGATTGCTCCAGACCGGGGATCACCTCGCTGACCCAGCGTCCGGCAACGTCCCGGAGCCCGGTGTGGCTCTCGAACGCAGGGTTGACCTCGACGAAGCGGTAGTCAACGGCGCGGTTGGCCGCGTCGTAGCGCATCTCGACGATGCAGAAGCCGGCGTCGACGGCCTCGAACAGGGTCCGGTAGCGGGCCTCGCTCTCGGCGAGCCGGCCTTCCTCGGTGCGGAAGCGGGTGACGTCGAGCTGGCTCGCGAAGAAGTAGCGCAGGCGCCCGTCCGGATCGAAGACGGGGCTGACGTACAGTTCGTTGCGGAAGGGCGTGCCGTCGCGGTGGTAGTTCACGATCTCGACGACCACGTCACGACATGCCGCGATGGCGTCGCGGACCTTGGCGACGTCGGCCGGGTCCGTGTCCGGCCCCTGGAGGAAGCGGCAGTTGCGTCCGATCAGGTCCTCCGCTCCGTAACCGCAGAGTTCCTGGAATGCGCGGTTGGCGAAGACGATGGGGTTGTCGGGCAGGTTGGGGTCGGTGACGATCTGCGGCATGCGAGTCTTCTCCGCCGCGGTGAACAGCAGATTGGTCCCGGCCGCCGAGGTGCGCTCCGCACCGACCGGGGCGTGGACATGGCCCTCGTTGCGTGCCCGCAACCGTTCGATCTCCGCCTCGGCCGCCCCGAGCCGGCGCCGCAACTCGTCGTTCTCCGTCGTCATCCACCCGTGCCCCGCCTGGCGTCCCGGAACCTGACCGCCCAGGTCAGAACGGTTGCCGGGGCGATGGGGTCCCGAGACTGGACGCATCGCCCCACGTCCGCGGGAGGACTGAGGTCACCGGAGGTCGGAGCCGCCGGAAAACGCGATGATTCCAATGTTCGCCCTGGGCCGGTCCTACGCTCGCGACAACCTTTCAGGACGACCGGCATCCCCCATTGATGGGCGGGGCGTCCAACATAACGCCGCCGATCCCTCGCCGTGGAAATGATGCCGATGACGGCGACCCGCTTCCCGTGTAAGCGTCTGTCGGGTCACACATCCGGGCCTCAGCGGCCATCCACGACGAGGGAGGCTTTCGCGTGGAGCGAGCCGCGAACCTGACCACGGACGACTTCCGCGCCCTTGCGGACGCACTGCCGCAGATGGCGTGGATCGCCGAGTCGAACGGCGACATCATCTGGTACAACCGACGCTGGTACGACTACACAGGCACGACCATCGAGCAGATGCGCGGATGGGGTTGGCGGGACGTCCACCACCCCGACCACGTCGAGCGGGTCGTGGCGCGCATCACCGAGTCCTTCCAGACCGGCGAGCCCTGGAAGGACACCTTCCCGCTGCGCGGCGCGGACGGTGGGTACCGCTGGTTCCTGTCGCTGGCCATGCCCCACCGCGGACCGGACGGGCACATCGTGCACTGGTACGGGACCAACACCGACATCACCGAGCGCAAGGGCATGGAGCGACGCCTCGCTAGGCACGCCATCGACCTTCGCCGATCCAACGAGGAACTTGAGCAGTTCGCCTACGTCGCCTCGCACGACCTCAAGGCCCCGCTGCGCGGCATCGAGAACCTCGTCGGCTGGATCGAGGAGGACCTCGAAGGCGCGCTGACCGGCGACGTCCAGAAGAACATGGAGCTTCTCAAGAGCCGGGTCCGCCGCCTCGACAGCCTGCTCGACGATCTCCTGGCCTACTCGCGCGCGGGTCGAGGCGAGGTCGTCCTCGACCGGATCGAAACGAGGAAGCTGGTCGAGGAGCTCTCCGTCCTGGTCAGCCCGCCCGAGGGGTTCACGGTGACGGCGGACGCCTCGTTGCCGACCCTGCGGACGGCGCGCGCGCCCCTGACGCAAGCCTTGCAGAACCTGATCGGGAACGCCATCAAGCATCACGATAGGCCCGCCGAGGGACGTATTCGCGTCACGGCCGAAACCCATGGGGATTCGGTCGAGTTCGTCGTCACCGACGACGGGCCGGGCATCCCCGAGCAGTTCCGCGAGCGTGTGTTCGGCATGTTCCAGACGCTCAGGCCCCGCGACGAGGTCGAGGGCAGCGGTATGGGGCTGGCCATCGTGCGCAAGCTGGTCGACCGCCAGGGCGGAAAGGTCTGGCTCGCGGACGGGACGGACGGGCGCGGCCTGGCGGTGCATTTCACGTGGCCGCCCGACGGCGGGAAGGGACAGGCGGATGGGGTCGACAGTTAACATCCTGCTGGTCGACGACGACGAGGTCGACGTCCAGGGGCTCAAGCGCGCCTTCAAGAAGAGCAAGATCGGCAACCCGATCACGGTGGCCCGTGACGGCGTCGAGGCGCTGGAGATCCTGCGCGGGCAGAACGAGCACGCCCCGCTCCCGAAGCCGCACCTGATCCTCCTCGACCTCAACATGCCGCGCATGAACGGCATCGAGTTCCTTGAGGCGGTGCGCGCCGACGACGAGCTGCGCTCCGCCGTGGTGTTCATGATCACCACGTCCAAGGCCGACGAGGACCGGATGCGCGCATACGGGCACAACGTGGCCGGCTACATCGTCAAGCGGGACCCTGCCAACACGTTCATGGAGGCGGTCGCCCTGCTGGAGCACTATTGGAAGGTGGTCGAGTTCCCAACCTAGGCCCTGCCGTGGCGACACCGACCCGCATCCTGCTCATCGACGACGACGCGGTCGACCGGACCGCCGTCCGGCGCGCGCTGGCCAAGTCCGGACTGGACCATGTCCTGACGGAGGCGTCGGGCGGCGAGGAGGGCCTGCGTCTCGCCGGGAGCTCGGCCTTCGACTGCGTTCTGCTCGATTACCGGCTTCCCGGCATCGACACGTTCGCCCTGCTCGACGCCCTGCTCTCGGCCGAGGGGGAGGCGCGCGCCGTGCTGATGCTGACCGGCGAGGCCGATCAGGACCTCGCCGCGCGGCTGATGCGGGCCGGCGCGCTCGACTACCTGGCCAAGGCCGAGGTCACCCCCTCCGGCCTCGCCCGGGCGATCCGCTACGCCGGGGCGCGCCGCGCCTTCCAGGCGGAACTCGCGGCGGCCCGGCGCGAGGCGGAGGCGAAGTCGCTGGAGCTCGACACCCTGAACCGGCAGAAGTCGCTGCTGTTCTCGATCATCGCCCACGACCTTCGCAATCCGTTCCAGGGGTTACTCGGCCTGTCCGAGGTGCTGGGGAAGGCCGTGGTCGAGCGGGACCATGCGTCCATCGAGCGTCGCGCCCGTGGCATCCACGATGCGGCGTCCCAGGCCTACGCCCTGCTCGACAGCCTGTTCGCCTGGGCGAGCGCTCAGATGGATACGCTGACCGTGACGCTCGGTCCCGTGGAGCTCGACGCGGTGGCCGCCGAGGTGATGCAGGCCGCGGGCGAACAGGCGTCGGACAAGGGGCTGACGCTCCGGGCGGAGACCTGCGGGCTCTGCGTGGTCGGTCAGCGCGACATGCTGGCGACCGTCCTGCGCAATCTCGTGAGCAACGCGATAAAGTTCACCTTGCCGGGAGGCGCGATCACGGTCGCAGCGGCCGGTGTCGCTGGCGGGGTCGAGATCACCGTCTCGGACACGGGTCTGGGCATGTCGCCGGGCAAGCTCGACGACCTGTTTCGGCTGGACCGCCGCGTCACCACGAACGGAACCGCAGGCGAACGAGGCAGCGGGCTCGGCCTTCTGCTGTGCCGAGACCTGGTCGAGCGCCAGGGCGGACGCCTCGACGTGCGCAGCGTCCTGAAGCGCGGCACCAACTTCGGCTTCGTCCTGCCTCGGGTGTCCGACGGGGCGGATGGCGCCCTGGGGCGGGACCCAGGCGCGTACCCGTCCGAGATCAAGGCCGAACCCGGCAAATGAGCTTCATTGAATCCTGCCATCGGACCAGGATCGGCGGTCCATCCAGGGAAAATCACCCGGATGGCGGGTCATCCGCAAGTTCGATACTGAACCTTGGCTCTTCCCGGCCGTGCGGCTTGCCACCCGGACCTCGGTCGCGTCACGGTAACATGCGGTTGCCGGCAACGAACCGCAGCACATCGCGTTGAGGCCCGCATCGAAAGTAGGCCCAAAGACAGACCCAGCAGCCGGCATCCTGCAGCGACGGAGAGGCTGCCGGGCCACTAGTCACGGGCGTAGGGCCGCTTCTCGGCGGTGGTCCCTGTCGCAGAGCTCCCTCTTAAAAACTCAAGCTCAAGAGCCTGCCGGCCGACGAGCCGTTCGAGCGCGGCGATGTGCGCCTCGTAGGCTTGCATCGTGTCGTCGTCGAACGTGTCAGTCTCGTACTTCTGCACCCACTTAGGAGCGAGGGCGACCAGGTGAGGAAGAGCGCATCCTGGCACCGAGGCGCCACCTCGCCCTCGACGTGTTTAACAATTTTCTCAAACAACTTCCCACCTAAGCGTGAAAAGAGGCAGCAAATCGGCGCTGATCTTCAAGCTTAATGCCATTTTGTCTAAATTTTCTTGCGCGGATTCTTGTATCTTCTTTCGCCGCGTCATTGTTTCCATTTCAAACACGTCTGAGGCATGCTTCAACATTCCAATTCGCTTGCGTTCCTTGATAGCATCTTCAGGGCTGATGGAGGTATTCGTCCTAAGCGACTTCTGGGCGGTCTTTATTTCCGCGTTAAGCGCTTTCGATTTTTCCTTGGCAGAACGGATTAAATCATCTGCTTGGGCCTCAAGGTGCTTATCCTCTTCCTCTAACCACTGAGTATTGAGCGACAGCGCCTCTTCTGTTCGTAGAATTTCGTGCTTCTGCTCCAAGGTTTTGAATTTATCGCTTGGAAGTTTTGACAGAGTAAGCCCATTGTAGTCTCCCGGTGTGAGGAATAAATGTTCCACAGTTTCTGGGGCGACTTCAACACCATCATCTGTCATAGCCGCAAACACAAAAACCTCGCGCGGCGCTTGTGATTCGGCCTCGGTTCGCAGGACAAGGCAGGAGACTCGTATCCAGCCAGCCTGACCCTTGAGGCGGTCCACATCCGCGAATCCAGGAAAGCCCAGAACACGAAGGCGTTCGCTGTCGAATACGACCTGACCAGCAGGCAGATCTCGAGTTGCTGCGCGTGCAACGATGTCGGACGCCATTTCCCCGTCTCCGAGCCGGAAAAAACGCCAACCTCGCTCGTCGGCAGTCGCCCAATCGGTTGTCCATGTCACGCCGTCCAGATCGAAGCAGCGCCCGTTCTCGGAATGAAACTGCGCTTCCGGAAGTTCAGCCCGAGCGACAGTGAGTAGCCATTGCTCGAAATCGCTGAGAAGTGCAACGACGGTCTCATTGCGTGCACGCAACTTCGCGACAACTCCTTGATCGAGGTGATCAAAAAGCCTGCGTCGAGCCTTCGACATATCAGAAGCAATGCTCGCGTCGAGAGTTGCTTCAAGTTTTGCGAAGGCATCCTCAATTTCTATGTCGGTTCTGCATGTTTGGGCAATCTCAAGAATATCACGCTCAAAATGAACTCCGGAAGCGATAGCGCCGAGCACATCATCAGATACACCGAACACACCTTCGAAAAGCTTGAACTTGTTTCTCAGAAGCTCGTAAACGCGTTCTTCCACTTTGTTGCGCAAGTTTAGGAAATTTATGACGGTAACGTCGAGTTTCTGACCGTAGCGGTGGCACCGACCGATACGCTGCTCCACGCGCTGAGGATTCCATGGAAGATCAAAGTTGACAAGAAGAGAGCAGAACTGAAGGTTGATTCCCTCTGCGCCGCTTTCAGTTGCGATCAGAATCGATGCTTCTTCGCCTTTGAACGCGTCTACGATAGCCGCTTTCATGTCAGCACTTTTCGAACCTGAAATCGCATCGGAGTTGACTTGCCGCTTTACCCAGTCTCTGTAGACTTTCTTACTATGCGGATCAGAATTTGAGCCATTCAGAAGCACGACTTGGCCGTTGAACCCGCCATCGGCCAGAAGTTCCGCAAGATAGATTTGTGTTCTAACACTTTCCGTGAAAACCACAGCCTTTCTTCGACCGCCCTTGCTGACAACATCATTCAATAATGCGGGAAGTTGAGCTACGAGCATTTCTCCCTTCGTGTTGAAGCCAATGCCTCGTGCCAAAGCGAGGTAATGCTCAACCTCGGCAATTTCCGTTTCCGTCGCAGCAAGCGTAGCGTGAACTGAAATGCTTTCTTCTTTTTCTTCGTAGCCCAACTCTTCTCTGGCTTCTGCTATTACCTCGTCTACATCGCCGACATCTACGAGATCGTTCGGGCTTATAGGCTCGCGTTCTTTCAGGCGAGCCAAAACAGTCTCGAGAAACCCTATAATAGCAGCAGTAGATGACCCGAGCGACTTACGCGCTCCGGTGAGCAGAAGCGGGTTTGGCCTACCTCCGAATGCAACGCTCGCCGATCTCTGCAAATAATCCGAAACTCCGTTGTAAAGGTCGACTTCTACATCAGCAGGTTTGAAATTAAACGTCACGACTTTTCGGTTTGTAAAGGAGACGTGACCTGCTTCTTGTACATCTTTTCGGAGATGGCGTTTATATATTGGCCCCAAGCGTGAACGCAGAGCAGTCAGGCCTGTCTCGCTGATTTTGCCTCCATACAGCGTTTGAAAAGTTTCTTTGTCGCCAAAAAAATCAGTGTCAATCATCGATACGAGACCGAACAGCTCCATTAGGCTATTTTGCAACGGTGTAGCCGTAAGAAGAATTTTGAAACGGCCATTTAAATTCTCTCTGAGTTCTTTCGCGCGCGCTGCGCCCGAAGAACGATACACGTTGCGCAAACGGTGCGCTTCATCAAACACAACCAAGTCCCAAGGCGTCAAACCTATTTCGGATGCATTAGCCGCCGCGAATTCATAGGACGTGACAATGACGGCACTCGAATCCTCAAACGGTCTCTTTCCAGAATTTATCGCATCGCGGTAGGATTTAGTTTCTATGATCACGCTGGCGAGGCTAAATTTTTCATGCAGTTCCTGCGACCATTGCTTACGCAGCGAAGCTGGCACCACAAGCAGAATGCGGCGGCGGTTCTCCGCCCATCGCTGTGCAATAACTAAGCTGGCTTCGATAGTTTTCCCCAAACCGACCTCGTCGGCCAAAATCACTCCCTTTGTGATGGGTGAGTGTAGAGCGAAGAGCGCCGCTTCAACTTGATGCGGTTTCATGTCCACCCGAGCCATCGAGAGCGATCTAGCAATCGGAGGGCCTGCCATTCCTGCCAAAGCGAGCCTGCAGGCAGCGAATTTTGAATGGTACTGAGTAAACACGATGAACTCGTTTCGGACAGAGGGAAGAGACGATTGCAGTTAGTTCTACGTACGATACTATGTTCAAAATAATTGAACACAGTTCTCAGACTGAGGTCGCCTCAATCAAGATTCTGGGCGTCCTGGACGAGTTTGCGAAGCAGTTGAAAACTTTCCAGGAAAGTCTTGCCGTGATCCACAAACGCCCTCCCTGGAGCCGTTAGAGGCTCTTCCTTGTCGCTCCGGGCCTTGGCAAAGAGACGAACGTTGAAGGCTGCTTCGACGCGTTTCACTGCTTCCGTAATTGTTGCGCGAGATACTCCGTGTTTTTCAGCGGTACGACTGCGCGCACCACGGGGCTGTTTGCTGACTATATCCGCTGCGTCCCATACCATCTGAACATCTATCATGCGCATGGCGGCCTCACTTACAGAGGGCGTTGGCCGCCCCGAAGCACGTCCGGATAGGGGGTCGAGCCGACTTTCAAAGTTGACTAAAACTCTCTTCATGATCACCTCACACGTACATCGTTCCGGCAACAGGCATTTCGCCTTTTGGAAACCTCTTTGGCTAACTGTGCTTAAGTTCAGGTCAACGACTGGCGCTGGGCTAGCCTTATCAGCGTGAACGAGGCTATCTAAGTCGCCCTCAGACCTATGGATCGGGCGCAACAGAACCTCATGTCCATAGAGGACGCTGCACGTGGCAAGCGGCACGAACGGCTGCGCGATTGCTTGGAGCTCCGGGGAAAGCGATCCGGGCTCCTTCGTTGATCGGCGAGCACTACAGTTTCCTGACCTCTCGCATTTTTGCTGTTCCTCGGCGGAGCGCAGTCCTTAATGTCTGACGCGCAAGTTAGGGGCTCGCCGTAGCGGCGAGTTTGACCTATGCCCGACGCACGCCGAGGCCTTTGCAGATTAGCTGCTTGACCCACCCGACGGCGGTCTTCTTTTCGTTCCAGTCATGCTGCTGGTGCCGTTGTCGGTGCCGGGTCGGGTTCTCCTGAACATCTCGAACAAAGGTAGAAATGTGATTCAGGTAGCCAGAAGTTGGTATTGTCTCCATTGAGCTCAGCCAGCCTATTCACGATTGAGAACGAATTTTGCCGGGGGCGGGCGCTTTTCCAACCACGCGGTCGCGCGTTCCGCGTTTTTGCCATGGCGCTGGTTCGGGCTGGCGTTCGCATCCCAAAGGCGGTCGGCCTGGTTCGTTGTGATGTTGCCGTCGGGCATTAGCACCACGGTGATAAGGCCGGAGGCGATGGCCTTTCTCACCGCCTTCGGCGTCACGCCCCGACGCGTCGCATAGGCCAGCTGCGACAGGCCGATCTGAAACTTCATAGACAGTCACCATGGGGACCCGGGTCCTCGCCTCGGTCGCTATCCCGGAAACTTAGGTCTCATCCCATGCCGGATCTTCGGCGACATGGGTATCGGCTGAAGAGCCAGCCCATGCATCGGGTGCATGTGGTTCTTCTGACCAAAGGGCCAACCCATCTACCGGAAATATGGAATCCCTTGATCCGGTGCCGTTTGCCGGCGACGTTTCGTCGGAGGGGACCCGGCCAGGGAAGGCTGCTGAGGCGTGGGGATTCCCCGAGGCTACCGAGTGCGTCGAGACCGCCTCGACCCCGCCCTGGGGCCTTCGCCAGCGGGGTGGGGACCTCGTTTTCAGGCTGGCCCAAGCGCGGGCCCGCGCCCAATGCTTCCCGTGGGATTTCATCTCGCCAGGGAGGCCCGCATGGGGGACCTCCCCCCACCACCCGCAGCCCCACCGCCTTGCCCTGAGCACCAGCAGGTCCACGCTTGAAGGTCCATGCATAGCTGTGCATGCGCCACGATGGCCTGCCCGAGGATCGCCTCGGCATGCCGGAGCACGAGACGGTTCGGGCTGGCCTCGGGCACGGCCTTGGCCATGGCCTCCACCGCTGCCATGGCATCCATGCCCATGGCCATGAGGGCCACGAGGCCGAGGGCTGGCGCACGCCCCAGGCCTGCCTCGCAATGGATGAGCAGGCGCTCGGCCCCATGGCCATCCCCATGGCCATCCCCATGGATGAGCCCATACCGTCCCATGGTGGCCAGCAGCCCATTGACATGGGCCGCCATGGGGATCGCCATGGGCCTCATGGGGCTTTGATGGGCTTTCATGGGACGACCATGGGCGACGCGTCCAATGCCACCCCCGGCCTGACCGGCGTGCTCGCGATCCTGAAACACCATGCTGGTCCATGGGCCGTCCCATGGTCTCCCCATGGTCTCCCTATGGGACGCGATGGGCTGCTGATGGAGACGACGACGTCCGGTCGCCATGAGGCGATGGCGTCCAGCAGGGCGGCGCGGGAGGTGATGGCGAGGTGGGGCATGCCCATGGATGGGGCTGCGGGCACCTGCAACGGACAACCCCCGAGGGGTGGTGGCCACGGCCTAAGGCGAGCTTAGGCCGCCACATGAACCATCGGACCATTCACCCGATGGCGCCCCCAACACGGGACGCTTCATAACCAACGATTTCACCAACAGTTGTTGGTGAAACACGTTGGTGAAATGGGCATGCATGGAGGCGGCATCACGCATGCCCAGACATGAAGAGACCCCCCACCGTTGCCGGTGAGGGGTCTTCGAGGATGTGGTGCATCGCATCGAGCCCGAGAGCCCCTGTATATTATCAGTTCGCTCGCAATAGACAACGTCTATTGAAGCGCTGACGGGTTTCCTCGCGCTGTCTCGCCGCCTCCCGGCGATCCAAAAAATTCAACGACCGCCCTCATGGAGGAAGGAGGCGCCAGCACAGCACGGGGCATCGGCATCGTAGGCCTGACCATCTCCGCAACGGGCTCCACCACGGGCGGCGACTGAGGAGTATGACGAGGCGCAGGAACGGTCGCCACCGGCCTTACCTTGACCGGGGCGGGGGAATCCTTCCTGGGAGGCAGAGGCGCCCACTGACCCCGCACGGAGGCAGGAGGAGGCGCAGATTCCCGGACGAGCGCAGCGGCGGCAGCGGCAGCAGCAGCCGCCTCGGCCTCGGCACGGAGCTCTTCACGTGCGGCCTGGAGGAAGGGTGGCAGGGGGGGACGGGTAGAAGCGGCAGCGTCGACCACGGGTGCGGGAGGAGAAAGAGGGGCCGGAGAAGGGGCAGCCATAGAGACCACGGGACGGGGAGAGGTAGGCCGGGGTGCGGGTCGCCTCACAGCCAGGACGGGGCGGAACGACGCCTCCGGACCGGGGGTATCAAGAAGGGATCGCGGATCACCTAACCCCTCCGGGGAAGAGCTATCCAGACCCTCCGGGGAAGGAGCGGTCTCCATACCGGTAGGACCGCCCAGAGCCTCCGGGAGCGGGGTCTCTAAGAGGGATAAGGTATTCCCCCGGTCCTCCGGAAGAGGGGCGATCTCGGGCTCCGCAGAGGAGGTCTCCTCCAAGGAAGGAAGAGAGCTCCGCTCCGATGTCGCGCCCCCCGAGGGGGTATATCGGATCGATTGGTCCTAAACCCCTGAAGAGACAGGAGAAATGGTCGAAATCGTGTGGGCCAAAACGTCCCCCATTATTGCGGTCACGGCGGCCTTTCTGGACCCCGGTGCGACGAACGAGTCGTGGACGGGCAGGACCGGGATAGCCTCGGCGCGACACCTCGTCATGACCTGCTGGGCCATGCGGGAATCGACTGCCATGAGGCGGATGCCGGCGTCGGACCCGATGTCCCCGGCGATGGCCGGGTTAGCCTTCTTGACGGCCTCGACGATCCGACGGGTCTCAGCAGGCCCGTAGGGCCATGCGGGTGAGCCATCGCCTTTCACATCGCGACGCTTCTTCAGGAGGGCCTGGATCGCGCTGTTCAGGGTCGGGGCGTTGATGGACACGTTGAGCGCCAGTTTTCCGGCGGACCTGTCCCAGCCCTGGAGCTCGTAGGGATCGTGCTGCAGGACGATGCCGCGCATGGCGTATAGCAGCGTGGGGTGGAGGCAGGCGAAATCGGGCTCGATGCAGATCTCGCCATTTATCAGAAGTTCGGCCCTCCGCGACTTGGGCAGGTTCTGCCACCACCCGTACCAGCGCCCGTGCCGGTCCCACCGCCCCCGCCCGAAAACGCGGAAGACCTCGGGGCTCGGCGTCGGGCGGACGCATGTCCAGGTCTCTCTCCCGTCCTTGATCTTGCGCGCACGGATGTGGTGCTGGGTGTGCTGCCAGTCGTCGGGGTTGGCGTCGGCGCTGATTCCGACTTCGATGGTGCCGAGGTAGCTATTGATGTCCTCGACCTCGGCCACGAGGCGCCGGGTCTGCGCGGTCTCGCGGAAGTCGACGCGGGTGCCGGCCTCATCCTTCAAGACGATGGGGCAGCGGGTTCCGACGTGCAGCAGGTCGACGCCTTGGGCGAGACGGATGAGTTTGTCCGTCGCGATCACGCGAGACTGGAAGCCGTGCGTTAGGTGCGAGCCCGGCTTCGACCTCATCTCCTCGATCATGCCGGCCTCGGCGATCTCGGCGACGGCGAGCCTGACGTTCGAGTAGGAGTAATCAGTCCCCTCGTACCGGCCTTCGGCTGCGTAGAAATCCCGCGACCGGGAATAGGAGACCCAGGGCCGGTCGGAATCCGCGGCGAGGACCAGGGAGGCGAGGAAGCTGTCGCGAGCCCGCTTGTAGGAGGAGCGACCGAGTTCAGCGAGGCCGGCTCGCTCGGCGATGGCGCTCGGCGCGCGCCAATGAAAATCGAGGGCGCGGGCGTTAGTACAACGGGGATCGAAATTCATGGGGGGATGGGCTCTCTGGCCCGCGACAGGCACCACACCGCCACGGATCGAGCATTCTCCCCCTGGATTTGCCCTGCTACCAGAGTGGCTTAGCTACCCCTTGACGCCCCTAGAAATGCGAGGGGCAGCATGGAACCTCATGGGCAGAAAACGGGATCTGAGCCACGAGAACTGGGTGAGTTTCGACTGGGCTGAGGAATCCGACCCTCGACTCTGGCGATGGGCTGGCGAAGCTGCCAGGTGCGCTCATTGCGAAGAAATATATTTGACGGTCGAGGAGGGCCGTTCTGACATTTCATGGGCCGATGCATGGCTCCCATGGGGCGTCATGGAGCGTCCAGCGTCGGATGCATGACCGTGTTGAGGACAGTGGATTCGGTCCATGGCCGACGGTGCCCGGAACGCCCGTCAAGCACTTGACGTGTCCTACCTACTGGAAGGTAGGCGAATCGGGCGTGATTCCATAGACTTGCGGCGTCTCCTTGAGCCCGAGGTCTGTAGATGAGTGCGGTGCGTGCGTCTCCCACACGTACATCAACATGCGCGATGCGGTGGTCGAGGCCAGCCTCGATCATATCCGGGAACAAGGGCTGACGCCGGCGCAAGTGACGAAGCTCATCGCCGAGGCGCCGTCCGAGCTGCCTCGTCAGATCAACGGCGAGGTGCATGCGGCCGCCCAGGCCCGCATCGAGGCCAAGGGCTATCACCCGTCCGAGATCGCCCAGAACGTCCCCTCGGTTCGACGGGAATTCGTCAAGAGGTTCATGGCCGGGCGCGAGCTCGTAAGCCTGGAACGGTCCCTCTCGATCCTGGAAGGCGTCGGTATACGGTGCCGCCTGGTCATCGAGCCCGACGAGAGCATCTCCCCCAGGCGAAAGGCTGATGCCCCCAAGGCCGTCTACGAACGGTGGAAGCCGTCGCACCAGAGCAAAGGGATCTACCGCAAGCGCCGGGAGATCCATTCCCTCAAGGCCCGTGTCCTCGACGGATGGGCCGACGGGCTGAGCCGCCAGGAATGCGCCGAGCTCACCGAGATCGAGCTCGGGTACGTCCATCGCATCATATCGGTCGCGCGCCAGCAGGGCGATCCGCGTGCGAGCCGGCGCCGGGCACCGAACGGGTCCGCCAAGTCAGAAGACGAGTCCGGGCCGGCCTGGGGGTTGTGCGTTGCAGGCCGCGGCCGCCCTCTCCCTGGCACGGTGCCGTCGGGTCCGGGAGCGTCTCTCCCCCTGTCCTGTTCCTGAGGACATTCCCGCCTCCTGGCGGTGCCGGCCTTCCAACATCCCGGAGCCGGGCATGCGCCTCTCACCCGACATCGTCACGGCGGCGAAGCTCGTCGCCCCCCCAGTCCGGCGTCGAGGCGGCATGCCTGCTGACGGTCATCGAGGTCGAGACCGGCGGAAGACCGTTCGAGGCGGCCGACCTCGACCCCTCCGATGGAAACGAGCCGGCCCTTCTGTTCGAGCGCCATGTGTTCCTCAAGCGCCTGAAGGCCCTCGCGCCCGGGCTTGTGGATGAGGCCAAGCGTCAAGGCCTGACGGTGTCGAAGTGGGGCGGCCCCGGCAGCGCGCAGTACGCCGACCAGAAGACCAGCGCGGGGCGCCTTGCTCTGATGGCGAAGGCCGCCGCCCTCCACGCCGAGGCCGCGTACCAGAGCGCAAGCTTCGGGCTCTTCCAGGTCATGGGCTTCAACTACACCGCCTGCGGATTCCCCAGCGCCGTCGCGATGCATGCCGCCCTGACCCGGGGCGGCGTCGCCACCCACCTCGCCGTCGGCATCGCCTTCATGCGGTCCAAGGGCCTGTTGCGGAAGCTCGGCGCCCACGACTGGAAGGCGTTCGCCTCGGGCTACAACGGCACCGCATATAAGAAGAATGCGTACGACGCGAAGCTGGCCGACGCGTTCGCCCGCTGGACAACCGTCCTCCGCGCCGCTCCGGTCTCCCCCGCGGCCGCCGCCGATCCGACCGTCCTCAAGCTGGGCGACCGGGGCCCTCGCGTCCGCGCCCTGCAGGAGACCATCAACGCGTTCGGTATACCGCTTAAGGCCGATGCGGCCTTCGGCCCGGCCACCCGGCGCGCGGTCGCGGCCGCCCAAGTCGAACTCGGCCAGACCGGCACCGGCATCGCCGACATGACCTTCGTTACCGCCATCGAGGCCGCCCCGGCGATCAGCCGCGGCGCCTGTGAGGTCGCCAGCAAGAAAGAGATCAAGGAGGCCTCGCAGCCGGCCCGGATCGGGGACAACATCAAGGTGGCCGGTCAGGTCGGCCTTGGCACGGTCGCCACTTACCAGGCCTACGCCTCGACGGTGACGGATACCGCATCGCAGGTTCAGTCCAGCGTCGATCAGGCCCGTGCCGCGAAGGAGACGGTGACCTCCATCGTCGGCGAGGGCTTCATGTCGACCGCCGGGATCTGGGTCGTGGCCCACTGGCAGGCCATCGCCCTCGCCGCGGCGTGCGCCACCGCCGTCTACGTCGGGAGCCAACTCGTCCGGTGCGCGGTGGCGAACTACCGCGCAGGGCGGGCCGCCTGATGACCGAGGTCCTCACGTACGTCCCGGCCGGCATCGTCCTCGGGATCGCCCTGGCCCTAGTGTTCTCGCCTCTCGGGGGAATCGTGCTCGGCCTGCTGGCCTCGTCGAAGGTGGCGCGCTGGATCGCGGCCGCCGGCGCCGGCGCCGTCGTCCTCGGGATGGTTTTCGCTGCCGGTCGATTCCGCGCGGCCGGGCGCCGGGAAGGCCGCGCCGGTGTCGAGACGGCGAACGCCGCGGCCAAGGCGGACCGGGAGCGCATCGAGGCATCGATAGAGGGGAGGACGGACGATGAGGTCGCCGCCGAGTTGGGGAGGTGGTCCCGATGATCAGGATGTGGACGCTGGCAATCGCCCTGACGTTTTCGTTGGGAGCATGCTCCACGCTGACTGGCGGTCGTGGGGGCGGAAGCTTTTGCGACGTCGAGAAGCCGATCAGGCCCTCGTCGGCCGAGCTCACGGTGATGTCCCCGGCGCGGAAGCGGGAGACCCTCCCGCACAACGAATTTGGGGCCCGGCAGTGCGGGTGGCGCCCATGAACGTCGTCAAAGTCCGCGCGCAGCCGGCGCTGTGGATCTTCACGCCGACGCGTATCATGAAATGGCAGGGGGCGTTCCTCGCCGCCGGTTTCGCCTTGGCACTGCTCCTCGGACCGGTGTTCGACACCGGTGGCCAATGGGCTCGCTTCTCCGAATGGGCGACCAAGAGGGAGTGGGGCGTCGTCATCGGCGTCGTCGCCCTCATCCGAATCGCGGCCCTTCTAATAAATGGCCACTGGCGCAGGACCCCGGCGCTGAGGGCCGGAACGGCGCTCCTCGGCGCCGGGCTGTGGGCGTTCGTCAGCGTGATGTTCATCGTTCCCGACGAGCCGGTCACGACAGGCGTCTTTGTCTACGGCGTCCTGGCCTGGGGCGACCTCGTCAGCGCGTGGTTCGCGGCCCGGGACGCCGCGACTGCTGACTGGCTCTGGAAGAAGGCGATGCGGGAGAACCCGCCCGCCAGGACCTATTGGGAGCCGAGTGCGTGAGTGTCCTCGCTGACCTGTCGACTGCGTTCCTGCATGGTGCCTCCGCCACCTGGGATGTCGTGCGCCCTTACAAGGAGGCGATCTTCGGCCTGCTGACCATCGTCGGCGGCGGTTTCGCTGCTGTCTTCGGTGCCTACCGGAAACAGTCCCGTCGCCCTGAGGAAGCCCTGTCCGAGCCGGCGAACTACGTCCAGCGCCCCAGCCGAGGTGAACTCGCCACGCGCCACCAACGCGTCGACCCAGGCTGCGAGCGGTGCGGTCAAGGCGATGTGGCGGGCGTGTTTGACGGGCATACTCGGGCTGTACCACGATTCACCGTGGCAGGTGTCCCATCGACGCCACCTCGCACTGCGGATTGCCGCCTATGCCTGCAGCCACACGTAGATGTGAGCGCGGTCGATGCCGACGGCGATCAGGTACGTCCGCATCGATTTCCATTGGCGACGGCGGGTCAGGCTCCGAGACGTCAGACAGCTTAAGCCTCGCACGCTTGCATTCGTGCCAGTCGCCCCACGTTCGCCGGGACGAGCCGGAAACTCAAGGCGGTCTCGCAAGCTAACCCCGTCAACGCGGAGCCTCCCATGGGCATCGCAGTCGGCGTCGTCGTCCTGCCGACCAGACCGTCGTCGCCCATGCCCAGACGCCGGAGGGAACGGCCGCCATCGGCCCGTGGGAGGTCGACGCGGTCTCGAAGGGTCAGAGGTTCGAGCGGTGCGCGATGACCCGCACCACCGACGACGGGATCGACGTGCAGTTCACCCCCAACGCATCCGGGCTCGACCGGACCATGAGCTCGCCGAAGCGGAAGCTCGGGTTCGTCAAGGGCTACCCGGTCGAGTTGGCTGCCGGCTCGTCGGTGCCGCAGGCCGAGGTCGCCGCCGCGGACAACACGTAGCCTGCCGGCCATGGACGAGGGGTTCGTGAAGGCGCTGAGGATGGATGAAGCGCTCGACGTTAAGGATGAGGGAGCGACCATCAGGATGGCGCTGGACGAGAGCGCGTCCGGCCTGGACTGATCGGAGGCGTGCTACGCCAAGGACGGATACACCACCGAGACCAACCCGTTCGTCGCCCCCAGCCGCGAGCCATGAGCGGGCCCAGCCTCAGCGCCGGAGGTGGCCGCGCAACGTGCTGACGCGGCTGCCCACGAGGCGCACGGCCTTGCGGAGTTGCTCCTCGCTGACCCCGAACAGCCTGGCGTAGGACTCGCGGCTGGACCGGTCGTGGATGTCGAGGTGCGTGCGTTCGGTCTCGGTGGCCATCGGTGTTCGCTCCCTGACACGCCTCCCGAAGGAGTGACGTCGACTGTAGGAACAACGCGACCGCACCCTGCGTGTTGCGCCCCTAGTAGATGCGCTCCACAGCTCATGCATGGTTTCGTCCGGCAATCCGACGGATGGAAGCGTGCCGCCTTCATGCTCGCCGAAATCAGGATCGGCGCCAACGACATGGCGGGATGTGGCGACCGTGTCGCGTCTCCTGAGGATGATCCGGCTCCGGCGAACTCCTTTCCGTCTCGGCCCTCGAATCCACCCGATCCGGCGCCCCGGGCATACCCAATGCAACCGAGGGCGCCTTGCACCCATTCTGCCATATTCATCACATCGAACATTTCGCCGGCAGCGCCCGCCGGATGATCCGCGTTCGCCAAGGCCGAAGCCATGATGGCTGCGCCTGCAGGGCCATGTCTCGGTCGAGCGCGTCGAGCGAGCCGTGCCGCCGCTATCGCGGGCGTACGTCTCGCCGACGGAGAGGCACGCTACCGAACCCGGTCGAAGGCCGTGCATGCCTCCGCCCTGACGGCAGGGCCGGTACCATGCGGGCGTCGGCGGTGGCCACGCGGCATCCGGGCGCAAAGTGCGGATGACGCACGTGCCCACCCGTGGCCGAGGACTTGTCCTTGACCCGCTCCCGTCCCGGCTTACAAGCCGAACTCCATCTCCGAACCATCCTCCACCTTAGCTCCCCGCGGGAAGGACGGTCGAACGCGGGCGAGACCTCGATGTCGTTGGTGAAGAGGACGCGGCTCGCGCCGCAGGAGGCCCCCGCCGAGGCCGTCTCGTCGGTCCCGGTCGCAGCGCCGGCCGCCACCGCCGGGCGTTCCCGCGAGCGGTCGCGGGCGCGGCGGCAGAAGGCGGCGGAACGGCTCGCGGCGGCCACCGAGGAACTCGCCGCGGGGGTGACCGAGGCGTCGTCCGCCGCGGAGGAGCTGCGCCGCTCGATGGAACAGATCGCGGCCGGGGCCGAGGAGGCCGCCGGGGCGGCGCAGGAATCCCTTGGGGCCATCGGCGGCATCGTCGGGCGCCTTGCCGAGGCCCGGGCGCGTGCGGACGCCTCACGGCAGTCCACCGCCGCATTCCAGACGCTCCTGGCGGAGACCGGCGTCCAGATCGTCTCCTCCGTCGCCGCGGTTCAGGCGAACTCGGAACGGCAGTCGGCAACCGTCTCGCTGATCGAGCAACTCGACCGGGGGGCCGCGAGCATCGGCGAGATCACCGGCACGGTCGAACACATCTCCGACCAGACCAACCTGTTGGCGCTGAACGCCGCCATCGAGGCGGCCCGTGCCGGCGACCACGGTCGCGGCTTCGCCGTCGTCGCCGACGAGGTGCGGGCGCTTGCCGAGACGTCCGAGGCGAGCGCCGCCGAGGTCCGGACGCTGTCCGAGGCGATCCGCACCGAGGTCCGGGGCGTCGGCGAGATCATCCGCGCCGCAGCCCTGGCGGCGTCGACGGAGGCGGAGGCGGGCGGACGCGTCACCGTCAGGCTGGAGACCGCGCGCTCGGAGTTGGGGTCCGTGTCGGAGGGGGCGCAGGCCATCCTCGCGGCCGCGGTCGAGGCCGAGACCGCCGTCCGCGAGGCGCAGCGCGGCGCCGAGCAGATCGCCTCCGCCGCCGAGGAACAGGCCGCAGCCGCGGGGGAGGCCCAGCAGGCCGTCGCCCAGCAGGTCCAGTCGCTGGACCAGGCGCAAACGACGGCGCAGTCCCTCGCCGGCTTGGCCGACGATCTGACGGGAAGCGGATCTGTTCAGGCCCGCGTCGAGGAGGTCGCTTCGGCCGCGGAGGAGCTGTCCGCGACGGTGCAGGAACTCTCCGGCGCGGCCGGCGAGATCCTCGCCGCCATCGACCAGATCAGCCGCGGGACCGCCGTCCAGAGCGCCGCGGCCCAACAGTCGAGCGCCGCGATGGTGCAGGTCGAGCGCAGCGCCGCCGTGTTCGGCACGAACGCCACCACCGCCCGCGAGAGCGTCGCCGGGATCGGCGCCACCCTGGGCGAGGTACGCTCCGCGGTAGGATCCCTCGCGGACGGTGTGGAACGGTCGCTCGACGAGACCCGGGCATGCCTCGCGCGCATCGGCGAGCTGGAGGGCAGCAGCCGCCGCATCGACAAGATCGTCGGCTCCATCGCCCTGGTGGCGGTGCAGGTAAACATGCTCGCGGTCAGCGGGTCCATCGAGGCGGCCCGTGCCGGAGAGGGCGGACGCGGTTTCGCCGTGGTGTCGAACGACATCCGCGCGCTGGCCCGCGACGCCGCCGAGAACGCCGAGCGCATCCGCGACACGGTGCGGGACATTCAGGACGGGGTGGCCGCCGTCCGCCGGGCCCTGGAACAGGTCGTCGCCGCGTCGGAGACGGAGGTCCAGCGCAATCGCGGCCTCGTCGCCACACTCGTCGGCGTCGGGGACGACGTCGCGAAGTTGGAGGCCGGCAACGCCGACGTGCTGTCCGGCGCGGGTGCCATCGTCATCGCGGCCCGGGAGGGGCTGAAGGGGGCGCAGCAGATCGCCGCCGCCGCGGAGGAGGCCGACCGTGCCTCGGCGGAGGCCGCCACCGCGGCGCGGCAGCAGTCGCGCGGGGCCGAGGACCTCGCGGCGAGCATTGAGGAGATCGCGTCGCTGGCCGACGAGCTGCAGGCCGTCGATGCCTGAGGCGGCCGGCACGGGCGACGCACGCTACCTCGTCTTCACGCTGGGGCCGGACGACTTCGCCCTCGACCTGGGCGTCGTGCGCGAACTCATCCGGCCGCCCCGGCTGACGCGCGTGCCCGGCGCCCCCGCCGCATTGGCCGGCTTGGCCAACCTCCGCGGCCTGGCGCTTCCGGTGCTCGACCTGCGCCGCGTCTTGCGGCCCGACGCGGAGCCCACCGCCGAGCCGACCCGCGTCGTGGTGGCGGAGGCGGGCGAGCCAGTCGGCCTCATGATCGACCGCGTCCTAGCGTTCTCCGGCGGCGCCGGGGCCAGCGGAGGGGACGACCAGCCGGGAAGCCGGCGCATCGCCACGTCCGTCGGGTCGGGGCGAGCCCGGCTCGTCGACCTCGCCGCCCTGGTCGCCGAGGCATTCCCCGAACGCAAGGCCCGTCCTGCAGCATCCTTCGCCGGGCTTCGGACGACCCGGGATGGCGACCGCGGCGGTGCGGAGCGCATCGCCCTGGTCTCGTTCAACGCCGCCGGCCGGTCCTACGCCCTTCCGCTCGAACGGGTCGCGGAGGTGCTCGCGCTGCCGTCTGACATCGTTCCCGTACCCCGTGCCGGCGAGGCCGCGCTCGGCGTCGTGGCGCGCCGCGGCGGCGTACTGCCGTTGCTGGCGCTGCCGACGCTGCTGGGCCATGTCGCACCCCGGCCGGGTCCGGACGCGCGCATCGTGGTCGCGCGGATCGGTGGGAGCGAGGTCGGGCTGGTCGTCGACGCCCTGGGGCCGATCCTGCGGCTCGCACCGGATGCGGTCGACCCCGTGCCGGCGGCCTTGGGCCGGGGACGCGCGACAGCCGTCGAAGCCATCTGCCGCGTCGACGGCGATGGGACGCTCGTCTCCGTCCTCTCGACCGACCGTCTCCTAGAGGGAACCACCGTGACCGCCACGCCGCCGCGATCCGCCGACGCCACCCAGTCGGACGGCGCGGCCGGGGTGCGAACAGAGCAGTTCGTCGTGTTCGACGTCGCGGGCGAGAGCTACGGCGTTCCGGTGGCATCGGTGCGCGAGGTGCTGCGGGTCCCCGCGACGATGACGCGCCTGCCCCGTTCGCCGGACCTGGTCGCCGGCGCCATCGACGTGCGCGGGACCGTCCTGGCCGTCGTCGACCAGCGCCGGCGCTTCGGCTTGCCCCCGGGCGAGGACGGGCCCAGGCGACGCATCGTCGTCCTGGAAGCGGCGGGCAACGTCGCCGGCCTGCTCGTCGACGGGGTCTCCCGCATGCTGCGGCTCGAAGATACGGCCATCCGGCCGACGCCGGGCCTTTCCGACGAGGCCGGGAACGCGGTCGCCCGCGTCGCGACGCTCGACGGCGGCGGCCTGCTGCCCATCGTGGACGCGCAGGCCCTCCTCGCCGGGACGGAGCGCAGCGTGCGGGCGGCGACGAAGGCCCTCGCCCACCGGGCGCCGGGGTCGGACGCCCCGGCATGATCCGGCTGCTGGTCGTCGACGACTCCGCTCTGATGCGCAAGCTCCTGGGCGGGGTGTTCGCGGCGGAAGGGGACTTCGAGGTCGCCTTCGCGCGGGACGGCGACGAGGCTCTGGCCGAGCACGCCCGCTTCCGGCCGGACGTGATCACCCTCGACGTCAACATGCCGGGCCTCGACGGCCTCGGCTGCCTCGACCGCATCATGCTCGACCGCCCGACGCCGGTGGTGATGGTGTCGTCTCTGACCGCGGACGGCGCCGAGGTCACCCTGGATGCCCTGGGCCGCGGGGCGGTGGACTTCGTCGCCAAGCCCGGGGGCGCCGTCTCGCTGGAGATGGACCGCCTCGGGCCGCTGATCGTGCAGAAGGTGCGGGCGGCCGCCCGTGCCCGCCTGCGCCCGACGCTGCGCCTCGCCGAGCGCATCCGCGCCCGGACCGGCGGGACGGACGGTCCCCTGCCTCGGTCCGCACGGCGCCCCGCACGGACGGCATCGCCCGAACCGTCGACCGTCCAGCCGCCCATGCCAGGCTCGGTCGGGGGCATCGTGCTGGTCGGCACGTCCACGGGCGGGCCTCCCGCCCTCGACGCGCTGCTCTCCGGCCTGCCGGCGGACTTCCCGTGGCCGGTCGTGGTCGCCCAGCACATGCCGGGCAGCTTCACCGGCCCCCTGGCCCGGCGTCTCGACGGCCTGTGCGCCCTGCGGGTGCAGGAGGCGTCGCGCCCGATGCCGCTTGCCCCCGGCAACGTCTACGTCGGCAAGGGGGATGCCGACGTGACCCTCGCGCGCCGCCCGTCCGGCCTCGTCGTGCAACCGGTGCCGGCAAGGGCGGAATATCCCTGGCATCCGAGCGTCGACCGCCTGGTGGCCAGCGCGCTCGACCTCGTCGAGCCGGGGCGCCTCGTCGGCGTCCTGATGACGGGCATGGGACGGGACGGGGCTGAGACGATGGCTGCGCTGCGGCTGCGCGGCGGCCGCACCATCGCCGAGAGCGAGGAGACGGCGGTGGTCTGGGGCATGCCGGGCGAGTTGGTCCGGGCGGGCGGCGCCAGCGTGATCGCCCCGCTCGAAGACATCGCCGACGCCCTCCTGAGGATGGTGCCCTGATGCCGCTCGTCCGCCGCGATCCACCCGGACTGCCGAAGGCGGAAACCGCCACGCCGACCGTCCGGTCCGCGGAGGAGCTCGGCACGGCGCTGGGATCGGAGCGGGACCTGCGCCGCCGCGAGGCCCTCCTCGCGGCGCTCCTAGCCCTCGCCGACGCGTCCGCCGCGACCGCGCTCGCCCGTCACCTGCGGTCGGAGGATGCCGGGCTGCGCAACGCCTGCATCGAGACGCTGCAGGCCATGCCCGCCGCGGCCCTCCCGGTCCTTCCCGGCCTGCTTTCCGATCCGGACCCGGACGTGCGGCTGCTCGCGACCGAGGTCGCGCGCGCCCAGCCGACCGAGGTCGCGAGCGCGTTGCTCGCCCACCTGCTGGAGGGGGAGACCCACCCGAACGTCTGCGGCGCCGCGGTCGAGGTGCTTGCCGAGGCCGGTACGGCGGCGGCGCTGCCGGCGCTCCAGGCCGCCCGGGCCCGGTTCGCCTCCGAGGCGTTCCTGCCCATGGCCATCGACATGGTGCTCGCCCGCATCGGTTCGGGGCGCTGAACGCGTGTCCGATGCACCGTCACCGGTCACCGACGCCGACTTCGCGCGATTCTGCGAGTTCCTGTACCGCCGCACCGGCATCCTGTTCACGCCGGCGAAGCGCTACTTCGTGGACCGGCGCCTGGGCGAGCGCATGCAGGCCACCGGGTCGCGGTCGTTCGCGGTCTATCTCGCGAGGCTTCGGTCCGACGCGGACGGCGAGGTCGAGCGGCTGATCAACGCCTTCACCATCAACGAGACCTATTTCTACCGCGAGGACCACCAGCTCCGTTGCCTGACGTCGTCCCTGCTCCCGGAGACGGTGGCCCGGAAGGCCCCCGGCTCGACGGTGCGGATCTGGTCGATGCCCTGCTCGACCGGCGAGGAACCGTACTCGGTGGCGATGTGGCTCCTGGAGAACTGGCCGGAGGTCGACCGCTATGACGTCGAGATCGTCGGCTCGGACATCGACACGCGGGCGCTCACGGCGGCCGAGGAGGGACTGTACGGCGAGCGCGCCCTGATGCGGCTCAGGCCGGACCTCGTCGCCCGCTACTTCGTCCGGGAGGAGACCCGCCTCGGCCCGGGATGGCGCATCCTCGGCGATCTGCGGGGTTCCGTGCGCTTCACGCCCTGCAACCTGACGGACGCAACGGACATGGCCGCGCACGGCCGGTTCGACGTCGTGTTCTGCCGGAACGTGCTGATCTACTTCGACGACGCATCCCGGCGCATCGCGGCGGACCACATCTACGACGCCCTGGTCCCGGGCGGCTTCGTCTGCCTCGGCCACACCGAGAGCATGAGCCGGATTTCACCGTTGTTCAGAGTCTGCCGCTACGATGACGCCATCGTCTATCGAAGGCCGCGGGAGGGGGAGCATGTCTGAGGCCGGAATCGGCGGTCCCCCGCATGTCCTCCTCGTCGAGGACGCGAGCCTCGTGCGGCTGTACTATCGCGGCGCCCTGGAACGGGCAGGCTTCGTCGTGGACGAGGCGCTGAACGGCATCGAAGGCCTGGAGCGCGTCCTGACCGCAACCTACGACCTGCTGGTCGTCGACGTGAACATGCCGAAGATGGACGGCCTCAGCTTCCTGCGGGCCCTGCGCGGGCGGGAACCCGGGGTCCGCGCGATCCCGGCCCTGATGACCAGCACCGAGGCCGGCGACGGGGACCGCGCGACCGCGCGGGCGGCCGGCGCCAACTTCTACCTCGTGAAGCCGGTGCCCGAGGGGGTACTGGTGGCGCATGCCCTGGCGCTCGCGGGACGGCAACCGTGAACGATCTGCTCGAACAGTTCCTCGTCGAGACGCGGGAGCTCGTCCAGTCTGCGACGGAGGACCTGCTGGCCCTGGAAGGCAGGCCCGGCGACGCGGAGGCCGTGAACCGGGTGTTCCGGGCCTTCCACACGCTGAAGGGATCCGTCGGGCTTTTCGACTACCCGCCATGGTTCGCGCTCCTGCACGCGGCCGAGGACGGCCTCTCCGCGGCTCGGGCCGGCACCCTCGCGGTCGACGCGCCCCTGATCGACCTGTCGCTGGAGGCGCTCGACGCCACCGCGCGCTGGTCCGACGCCGTCGAGGCGACGGGACGGTTGCCCGACGCGGCGGCCGGCGAGGCGGCGGCGCTGGCCGAACGGTACCGGTCGCTCCTGTCGCCCGGCCCGAAATCCACGACGGAAGCGACGGGGGCCGTTCCCGACTGGGCGGCCCGCCTGGTCGCTTCCATGGCGGATGCGCCCCTGGGCCCGTCGACGGCGGTCCGCTACCGGCCGCGCGGCGACTGCTTCTTCTCCGGGGACGACCCCCTCGGCTTCGTCCGGAAGGTGCCGGGCCTGCTGGCCGTGTCGGTCGAGCCGGCCATGCCCTGGCCGCCGCACGGGGAGTTCGACGCCTACGCCTGCAACCTCGACATCACCCTCCTCGCCGGCACACCGCGCCCGGAGGTCGAGGCGACCTTCCGCCTGGTTTCCGACCAGGTTTCGGTCGTCGACGTTCCCGCTCCCTCGGCCGGCTCGACGGAACCCACCCCCTCATCCACTTTGGACCCGGTCGTGGCGGCCATCCTCGGGGAACAGCTCCTGGCGATGGCCGCCCCGGGCGACACGGAGACAGCCGCAGGCCGCCTCGAAGCCTGCACGCGGTCGGCGGCGAACGCCCTGCGGTCGATTGGTCACGAGGCCGATGCCGAACGCTGCCTCAAGGGGGCGGACCTCGGAGCTGACATCCTCGGGCAAGCCATCGAGGCGGCGCTGGCCGGAGGGACCTTGACCGGTCCGGGAAGCGGGATGGAAGCGTCCGGCGCCGACGGCTCCCCGGCTGGCGTGCACGGCGGGGATACGGCACGCACGCTCCGGGTCGACGCCACCCGGGTCGACGCGCTGGTCGGCCGGGTCGGCGAGCTCGTCGTGGCCCGCAACGCGCTGGGCTCCCTCGCGGCGCGTGCCGAGGCGGGCGAGGACCTCGCCACGCTGGCCCGGGCGATCCGCGAGGCGGACGCCGTCATCGGCCGTCTCGCGACCTCGCTGCATCGCGATGCGGTATCCCTACGGCTCATGCCCCTGTCCGAGGTGTTCCGGCGCTTCGCCCGACCCGTCCGCGAGGCCGCCCGCGGCCTTGGCAAGGAGGTGGCCATCGACTTCGAGGGGCAAGGCACGGAGGCGGACAAGGGCATCGTCGAGAACCTGTTCGAGCCGCTGCTGCACGTCGTGCGCAACGCCGTCGACCACGGGCTTGAGGACGCCGGAACCCGCCTTCGCTCCGGGAAGCCCGCGGCCGGCCGCATCAGGATCGCGGCCGGACAGGACGGCGACGGCATCGTCGTGTCGGTCGCGGACGACGGTCGCGGGATCGATCCGGACTTCATCCGCAAACGGGCCGTCGAGCGTGGCCTGCGCTCGCGGGACGCCGTGTTGGCGATGGACGACGCCGCCGTCACCGACCTGATCTTCGCGCCCGGCTTCTCGACGGCCGGCAGCGTCGGCGCCCTCTCAGGCCGTGGGGTCGGCATGGACGCGGTCAGGGCCGCCGCCGGGCGCATGGGCGGTCGGGTCTCGGTCGAGAGCCGCACGGGCGAGGGTACGACCGTCGCCCTGCATCTCCCGCGGACGGTTGCTCTGGCCCGCGTGCTCGTGGTCGGGGTCGGCACGGAATCCTACGGGATCGCGATGGACGCCGTGGCCGAGGTCGTCCGGGTCCCGAGGTCGGCCATCCACGCCGTCGCCGGGGGCGCCGCGACCGTCCTGAGGGGCCGGACCCTTCCGGTGTTGCGGCTCGCCGACCTGCTGGACCATCGAGACGGTGCCGGCATCGGGATGGAGGCACTCCTCCTCGTCGTCCACGCGGACGGTGAGACCGTCGCGCTGGAGATCGACCGCCTGGACGACCGGTTGGACGCCGTGGTGCGCGCCCCGGCCGGCCTCGTCGGAACCGTGCCCGGGGTGGGCGGCACGACCACCCTCGGCGACGGAACCGTCCTGCTCGTCGTCGATCCCGCCGCGCTGCTGACGGACCCGGCATGGGTCGGGCAGGACACCTCCGGGGATGGAAGATGACGGTGACGCTCCGGGCGGAAGACGGGACGATCCGCCTGGAGGGCAACTGTCCGGTCGAGGACGCGGATACGCTCGCCTCGCTCATCCTGGAGGATGCGGGCCGGGCGGTGGACTGGACCGCCTGCACGAGGATGCACACCGCGGTCTACCAGGTGCTGCTGCGACTGCGACCCGTCGTCCGCGGGGCCTGCGGAGACTCCTTCGTCGGCCGGTGGCTGCCCCCGCCCGGCCCGGAAAAACGCGGCGCGACGCAAACTTAGCGCTATGCCCCGGCGAGGTCCCGACGCATAAATGCCGCCATCGCCACGCATCCGCCCCCAACGCGCGCAACCTCACCAGCATCGCCCCATGACGACAACCGCACTCATCGTCGACGACAGCAAGCTCGCACGCCTCGTCGCCGCCAAGCTCCTGCGCCAGGTCAAGCCGGACTGGGAGGTCGCGGAGGCCGCGAACGCCGATGCGGCGATGGTCGTGGTCGGTGGGCGTCAAGTCGACGTGGCGCTGCTCGACTTCAACATGCCCGGCAGGGACGGTCTTGAACTCGCCGCCGAACTGCGTGACTTGAGCCCCGGGATGCCTATCGCCGTGGTCTCGGCCAACATCCAGGACGAGATCATCGCGCGGGCCCGCAACGTGGGCGCGACGTTCCTGCCGAAGCCGCTCACCGAGGAGGCGCTCTCCGGCTTCCTGTCCGGCGCCGCGCTCCGGTTGCGCCGGGCCGCGTCGTGACGGCGGCCACGGTCGACCTTACGGAACTGCAGCGCGACGCCTTCACCGAACTGGTGAACATCGGCGTCAGCAAGGCGGCCGCGAGTCTGCGCGGGATGATCGGCGTCCAGGTGCTCCTATCGGTGCCGTCGGTCGAGATCGTCTCTCAGAGGCAGGCCGCGCGCATGATCGGGGAGCGCGAGGCGTCCGAGCTCGTCGTGGTGCACCAGGACTTCACCGGCGCCTTCGCCGGCCGCGCCCTGCTGATCTTTCCCCAGGAGAACGGTCGCGAGCTCGTCCGGGCGGTCGCCGGGGAGGAGCTCTCCCCGGAGGAGGTCTCCGAGATGGAGGAGGAGGCCCTGACGGAGACGGGCAACGTCATCCTAAACGGCTGCCTCGCCACGATGGCGAACCTGCTGCAGCGGACGCTGACCATGTCGCTGCCGGAGGTCATGCGGGGAGACGGACAGCGCATCTTCCGGCCGACGGGCGACGTGGGCGGCGACGCGCTCGTCCTGTTCCTCTACATCAACTTCTCCGTGCGCGAGCGGGACATCCGCGGCTACATCGCCATGCTGATGGACCTGCCGTCCCTTGAAAGCCTGAAGGTGTTGATCGACGACTTCGTCGAGCGCGCCATCGGCGAGACGGAAGCGTGACGGCCATTTCTCCCGAACACCTGGCCCGGGCGACGGCCGAGATGCGTGGCCGCGCCGCCCCCTTCATCGCGGCCCTTGAGGTCAATCGCCAGCCGATGGTGGTGACCGACCCGCGCCTTCCCGACAATCCCATCGTGTTCGCGAACCGCGCATTCCTGGAACTGACGGGCTATGCGGCCGGCGAGATACTGGGACGCAACTGCCGTTTCCTGCAGGGACCGGACACGGACCCTGCCGCCGTCGCCCTCGTCCGGGACGCATTGGCCGAACGGAAGGAACTCAAGGTCCAGCTGCTCAACTACCGCAAGGACGGCGCACCGTTCTGGAACGAGCTCTACCTCAGCCCTGTCTTCGACGGTGCGGGCGAGCTGGTGAACTACTTCGCCTCCCAATTCGACGTCACGTCCACCCGTCGGGGAGAGGCCGCCCAGGAGCGTTTGCCCGCCATCGAACGTCGCCTCGCCGACGCCCAGCGCCAACTGAGGATCACCCTCACGTCCGCAGGCGTCGCAGGCACCTGGGACTGGGACATCCCGGGCGGGCGCCTCCACGTCGACGACCGTTTCGCCCTGCTGAACGGGATCGGAAACCGGGCCGGCCCGGACGGCGTCGAGACGAAGGCCTTCTTCACCCGCATCCATCCCCAGGACCGGACGCGGGTACGCCTGGCTGTGACCGGCATCCTCAACGGCGCGGAGGTGTTCGACAGGGAGTACCGCCTGCAGGCTCCGGACGGTGCCGTCCATTGGGTCCATGCCCAGGGACGCTGCGCCTACGACGGCGGCGGCAACCCGATGCGCTTCACCGGCGCGCTGGTGGACGTCACCGAGCAGAAGCGGGTCGAGGAGCGGCTGCGCATCGCCCAGACCGCCGGCCGGATCGGCACGTTCGAATACGTCCCGGGTTTCGCGACCGTCGAGGTCTCCCCCCAGTTCTGCGCCCTGCTCGGCGTCGTCCCGGCCGCGACGCTGGCCGTCAGCTCGGTCAACGCCCTGCTGGTCGAGGGCGGTCCGCTGCTCGATTCGGCCTTCCGGCAGGCCGGCGAGTTGCCCTATGCCGAGATGCGCGTCCCCGTCGGGGACACGGGGGAGACGCGTTGGCTCGCTCGGCGCGGCGAGGCGGTCAGGGACGACGAAGCCGCCGAGCTGCGCCATGTCGGCGTGATCTACGACGTGACGGCGACCAAGGCGTCCGAGGTGGCCCTCCGCGGGATGAACGACACGCTGGAGGCCCGTGTCCAGGAAGCCATCGCCGAGCGGGAGCAGGCCGAGGAGCAGTTGCGCCAGTCGCAGAAGATGGAGGCGGTCGGGCAATTGACCGGGGGCATCGCGCACGACTTCAACAACCTGCTGACCGGCATCGTCGGATCGCTGGACCTGATGCAGACGCGCATCAACGAGGGCCGGACCGAGAACCTGAGCCGCTATTCGGGCCTGGCCATGGCCTCGGCCCAGCGGGCGGCGGCGCTGACCCACCGCCTCCTCGCCTTCTCGCGGCGGCAGCCCCTGGAGGCGAAGCCGGTCGACGTGAACCGGCTGGTCGGTTCGATGGACGACCTCCTTCGCCGCACTTTGGGCGAGCGCGTCCGCCTGGAGGTGGTCGTCGCCGGCGGCCTGTGGCTGACCCTGTGCGATCCCAACCAGCTGGAGAACGCGATCCTCAACCTCGCCATCAACGCGCGGGACGCGATGCCGGACGGTGGCAGGCTGACCATCGAGACGGCGAACAGCTTCCTCGACGACGCCTACGTCGCCCGGGAGATCGGCGTGCGAGCCGGGCAGTATGTCTGCGTCTGCGTCACGGACACAGGGACCGGCATGCCGCCGGACGTGGTCGCCAAGGCGTTCGATCCGTTCTTCACGACGAAACCCATCGGGCAGGGCACGGGGCTCGGCCTGTCCATGATCTACGGCTTCGCCAAGCAGTCCGAGGGCAACGTCAAGATCTATTCGGAGGCCGGCGAGGGCACCTCGATCAAGCTTTACCTCCCGCGCTACTACGGCGAGTTCGAGGAGAACGGCGCATCGCGGGGCGAGACGCCGCGCGCCGAGGAGGGCGAGACCGTCCTCGTGGTCGAGGACGACGACACGGTCCGGACCCTCGTCGTGGAGGTGCTGAGGGAACTCGGTTACGCGACGCGGGAGGCGCCGGATGGGCTTGCCGGCCTGCGCATGCTGCAATCGGACGTGCGGATCGACCTCCTCGTCACGGACGTCGGCCTGCCGGGCCTTAACGGGCGCCAACTCGCCGACCAGGCCCGGGCTACACGACCTGACCTCAAGGTCCTTTTCATGACCGGGTACGCCGAGAACGCCGCCTTCGGGGCGGGCCATCTCGACCCCGGCATGCAGATGATCACCAAGCCCTTCCCGGTCGAGGGTCTCGCAACCAAGATCCGCTCGATCATCGAGACCTGACGTCCATCGTGGCTGGGGACCAGTCCGGTCATCGAATGGCGACCCGTCCCGCAGGCGATGGTCAGCCCACGTTGGTCACCCTATCCTTCAATTGCGTTCGATGACCCGCGCAGGGAACCTTTTCCTCGAAATTGCGCAGGCCGGTGTCCGGCCGCGGATACGGGAGTCGAGGGCGGCCTAAGAGGCGAAGACCGCGATGACGACGGACGCGCGGCGGGCGGACCCATTGGGGCCATCCTTTGGGTGACGGCGGACCGCGCGTCGGGCCAGGCTTTCAGCCTCCGGCGAACCCGGCTTCGGGATGAGGCGTCAGGCGTCGGGCGTCAGGCGTCGAGAACCCTTTCCCCACGTCGGCCCCTCTTGGCGTTGTGCAGTGTCCGGGAGAGCTGCGCCACCGAGTAAGGCTTCTGCAGCAGATCGAATCCGTGCGTGCCCTCGCGTGCCAGGACGTGGCTGTATCCGGAGGTCAGAACCACCTGCAGGCCGGGATACCGACGCCGGATCTCCTCGGCGAGGTCGATCCCGCTCATGCCGGGCATCACCACGTCCGTGAACACCACGTCGAAGCGGTCGGCGTCCCTGGCCAGCTCGGCCAGCGCCTCGTCGCCGTTGGCGGCGAGGATCGGCAGGTACCCCAGCTCGATCAGGGCCTGCACCGAGAAGCTGCCCACGTCCGCGTTGTCCTCGACGACCAGCACGCAGGTGTCGTGGCCCACCGTCAGCAGGTCCGGCCCGACGGGGATGGCCGCCTTGCGCCCCGCCTCGGCGACGCGCGGCAGGTAGAGCGTGAACGTCGTGCCCTCGCCGACGACGCTCGACACCATCACGTCGCCACCCGACTGCTTGGCGAACCCGAACACCTGGGAAAGGCCGAGGCCGGTGCCTTTGCCGACCTCCTTGGTGGTGAAGAACGGCTCGAAGATCTGGTCGAGCCTGTCCGGCGCGATGCCGCTGCCGGTGTCCCTGAGCGAGATGGCGACGTAGGGACCCTCGATGGCTTCGTGGGTGCGCATGGCGGGCATCGCGTCCGCCGCCCGTACGCCGATGTCGATCCGGCCGTCCCCGTCCATCGCGTCGCGGGCGTTGACCGCCATGTTGACCAGGGCGGTGTCGAACTGGCTCGGGTCGGCGTTGATGAACAGACGGTGCTCGGGAAGGTCGATCCCCAGCTTGATCCGGGTCCCGGTCAGCGTCCCCATCATCTCGGTGATCGCGCGGACACCGTCGCAGGCGGCGAACACCTCGGGCTGAAGGGTCTGGCGGCGGGCGAAGGCGAGCAACTGGCTGGTCAGCCGGGCGGCGCGGTCCACCGTGTCGGAGATGGCCGCGACGTAGCGGGTACGTCGTTCCAGCGGAAGATCGGGCCGCTTGAGCAGGTCGGAGGACGACTTGATGACCGTGAGCAGGTTGTTGAAATCGTGCGCGACGCTCCCCGTGAGCTGGCCGATGGCCTCCAGCTTCTGCGACTGGCGCAGCGCCTCCTCGGTCCGCAGCAGGCTTTGCGCCTGCTCGGTCTCGACCGTGACATCGCGTCCGTAGCAGTAGATCAGGTCGTCCTCGGGCGTCGTGACCCAGGCGATCCAGCGGAACGTCCCGTCCCTGTGCCGGTACCGGTTCCGGTGCGAAGGCAGGGGTTCCCGCAGGGCCTGCGCGAGCGCCTCCCGCGATGCCTGGTGGCCGTCCGCGTGGGTGAACGCGAAAAGGTCGCGACCGACCATCTCCTCGGGCGTCCACCCCAGCAGACGCGTCGCGGACGGGCTGACGGTCCGGAACACCCCCGACGCGTCGATGACGAGTTGCAGGTCCTGGGCGTTGCGCCAGACCCGGTCGAGATCGGCGCTGCTCCGGGCGACCTGTTGCCCGAGCGATGCGTTCAGCCCGGTCAGGGCTGCTTCCGTCCGCGACTGGGTCTCGCCCTTGCGCCGGAGGTCGAGCAGGGTCGTCACCTGACGGGCCAGGGCAGTCAAACTTTCCCGTTGCCCCTCGGTCAGCCCGGCCGGGCGGGACTTCAAGTCGATCACGCACAGGCTGCCGATGGTCACGCCCTCGGGGGTACGAAGCGGCGCACCGGCGTAGAACCGGATGAATGGCTCGCCGGTCACCAACGGGTTGGCCTCGGTACGGGGATCGAGCGTCAGGTCCGGGATGACGAGGATGTCAGGCTCGGCGAGGACGAACTTGCAGACGGAGCTAGCGAGGTCGGTCTCGCAGCGCGGGAAGCCGACGCGGGCCTTGAACCACTGCCGGTCGCCGGCGACGAGGCTGACCAGGGCCACCGGTGCGTCGCAGATCCCCGAGGCCAATAGCGTCAGGTCCTCTAACCCCTGTTCGGCCGGCGTGTCGAGGATGCCGTACGCGGCGAGCGCTGCGAGCCTCACGCCATCGTCCGCCACGAATGGCCGAGCCTCAGGCGCCGGCTTACACATGTTTGTTGGCCGTCGATGCCGGGATCTCGCCGACGTCGTCTCGACAAGTCTCATCCTGCTTTCCGGGCAGGCGTGTGGCGGTGGGTATCATGTCGCCTCCGTCGCCTCGACGGTCCACACACTCAAAGGTGGGGCGGGTCGACGGGACGGGACGTAACTGCTTGGCGGGCATGGCTGGATCGTCTCACGCCCGGATCGGGTATCTCCCTATAGCACCACTGCATCATGGCCCTATAGCGAATGATGTGTCTGACCGACCGTCCCGTCACGAATGACCGAGGAACCATTCGGCAATCGAGGCGGCCTGGATGCCGCCGCCATCGCCTCCCGAACCTGCGTCGAACTGACGAATGCCATCCAGGAAACGTTGCGGTGGCATGGACACATAGCCGCTTGGCCAATGCGGTTCGCATGACCTCGAAGGTGCAACCCAGGAATGGACGCCTGAGGCTGCCCCCGGTGGGAGCACCGGGGTCGATCACTCACAAAGTTCGCTTTACTCTAGGTTGGGATTGCGCGGAACTTTGGGGGTCTAAAGCGGAACATTGGATCGGCTATCAACAGAAATGGGCCAGTACCGCCAGCAGCAGCAGGGCGATGATGTTGATGATCTTGATCGCCGGGTTCGCAGCGGGATCAAAAAACCTGTCCGACGCCACTTCGCTGTTATCCTGCAATTGCCTCGCTCTTTCTCTGTAACGATATGAGCCTTTCAGGTGGCGGTCAGCGCGTGCTGGTGGTCGAGGACAACATCGAGGTCGGCCAGTTCTGCACGCAGATCCTCGAAGATCTCGGCTACGCGCCCGAATGGGTCGCCAACGCCGAAGAGGCTCTTGCCAAGCTCGGGACGGACGGGAGCGGGTTCAACGTGGTGTTTTCAGACGCGGTGATGCCGGGGATGGGCGGCGTTGCCCTGGCCAAGATCCTCCGCCAGCAGATGCCTGCCCTGCCGGTGGTTCTGGCGTCGGGCTACAGCCATGTACTGGCTCGTGAGACCGACCACGGCTTCACCCTGCTGCATAGCCTTACTCGGCCGAACAGCTTGTCCGTGTGTTGCAGAAGGTGGCGGTACAGGCGGCCCCCTCATCGGATCAGGTTGCGGCTTCGTAATGGGTCAGTTCATGCCGCCGCAAGCTGCGGCCGACGCCGACCGCCTGGCTGCGCTCGATGCCTACGGCATTCTCGGTACAGGCCCTGGGGCGGAGTTCGATGGGATCGTACTGCTGGCGCGCACGCTGTGCGCTGCTCCTACGGCGCTGATCAGCTTCGTGGCCGACGACTGCCAGTGGTTCAAGGCACGCTCAGGATTCGGGCCTACGCACACACCGTTGAGCCAGTCGGTCTGCGCACATGCGTTGCGCCAATCCAGCCTGCTGATCATTCCCGACATGACGGCGGACCCACGCACCAGCCGCAACACCCTTGTGACTGGCCAAGAGGGGTTGCGCTTCTATGCCGGGGCTCCGTTACGCACTTCGGATGGCTACGCCCTTGGCACGCTGTGCATTCTCGACACCGTTCCACGTCCGGACGGGCTAACGCAGGAACAAGCAGAGGGCCTACGCCTGCTGGCTCTACAGGTCATGGCGCTGCTGGAACTGCGGCGCGAGATGACTGCCGCCAAGGCCGAAGTGGTGAGTTTGCGCGAGAAGCTGGCGGGGTCGTTCCCGGCTTTTCTCTCATCACGGATCGCCGACAGAAATTCGTGATTTTCGAAGGGCCGTCCCGCAGCCGTATCGTCTGCTCGATCTCTGCACCGACTGCTTCGCCAAATGCCCGAGGACAGACGTTCCCAAGGGCCGCAACGGGTCGAGAGTGGACGGTATCAACTGTTAGATTCCGACCACTAGAGGCCCAAGGCGCTCTTACGCCGACGCCACATCGCGACCTTGCGCAGGATGCGTGATAGCTGCTCCACCGAGTAGGGCTTGTGCAGCAGCTCGAATCCGTAGGTGCCGTTCCTCGCCAGCACGTGGCTATAGCCGCTCGTCAGCACCACCGGCAGGTCGTGGTAAAGCCGCTTAATCTCATGCCCGAGGTCGATCCCGTCCATGCCCGGCATCACGACGTCGGAGAAGACCACGTCGAACCGGGCCGCGTCCCTGGCCAACTCGGCCAGTGCCTCGTCGGCGTTCGCAGCCCAGACGGTCACGTAGCCGAGTTCGGCCAGCGCCTGGGTCGCGAACCTACCCACGTCGACGTTGTCCTCGACCACGAGCACGCGGGTGCCGTGGCCGTCGACCAGGGGTTCGGGCTCGTCGTCCGGGATGTCCGAGGCGACGGGATCGGGCACGCGCGGGATGTAGAGCGTGAAGGTGGTCCCGTGGCCGGCCTCGCTCTCGACATGGACGTCCCCACCGGACTGCTTGGCGAAGCCGATGACCTGCGAAAGGCCGAGCCCGGTCCCGTGTCCGACACCCTTCGTGGTGAAGAAGGGCTCGAAGATCCGGTCCATATCCGCCTGGGCGATGCCAGCGCCGGTGTCGGTGATCGACACGGCGACGAACGTACCTGGCGCGGCGGGATGCACGCCGACCGCCGGGATGCCGGAAACCTCGGTCATCGCGATCACGAGCCGTCCCTCGCCGGCCATCGCGTCCCGGGCATTGACGACCACGTTGACGATGGCGGTATCGAACTGGCTCGGGTCGGCATCGACGAAGCAGGCATGGGCCGGGACGCGCACGTCGACATCGATGCGCGATCCCGTCAGCGTGCCGACCATGTCGCCGATGGACGACAGGCTGTGCCCGATCTCGAACACCTCCGGTCTGAGCGCCTGCCGGCGGGCGAAGGCCAGCAACTGGCCCGTCAGCTTCGCGGCTCGGTCTACCGTGTCCGAGATAGCGCCGACGTAGCGGAGACGCCGCTCCTCCTGCAGGTCCGGCCGCTTGAGCAGGTTGGTCGACGACTTGATAACGGTGAGGAGGTTGTTGAAATCGTGCGCGACGCCTCCGGTCAACTGACCGATGGCCTCCATCTTCTGGGCTTGGCGCAAGGCGTCCTCGGCGGCCTGTAGCGCATCGGCCTTGGCGCGTTCGTCGGTGAAGTCACGCCCGACGGCGTTGATGGCGTCCTCGTCCGGTCGGGTCGACCACGAGATCCATCGGTATTCCCCGTTCTTGTGTCGGTAGCGGTTGTCGAAACGGGTGAAGGCATGTCCATCGGAGGATGCGGATGCACCCTCCGCCGTATGCTTGAGGTCGTCGGGGTGGATGAACTCGAAGATGTTGCTCCCGACCAAATCCCCCTCGCCCCAGCCCAGGACCTCGGTCCACGCCGGATTGACCGCGATGATGACGCCATCGAACCCACACCGGAGCATGATGTCCGACGAGAGCTGCCAGAGGGCGTTGCGGTCCTTCGTCCTCTCCGCGACCCGACGCTCCAGGGTTTCGTTCATCTCGCGCAGGTGATGTTCGGCCTGCTTGCGGTCGGTCACGTCGAGGACGAAGACGTAGAAACCATCGACGGTCCCGTCATCCGCCCGGCGCGGCAGGTAGCGGATGTCGGCGATCCGCGGGCGCCCGTCACGATGCGGCCAATCCAGTTCGAGCCTGACCGGCTCACCAGCCAGCGCGGCTTCGAAGGCGGCGCGCCGTGCGGCGATGCAGGCCTCGTCCAGAAGGTCGTGGACACTCAGTCCGATCACCTCTTCGGGCGACCTGAAGAACCAATCCTCGTAGGCACGATTGGCGAACCGGTAGACGAGGTCTTGATCGATGAAGGCGATCAGCACCGGAAGCGTGTCGGTGATGAGCAGGAGTTCCCTCTCGCGCGCCCGCAGGGCACGTTCGGACAGGACCCGCTGCGTCGTCTCCGTCACGACGCAGAGGAAACCGCCGATATCCTCATCCTCGTCGAACACCGGCGAATACGAGAACGACCACCAGGTCTGCTCCCCGACGCCGTTCCGAGCCGTGATGAGTGGCAGGTCGTCATAGCGACTCGCGGTGCCAGCCAGCGCGAGTTCGACCATCGGCCGGACCTGCTCCCAGGCGTCGGGCCAGAGTTCGGGTAGCGAGGCGCCGAGCGCTTGGGAGAGCCTCGGTCCGAGGATCGGGCGGTAGGCGTCGTTGAAGAAGAACGTCAGGTCCGGGCCCCAGGCCAGGAACATGCTTTCGGGCGAAGCCAGGATCAGGTTGACGGTCACCTTCAGGGCGGTGGGCCAGCCCTGTGGAAGGCCCACCGGCGTGCGGGACCATTCATGGGCGCGCATGAGCGCACCCATCTCACCGCCGGCACGCGGAAATGGCTTCGTTCGTGACGTTGGTTCAACGAGCATGCGGCGGGGGTTCGGGGCTCCGGGGAAAGAAGGGCCGCAGCGACAACGGCAAGGTCGGCGAGGTGTTGCGGGACGATCTCAAAGCGCATCCTGGAAGTTGCGCAGTGGTGCCTGGACGACACATCGGACGCCGTCCGGCGGGTAGGTCAGCGAAACCTTCCCGTCGACCGCACCGACGAGGCCGCGCTCGATCAGGCGCGTCCCGAACCCCTTTCGCGATGGCGGGACGACGGGCACGCCGCCGCTCTCGCACCACGAGACGGCGAGCGTCCGTCCCGCTTCCTCGCCCGCCAGGGTCCAGACGATGTCGACATGGCCTTCCTCGGTCGAGAGCGCACCGTACTTGGCGGCGTTGGTCGCGAGCTCGTGGACCATCAGCGCGAGGGCGAGCGCGGCCTTGCCGCCGATTTCGACCTCGGGGCCGCGGTAGCGGACCCGGCCGGAACCGTCGTCCTGCAGGCCGACCGCCCCGCGGATGACGTGTTCCATTCCGGCATGCTCCGCGGCCCCTCCAAGCAGAAGGTCATGCGCCCGCCCGAGGGTAATCAGGCGGTCGGCCAGCACCTCCTTGGCGACCTCGATGTCGGTGGCTCCGCGCAACGTGTTCGAGGCGATGGCCTGAACCATCGCCAGGAGGTTCTTCATGCGATGGCTGAGCTCGGCGTTAAGCAGGTCGCGCTGCTCCTCGGCCCGCCTGCGCGCGTCGATGTCGGAGATGGCCGCGACCACCCCGGTGGCGGCCCCAGCCGCGTCACGCACCGGCGTGGCGACGATCTGGGTCCAGATGCGGCTGCCGTCCGGGCGTTCGAACTCGACCTCAAGCTCGGCGCGCTCCAGGCCCTCGCGGATCACGCGCGCGACCGGGAACTCGGTCGGGGCGACCGGGCGACCATCCGCATGACGGGCGACCCATTCGCTGTCGCTCTCGGCGCCGCCAGGCTCGATGGTCGGCCGGCCGATCACCCTCTCCATGAAGGCGTTGCCCCCGACCACACGGCCGGAGGGCGCCTCGGCGAACAGGATGCCCACCGGCACGGTCGCCAGGATCGAGCGCTGGCTCGCCTCGCTCGCCCGGAGCGCGTCCTCAATGCGCTTGCGCGCGGTGATGTCGTTGAACAGGACCGCGACCTGATGGGACCCGGGACCACCGAACGGATAGGCGTAGACCTCGAACCAGCGGTCCCCGAGGGCGTTCGCCACGTGCTCGAACCGCTCAGGTGCGCCGCCGCGGGCGATGCGGTCGTAGATCTCGAACCAGTGCTCCTCGTGGCCGTCGGCAAGGCTGCGCATCCACTTCCCAAGAACGCCCTTGAGCCCTGACTGTCGCTCGAAGGCGGGGTTCACCTCCAGGAAGCGATAGTCCAGCGGGCGTTCGGTCGCGTCGAGCTTGACCTCGATGACGCAGAAGCCCGCATCGATGCTGTCGTACAGGTCGCGGTAGCGTATCTCGCTGGCGAGCAGGGCCTCTTCGGCCTTCCGGCTCGCGCTGACGTCGCGGGATACGGCCAGGAGCTTGGCGACCGCACCGTCGCCGTCACGGATCGGCGTCAACTGCACGTCCCACCACTTCCGGGTGCCCTTCATCGTGCAGGCCGGCCCGGTGAAGCGCCCGACGCCACCCGACACGGCTGCGTCCAAGGCCGCCCGGGCCTCGGCCTTGTCTGCCTCATCCCAGAACCCGGTCCAATCCATCCCGGCGATGCCATCGAAGTCGTCGATCTCCATGACGCGCCGGCCGCCTTCGTTCATGGACTCGATGCGGCCGTCGAGGCCGAGCACCTTGATGCAGTCGGCCGAGGAATCGAGCACGCTGCGGAGGAAGCGCTCGCTTGCCTGCAGCCGGGCGGCGGCTTCGCGCTGCTCGGTGCGGTCGCGCAGGATCTTGAGGAAGCCGACGGCGGCGCCGGCCTCGTCGCGCAGCGCCATCATCTCCCCGTTGGCCCAGAAGCGGCTACCGTCCTTGCGCAGGTGCCAGCGCTCGTCGACGCCACGCCCGTGGTCTAGGGCGCCCTGCATCTCCTTGCCGGCGATGCCGTTCGCCCGGTCCTCCGGCGTGAAGAATACGTCGGCCGGCCGCTGGACCATCTCCGCCGGCGACCAGCCGAGGATGCGAGTGGCGCCCTCGTTCCAGTCGTCGACGCGCCCGTCGAGGCCCATCAAGATGATCGCGTAGTCGATGGCGCTGTTAAACACGGTCTTGTAGCGGTTGTCGGCGTCCTTCGCTCGGCTCCGGGCCTCGGCCTCACCGACCTTGTAGAGACCGGCGGCGACGGTGCCGGCGAACAGACCGACGACCTCGACGTCGCGCTGCGAGAAGGCCCCGGCCCGGCTGGACTGGACCTTGAGGACGCCGATGCGCTCTCCGTCCCGCGTGATCGGAACGACCACGCAAGACCGCAACGCAGGCGCTCGACGAGGTCGCGCTTGACTTCGGGGTCGTCGAGCACGTCCGACACCGCCCGTGCCCGTCCGGACAGAAGGCACGCACCCGCCAAGCTGCCGTGGAGCGGTAGGCGAAGGCCGGCATGGCGGAGTAGGTTTCCGGCCGCGTGCCGGTAGACGAGTTCGTCGCCCTCCAGCATCTCGACGACGACGCCCTCGGCCTGGGGCAGGGCCCGCAGGACGCCCCCGACGACCGCGTCGAGGACGTCGTCGTGCCGGCCGCCCGAACCCACGACGGCGGCCTGGGCGGCGAGCAGGGCCTCGTGCTGGGCCACGGTCGCACGCTGGATGGCGATCATGCCGTCGCGTTCGGCCAGCGACCGCCGGAGCTCCAGTTGGGCCATGACCTGGCGGGCCAGGGCCCGGAGGGACTCCGCTTGGTCCGTGGTCAGGCCATCGGGTCGCGGCTCGACGTCGATGACGCACAGGGAGCCGAGGCACCCGCCGATCGCCGCATCCAACGGCGCGCCGGCGTAGAAGCGCAGGAACGGGTCGCCTGTGACCAGCGGGTTATCCCTGGTGCGATGGTCCTCCCTCAGGTCGGGAATGACGAGGAGGTCGGGCTGCCCGAGGACATGCGCGCACACCGACTTATCGAGCGTGGTCTCGCACGTCTCGAACCCGACGCGGGCCTTGAACCACTGGCGGTCGCCGGCCACCAGGCTGACCAGGGCCACCGGCGTGCCGCAGGCTTTCCGGGCCAGTTGGACGATGTCGTCGAACCCCTTCTCGGGCGGGGTATCGAGGATGCCGTAGGCGTCGAGCGCCGCAAGTCTCGACGGTCGGGAAACCTCGAACGGGGTGGCCGTCGGGGCGGTCATCGGCCGGCCTCCCGGAGTTCCGGAAGGATTGCATCGGGCCGGGGCGGCGGTTCCGTTCCGGGCTCCGTCGCCTCAACGGCGACGATCTCGCCGTCGGGCGCGTAGATCGCCCCGAGGACGGTGCGGAAGTGCCCGCGCACACGGGCGTGGCAATCGCAGCAGGCGGCTTCCGTCCGTGCCCGGTCGAGCATGTAAATGCGGCCGCGTCCGACGTGGATCAGGCCCTGGTCCTGGAGCTTGGTCAACACCGTGGTGACGTAGGTGCGCCCGATGCCGAGCATCCCGGCGAGCACGACCTGGGTGACCGGCAGGGCGTCGGTACCGACCCGGTCCTGGAGGCCCAGGAGCCATCGCAGCACCCGTTGCTCGATGGGGTGGGCGGCGTTGCAGGCGACCGATTGCAGAACCTGCGCAAGGAGGCAGTCGGCGTAGCGCACGAACAAGTCGTTCAGGGTCGAGGAGGAGCGCTTGGCCTCGCGCAACCGGTCCGCATCCATGCGCAGGACCGCACCCTCGACCTGGACCACGCATTGGGTGAAGGCGGGCAGGTAGCCGTGGCTGACCACGCCGCCGACCGCCCCCTCGCGACCGACCGTGGCCGTCTCGGCGGTTCGGCCACCGCTTAGCGGCACCATCAGGGTGGCGACGGTCCGGTCAAGGGGAAAGGAACGTGCGAGACGTCCTCTCCGACGCGGAACAGCAGGTCTCCCCGGGCATGTTCCTGCCGGGCGAGATGCGGCGCGAGAAGGGCTACGTCGGGCGCCGCGAGCGCGGCAAGGAGCAGGTTTCCCTCGAACGGGTGACCAGGTTCGCTCGCCATGAAAATGAGGGTTTCCAGTCGACGGCCGCTCATCGACAAGGCGCATTCATGTCATGGGCAACGTTCGCACACAATCCTACAATTGACGGGTCATGACACGATCTCGGTATGCCTCGGATCGGGGATCCGTCCGTGGCCATGGCGGCATCCGGGCGAGGGACCTGGAACCTCGCTCGGATGCCGGGTCTTGGGTTCAAGCGCCGGCATCCGACCGGCCATGAGGGACGCCATGTCGAGCGATACGGAAAAGCACCACGCGCTGCTCAGCGGGCTCAAGGCGGCCATGGGCAAGGGCGACGGGTCCTTCGAGCAGGCCGTGACCAACGCCTTCGAGCATGTATTCGAACATCTGGATCGCCTGAACTCGAACGTCTCGGTGGGCGGGCGCGATGGCCAAGATCGCCCCCTTCAGGATGGGGAGTCCTCGACCCTACGATAGGGCATTTCCCCCATCCTCTTCGCAAAAAGTGCTAGTGCTTCTGTTTATGGCTCGCTGATGCTGGCAGGGTCGTTGTATTATCCGCCTTTCCAGTCAGAGCAGCTGAGCAAGTGGTCTGGCACCCTACGCATGTGCCTATGTCTGCTTAAGCACAGCACGTCACCGAAAGCAGCCGGACTGCTCTCCGCCCGACTCGGTCGTAGAACGGACGGACGGGTTGCGACCCAACTACGCCGTAAGAACAAGCCAACGTATCTCTCGAAAGCAGATGGGGTGGATGGCTCCCGCTCCGACTGACGGCATCTCGGTGCCAAGATGTGGTTGCTGTCAAAGCAGCAGCCACGCAGATGCAGGAGCCATCCCCATGGAGATCACCACCGTCGGCATCGATCTGGCCAAGAGCATTTTCCAGGTTCACGCCGTTGATGCAGCTGGGCACGTCGTCGTTCGCAAGGCGCTACGCCGGGCGCAGGTCGTGCCGTTCTTCGCCAAGCTGCCTCGATGCGTGGTCGGCATAGAGGCGTGCGGCACGTCCCATCACTGGGCCCGGGAGCTCATGAGGCTCGGCCATGAGGTTCGGCTGATGCCGCCCGCTTACGTGAAGCCGTATGTGAAGCGCGGTAAGACCGATGCGAACGACGCCGCTGCCATCTGTGAGGCGGTGACGCGCCCGAGCATGCGCTTCGTGCCGGTGAAGTCGACCGAGCAGCAGGCGGCGCTGGCGCTGCACCGGACGCGCGACCTGCTGGTCAAGCAACGCACGCAGTTGGTGAACATGATCCGCGGCCTGCTCGCCGAGTTCGGGATCGAGATGGCGCGGGGCCTGCGGCACGCGCTCGAACTGGCAGCCCGGCTCTCGGCTGGAGACGCAGCCGAGGTGCCGCCACTGGCGCAACGCGTGGTGACCGGGCTGGCCGACCAGATCGGCGCCTTGCAGATCCAGCTCACCCGCCTGGAGAAGGAGTTGCTCGCTTGGCATCGGGACAGCGACCTGTCGCAGCGCCTGGCGACGATCCCCGGTGTCGGCATCGTCTCGGCGACCGCGCTGGCCGCCTCGGTGAGCGAGCCCGAGCGCTTCCGCTCCGGTCGGCAGTTCGCCGCCTCGTTGGGCCTGACACCGCTGCAGAACTGCAGCGGCGGCAAGGAGCGCCTGGGCCGGATCTCGCGCATGGGCGACCGCTACCTGCGCCGCCTGCTCGTGGTCGGCATGACCTCTCTGGTCCGGCGCGCGAAGGCGACGCCGACTTCGGTCGACCCGCGTCTGCCGGCGCTGCTGCAGCGCAAGCCGGTGCGCGTGGTGACTGTTGCGGCGGCCAATCGCACGGCGCGGGTCGCCTGGGCGATCATGACCCGCGGCGGCACCTACCGCGCACCAGCGGCCACGGCCGCCTGACAGCAGGAAGGGGAGCACTTTTCCGAGTTGCGAGGACGATGAGAGTTGATGGCGAACCGGTCAGACCGGGAGCCGGGACACCCCGCTGAATGTCCAGGGCATCATAGCCCGCAAAGCAGAGTGGGACCCAGCTCGCGGATACCATCAGGGCCAGCGGTCACATGAACGACTGCATCAACAGGCCGGACACAAGACTGCACCCGACCTACGCGTCAGAAGCTCAATTCGCCCCTTGCAATGCGGGAGCCATCCACACAGGACGTTGCAGTCGATCTTGCCCTGCGAGGGCATAATCTCGGATCTTCGCCTTTCAGAGTGGTGACGCCGCCGCATCAGTCCACTGTTTGCTCCTAGGTGACGACCGTCTGCCATAATTGAGGACGAGTCGGCGGTCACGCTGACGTGACCAAACTTTTTCGCGTGTCAGTGGAATAGAGGCGCCCATTCGACATCCCTCCCGATGCGGTCATGCTCGACCGCGGGAGAACTCACTCATGCACACCATGCTGATCCGCGCCGCCTTTGCGGCCTTCGCCTTCTCCGCCGTCGCCGCCCAGGCCGCCGCGCCTGCGATGACCGCCGAGACTGCCAAGGGGCCGGCGCTCGTCGATTCCAAGAGCATGACCCTCTACACCTTCGACAAGGACATGGGCGGCAAGTCGATGTGCAACGGCCCCTGCGCCGCCAACTGGCCGGCCCTGATGGCCGCCTCCGGCTCGGCTGCCAGTGGCGACTGGACGATGGTGACGCGGGACGACGGCACGATGCAGTGGGCCTACAAGGGCAAGCCGCTCTACACCTTCGCCAAGGATACGAAGCCCGGCGACATCACCGGCGACGGCTTCCTCAACGGCGCATGGCACATCGCCAAGCCCTGATCGGTAAAGCCTCGTGGACGAGATCGCCGCCCTCATCGAACCGCAGATCCCAGCGTTGCGGCGCTACGCCGTCGCGCTGTTGCGCGACCGCGAGTCGGCGGACGACCTCGTCCAGGACACCCTGGAGCGGGCGTTGTCCGCCTGGTCCGGACGTCGCCGCGACGGCGACCTGCGAGCCTGGCTGTTCACGATCGAGCGCAACCTGTTCCTCGGCACTGTTCGACGCCGGGGCCGGCGCGGCATCGATGTCGGCGCTGAGGCTTTGGAGCAGGTGCCCGATCCGGGTGCCGACCCCGAGGCCGCTCTGGGGGCACGCGACGTGCTCGCCGGGCTCGACGCCCTGCCCGAGGAGCAGCGCTCGGTGCTGCTGCTCGTCGCGGTCGAGGATCTGTCCTATGCCGAAGCGGCGCAGGTGCTTGGAGTACCGCTCGGCACGGTGATGTCGCGGTTAAGCCGAGCCCGGGAGCGGATGCGAAGTTTTCTGGACACGGGCCGAACCGGCCTCTTGAGGAGGGTGAAATGAGCGGGGATCCGCGCCCGGTCGGCGAGGACGACCTGCACGGCCTGATCGACGGTCGTCTCGAACCGGAGCGGCAGGCGCTGGTCGAGGCATGGCTCAGGGGAAACCCCGCGCGGGCGGCCGAGGTCTCGGCGGATCGCGCCTTGCGCGAGCGCTTGCGTGCCCGCCTCGCGCCGATCGCCGAGGAGGCGATCCCGGCGCGGCTCCGGGTGGCCAACATCCGCTCGCGACATCGCCCGATAACTGGGCGCTGGCTTCCGATCGCGGCTGCGGCCGTGCTCTGCCTCGCGGTCGGCGGTGCCGCCGGCTGGTTCGGCCATGCCGCGCGGCAGGTACCCACGGTCACGCTCGCGCGAACCGAGCCGGCGACCGACGACGCAGTGGCGGCCTTCCGCACCTTCGTGGTCGAGGCGGTGCATCCGGTGGAGGTGCGCGCCGACGAGAAGCCGCACCTCGTGACGTGGCTCTCGAAGCGCCTCGGCCGGGCGGTGACCACCCCCGACCTCACGGCCTACGGCTTCCGCCTGATGGGCGGCCGGCTTCTGCCGGCGGGTTCCGAAGCCGCCGCTATGCTGATGTACGATGACGATCACGGCACCCGGCTGACGCTCTACAGCCGCGTGGGCGATGCGGATGGCCGCACGGTGTTCCGCTTCGCCCGCGAGGGTGACGTCGCCGCCTTCTCCTGGGTCGATGGCGGCATGTCCTACGTCGTCACGGGTCGCACCGACGAGGCGCGGCTGTTGACCGTCGCGCAGGCGGTTGACGCGCAGGTCCGTGGATTGCCAGTTCCGCCGCGGCAACCATGACCCTCGACCAACTCCGCATCTTCGTGGCCGTGGCGGAGCGGCAGCACGTGACCCGGGCCGCCGAGGCGCTGAACCTCGTGCAGTCGGCGGTCAGCGCGGCGATTGCCAATATCGAGGGACGGCACGCGACCAAGCTGTTTCACCGGGTCGGCCGCGGGATCGAGCTGACCGAGGCGGGACGCATGTTCCTCGTCGAGGCCCGCGCCGTGCTCGCCCGGGCCGAGGCCGCCGAACTGGTGCTCGCCGACCTCAGCGGCATGCGGCGCGGGACGCTGGCCCTCTATGCCAGCCAGACCATTGCCAGCGACTGGCTGCCGCGCCACCTCGTCGCCTTCCGCCGGGCCTACCCTGAGATCGCCATCCGGTTGGCGGTGGGCAACACCACCGACGCCGCCGACGCGGTGCGCGCGGGGCAGGCCGAACTCGGCTTTGTCGAGGGGGCGCTGGACGACCCGACGCTCGCGAGCACGACCATCGCGCAGGACCAACTGGTCCTCGTGGTCGCCCCTGGCCATGCCTTCGCCGGGGCGACCGACCTCGAACCCGAAAACCTCGCCGGGGTCGATTGGGTGCTGCGCGAGGCTGGATCGGGAACCCGCTCGGCCTTCGAGGTGGCGCTCACGGAGGCCGGCCTTGCCCCGGCCCAACTCCGGGTCACGCTCGAACTGCCCTCGAACGAGGCGGTTCGGGCCGCCGTCGAGGCCGGGGGCGGGGCCGCCGTACTGTCCGAGACCGTGGTCGCCGCAGCACTTCGGGCCGGAACGCTGGTGCGGGCGGCGTTCGCCCTGCCGAGCCGGCCGTTCCGGGTGCTGCGCCACAAGGAGCGCTACCGCAGCCGGGCCGCTGACGCGCTTCTTGACCTGATCGCGACGGCGAACATCAGATGAGCGAGCCCGCGAAACCCGTGCCCCCCGACGATCCCCGGGTGAGGCTCGCCGAGGACCGGACCGTGCTGGCGGCCGAGCGCACCTTCGTGGCGTGGCTTCGCACCGGGCTCGCATTCCTCGGCGTCGGCCTCGCTGCGCAGCGCTTCCTGCGGGAGGTGCTCGCGGTTTGGCCGCTGAAGGTGCTGTCGCTGACCCTGATCGCCTGCGCACTCGCATCGTTCGCCGGCGCCGTGTGGCGTGACCGGGCGATCCGGGCACGACTCGCCCATGCCGAGATCCCGATGATGCCGCGCCTCCTCACCGTCGGGATTGCGGCCCTGCTGATCGCGATCTCCGGCCTCGCGGCCACCGCCCTGCTCTGGGCGTGAGGGTCAGGCCACCGTCACTCGCACCCGGTGCCAGGCGGCGCTGAGGTAGCCCTTGTAGTTCCAGGTGTCGTCGGGGGCGGCCGGCTGGGTCTGGCCGGCGGAATCCCAGGCCCGCACCGCGAGCTCGTGCTCGCCGGCGGTCAGCTCGCGCTCGATCTCCCAGAACGTCCAGGCGTGGGGCGCGTCGGCATCGCGCTCGATCCGGGCCTGCGCCCAGCTGCGGCCGCCATCCGTCGAAACGTCGACGCGGGCGACCGCGCGGTCGCTGGCGATGGCGTAGCCGCGGATCGCGTGCCGGCCGGCCTTCAACGCCGCGCCGCGGGCGGGCTCGCAGATCGCGCTGTTCAACGGCATCGCCTCGATGGTGATGCCGTGGGCCGGGTCGGCGGTCTCGGCCGTCACGTCGGGCGGAAACAGTTTGTAGTCGTCGGCCTGCATCGGGTTGTCGGAGGGCCGGTCCTGAACCGAGATGCGGGCGAGCCATTTCGGGCTGCGGATGCCGGCAAATCCCGGCACCACCACGCGCAACGGATGGCCGTGCTCGGGGGCGAGAGGCTCGCCGTTCATCGCGAAGGCAAGCAGCGTCTCGGGCGCCAGCGCCTTGGCGAGCGGGATCGAGGCGCCGAAGCGCGTGTCCGTGTCCGCGATCCGGTCGTGGCTCTCGAAGGCGACGTGGCGCGTAGCGCCCGCGTCGACTCCGGCGGCACGCAACACGTCCGCGAGCCGCACCCCGGTCCATTCCGCATTGCCGATGGCGCCGGACGCCCACGGGTCGCCGGAGACCGGGGCCACCGCCAGCATGTCGGCCCGGCGGTTGCCGGCGCATTGCATCACCGCCGTCACGGTGACGGGCGCGAAGCGTTCCTTGAGATCGGCGAGGGAGAGGTCGAGCGGCGCGGCGACCATCCCGTCGACCGTCAGGCGGTAGCTGTCGGCGTCGAGGTCCGGGATGTCGCCGTGGCTGCGGACGTAGAAGTCGGCCTGATCGGTGAGGAACGCCGCGCGCAGGCGATCGAGCGGCGGCTCGGCATTGTAGAGCGCCTCGCCGTGGACGATGAGGCGGTCCTTGCGCTGGAACAGGCCGAGCATGGGGTCTTTGTCCTGCGTTCGTGACGTGTCGACGACGAGAACGCGCCGAAGGCGATAAGGCCCCCGACGCGCGACGCTTCACGGCTTCATCGTCGAAACCACCGCGTTCTTCGCGCGGTCGACCACGGCCACGCTGAGATCGCGGTTGAGGACGTACGCGTGGGCGTTGTCACTGGAGAATGCGATCGCCTGGCGCGGCTCGTTCAGCCCGGTCACCGTGGCGACGACCTTGAGCGTGTCGGTGTCGATCACTGACAAGGAGTTGTCCTTGAGGTTGCCCGAATAGACGAAGCGCCCGTCCGGGGTCAGCGCGGCACCGTAGGGGTCCTTGCCCACCGCAACTTCTGACGTGACCTTGCGGGCGGCGACATCGACCACACTGACGGTGTTGCGGCCGCTGTTGGCGGCAAACAGCGTCTTGCCGTCCTTGGTGATCGAGATGGCGCGCAGCTTGTCGAACCCGGCGATCTCGCTAGTGATCTTGTTGGTGGCGGTGTCGACCAACGTGATCTTGTCGCCGAGGAAGTTCGTCACGAACACGGTCTTGCCGTCCGGCGACAGCTTCACGCCCTGGCGCGGCTGCGCAAAGCCGGGGATCACGGCGACTGCCAGCATGGTCTTGGTGTCGAACACGGTCAGCGTGCTCGCGGCCTCGTTGTTGACGTAGAGCTTTGTCCCGTCGGCCGAGAGCACCGTGCCGAACGCACCGGGGCCCGCGGCAAGAACGCCGGCTTCCTTACCGGTGCCGGTCTCGTAGACCGTGATCCGGCCCGTGCCGCTGTCGGAGACGTAGAAGCGGGCGCCGTCCGGCGCGAACACGATGTTGCGCGGCGTGACGAAGCCGTCGAGGCGGCGCAGCACCGTGCCCTTGGCGACGTCGTAGACGATGACGGCGCTCTCCTCGCTGTTCGACACCGCGGCGACCGTGCCGGCAGCGTTCAAGGCGAGCGCGTTGTTCTTGATTGCGCCGTCGAAGCCGGCGGCGAATCCAGGTTGGTTCTGGGTGAGAAGCAAGGCAGCTCCGGCGAGGAGGGCGCGGAGGCTGGCGCGGACGTCAGTCATGAAGCGTGTCTTTCGGGCATGCGCCCTCGTTCGGCGGCTAGAGGCCGGCCGTGAGTGCGGGGTTGAAATCAGATGACGTGATGCGAGACCGATCCGGCCAGGCATATCCCAGGGGAGATGCCAGAAGGCGCGGTCTATTCCCCGAGGCCGACGGAAAAAGCGCGGCGGCTTCGGGATCCGAGGGGTCAGGGCGTCGGCTTCAACGCCGTGAGGTAGTCGACGATGGTCTGCACATCGGGTTGATCGACCGGCGCTTTGTAGACGTGGACCATCTTGTTCACGGTCTCGGTCCACTGCGCCTTCGTGAGCTTGGGCTGGGTCAGCACCATCCCGGCCGAGTGGCAGGCGAGGCAATTGTTATTGACCGCTTCGGCTCCCGGCCCGTCCGGAAAGATCCGGTCGGACGTCGGAAATTCGATCGATTGCGAGCTGAAGCGCATCGGCTCGGGAGCAGGCGCCGCGAGCGCCACCAGGGGAGACAGGATGAGCGCGGTGATGAGGGCCGCAGGGCGGATCGTGTTCATGGCTGTTCTCCTCAAGCGGCCTGGAAGGACACGGTCTCGATGCCGTTCTGCATGAAGCCGTTGGCGTTCCAGACCCGGTCCATGCCTTGCGCGACGCCCTTGGTGTTTGTGCAGCGGACCTTGACCGTATGGGTCCCGGCGGCCAGCGCCGGCAGGCTGCCGTCGAAGCGGCGGAAGCTGTAGGGGCCCTCGTCCGCCCCGAGTTGCGCCGGGACCCACGTCGCTCCGCCGTCTCCAGAGACCTCGACCGTCTTCACCCCACAATCGCCGCCGAAGGCGATGCCGCGGATGGCCACCGGCGTTCCGGCCGCCACCCTGGCGCCGTCCTGCAGATTGGTGACGAACGAGCGCGGCACCATCCTGTTGATCGGCACTGTCTTGAAGCCGGTCTGCCCGGGCTTGATGTTGGCGCCCGGCACATCGGGGATGCGATAGGCGGTCTTCATCCAATATTGTTCGTCGGGCTTGTCCAGGACCTCGATGTCGGACAGCATCTTGACCCAATAAGTCGAGTACCAGCCCGGCACCACGAGCCGGAGCGGGAAGCCGTTAAGCAGCGGCAATTGCTCGCCATTCATCGCGTAGGCGATCATCACCTCGCCATTGCTTGCGTGATCGAGATCGAGCGATTTCTTGAAGTCGGGCGCGTCGTCGACCACCGGCGCGTCGAGGCCGTCGAAGCGCACCTGCACGGCACCGGCCTTCACCCCGGCCCGTTCGAGCACATCGTTGAGGCGTACGCCGGTCCATTTGGCGTTGCCCATCGAGCCGTTGGCCCATTGCGCGCCGGGCACCCGCGGCTCGAACAGGCCGCGCGAATTGCCCGAGCACTGGTTGACCGCGGCGATCTCGAAGCGCGGCAGGCCGGCGATGGCGTCGAGGGAGAGCGAGAGTTCCTTCTCCACATGGCCGTGGACCTTGAGCCGGAAGGTGCCGGCATCCACCTCGGTCGGGATCGAGGCCCAGTGCCAGCGCACGTAGAAGCGGTCGTTGGGGGTGAACACGCCCTCGTCGAACACCGAAAACGGCGTCTCCAGCAGCGGAGGATGAGTACGCTGCAGGATCATCTCGCCCTTGCCCGGAAAGGCGGTGGTCAGCGCCCGCTCGTCCGGGCCGCCCGGCAGAGGCAGCTTCACCGAGCCCGCGGCCCAGGCCGGCAGTGCGGCGCCGAGGCTGCCGAGCCCGAGTCCACCCAGGACGAGGCGGCGGTTCGTCGGTCTGTCCAATCCGTGCATGGTCTCTCCCCTTGAAGAATGTCGGCATCGATGCGTTCGAGGGCATCGAGCCCCGTGGCGATTCCTCGCGACAAGGGAGATGCTACGGAAAGCGATTTATTCCCTCCAACGGTCTTTCGCGATGCAAACGATCTCCCGGTGCGATGATTCGAGAATTTTCAATCTCCCGCTTGGTCCGGATTTCCTCGGGGCATCGCGCCGGATGAAAACCTGGATCGGTTGTGGAGCCGGATCCTCACCCGGATCAGACGAGGCCCAGCACGTGGATCAGGCCGAGGCTGACGGCGCCGAGCGCGAGGAGCGAGGCGACCACCGCCAGCGTCACCCGCGCCCCGGCCTTGGCGACGCTGCGCACGTCGACCCCGAGGCCGAGCGCCGCCATTGAGACCACGGTCAGCACATTGGCGGTCTCCGACATCGGCGCGAGCGCGACCTGCGGGATCAGCCCGGCCGAGCGAAGTCCGGCGAGCGCGAGGAATGCGAAGATGAACCACGGCACCAGGCGGTGGATCGCGAGGCCGCCGCGGGCCGGGCGGTCGCCGGCGGTGACGCCGGGGGCGGCCTCGTCGGTCTCCTCGCCCAGCCGGCTCGCGCCGAGCGAGAGCACCAGGACGACCGGGCCGAGCATCAGCACCCGGACGAGCTTCACCAGAGTTCCGACCTGGACGCTGAGTGCCGCGATCGGCGCGGTGGCGGCGAGAACCTGCGGCACGGCGTAGACGGTGAGGCCGGCGAGCACCCCGTACTGCATCGGCGACAGGTCGAGCAGCGGCACCAGCAGCGGCAGGCCGAGCACCACCAGCACGCCGAGCACCGCGGTAAAGGCGATGGAGGCAGCGACGTCCTCGCCGTCGGCACCGATCACCGGGGCCGTGGCGGCGATGGCGGAGTTCCCGCAGATCGAGTTGCCGCAGGCGACGAGGATCGCCATGCGCGGGTGCAGCCCGAGCGCCCGGCCGATGCCGTAGCTCGACAGGATCGCCACCGCGACGACGCCCGCGATGCCGAAGAGCAGACCCGGACCGGCGGCGAGGATCGTCGTGAGGCTGAGCGAGGCCCCGAGCAGAACGACCGCGATCTCCAGCACGGTCTTGGCCCCGAAGGCGATGCCCGGAAAGAACCGCTGCGACGGGGTCCAGGTGGTGCGGATCACACTCCCGAGCAGGATCGCCAGCACCAGGGCTTCGAGCCAGGCGCGACCGAACAGATGCGCCTCGACGGCCTCGAAGCCGACCGCTGCGGCGGTGACCGCCACGCAGAGGCCCAGTCCCGGAAGGATGGCTCTCGTGCCGGCCAAGGCACGCATCGACCGAGGGTGGGAGAAAAGTCTAGGCGTGGACATGGGCGGCTCCGATCTGATGCCGGAGAATCCCATGTCCCTTTCATTCGCTCCAACGGAATGATCAGATGCTTCCCATCAACGGAGCAGATGAAACGAGCGCGCCTTCGCAACTCGCGGAGCCCCATCGTGCGAGGCCGAAAGGTGGGTTCACGCGTCGATCCAGAGGGCCTTGATCGTCGTGTCCGCGGCGAGCTCATAGATCCTGACGGAGCCCGTCGCGAACTCAAGGTCCTCGACCTCCGCCGGGCTGAGTCTTGACCTCCGGTCAATGCGGTCGCGACGGGCCGTCTGAAACGGGGTCCTCGGTGCTTTCAATCCAGGCTTTCAGGCAGCCTAAGCTGTTTGAATTAGGAGGTGTTCCTCGACGGCATGTGACAGAAGCTCGGGTACAAAGAGGCGTCCGCCCCTACGTAAGAGTACTACACGGCTGTCCTGGAAGGTTTCCTCGGGCGCTACGCCGTCGTGATGGAACAGGAGCGCGAGGGGCAACTCGTCGCCGAGTCCGCGTTCGTGGCCGTCGCCCCCGCGGTCGCCTTCATCGATGCCTTGGCGGATTCGGACGGGCTCTGGGGCCTGTACGCGGCCGCCAAGGCCCTGCACCAGGAACCGGTCACGTTATCCGGTGGCTGCGCGCTCGTGGCGACCTCTACGACCTGGGCGGCGGACCGGTACCCAAGGAGCCCCTGATCAAAACGGGGCTCTTCAAGGTCTCCTCCGAGATGTACGGCGGCGAACCGCGTCCGACGACGAAGCTGACGGGCAAGGGCCTCGTTCACTTCGCCCGCGAGCTCGGCGTAAAGCCTCCGTCCCTGTCCCCCTAGGGCCTGCTGCCAGGTTTCTGAGGGGTGGAAACGTCGCGTAACTAATACGTAGTCAAGCTGCCGTTGCTATACTCGGGGCCTGTTTCCGCAACGGAGACAGGCCCTTAGCTTTTCAGGGACACCCGGTCGCCGGCATGGCCACCCCCGCCCGGGCCGCCTGGATGCCCCTCCGAGCGACCCCGAAAATAGTTTGGGGGAAACCGCGTTTTCCCGCGTTTTTGGGTTTGCGCCTTGCCCGTTGCGCACACCGTGGCACGCCGCATGCCGACGTCATGCCACCCCGGATCAGTCGCCCGAGGATAGCTGCCCGGTCCCGCTGCGGGGGCACTCGGGACCGGTCCACTCGGAATGCAAGTCGAGGGCATCGGGCCGCGACCTGTCCTGCAGGATGATGTAGGCGCCCTTCCGCCCGTCGCTGGTCTCGTACGATCCGCCGAACCATGGGGAGGCCCCCCGCGATCCCGTCCCGTGCCCGACGACCTCGACGAGGACGCGCCCGGTTGCCTTCAGGTGGACGCCGCACCGGACGGTGACCCGCCATGTAGCCGCCGTGCCAGGGACGGCATCGACGTAGCCGTACCGCTCGCGCCCCGGGCCCGCCGGCACCGTCAGGGCGAACGAGAACCCCTCGCTCTCCAGGGGATGCAGCACCTCGGCGGCCGCGGCGCCGGCGAGCAGGACGAGGACGATGGCGAGGACGCTACGCATGGGATGGCTCCTTGTTGTCGAGGACGGCCCAGCACGAGCCGTCGGGCTCGAAGCCGACGACGACCGCGCTGGTGACGATTTCGTTTGTGTCCCGGCGCCGGAATCCGGCCTCCGTCGGGCGGTAGCCGACCCGGATCGCGTTGGGCGGCCGCGGCGCGTCGACGAGGGTCCCCTCCACCCAGCTATGGACGTCTCTGATCTTCGTCCTCAAAACTCTCAAGCGCGCGGATTCGCCGGCGTGAAACCAGCAGCCCTCCATGACGAGGAAGGGCTGCCGGTCGACGACGAGACCTCTCTGGCGCAGACTCCACACGAGCTTCGAGCGGTTCCAGTAGCACTGGTGGACCTGATCAGAGGGAGACACCGCACCTCTCCATCCGTGGGAGGGGCGTGAACGTCGTGGCGACGGCCTCGGCCTGCAAAGCGAGGCTGAGGGCCTCCTCGTCACCGAGGCGGCCCTTGGCGTGAAGGGCGGCGATCCGGTCGATCCGGAAGCAGCAGGCGATGGCGATCAGGCCGCACACCGTCCTGGAGGCCCAGAGACCGCGGACGCAGGCCCGGATCGCCGGGATAGAGGTCTCGCGTTGAGCGAAGGAGTTCATGATCCCCTCCAACATCAATGCCGGGCCATGGCGGCCGGGCCGGCATCGCGGCTCCGGAGCACCATCTCGACCAGCTTGGTGAGTTGGCGGATCGAGCCGCCGCGCCATGCCGACAGGGCAGACATCTCCTCGGCCATGAGGACGCCCCATCTCTCGTCGAGGCTCTGCCGGCGGCAGATCTCACGGGCGATCTGCGGGGCCAGGGTCGCGAGGTGCTCCGGACCCGGCGCGGAAAACAGCGTCACGCTGTCCATGCGGTCCAGCAGGGGGGCCGGGATGCGCCCGAGCTCGTTGGCCGTCACCAGGTAGACGACGTTGGAGACGTCCACGGGCGCATTGACGAACACTTCGTGCCACGCGGAATTCGTTTCGACGCCCCACAGGCCATGGCAGACGTCCCAGGCGGTTCCCCCGTTCGACTCCCGCGTCCCGGAGGCCTTGTCGAACTCGTCGAGGGCGAGGACGCCGTTCGCCTTCCGGTACCGGTTCAGCAGCGCGAGCGGCGACGTCATCCCCGCCGACGTCCAGCGCGAGGGCGTTCCGCCCAGGGCCGACGAGTCCGCGGAGTTATCGAGGTTGACCCGCTCGAACGGCAGGCCGGAGACCTCGGCGACACGCCGCGAGTACCTGGTCTTCCCGACGCCTGCGGGCCCATGGAGCATGTGAACGCCGCCGCCCCAGAACTTGCGTCCGGACTGCTTCTCGCGGATCGCCCGGGTCGCCCCGCCCTCGGTCGGGAACTCCGCGAGAAGCTTCGCCTCCCAGACGTCCCAATTGGCCGGGACCGGGACGAGCGGGAGCGCCACGCCGAGGACGTCCTTGACGGCGGTCTTCATCTCCCGGACGTGGGCGGCGGACGTGTTGCCGCCGAGCGACCGCAGCACGTAGACGTGCCCGGGAGGGGCCTCATCCGCCCGGGCCGCCTCGATCCGCTCGGCGGCCGACGGCGCCGCAACGGGCAGCCGGGCGATGCCGGCGCGGTCGTCGTCCATCGCCTCGGCATGGGTCTCCCTCATACCGAGGGCGACCCTGGCCTGATCCACGGCGCGCTGGCGGGCGTAGGCCGGCTCGCCGCGACGGCGCAGGGCGAGATACGCCGGGTCCAGCAGCGTGAGGCCGTAGGCGAGCAGGTGCTCCGGAGCGCCGGGATTGGCGTCCCGGGCATACGTCTGGGCCACCTCCCGGGCCGGCTCCAGGTACTCGTGCCGCCCGAATTCGATGAGATACGCGAGCGTGCGATGAGCCGCCTCGTCCCACCAGGCGTCGATTGCATTCTGAGGATCGCCCGCAAGGCGAGCCGCGTCGAGATAGGCGGCCTGGATCTGCGTGCAGAGGACCTGCTCGCCGGCCGCCCCGGCGATCTTGCCGGTGTGGGCCCAGTAGGCCGACACGTTGAGGCCGCGCACCCATTGGATGCAGTCCTCGTCGGTGAAATATTCCCTCATCGCCGGCAGGAACGGGGTGCCGTGGACGAGGCCGCGCGACCAGACCAACAGGTCGTCTACGATGCTGTCGTTCAGAAGGGGGGCGTTGGCGTAGAGCGCGCGCGTAGAGGGCGCGAACGCCCCGCGGAGGGGGGTTCTGGGCATCGGACGGATCTCCAAGACGTTGACGGCCATCCGCCAGCGCACAGTGATGCCGAAAGTTTACGCTCGGAGATCCTAAGGAGAAGTAAAGCTAACCTTCGTCCACAGGGCGAATGGGCTTTCCCCGGCGGGCCTCCCTCAGGGCGACCGTCACGTTCGCGGCGGCCTGGACGGCGGTCTCGACGCGGTCGGGCCACGACGAGCCCTCGCCATAGGCGTCGGCGTACCAGGCCATGGCCGACATGATCCGCCCGAGGCCGTCCGCGTCGGGGCTGTCCGAGATCGAGCCGAGCACGCGCATCACCGCCGGGGGCAGCGCGACGGAGGAGAGGCGGTCCCGGGCAAGGGACCGCCGGTTGACCTTGAAGACATCGGCCACGGCATGCGTCCAGCCGTCGGGCCAGACCCGCAGCGCGGCCGCCTCGACCGCCTCCGCCAGCGCCGGGTTCACGTCAGCCGGTTCGAGGGGCGCGGGCACGCCGTCGACGACCGCGTGGGGCCATCTCGCCTCGTCATACGCCAGCACCACCGCGCCGCCGAGGAAGCCCACGGCGGTCCAGCCTGATGGGACGGGAAAGGTGTCTGGGTCGACGTACGCGAGGCGGATCGGCATGTATCCGGGGATAGCATGGCCCAGGTTTTCGGGAAGCCCGCCCCGGCAGGTCAAGCGGCCCCTTCCCCCGAATCGGCGCGATCACGCTACGATCTGGGGATGCGCATCGAGCGCCGGGGCCTGCGCGCGCGAGCCGAGATGAAGGGGGTCCCGGCCAGGTGCGGGGCCCCCTTCGGATTCCTGGAGGGGGGACCATGAGGGCGACCTACAAGCCCCTGCTCGGAGGGGTATACCTTCAGCCTGCCGGCGGGGGTGAGCCGATCAAGCTGAACCGAGGTGACATCAAGCTTCCCTCACGCAGGGAGCGCCCCCGCATCACCGTCTAGGACCTCAGCGGGACCTTCGAGGTGAAATGCACGATGGTCTCCGGGAACTGGGATGCCCTCATACGGATGGGCTTCGAGGCCCATCTCAAGCGCCTCGCCGAGATCGACGGGTTGCTCGTCGGTGACCTGAGCGGTCGCGTCGAGCAGGCGCGCGTGACCCTGCTGCTGGCTCAGTTCGCTGACTACGGGCTAGGAGACACGCTCCACATCCTTCCGGTGAGCCTCCCCGCTGCGCAGGCATTCGCCCGGCGTGTCATGCCCGGATGCCAGCTCGGCATGTGCAAGGGACCGCATTCCGTCCTGCTCGATCCCCCGCGGGACGAAACCAGGTTGCCCCTCCACGAGCGCGAGGCCCGATGGGTGGAGCCGGTCACCCCGGCCGAGGGAGCCGACCCGGAGGCGGTCGCCTTGCTCAAGGTAACCGCGCGGGTGCTCGCCGCCAGCGTGCGGGGTGAGCTTGCCAGCCTGCCGTCCAAGCCCCCGGCGCCGCGTCGCGCCCCGGACGCGTCACTCCCTGCCGTGGGGTCCTTCCATGGCTGAGGCGATGGCGATGGCCGAGAGGCCGCCCGGCAAGCCGTACCCGCGGGCGATCCGTGATCGGGCTGCCGCCATGCGGGCGGAGGGGGCCACCGCAGAGGTCGTCGGCGTCGCCATCGGCGTCCACATCGACACCATCCATCGTTGGAACGGCGCGACGCTCCGGGGCGACCTGGCGCGGAAGCGCGCGGAGGCCCTAGCCCATCTCGCGGAAGGCGTGTCGGTCCGGGAAACGGCACGGAAGGTCGGCTGCACGCCCCGAAGCGTCATGCGCTGGCGGGACGAGGGAGAGGCATGACCACGCCCTGGAAGGATCGCACCTTCACCAACGCGCCGCCCCTGTCCCTGAACGAGGACGCCGCGGCCCTGACCGCCGAGTGGCAGGCCGTCCAGGCGACGACGCTGACGCCCGATCAGGTGCGCGCCGTCAATCGATTGGCGCACATCGAGGCCTTCGGGACGGACCCCCCGGCCGGCGAGCCCATCGATTTCAGGAAGGCGCTCCCCGGCCGGGTGATCACGCTCTAGGGCAGCAAGGACGTCTGGGCGCCCGGGTCCGTGTCCTTGGCCGGGGCCGGGTACCAGCGCTCCGAGGCAACGTGCGCCCGGGGCACGTCCCAGCCTTCCCGGATCAGGGCGTCCCGGCGCCGGTTCATCGCCTCGATGACGGCGCGGGCCTCGTCATGGGCCTGCGCGGATTCCTTCAGGCCCCACAGCGTCTCATCCGAAATGCCGGTGACCTCGCCGTATAGATCCGCGAGCCGTTCCCGGCTGCAGGGAAGTCCCTCGGTGACGCTGCCCCACTCTCCCGCGCTGCATAGCCGGTCGGTGCGGAAGACCCCGAGGTCCTCCAGCAGCGCCCTCATTTGATCAGCGGTTGGCTTGCCCGTCGGTCCGGCGCTGGCGCTCATCCCGTGGTTGCCGAGGCTGTCGTGCCAGCCGGAAAGCTCCTTCCTCCGGCCATCCGCAAGGACCATCTGCCGGGCGAGATGTGCGCGCTCCTCCGTCGTCAGCGCCGCGAAGACGGAATCGCCGACCGGCCGGAGCGACGAGCGGTCGTCCAGCGAACGGCTGCCCTTCTTGTGGGGAGGCTTGCCCTTCGGCGGGAGCGTCATGCGGTCGAGGGCCGCCTTTAGCCGCTGCATCTCGGCGCCGCGGCGCTGGAGGTCCTCGGGGGTAGAGACCTCGACGCGGGCCGCCACGAGCAGCGCCTCCTTCTCGTCGTCGATGGGATGCCTCTCGTGACGGGACAGGGGATGGTACTGCAGGTCCTCCTCCAGGAGCGGCCGCGACAGGCGCTCCAGTGTCATCGGGGGCCTGCTCGGGCGATCCGAGGCGGGGGCCTGGGGGGCGGACTCCTCCCTGTCGTCACCGTATTTCCGGCACGCTTCGCAAGCGTCCTCGAAATCATCGAGCATCAGCGTGAAGGTCTTGGCCCGGAAATCCCCGCCACGGTGCACGTCGTACTGCGCATCGAGCCAGGGGATGCCCTTGATGACGGACAGGGCGTGGCCGAGGATGCTACGCTCCGCCGGGTCGCTCTCCGGCCAGACTCCATAGACCACGTCGGCATCAGCGAAAGCCTGCAGGATCACGCTCAGGAAATTCTGGCCTCCGAAGAGGGTATCAGTGGTCCTCACGCCCTTTTCGATGTGCTCCCGCATCTCGTCTTCGGACACCGTTTCCAGGTCGTATCTGATCATGCCTGCCCCCGTGATTGGGGGCACCATGCCGGAGACAGCTTCGGATTTGGCTAAAGCCGATCGCTCAAATGCGACCTTCCGATTCAGCAGGTGATAAGGGATGCCGGTTTGCTACGAGTGCGCTACGCGCCGGCTGGAAGCTGCTCTAGTGAAGGGCTTTTCCATAGACGGATCGGCGGTGCCCGGGGACGGCTGCCTGCCGCTTAGAAGGCGGCTGCTCTATCCAGCTGAGCTACGGAGTCTGAGGGTGCCGGCGCCCAGAAGCCACGGGGGCCGGCTGGGGTCAAGTCTGTGGGCGGGGCAAGCTTCCATGACGGCAAAGTCGGTCCGGATGCCATGGTCCGGGTCCCCTCGCAAACCCGCCGCCCGCCCGTCGAACGCCCGTCGCCGGGAAGACCGCAACGCGCTCAATGCGGCAGCGCCGGAGCCGCGATGTCCGCCTGGGCGACCGCGATCAAGGCATCGTACAAGCCGACGAGCTCTCGCGCCTGATCGGCGGCGGTACGAATTGCGCGCGACGACGCGGGCGGAGGCGTCAGGAATCGGGAGCTGTCCTCGTTCATCTCCTGGAGGACCCGCCTGAGGGCATCGGCCGTGGAGACGTCGATGCGATATCCGGTCACGCCGTGCTCGATGTCTTCGCCGATCGCGCCGTGGTCGCTCGCGACGACCCACAGACCGGCCGCGCTGGCTTCCCGCGTCACGAGACCGAAGCTTTCCGGCCAGAGGGAGGGGGCGAGAAGGACGTCGAGCCGCGCATAGAGCGATGCGATCTCCTCCTGCCTGACCGGGCCGATCAGTTCGACGGTGGTCGCCCCCCAGGTTTCGAAGGTCCGGTGGCCGGACGGGTAGGCGTAATCGATCATCGTGAGGGTGAGGTGCCCGAAGCGACTCGTTCTGAGAACATGCTCGATCAGCGTCGCGCCCTTGTGCGAGGCCCGGTTTCCCACATGGCCCAGCCGGACGCGCCCGAACTCATTTGGCGGGCGCGGCAGCGTCCGGATCTGTGAGAGCCCGTTGGGGATCGCGGCGACCTTGGAGATGCCGGCCCTTCGATGAATCGCCTTGAAGCTGTCGGAGACGGTCAGCACCGCGTTCGCCGAGGCGAGGAGGCGCGCCAGCATTCGCCGGCGGCCGATGGCCGTGATGGGCGATCGTCCCCGCCTCGCAGGAACTTCCAGTTCGTCGGCCGATGGAAGCTCCGAGAGCCCGTCCTCGTCCGCGAGGAACTGGTGGTCCGAGATCCACCAGGCATCGTGAAGGGTCACCGCGTAGGGAATGCGGCGTGCGAGGGCCACCTCCACGACGCTGCCGGTCAGGCGCTGGATGCAGTGGAAGTGAATCAGGTCCGGCTTCATGCGATCGACGATCTCGGCGAAGATCCTGGCCGTCTCCGGATTGTGGGGGCGCCAATCCATGTCCACTTCCTGCGGCGTCGACATCCGGAACACGGGAATGCCCCGGTAGCTGTCGACGCGCAGGTTGTAGGGGTCCGAGACCCCGTCGTCGGCACATACCGCGCAGAGTTCGAGCCGGTCGCCGTGATGGTCGATGAAGTCGTCGACATTGTCGCGCACCACGCGCGTCGCGCCCCCGTGGGTTTGAGGCGGGAAGAAGACGTTGACGATCATCAGGCGCGTCTTGCGTGGGACGGCACGCGACGTCCGCGGACCGGTGTCCTCGATGTCCGGGGCGGCGGGGCCGAGGAGCCTGCGATAGGCCTCTGCGCCCACTTCGAGAGCGTACGCGCCCAGGGCCTTCCGCCGCGCGTTCTCGCCGATCGTCCGACGCATCGCGGCATCGCCGACCAGGGTGTCGAGCTTCTCGTGCCAGGCCTCCTGGTCGTGGACGATCAGCGCATCGACGCCGTCGACGAGGACGTTCTCGTAGGTGGCGGTCGCGCTCACGATGGAGGGAACACCGCTCACGGCCGCTTCCAACCACTTGATCTCGCTCTTGCAATCCGCCGCGAGGCTGCGGTCCAGCACGGCGATGTTGATGTCGACGCCGGACAGCACCTCCCAGTAATTCTGGATGTCGGCCGTGAACCCGATCTGCATGACCTGGTTCGAAACCGATCGAAAGGCGTCGTCCAGTTTGAGGTAGCCCGCGATCAGCAGCCGGGCGTGAGGATGCTTTCGCAGGACGCGCACGATCGCGTCGGAGGCCAGCCTGTTGAAGTCCCGGTTGTGTGCCTTGGTCCCGCTGCCGTAATAGATCGTGATCTTGTCGGGCTCGAACGACGTCGACCGACGGTGCAGGAAGGGCGCGTTGCGCGAGTCCAGCCCATTGCGCACGACGTAACAGATGGTTTCGCGAACGCGCGGCGCGACGAGGTCGGCCAGGGCCTCCGTCGACGCGAGGCCCGCGTCGCACATCCCCATCGCGTGCGCGAACAGCGGAACGCCATATTGAAGCCCGGCATAGTCCTCGCGCGTAATCTGATCTTCGAAGACCGCGTAAGGATCGGGATAATGCCGTTCATCGAAGATGAGGTCGTCGATATCGTAGTACGTCCTCAGGCCGAGGCCGCCCGCATAGACGAGCGCCCTGACGATTTCCGGAAAGGCGGCAACGCGGTAGAAGATCACGGCGGATGCGCGATTCAAGGCATCGTAAACGCCGTCGAGGGCGTGCTGGTTGAAGATCTCGACCTCGTAACCGGCCGCGCGGAGCTGCTCCGCCTTCTGTGTGACGCGATAGTGGTCGCATTGCACGAGATCACGGTTCGCGACGAGGATCACGGGCCCGCTTCGCGAAAGGGGCAGCGCGGCGGGAGGCGGGACGATCAGCCGGATCACCTCCGTCATGCATTCCAGAAAGCGTCGGACGGTGGCGTGGGCCTCCACCCCGTCACCGGCGGCGAACATGCCCTTCGCGGCCTCGGCGTTCTTCGAGAAGCAGACCTTCACGGCCTCGAAGGCCGAGCGCCTCCAATCCGCCGCGTGCCCTTGGGTCTGGGCGGAGCGGATGATCTGGTCCAGGGCGCCCCCGATGTCGTTCCGAACCCGGATCAGGCCGTCGACCGCGTGGATGTGGCTCCAGATGTTGCCGCCCGGATTGTTCGCGGCGAACAGGAAGTCGTCGAGCGCCCCGGCGGCGTCGCCGAGCGACAGCCGGGCATCGCCCCGCTTGTGGTGGACGGACGAGACCCCCGGCCTGATGGCGAGGGAGAGATCGCACGCCGTCCGGGCGAGCGCCGGATTGTTGCGAACGAGATGGAAATTGGCGACCTGCTCCAGCAGGCGGTCGCTCCCCTCCCCCTGGATCAGGTCGAGCCGGTCCTCGCTCCCCTCCTGAAGGAAATGCTCCAGCAGGAGGCAGCGGGCGCTCGCGGCGTTCCAGGTTGGCGCCAGGGCGGCGGGAATCCGGGTCAGGTAGGCCGCGGCATCGAAGCACGCGGGGAAGGTATCCGCCCCGATCAGACCCTTGAGGAAACCGCCCTCGTTCGGCGCCTCTCCGCGCCGGTGGCCGGCCGTCAGCCATTCGACGTAGAGGTCCGCATCCGACACCTCCCGCCGCTCCGGCGGCACGATGTGTCTGTAGAACGCCGGATCGAAGCGACCGTCCATCGATAAGGGAGCGAGCCGTTCGACGCCTCGGTCGAGGAAGGCAGCCAGAGCCGCATCGCGCGTGCGGATCGCGGGATCGAGCCAGTCCGCATTGATCAACCGGAACTCATGGAGGACGAGCCGATCCTTCCAGGCGGCATCGTCGGCCAGGCGGGCCAGCCGAGCGGACCTCGCGTCGAACGGACCGGTGGTCTTCGAAACCGGAGCGGGGCCCCGATCCATCGGTTTGGACACGCGCGCATCGGACTCCGCGTGCGATGATGGATCATCGCGGTACGCGCGCCCCTCATGCTGCCCGTAGCGGAGGTAATGGCTCTGCAACTCCCAGTCCTGCGTCAGGGACGCGAGATCCGGATGGCGTCGACGATAGAGTGTCGCGTCGAAATCGACCGGAAGCTCGCCCTGCTCGAGCCGGACCTGTCTCAGCAATTCGCCGCTGCTGCCCGGTCGACCTTCGCGGGCTCCGTAATCGACGTAATGCCGATGGAGGTCCTGTGGATTCGTGAGATGCTTCAGATCGTGATGATGATGCCGATAGAATGCCGCGTCGAATGCCGTTTCGACAGCAGAAGTTTCACGCCTATCAGCTTCGGCAAGCACTGACCGCGCGGGTTCAGGTTTGACGCGATTGGCTATCTTTCCGATCTTCTCAAAGAAGCGCTGCGCCATCGCAATACAATGCCCTCGCGCGGTCGAAGGCCCGCAGCACTGTCTCGTTCCTATCAGTGTCAGTTTCGGATTTCAAATTGATGAAAAACGAAGACTGTATTTTCAGCGCATACAGGAATGGCGATGATGTCTTGATGCTCTGAAATCATGAATTATTTTGCAATAAACATTGCGCATGGGCAGTCGTTGCTTCTGCCGGCTATCAATCCGACGTAACTTCGGAAATGCCATTCCGGCTTACGGCACGAAAGATTCTCGCAACGGAACGCGCCAAGAACGGAGACCATCTCACCGATCCGGCGAACGATGCGGCCGGCACGGCATGCCCGCCTGGTGATATCGGCGCTCGCAGGTCCCATGCCGTGTCGGCGAGGGACCGTGGGACTCAGGACTCCTCGCGCGGATTCTCGATCGATGCATCGACCCGCTGCACGTCCAGGGACAGGTGGGCACGATAGAGCACCACCGCCGCCTCGTCGCGCACGATCGCGAGATAATCCTGGCGCTCGGTCTCGGCGCTGAATTCCTGCGCGATCTTGGCCATGATCCGCACGAGTTTCCCGCGCACGGCGGATTCGTCGGTGAGTTCGAAGCCGACCTCGTCCTTGACGAAGTGCGATCCGTCATGGAGATCGATGTAGTAGCGAGACATGAAACCAGATATCCGTGGGAATTTATCCCACCATTGTGGTTAACCTAAGCTGTTCGTTTCCGCAGCGCAATAACGCTTCGCCGTCCCGTCCGATCGCGAAACATTCTACCACCACGTGCATGGCGGTAGCGTTTCGCCTGAATCGGCTCGACGGCGCGCGCCAAGGCATAACCTCATATGGATCGCCGGTCATGCGGGACAGACCGTCGGCGCATGCGGTATCACGCCCTACCTTCCGCCAGCCCCGGCCGCCGCGATGTTCTTTCCGCTCTCGAAGCTGCTTTTCTTCCTGGTCACGCCGTCCAACGCTCTCGCGCTTTTGATCGTCGCTGGGCTCGGTCTCGCGGCGGCCGGGTGGCTGCGGCTCGGCCTCGGCCTCGGCCTGATCGGGGCCGTCCTGATGCTCGTGGCGGGCTTCTCACCGCTCGCCGGTCTCGTCGCCCTGCCGCTGGAGCAGCGCTTTCCCGAATATGCGGGAGGTGACGAGCCGGTGACCGGGATCATCGTGCTCGGGGGTGCCATCGAGACGCGTATCTCGGCGGCGCGGCGCCAGCTCGTCGTCAACGACGCCGCGGAGCGCCAGATCGCCATGGCGGACCTCGCCCGGCGCTACCCGCAGAGCCGCCTCGTCTTCAGCGGCGGCAGCGGCAGCCTCGGTGGCGGCGGCGTCTCGGAATCCGAGATCGTCGGCCGCTACGCCGACACGATGGGTCTGCCGCGCACGCGCCTGATCCTGGAGGACCGCTCCCGCAACACCCACGAGAACGCGGCCTTCACGGCGGAGATGGTCAGGCCACGGCCGGGCGAGCGCTGGCTCCTCGTCACCTCGGCCTGGCACATGCCCCGAGCCATCGGCTGCTTCCGCCGGGCGGGGTTCGACGTCACCGCCTATCCGGTCGATTACCGCACGGGCGGCGTCGACGACGGCGTGCGCTTCAACGGCTTCGCCTCGGAAGGATTGTCGCTCCTCGACCTGATGGCGAAGGAGTGGCTCGGCCTCGTCGCCTATCGGCTCGCCGGCTACACCGACGCCCTCCTGCCGGCGCCTCAGGCCTCGTCGATGGCGGCCGAGACGGCGCCGAGCCGGTAGATCCCGCGGAAATCGTCGGGATCCTCCACGGGCTTGCCCTTGCGCAGGATCGCGACCTCGCCCGCCTTGGTCATGCGCACGGCGACGCGGCGCACCGGCTGCATCAGCGGGCTCCAGGCCTCGGGCTGCGGCCCGCCGAGTTCCCGCGCCACCTCCGAGGGGCAGACGGTCTTGCCGGGATCGCGCGCCGCGACGAGGCGCAGGATCGTCTCGGCGATGGCCTCCTCGGAGGCGCCCTTGCGCTCGGGCTTGCCCGCCGCCCGCGCGGCCGGCTTCGGCGCGGCTTGCGGCGCGGGTTTCGCCGCCGGGCCGGGGGGCGGCTTCTTCGGGGAGGAGGTGCGCTGGCGCGTCGGCTTCTTGGGAATCGTCATGGTGTCCACCCCTGCCCTGTCCCGTCGTCTTCCGCCAGCAGGGCCGCGCGGATTTTCGAGGCGAATTGCCGGCGCCACATCACCAGAACCACCGCCGTGGTGGTCAGCATGAGCAGCCACGGGCTCACGAACCAGCCGAGATACGCGAGCGCGAAGAAGAAAGCCCGCTGTCCGCGCGCGAAGTGGCTACCGGCGGCGATGTTCATCGCCGCCGCCCGGCGTGCCGCCCGCTCCGCCTGCGCGGCCGTCGCGCCCGAACCCTTCGGCGGCACCGCGCCGAGCAGGATCGCCCCGTAATTGAACAGTCGGTAGGCCCAGGAGAACTTGAAGAAGGCGTAGACGAACACGACCGCGAGGCCCGCGACCTTGATCTCCCAGGTGACCCGCGTGGCGATGGCGCCGAAGGGCAGAGACCCGAACAGGGTGAGCACGTCGTCGCCCGAGCGCGACAGGGTGAGCACGCCGCCGAGCGCGATCAGCGAGGTGGAGGCGAAGAAGGCCGTGCCGTTCTGCAGCGAGGCGTTGATGGTGGTGTCGACCACGCGGTTGTCGCGTCCGATGAGCTGGCGGGTCCACTCGATGCGCTGCGCGTTCATGATCTGGCTGAGGCTCGTCCGCCGGCCGCGCATGCGCGCCACGGCGACGCCGTACCCGGCCCAGGCCGCGATGAAGTAGCAGAGCGCCGCGAGGTCGAGGGTGGAGAAGTCTGCGGTCAACATCGCGTCCGGTCTCGCCGCGGCCTGGCCGCCGCCCGTCCCGGGGGCGCTAGCGCGGATGCCGGCGCGCTGTCCAGCCACGCCGCCGGCGGGGCGGCTCAGCGGATCGCGAAACCGGCCGCCGGAACCGTGTCGCCGGGCCCGGTGATGGCGACGTCCGTTACCCGGGCGCCGGGTGGTCCGTGCCGGCAGGCCTCCAGCATCCGCGCCACGGCGTCGGGTGTGCCTGAGAACACCGCCTCCACCGTGCCGTCCGGCCGGTTGCGCACGTGCCCCGACAGACCGAGGCGACCGGCCTCGCCCTGCGCCCACATTCGATAGCCGACGCCCTGGACCCGGCCGGACACGACGACCGCGACGGTTCGAAGCTCGGATGACATGCAGCCGTCTCCTCTCGGCGCCCCGTTGCGACCATGGCCCGCTCCGGGCACCGCTTCAACGCGTCCGCCGAACCTGACCGGACTGCCAGGTTCGCAGCTCGGCGCGGTAGGCGGGCGGCAGCTGCGCGGCGTCCGCCGCCGCGAGCACCGCTTCGAGGTAGCCCGGCCGGGGCGCGCCCGTGGTGCTCGTGCCTCCGAGATAGATCAGCGCGCGCTTCGAGCCACCCGGCACCGAGACCGGCTGCGACGCCTTGATGTAGAGGCCGGACGCGACGCCCTCGTAGCGGTCGAGCGCCGGCACGTCGCCGAGGGACAGGTCCCAGAGCACGCCCCAGACAGTGGCGCGGGGATCGCGCACCACCGAGGCGTAGCCCTCGCGCATGATGATGAAGCGGTGCCGGTTCAGCCGCCCCTGCCCGATCAGCGTCGAGCGCGGGCAGCGCGCCGCCATCGCGGCGGCGTCCATGTTCGCGCCGTAGGCGAAATAGAGGGGCATGCCTGCTCCGTGGTCGCCCGCCGCGACCGAAACCAGTCTGTCGCGGCGGGCCGAATCCTCAGGCGAATTCGAGGATCACCGCATCGACCGCGAGGCTGTCGCCCTCCTTCGCGGCGATCTTGGCGATCGTGGCGTCGCGCTCGGCGCGCAGCACGTTCTCCATCTTCATCGCCTCGACGATGGCGAGCGGCTCGCCGTTCTTCACCTCCTGGCCTTCCTTCACCAGGATCGCCTTGACGAGGCCCGGCATCGGGCAGAGCACCTGCTTGCCGGAGCCCGCATCCTCCTTGACCGGCATCAGGGCGGCGAGCGCGGCCTCGCGCTGCGTGTAGACGCGGGCCTGCGCCGCCGCGCCCGCATGCTGGAGCGCCACGCCGTTGAGGAGGCCGCGCACCTGCATGGCGACGCGGGTGCCGGCGATCTCGCCCTGCCAGACCGGCTCGCCCGGGCGCCAGTCGCTCGACACCGTCCAGCTCCGGCCGTCCTCGGCCTTGACGATGAGGCTGGCGCCGACCGCCTCGACGGTGACCGGGTAGGATTCGCCCGCCAGCACCACGACGCGCTCGCGCTCGAAATGCAGCAGGGCCGGATCGCGCATCTGGCCGGAGATGCCGCGCTTGCGCTGGTTCATCTTGTGGTCGATCGCGGCGGCGGCGGCGGCCATGCGCAGGGCGACCTCGCCCTTCGGCTCGGGCGCCGTGAAGCCCTCCGGGAACTCCTCGGCGATGAAGCCGGTGGAGAGGTTGCCCGAGCGCCAGCGCGGATGCGCCATCAGGGCGGACAGGAACGGGATGTTGTGGCGGATGCCGTCGATGGCGAAGGCGTCCAGCGCCTCGCCCTGCGATTCGATGGCCTCGGCGCGGGTCGGCGCCCAGGTCACGAGCTTGGCGATCATCGGATCGTAGTGGATCGCGATCTCGCCGCCCTCCTCCACGCCGGTGTCGTTGCGCACCGTGGCGCCGCCGAACTTCCCCTCTTCCGGCGGCCGGTAGGTGGTCAGGCGCCCGATGGAGGGCAGGAAGTTGCGGGTCGGGTCCTCGGCATAGACGCGGCTCTCGACGGCCCAGCCGTTCAGCGTCACGTCGGCCTGTCCCAGCGGCAGCGCCTCGCCGGCCGCGACCCGGATCATCAGCTCCACGAGGTCGAGCCCGGTGATCATCTCGGTGACCGGGTGCTCCACCTGGAGCCGGGTGTTCATCTCGAGGAAGTAGAACGACTTGTCCTGGCCCGCGACGAACTCGACCGTGCCGGCGGAATCGTAGTTCACGGCTTTTGCCAGTGCCACGGCCTGCTCGCCCATCTTGGCGCGGGTGGCCTCGTCGAGGAGCGGCGACGGGGCCTCCTCGATCACCTTCTGGTTCCGGCGCTGGATCGAGCACTCGCGCTCGCCGAGATAGATCACGTTGCCGTGCTTGTCGCCGATCACCTGGATCTCGATGTGGCGCGGGTCGGTGATGAACTTCTCCACGAAGACGCGGTCGTCGCCGAAGGACGAGGCGGCCTCGGACTTGGCGCGGGCGAAGCCCTCGGCCACCTCCCCCGACGAGTGCGCGATGCGCATGCCCTTGCCGCCGCCGCCGGCCGAGGCCTTGATCATGACCGGGTAACCGATCTCGTCCGCGATGGTGACCGCGTGCTCGGGGCTCTCGATCACGCCGAGGAAGCCCGGCACGGTGGAGACGTTGGCGGCGGAAGCCGCCTTCTTCGACTCGATCTTGTCGCCCATCGCGGCGATCGCGCCGGGATTGGGGCCGATGAAGACGATGCCGGCCGCCTCCAGGGCGCGGGGAAAGGATTCGCGCTCGGACAGGAAGCCGTAGCCGGGATGGACCGCCTGCGCGCCGGTCTTCTTGCAGGCCTCGATGATCTTCTCGGCCAGAAGGTAGGACTGCGCCGCCGGGGCGGGGCCGATATGCACGGCCTCGTCGGCCATGGCGACGTGGAGGGCATCGCGGTCGGCGTCCGAGTAGACCGCGACCGTCTTGATGCCCATGCGCCGGGCGGTCTTGATGATGCGACAGGCGATCTCGCCACGGTTCGCGATCAGAATCTTCTCGAACATCTTTCCGCGCACTCTGGTCGGTTGGATAAGGTGTGGCGCCTCGAAACGCCCAAGCTCGTCCCCGTTAAAGCAGTTATGCGGCTTCGGGAAGCTGATGGATCCGGGACCTCCAGAGTTTTAGAGCGTGCGGTGCCGAGACGATCGGCGTGCGGCGCACCATTGGATTTTGTATGCGTTCGCCGTGAGCCTGTACCGCCCGAAAAACGGGTGGGTCTTCGCCCGGTTCAGGCGGCGAGGCGGATCGGCGCGGGCATCGTCGTATCGTCGCGGCGGCGGTTCGCGGCCAGCGCGAAGGCGATCAGCGCCTCGTCGCTGGCCTGGGCCTCGCGAACTACCTCGCGGGCGATCCGGGCGGCGAGCGGGGTCGGGCCGCTGCCGTTGCGCAGGGAGCCGACCAGCCAGCGCGCCACGTCGCCGTCGATGTAGCCGGTGGGCCGCTCGCCCCAGACCGCGAAGTCCACGACCGAGGCCACGAGGTAGTCGCCGAAGGCGGCATCGCTCGCCGTCACGACGCGGTCGAGGGCGATCAGCATGTCGGCCTCGTCGCGGCTGGTGAAGCCGTCGGGGAGCACGTGGCGGGTGAGCGCCTGCACGTCCTCGGCGGTGATGCGGCCGGCGGCGACGATACGGTTACAGAAAACCTGAAGCGAAAGGTTGATCATGTCTTGATGCTCCCCCGGCTTTGTCTTGGCCGGTCTGTGTGTCTGTCGATGGTTCGACTATGCAGGACGGCATCGTTCAAGCAGTTAACGGCCAAATCTGAATCGACGTTCAGGTTAAAGCCCGCTCACGAATGAGCGTTTCGAAAAGATGACCTCGCGCGCCGCAACGCTCGAGGCCGGTGGCCCATCTGCGCTCGGGATGGGCTCTCGGGATGGGTGCCGTTCGGCCCGTCCGCCGGGAGGTTTGTCGATCCTGGTGCCGGGGGCGCGCCGTGCGGAGTCTGGGGCCCTCGGCCAACCCGCCCCGTCCTAGCCATGCACGCCTGGGCGGGTCACGGGACCTCGCTCAGAGATCGAGCGGCGCGTTGTCGACGACTTCCTTCATCACGAAGAAGGTCCGCGTCTGGCGCACGCCCGGCAGCGCGATCAGGGTGTTGCTGTGGAGCCGGTTGAAACCCGCCATGTCGCGAACGCGGATCTTGAGAAAATAATCGAAGTCGCCGGCGACGAGATGGCAGTCCAGCACCATGGGCATCGCCGAGGCGGCGGCCTCGAAGGCGGCGAAGCTCTCCGGTGTCGAGCGGTCCAGCACCACGCCGACGATCACGAGGGAGCCCCGGCCGATCTTCTCCGGCGCGATCTGTGCGCGCACGCCGCGGATGTAGCCCTCGTCGAACAGCCGCTGCGTGCGCCGGTGGCAGGTGGCCGCGCTCGTATTCACCCGCTTGGCGATCTCGGAATTGCCCATGCGGCCGTCGGCCTGGAGCAGGCGGAGGATCTTCAGGTCCATCCTGTCGAGCGCAGGGCCGATGGAAGAGTCTTTCGTCATCATCGAAAAAAATGAAACGTGTGCAGGGCGTGGCGACCTGTGGAGCCGAAACCTACGGTATTCCCGCCCGAAATTCGAGAGCACCTTTCGCGGGTCCTTTGCTAACTTTTCGCCAGCCCACCCGTGAGGACACCGTCACCATGCTTTCGAAATTCGAGCGCTACCCCCTGACCTTCGGCCCGAGCCCGATCGAGAAGCTTTCGCGGCTCACCGACCATCTCGGCGGCGAGGTGGAGATCTACGCCAAGCGCGAGGATTGCAATTCGGGTCTCGCCTATGGCGGCAACAAGCTGCGCAAGCTCGAATACATCGTGCCCGACGCCATCGCGAGCGGAGCCGACACCCTGGTCTCCATCGGCGGCGTGCAGTCGAACCACACCCGCATGGTCGCGGCGGTGGCCGCCAAGATCGGCATGAAGTGCCGGCTGATCCAGGAAGCCTGGGTGCCGCACGAGGACGCGGTCTACGACCGGGTCGGCAACATCCTCCTGTCGCGCATCATGGGCGCGGAGACGCAGCTCGTGGACGATGGCTTCGACATCGGCATCCGCGAGAGCTGGAAGGCGGCCCTGGAGGACGTGAAGGCCAAGGGCGGCAAGCCCTACGCGATCCCGGCCGGCGCCTCGGTGCACAAGTTCGGCGGTCTCGGTTACGTGGGCTTCGCCGAGGAGGTGCGCGCGCAGGAGGCCGAGATGGGCCTGCACTTCGACTACATCGTGGTCTGCACCGTCACGGGCTCGACCCATGCGGGCATGGTGGTGGGCTTTGCCGCCGACGGGCGCGCCCGCAACGTCATCGGCATCGACGCGTCCTTCACCCCCGCCCAGACCAAGGCCCAGGTCCTGGACATCGCCCAGAAGACGGCCGCCCTGATCGGTGCGCCCGAGATCGTGGCCGACGACGTGGTGCTGAACGAGGACTACGCCTATCCGGTCTACGGCGTCCCGTCGCGGGAGACCATCGAGGCGATCCGCCTCTCGGCGCGCCTCGAGGCCATGATCACGGACCCGGTCTACGAGGGGAAGTCCATGCAGGGGATGATCGACCTCGTCCGGAAGGGCTTCTTCCCCAAGGGCTCGAAGGTGCTCTACGCCCATCTCGGCGGTGCGCCCGCCCTGAACGGCTACAGCTACACGTTCCGGAACGGATGACGGATCCAGCCACCGGATCGTCAGACGCCGCCGGGCGCCACCGGCGGCAGGGCGGCGACGAGCTGGCGTAGGAAGGCCTGGGCCGCGTGCGGCAGCTTCCGGTCGCGCATGACCTGGACCTGGATGCCCCGGACCAGGCTCGCCCGCGACCGCACCGGGATGCAGACGAGTTCGCCGAGGCGCACCGGCGTCTGCACGGACAGCGCCGACATCAGCGCCAAGCCCTTCGTCCGCCGCACGAAGGGCAGCAGGGCGGAGAGGATGTTGGCCGTCAGCGTCGGCTCGATGGCGATGCCTTCCGCGAGGCAGGCCGCGTCGAAGACCCGCCTCGCGGTGGTGTCGAGGGTCGGCACCGCGATCGGATAGGCCTTCAGGTCGGAGAGCTGGATCGAGGGCCGGCACGCCAGGGGATGATCGGGCGCGCTCAGCGCCACCATCTCGACGGCGTTGTCGTACGCGACCGTGACGAGGCTCGACGGGGCCATGGCGAAGGTGATGCCGATATCGGCGTCCCCCGCCGCCACCACGTGCGTGACCTGGGCGGGGGGCAGCATCTGCACCTCGAAGCGGATGCCCGGATAGGCGGAATGGAATTCCGCGATGGCGTTCGGCAGCAGGTCCAGGGCGAAGCCCTCTGAGGTGGCGACGCGGATGAAGCCGCGCGCCAAACCCTGCAGTTCCTGGATCTCGGCGGCCACCTGTTCGGCGCGGATCAGGGTCTGGTGGGCGTGCGCGGCCAGCAACTCGCCGGCCGGGCTCGGCACCATGCCCCGGGGCCGCCGCTCGAACAGAACGCAGTCGAGCTCGGCTTCGAGATTGGCGATCTGCCGGCTGATCGCCGAGGCCGCGACGTTCAACTGAGACGAGGCGGCCGCGATCGACCCGGTTCGGGCGACAGCCAGGAAATAGCGCAGGCTCGAAATCTGCATCGATCCTCTCCGTTGCCGGATCGGCACGGCACCCATCGCGAAATTCTACTTGTTGCGATGCAAAATGCACAACACCATGGCACGACGAAAAAAGCGGCACAGCACATCGTCCGGCACTCCGCCGGGCTCGAGGGCGAGAGGAACCGGGATCATGGCGCGACACATCTCGACGGCGAGCGCCGCACTCACCCTGCTGATGCTCGCGAGCAGCGTTCCGGCCCTGGCCGGCAAGGCGGACGACACCCTGGTCTATGCCTCCGATACCGAGCCGGAGAACGTCAGCCCGTACCACAACAGCGCCCGCGAGGGCGTCATCCTGGCCCGCAACGTCTGGGACACCCTGATCTACCGCGACCCGAAGACCGGGGCGTACCAGCCGATGCTGGCCACGGCCTGGACGTGGGTCGATCCCACCACCCTGGAATTGACGCTGCGCGAGGGCGTGACCTTCCACAACGGCGACGCGTTCGGCCCCGAGGACGTGGCCTTCACCTTCAACTACGTGCTCACGCCGGAAGCCCGTACGGTGACGAAGCAGAACGTCGATTGGATGAAATCGACGGAGGTGGTGGATGCCCGCACCGTTCGCATACACCTCAAGACCGCTTTCCCGGCGGCCCTCGAATACCTTGCCGGTCCGACCCCGATCTTTCCGGCGGCCTACTTCAAGAAGGTGGGCCTCGACGGCTTCGCCAAGGCGCCCGTCGGCACCGGCCCCTATCGCATCACGGCCGTCGAGAACGGTCGCGGCGTGAAGATGGAGCGCTTTACCAAGTACTGGCCCGGCAGCCCCATCGGAACGCCGAAGATCGGCAAGCTCGAATTCCGCGTCATCCCCGACGCCGACAGCCGCATGGCGGAACTCGTCACCGGCGGCATCGACTGGATCTGGCGGGTGCCGAGCGACCAGGCCGATCAGCTGAAAAGCGCTCCGAACATCGCGGTGCTCAGCGCCGAGACCATGCGCGTCGGCTTCCTGCAGTTCGATACCCTGGGCCGGGCCAAGGAGAACTCGCCGCTCAAGGATCCGCGCGTCCGCCAAGCGATCTCCTACGCCATCGACCGCAAGGCGATGGTCGACAACCTCGTGCGGGGCGGCAGCCGCGTGATGAACGCGGCCTGCTTCATCGATCAGTTCGGCTGCACCGACGAGGGCGTGACGCGCTACGGCTACGATCCGGCCAAGGCCAGGGCGCTGCTGAAGGAGGCCGGCTATCCCAACGGCTTCGAGATCGATCTCGGCGCCTATCGCGAGCGCGACTATGCCGAAGCGGTGATCGGATACCTGCGCGCCGTGGGCATCACCGCCCGGCTAAACTACCTGCGCTACGCGGCCCTGCGCGACCTCATCCGCGGCGGAAAGGTGTCCATCGCCTTCCAGACCTGGGGCTCGTTCTCCGTGCTCGACGTCTCCGCCTTCACCGGCGTCTACCTCAAGGGCGGCGACGAGGACCTCACCAAGGACCCCGAGACCATCGCGGCTCTGCAGGCGGGCGACGGCGCCGTCGATCCGGCGGTGCGCAAGGCGAAGTACGCCGAGGCGCTCAAGCGCATCGCGGCCCAGGCCTACATCCTGCCGCTGTTCTCCTACTCGACCAATTACGCCTTCACCCAGGACCTCGCCTTCACGGCGCAGCCCGACGAACTGCCGCGCTTCTACGCGGCCAGCTGGAAGTAGCGTTTCGCGGTCCCACGGCCGCCGTGGGACCTGGACCGCACACCCCTCACCGACCGGAGGAGCCGGCCCATGCTCAGATTCATGCTGCAACGCGTGCTCGTCGCCATCGCGGTGGCCGTGACCGTATCGGTGGCGAGCTTCATGCTGCTCCACCTGTCCGGTGACCTCGCCGCGGCCATCGCCGGCCCCGAGGCGACCGCCGCCCAGGTCGAGGCGATCCGTGTCCAGCACGGGCTGAACCAGCCGATCCTGGCGCAGTTCCTCGCTTGGGCGGCCCGCGCGATCCGGCTCGATTTCGGAAACTCGTTCTACTTCCGCGAGAGCGTGATCGCGCTGCTGGCGTCCCGCATGCCCATCACCCTGCTCCTCGGGGTGGTGGCCCTGGCCGTCGCCCTGTTCGTGGCGATCCCGCTGGGCGTGCTGGCGGCGGTCAAGCGCGGCACCTGGATCGACCGGGCCGCCCTGTCGGTCTCGGTGCTGGGCCAGGCGATGCCGAGCTTCTGGTTCGGCCTGACCCTGATCATGATCTTCTCCGTGAACCTGCGCTGGCTGCCGGTCTCGGGCAACACGACGTGGAAACACTTCGTCCTGCCGGCGGTGGCCCTCGGCTACTACGCCATGCCGGCGGTGATGCGCCTCACCCGCAACGGCATGCTGGAGGTGCTGGCCTCCGACTACGTCCGCACGGCCCGGGCCAAGGGCCTGCCCCCGCGCAAGATCCTGATCCGGCACGCCCTGCGCAACGCCGTGATCCCGGTCATCGCGCTGGCCGCCGTCCAGTTCGGCTTCATGCTCGGCGGCTCCATCGTCATCGAGGCGGTGTTCTCGCTCCAGGGGCTCGGGCAGCTCGCCTGGGAGTCCATCGCCCGCAACGATTTCCCCGTGGTCCAGGCGATCGTGCTGGTCCTGGCCATGATCTACATCGTCCTGACGCTGGCCGCCGACCTGCTCAACGCCTTCCTCGATCCCCGGCTGCGGCAATGACCCGCCCGCCCGCCGCCGCTTCCACCTCTCCCGGCCTACAGGGGACGCCCGTGTCCGATGCGCTGATGACCACGCCGTCGATCGCCACGCCCGATTTCGTGACGCCACAGGTGGTGACACCGCAGATCCTGGCCCCTCGGGGCGATGCGGCGAGCCGGGCCGACGCCCTGCCGGCGGCGCGCTCGCCGACGGCCCTGGCGCTCCGGCGCGGCCTCGGCCACGGCGGCTTCCTGATCGGCGCCGGCATCCTGAGCCTCATCGTGCTGGCGGCGCTGGCAGCCCCGCTCATCGCGCCGCACGATCCCTACGCCCAGGACGTCTCGCGCCGCCTGATCCCGCCGATCTGGAACGCCAAGGGGACCTGGGACCACGTGCTCGGCACCGACAAGCTCGGACGCGACTACCTGAGCCGCCTGATCTACGGCAGTCAGATCTCCCTCCTGATCGGCTTGGCCTCGGCCGTCATCTCGGGGATCATCGGGACGACCCTCGGGGTCTGCGCCGGCTATTTCGGCGGCCGGGTCGATGCCGTGGTGAGCTACGTCGTCACCACGCGGCTCGCCATGCCGGTGGTCCTCGTGGCCCTGGCCATGGCCTCCCTGGTGGGCGGCTCGCTGAAGGTGGTGGTCCTCGTGCTCGGCTTTCTCCTGTGGGACCGCTTCGCCGTCGTCACCCGGGCGGCGACCCGCCAGATCCGCGACCAGGACTTCATCGCGGCGGCCCGCGCCACGGGCTTCTCGAACGCCCGCATCCTGTTCCAGGAGGTGCTGCCCAACATCCTCAATGCCCTGATCGTGGTGGCGACCCTGGAGATGGCCCACGCGATCCTGCTGGAGGCCGCCCTGTCGTTCCTCGGCCTCGGCGTTCAGCCGCCGCTGCCGTCCTGGGGCCTGATGATCGCGGAGGGCAAGCCGTACATGTTCTTCCAGCCCTGGGTCATCACCATTCCGGGCGTGGCCCTCCTGAGCCTCGTGCTGGGCATCAACCTGCTGGGCGACGGCGTGCGCGACATCACGGCCCCCGAGGGCCGGCGCTGAGGCCACCCATTACCCCTCCCGAGACCCGCGAGCCTTCCAGCACCCGAGGATCCATGTCCCGACACGATGCCATCGCGCGTGCCACGCGCCATTACGACGACGGCGGCTTCCTCGCCGCCCTGCAGGATGCCGTCGCCCGCCCCACCGAGAGCCAGGCCAGCGGTCAGGTCCCGGCCCTGCGCGCCTACCTCGCCGACTATCTCGCCCCCGCGATCGCGCCCTTGGGCTTCACGAGCCGCATCCTCGACAATCCGGACGGTGTGCACGGCCCTTTTCTCATCGCCGACCGGCACGAGGGCGACAGGCTGCCCACCGTGCTCATCTACGGCCACGGAGACACCGTGCGCGGATATCCGGAGCAGTGGCGCGACGGCCTCGATCCCTGGCGGATCGTGATCGAGGGCGAGCGCTGGTACGGGCGCGGCACCGCCGACAACAAGGGTCAGCACATCCTCAACCTCGGCGCCCTGCAGGCGGTGATCGCGGCGCGCAACGGGCGGCTCGGCTTCAACACCAAGCTCCTCATCGAGATGGGCGAGGAATCCGGCTCGCCGGGCCTGCGCGACCTCTGCCGCGCGGAAGCCGAGGCCCTGGCCGCCGATGTCCTCATCGCCTCGGACGGTCCGCGCGTGAGCGCCGAGCGCCCGACCGTCTTCCTCGGCTCGCGCGGCGGCTTCACCTTCGAACTCGACCTCGATCTGCGCGAGGGCAGCCATCATTCCGGCAACTGGGGCGGCCTGCTGCGCAATCCCGGCACGGTCCTGGCCAATGCCATCGCCACCCTGGTCGACGGGCGCGGCACGATTCTGCTCGATGCCCTGCGCCCGCCGCCGATCCCCGAGGGCGTGCGCGCGGCCCTGCGCGACATCACCGTCGGCAGCGACCCGAGCGCGCCGAGGATCGACGCGGATTGGGGCGAGCCCGGCCTGTCCGCCGCCGAGCGCGTCTTCGGCTGGAACACCCTCGAAGTCCTGGCCTTCAAGACCGGCGACCCCGACGGCCCCCTCAACGCCGTGCCCTCCAAGGCGAAGGCGACGCTGCAACTGCGCTTCGTCGTCGGGACCGATTGGGAGGGTATCCTGCCGGCGGTGCGCGCGCATCTCGATGCCCACGGCTTGCCCATGGTGGAGGTCCGGGCCGCCCGCACCGAGGTGTTCCGCGCCACCCGGCTTCCCGTCGAAGACCCCTGGGTCGGCTGGGCGCTCGCCTCCATCGCCGAGAGCACGGGCAAGCGCCCGGCGCTGCTGCCCAATCTCGGCGGCTCCCTGCCCAACGACGCCTTCTCGGAAATCCTCGGCCTGCCGACCCTGTGGGTGCCGCATTCCTACCCGGCCTGCCTCCAGCACGGGCCGGACGAGCACCTCCTCGGTCCGATGTCGCGCGAGGCCCTGGCCCTCATGGCCGGATTGTTCTGGGACCTCGGCGAGACCGGACCGGCCATCCTGGCGACACGCAACGCGCAGCGGGAGACCTGACCATGAGCGAGCCCGTCATCCGGATCCGGAACCTCACGCTCGCGCTGCCGAAGGGCGCCGACCGTCCGAACGCCGTCGAGGACCTCTCCCTCGACCTGATGCCGGGCAAGATCCTCTGCGTGGTCGGCGAATCGGGCTCGGGCAAGTCCATGAGCGCCTACGCGCTCACCGGTCTGCTGCCCCGGGCCCTGACGCCGACCGGCGGCCAGATCCTGTTCGAGGGCCAGGATCTCCTGACCCTGGACGAGCGCGGCTGGCGGGCTCTGCGCGGCCGGCGCATCGCCATGGTGTTCCAGGAGCCGATGACGGCCCTCAACCCAGTGATGCGCATCGGCGACCAGATCGCCGAGATGTTCGAGGCGCACGGCCTCTTCACCCCGGCCGAGCGCCGCGCCCGCGCCGTCGCGCTGGCCACCGAGGTCGGGCTGCCCGATCCGGCCCAGATCGTGAGGGCCTATCCCCACCAGCTCTCCGGCGGGCAGCGCCAGCGCGCGATGATCGCCATGGCGCTCGCCCTCGAACCCTCGATCCTCGTCGCCGATGAGCCCACCACGGCTTTGGACGTCACCACCCAGGCGCAGATCCTCGAACTGATCCGGGACCTTCAGCGCCGCCGCGGCATGAGCGTCCTGTTCATCACCCACGATTTCGGGGTGGTCGCGGACATCGCGGACCATGTGGCCGTGATCCAGCGCGGCAGGCTCGTGGAACAGGGCTCGGCGCAGGCCGTCCTCGGGCGCCCGCAGCACCCCTACACCCAGGCGCTCCTCGCGGCGGTACCGAGCCTCGTGCCCCCGCCCCGGGTCTCGCGGGCGACGGAGCCGCTCGCTTTGTCCGCCATCGGCATGACCAAGACCTACACGACGCGTGGCGGGCTGTTCGGCAAGCCCAGGGTGGTGAACGCCGTCCAGGAGGTCAGCTTCGACGTGAGGCGTGGCGAAACCCTCGGATTGGTCGGCGAGTCCGGCTCCGGCAAGTCGACGACGGCCCGTCTCGCCATCCGCCTCATCGAACCGGACCGAGGCACGGTGCGCCTCGGGTCCCTCGACTACACGGCGCTGGGAACACGCGCCCTGCGCGCGGAGCGCCACCGCATCCAGATGATCTTCCAGGACCCGTTCTCGTCCCTGAACCCGCGCCGGACCGTCGAGCAGATCATCACCGCCGGGCCGATCGCGCACGGCACGCCGGCCCGCGTGGCGCGGGCGCGGGCCCACGAACTCCTCGACCTCGTCGGTCTCTCGGCCAGCGCCGCCGCGCGTTATCCCAACGCCTTCTCGGGCGGCCAGCGCCAGCGCATCGGCATCGCCCGGGCCCTCGCCATGGAGCCGGACGTGATCGTGGCCGACGAGGCCGTCTCCGCCCTCGACGTGTCCGTCCAGGCACAGGTGCTCGACCTTCTCGAAGACCTGAAGCAGCGCCTGAACCTCGCGATGCTGTTCATCACGCACGATCTGCGCGTCGCCGCGAAGATCTGCGACCGGATCGCGGTGATGCATCGCGGGGCCATCGTGGAGATGCAGCCGGCCGCCGAGCTGTTTCGGAAACCGGAACATGCCTACACGCGCACGCTGCTGTCGGCGGTGCCGGGGATGCAGGCCGTGCAAACATGAGACTGAATCGGCGCGGCGCATTTACCGCGATGCGGTCATGCGGGGAGCTTGAAGGCACCTGCTGAAGTCACTTGGCTTGCCTTCAACGGCTACCTCGCGGCCGACGAACCGTCCGGTCTCGCAGGCCTCAGCGCACCACCACCTTCGCGCCGATCGGCACGCGGTCGTAGAGGTCCATCACGTCGGCGTTGAGCATGCGGATGCAGCCGGACGAGACCGCCTGCCCGATCTTCTCGGGCTCGTTGGTGCCGTGGATGCGGAACAGCGTGTCCTTCTTGCCCTCGGCAAGGTAGAGCGCCCGCGCGCCGATCGGGCTCGTGGGGCCGCCCTCCAGGCGCTTGGGCAGGTCGGGCCGGCGGGCCAGCATCTCCGGCGGCGGGTTCCAGTCCGGCCACTCGCCCTTGCGGTCCACCTCCGCGGTGCCGGCCCAGGCCATGCCCGCATGGCCGACCGCCACGGGGTAGCGCACGGCCTTGCCGTCCGGCAGCACGTAGTAGAGCCGGCGCTCCTTGGTCACCACGATGACGGTGCCGGGCGCTTCCCGGGTCGGGTAGTCGATGATGGTGCGGGCGATCTTCGGATCGACCGGCGCGTCCGGCGCGAGCTTCATCCAGGCCTTGTCGCGGGCTTCGCCGGTCAGCGGCGCGGGCGTCGCGGCCGCCACCTGGACCGGTGCCGGCGCGTTCGCCAGACCCGTCGTCCGGGTGTTGCAGGCACCGAGCGGCAACAGGGCGCCGAGCAGCAGGAGGGTGGCGGGAGCGCGCATGGGTCGGGCCTGTCGCGATGCGCGGCACATCGCGGGAACGGGGTTGGTCGGTGTCGCGGCGATAGCGGCTTGGTGAATCGGGTCTTGACGGGCAAGGCCTTGCGCAACCTAAGCCGAGCGCGCATCCCAGCGTAGTGCCGCGCGCCAAGACGTGGCACATTTGCATCGCCTGTGGCCGATGAGCGACAGGAGGGATTGCGACCGGAGGGACGTTCGTGACGACGCTGTACGTGAGCCATCCCTCGGCCCTGGATCACGCCATGCCCGAGGGGCACCCCGAGCGGGCGGACCGGATTCGCGCCGTGGAGCGGGCCCTGGAGGACGAGCGCTTCGCCGGCCTCGTGCGCGGCCTCGCCCCGAAGGCCGGGCCGGAGGTGCCGACCCTGGTCCACCCGGTGCCCTACGTGCAGGCGATGATCGAGGCGGCGCCCGCGGACGGCTACGTGCAGATCGACGGCGACACGCTGCTCTCGCCGGGCACGATGGAGGCGGCCCTGCGCGGGGTCGGCGGCGCCGTGCACGCCGTCGACGCGGTGATGGGCGGCGAGTGCGCCAACGCCTTCGTGGCCATGCGCCCGCCGGGCCACCACGCCGAGCGCATGACCGCGATGGGGTTCTGCGTCTTCAACAACGCCGCGATCGCGGCCCGCCACGCCCGCGAGCGTCACGGCGCCGAGCGCGTGGCGATCGTCGACTGGGACGTCCACCACGGCAACGGCACGCAGGACATCTTCTGGGACGACCGATCCGTGATGTACGCCTCGACCCACGAGATGCCGCTGTTTCCCGGCACCGGGGCCGCCGGCGAGCGCGGCAACCACGACACCATCGTCAACGTGCCGCTGCGGGCGGGCGACGACGGCGCGATCTTTCGCGAGGCGTTCGAGGCCGGCATCCTGCGCCGCCTCGAGGCCTTCGCGCCCGACCTCGTCATCATCTCGGCCGGCTTCGACGCGCACCACCTCGACCCCCTGGGCAATGTCCGGCTCACCGAGGCGGATTTCGGCTGGGCGACGCGCCGGCTGATGGCGGTCGCCGACCGCCACGCGGGTGGCCGCGTCGTCTCGGTGCTGGAGGGCGGCTACAGCCTGAAGGGCCTGGGGCTCTCCGTCTCCGCCCACGTGGACGCCCTGATGGGGCGGTGAGCGCCCACACCTCGGACGAATGTCCCGAACGGGGCGGAGCCGCCTGGGAGCCTCAGCGCCCCTCGTGCGAAAGGAGAACCCATGACGGTGTCGAGCGACGACGAACTGGCGGCGCTCAGGCGGATCGGGCGCATCGTCGCCGACACGCTGGAGGCGATGGGCCGGACGATCGAGCCCGGCATAACCACGCGGGAGCTCGACCGGGTCGGACGGTCTTTCCTGGAGGCGGCCGGCGCGCGCCCGGCGCCCGAGATGGTCTACGGTTTTCCCGGCGCGACCTGCATCAGCGTCAACGAGGAGATCGCGCACGGCATCCCGGGCGACCGCCGGATCGCGCCGGGCGACCTCGTCAACATCGACGTCTCCGCGGAGAAGGACGGCTATTTTTCCGACACCGGGGCCTCGTTCGCGGTGCCGCCCGTGACCCGCGCAGTCGAGCGGCTCTGCCGGGACGGGCGCCGGGCGATGTGGGCGGGCCTGCGCCAGATCGGCACCGACAAGCCGCTGGCCGAGATCGGACGGGCCGTCGGCGCCTTCGCGCGGAAGAACGGCTACACGCTGGTGCGCAACCTCGCCAGCCACGGCGTCGGCCTGTCGCTGCACGAGGAGCCGACCGAGATCGCGACCTGGCCCGACGCCTCCGAGCGCCGGATCATGACGGAAGGCCTGGTCTTCACCGTCGAGCCCTTCCTGTCCCTGGGGGCCGAATTCGCCGAGGACGGCGACGATCCCTGGACCCTCTACAGCCGGCCGAAGGCCCTCACGGTCCAGTACGAGCACACCGTCGTCGCCACCCGCAGCGGGCCGCTCGTCCTCACCATGCCGAGCCAGTAGGGCGTGGGCGCTCGGCGATCGTTGATGTTCGTCATCGAGCGCGAAGCGGCCCATGCCGACCCAAGCGGGCAAGCCCCGGGCCTGAACGGTCGGGCGCCGGTCACCGGGTCGATGACGCGCCGCATGGAAGGCCGTCGTTCATGGCGGCGACAGGCCCGCGCGTGAGGTCCCGACCCATGGCGGGCATCCCGCATGTCCGCTTGCCGACGAACGGGCTTGGCCGCAAAGGATCCGGAACCGGCCGACAGCGGATCGGCCGTTTCACGAACGACGCTTCACCACCGATGAGGAGGAACGGATGCCGAGCGGCTATTGGATCGCGCGCATCACCGTGACGGACCCGGAGCGGTACGGCGCCTATGCGCGCGCGCTTCCCGAGGTGATCGCGCGTTTCGGCGGGCGGATTCTCGTGGCCGGTGGCCGTCTGGAGGCCGTCGAAGGCGATGTGAAACCGCGCAACGTGGTGATCGCCTTCGAGGACTACGAAACGGCCCGCGCCTGTTGGCACGCGCCGGAATACGCCGACGTGGCGCGATTGCGTCTGGGCGCGGCGGAGGTCGATGTCGTGATCGTCGAAGGTGTCGGCCCATGACGGATGGTCTCCGATGATCGCCGTTCGAACGGCGTGGTCGGAGGCTGAACGCCGGGTTCCGCCCAGAGCTCAATCGCCCGCATGCCACCCATCCCGAACGCTCGGATCGGAGGTCGGGCGTCGGGTTTCCTGCGTGAATCAGGAATCACCTGCCCTCGCCTGAGGGCTCGCATCCACCGCGACGCCGGCAACGAGAAAGGGCCACCCTCGCGGGCGGCCCTTGCCTGTCTTCGGCGATGATCCGGAAGGATCAGCGCGAGTAGAACTCGATGACCAGGTTCGGTTCCATCTGGACCGGGTAGGGAACCTCGCCGAGGTTCGGCACGCGGGTGACGCGGGCCGTCATCTTGGAGTGATCCACCTCGATGTAGTCCGGCACGTCGCGCTCGGGGAGCTGCGCGGCCACGACGACGATCTCGAGCTGCTTCGAGGAATCCTTGACCTCGATCAGGTCGCCCGGCTTCACGAGGTAGCTGGCGATGTTGACGCGCTGACCGTTGACCTTGACGTGGCCGTGGTTGACGAACTGACGCGCCGCGAACGGGGTCGGCACGAACTTGGCGCGGTACACCACGGCGTCGAGGCGACGCTCGAGCAGGCCGATCAGGTTCTCGCCGGAATCGCCGCGCAGGCGGATCGCCTCGGCGTAGTAGCGGCGGAACTGCTTCTCGGTGATGTTGGCGTAGTAGCCCTTGAGCTTCTGCTTGGCGCGCAGCTGCGTGCCGAAGTCGGACATCTTGCCCTTGCGGCGCTGGCCGTGCTGGCCGGGGCCGTACTCGCGGCGATTGACGGGGCTCTTCGGGCGGCCCCAGATGTTCTGGCCCATGCGGCGATCGAGCTTGTGCTTCGCCTGAATGCGTTTTGACATCGCGGTTCCTCTCGCAATGGAGATCTATCGAGGAACGCGCCCTCCTCTCTACGCGCCCGGGCCGAAGCCGGGAGCGAAGCGACAGGACGGACATGGCCGCCCACGGGTGCGCTTGAAAATGCAGCGGGGCCCCTCATCGGAGCCCCGTCGCTGGCGCCTCGTTAGAGCAGCGATGCGCGCCCGTCAATGCCGAGCCGGCTCGGCGCTTCTCGCGGGGCGGATCGGGGCCGGGCCTGGGCGCCCGGTACGTCAGGGTCGGGTGCAGGGCACGCGGGTGACGCAGCTTGGAGGAGCGGCCCTCGTCGCGCATGCGCCGGTCCGCTTCTCCCGAGGACGGCAGCCCCGCCTCTGCCCGCGTCCGGTGCACCACCGAGGCCGCGTCGCACCACCGGGCGAGGCGCGGCATGGCGATGCGGTGATGACAGGCATCGATCCCATCCTCGGCGCGCCGATGGGCCGGCGCGGAACCGGCCTCCTGCCGCCTATTGCAGGCCGAGCGGCATCGCCTCCACCGCGACGCCGGTGATGCCGCGCGCGGCCAGGGAGCGGCGCAGCGGATGCGTCAGCCCCGACCCGCCGGTGAAGGCGCCGCGCACCGGAGACAGGTCGCGGGCGTCGCGGTCCACGGGCCCGAGCAGCTGGGTCACCCGCCGGGCGATGGCCGGCGCCGGGTCGATCCAGGTCACCGGCCAGGGGGCGAGTGCCCGGAAGCGGGCGAGCAGCAGGGGGTAGTGCGTGCAGGCGAGGCAGACCACGTCGGTGCGCCGGCCGTCCTCCAGGGTCACGAAGCAGGGAGCGATCTCGGCGGCGAGGGCCGCGTCGTCGACGGGGCTGCCGGCCAGTTCGGCCTCCGCGAAGCCCGCGAGGTTCGGAGCGCCCACCAGGGTCACCGCGCAGGCGCCCGCATAGGTTTCGATGAGGTCGTGCGTGTAGGCGCGCGCCACGGTGCCGGGCGTCGCCAGCAGGCTGATCACCCGCGAGCGCGTGGCCTCCGCCGCCGGCTTGATCGGCGGCACGACGCCGACGAAGGGCGTGGCGAAGCGCTGGCGCAGGGCCGGCAGTACGAGGGTGGAGGCGGTGTTGCAGGCCACCACCACGAGGTCGGGTGCGTGCAGGCCGATGAGGCGCTCCATCACGCAGAGTACCCGCGCCACCAGCACCGGCTCCGAGAGGAGTCCGTAGGGGAACGCCGCATCGTCGGCGGCGTAGACGTAGGCCGCGTCCGGCCGCGCCCGGCGGACCTGCTCCAGCACCGTGAGCCCGCCGAGGCCGGAATCGAAGACCAGGATCGTGGGGTTCGGCGCCACGCCCCGTGCCACGGCGCCCGTGGTCGCTCCTGCCATGAGATCGATCCGCATCCCGAGTCTCGGTCCGACTGTCTCGCGTCAAAGGGCGAGTGTCGGCCGGCGACGGTTAAGGGGATGTCACCGTGGCCGGAAAAAGGCGACGGATCGGGGATGGGCGCCGGCGCGACGATGGGACCGGACGATCCTCCGTTGCCGAATGCGCGCGCGGCCATATCTCGGGATGTGGATGGATCAGGGAGTGGCCGCCATGGCAGCGACGGCAGCGTTTCGCGAGACCCGTGACGAGGTGACGGACCGGGCCGCCTTCCCGCCGCCGACCCTTTCGGCCCGCCCGGTGGACCGAGCGGCCTGGATCGCCGCCTTCCGTCACGTCCGCGACGAGACCGAGCGGCGGGCCGCTCCTCTTTCGCCCGAGGACCAGCAGGTCCAGTCGATGGCGGATGCCAGCCCGACGAAGTGGCACCGCGCGCACACGACGTGGTTCTTCGAGCAGTTCCTGCTGCGCGAGCATCTGCCGGGCTTTCGCGTCTACGACGAGCGGCTGCACTATCTCTTCAACTCGTACTACGTCGCCGCCGGCCCGCGTCAGCCGCGCATCATGCGCGGGCTCATCACCCGGCCCACGGCCGACGAGGTGGCCGGCTACCGCGCCCACGTGGACCGCGCCGTCGTCGCGCTCCTGAGCGAGACCTCGGCCGGAGCGCTCGACGCCGTGCTGCCGGTGCTGGAGATCGGCCTCTACCACGAGCAGCAGCACCAGGAGTTGCTGATCACCGACATCCTGCACGCCTTCGCGCAGAACCCCCTCGGGCCGGCCTACGACGCCGCATGGCGCTTCCCTCAGCCCCAGGGCATGGCGGGGTCGGCCGAACTCCCGCGCGGCATCGCGCAGATCGGTCACGCGGGCGAGGGCTTCTCGTTCGATAACGAATCGCCGCGCCACGACGTGCTGATCCAGGCCGGCCGCATCGATCGCGCGCTGGTGACGAACGCCCAATGGCTCGCCTTCATGGCCGATGGCGGCTACGCGCGGCCCGAACTCTGGCTCTCGGACGGCTGGATCGCCGCCCAGGCCGAGGGCTGGGACGCGCCCGGCTACTGGCGCCGCGAGGGCGACGGTTGGGCGACCATGACGCTCGCGGGATTCCGCCCCGTCGATCCGGCGCTTCCCGTCACGCATATCAGCTACTACGAGGCCGACGCCTATGCGCGTTGGGCCGGGCGCGACCTGCCCACCGAGTTCGAGTGGGAGGTGGCCGCCCGCGCGGACGCGCTTTCCGACGCGTTCGGCCTCGTCTGGCAATGGACCCGCAGCGCCTACACGGCCTATCCGGGCTACCGCCCGGTGGACGGGGCCCTGGGCGAGTACAACGGCAAGTTCATGTCGAACCAGTTCGTGCTGCGCGGCTCCTCCGTGGCGACGCCGCAGGGCCATGCGCGGGTGGGCTACCGCAACTTCTTCTATCCGCATCAGCGCTGGCAGTTCACGGGCCTGCGCCTGTCCGACACCCACGTCTGATCCTGTTCCAGACCCGTCGCGTATCCGGAGACGTCCCTTGACCATCAATCCCGTCTTCACGGACGCAACGCCCATCGCCGCACCCGATGCCGGGCGGCAATTCCTGGACGATGCCCTCGCGGGCCTGACCGCGCCGCGAAAATTCCTCTCGGCGAAGTACTTCTACGACAAGGCGGGCTCCGACCTCTTCGAGGCCATCACCCGCCAGCCCGAATACTATCCGACCCGGACGGAACTCGGCATCCTCGACGTCCAGGGCGCCTCCATCGCGGCCGCCCTGCCGGCGCGGGCCAACCTCGTCGAATTCGGCAGCGGCTCGACTGCCAAGGTGCGGCGCCTCATGGCGCATCGGCCGGATCTCGCCGGCTACGTGCCGGTGGACGTCTCGGCGGATTTCCTGCGCAGCGAGGCCGAGGCGCTGGGGCGGGACTTCCCCCACCTCTCCATCACCCCGGTGGCCGCCGACTTCACCCGCGCCTTCACCCTCCCCGAGGGGCTCGCCGGCCCGGTGGCGGGCTTCTTCCCGGGCTCGACCATCGGCAATTTCGAGCCGCCGCAGGCCGCCCGCCTGCTCGCGCATTTCGGCCGGGTGCTGGGGCCGGAGGCCACCCTGATCATCGGTGTCGATCTGGTGAAGGACCGGGCCGTGCTCGATGCCGCCTACGACGATGCCGCGGGCGTGACGGCGGCCTTCAACCGCAACCTGCTCGTGCGCCTGTCCCACGAACTCGGAGCCGAGATCGACATCGACGCCTTCGCGCATCGGGCCTTCTTCGACGTGGAGGCCTCGCGCATCGAGATGCATCTCGTCAGCCTGAAGGCTCAGACACTCCGCCTCGCCAACCGCCGGATCGCCTTCGCGGAAGGCGAGACGATCCACACCGAGAACAGCTACAAATACACGGTCGAGGGGTTTCGCGATCTGGCGCGAGAGGCCGGCTGGATCGCGGGCGAGGTCTGGACCGACCCCGACCTTCTGTTCTCGATCCACGCGCTCACGCGGAATTGATCGCTCTCCCGCTCGATCGCCTCGGTGTCATACACATCGCCGTCATCCCGGGGCCGCGCAGCGGAGCCTGGGATGCGGAAACGCCAGGGATGCGAGGTTCGTCGCTGCCGGCGGGTTTGGATTCCGGGCTTGCCCGAGGCGACCCGGAACGATGACTCGGGGCGGAGATCGAACGCATCGACCGGACGCCGTCTGCGTTTTCAGTTCCGCTTCTCCATCATGGCCTTGACCTGCATCAACTGGTCCCAGAGCTGGCCCGGGGACGTGCCGAGGAAGTCGAGGCCGGCTGTGACGCCCCAGTAGATCCCGACCACGATCACCGGAACCACGATCCAGCCCAGGATCTCCTCGCCCCGGCGGCGACGCCTGCGGCGCAGCTGACGCTCTTCCCGCCGCGTCAGCTTCGGCGGCATCGGTTGCGCGGTGGAAACGGGCGTGAGGGGGCCCTCGTGCAAGTCGTTCATCGGGACGCCCCTCCTCGGTCGATCGCTGCGCTGGGGAGGCGTTCCCGGTCGGTCTGTCTCAGTGCCCGCTCTCCGTCGTCGCGCTTGCTAACCATCCGGTCGCCCCGTGTCGACCGCCGGACACGGATTTCGGGAGCCGTCGAGGTGCGGCGAGTGGCGACCGGCCTCCCCGATGCGTTCGGGAAGGCCGGTTCGCCCGCGCCTCAGGCCTTGACCAGCGGCACCTTCGGGACGGTGCGGACACCGCCGGAGCCGCCGCTCGGGCCGCCCTTGTCGTCACGCTTATCGCTCGGCTTGCGCGTGGCGACCTTGGCCCGGGTGCGCTTGTGCTTCTTGGCCGCGTTGGTGACATCCTTCTCGGGCTTCGGCGTGACGGGGCCCGCCGGGAACTCGAAGGCCAGACCGTCCTTCTCGCCGGCCTCGGGCTTGCGCAGCACCACCCGGACGGCACCGCCGTCCTTGAGCCGGCCGAACAGAACCTCGTCGGCCAGCGGCGTCTTGATCGTCGACTGGATCAGGCGGGCCATCGGGCGCGCACCCATGGCGTCGTCGTAGCCATTCTCGGTCAGCCAGTCGCGCGCCTCGTCGGCGAGCTCGATGGTGACGTTGCGGTCGGCGAGTTGCGCCTCGAGCTGGAGCACGAACTTGTCCACCACCTTCGCCACCACGTCCTTCGGCAGGTGGCCGAACGAGATGATCGCGTCGAGACGGTTGCGGAATTCCGGCGCGAACAGCTTGTTGATCGCCTCCACGTCGTCGCCCGTGCGCTTCGACTGGGTGAAGCCGTAGGCCGACTTCGCCAGGTCGGAGGCGCCCGCATTCGTGGTCATGATGATGATCACGTTGCGGAAATCGACCTGCTTGCCGTTGTGGTCGGTCAGCTTGCCGTGGTCCATGACCTGCAACAGGATGTTGAACAGATCCGGATGCGCCTTCTCGATCTCGTCGAGCAGCAGCACGCAGTGCGGGTGCTGGTCGATGCCGTCGGTGAGCAGGCCGCCCTGATCGAAGCCCACATAGCCGGGGGGCGCGCCGATGAGGCGGCTGACCGTGTGCCGCTCCATGTACTCGGACATGTCGAAGCGCAGCATCTCGACGCCGAGGGACGCGGCGAGCTGCTTGGCGGCCTCGGTCTTGCCGACGCCGGTCGGACCCGCGAACAGGTAGGAACCGATCGGCTTGTCCGGATCGCGCAAGCCCGCGCGCGCCAGCTTGATGGCCGAGGTCAGCGCCTCGATGGCGTTCGGCTGGCCATAGACCACGCGCTTCAGGTTCTCGGTCAGGTTCTTGAGCACGACCGCGTCGTCCTTCGACACGGTCTTGGGCGGGATGCGCGCCATCGTGGCGATGGTGGCCTCGATCTCCTTGACGCCGATGGTGCGCTTGCGGCGCGCCTCGGGCACCAGCATCTGCGAGGCGCCGGTCTCGTCGATGACGTCGATGGCCTTGTCGGGCAGCTTGCGGTCGTTGATGTAGCGCGCCGAGAGCTCGACCGCCGCCTTCACCGCGTCGGTGGTGTATTTGAGCTTGTGGAACTCCTCGAAATACGGCTTCAGGCCCTTCACGATCTCGATCGCGTCGGGGATCGACGGCTCGTTGACGTCGATCTTCTGGAACCGGCGCACCAGGGCGCGGTCCTTCTCGAAGTACTGGCGGTACTCCTTGTAGGTGGTCGAGCCGATGCAGCGTAGGCTACCGTTGGCCAGCGCCGGCTTCAGAAGGTTCGAGGCGTCCATGGCGCCGCCGGAGGTGGCGCCGGCGCCGATCACCGTGTGGATCTCGTCGATGAAGAGCACCGCGTTCGGGTGCGCCTCGATCTCCTTCATCACCTGCTTCAGGCGCTCCTCGAAGTCGCCGCGATAGCGGGTTCCGGCGAGCAGCGTTCCCATGTCGAGGGAGAACACGGTCGCGTCGATGAGGACCTCGGGGACCTCCTTGTTAATGATCTTGCGCGCGAGTCCTTCCGCGATCGCGGTCTTGCCGACGCCGGGCTCGCCGACGAGGAGCGGGTTGTTCTTCTGCCGGCGGCAGAGGATCTGGATCGTGCGCTGGACCTCGGCCTCGCGCCCGATCAGCGGGTCGATCCGGCCGTCGCGGGCCTTCTTGTTGAGGTTGACGCAATAGGCCTCGAGGGCATCGCCCTTCTTCTTGGCGCGGCCCTCGCCCTCTTCGCCGCTCGGCCGCTCGGCCGCCGGCTCGTCCTCGGCGCCGCGCACGGGCTTGGCCTCGGAGGCCCCGGGCCGCTTGGCGATGCCGTGGCTGATGTAGTTGACCGCGTCGTAGCGGGTCATGTCCTGCTCCTGCAGGAAGTAGGCGGCGTGGCTTTCGCGCTCGGCGAAGATCGCCACCAGCACGTTGGCACCCGTCACCTCCTCGCGGCCGGAGGATTGCACGTGGATCACCGCGCGCTGGATCACCCGTTGGAAGCCCGCCGTGGGCTTGGCGTCCTGGCGCCCGTCTCCGATGAGGTTCGACAATTCGGTGTCGACGTACTCCACGAGGCTGCGCTTGAGGGTGTCCACCTCGACGTTGCAGGCGCGCATGACCGCGGCCGCGTCCTGGTCGTCGACGAGGGCGAGCAGGAGATGCTCCAGCGTCGCGTATTCGTGCCGGCGCTCGCCGGCGAGCGCCAGGGCGCGGTGGAGAGCTTGTTCTAGGCTGCGAGAGAAGCTGGGCAAAGCGTGGCCTCTGTGTGGGATGCCTATTTCTTTTCCATAACGCACTGGAGAGGATGTTGGTGTTTGCGGGCGAAGTCCATGACCTGCGTCACCTTGGTCTCCGCGACCTCGTAGGTGAACACCCCGCACTCGCCGACACCGTTGTGGTGCACGTGCATCATGATCTGGTACGCGTCTTCCTGCGACTTGTTGAAGAACTTCTCGACCACGTGCACGACGAACTCCATCGGCGTGTAGTCGTCGTTCAGCAACAGAACCCGGTAGAGGCTCGGTCGCTTGGTCTTCGGCTTGGTCCGCGTGATGATCGCCGTGCCCGAGCGGCCGTCGTCGTTGCCTCCCGGCTCGCGGGGGTCGTCGGCCGCGCGTACGGGCGTGGCGCGGCGGGTTCCAGAAATCGTCTCGGGGCCGTTCGCGCACGGCGATTCGCTGCCCCGTGGCAGGACGTCGGTCATCTGAATCGCATCGACCCCTTGGTGCGGCATGCTGCTCGTGAAGCTGCGGGTCCGCGGGTCGCGCCGGCGAGGCGCGCTCGCATCGAGAGCAATCTATAGAGCGATCGGCCGGTTCGCCAGTCGGCTGCGCGCACTTGTCCGAGGCGGCGCCGGCCGGCCGTCGCTCCACCCGTCGCTCCACCCTTGGCGAAGCTGGGCTTTCGGGCGAAAAAAAGCCCCGCGCGAGGTCTCGCGCGGGGCCGGATCGGAATCGTTCGGCGTGGGCGGCGGAGGGTTGGTCCTCGCCGCAGCCCGGTGTTCAGGCGGCCTGCTTCGAGCCCGAAACGGCCGGGAAGCCGGGGACCTTGGGGAAGTTGGCGGGGTCGAAGAAGGCCTTCACGTCGAAGAAAGCCTTGGGGTCGAAGAAAGCCTTGGGGTCGAACGAGGCGCCGCCGGCCACCGGGGCGCCGATGTCCTGGGCGAGGCCCTGGTAGAGCTCGGTCATCACCTTGGCGTGGCCCTGCAGGCGCTCGTAGGAGGCCTTGAGGTAGGCGCCCTGGATTTCCATGGCGGCCTGGGGGCTACGCGCGGTGGCCAGCTTCTTCATCGTCTCGGCGCCAGCGGCGTAGGATTCCTTGGCGAAATCGGCGATCTCGATCCCGGCGGTCTGGTTGGCCTTCGAGAGCGAGGAGACGCCCTTCATCACCTTGGACAGGCCGGTCTTGTTGAGCTCGGCGGCCTTCTCGAACATCTGGGTCATCTGGCGATCCTTATCGAAGCCCATGCGGGCCGTCCCTGACTTGTCGGGCGCATGCCCGCAGGGCCCCCTCAGGACCCGTGGCTCAGATGTGTGCAATGCAGCATCAAACGTCAAGCGTTATATTGCAACGCAATATGAGGCATCCGATCGGAAAATTGGCGCGCTGCCATTAACCGGGCCGTAACTGCGTCGACCTAGCCTGATTGACAGATGTTGCGGGGTCACGGCGGCACGTTCCGCGATCCGCGCCCAGTTGTTGCAGTGCAAGCCGGCTCCCCGGAGCCGTGCATGTCGAGGCAGTGAGTCGTGATGCGTAGCCCTTCTCCCCGCGCCGGTCGGGTGCCTGCGTTGTCGGCCGCCATCGCGGCGGCGGCCGTTCTCACGGCGCTCGCCTCCCCTGCGGAGGCGCGACGCGGCCACCATCATCGCGGCGGTGGCGGCGGGGGATACAACCCGCCCTACGCCGCCATGGTGGTGGACGTGAAGACGGGCAAGACGCTGCACGCGATCAACGAGGATTCGCTGCGCCACCCGGCCTCCATCACCAAGGTGATGACCCTCTACATGCTGTTCGAGCAGCTGGAGCGCGGCCGCTTCACCCTGGAATCGCCGCTCAGCATCTCGGCCCATGCCGCCGCCCAGGCGCCCTCGAAGCTCGGCCTGCGCCCGGGCTCGACCATCGAGGTCGAGGACGCGATCAAGGCCATCGTGACGAAGTCCGCCAACGACGTCGCCTGTGCCATCGGTGAGAACATCGCCGGCTCGGAGCCGCGCTTCGCCGAGATGATGACCCAGAAGGCCAAGGCCCTGGGCATGACGCGGACCAACTACGCCAACGCCTCCGGTCTGCCGGATGCCGACCAGATCACCACGGCACGCGACCTCACGGTGCTCGCCCGCGCGATCCAGGACCGCTTCCCGCGCTACTACAAGTACTTCCAGACCCGCTCCTTCGCCTTCCGGGGCCGGGTGATCGGTAACCACAACCGGCTCCTCGGCAACGTCCAGGGCGTCGACGGCATCAAGACCGGCTACACCCGCGACTCCGGCTTCAACCTGATGACGGCGGCCCGGCTCGACGACCGCCAGATCGTCGCGATCGTGCTCGGCGGCAAGTCGGGCGCCAGCCGCGACCGCATCATGGCCGACCTCGTGCGCCAGTCCCTGCCGCGCGCCTATGCGGGTGCGCGCCAGGCCCCCCCGGCGGTCGAGGTCGCCGAGCGCGCCCGGCCGGCCGTGGTGGCCGACGGCGCCTCGCGCACCCGCACGCAGGTCGCCTCGGCGGACGACGACGACATCGAGACCACCGCCTCGACCGTCCGGGGCGGTCAGCCCCTCGACATCAGCCCGAACCGCACCACCACGACGCCCGGTAGCGCCGGCATGAAGTGGCGTACGAGCGCCCTGCCGGCCTCCGCTCAGGCCTATGCGCCCTCCGGCGGTCAGACGGCCTTCCCGGCCGGGGGGAAGAGCGACGCCCGCCTCGCCTCCGTCGACGGCCCCCGCACCGAGGCGCCGAAGCCCGTGGCCGGTGCCCGGATCACCCCGACGGCTTGGGTGATTCAGCTCGGCGCCATGGACGACGAGGACAAGGCGAAGTCGATGCTCGCCGATGCCCGCAGCCGCGCCGGCGGTGCGCTCTCCAAGGCCGCGCCCTACACGGTCAAGGTCGAGCATGGCGGCGCGACCCTGTTCCGGGCCCGCTTCTCGGGCTTCGCCCAGCAGGACACGGCGCAGGACGCCTGCAACGCTCTGAAGCGCAGCGGCTTCAGCTGCTTCGCCACCCGCAGCTGACCGCCTTCGTCCAGCGCTTCTGATTTTATGCTTCGCCCGACGTGTTTCGCCGGGCGGGCGACGACGACTGCCCATCCCGTCTGGCAACGCGCGTGGAGTATCAGCGATGTCGGTTGTAAAGCCTGTCCCGGGCCGCGTTGACGCGGGCCGCCTGCTCGGCCGTGCCCCCCTGGTCGGGGTGCAGCCGCTTCATCAGCGTCCGATGAGCCGCGCGGACCTGCTCCAGGGACGCCCCGCGCTCAAGCCCCAGGATCTCATAGGCCTGCTGCTCCGTCATCGCCCCTGGATACGCCGGGCGGCGCGCCCGCGCGTCGGCATCAGCCTCAGCGTCTACACGCCAGCCGGGATGCCGGCCGTCCAGATACGCCTCTAGGCGCCGGTTCGTCTCCGCCTCCCGCCCGAACAGGGCGAGGAGGCCGGAAAGTGGGATCGTCGCGAGCGACCGACCCGCATGGGGGCCGACGAGGGCGACCCCCTCCCCCTCCGCGTCGAAGCGGATGGTCGCGCCGATGAGCCGGCGCGGATCGTAGCGCGCGGCGAGCCCCCGCGCCCGCCGCGTCAGCCCGTGCTTCCCTTCCAGCAGCCAGACGGCTCCGGCCCCGAGCAGGAGCGCGATCTCGATGCGGCCCCGCACGAGAAGCAGGCCCGCCGCCGCCAGGGCGACATAGCCCCCGACCTGCCGGACGAGGCGCGCGGAGAGCGCGGGATAGCGTCGCAGGGCGTCCCGCCCGAACCACCACATCAGGAGAAGCGCCAGCGCTCCGGCGAGAAACGTCATCGGCGGAGGCCGGATTCGACGCTCACCCGGCCGCCGACCCGGATCTGCACGCCGTCGATCTCACGGACCCCGCGCGCGTCCCGCGCGGCGCGCGGCGGCCCGCCGTTCCCGCACCCGGCCCGCGCCGGCAGCCGCACGCCCTCGGGCGCGGTGTCGGGGCAGAGGCTCGGTGCCACCACCCGCTCGGCGGCATCCGCATGAAAGGTGCCGAGGCAGAGAAGGACGGCCATGACGAGACGGTGCGGAACCATGCGCTGCTTTCGCGGATCGATCCCCCGGCTTTAGCGGTGCGCGCGTCGCCTGACGAGGGCGCCGCGCGCGAAGCCATCGCGAGCGCTCGTGCGGGGCCGGCTCGATCAACCCTACCAGGCTGCTGAAGAAGTCGCTGTCAGGCCTGACCCGGAGACGATCCTGTCGGGCGACCCCTTCTCCCTCGACGGCACGTCGATCGAGGCCTGGGCGCGCATGACGCGCTTCCGGCTGAAAGACGGCCCGGGCGAACCGCCGGGGCGGGCCGCAAAGGCGAGCGCGATTTGCGCAACGAGACACGCTCGAACGCGGCCGATGCCTCGACCATCGATCCGGATGCCCGGTTCTTTCGTGGCCGTCGCCTACAACCTCGTGCGCCTGCCCAGGCTTCTGGCCGAGGCGCGTCCCGCGGACCCGCCAAAGCCGCCGGGTCGAGCCGCTTCAGGATGGGCAATCTCCCACACGGCAGCGACAGTCATCCAAACCGAACGGGACGCCAGACTTTCTCGGCGGCCTGCTAAAGGTACGTCGAGATATGACTGGTTATAAATCGATCAAATTTTTTATTTGTTTCAAAACCGAAATTTCTAATCAAAATTGCGCGCAGGATGTTTTTCGCGATCTAATCTATAAGATTAGAATGTAGATATATGGCAATAATTTGTATTATTCTTTAGTCCAGATGCGAGTTATGTTGATGAGTCGCTCGACAGCGTGTCTGTAAGTCGATGCCGACAGTTCTACTTTAACATGAATTCCGATTTTGCTTACGCAGACCACTCTAGCTTCGATCTTACCAAGGGCTGCGGATTCTATGTGAATGATCTGCTGCTCTGCATCGCACAATGCATCGATCGGAGCCAGCAGCATCCCGCCATCGCTCAAATCCAAAACTTCGGTCCGATACAGCCTGTCAGCGTGAAGAACCCGTGCGGAGACGGTTACGGGCAGCCGTCTATGTTGGCGTCGATCTTCCGACTGCGAGTGCGCAAAAAAGTGGGAGGCGGAATCCATGGCAGCGATGAGGTTCCGGGGCTGTCATTAAGCGCCTGGAAGGGGTCCCATCTCGTAGTTAATAAAACCTTAAGAGTTTTATGTTCTTAAAAGAATAGACGTTTATAGGATTTTTAAATATACATTGGCAGTCCAGGCTTTGGCTCGATTTATTGATGCAAATGTATTCGGTCAGTAGATCGATTAAATTCCGATGATTTATGTAAAAGTGCGCCACGGATAAATTTCTGGAAAAGGGCTTCTCAAGTGTCGACGTTTTCCAAATCTCTCGAAGAGACGCGTCGACGTGGGGAAAATCCGAACGGCATCGGCATACAAGAAACCCGTGAGCTCTGCCGCCTGATCACCGATTCGCTTCCAGAACTCGTCTGGGTAGAAAGCGCCAATACAGAAAAGGTGATCTACGCCAATGAGGCATTCTACGTATATTTTGGAGACGACATCGCTGGTCGCGGCGGTTCGTTGGCTCGGTGTCATCGGGACGACGAGGAACTGGTTCAGGATGCCCTCCGCGTGGGACGCGCAGGAGGTAACACCTGTGAGGCGCGGCTGCGAAGCGGCGACGGGCGGGACCTCTGGCATCAATTGACGTTCAAGCCACTCGTCACGGACGGCGAACTGGTCGGTCGCCTCGTCTCGGCTCTCGACATCGAAAGCATGATCCGGAACCGTCGCGAGCTCGAAGAGATGAGCGCACTGCTTCGATTGTCTCAAGAAGCTGCCGGCGCGGGCCTATTCGATGTGAGGTTCGAGAGCCAGGAAATGGTTCTCGCTCCCGTCAGTGCGGGCCTGCACGGTCTGGCCGGCGACCGGCCCGCAATCATCGATATAAAAGATTGGATGCGTCGGATCCATCCGGCGGATCGAGCACCGACGTTGCGAACCGTCCGTGCTGCGGTCGAGCGGGCTTCGACGTTCGATGTCGAATTCCGCGTCCGCCTTGCCAATGGTGACCTGCGTTGGCTTCAAGCCATCGGCAGACCTTGCCACGACGAGAGCGGAGCGCCACGCAACATAACCGGATTGAATCTCGACATCTCCGCCCGGAAGGAGGCCGAAACCGCGCTGGTCGAGGCCAAGCGCGAGGCGGAAGCGGCACGCTTATCCGCCGAACGAGCCAATGCCGCCAAGACCGAATTTCTGTCTGCCATGAGCCACGAACTCCGTACGCCGCTCAACGCAGTGATCGGCTTTGCCGGGCTGCTCGCCGGTTCGGAACGACTCGACGGCGACCTCCAGCGCTATGCAAACCTTGTGCGCGCGTCTGGCGCGAACCTGCTGGGCATCGTCAACGACATCCTAGACTTAGCATCGGTCGAGGCCGGCACCATCACCCTCGATCTCAAGCCCTTCGCGCTGCAACCGCTGGTCGACGGTTGTCTGACCATCGTCGGTGCGTCGGCCTCCGACAAGCGCCTCGATGTGGTGACCCTGATCGATTCCAGCATCCCGGTGCACCTCGTCGGCGACGAGTCCAGGCTGCAGCAAGTGCTCCTCAACCTCTTGAACAATGCGGTGAAGTTCACGCCGCGCGGCAGCATCACGCTCAGCTTGCGCCACGAGGGCCGCACACCGTGGGGCGAACGCATCCATGTCAGCGTCGCCGACACCGGCATCGGCATTCCCGACGATCATCAGCAGAGATTGTTCGAGCGCTTCTACCAGGTCGACAACTCGATCCGGCGGGATGTCGGCGGCACCGGCCTCGGCCTCGCGATCAGCAAGCGTCTCGTCGAGCGCATGGGCGGAGAGATCGGGGTGAACTCGGTGGCCGGGCACGGCTCGACCTTCTGGTTCAGGCTCACCCTGCCGCGCGCGGACGCGCCGGCCGAGACGGCCGCACACCCCGCCTGCGTGGCACCCGCCAGGCCCGCCAAAATCCTGCTCGTGGAGGATATCGACATCAACCGCGAACTGGCCGGCGTCATGCTGCGGGCCGCCGGACATACCGTCGACATCGCCGAGAACGGCTTCGCCGCCGTCCGGGCGGTCGAGGCGAGCGCCTACGACATCGTGCTGATGGACATCCAGATGCCGGGCATGGACGGGTTGATGGCGACCCGCCTGATCCGCTGCCTGCCCGGTGCGGGAGCTCGCGTTCCGATCATCGCGATGACCGCGAACGTCCTGCCGGCCCAGGTCACGGCGTTTCGCGAGGCCGGGCTCGACGATCATCTTGGCAAGCCGTTCTCGAGGGCCGATCTCCACGCGATGGTCGCCCGCTGGTTGCCCGATGCGCCGCCGCGGCCCGTGCCGGAGCCGAGCCCCGCCGCGGCACCCGCGCTGACGATCGACCGCGAATCCTACGAGGCCAACCTCGGGTTGCTGCCGCCGCAGAGCGTGGTGCGGCTCCTGACGCATCTCGGCAAGCTCCTGACGCAGAGCTTCCTTGCATCGCCCGAAACACGCCAGATGCGTGAGGACCTGCGGCGCGAGGCTCACGCGCTCGCTGCCGCCGCCGGTCTCATCGGCTTCTCGCGGCTGAGCACGGCCTGTGCCGCGCTCGACGGATACGGCGAGCGGCGGATCGCGGACGAGGGGCGAGCCGGCTTCGACGCGGCCCTGGCTCGCATCAGGACCCTCTGCGCGGCCGCGTCCTTCGAGACGCGGCGCCTCATCGCCGACCTGGAGGCGCCGAGCGCGGGGTTGGGAGCGGGCCGATGAGGGGCCATGCGCTGCGATGACGAACAGGTCCCCGATCCCCGAAACATGTGGCCATGGGCCGATCGCGGTCGTCGCCGATGACGACGAGTTCTTCCGCATGGCCGTCGCCGCGCTGCTCACGCGCCATCTCGGCTTCGAACGGGTCGTCGAGACGGGCTCGCTCGACGAAGCGCTCGCCGCGCTGGCCGAGTTGCCCGATGCGGCGCTCGCGCTGTTCGATCTGCGCATGCCCGGCATGGCCGGCGCCGCCTCGCTCAGCGCCGTGCGCGAGTGCTTTCCCTCCGTCAAGACCGCCATCGTCTCGAGCTCAACCGACCGCAACGACATCCTCACCGCGCTGGCGGCGGGCGGCCACGGTTACGTCCCCAAGACGTTCGGCGCGGCCGAACTCGTGAGGGCGTTGGGCTCCATCCTGGCCGGCAGCATCTTCGTGCCGGCCTTCCTGGCCGACGGGCCGCTACCCGCGAGGGCGCCGGCGCCAGGGGGCGAGGGCTCCGGAATCTCGCTGACGCGGCGCCAGCGCGAGGTGCTGGAACTCATCGTCGAGGGGCGCTCCAACAAGGAGATCGCCCGCAGCCTGGAACTCGGCGAGGGCACCGTGAAAGTGCACGTCGCGGCCCTGCTGCGCGCCCTCGGCGTCGCCAACCGCGCCATGGCCGCCGCCGCCGGCGCGCGCGTCCTGCAAAGGGACTAAGAGTGCCTCACAAAACTCCCGACCACCGTCGGTCCTCACTCTGGGCACGGCGGCGCAGCGGGAGTTTTGTGAGAGACACTTAGATCGCCCGGCCTAGGCCGTTTTAACTCCTTGATACGGCCTCCGGTAGATTAGGTCGGACAGCTGACGAGACGGAGCGCGGGTCCCCTCTCCTGGAAGGAGAGGGACAGGGTGAGGTGCGTGACCTCTCCGGAGATGGACTACACCTCACCCCAACCCTCTCCTTCCA
>NZ_JAKSXY010000074.1 GCF_022829445.1 Methylobacterium sp. J-068 | reverse complement strand
GGGTGACTTGCCCAACATCTCGGGTGCCTCCTGTGGTCGATTGGAATCGTCCACGGACAGGAGGCGACAGCGTGCAGAGCATGGGCGGGAACAGCGACATCGATCGGACCGGACGCAACGTCTTGGCGGGCAGCCGCGGACGGGCGATCGGTGTCGCTGGTGCCCGAATTCTTGGCCGCCGAATTCTTGGCCGCCGAATTCTTGGCCGCCGAATTCTTGGCCGCCGAATTCTTGGCCGCAACGGTTTCCGATGTGGGGCGGACGGTGGACATGCCCTTCGAAGGGGCCGAGCGACCCGCCCTTGTCAAGGCGCAGGCCCAGGCGCAGGCCAAGATGCCG
>NZ_JAKSXY010000071.1 GCF_022829445.1 Methylobacterium sp. J-068 | reverse complement strand
CTGCTGGCGCCGCCGGTGGCCTGCGATCCGTCGCTCGCCACGGAGACGCGGGTGGTGGGGCCGGCGGGCAGCGGCGCACCTACACGAGTTACGCCACCAACCTCGTAGCAGGCGACACGAACGGCCAGCAGGCTATCTTCGTCCGAGACCTACCTGCCAACACCACCACCCGCGTCAACGTTGCGAGCGCCGGATCGCAGGCCACCGGCGGCGCCAGCGTCACTGCCGCGATCTCGGCCGACGGCACACATGTCGCCTTCACGAGCGCAGCCACTAACCTCGTGGCCGGCGACACGAACAACACGGGCGACGTGTTCGTCCGAGACTTGAGCGCTGGCACCACCACCCGCGTCTCCGTGGCCAACGACGGATCACAAGCCACGGCTGTCAGTGGCACCCCCTCGATTTCGGCAGATGGTACCCGCGTCGCCTTCGCCAGCCCTGCGACCAACCTCGTGGCCGGCGACACGAACAACCTGCAGGACATCTTCGTCCGAGATTTGACCGCCGGCACCACCACCCGCGTCTCCGTGGCGAGCGACGGATCGCAGGCCACCGGCGGCGCCAGCAGCAGCCCCTCAATTTCGGGCAATGGCGCGCGAGTTGCTTTCACGAGCAATGCCACCAACCTCGTGGCCCCCGACACGAACGGGAACCCTGACGTCTTCGTGGCCGATGCCGTCTGCTACGCCGCCGGCACCGCGATCCGGATCACGCGCGACGGGACCGCGCGCGACGTGCCCGTCGAGGATCTGGCCGTGGGCGACATGGCCGTGACCGCCTCGGGCCAGCACCGCCCCATCCGCTGGCTCGGACATCGCACGACCGACTGCGCCCGTCATCCCGAGCCCCGCAAGGTCTGGCCCGTGCGCATCGCCGCGCACGCCTTCGGCGAGAACCGCCCAGCCCGCGACCTCCTGGTCTCGCCAGCGCACGCCATCTGTATCGATCTCATGGGCGAGGTGCTGATCCCCGCCTGCCGGCTGATCAACGGCACCACCATCGCCCAGGTCCCGGTCGAGACCGTCACCTACTGGCACGTCGAACTCGACGGCCACGACATCCTGCTGGCCGAGAACCTGCCCGCCGAGAGCTACCTCGAATGCGGCAACCGCCGCTTCTTCGCCAATGCCGCCGTCACTGACCTCGCGGCGCTGCCCGACGCGCGGCCCGAGGGTCCGCTCCCGTTCTGCCGGCCCTTCCACGAGGACGGGGCGCTGGTCGACCTCGTGCGCGCCGAACTGGATGAGCGCGCCAAAGGACTCGGCTGGCGCCTCGTCGACGAACCGCTCGCCGGCCTGCACCTTGTAGCCGACGGGGTTGTGATCCGCTCCGACGTGCGGGGCCTCACCGCCCGCTTCGTGCTGCCGGCGGATGCCCACGACGTGCGCCTCGTCTCGGAGACGAGCGTGCCCGCGCATGTGATGCCCGGCTCTTCGGACGACCGGCGCCTCGGCGTTTCGCTGGCTTCGCTCACCCTGGACGACGGCCTGACCGGCGCGCGGAAGATCGCGCTGGACGATGCCCGTCTCGAGACCGGCTTCCACACCATCGACCGGGACGGCGCCTTCGCCTGGCGCTGGACGGACGGTATAGCTGTTCTGCCGGCCACGCTTTGGGACGGCTGTTTGGGCGTGGTCTTTCTACGGGTCGCGCTGGCAGGCCCCGCCCTGCCGCGCTGGATCGGGCCGGGTGAGACTGCCGGCGTGATCGATCTCCACGCCTTCCAGCAGCATGGCTGAAAACCTTCCGTAGGCGTCTGTTACGCCATCAGCTCCCGCACCGTTATGCATGAGCCCGTAACAGTAGGGGGCGTTGGAAGTAGCACGCGAGATTGTCTGGAAAACGACCGGATAGCCGACACTATTGAGTTATGCAGCTTGCGCATGTCGAGTTTAAGCTAGTCTGGCCGATTAGCGCCCATCGTTCACCTGGATGCTTGTATTTTTGAATCAAAAGAACGTTATCGAAGCAAATCACCGTGCCGCCCACGGTTTAGCGCAAGCGCCACCAGCGTACACACCGCTCCCGAGAAAAGATAAACGCCGACTGACCTTAGTCCAAAGGTGGTTGCCAGAAGTAGGGCAACAAGCGGAGCGAAGCCGGCGCCGATGAACCATGCCGCCGTCGCTGTCGTACCTCCACCCGTGTAACGGTGCTTGGACGAGAAGCTGCCGTTCAAAGCGCCCGAAGACTGGCCGAAGGCGAGTCCAAGAAGTCCAAATCCGAGCAGCACGTAGGTCCATTCGCCGGCGGGTCCTTCACCAAGTAGCCGCGGCGCGAAGCTGCTGTAAGCCCCGATCAGGGCAGCGGATACGCCAAGCACCTTTCGACTGCCAATGCGATCTGCGATCACTCCCGACAACGCCATGGTGACAAGGCCTACAGCTGCTCCAACCAACTCGATGACCAGAAAGCGTAAGGGAGCATCGCTTTTCGTGAGTACGACCCAGGACAGCGGGAACACGGTGACGAGATGGAACAGCGCGAAGCTCGCCAACGGAGCGAATGCACCGAGCACGACTGTCCACCCCTCCTCACGGATTAGATCCGAGAGCGGGGAAGGCTGCAAATCCCGGCTCTCGTAAAGACGTGTGAACTCAGGGGTCGAGATCAGGCGCAGGCGGGCGAACAGCGCCACGACATTGATGACGAAGGCCACGAAGAATGGGTAACGCCAGCCCCAGTCGAGGAAATCCGCGGGCTTCAGCGTAGAAAGCAGAAACGCGAACAAGGCGCTGGCCACGAACATGCCAATTGGCGCGCCGAGCTGTGGAATCATCCTGAACCAGCCGCGACGCTCCTGCGGCGCGCTGAGTGTGAGCAGCGCAGGTAGCCCGTCCCAGGTCCCACCCTGCGCAAACCCCTGTCCCACTCGCAGGACAGCTAGGAAGATCGCGGCGAGACCACCAACCTGTTCATGGCTCGGCAGGAACGCCATGGCCGCCGTTGATCCTCCAAGCAGGAAGAGCGCCGTCGTCAGCTTAACCCCCCGTCCGTGCCGACGGTCAATCCGCATGAACAAGAGCGCGCCGAAGGGCCTGGCGACGAAGGCAAGCGAGAAGATCGCAAAAGAGTAGAGAGTGCCGGTGAGCGCGTCGGTGTAGGGAAAGATCAGCGACGGGAACACAAGGGCCGAGGCGATCGCGTAGACGAAGAAGTCGAAGAATTCCGACGATCGTCCGATGATGACGCCCACCGCGATTTCACCGGGTCGGATCTCATGCTCCCGCGCGTTGATAAGGCGCGCGTCGCGCTCCAACGGCGTCGAGCTCGCGGCTCCGGCGGGTGTGACGGCCATGCGTTCTGTCCTCTCGTCCAGTCCGGACTCGCGCCTCGGCCTAGGCGGCTAGACGGCCCTCGAACCTCCAGGAGGCCATAGCGGCTGACGAACTGGGGTGGTTTGACCGTGGTCAAAGTCGACGGGGTCGGCGTTGGCTATTCCGACGGCCATGTTCAGCTCAAGATCCAGCGCCGGATGCAACCGCATGATCCGGGTTTCCGGCTTCCCGCTCGCCGTCCTGCCTTTCCTGCTTGGCGGCTGCGACATGGTGGTGATGAATCCAACCGGGGACATAGCCCTTCAGCAACGCAACCTGATCCTGTTCTCGGTTGGCGTCATGCTGCTCATCATCGTCCCGGTGATGGCACTGACGGTACTGTTCGCCTGGAGGTACAGGCGGGGCAATCCAGACAAGGTCTACGACCCCCATTTCGACCATTCGACGACGCTCGAACTGGTGATCTGGTCCTGCCCGCTCCTCATCATCATCGCGCTGAGCGCGGTGACCTGGACGAGCACGCACCTGCTCGATCCGTTCCGCCCCCTGGAGCGCCTCGCGCCGGGCGTGCCTGTGCCACCCGATACTAAGCCGCTGAATGTCCAGGTTGTGGCGCTCGATTGGAAGTGGTTGTTCATCTACCCGGATCTCGGCGTAGCGACGGTCAACGAACTCGCGCTGCCGGTGAACGTGCCGGTGCGCTTCTCGATCACCTCTACGGACCAGTTCAATACGTTCTACGCGCCGACGCTCGCCGGCATGATCTACGCTATGCCGGCTATGCGCTCAGAGTTGAACGCCGTGCTCAACAAGCCCGGGGAGAGCTGGGGCTACTCGGGTAACTACTCGGGCCGCGGCTATTCCGACATGCGCTTCAAGCTGCGTGGCGTCGAGGGGCCCGACTTCGAACGCTGGGTGGCGGAGTTGAAGGCCTCGGGCGTCGGCCTCGCGCTTCCGGACCTTGTCGAGTTGGTCAAGCCGAGCGAGCGGGTGTCGGTGATGCGCTTTGCCTCTGTGGAAGAAGGGCTCTTCGACCGTGCCGTCAACCGCTGCATCGAGCCAGGCAAGCCCTGCATGGTCGATGTCATGCGCCGCGATATGGAGACGAGCGCCGGGCATGCCCACGGGCTACCCGACATGCCGCGATGTGGGCCCGAGCCGCTGGTTGGGGATAAGCCCAAGCCCGCGCTGCAGAGGGCGCCGGAGGAGAAGGGCTCCGGCCCGAACGTCACCAAGCCCACACAATCCGATCCTCCGGGCGGCCTCGAACCAGGCAGCGCGTACAACCGCGACCACCAGTAATCCACTCACACGCCGTCCATCCCTCTTCCATGCCCGGCATGTGAAGCAGAACTGATCCCTCCCGATCGGGACCGTCATGACCGACATTCACCTCAAAACGATCTTCGGGCGTTTGACCTGGGAATCCTTCCCGATCCACGAGCCGATCCTGTTCGGCACCTTCATCACCGTCGCGCTGCTCGGTCTCGTCCTCGTGGGGGCGGTGATGTGGTTCCGCCTCTGGGGCTACCTCTGGACCCAGTGGTTCACCAGCGTCGATCACAAGAAGATCGGCATCATGTACGTCATCCTCGGCATCATCATGCTGCTGAGGGGCTTTGCAGACGCGTTGATGATGCGCGCGCAGCAGGCGATCGCCTTCGGCGCGAACGAGGGATATCTACCTGCGCACCATTACGATCAGATCTTCACCGCTCATGGGACGATCATGATCTTCTTCGTGGCGATCCCCCTGGTGGTGGGCATCATCAACTACGTGATGCCGCTCCAAATCGGAGCGCGCGACGTCGCCTTCCCCTTCCTGAACAACCTGAGCTTCTGGCTCACCGTCGCCGGGGCGGCGCTCACCATGATCTCGCTGTTCGTGGGCGAATTCGCACGCACGGGCTGGCTCTCCTATGCGCCGCTGGCCGGGCTCGCCTACAGCCCGGACACGGGGGTCGACTACTATCTCTGGTCGCTGCAGATCGCCGGGGTGGGCACGACGCTGTCGGCGATCAATATGGTCGCCACCATCATCAAGATGCGTGCGCCCGGCATGACCATGATGAAGCTGCCAGTGTTCTGCTGGACCGCGCTCTGCTCGAACGTGCTGGCGATCGCGATCTTCCCCGCACTCACCGCGGCCTTCTTCCTGCTGATGCTCGATCGCTATGTCGGCACCAACTTCTTCACCAACGACCTCGGCGGCGCGCCGATGATGTACTGGAACATGGTCTGGATCTGGGGTCACCCGGAAGTCTACGTCCTCGTGCTGCCCGCGTTCGGCATCTATTCCGAGATCACTTCTACCTTCTCCGGCAAGCGTCTCTTTGGCTACTCGTCGATGGTCTACGCCACCGTCGTCATCACAATTCTGTCCTATCTCGTCTGGCTGCACCACTTCTTCACGATGGGTGCTGGCCCGAGCGTGAACAGCTTCTTTGGCATCGCTACGATGGTAATCTCGATCCCGACGGGCGCCAAGATCTTCAACTGGCTGTTCACGATGTATCGCGGTGACATCCGGTTCGAACTGCCGATGATGTGGGTGGTCGCCTTCATGCTGACTTTCGTGGTCGGCGGCATGACCGGCGTGCTCCTCGCGATCCCGCCCGCGGACTTCGTACTTCACAACTCGCTCTTCCTCGTGGCGCACTTCCACAACGTCATCATCGGCGGTGTCGTGTTCGGCCTGTTTGCGGCCATCGTCTACTGGTTTCCCAAGGCCTTCGGCTTCAAGCTCGATCCATTCTGGGGCAAGGTCGCCTTCTGGGGGTGGGTCGTCGGCTACTGGGTTGCCTGGACGCCGATCTACGTTGTGGGGCTGATGGGCACCGCCCGTCGGGTCCGGCACTTCGACGACCCCAGCCTGCAGCCCTACTTCGTCATCGCCGCCATCGGCGGCCTCATCATCCTCGTGGGTATCCTCGGCTTTGTGATGAGCATCGTCATGGGCTTCGTGAAGCGCGCCGAGCTGCACGACGCCACTGGCGATCCCTGGGACGGCCGGACCCTCGAATGGTCCACCACCTCGCCGCCGCCCGCCTACAACTTCGCTTTCCTGCCCGTCGTGCACGACCTCGACGCCTGGTACGATATGAAGTCCCGCGGCTACCAGAGGCCCGCGGGTGGCTTTCGCCCGATTCACATGCCGAAAAACACCGGCACGGGCGTGATCCTCTCCGCACTGGCGTTCACTCTCGGCTTCGGCATGGTCTGGTACATCTGGTGGCTTGCGCTCATCAGCGTCCTCGCCCTGCTCGCGGTGTCGGTCGGACACACCTTTAATCTCAAGCGCGACACCTTCATTCCTGCCGGCGAGGTCGCCTCAACGGAGGGCAGACGGCAGCCGCAGCCGAGCATGGGGGCCTGAGATGACCGATCGCGCACACGACATTCGCGAGACCGACATCCGCTGGCATCCCACCGAGCGGGAGGAGCACGACCACGGCGGGGGCGCCACGGTCTTGGGTTTCTGGATCTATCTAATGAGCGATGCGCTCATTTTTGCCTCGTTGTTCGCGATGTTCGGCGTAGTCAGCACCAGCTATGCCGGCGGCCCCGGCCCGCGACAGCTCTTCGACCTGCCGCTGGTTGCCCTCAACACCGCCCTCCTGCTCGCCTCGTCCATCACCTTCGGGCAGGCCATCCCACACATGGAGGCCGGCCGAGTCGGCCCGACACGGACCTGGCTCGCAGTCACGGGGCTCCTGGGAGCAGCTTTCGTTGGCATCGAATTCTACGAGTTCGCCCACCTCGTCCAGGAGGGGGCCGGCCCGCAGCGCAGCGCGTTCCTCTCGGCCTTCTTCACCCTAGTTGGGACCCACGGCGCGCACGTCACCGTCGGGCTAATCTGGATCGCCACGATGCTGGTCCAGCTCAGACAGCATGGGCTCACGGGCGAGATGAAGCGCCGAATCATCTGCCTGTCGATGTTCTGGCACTTCCTCGACATCATCTGGATCGGCGTCTTCAACTTCGTCTACCTTTTTGGAGTGATCCGGTGAGCCCCCATTCCCTCCACACGCCGTCCGACACCAATTTGGGGGCGCCCGAGTCTACCCACGGGCACGGCAGCCGCCGCGCCTACCGGATCGGTGTCGCGCTCTCGATCCTGCTCACCGTGATTCCGTTCTGGCTTGTCATGTCAAAGGCTCTGCCAAACCCCACGGTGATGGCAGCGGTCATCTTCGCGCTCGCGCTGATCCAGATCACCGTCCACGTCGTGAGCTTCCTCCATCTCGACACGCGTTCCGAGGGGGGCTGGACGCTGCTTGCCTTCCTGTTCACCGCAGTGATCGTGGTGCTGACTATCGGCGGGTCCGTCTGGGTGATGTATCATCTCAACGCGAACATGATGCCGATGCCGGACGCCGCCATGGTGCCGATGCACTGACTGCGACAGGGACGGATACGGGGGAGCCCTTTCGCTCCACCGTACCCGGCGCCGATGTGATCAACGAACGTTTCGCAATCAGGATCAGCCGATGAACTCGCTGGAGCCTTCCGTCCTCCCCACGCCTCCCGCGGAGCCTTCCGGACTTATCTCTGAGGCGGAGCTTCTCCGGCTCATGGCGCGGCACGAGCGCCTAGGCTGCCTGTGCGACCACCTAGGGCCTGTCGTCGCCTGGACGGATTGGCTGGGCTTGCGTTTTCGTTTCTCTGAGGCAGGAGGGACGATGCTGAGCGACGCGCAATGGTCTGAACTGGAGCCCTTGGTCGAGGCCTGCCGGCCCAAGGCCAAGACGCCTCCGCAGGATCTCAGGCGCACGCTCTCGGCGATCCTCTGGCGGCATCAGAACGGGGCCAAGTGGCGGGCCGTTCCGCAGGAATTGGGTCCCTGGTGGCGGGCTGCGCAGATCTTCATCCGCTGGTCGCGTGCCGGCGTCTGGGAGCGCCTTCTCAGCCTCGTGCAGGAGCGCGGCGTCCAGCTCGGAATGGTGTTCCTGGACGGCACGAACGTGCGGGCGCACCAAAAGGCGGCAGGGGCCGCCAAAAGGGGGGATCTGGGGCCGAGCGAGATCATCGTGAAGCTCTTGGCCGCTCGCGTGGCGGCTATGGGACCAAGGCTTGCGTGATCGCCGACGGACAGGGCCGCGCCATCGCGTTCCGGCTGGCGCCCGGTCAGGCCCATGAACTGCCCCATGCGGTTCCGCTGCTCGACCAGCTTCCGGGTGTGCCCAAGTGGGTCGTCGGAGACCGGGGCTACACCAGCCACACCTTTCGTGAGCACATCTGGGACATAGGTGCGCGGCCCGCGATCCCGCCCCAACGCCACGAGGCGCCCGTCGCCTGCCCAGATTGGATCTACAACAACCGCAACCAGGTCGAGCGCCTCTGGGCCAGGCTCAAGGAATGGCGCGCCATCGCCACCCGCTACGAGAAGACCGCCATCAGCTTCATGGGCGTCCTCTACCTCGCCGCCGCCCTCCACTGGCTCAAGCGATGACACACCCTAAGGGCGGCGCGGCCGGTGGTCCCAATTGTCAGCGCGTCGTTGCAGAACGGTCACATAAGTGAATTCAATCCGCCGGCGCCCTTGTGAACGCCGCCGCTTGGACGTAGCGGGAAAAGACAGAAAATCTAACGGCCGCAGCAGTTTAGTATTACTAAAAACTACGTTCTCCAATCCTGGAGACGTGTCTTGGTGCGCGCATTCCAGAGCAGCCCCCATGAAGCCGATCCAGATCGTCACATCCCGGCATCCACATGGTGCTGTTGCTCTTTCTGCCCTGGCAGGAGTGTCTCTTCTGAGCCTCGTCGTTGGAGCAGCGGCTCAGGAGGCAACGTCACCTCGACGCGGTGTGTCCAATCCTCCTGCCGAGGCAACCGTTCAACTCCAAGAGCTGAACGTGCAGGGTAGCGGACGCGGCGCCGGCAATGGGAGAGACGCGGGAACAGCGGTTCGCTCCGTTGAAAGCCCGACAGGGCCGGTTTCCGGCTATGTCGCGACACGGTCAGCGACGGCTACCAAGACCAACACCCCACTAATTGAAACACCGCAATCGATCAGCGTCGTTGGTCGCGAGCAGATCGACGCGCAGAAAGCACAGACTCTGACGCAGGCAACGCAGTATGTTCCAGGTCTCTACTCTGGCACCTTCGGAGCGGACTCGCGTATCGATTATTTTAACCTACGCGGTTTCGTGGCGAGCGATTATGGCCTCTATCGTGACGGCCTGCAGCTCCTGAACTACGGATTCGGCTACTTCAAAATCGATACGTTTGGGCTTGAGCGCATCGAAATTCTTCGTGGACCGGCTGCGGTGCTCTTCGGCGCAGGCACTCCCGGTGGCCTCATCAACCAAGTCTCGAAGCGTCCGACGCTCGAACCGCTCCGCTACGTCGAGGTCGGCGGTGGTTCGTTCGGGCAGGGCTATGCGGCGTTCGATCTGAGCGGCCCAGCTGACGACTCAGGGCATTGGTTCTATCGGTTGACTGGTATTGGCCACACCGGTGGAACGCAGGTCAATGGTGCTCCCGATGATCGGGTCTACATCGCGCCATCCTTTACCTATAAACCGGATGGAGCAACAAAATTTACTTTCTTATCGAGCTATCAGCACGATAACACTGCTGTCACCTCGAATTTCTTGCCTTATTCCGGCACTGTTCGACCGAACCTGAGCGGCTTGCGTATCCCTCGTTCTCTGAACGTCGGCGACATTGGTCTCAACACCTTCCGGCGCGATCAGGCCTTTGCTGGGTATGAGTTCGAGCACGCCTTCGATGAGACATGGACGATCCGCCAAAACCTGCGTTATTCGTTTCTAGAAAGCTTTCAGAACTCATATATCGGCCAGATTGGTTATAGCGATCCTGCTACGGAAACCCGTCTTGCACGCTATCAATTCCGTGACAGCGCCAAGGTCGGCCTTTTCCAAGTCGACAATCAGGCTGAGGCTCGCTTTTTCGACGGCTTCTTCCGACACGATCTGCTGTTGGGTGTTGACTACAAGAACTATCAGCTCCACGACACGCAGGCTTCAACCTTCCCAGGGCCTGACATCAGCATTCGCAACCCTGTTTATGGGCAGCGGGTCGCGAGTCCGGTTCCTTATTTGGTCAATGCCGATACTTTCACGCAAACCGGTCTCTACGCGCAGGATCAGATCAAGCTCACTGATCGCTTGACTTTGGTGGTTGGCGGCCGGCAGGATTTCGCCGACAATGTGGTTCGCGATAGGCTCAATCCCACCAATACCAACGGTCGTAATGACAGTGCTTTCACTTATCGAACGGCGCTAATCTATAACTACGATTTTGGTCTTGCGCCTTACGTCAGCTATTCGACATCCTTCCAGCCGCAGATTGGATCAGACGCAAACAACATTGCGTTCAAGCCTGAGACTGGCAATCAGATTGAGGGTGGCGTCAAGTTCGAACCGCCGGGCGCGGGGTACTTCGTGACCCTTGCTGGGTTCGACATTCATCGCTCGAATGTACTGACTCCGGTTCCAGGTACTTTCTTTCAGTCCCAAATCGGTCAAGTACGTTCTACAGGCTTTGAAGCGCAGTTTACTGCCTCGCTTGCAGAGGGTCTGAATGCTGTTGCCGCATATACGGTCTTTGGCTTGACCGTTGAGAAAAGTGCGGACCCGACGACGATCGGCAAAGTTCCAGTCGCTACCCCAGACAATTTTGCATCACTCTTCCTCGACTACACCGTTCCGGTCGGGGATTTCCGAGGTTTTGGCTTCGGTGGTGGTGTACGCTATATTGGTCGATCTTACGCTGATACGCTTAACTCCTTCAGGGTTCCAGACTACGTTCTCTTCGACGCTCAGGTGCATTACAACTGGGAGAATTGGCGCTTAGCAGTGAACGCTACCAATATTGGCGACCGACGCTTCGTTTCCTCCTGCAATGCCGTAAATTCCTGTTTCTACGGCGACGCACGCCGCGTGATTGCAAGCCTCGCTTACAAGTGGTGAAGAAAGAACGTATCAAGGAAGGCCCCGGTCTAACGGGGCTTTCACTCTACAGGGGTATCGGAAACCCGTTCGGTCCGTTCCGATAGCCATTTGCGATTAGTTCGACGCCAGTTGCGATCAATTTTCCGGCCGTGCCGAGCTGGCCTAGAGAGGCTGATAGCGAGTGGATCGAGGGCACGTGCTTCTCTGACCCAACCAGCCTCGGCGAGTGCAAGAAGCATTTGCATCCAGAAGGGGCGATGTCGCCAGAGACGGAAGTTCTGATAGATGGTGCTGTGCGATCCATAAGCCTTTGGGCAATCTGGCCAACGACAGCCACTCAATAAAACATGTAAAATTCCAGATAAAATTACACGCTCGTCTATCCGGCGTGTCTTTGAATTTGGAAGATATCGCGTAATTATTTCCCATTGAGCATCAGAAATCCAAAATAAATCTTCTATCATTATTAGACGCGCCCATATTTGTTTTGAAATAAATAATCTATATATTTAATAAATGCACAATACGTTTGGTTATTGATCAAATTCCTCCCAGGTGAGCGGATTTTCTTCATAAACTAGGGCGGCCAAGTGATTCTAGGCGTTTTTGTTTTCACATGCGGTATTTCTACAGGAAGCTGCCGCCGCTGTGATCCTTGAAGGCGTTGGCGCGGCGGATGTAGCCAACGACCGTGCGTGGGTCCCGATGCCCTGACTGGTCCATGATCCGCGCGAGATCAGCGCCTCGCTCGGCCGCCGTCGTGATATAGCCAGCCCGCAGCGAGTGCGCCCCAAAGGTCGATGCGTCGAGACCGGCGGCGGTAGCGTACCGCTTCACGATGTCGGCCACGGACTGCGTTGTGAGGCGAGGAGTCGCCAAGTTGGCGAGACCCCGCACCCTCCCCGACCGGGACACCGGCCGAAAAACCGGCCCATCTGTGATCCCGGCGGCATCGAGCCATTCACAGATCAAGGCGACCGGCCGGATGAAGCGGCCATGCGGGATCGCCTTTTCAAAGCCTTTGCCCTCCTGGTCCGTCTTTGAACGCCGGACAATTACGCGCAGCCCGTCTTTATCCTCGCGCAGGTCCGCCACGTCGAGAGCGACCAACTCGGAGCGCCGGAAGGCACCCGCGAACCCGAGCGCCAGCAGTGCCCGATCCCGCTTTCCCGTCAGGGTGTCGGGGGTCCGCATCAGCAGAGCCGAGACGATTTCCACGGTCGCGGCGGTCTTTTGGTTCGGCGCCGTGCCGACCGTTCGCCGAATGCCCTTGAGGAGCGCGTGAACGTCCTCGTTGTCGGTCGGGTCCGCCTCTCCTGCCAGCTTGTGCGCGTAGCGGATCGCGGCGCAGCGCCGGCCGATGGTCGAGGCGGCCCGGCCTGCATCCGCCTCGGACGCCAGGAACGCCGCCACAGCTTCGGGCGACGCCGGAAGCGACCGGAAGCCGTACCGCTGGCACCATGCCGCGAACACCACAGCGTCGGACCTGTAGGCCCGCACGGTGGAGCCGGCCTTGCTGGCGCGCTGGTAAGCCTGGACGATCGCAGCCGTCTCGGCCGGGAGGCTGGCAGGCTCCGCGACTAACGCTGGCGCAAAGTTTTCGCCAACGTCTAAAGGGGATGCCACCACGGCACGCCCTAAGCTCAACTTAGCCTTCGATGTCGTCGGCATCACAGCCCTTCCCTGCCCCGAGGGCTTTTGCGATCATGCTGCCCAGGATGCCGTCCGCCCAATCTGGGAGCCGCATGTAGTGCCCTGGCCGGCGGATCATGCCGCAGACGAAGCGCCCAGCCTTGAACTCCATTGCGAGGCAAGGCCCCTCCTCCGGGTGATTGGGGATGAACTGGCGCGAGATCCCGCAGGGCTCGGCCGCGCAGCAGAGACCACAGCCATTGCACGGCGTTCCATAGGCCGGCTTCTCGGGCGCTCGTACCGAATATAGTCCTGGCTTCATTTCCTCACCGCCGTTGCGACCCGGCTTGTCTGAAACTTGGGAGAATAACCCTTATCCCAAGCTACAGCATCACCAACCTGAAGCAACTGAAATCCGGTATCCCTGCAAGCCTGCATCCCTGTAAAGCGGTAGAGCGCGGTTCCGCATCGCCGGTTCCCATGAGGGCAGCAATCCCTTAATGCCGCTCACGCATCATGCCGGGATGCCTCGCCCCCTCACCGCCGGGAAACCGCAATGCATGTGATCCTGATCGCGACGCAAAAGGGTGGCAGCGGCAAAAGCACCCTCGCTGCTCACTTCGGAGCCCTAGCCCAGCGCGACGGCCGAACCCTCCTGATCGACGCGGACCCGCAGGGCTCGCTTTCGTTCTGGTACAAGCGGCGCGAGTCTGAGACGCCGCTACTCGCCAAGGCGGACGGCAACACGATCGGCGCGACCCTGGACGCGGCCCGAGCCGATGGGATCGCATGGGCCGTCATCGATAGCCCGCCGCACAACGCCGCTCTAACCGCCTCGATGATGTCCCGCGCGACCGTGACGGTTGTTCCTGTCCGGCCTGGTCCTTTTGATCTCGATGCAGTCGCCGCAACCCTGGCGATGGCCCGAAGCCTCAAGGCGCCGATCGCGTGCGTCATCAATGCGGCGCCCCCGATCACACGCGAGGCCGAGACCTCTATCGTGGCCGAGGCCCGCGCCGTGCTCGCCGGCATGGGCGCCCCCGTCCTGCCGGGCCAAGTATCCCAGCGCGCCAGCCTCTCGCATGCGCTCATCAGCGGACAGAGCGTCAACGAATACGATCCCGACAGCCGGGCCGCCGCCGAGATCGGGGCCATGTGGTCGGCCGTGTCCGAGCTGGCCCGCGCCTTCCCACGCAAGCCCTAGGGCCTCCTCATATCTGAGGAAACCAGGCAATCCTGCATTCCGTCATCCCGCCAACCCTGAAAGCCGCGAACCATGGCAGCACCCAAGCGTCCGAACCTGATGGGGCTGGTCGAGAGCAAGAACCGCCCGCCCGAGCCCGTCGAACTACAGGGGCAAGCCGAGCCCGAACAGGGCCACGCCCAGGCCGAGCCGCTGGCAGCAGGCCTCTCCGACCTCAAGACGATGCAGGTTCGGGTCAACCGCGCCGGCTGGCTGGAAATGTCCCGCCTCGCCCAGGACCGGGACGTGCCGCTCGAAACTCTCATGGTCGAGGCGTTCAACGATGTCCTGATTAAGCACCGCAAGCCGCCCGTGGTCGAGCGTCGGCAACCAGTGAAAAAATAGCCCGGCAACGCGGAAATCCGGCTCCCCTGAAAACAGGAGAACCGGGCTTACGGTTTAGCGGAATGCAGAAATGCAGGGATGCAGGATAAACTAGCGCGGCCGGCGCCTAGGGCGTAGGCGATCCTGCGCACGGTCGAAATCGGCTAGGGCGCGATCCACCCGAGCAAGCCAGCGGCGCGCCGCATTGGCATCGCCGAGCACCGTGGCCCGGTTGAGGCCCGCCGTGATCCGCCGAAGCCGCCACATCTCAAAGCCTATTCGGACGAGCCCGGCTAAGGACGGCAGGGGCTCGGATTGCGGGATCGCGGGAACGACGCGCATCACAGGGCCACCACATAGAGTGCCACGAGCACGGTGGCCGTGATGACGTTCCCGCGCTCGGCCTCGTGCCCGGCATCGCGGAGGAGGGCGCACCGCATCCGCTTCAAGCGGCCCAGGCCGCGAGCGACAGCGGGAAGGCCGAGCGCCAGGGCGGCGCGCATCGTGAGACGGGTTTTCATCGGGCGGCATCCTGTTCGGTGTCGGAGGAGGAGCCGCGCAGCCAGACGATCTGCGAGGCGTGATGGTTCTCTGGCGCACCGAGGGACGGTTCTGCATCGGCGCCATCCTCCCGATCTGCATCACCGTCGAGGCGGTCGAGGAGGGCAATCAGCCGGTCGGCGGTGTCGAGGGCGGCTTGCGCCGCCTCCTCGATCTGAGCCCGCATTTCGGCCGGGGAGGGCACCGGCAGAGGGGCGGGGGCAGCCACCGGCCGGCGCGGGGCGAAGGTGTGCACATTGCTCATCGGATCAGGCCCGGCCCTGCACATGGCGCTCGATCGCGTCGCGGTGCTCATCAAGCTCGGCGATCAGCCGAGTTGTCTCAGCCTTGAGCGCCGCTCCGTCCTCGCCTGACGCACCGGGCGGGTACCGGAGTGAGCCGTGTCAGCCAGAACCCAGGTCGGGGCGACGAGGGCCAACGGCAACTCCCCGGATGCTGAGCCGTCTGAAGGAGATCGACGGGAAGCCACGTCGCCAGAACCTCAACCAAATCCGCGATATCGTCATTGCCGAAACGGCGATCAAACTCGGCGCTACGCTCGTGAGCGACGACGCGAAGCTGCGGAGTGTGGTCGAGGAGTTCGGGGGGAAGGCTGTGCCCTCCAGCGATCTGTCTTGACGCTCCGGGGCCGGTTCGGCCTCAGCCGGAGTGCGGCGGCGAACCTCGTGCGCTGGCACGAAGCGGCGTGATGTAGCTGATCCTTCATTCGTGGAAAGGTGGATTATCAAGGACCCACCTCAGCACGAAGGAGGCTCAATGTTGCAGCGAGTGGAGCAATTCGCTTGACCGACACGTTGCAGTGGGTGATACATGTTGCAGCGAGTGCAACGCGAGCCGCGCGATGATCCGAAGTTTCTATGATCGGACGACGGAAGCGGTCTTCAACGGCCGCTGCCCGAAAGGCTTTCCGGCCGACCTCTTCAAGGCCGCGCGGCGAAAGCTCACGATGCTCAACGCCGCAGCAGCGCTGGATGACCTGAAGGCGCCGCTCTCGAACAAGCTGCACTCGCTGGACCGCGACAGGGCAGGGCAGCACGCCATCGCGGTCAACGATCAATTCCGGCTCTGCTTCATCTGGACGGATGCGGGGCCAGAGCGGGTCGAGTTCACCGACTACCACTGAGATTTGCGCCGGAAGCCAAGGAGGGCACGCGCCAATGTCTGACACTCTCGATACCATCGAGATCCTGCGCCAGACTTTCGATGACGCCGACAGCATGGAGGCCCTGCCCCCCGTGCACCCCGGCGAAATTCTGCGAGAGGAGTTCATGGCGCCGCTCGGCCTCAGTGCCGGCGCCGTCGCGAAGGCACTGGACCTCCCCCGCTCTCGCATCGAGCGCATCGTGAAGGAGGAGATCGGCATCAGCACGGACACGGCCCTACGGCTGGCCCGCTACTTCCGGACGTCGCATCAGTTCTGGCTCAACCTCCAGACCCATTTCGAGAGCGAGACCTTGCTCGCTGAGATCGGGCCGAAGCTTGCCAGCATCCAGCCCGCACAGTCCGAGGCAGCGTAAGCGGGAGGCGATTATATCATTCGCACATACGTGATTGTCGGCCCATCGGCGGGCCCATCGTAGCCGTTTGTGCGTTGCTTCTCCGGGAGGTTGCTCAGTCCCGCTCTCGAAGCTGGGGCTGATGACGTGGCCACGATGCCTACACGGCCACCTACGTTGGTGGGTCTACGCATTCCCGCCCTGCTCAAGTCAGAACGCCCGCGAGCCTTCTGCGACCATTGCCTGTCAGAAAGCTTTGCGATCCCCTACAACGAGGTGGCCCGCGAGACGAAGGCCCTGGCGGAAAGGGGTGGCTACCAACGCCGTGAGGGCCGGTGTTTTAGATGTCGAAGCACCAACCGATATGTCACCCGCGAGACGACGGCGTAGTGCTGGGTGAGTATCGGCGTGGAAGAAGGACCCGGCTGACGGGCTGATCGGCGTCCAAATGGGACCCACCCCCGGCATTCTCCTTCATGTTCCCACCCAGCTACGGGTGGGAGCCAGCCGGGATGATGATTGTGGAGACCATCGGCAAGATCCGACGGATGTTTCGCGACCAACACAGCATCCGGGAGATCTCCCGCACGCTGCGGCTGTCGCGTAAGGTGGTGCGCAAGGCTTTACGTTCGGACACGACCGCATTCGCCTACAAGCGCCAGCGCCAGCCTCGTCCACAACTCGACAGCCACGTCGCCCCATTGGAGGCGCTGCTGGTTGAGGAGCTGGCCAAACCCAAGCGTCAGCGCCTCAGCTACGTCCGCCTGTTCGAGATCCTGCGCCAGGACGGCTTCACGGGCGGCTACGACAGCGTGCGCCGCTACGCCCAGCGCTGGTTCAAGGACCGCACCGCCATCGCCCAGGGCGTATTCGTCCCGCTCGCCTTCGCCCCGGGGGAGCCCTACGCGACTTCACCGAGAACGCGCCGAAGCAGGGCCAGGGTGACGCCGGATGTACACGCACCTTGTCTCGGCGTCCGTGGCCGTTGCTACGTCCAACTGCGGTAGGACCTTAACGATTTATTGCCGACGCGCGTTCAGAATGCCTCAACCTTTCAAGGATCGTTGCCATGCGCGTGCTGCTTATTGAGGACGACGCCTCCGTCGCGCAGAGCATTGAACTGATGCTCAAGTCCGAGAGCTTCAACACCTACACCACCGACCTCGGTGAGGAGGGGATCGATCTCGGCAAGCTGTATGATTACGATATCATCCTGCTCGACCTGAACCTGCCCGACATGTCGGGCTACGAGGTGCTGCGGAACCTCCGCGTCGCCAAGGTGAAGACCCCGATCCTGATCCTGTCCGGCATGGCCGGCATCGAGGACAAGGTGAAGGGCCTCGGCTTCGGCGCCGACGACTACCTCACCAAGCCCTTCCACAAGGACGAACTCGTCGCCCGCATCCACGCGATCGTCCGCCGCTCGAAGGGTCACGCCCAGTCGGTGATCACCACCGGCGACCTGATCGTGAACCTCGACCAGAAGACCGTCGAGGTCTCGGGTTCGCGGGTCCACCTGACCGGCAAG
>NZ_JAKSXY010000068.1 GCF_022829445.1 Methylobacterium sp. J-068 | reverse complement strand
TTGCGCAGGTCGACCATGACGGGGGCGGTCATGGCGGCGCGCAGCCTGGCGAAGTCGAGGGCCCGGAAGGCGTTCCACTCGGTCACGATCACCACCGCGTCCGCGCCTTGCGCGCAGTCGTAGGCGTCGGTGGCGTAGGTCACGTCGCTGAGCATCGGGCGCGCCGCCTCCATGCCCTCGGGGTCGTAGGCCCGGATACGCGCGCCCCCGTCCTGGAGGCCCGTGATGATGGAGAGCGCGGGCGCGTCGCGCATGTCGTCGGTGTTGGGCTTGAAGGTCAGGCCCAGGATCGCGATGGTCTTGCCCCGCACCGAGCCGCCGCAGGCCAGGATCACCTTGCGGGCCATGGCGCGCTTCCTCTGGTCGTTGAC
>NZ_JAKSXY010000067.1 GCF_022829445.1 Methylobacterium sp. J-068 | reverse complement strand
CTTCTCGGCCGCCTCGCGGTCGACCAGCTTGCCCTCGTTCTTCTCGACCTCCTGCTTGCGCTGCAGGCCGAGGAAGTTCTCCTTCCGGCGGATGGCCTCCGGGAGAGGGAGGTTCGTCGGGTCAAGGCCCGCCTCATCGATCTGAGCTTCATCGCCGCCGCGCGGCGCGGCACCGGGCCGCGGCATCGCCTCGCCGATCGTCTGCCAGGTATCCGGCTTGGGCTTGGCGGGTGCCTTCGGCTCCGGCGCCGACCTGTTACCTGGGACAGTCCGAACTGGGCGATGGGTAACACCGCCGCGATAGTTCGCTGGCCGCTGGTCGAGGGCCCATTCGGTGGCCTCGACGTCGATCAATCCGGCCTCGCCGAGGACGAGAATACCCTTTTGCTTCCAGCCCGTTACCGTCTTCCGGGACACGCCGCGTCGGCGGGCGAAGTCGGCTTGGCTTAGGAATTTAGCCCCGGTCGTTTCGGCCATGGGCGTTGTTACCTGTTACCCTGTTACCGGGTTTTGGGACCCTGCCGCTAGGAACATTGGGGGCCCCGACCACCCGTATACGGTTTGGGCACCCAGGGTCCCCCGCACTCGGATCGGCGCCGAATGCGAGCCGCCCGTCGAATCGACCCGGCTCCATCTGCGGTCGCGGGATCGGACGGCCGCTGACGAGCGCGAGGTGGCGCCAAGGGCCGGCGTGCCTCTCATGGCGGCGGAACGCCTTGCCCTGTTCAAGGCTCACCAGACGCAGGACGTGAGGCTACTGCCGTTCTCCGTGCGGCGTGACGCCGAGAGCTTGAAGAGCAAGCTGTAGCCCTATCGAAAAGCTCCTCAGCGTTCTCTCGCTCGGTATGCCTCCATCGTAGAGACGCGATCTGACCCATCGTCGTGCAGGGCTGAAGGTCGATGCGGGCGGAGGAAAGCATTCTGGTTGGCGCTTCGTTCGGCTCATCCGTAGCGATGCGCGCCGCCCATTGAGTAATGGGCTGGCCGCCGTGAACCCACTGGCGCGGGCGCCGTTCAGATTGAGGCTTCTAGGGTCTGTGAGTGGACTACCTGAACGGGTAGGTCTGCGGGGAGAAACCCTATGTTCAAGACACTCACGCTCGGTGCTGGCCTGTTGGCTGCCAGTTTGTTCATGGCACCGGCCCCGTCGTCAGCAGCACCGCTCGGTGTCGTGATGATGCCTGAAGCCGCGAGCGCGGTAGAGAACGTCCAGTACGGCTACGGCGGATATGGCGGCGGCGGATACGGGCGCCGCGGTTATGGTGGTGGATACGGACGTCGCGGCTACGGTGGCGGTCGTCACTTTGGACCGCGCTTTGGTGGCCGTGAGTTCGGCTTCGGTCGTGGACGGGGTCATGGTTACGGACACGATCGTGGATACGGCCGGCGCAGCTACTACTAGAACGTAGAGGCGTCCCTCAGGTTTGAGGGGCGCCACCAATGGTATCATGAGATCTGCTGGCTCAAGCAGTGCCCTCTTGGGGTACAACTAACTGAACCAGCCTTCAAAGTGGAGAAGCGGTGTCACCCGTCTCCGTAGAGGCTTAACTTCAATCCCGCGTCAGGAGAGTACAGCGCCTACAGGGTCAGTTAACAACTACAATACTCTGTCGACATGTGCAACGCCTTCGAGCCGCTCAGAGTGTCGTTATTGACATCCTGCACATTTGGCTATTGCGGCGAGTGCCCTGTCAGGGCACCTTTGCTTCTTATGGCGTCAGGGAGCAGGGCATCAAACATGGCCGACGATGACCGCTCCGAACAGGAGCAGTTCTTTGCGTTGGAAACGGCCGAGCAGGTCGAGTTCGACGGCGAAGGGCCCTTCATGTTCCCCCTCTGCGAAGCGAAGGCTGGCATTCTCATGGGAGAGGATGTTGGTATCCTAATTCTCAAGACCGTTGAGGGCGATCGTTTTGGCGTTCCGATGGGGCACGAGGCACTGTCGACCCTCTACCAAGTCGTGGGTGAAGCGCTCCGTGGCCTAAAGCCTGCTGACGAGGTCGTGCAGTGACGTCAGGGCTCAACGAAGCCAGGGTCGCTTACGTCCATCGCGTGATTCCCTATCCCGAGCTTATAGGAATCTAGGATGAGCGACACGAAACCGTTCCTCCTGACCGCCGCACTGGATGCACTTCCAAAGGGAGCCGTAGGCGACTTCCTCATGCCGCTGTGCAAGTCCGACGTTGGTCTGATGATGGGACTGGATTTGGCGGTGGCGGTCCTGACGACGATCGAGGGCCAGCGTGTCGGCGTCCCGCTCACCCTCGAATCGATTCCCAGTCTGCGCACACTCCTCACCGAAGCCCTCCGCATGCTCCAGGCGCCCGAGGGTGGATCGGTGCAGTGAGACATCACAGCACCGACCAGCACCATGACGCGTGAGCACCGAAGCTGATCATGCGCGATGAAGCGGCGATCCTGGAAGAGATGCGACTGGCCGTCGATGGTCAGAAGGTCGGGGGTGAGCCAACGGGCTGGGCCGGTGATGCGCACGCCGATCAAATGTCGATGGTTTTGCCATTTCTAAGCACGTTAACGCAGATCGCTACCGTCCGCTTGGTTTTCAGGATGCGGCGCTCCCGTCCCGATCGTGATTGCTCAGCGACCCTTGTTGTTACCTACAAGGGGGCCGATTTTTGTGCTTGGCGTATGGACTGGCGCCCCAACGCGCCTCACACGAACCCCACGGGGCCACCTGAATTGCGAGGCCTGGAAGTTGAGACCGGCGTGCACGATTTTCACTTGAATGCGACGCTTGGCCTTGTTCGCATGCACACCGAAAAAATGCCGATTTGTCGGCCCGTCGATCCTCCTCCTAACTTTCCCGCTTTCGCCCGTGCGGTTTACGCTATGCTGAACATCACACCGACCGAACCCACACCGGACCCACCATGGTCGCCGCGTCTTTTCTGATGCCGGAGCATCCGGCCAATCGCTCACTTGCCTCTGAGATTGCTCAGAAGCTGGTCCGTGTCCGCGTAGGCGAGGCAGATACGACCATTGTGACGCCGGTGCTCTATCCAGGCGGGCGCATGGTGAGCGTGCGACTCCTGGGCGGGCCAGATCGCTTCACCGTCACGGATGACGGCGGCGGCATGTCTGAGGCCGAGATGGTAGGGGCGGAGGATCTTTATCGCGACGAGGCCAGGAAGGTCGCAGAGCGCTATCAGCTTAGATTTAATCGTTGGGAGTTGTTTGAGATTGATGCCCCGCTAGATCGACTTCCGGGGTTTATTGCTATCGTCGCTAATGCCGCCGCCGAGGCAATGCTTCGCACAACTGACGCGTTGACCAAACGCCTTGAGCGCCATAAGCGTGAGGCATTAGCAGATAGACTAGAGCGTATATTCGGTTCGAAACAGGTTGAAAAACGACCTGTTATTCATGGCAGCTCTACGAAAGAATGGCGATTTGAGGCCGCGGTGAACCAGATCAATGGTAGACGTTCCCTATTCACGCTGATTACTCCGGCCCCGGGGTCCGTGGCATGGGGGTACGCAAAAATGGATGACGTCTCCCGTATCGAATCGGCACCTCTCATCACCGCCGTCATTGATGGTCGCTTGGCTGCGGACGATCGGGTGTTGATCGGTCGCGCCGCCCGTCGTCTCCTTTCTGTTGATGATGCGGATGACGCTTTCCGTGTCGCCGCTTAACCTAGAAGGATTGCCCATCCTGATGAGCCCGCATTGCGCGTGCATTTTTCGTTTTGCGCGCATCCTTCATCCCTAGCGGGACAGTTTAGAAGCTACCCGGGTGTCGCGCTCTCGCGACGGACATCCCGAGGGCAAGCGGGGACCACGTGAAGCTCACCCTCTACATCGCCGGCGCGCTGCACATCGCGTTCGGCATCTTCTTCTTTCTCGCTTCGTCCGGCGCACCCGCAGCGGAGGGCGGGGTCTATTTGGGTCCAGCCCTCGGCGGCACGATCGGTGGGTTTGTGATGCTAGCCCTAGGCCGTGCCATCCAACTGCTCAAGCGCATTGAGCGGAACGGTAGGCCGCCGGAGTGATGGGCTCACCTATAGCGTCTGCACCTCTGCGATCCCGAGTTCGACTGGCGAAGGCCGTCCGAACAGGCTGACAGCGACACGCAGGCGATCGTTCGGCAGGATCGCTTCCACCACGGCCGGGAAGCTTGCGAATGGGCCTTCCCGCACGACGACGCTCTGACCGGTCTTGATGCCTACCGGCTCCACGATCTCACCGCGTGCCAGGACGTCCACGAACTGCTGCAAGCCCTCGGCGTCCAGGCGCGCCGGCTTGAGGACGGGACCCGCGATATTGCCCTCAGTGCTGGCGTCCTCGACCGGGTAGCAGACGAGATCGGCGACGCCGGGCGCAGCCTTGGCTTCGTCGAGGTGGTCGGCATCAGCGACACCGATGAAGACGGTGCGGAGGAGCATGGGCGCCCGGCGGATCACCCGGCGACCGCGGCGCACGACGACCTCAGAGGTGCGGGGCTGGTAGGTGACCACCTGGGCGGCCTGGAGGGCCTGGAGGGCCCGCTCGCCCATCCGTGGCTTCGTCCGGGCTATGTACCAACACAGGCTCGGATCGATCGTCAACGAGGCCACGCCGCAGATGGGGTCGGCGGCACTCCTGGCGCCGACGACGGCGGCCGAAATGGGGTTGGCGCTCAGGCCGGCCGGAAGCCCACGACGCTCCGACCTACGCTGCTCACGGCGCTGTCGACGCTCTCGCTCGCGCTGACGCTTGCCCTTGCCTCGGCTGCTCATGGGTACTCCTGTAGTAGGGGATGGATCGGGGGCAGCGTCAGGCGGCGCGGCTCGAGTCGAGCAGCACGTCGTTCCAATCCGCGCCGGCGCGGGTGGGGATCTCGACACGTACCTTCAGCCCGCGAAGGGCCAGACGGTGTGCCAGGGCGTAGGCCGCTGCCTGGCCGCCGAATTTCGGATCGCGGTCGCCGAAGACGACGATCTCGCGCGCTGGATCGGGTGGAATCCACTTCGCCAGCATGCCGCTGCTGACGGCTGCCCAGGTCGGGACCCCGAACAGCGACGCGGCCGCGAGCGCAGTCTCGATACCTTCCGCGATGCCAAGCACGGGTCCTTCCTCGAACAGCCTGATCGCCGCGCCTTCGGGGATGGTGCCCGGCATCAGGCGACGAGGCACCTCGACTGCCGCCTTGCGACCGTCCTGGGTGAGATAGGTCCGGTGAAGAGTGGCAGGCTTGCCGTCGGGTCCCGTGACCATGGCGACCATTGCGGGATGCCAGGAGGGTTGGTCGTCCTGGTAGCGCAGCCGTTCCACAGTTCGAAGACATCGTGGCGCGTCGCTCAGGCCGACGCGGGACCCGAGGTATAGGGCGACGGGATCACCGGGCGTGACGACCTTGGATTCGCGCCAGAGACGTCGGAGTGATGCGCGGCAGGCATCGGGCGGAGAACGCCGCCGGCTTCGCTGCTCTGGCACGCTCGCCAGGAGCGCATCGATCCGCTGGGCGAGATCACGGAACTCGCATCCCGTCGCCTTCATGGCGAGGTCCGCGCCGTCTCCCGCACCGCAGCCGTTGCAGATCCACGTGCCCCGGCCCTCGCGATCGTCGAACCGGAATCGGGTCTTTCCCCCGCACATCGGGCACGGGCCCTGCTTGCCCGACAGGAACCGGGAATCCACACCGACCAGCGGCAGGAGACCCGCCCAGCGCCCCCTGGCGCGATCACTGAGCGGCGTGCGCATGTGTGCTTCCCTTCGCTTTGATGTAGGCGATCTGCCTAGACTTGATCCACGAGAGGATGAACGGCGTCGGCTCGACCAGCGGCGCGTTGTGGTAGCGGTCTGGCCAGACGCCCGTCAGCTCGCGGAACTTGTGAGCCGCCCACCCCTCGGAGTAGTTGCGCCGCCGGGCGAAGTGCTTGAGCTGGCCGAAGAGCAATTCCTTTTCCGTGGTGCTGGCCTGCGACCGCTTCGGGGTCATCTCGACGAGTTCGCCATCGTCGCATTGGATGTCGCTCTGCTTCTCCGCCTTGAACCCGCAGGCAGGGCATTTGGCGACCTTAGGCGGCTTCAGGAACGCGCAGGAGGAGCATTTCTTCGGCAAGGCTTCGGGCCGGGCCTTGGCCTCCTGCTTCTGACGCTGCCGGCCATCGTCGAGAGCATCGTGGTGGATGTCCGTGACCAAGCCGAGCCGAAGGTGGGTGTCGGAGTGATCGAGGATCAGGCAGTCCGACTTGCCCTCGGCGGTCCGCAGGCCCCGCCCGATGATCTGGACGAACAGCATCTCGGATTTCGTGGGCCGGGCCAGGACGATGCAACGAACATCGAGATCCACGCCGGTGGTCAGGCAGCCGACGCTGGCGATGGCGCGCAGCTCACCCGCGGTGAAGCGGCGGAACAGCACCTCTCGCTCGTCGGGCTTGGTGTAGGCGTCGATGTAGCCGGTCGGGACCCCCGCCGCTTCGAACTGGGCCTGTAGGTTCTTGGCGTGGGCTCGATCCACGCCGAAGATGAAGGTTGGGCGGTTCTCCCCCCGTCGCAGCCAGGTTTCTACGACGTCGGCGACCAGGGCAGGCTTGTTCATGGCCTTGCCGAGATCGCCCTCGTGGTAGTCGCCGGCCACGGTGCGGACCCCGGTCAGATCGGGGTGCGACGGTGCGTAGACCCGAAACGGCGAAAGGTAGCCGACCTCGATCAGTTCGGCCGTGGTCGTGACCTGCACGAGGTCGTCGTAGAATTTGCCGAGCCCCCGGGTCCAAGGCGTCGCTGACAAACCCACGAACGGGACCGTGGCCCATTCCTCGGCCTGCATCCAGACGCCGAGCATTTCGAACCAGCGGTGGGCCTCGTCGATCACCACGATGTCGAACCGTGGAATCGCTCGCCGTTGCAACGTCTGGATCGAGGCGACCTGGATGGGGCGCGTCGAATCCGTCATCGGGTGGTTGCCCTGGATCACCCCGACGTCCCGGATGCCCTCGGCCCAAAACGACCGCACCGTCTGGTCGATCAGCGACAGGGCTGGAACCACGAACAGCACCCGCTTGCCCTTCGACAGGGCCCCCTGGACGATCGCCGCCGCGACGACGGTCTTGCCGAAACCTGTCGGTGCCTGGAGCATCGGCCGGCGGTGTCCGGTCGAGAGCGATTCCCGCAGCCGCTCGATGATCCGGACCTGATGGGGGCGGAGGACCCGGCTCATCGGGCGTCCTCCTCGGCGACGTCGTGGAGATCCCAGTCGTCGTGATCCTCGCCGTGGTGGAGAGTGGGACCGAAGGCGTCGTCACCGAACGGATCGGGGGGTGCTGCTCCTGGGGCTCCCCCGTACAGAGCCTTTTCCTGAAAGGTCTCTTCGCGGCTAGGATATAGGTTCCTTTGGGTTCCTGTTAGGTTCTTTCCCCGGCACGTCGTGCCGCTAACCCGTCCTTCATATGCCGCTAACCCGTCCTTAATCTGCCGGTAACCCTCCCCACCCTTGGTGGCATCATCTGCCGCAAAGGGTAATTCCTCCGGTGCTACCTCGATCACTGTCAGGAGGTCGAAGTCACGGCCGAGATTCAGGGTGATCAGGTCGGTGGCCCGGCCGCCGAACCGGTTGCCACGCGGCACCCGCTGGATCACCTCGGCGGTCGTGAGTTCAGCGAGGACCAGCCGAACCGTCCGAACGGCAAGCCCGGTGTCGGCGGCGATGGTGGCTTGGGAGGGCCAGCACTGCCCCTGCTTGTCAGCGCGGTCCGCGAGGGCCCCAAGGACGATCCGGCAGGTGGTCCGCACCCGCTGACGCTTCGCCCATTTCGCTGCGATCACGCTCATCGACCGTCTCCCTTTATAGACGCGGCGACCAGGTCGTCAGCGGCCCGGTAGGCGTGCTCGGCGGCGCGGGGGAGGCTCGATGCCTTGGCGATAGAGTTGCAGCCGTAGCGCAGCAGGCGGTCGCCGAAATCGACCACCATCCGGTAGTCGCCAGCCCCCTCCGCCCGCTGGATCAGGTCCAGCCGCAGTGCGCGCAGGGCCGCGTCGGCCGCGTCGTACAGTCTTCGGTCGGCGGTGAGCCGTGGCTTCAGATCAGACATGACGCTTCCGTTCCGAAAACCGGGGGTGCGGTCGGTGAAAGGTTTCAGACTTTTGGGTCGTCAGGCGCCGCGGGTGCGGCTTCGGTTAGGGCGGGGCGCGGATTTGCACGCGTAGCCGTACCTCCTGCTTCAGGTGCCCTCGGAACTCCTTCTCCGGCTGGCAGCACCGCTCCCGGAATGCCTTAAGGCAGGCCACCGTCTGGCCGTGCGCGGCCGCGCGTTGGCGGTTCGTCTCGGCGGCGATGAGAAGGTTCTCTGCTTCCAAGCTCAACGCGAGGCGGCCATCGGCGGCGGCGCGCTTCTCGTGCCACCGGATCAGCCGGTCGACCGCGGCGATGGCGGGCACGTCGTAGGTGTAGGGCTCAGCCATGGTGTTCACGGCTGTCGCCAAGCCGAGCGCGGAGATCGAGCACTTCTCCGGTCAGCCGGGCGATCTCGTCCTCGAGGTCGAGGTGGGTCCGCTCGTCCGAGGCCAGGTGGGCCCGCATGAAGGCCGTGTAGGCATCCACCGCGGCTTGATGATCGGCGAGGTCGTCGCTGGTCTGGGCGAAGCGCTTGGCCTCCACCCACCGGTCGAACAGGCAGGACCGGTACGCCTTCACCCGCTCGACGATGGGCGGG
>NZ_JAKSXY010000065.1 GCF_022829445.1 Methylobacterium sp. J-068 | reverse complement strand
CCTGGAAGGAGAGGGTTGGGGTGAGGTGTAGTCCATCTCCGGAGAGGTCACGCACCTCACCCTGTCCCTCTCCTTCCAGGAGAGGGGACCCGCGCTCCGTCTCGTCAGCTGTCCGACCTAATCTACCGGAGGCCGTATCAGGAGGTCTGGCGCAGCCGCGACGGCAGGGGGGGCCGCAGGGGCGGGCGCTCGCTCGCGACCGCCGGCATGCGTGGGCGCGCCGAATCGGGGGCGTGGTAGGGCTGGTGCGCCCCCGCGGCCGCGGCGCGATCCTGCGGCGTCCAATCGAGGATGGCGGCGAGGAGATCGCGCGCACCGGCGCGCGGCACCGTCCGGAACAGCTTCACGAGGTCGAAGACCCGGTCGACGGATCGGGCCACGCCCTCGTTCAGGGTGAGGAAGATGTAGACCGCTTCCTCCTCGTGCAGGCCCGCCGCCCGCAACGCCACCGTCAGCAGCTCGTAGCGCAGGGACGGATCGGGGGTGGCGGCCAGGAAGCCCTTGGGCAGACCGAGCATCTCCGTCAGGGCGGCGACAAATCCCGCCACGTCGCCGCGCGCCGAGAAGCCGGTGAGCACCGCCCCGGCCTCGCGCGGCGCGGCGGGCATCGCACGCAGGGCGGCGGTGGCCAGGATCGCGTGGCCGATCGCCTCCCGCCGCGTCTCGTCGGCCATCAGGAACAGCGGCGCCACGTCGCCATGCGCCAGTTCCGGACGGGCGAGGAGGCGCTGGGCCAGATCGGGGGTTCGGCGCGCGCGGGCGACGAGGCGGGCGAGCATCTCGCCCTGCAGGTTCAGCGCCGGGTTCTCCGCCAGGGCGCGGTCGATCGCCGAATCGTCGCGGGCGATCATCTCGGCCAGCGTGGAGCGGGAGAGGTCCGGGCGGCTGGCGAGGGCCGCGCCGACATCGCTGCCGTCTGAGAGGGCGGCGTCGATCACGGTCTGGGTCAGGATCGGCGCCTGGGCGAGGATCGCGTCGCGGGCGGCCCCACCCCGGGCCGCGAGGGCGGCGAGGAGCGCGGGCGGCGTATCGGGAAAGGGCGCGAGCTTCCGGGCGACGATCTCGGCCGTCTCGTCATCGACGATCGGGATCAGCCCGCCGGCCAGGGAGGCGAAGGCCGACACCGTCTTCCGGTCGCGGACGGAGGCCGACAGGAAGAGGTCCGTCTGCACCCGAAGGATGACCGGTTTCAGATCGAGGTTGTCGAGGCGCGACAATTCGATCAGGCCGGAGAGGTCCGGCGCATCGTCGAGTGATGGGGACATGGCACTTCGGTTACGCAGAACTCGCTGGAGCCAAGCTTTAAGCGAAGTGCGTGAACCGACCTTTAAGGACGCTCGCGCGGGAGCGTCCCTTCCTGCGCCAAGCACCGGCGTTTCTTCGTCGGAGCCGGCGATCCCGTGGGGAAGGCATCGCCGGATCGAGACATCCCGAACCCGGAGCCTTTCAGCTCGCGCGCCGGGATTTCGCATCCTCGCCGGTCCGGGGCGGCGGAAACACTACCGGGACCGGCGTGCCGGGCTGGACCGGATTCGCCGCGGCCTGGGCCATGCCAGCGGCGACGGGCGCGGTGCCGCCGGTGGTGGAGACCGGGTCGTGCGGCTTGGTCTCGGGCTTGGTTTCCGTCTTGGCCTCTGAGGAGAACAGGACCGTCGCGGGTTTGGCGGCGGGGGGCGCCGCCGGCGGCGTCTCCGACTTGGTCGCTGCCGTGCCGGCGGGGGCGGCCGGCGTCATCGGAACCGGCAGCGGCGCATCGGCCTTCGTGTCCTCGCCGGGGCCGGCGAGAACTTCGGTCGGCGTCTTCCAGACGAAGGCGTCGAGGCGGCCGCTGACCGGCGAGACCGGGGCCCACGTCTCGGAGGCGATGCCGTCCGCGATCCAGAGCGGATCGCGCGGCGCGTGCGCGGCACGGGAGAGCCACTCGCGGGCACGGCCTGAGCCGGAGCCGTGCTCGGCTTCCTCCAGGCGCGCCATGGCAAGGCAGGCCCGCACGGTGGGGCGCTCCGCGAGCAAGGGGGCGAGCGCCTCCCGTGCCTGCGGGAATTCCCGCGCCTCGTAGGCGGCCTGCGCCATGGCGAGGCGGGCCTCCGGATGCCAGGACGAGATCTTCGCCAGGGTCTCGGCGCGGGCCATGCGGTCGCGCACGGAATCGCCGGTGCGCAGGTTCAGGTAGGTCTTGGCGAGATCCGGATGGGGGCCGGCGCGCCAGGCCGTCTCGATGATCTTGGCCGCCTTGCGCAGATCGCCGCGACGGACCATCAGGCGCGCGGCCAGCACGGCCGCCGGCACGAGGTCGGGCGCGAGCTTGACGGCCTTGAGCACCCGCTCGGTCGCCGCCTCCGGCTCGCCGGCCTCGCGCTCCTGCGCGGCGGCGGTGAGCAGCACGGCGCGCTGGCGCCGGGCGGTGCCCTTCTCGATGAGGCCGAGGGAGGCGCGGCGCTCCACCGTCTCGTTCGCGCCGCTCCAGTCGCCGTCGGCGCATTGCGCCTCCAGGACGGCCTCGTTGGCCCAGGTCACGCTGGGGGCGAGGCGGGCGGCTTCGACGGCGTAGGCCCGGGCCGAGGCGTCGTCCTCGCGTCGCCGCGCCTCGACGAACAGGCCACGCAGGCCCAGCACCCGCGTCTCGGGATCGTTGACCATGCGCTGGAATGCGTGCTCGGCCGCCTCGCGGTCGCCGGAAATCTGCGCGGCCTGGGCCTTGAGCAGGAGGGCGAGGGGCTCGGCGCCGAGCAGGCGCTCGGCATCGTTGGCGTGGCGGCGGGCGGCGAGGGGATCGCCGGAGCCCACCGCGACCATGCCGCGCGAGAGGGCCGAGAAGCCCTTGGCCCGGCGCCGGTCGCGCGAGCCGCGCACGAGCGTCTCGGGCAGGGTGATGAACCCGCGCACGATGGCCCAGATGAAGCCGACCACGATGGCGGCGATCAGGACGCCGATCAGCCCGATGGCGAGGCTGGTCGCCACCTCGTAGCCGTTCCACACGATGGTGACGGTGCCGGGATGGTCGGCGACCCAGGTCGCGCCGTAGGCCGCGACGGCGAGGAGGGCCAGGAAGGCGAGGGCGCGCCACATGAGATCAGAAACTCCTGGGAGTGGCGTCGGCCGATGCGGTGACACCGAGAGTCGGGGGCGGGAGCGCTGCGGAGCTCCTGCACGGAATCGTGCCGGCCGCGCCTCCCGCCCCGGCGGGCGGAAGGCGCGGCCGAGGGATCAACGCGAGGGGCCGGTGGCGGGAAGGCCCTTGAAGGCGTCGGCGAGAAGGCCCTGCGCCGCCTCGCCGGCCGCGGCCCGCGAGCGCAACCGGGTGCCGAACTCGCCGGCCTCCGCCCGCACGGCCTCGGGCAGCGTCGCGAAGGCCTCGGCGGCGTCCTTGATCGCGCCGCGATCGAGCGCGTCCTGCACCTTCGCCGTGGCGTCGGGCGCCGGGGCGCCCGCCGGCGCAGCGGAGGGCTGCGTCTCCACGCGGCGCACCTGAACGATCGACTCGGCCATGCTCATTAGCTTCGTGCCGATGTCGCCGCTCTCGGCCACCGCCTTGCTCTGCGCGGCGCGGCGGCTGGCGGCGATCTTCTCCACGATCGGCCGGAACTCGGCAGCCAGCATCCGCGCCGTGGGCGCCCCCTTGTCGGCGAAGGCCGCGACCGCCGTCAGGCGGGCGGGATCGCCGGGTTCGAGCCCCCGCAACGCGGCCAGGGCATCGGCGTAGGGCGCCCCCGTGTTCAGGGCCGTGGCGATCCGGTCGGCTGAGACCACGCGCAGGGCCGCCTGGACGGTCGCGGTCTCGGCCCGCTCGGCCACGGCCTTGTCGAGACCCGCGATCTTCTCGGACTGGGCCTGGAGCTGACGCTCGACCGCCTTGGCCGCTTCGGCCGCCTGGGTCTTGTTGGCGTCGGCGAGCTTCTCGCTCGCCTGCGTCGCGGTCTGCACCGCTTCGGTGGCGGCCTGGACCCGGGCCTCCAAGGTTTGCTGGAGCGCCGTCACCTTCTGGCTCAGGGCCTGGGCCGCCTCGGCATTCGCCTTGGTCCGCGCCGCGACATCGTCCTGGAGGGCGGCGAGCTTCGGCGTCAGGTCGGGCGCGGCGCTGGGCTTCGGCGCAGCATCGACCTTGCCTTCGAGGGCCTTCAGGCGTTCGTCGAGGGCGCCGAGCTGGGGGCCGCCGGACGGCGTCACCGCCATGCGGGCATCCGAGCCCTGGTCGCGTCCCGGCTCTTCCTGAAGCGCGGAGACGCGCTGGTCGAGGGCGTCGAGGCGCGCCACGAGGTCGGCGGGCGCCGCCACGGGCGCCGCGGCGCCTTCGGCGGCGGGTGCGGCGCCGCCCTGCGGGGCACTTGCCTTTTCCAGGGCTTCGCGCGCCTTTGCGACCGCCTCGGGGACGGATTTCAGGGCCGCCTCGTTGGCCGCGACCCGCTTGTCGAGGCCCGCCACCGCGTCCTTCGGTGCCAGCGCGGCGATGCGCTGATCGAGGGCGGCGAAACGGGAATCGTCGGCCTGATGCAGCAGCCCGCTGCGCTCGACGCCGAACAGCAATCCGGCGCCGATCACGCCGCCGAGGAGCCCGGCGGTGGCGAGGGAGCCGAAGCCGGGTCCACGGGCAGCGGATGGCGCAGCGGTCGCCGGACTCGGAGCGATCCTGGGTGTCGTGGCGCCCGACGGCTTGGCGGCGGCCTCACCCGGCGCGCCGGTCTTCCCATCCGCGCCCTTCGGAGCGGAGGCGCCGGCATCGGGAGTCTTGCTGGCCATCCCCGCCCCAACCGCCGCAGCCGCGCCCGGTGTCGAGGCACTGCCCGGCGAAGGCTTGCCCGGTGGAACCGGATCGGGCAGCCGCTTGGCCTTGAGGTCGATGATCGGGCCATCGGTGACCGACGCGGTCGGCCGCGTCCCGCCCTGCGCGCCACTTCCGAACGCCCCCGTCTTGGGAGGCTCGGACTTGGGTGGCTCGGATTTGGAAACGTCAGGCTTCGGCGCCTCGGTCTTGAGACCTTCCACCTTAAGACCTTCGACCTTCGCAGCATCCTTCGCGGCGTCTGGCTTCACGGCTTCGGTTCTCGGCGTCTCGGGCCTGGTCGCCTCGGGCTTGGCAAGATCAGGCTTGGCAGGATCAGGTTTTGCAGCGTCGGGCTTCACGGTCTCGACCTTCGTCGCTCCCGACTTCAGAATCTCGGCCTTCGCCGCCTCGGTCCTCACCGCATCGGTCTTGACGCTGTCCTGGCCGACCCGCGGAGCAGGGCCCTCGGTCTTGCCGGGGGACACGGGGGAGGGCTCCGACTTGGGCGCTTCGGATTTGGCAGGCTCTGATTTGGCGAGATCCGGCTTGCCGGTCGTCTCGACGCCCGGGCCGCCGGGCTTGCCCGGCTGGCTGCCGGTGGGAGATCCCGGACGGTTGGCGTCGCTGTTGGGTGGTTTCACGGTTCAAGGCTCCCTTCCCGACCTGTCGTCCGGCCCCGCCCCGTGCGGCGCGTCCGGCGCCCGATGGGTCGAGGCTGGCGGCGCAGCTTCTTGCGCCCGTCCTAGCACCAGGGCCATCGCCGGAGCGAGGCCCTTGTCAGATTCCTGTTGGCCCGGAGGCCGACAATCCGGCGAGGAGCGCGTCCTCGTCGGGTCTCTCGGGCACAAAATGGACCGCGATCCCGGCGGCGACCAGGGGCGCGGCCACGTCCGCCGACAAGCAGTAATGCGTCAGGGACCGGAAGGCTCCGCTTCGACCCTGCGCGCCGGCGAGATCGCGTGCCGCGCTCGCGCTGCGCCGGGAATAGTGGAGGACGGCGTCGATCGCGCCGGCATCCAGCGCCTGCGCGATCACGTCCGGGAGACGGAGGGCGATGCGCATCGCGTAGATCTCGCAGACGCTCAAGGAAAAGCCGGCCTCGCGCAGGGATGCGGCCGGCTCGGCTTTCCGATCGACGCCCGCGACGTGGAGCAGGGCGGATCGCGCCGGCAGCGTGGCCGCGACGAGCCGGGCCAGGGCGCGCGCATCTCCATCGGCGACCCGAACGTCCGTCAGGCCGGCGCGCTCCGCGAGGGCGCCGGTCCTGGCGCCGACCGCGAAGGCCGGGACGGTCCGGAACCGGGTGCGCTCGCTTGCATCCAGGGCGCCGACCGCATGGGCGCTCGTGAGGATCAGGCCTGCGAAGAGGCCTTCAGGGGGCTGAATTCCGGTGGCGGCGACGGCGAGCACGGGGGCGACGAGCGGCCGGTGCCCGAGGGCCGCGAGGCGCGCCGCCGTTCGCGCCGCCCCCGGTTCCGGTCGCGCCACCCAGATCCGCATCACGCTCCGTGCCCCCGGAAAGTCCGGCTCAGACCAAATCCGCTTCGATCGAGCGGAAGACGGTCTCATCCATGCCGTTCTGGTCGCGCCTGGCAAGCCGTCGTTGCGGGGAAGGGGGGCGGGCGGTTAGGGTGCGCCGGACTCGACCCGAGCCCGACGATGGTCCCGGATGACCGTCCGACATCGTCCTGCCCGCAGCCCGGAATGATCCGCCGTCCATGAACGTCCTCGGCATCGAAACCACCTGTGACGAGACCGCCGCCGCCGTGGTCATGCCCGGCGAGGGCGGGCGTGGGCGCATCCTCTCCAACGAGGTGCTGAGCCAGATCGCCGAGCACGCGGCCTATGGCGGCGTCGTGCCCGAGATCGCCGCCCGCGCTCATGTGGAGGTGCTCGACCGCCTCATCGACCGGGCCCTCGGCGGCGCGGGCCTGACCCTGGCCCAGGTGGACGGCATCGCGGTGGCGGCGGGGCCGGGCCTCATCGGCGGGGTGCTGATCGGCCTCGTCACCGCCAAGACGCTGTCCCTGGTGGCGCGCAAGCCCCTCATCGCCGTGAACCATCTCGAGGCGCACGCCCTCACGGCCCGCCTGACGGACGGCATCGGATTTCCCTACCTGCTCCTCCTCGCCTCCGGCGGCCACACCCAGCTCGTGGCCGTGAAGGGCGTGGGCGACTATGTCCGCCTCGGCACCACCATCGACGATGCCATCGGCGAGGCCTTCGACAAGGTCGCCAAGCTCCTCGGCCTCGGCTACCCGGGCGGCCCGGAGGTGGAGCGCATGGCCGAGACGGGCGACCCGGAGCGCTTCGCCCTGCCGCGCCCGATGCTGGGGCGGCGCGAGGCGAATTTCTCACTCTCCGGCCTGAAGACGGCGCTGCGGATCGAGGCCGAGAAGCTGGCGCCGCTCTCCACGGCCGATGTCGCCGATCTCTGCGCCAGCTTCCAGGCGGCGGTGGTCGACGTGATCGTCGACCGGCTGAGGGTGGCCATGCGCGATTTCGCCGGCGTGGCCGGGCATCCCACCGCCCTGGTGGCGGCGGGCGGCGTCGCGGCCAACGGCGCGATCCGGCGGGCGCTGACCACGCAGGCCGGCGAGGCCGGGCTCACCTTCGTGGCGCCCCCCCTCTCGCTCTGCGGCGACAACGGCGCGATGATCGCCTGGGCGGGCGTCGAGCGCCTGCGCCTCGGCCTCGTCGACGACCTCACCGCCCCGGCCCGTGCCCGCTGGCCCTTCGCGGAGCCGAAGGCGGTTGCCTGAACCGGAGCGACGACGCTGGCGCGACCTCGTGGAGCGGCGCCTGCCGGAGGCCGCGCGGCCGGACTGGCCGGTGCATCTCGACCATTGCTTCGCGCGCATCCTCCTCGACAACACCTGCGGCGGCCCCTGGCGCGAGAGCGTCGGGGCGCCGGCCTGGGCGAACATGCCCCTCGACCAGCTCGGCGCGGCCACGGCCCTCGGCGAGGCGGTGCTGGCGGGTCAGACCGACCTCGATTGGCTGAATCGGCGCTCCCTTGCCCTGCGCGACAAGCCGCCAGGGAGGCCGCGCGGGCCGGGGGGCGCCCGCGCAGCCCCGCCGGTCAGCCTGGGGGATGGCGACCTGATCCTCCGGCGCTGGCGGCCCGGCGACGAGGTCGCCCTCGCGGCCCTGAACGCCGACCCGGCGGTGATGCGCCACTTCCCCGCCGTGAAGGATGCGGCCGCGAGCCGCGTCGAGGCGCGGTCCCTCGCGCGGCGTTTCCGCGTCGACGGCTTCGGTCCCTGGGCCGTCGAGGTTCCGGGGCAGGGTTTCGTCGGCTTCGTCGGCGGCGCCCGCGTTCTGCGCGTGCTGCCCTTTCCGGGGGGCGAGCGGCCGGGCGAGACCGTCGAGATCGGCTGGCGGCTCGCCCGTTCGGCCTGGGGACGCGGCATCGCCACCCGCGCGGCCCGCCACGCCCTCGCCGACCTGTTCGGCCGCTGCGGCCTCGACGCGGTCGTGGCGTTCACGGCGGAGGGCAATGCGGCCTCGCGCCGGGTCATGGAGCGGCTCGGCATGCGCGCAACGGGCGGCTTCCGGCATCCGGCCCTGCCGCCGGACCATGCCCTGGCCCCCCATCTCCTGTACCGTCTTCCGGCGGCTCTGTTCGAATCCGAGAGGTCTGGCGCATGACTACCCTGGATACGCGCGCGCGGATCGGTGTCGTCGGCGGCGGCGCCTGGGGCACGGCCCTGGCGAACGCGGCGGCGGCGGCGGGCCACGATGTCATCCTGTGGCTGCGCGACGGCGAGGCTGCCGCGCGCCTGGAAGCGTCGCGCGAGAATGCCCGCTACCTGCCCGGCGTGCCGCTCCATCCGCGCATCGCCGCGACGGCGCGGGCCGACGCCCTCGGTGCGGCCGGCACCCTCCTGATGGTGGTCCCGGCCCAGACCCTGCGGAGCGTTCTGGCCGATCTCGCCCCGTCCTTCGAGCCGGGCGCGGCCATCGTGCTCTGCGCCAAGGGCATCGAGCGCGGCAGCGACGCCTTCATGAGCGAGGTGGCGGCCGAGCGGCTGGGTCCCGGCGCCCCCGTGGCGGTGCTGTCCGGGCCGAGCTTCGCGGCGGACGTCGCCCGCAACCTGCCCACCGCCGTGACCCTCGCGGCCGCCGACGCGGACCTCGCCGCGCGGCTCGCCGCCACCCTCTCGGGGCCGACGCTGCGGGTCTACCACACCGACGACGTGCGCGGCGTCGAGATCGGCGGCGCCGGCAAGAACGTGCTCGCCATCGCCTCCGGCATCGTCGCCGGGCGCGGCCTCGGCGAGAGCGCGCGGGCCGCCCTGATCGCCCGAGCCTTCGCCGAACTCATGCGGTTCGCCCGCGCCTATGGCGGCCGGCCCGAGACCCTGATGGGGCTGTCGGGCCTCGGCGATCTGGTGCTCACCGCCTCGTCGCCGCAATCGCGCAATTTCGCCTTCGGCCAAAGGCTCGGGGCGGGCGCTTCGCCCGACGAGGCGTCCGGCGGCAAGCTCGCGGAGGGGGCCTTCACGGCGGCCGCCCTGGTGGACCTCGCCCGCGCCAGGGGCGTCGAGATGCCGGTGGCCGAGGCGGTGGCGGCCATCGTCTCGGGCCAGGCCAGCGTCGATGCCGTCATCGCGGCCCTGCTGGCGCGGCCGCTGCGGGGGGAAGCCGAATGAGTCTCTTTCCCATCCATGCCTTCCTCGCCGGCAGGGGCCCCAACGGCGCCGGACGCGACCTGAAGCAGATCCTCGCCTTCGACGACGCGCATATCGAGGGCGTGCACGATTTCATCCAATGGTGCTTTCCCCTGCACGAGGCGAGCTTCGTGGTGCCGGGCGCGCCGGTCCTGTCGCGCGCCGAGGCCGAGGCGATCCGGGCGGACCCCGCCGCGCTCTCGGGCCTGCGCGCGGCGCTCGGACGGATGACGCGGTTCTATGCCGAAACCGAGGGCTGGTTGCGCGCCCACGACCACAACCACCTGCGCATCACCCGCATCCTCTCGGCCCTGACCGACCTCCTCGGGTCCGAGGCGGCGGCCGAGTTCCACGCCTTCGTCACGGCGCGCAACGCCAAGGCGGGCGGCCCGGTCAACGCGACGAGCCTGCGCTACTGGGAATCGGCCCTGCGCGGGCCCTGATACGACGGCGCGATCGAACCGGACCTCGTCGCGGCAGGCCCGCGCGGCGCCCGAGCGAAGCCCAGCTCCGCCATCCCGGAGGGAGCGATGGGATTTGCCAGGACGGCCACGCTTCCGGGTGCTGACGGCCACGCTTCCCGGGTGCTAGAGAGCCCTCCGTCCGTCGGAGAAGCGCATGGCCCACTGGCTCTACAAGTCCGAGCCCTCGACCTGGTCCTGGGACCAGCAGGTGGCCGCCGGCCCGGCCGGCACGCACTGGAACGGCGTGCGCAACCACGTCGCCAAGAAGCACCTCATGGCGATGGAGGTCGGCGAGCAGGGCTTCTTCTACCACTCGAACGAGGGCAAGGCGGTGGTGGGCATCGTGGAGGTGATCCGGCCCTACTACCCGGATGATTCCGACCCGACCGGCCGCTTCGGCATGGTGGATCTGCGGGCCGTCGCGCCGCTGGCGCGCGCCGTGACCCTGGAGGCGATCAAGGCGGAGCCGCGCCTCGCCGCGATGATCCTCGTCAACAATTCCCGGCTCTCGGTGCAGCCGGTGAGCGACGACGAGTGGGCGATCGTCCGTGCGATGGGGGGCCTCTGCTGAGGCCTCAGCTCTGCCGCTGCGCCTGCGTCACCGCCACGTGGATCAGCTCGGCGAGGGTGCGCACCCCGAGCTTCTGGCGCATCAGCGAGCAGGCGTTGGTGACGGTCTTGTAGCTCACCGACAGGTCGCTCGCGATGGTGCCGTAGGATTTGCCCTGGGCGAGACGCTGCAGGATCTGGAGTTCGCGCGGCGTCAGCTGCGTCTCGGGCGTGCGCTTGGGATTGGTGCGCAGCATCGCGACTTCCGTGGCGAGGCGGCGGTCGAGATAGGGGTGGCCGGCGCGCACGCGCTCGAAGGCCTCGAACAATTCCCCGGACGCATGGTCCTTGAGCACGTATCCGAGGGCGCCCGCTTCCAGGGCCCGCGACACGATCACGGGATCGTTGTGCATGCTGAACACGAGGATGCGCGCGGCCGGGTTCGCGCTTCGCATGCGCCGGATCAGGTGCAGCCCGGCGAGGCCGGTGTTCTGGAAGGTGAGGTCGCAGATCACCGTCGCGGGGCGCAGGCGCAGGAACTTGCGGTAGCCCGCCACCACGCTGGTGGCCTCGGCGATGCGCTCGATGCCGGCATCCTCGAGGACCCGGCGGCAGCCCTGGAGCACGATCGGGTGATCGTCGATGACGAGGGCCGGCGCCTCGGCGGCGTGTCTCGCGGTGGTGTGGGCGATCGCGTTCATGCGCCTGGAATCGTACTCGTGTCCGCGTCCTGCTCACCGTCGAGCGGGATCATGATCCGGACAACCGCGCCGGGCTGCCCGTTGTCAAGTCCGAAGCTTCCGCCGAGCGCTTCCACGCGCTCGCGCATCCCCGAGAGTCCGAGCCCGAGGCCGTGATCCGGCGCGACGCCGCCGCCATCGTCGCGGATGGTGATCCGCAGCGCCCGCCCGCTCGGCGAGACCGGATCGGATTCCTCCTGCGCCCGCACCGTGACGTTCGAGGCCCGGCCATGCCGCACGGCGTTGGTCATGCTCTCCTGGATGCAGCGGAACACCGTCAGGTCGGTGACGTCGCCGTAGCCCCGCGCCAGCCCCTCGAAGGTGCCGGCAAAGCGGGTGCCCGCATGGCGCCGCCGGAAGTCGCGCAGCAGCAGGTCGAGGCATTCCGACAGCGGCACCTGGCCCAGGGCGTGGGGCCGCAGGCGGTTGAGCAGGTCCCGGTTCTGGACCTGGACCTGACCGACGATGCTGGCGATCTCCTGGGCCCGGAGCTTCAGGCGCTCGCGGTCGGGCACCGCCTCGGCCTCGGCGATCCGGATCACCGAGGCGGCGTTGGCCTCGAGCGCGAACAGGCAGGGGCCGAACTCGTCGTGGAGTTCGAGGGCGGTGCGGCGGCGCTCGTCGTCCTGCGCGCTGAGGAGCTGGCGGTTCAGGCGTCCATTCGCCGCGCGCGTCTCGGACAGGGCCTGGGCCACGCTGTTGAAGCGGCGGGCGATGATGGCGAGCTCGCGCGAGGCCGGCGGCTCGAGGCGCGCGGTGTAGTCCTGCCGCTCCAGCTGCGTGAGCCCGTCGGCGAGGCGGGTCAGCGGCGCCAGCACCCGGCCGAAGGCGATGTAGAGCGCGATCAGCAATCCCAGGCTGAGCCCCAGGCTCGTCAGGGAGAGCGAGACCGCGTAGCCCCAGACCTCGTCGATCTCGTCGCGCGGCTGAGTCGTGATGCGCGCCGTGCCGATGCGCTGTCCCCGCGCGACGATCGGCAGATCGTGCTCGCGGATCGGCGGGGCGATCAGCGCGGCGAACCAGGCCGGCGCGGCGTGCTGGTCGCGCCGAATCCGGGCCAGGCCGCTGGTGACGACGGCGCCCGACGCGTCCAGCACCGTGACGCGGACGTGACGAAGGTCGTGGATGCGCAGGTTGAGGGTCTGGAGGATGCCGCTCGGAGCCCCGGCCTGGGCGAGATCGATCGTGTCCGAGACCAGAAGCTCGACATTCGTCATCGCCGCCTGCATCTCGACCTCGACGGCCGAACGCGCGTTCAGCACGATCACCGAACAGGACACCAGCGCGGCCAGGACATCGATGGCGACGACGAGGGCGATCATCCGCGTGCGCGTGGGCCAGGACGACCAGTTCGACCAGGCCCGGCGCTTCGCGCCCGGCGCGTCGGGGACGGGGATCGCCGACGTTCGCCAGGAACGTCGGGGCGCCCGGGAACGGGGCGCCGTCGAGGCTGTGTCTCGGGGCATCGTGCCTTCAATGGGCGGGTGGGCGGCATCGGGCCGTGCTCCTTCTAGCCGAAGTGGTCGCCGATGGCACAGGGGGCGGTGCGCCGGCCCGCGCGATGCCCGTGGATAGGGGGCCGGACATCCGTTCGACGGAGGCCGTCCGCGCGCTGATCGATGCGGCGCTCGCCGATCCGGACGCGACCTGGAGCCTCGGCGGCTTCGGGGCCCTCGCCGAATTCGGGCGCACGGCCGACGAGCCCGCGCGCCGATTCGAAGCGGGGCGGACCGGTCTGGAGACCGCACGGGGCGGGATCGCCCTCGCTGCCGGCGCGGCCGTGCCGATCGCCTACGAGACGGCCTTCACGGGCGGGTGGAGCCACGCCGTGGCCCTGTGCCTGCCGCGCGCGGCGTGTCCGTTTCCGGGGGCGGGCGTGGTCACGGAGACGGGGGCCGATCACGGCGCGATCCGGGTCGAGAATTCTGGGGATAACCTGTTCGACCTCGGCCTCGATCTGCCGCAGGGCCGCGTCGGACTGCGCACCGGCGATCCGGTCCTTCTCGCCGGTTTACGCGACCGCCTCGGCCGCCCTGCCTTCGAGGGCGGCAGCCCGATCCTCGACCTCATCGCGAGCCGAGCCGTCGACCTCGTGGTGACGACCCCGCTCGGGCGCGTCGAGGTCTTCGCCGGATCGCAGGCCAGCCCGCCCGCCCCGCGCGGGTTCGTCCTGCCGCGCCTGCTGACGCTCCGGCGGACCCATGCGGCGACGGCGCCGATCCCCCCAGGGCTCGTCCCTGTCGCGACCCTTCACCCGGCCCATCCCTGCCGGGATGCCGCGCGGAATCCCCGACCGTTCGACGCGGAGCGCCACGCCGCCTTTCAGGCGATCCTCGCCCGGTGGGGCGACCCGGATCTCGTCGCCCTCAAGACCCGCCTCGCCGCCGGCGAACCGCTGGATGCCCGCGCGGCGACGCGGCGGACGCGCGGCGTGGCGCGCGTGGTGCGGGAACAGGCGGACGCCAAGTCGAGGAACGATACGCCTCGTTAAACCTGTGGAGCTTATTCAGATTCGTCGCAGGCCTCGGCCCGCGATGATCGTCCGGTGCGGGTGAGGACATCTTCGTGCCCTATTGCGGAGCCTTTTTCGTTACACGCGGGCGCCGACCTTCGGGTGGCGCCGTGCGTCAGGTGCCGGACGGGGCAGCGTGATCGGCTGGCAACGGTCAAGTCGAGCGGTCGCGATCTCTCAAGTCAGGATGCCCGTAGCCGAGATGACCTTGCCATGATGCCCGTGACGATCGACCCCTCCGAGACCCGGCGCGCGGTGATGCCGGCTCCGCGTCCGTCGCGCGCGAATCTTCGCCTGATCCTCCTGTCGGGCCTCGGCGTTCTCGGCCTCGCGGGCTTTGCCGCCGTGGCCTCGTCGATGCTCGGTGGCCTCGCCGGACCGCAGATCGCCCGGGCCTCGATCCGGACCGCGACCATCACGCGGACCGCGTCCGAATGGCCCGATCTGCGGGACGGCGTTCCGGCCCTGGCGCCCGCCAAACCCAGCCTAGAAACCAAGCCCAGTCTGGAAACCAAGGCCATTCCGGAAGCCAAGCTCGTCACCGAGGCGATGCCGGGTCAGTTCCGGCCCCCCGTCGCGGTGGCGAAGGCGCCCGCGACGCAGGTCGCCACGATCGCGCCGGCCGTGATCCCGGCGGCCGCACCCCTGCCCACACCCATGGCCGCCACGGCGGCGGTGCCGGAGAAGCGGGTCGAGCCCGCGCCGAAGCCGGCGCGCCTGCCGCCGATCGAGAATGCCGCGATCCTGCCTCCGGCGCGCCCGGCCTCGCTGGTGCCGGCCGCCCGCACGGCGGCGCTCGTCGCGCCGTCGCCGGCCGAGACGACCCGGTCGCGCGCCACCAACGCCACCTTCACGGCGCTGCCGCCCGAGCGCGAGGCGCCGAAGCGGAAGGCCGTCGCCGCAACGGCGCCCGCCAAGCCCGTCGTCGCCAAGCCCGTCGTCGCGAAGGCTGCCGGCACGAAGGTCGTGTCCGCCACCGCGCCGGAGCCGCAGGCGGCCGAGGCGGAACAGACGGAGGTGTTCGGCATCAAGGTGCCGTCGCTGGCGCCCGCCGGACGCAGGCTCGCGGAAGGCGTCGAGGCGCTCGGCAACGCCGTGAAGAACCTCCCCGACAGCTTCTGATCCGGGGGCGCCCCGCAAGGCGCCCCGCCGGATGTGTCGTCCGCCTACTCGGCGTCGTCCGGCCTACTTGACGCGGCTGGTGCGCGGCTTCTTGGCGATCTCGCGCTCGTGCCGGACGCCGCGCGGGCTCTTGAAGCCCTTCGGTCCCTTCTCCTCGTGCACCGGCTCCCCGTCGAGGATGGGCTCGACCTGGATCTCGGGCGAGCCGTTCTTGGCGAAGGTCTGGGCGAAGCGCGAGGCCGCGCCGCCGCGCACCTCGAACTTGGTCTCGCGGTCGAAGATGCGGATCGCGCCGATTTCCTGGCGGCCGATATTGCCGCGCCGGGTCAGCATCGGCAGCAGGCGGCGCGGGTCGGCGTTGTCGCGCCGGCCGAGGTTGAGCCGGAACCACACGGCCGGTCCCTGGGCGTCGATCCGGTCCATGTCGGCGGGGTCGTAGACGGGGCGCGTCTTGCGCTCCGGGCCGGCACCCGGATCGGTGACGTCTTCCGGCGCGGGCAGGCGCGAGCGGTAGATGCGGGCGAGCGCGGCGGCGAGTTCCTGGGGCGTGCGCTGCGCCATCAGGGTCTCGGCCATGGCGACGTCTTCCTCCGCCGGCTCCTCGGTGAAGATCGGGTCCTGCCACATGCGCTCGCCGTCGAGGCGGCGGATCTCGTCGGCGGTGGGCGGGCCGGCCCACTCGAACGAGACCTTGGCGATCATCAGCATCTGCTCGGCGCGGCGCCGCTTCGAGGCCGGGATCAGCAGGAGGCTGGTGCCCTTGCGGCCGGCGCGGCCGGTGCGGCCGGAGCGGTGCTGAAGCACCTCGGCGTCGTGCGGCAGGTCGGCGTGGATGACGAGGCTGACGGTGGGGAGATCGATGCCGCGCGCGGCGACGTCGGTGGCCACGCAGACCTTGGCCCGCCCGTCGCGCAGGGCCTGGAGGGCGGCGTTGCGCTCGCCCTGACCGAGTTCGCCCGAGAGCGCCACGGCCGAGAAGCCGCGCTCGGTCAGCACCGCCTGGAGGTGGCGCACCGCGTTGCGGGTGTTGCAGAAGATGATCGCGGTCGGCGCATCCATGAAGCGCAGGGTGTTGACCACCACGTGCTCCAACTCGCGCGGCACCACGCGGATGGCCTTGTAGGTGATGTCGGAGTGGCCGCGCTCCTGGCCCTTCACGGCGATGCGCAGCGCGTCGTTCTGGTAGCGCTCGGCCAGGGTCGCGATGGCCTTGGGCAGGGTCGCGGAGAACAGCAGCGTGCGCCGCTCCTTCGGGGTCACCGAGAGGATGAATTCGAGGTCGTCGCGGAAGCCGAGGTCGAGCATCTCGTCGGCCTCGTCGAGGACGACGGCGCGCAGATCCTGGGTCGCGAGGTTGCGCCGCTCCAGGTGGTCGCGCAGGCGCCCCGGCGTGCCGACGACGATGTGGGCGCCGTCGTTGAGCTGGCGGCTCTCGCGGCGCGGGTCCATGCCGCCGACGCAGGAGATCACCCGCGCTCCGGTCTCGGCATAGAGCCAGGCGAGTTCCCGTTCGACCTGCAGCGCGAGTTCGCGCGTGGGGGCGATGACGAGGGCCAGCGGCGCGCCGGCCGGTCCGAAACGCTCGGCGCCGTCGAGGAGGGTCTCGGCGAAGGCGAGACCGTAGGCCACGGTCTTGCCGGAGCCGGTCTGGGCCGAGACGAGGAGATCGCGCCCCTGCGCGGCCGCCTCGATGACGGCGCTCTGGACGGGCGTCGGGTCTTCGTAGTCGCGCGCGGTCAGCGCTCGTGCGAGCGGGGCCGGCAGGGTCGGGAAGGGCACTGTGACGGAAGCCTTAGCGGGCAAGCAGGCGAGAAACCCGCCGGCGAGAGGCGCGCGACGCGCGAAACCCTCTCGAACAACGTGATTCCGGCCTCGAACGGTTACGGATGAGCGTGCTTGTAGCCGGAACCGACGCGCAGCGCCATGACCGTGCGCACATGCGAGCCCTTCGCTGACGGCGCACGCCCCACAGCGAAAAGTCGTGTCCGGCCTGTGCGCGGGCCCGCGCTGTGCCATCTAGGCCTCAACGTCCGGTGGGAATCCCGCTCGAACTCCGTCCGGACACGGACCTCCTTCTCACGAGACCCGAGGTGAACGATGGCGGCACTCCTACGTCTGGTCGTGGCCTGGGGCAGCGTCGCCGCCTTCTCCGTCTACGGATCGTCCTGGCTGGGAAGCCTCGATTCGCCGCTCTGGGCCAGCGGACTGTTCCTGTGGCTGTTCGCCGTCATCCTCTGGGCGGCGTTCGGGGTCGTGCACGAGGCGGAGGAACTCGCCCACATGCTCGGCGAGCCGCTCGGCACCCTGGTGCTGACGCTGGCCATCGTCATCATCGAGGTCGCCCTGGTCTCGGCCGTGATGCTGTCCTCGAAGGCGGTGCCGACGCTGGGACGCGACACGATGTTCGCGGTGCTGATGATCGTCCTCAACGGCATCGTCGGGCTCGGCCTGCTCATCGGCGGCCTGCGCCACCACCAGCAATCCTACAACCTCCAGGGCACCTCCGCCTTCCTGTCGGTGATCATCCCGCTCGCCACCATCGCGCTGATCATCCCGAACTTCACCACCTCGACCACCGGCGGCACGCTGACGACACTTCAGGCCGTGGCGTTCTCGATCTTCACGGTCTCGCTCTACGGCATCTTCCTGATGATCCAGACGGGCCGCCACAGCAGCTTCTTCATCCATGACGGCGGCCAGATGATCCGCTCCAACGCCGACGTCCCCGACGCGGCGCCCGAAGGTGAGAAGGGCGGCGTCGGCGCCCGCGCGGTGCTGACGCATGTCGGCCTGCTCATCGCCAACATCCTGCCGATCGTGCTGCTGTCGAAGAGCCTCGCCTCCATCCTCGACCACGGCATCGAGGCGCTTGGCGCGCCCACCGCCCTCGGCGGCGTACTCATCGCCGCCATCGTGTTCACGCCGGAGGGCATCAGCGCCCTGAAGGCGGTGGCGCGCAACGAGTTGCAGCGGGCGATCAACCTCTGCCTCGGCGCCGCCACCTCGACGATCGGCCTCACCGTGCCGGCGATCCTGGCGGTGGGCCTGATCTCGGGCCAGACCGTGGTGCTCGGCCTCGCGCCCACCGAGATGACGCTCCTCGTCGTCACGCTGATCCTGAGCACCCTGACGTTCTCGGGGCTGCGCACCACGGTGCTGGAAGGGGCCGTCCACCTCGTTGTATTCTTCGTCTATCTCGTGCTCATCTTCAGCCCGTGATGGATATCCTCGTCGTCGGTGCCGGAATCGTCGGTCTCGCCACGGCCCGTGCCCTGGCGCGGCGCGGCCACGCGGTCGTCGTGGCCGAAGCCGAGACCGCGATCGGGACCGGGATCTCGGCCCGGAACTCCGAGGTGATCCATGGTGGGATGTACTATCCGGCCGGGTCGCTGCGCGCCCATCACTGCGTCGCCGGCGCGGCGATGCTCTACGCCTTCTGCGAGAGCCACGGCGTCGCGCACCGGCGCTGCGGCAAGCTCATCGTCGCCACGACGGAGGCCGAACGGGCCGCCATCGAGGCGATCGCGACGCGCGGCGCGGCCAACGGCGTGCCGGGTCTCGCGCTCCTCGAGGCGTCCGAGGCCAGGGCTCTGGAGCCGAACCTCGCCTGCGTCGCGGCCCTGCACGCGCCCGGCACCGGCATCGTCGACAGCCACGGCCTCATGCTGGCGCTCCAGGGCGATTTGGAGGATGCGGGCGGCGCCATCGCCCTCGGTAGCCGCGTGGACGGGATCGCCCGGAGCGGGGCCGGGTGGGACGTCTCGGTGAACGGCGAGGTGCTCACCTTCGACGCGGTGGTGAACGCCGCCGGCCTCGGCGCGCAGGCCCTGGCCGCCCGCATCGCGGACTATCCGGCCACGCGCATACCCCGGCAGGTGCTGGCCAAGGGCAGCTATTTCGGCTGCACCGGGCGCCCCGCCTTCTCGCGGCTGATCTATCCGGCGCCCGTCGAGGGAGGGCTCGGCATCCACCTCACCCTCGATCTCGCCGGCCGCATGCGCTTCGGCCCCGATGTCGAGTGGGTCGACGACCTCGATTACCGCGTCGATCCCGCCCGCGCGGCGATCTTCGCGCAGGCGATCCGGCGCTACTGGCCGGGTCTGCCCGACGATGCCCTGACGCCGGATTACGCAGGCATCCGCCCGAAGCTCACCGGCCCCGGCGAGGCGGCCGCGGATTTCCGGATCGAGGGCCCGAACGAGCACGGGCTGCCGGGCCTCGTCCATCTCTACGGCATCGAGAGTCCGGGCCTGACCTCGAGCCTGTCCCTGGCCGAGACGGTGGCGGACCGGCTCCCCGCCTGATCAGCCGCCGAAGCGCTCGGTGCGGATGGTGGCCGGGTCGAGCCCGGCCTCGAGCAGCAGGTCCGAGACCGTGCCGACGAAGGGATTGGCCCCGCAGAGATAGGCGTGGCGCGGCGCGCCCAGGCGGTCGAGGGCTTCGCCGATCAGCGCGGCGTCGATGCGCCGCCCGCCGGCGCGGGTGAGGTTCAGCATCAGGTCCAACCCGGGCTCGTCCCGCGCGCGAGTGGCCAGCTCCTCGGCCGCGATGGCCTCGTCCGCGTCGCGCGCGGAGTAGAGGAGGAGGGCGGGCACCTCCGGCGCCACGGCCGCCCGGTGGCGCAGCATCGACAGCAACGGCACCACGCCGGAGCCGCCCCCGACGAGCAGCAACGGGCCGCCATCCTCCGGACCCCAGACGAAGGCGCCCCCGATCGGGCCCCGCATCTCGATCGTGTCGCCGACCTCCGCCGTGGTCGCGAAGAAGCCCGAGACCTCGCCGCCGGCCAAGCCCTCGATCATCAACTCGATGGTTCCGTCATGGCCGGGCGCCGAGGCGATGGAGTAGCTGCGCTGGGCCTGATAGCCGTCCGGTGCGGTGAGGCGCACGTCCACGTGCTGGCCGGCCCGCATCGGCCGGTCGAAGGCGACCCGGAAGCGGTAGCTCTTCACCCGGGCGCTGGCGGGGACGATGCCCACCAGGGTGGCGTCGAGCCAGGGGAGGGCGCGCGCGGCCGGCTCAATCACCGGTGAAGCGCTGCTCGCGCCAGGGATCGCCGTACATGTGATAGCCGCGCATCTCCCAGAAGCCGCCCTCGTCGCGTTTCGTGAAACGAAGGCCCTTCACCCACTTGGCGCTCTTCCAGAAGTACAGGTGCGGCACGAGGAGCCGGGCTGGTCCGCCGTGATCCGGCGGGATCGGCGCGCCATCGTAATGCGTCGCCACCATGCCCTTGCCGCCGGTGAGATCCGCCACCGGGACGTTGGTGGTGTAGTCGTCGTAGCCTTCCGCGAGCAGGAATTCGGTCGGCGCCTGAAGGCCCGCATCCGCCAGCAGATCGTCGAAGCTCACGCCTTCCCAGGCGGTGTCGAACTTCGACCACTTGGTGACGCAGTGGATGTCGCCGCCCCAGCGCGTGCGCGGCAGGGCGTTGAACGCGTCCCAGTTCCAGGACTTCAGCGGCCGGGAGCCCTCGCGCAGGGTGAACGACCAGGTCGCCGGATCGATCCGGGGGTTGGGGCCGATCTGAAGCACGGGAAAGTCCTCGGTCAGGTACTGCCCCGGCGGCAGGCGCTCCCGCGTCGCCTCCGGCGGCCGCCGTCCCGTGAAGCCTCGTGTACTCATCCTGCCCTCGTGCCCCTGCCGCTCCCGTCCTCAGACGACGAGAGCGCCGGACAGGCTATCATCCTCTCAGCGTTCGCGCAGCACGAGCCAGAGGGCATGGATGGTGCCCGGCAGCACGAAGAAGATCGTCAGCAGGATGTTGAGCAGGAATTGCAGACCGATGCCGTTGGTCATGAGGACCGCGACCGGTGGGAGAAAGATCGCGAGTAGGATACGGACGAGGTTCGACACGGTCGCTCCGGAAAGATTGCGGGCGCGGGTTCGCGCGCGCAAGGGCCCAAGCGCAACGGTATCCGCGCCTCCGGGTTCCCGGCCGCGCCCCTTTTGACCCGGTTGTCCGATGCTCGTCGAAGTGCTGCATCTCCTGACGACGCCGATACCATGGGCGCATCGGCGGCGCGGCTACCTGCGCGAGAGCGTGCTGCTGCTGTCGCGCTCCCGGCGCTGCCGCGCGGCCTGGGCCGGACATCTGGCGGAGTCGCGCGCCGCCGTGATCGCCGCCTGCGCCGGATTGGAGCGCCGCCGGGTCGCGGTGGTGCTGGGGTCCGGCCTCCTGCAGGACGTGCCGCTGGCGCATCTCGCCGCCCGGTTCGACGCGGTTCGCCTCGTGGACGCGGTCCATCTCTGGCCGGCGCGTCGGCAGGCGCGGGCCTATCCCAACGTGACGCTCGTCACCGCCGACCTGATACCGGGACGCGACGGCGCCGATTCGCTCGCCGCGCTCTGCGGCTCGTCGGACGTGGACTTCGTGGTCTCGGCGAACGTGCTCTCGCAATTGCCCATCCTGCCCCTCGACAGGCCCGGCTTCGTGCCGCCCGACCTCGGCGCGCGCATCGTCGCGGGGCACCTCGACGGGCTCGCCCGCCTCGCCGCGCGGGTCTGCCTCCTGACGGATGTGGAGCAGGTCGAGCAGGATCGGGACGGGCGGGTGACGGACCGCATCGACCTCCTGCACGGCATCGGTCTCGGGACGCCCGACCGGACCTGGATCTGGGACCTCGCGCCGTTCGGCGAGGCCGCGCGCCACCTGCGCCAGCAGCATCGGGTCCAGGCCTTCCTCGATTGGCGCGGGCCCTGAACGCGAAAAGCCGCCCTGGATCGGGGCGGCTTTCCAAATGGCGCGAAGGCCGGTGCTTAGTGTCTTTCACAAAACTCCCGCTGCGCCGCCGTGCCCGGAATGAGGGCCGGCGGTGGTCGGGAGTTTTGTGAGGCACTCTTATTCGGTCTGGGACGGAGCGTCGGTTCCGTCCGGCGCCTCCGAGCCCTCGAACCGGGCCCGGCGGCGGCGACGGGGCTTCGGTGCCAGCGGCGTCGCCTCGTCGTCGGTCGGCGCGGCCCGCGCCGTATCCGGCTCGGGCGCGGCGTCCGGCGCGCGCTCGGCCACCGGAACCGGACGCGGGGGCGTCATCAGGAAGGCCGGCAGGGCGGCGACATCCTCGGTCCCGCGCAGATCCTCCTCACGACGACGGCTGCGCCGGGGCGCGGCGTCACCGGTGCGCGCCGGACGCGGCGCATCCTGTCGTGCCGTGTCGGGGGCGGCCGTGTCCGGACGCACGGGCTCGTTCGGTGACGGCTCGGTGCGGCCGTTGCCATAGCGCGGTGCCTCGTTGCGCGGCGGGTTCGAGCGCGCGAAGTCCTGGCGCGGCTGGTCCTGCCTCGGCTGGTCCTGACGGCCGTAATCCTGACGCGGCGCCTCGGACCGGCTCACGTCCTGCCTGTTCGAATCTTGTCTGCTCGAATCCTGCCGATTGAAGTCCGAACGGCCGTAATCCTGGCGCGGCGCTTCGTTCCGGTTCGAGTCGTTCCGGTTCGCGTCCTGCCGATTGAAGTCCTGGCGGTTCGCGTCGTCGCGCCGATTGTAGTCGGGGCGATTGCCGTCCTGCCTGTTACCGTCCTGCCGGTTGCCATCGCGCTGGTTGTCGAAGCGCTGGGGACGGTCGGTTCGGTTGGCGAAGCGGTCGCGGCGGTTCTGGCGATTGCCGTCCGGTCCGGAATCCTGTCGGGCATCCTGCCGAGAGTCTTGCCGTGACTCCTGCCGTCCCTCGTAGGGTTGCGGCTGGGGCTGCTGGCCCGGGTCCGTGTAATCGTCGTTGTAGCCGTTCGCGCCGTAGCCGGAGGCCGCGTAACCCTGCGGCGCGTTCTGGCCGTCATCGTCGCCGTCGTCATCGGCATCGTCGAAGCCACGGGCGTAGCCGCCGACCTGCTGGCGGGTCTGTTCCTGCGCGCCGGAGATGATCCGGAAATAATGCTCGCCGTGCTGGAAGTAGTTCTCTGCGGCCACAGGGTCGCCACTCGCCTGCGCGTCGCGGGCGAGTTGGGCATACTTGTCGGCGATATGTTGGGCGGTGCCGCGAATCTTGACGTCCGGACCGTTGGATTCGTAGGAACGCGTGAGCGGATTGGGACCCTTGGGGCGGTTGCGACCGCGCATCCGTCTATTCTGATTTGGTCTCATCGGTCTCGATTGACCCTCGTTCGTCTCGGAGCGTCTGATGAAGCGGCGGTTCCCGGCGATCGCGACGACGCCCTGCTCTGGCTCGTCGGTGGCGCCGCGTGATCCGGGTCCGGTCTATCCGTGATCGCTTTCGCCGTGCTTGCCGTCTGTCCTTCGACCGAGGCGCGCGCTGTGCGTCCAGGCGTCCATCGGTTTTCAGGCACGAAGTTGATCAAGCTCCTGCGCATCGTCCCGCGCGCGCCAGCCTGATCGTGGGGAGACCGTCTAAGACCGTCGCGGCTTTGCGCCACCGACAACCCTACCGCGATCCAGGATGATGGATCGTTCGCGATCTGCCATGGAGACTAGCGTCTCACTGAGACAGCAACAAGCCCTTTTTGCGCGACGCCCGGGTCCGAAGGCAGGTTTTTTGTCCAGTCCGGCCGTCCGTCGATCGATTCCCGCTCAATCGGGCCGAAAACCGACCACGCGGGCATGGCCCGCCAGATCGTGGACGATCCACCCGTCCCCGAACCCGGCCTCGGCGCCGAGTCGGCGGACGGTCTCGGCCTGATCGTACCCGACTTCGAAGGCCAGCGTTCCGCCGGCCGCGAGCCGCGCCGTGCCCTGGGTCAGATCCCGGAGGATGTTTCGATACGCGTCGAGGCCGTCGGGGCCGCCGTCGAGGGCGGCGGCGGGGTCGTGCGCGCGGACCTCGACGGCGAGCCCGTCGATCGTCGCGCTGGCGATGTAGGGCGGATTGGAGACCACGAGGTCGAAACTGCCCGACAGGCCGGAGGTCCAGTCGGCGCTCACGAAGGCGGCCCGCTCGCCGACGCCGTTGCGCACGGCATTGGCCCGCGCCTGCACCAGGGCCGCCCGCGAGCGGTCGACGCCGATGCCGAAACCGTTCGGAAGCTCGCTCAGCAGCGCCACCAAGATGCATCCCGAGCCCGTGCCGAGATCGAGGATCCGTAAGGGGCGCCGCCGGTCCGGGTGCGACCCGAGGGCGGCCTCGACCAGGGTCTCGGTGTCGGCGCGCGGCACCAGGGTCTCGGGCGCCAGCCCGAAGGGCAGGCCCCAGAACTCCCAGGTGCCGACGATCCGCGCCACCGGTTCGCCCGCGAGCCGCCGCTTCAGGGCCGCGCCAAGGCGGCGCGCGCCGGCCTCGCCGAGGGGGGCGGCCCCGTGCAGGATCAGCTCGGTGGTCGTCAGGCCCAGCACGTCGAGGACGAGGAAGCGCGCGTCGTTGTCCGCGATCCCGCGCGCGGCCAGGGCGTCGGTCATGTGCCGGAGGGCATTGCGGCGGCTCAGCGCCGGATCGAATCGCATCACCGCGTCTCGGGGGCACGCGCCCGCATTCAGGCCATGCCCTCGGCGGCGAGGAGCTCCGCCTGGTGCTCGGTCACCAGCGCGTCGACCAGCTCGTCGAGCGCCACCCCCGCCAGAACCTCCTCCAGCTTGTAGAGGGTCAGGTTGATGCGGTGGTCGGTGACGCGGGCCTGCGGGAAATTGTAGGTGCGGATGCGCTCCGAGCGATCGCCGGAGCCGACCTGCGACTTGCGGTCGGCGGCCCGCGCCGCGTCCTTGGCGCTGCGCTCGGCGTCGTAGAGCTTGGAGCGCAGCAGCGACATCGCGCGGGCGCGGTTCTTGTGCTGCGAGCGCTCCTCCTGGACGAAGATCACGATGCCGCTCGGCATGTGGGTGATGCGGATCGCCGATTCCGTCTTGTTGACGTGCTGGCCGCCCGCGCCCTGCGAGCGCATCGTGTCGATCTTCAGGTCGGCATCGTTGATGACGATGTCGACCTCCTCCGCCTCGGGCAGCACCGCGACCGTGGCCGCGGAGGTGTGGATGCGCCCCTGCGTCTCCGTGTCTGGCACCCGCTGGACCCGGTGCGCGCCGCTCTCGAACTTCAGGCGCGCGAACACGCCCTTGCCCTTCACCTCGGCGACGACCTCGCGATAGCCGCCGACGGTGCCCTCGCTCTCGGAGATGACCTCGACCTTCCAGCCCTTGGCATCGGCGTACTTGCCGTACATCCGGAACAGGTCGCCGGCGAAGAGAGCCGCCTCGTCGCCGCCGGTGCCGGCCCGGATTTCCAGGATGGCGCTCTTCTCATCCGCCGAATCCTTCGGGAGCAGGATGAGCTGAAGCGCGCGGTGCGCCGCCTCCAGCCCGGCCTCGGCCTCCGGCTTCTCGTCGGCCGCCAGGGCCCGCATCTCCGAATCGCTGCCCGGCTCGTCGATCAGCGCCTCGATGTCCGCGAGATTCCGCGCGGCGGCCCGGTAGGCGTGGATCGCCGCGACGACGCCCTCGAGTTCCGAGAGCTCGCGGGAGAGCTGCACGAACGTGTCCGAATCCGCCGAGCCGGCGCTCAGCGTGGCGGTGACGATGTCGTGGCGCGTGAGGATCGCGTCGAGACGCTCGGCTGGGATTGGGGTCATCGCCCGTCGAAAACTCTCATCAGAACAAGGGCTCGTCGGGTCGCGATGCGAGCCGACGACGGGGTCGCGGCACGACCCGTTTGGATCAAGGCACGCCGTGCCTAGATAGGCACGCCGTGCGTCTTCGCGAAGGCCGCCAGGGCCGGGCGAAGGGAGGCGGCGTCCCCGGCGCGCTCCATCTCGGACTCGATCATCGCCGCCACGGCGCCCACATCGAGGCCGAGCACCATCGCCTTCACCGGGCCGATGGCGGCCGGCGACATCGAGAGTTGGCGGAAGCCGAGGCCGATCAGCGCCATCGCCTCCAGGGGGCGCCCGCCGATCTCGCCGCAGACGGTGGCCGGGCAGCCGGCGGCGGCGGCGCGCTCGGCGATGACGCGAAACGCGCGCAGGGCGGGAACGCTGAGGGTGTCGAAGCGATCGGCCACCCGGCGGTTCTCGCGGTCCACCGCGAACAGGAACTGCATGAGGTCGTTCGAGCCCACCGACAGGAAGTCGGCGGCCCGGGCGATCTCGTCGATCTGGAACAGCAGCGAGGGCACCTCGACCATGACGCCGAGCTTGCAGTCGCTCGGCAGGGCGTGGCCGTGCCGGCGCAGGTGCGCCTTCTCGCGCTCGACGATGGCCTTGGCGCGCGTGAACTCGTCGACCGTGGCCACCATCGGGAACATGATCTTGAGCGGCCGCCCGCCCGAGGCCTTCAGGAGGGCGCGCAGCTGCACCCGCAGCAGGGCCGGCCGGTCGAGGCCGATGCGGATCGCGCGCCAGCCGAGCGCCGGGTTCTCCTCTTCGAGGGCCGGCATGTAGGGCAGGATCTTGTCGCCGCCGATGTCGAGGGTACGGATGGTCACCGGCAGGTCGCCGGTCGCGGCGAAGACGGCCTCGTAGAGCGTCTGCTGCTCGGCCGCCGAGGGCATGCGCTGGGCGACCATGAACTGAAGCTCGGTGCGGAACAGCCCGATGCCGTCCGCCCCCGTCTCGTGCAGGTGGCTGAGGTCGATGAGGAGGCCCGCATTCAATTGCAGGCCGATCGCCGTGCCGTCGAGGGTGACGGCCGGCACCTCCCGCAGGGCGCGGTACTGTTCCTGCCGGCGGGCGCGCAGGCGCACCATCTCGGCATAGGCCGCCTCGATCTCCGGGCCGGGCCGGACCTGGATCTCGCCGGTGGCGCCATCGACGATGATGGCGTCGCCCGCGTCGCACAAAGCCGTGGCGTTGGCGATCTCGCCCACCGCCGGGATGCCGAGCGCCCTCGCCACGATGGCGATGTGGCTGGTCGGGCCGCCTTCCTCCAGCACGACGCCGCGCAGGGCCGTGCGGTCGTAGTCGAGCAGCGCCGCCGGGCCCATCGAGCGTGCGACGAGGATCGCGTTCTCGGGCAGCACGCGCTGGGCGCCGTTGCCCTCGGCGCCGATGAGCGTGCGCAGGAGCCGGTTGGCGAGGTCGTCGAGGTCGTGCAGCCGGTCGCGCAGGTAGGGATCGCTCTGGCGCATCATCCGGGCGCGGTTGTCCGACTGGACGCGCTCGACGGCGGCCTCCGCCGTGAGGCCGGAATGCACGGCCTCGCGCATCCGGCGCAACCAGCCCTTGTCGTGCGCGAACATGCGCACGGTCTCCAGCACCTCGCGCGATTCGCCGGTGCCGATGCTGTCGCCGCGCTCCACGAGGTCGTCGATGGCCGAGCGCACCTCGCCGATGGCGAGTTCCAGGCGTTCGACCTCGCGGTCGACGTTCTCGGCGATGAGCTGCTTCACCACGATGCGCGGCTCGTGCAGCACCACGTGTCCGAGGCCGATGCCGTCGGCCAGGGCCACGCCGCGCTGGCTCACGGCCCGGCGCGCCGCCGAGCCGGCGCCGGGCGCCAGGGCCTGCAACTCGCCCGAGGCGATCATCTCCGAGAGCACCATGGCGGTGGTCTGGAGCGCCTCGATCTCCTCCTCGGAATAGACCCGGTAGGTCTTGTTCTGGACGACGAGCACACCGAGCGTGTTGCCGGCGCGCAGGAGCGGCACGCCCAGGAACGCGTGGTAGGCCTCCTCGCCCGTCTCCGGGCGGTAGGAGAAGGACGGGTGCGACTGGGCGTCCGAGAGCGAGAGCGGCTCGGCGGTCTTGGCGATGAGGCCGACGAGGCCCTCGTCGGCGCGCAGCCGTGTCAGGTGGACGGCCTCGCGGTTCAGACCCTCGGTTGCAAACAATTCGAGGATGTTGTCATCGCTGAGCACATAGACCGAGCACACCTCCGCGATCACGTTGGCGGCGATCAGCGTGACGATGCGGTCGAGACGTGCCTGTGGACTGACCGGCTCCGCCATCGCTTCGCGGAGGCGGCGCAGTAGCAGGCGCGGGCCTCCGGGCGCAGCGGGCATGGTCTCTCGATCCGGCTTCGGCCTCGGGTCCGGTCGGCGCGCGCTCGCGCTCCGGGTCTTCAGGCCTGGTCGAGGCCGTATAGCGAGTGGAGCGTGCGAACGGCAAGCTCCGTATAGGCCGCGTCGATCAGGACCGAGAACTTGATCTCCGAGGTGGTGATGGCGCGGATGTTGATTCCCTTCTGCGCCAGCGCCCGGAATGCCTTGGCGGCGACGCCCGCATGGCTGCGCATGCCGACGCCGATGGCCGAGACCTTCACGACATCGGTGGCGCCCTCGATCTGGGCGAACTCGATGACGCCGCTCTGCGCGTCGAGGACCTTTCGCGCGCGATCGTAATCGGCCGACGGGACCGTGAAGGTCATGTCGGTGGTCGACTGATCGCCCGACACGGTCTGGATGATCATGTCGACGTTGATGTTGGCGTCCGCCAGCGGTCCGAAGATGGCGGCGGCGATGCCGGGGCTGTCCTTCACGCCGCGAAGCGTGATCTGCGCCTCGTCCTTGGAGAAGGCGATCCCGGTGATGATCTGCTGTTCCACGATGTCGTCCTCGTCGCAGATGAGGGTGCCGGGCCGGGCATTGTCCGGCGGATCGAATGAGGAGCGCACCGTGGTCGGCACGCGATGGACCATGGCGAGTTCGACGGAGCGGACCTGCAGGACCTTGGCGCCGAGCGACGCCATCTCCAGCATCTCCTCGAAGGTCACGCGCTCCATGCGCTTGGCCTGTCTGACCACGCGCGGATCGGTGGTGTAGACGCCGTCGACGTCGGTGTAGATGTCGCAGCGCTCGGCCCCGATCGCGGCCGCGATGGCGACCGCGCTGGTGTCGGAGCCGCCGCGCCCCAGGGTCGTCACCCGGCCGGTGGCCTCGTGCATGCCCTGGAAGCCGGCGATGACCGCGACCTCGCCGCGCTGGAAGCCGGCATCGAGGCGGGCGCCGTCGATGCCCTCGATCCGGGCCGAGCCGTGCGCGTCGGAGGTCAGGATCGGGATCTGCCAGCCCTGCCAGGAGCGGGCCTTGATGCCGTTCTTCTGGAGGGCGATGGCGAGCAGGCCGGCGGTGACGAGTTCGCCCGAGGCGACCACGGCGTCGTACTCGGCCTCGTCGTAGATCGGATTCGCGTCCTTGACCCAGGCGACCAGCTCGTTGGTCTTGCCCGACATCGCCGAGACCACGACCGCGACCTCGTAGCCGGCCGCGACCTCGCGGGCCACGTGGGCCGCCACGTTGCGGATGCGCTCGACATTGGCGACGGACGTACCGCCGAACTTCATCACCAGACGGGGCATGTTCTCACCAGACGGGGCATGATCCGACCAGACGGGGCTCGTCGCGTCCGCGTCGCGTCGCCTGACCGGGGACTCGGCGTATCACGCGGGAGGGTTTCCCCACCCGTGATGCCCGCCGCGTCGCTTGGCTGCTGTACCGGACAGGGCTTCGGCGGTTACAAGGGCCGCCCTGGCGTGTCAACAATCGCACGCCTCCATCCCACACGAGAACCGCGCAAGACGATGACCGGACCCACAGGCGCCTCCATTGACCGCGACGAGGTCGCCCGCTTCGAGGCCATCGCGGCGACGTGGTGGGACGAGGCCGGGCCGATGCGGGTGCTCCACCGCTTCAACCCGGTCCGCCTCGCCTATATCCGCGACACCGCCTGCCGGCACTTCGGACGCGATCCGCACGCGCCCTTCGCCCTGGAGGGCCTGAGCCTCGTGGATATCGGCTGCGGCGGCGGCGTGCTGGCCGAACCCCTGGCGCGCCTCGGCGCGACCGTGACCGGCCTCGATCCGGCGCCCACGAACGTCAAGGTCGCGCAGGCCCATGCCGACGCGCAGGGCGTGCCGGTCGATTACCGCGCCCGCACCATCGAGGACGTGGTGGCGGGCGGCGAGCGCTTCGACATCGTGCTCGCCATGGAGGTGGTGGAGCACGTGGTCGACATGCCGGCCTTCGTGGCCGAGGCCGCCAGGGCGGTGAAACCGGGCGGCCTGCTGTTCGCCGCCACCATCAACCGGACCCTGCGCTCCTTCGCGCTGGCCATCGTCGGCGCCGAGTACGTCCTCGGCTGGCTGCCGAAGGGGACGCATGACTGGGACAAGTTCGTGCGGCCGGACGAACTCACCCGCGCCGTCGCCGCCGGTGGCCTCACGGTGACGGACACGACCGGAGTGGTGTTCAACCCGCTCGACGGCTCCTGGCGGGCGAGCCGCGACACCGCCGTGAACTACATGATCACGGCCGCGCGGCGCGACGCGGCGGGCCGACCGGCCTGAACATTCGACCCATCCCATCGTTGACCGAGGTCATTCGTGGAGATGTCCGTTGCTCGAGAAGATCCCGCACGCCGTGGGCGCCGCCCTGTCCGGCCTCAAGGCCGGTCTCGACAGGACCGCATACCACTCCGACTTCGCCGACGTTCCGGAGGGCATCGGCCTGACGAGCCTCGCGTTCGAGGACGGCGCGGCGATCCCGGCGCGCTTCACCGCCGATGGAATCGGCTCCGCGCCGCCCCTGGCCTGGAGCGGGTTGCCGGCCGGCACGGCGCGCGTGGTCGTCCTCGTGGAGGACGCGGGCAGCCCGACGCCGAACCCCCTCGTCCATCTCATCGCCTGGAACCTCGATCCGGCCGCGCCGCTCGCCGAGGGGGCCGCGAGCCAGCCCCAATCCGGTCTCGATCTCGGCCAGAACAGCTTCCTGAAGGCGGGCTGGCTGCCGCCCGATCCGCCGACCGGCCATGGGCCGCACGCCTATCTCTTCCAGGCCTACGCCCTCGACACGCCGTTGACGCTCGCGGAGCACCTCGGGCGCGGTGCCCTGCTGGAGGCGATGCAGGGCCACGTCCTGGCCAAAGGGTGCCTGACCGGAAATTACGGCCGCGTCTGATCGGCGGCGCGCTTGCGCCGGGCGGCGCTCCGGTGCAAGCGCCGCTCGACGATCGGACGGAGATTTGGGCATGAAGGCGCTGCTGTGTACCCGGCTCGGGGGGCCGGAGGATCTGGATATCGCGGACCTGACCGATCCGGTGCCGGGTCCGGGCGAGGCCGTGGTCCGCATCACCCTCGCGGCGCTGAACTTCTTCGACACCCTGATCATCGCCGGGCGCTATCAGGTGAAGCCCGACCTGCCGTTCTCGCCCGGCGGCGAGGCCTGCGGCGTGATCGAGGCTCTGGGGCCGGGGGCCGAGGGCTTCGCTGTCGGCGATCGGGTCATCGTCCACCAGAAATTCGGGACCTGCCGCGAGCGGATCGCCGTGGCGACGCGCCATCTCACGCCGGTGCCGGACGGCGTCTCGGATGCGCAGGCCGCCGGCCTGACCATCACCTACGGCACCTCGCTCCACGCCCTCCGAGACCGCGCCCGGCTCCAGCCCGACGAGACCCTGGCGGTGCTCGGCGCGTCGGGCGGGGTCGGTCTCGCGGCGGTGGAACTCGGCGCGATCATGGGCGCGCGCGTCATCGCCTGCGCCTCCTCCCCCGAAAAGCTCGACGTCGCGCGGGCGCACGGCGCCACGATGACGATCGACTACGCCGCCGACGACCTGCGCGCGGGCCTGCGCCGGCTCACGGAGGGGCAGGGGGTCGACGTGATCTACGACCCCATCGGCGGCGATTATGCCGAGCCCGCCCTGCGGTCGCTGGGCTGGAAAGGCCGCTACCTCGTCATCGGGTTCGCGGCCGGCGACATCCCGCGCATCCCCCTGAACCTCGCGCTCCTCAAGGGCATCGACATCCAGGGCGTGCATTGGGGCGTCTTCGTCGAGCGCGAGCCGGAGGCGCACGCGGCGAACCAGGCGCAACTGCTCGCCTGGGTGGCCGAAGGGCGCCTCACCGCCAAGGTCCACGGCGTCTACCCGCTGGCGGATTACGCGGAGGCGCTCGGCATCCTCAAGCGGCGCGAGGCGGTCGGCAAGGTGCTGCTGCGCCTGTCGTGACGCCGCCCGGCCGCCCGCCTCATGGGCGGAACGGAGCTCAGAGGAGCCCGTTCTCCCGGGCCAGCGCCACGAGGTCGTGCTGCGGCCGGGCGCCGATGTGCTGGATGACTTCCGCCGCGGCGAGCGCGCCGAGGCGGGCGCTGGCGACGTGGTCGAGGCCGCGCGCATGGCCGGCGAGGAAGCCCGCCGCGAAGAGGTCGCCCGCGCCCGTGGTGTCCACGAGTTCGTGCACGGGCGAGGCCGCGACGGACTGTACGGCACCGCCCTGGATCACCAGGGCGCCGTCGGCCGAGCGCGTCACGAGGCCGAGCAGGTCCTTGCCGCGCGCGCCGCTCTCGTCGCGCAGGGCCTTGACCGCCGCCTCGGCGTCGTCGGTCTCGTAGAGGCTCTGCAACTCGGCCATGTTGGCGAACAGGATGTCGATGCTGCCGTCGCGGATCAGGCCCAGGAACTCTTCGCGGTAGCGCCCGACGCAGAAGGCGTCCGAGAGCGTCAGGGCTACCGCGTTGCCGGCCTCGTGCGCGATGGTCACGGCCTTGCGGAACGCGTCCTTGGCGGCCGGCGGATCCCAGAGGTAGCCCTCGAGATAGACTACGCGGGCGGCCGCCACCGTGGCGGCATCGACATCGGCCGGGGACAGGCCCTGGCAGGCGCCCAGATAGGTGTTCATCGTGCGCTCGCCGTCCGGCGTCACCAGGATGAAGCAGCGGGCGGTGGCCGCGCCGTCCGTCGCCGCCGCGACGGGGAAGCGCACGCCGGTCGCCTTGAGGTCGTGCGCGAACAGGCCGCCGAGCTCGTCGTCGCGGACCTTGCCGATGAAGGCCGTCTTCGCCCCGAGCATCGCCGCGCCCACCGCCGTGTTGGCGCCGGAGCCGCCGGAGACGATGGTCGCCGGCCCCATGGCGGCGAACAGGGACTCGGCCCGCGCCTCGTCGATCAGCTGCATCGCGCCCTTCGGCACGCCCTGCGCGGCGAGGAAATCCTCCTCGGTGCGGGCGATGAGGTCCACGATGGCATTGCCGAGGACGAGGAGATCGAGGGATTCGGACATCGGGCCGTCCAGTCTGGCGATTGCGTAAAACTGCGCCGGGCTGTGGCATCGCCCCCGCCGGGGGTCAAGCGAGGCGGCGGCTCAGGACTCGGCGAAACATGCCGCGACGTCCAGCCGGAACCCGGGCGGCGTCAGGTCGATCGGACCCGCGGCGGTGATCCGGGTCTCGATCAGCGTCTCGGCGCCGCGCTTGTGGTGGATCACCATGCGCTTGACGGGATCGATGATGAGATAGTGCATGACGCTCGGGATGCGGAAGTAGCCCGCGAGCTTCTGCCCCGTGTCGATCCGCCCGGTGCTCGAGGAGAGCACCTCGACCACGATGACGGGCGTCGGCGCGACGGTGGCGTCGGCATCCAGGCGTGGCCCGCAATAGACCAGGGCATCGGGCTCGAAGCTGGTCGCGTCATCGACGCGGACCGTGACGCCATCGGGCAGCATGTGGCAGGGCAGTCCTGCATCGCGAAGGCCTGCCCGGAGGGCGAACTGCACCGCGAACTTCGTTTCCGCGTGCCGCACCCGCTGCGGCGCCATCGCGAACACCTCGCCGTCGAACAGCTCGAACCGCTCCGGCCGGTGCTCGGCCCAGGCCAGGAATTCCTCGACGCTCATGCGGGATTTCGGCTGAACGCTCATGACCCCCATCGCTCATGGCCCTTACCCTAGCACGGCCGCGCGCCTTGCCGAAGGCGTGGCCGCTATTGCAGGGCCTTGACCTCGCATTGCGCGTAGTCGCTGCTCGCCTTCACGTAGGCGTTCAGGGCCTTGACGTAGGCCTCCGCCAGGGGGCGGAACGCGCCGGCCTCGGCGTTGTAGGCCTTGATCGCATCGTTGTAGCTGTAGGCTTCCCAGCCCGGGCAGCCGCCCTTGGCATCGAGGCAAGCGGGCTTGGCCGGAAGCGGGGGCTTCGTCGGCCGCGCCGTGGCCGGTGGCGGCTCGGGAACCGTGCAGGCGGCCATCGCGGGCCCCGCCGCCAGCAGGCCGCTCAAGCCGAAGGCCGCGAACGCGCCCCTTGCCATCGATGTCCGCATGCGGGGTTTCTCCTTCGCCGAAGATGCGGATCGCTTCATGCGCGTACCTTCTCGGCGGGACAAGGGCCTCGTCGGGACAAGGGCCGGCGGAGCTCCCGCCGGCCGGTACGGCGCCGCTCAGCGGGCGCCGACTACCTGCCGCGCCGGGACGGGTCTCTGCGCGGGCGCCGCCTTGACGGGCGCGCCCTTGCCGGACCTGCTCTTGTCGGCCTTGCTCTTGTCCATCCAGGTCCGAACCGCGTTCAGCACCGGTACGCAGAGGCCGACCGCTAAAACCCACCAGGCCGGCCGGATGGTGTCCGGGATGTCGAGGTTGGCGGACAGGACGAGGCTCGCGGGCACGCCGCTGGCGATGCCGTACCAGGCCGCCTCCAACAGGGCCGTGACGAGGGCCGCCGCGACCGCGAGGGCCAGCAGGGTGAGCGGGTTGGTCGGCCAGCGGAAGCGCTGCATCGCACGGTGGCCCATCAGCAGCAGGAACACGCCGGTCCAGAACACCGGGTCGGACACGTCGATCTTCGCCTGGAGAAAGTAGTGGACCAGCCCCAGGACCGCGATGGTGTAGACGAGCTTGTGCAGGCGCGGCCACGCCTTGCCGAGGCGGCGGATCATCCCGTCCGTGGAGGTGACGCCGAGCACGACGAGGCCGAGCAGGGCCACGAAGCCGATCGTCAGGTAGATCCGCGTCGCGATCTCAGTGACGACTTTCGTCAGCACGAAGTTCTGGTCGACCACGTAGAGCATCAGGTGGATCAGCGCGTAGGCCAGCACCGTGAGCCCCAGCATGCGCCGCACCAGGATCAGCTTCGGAAAATTCGCGATCCGGCGCAGGGGCGTGACCGCCAGCGACAGCAGCAGGAAGCGCACCGCCCACTCGCCGGTGCCGTGCAGGAGCGCCGTGATCGGCTTGGCGCCGAGCGCGTCAGCGGCATAGGCCCCCGCGAGCCAGAAGCCCGGCGCGAGCGCGAACAGGAAGGTGGCGAGCTTCAGGCCGGAGACGCGTCCGGCGCGGTCGCGCCAGGGCGCGGATAAGGCGGGCAGGGCAGGCATGACGATCCGCGGTCGGTGAGGTGATGGGTTAAGCGGTGGGGACGGCGCGCGATCCGTGGGGCGGCGCGCGGTCGCAGCCGAGTCTCTCGGTGTCTTCGCACCGTAGGATCACCGGGTTACACACCTGTGAAGAGGCAGGTGCCGGACCCGACCTCGGCCGGTGCGGCGGCGCGCATGGATTGCTATAAGCCCGCCTCGCGCCCGGCCCCATCACGAAGCAATCCATGCCCCCAGCCCGATCCGATGCCAGCCTCGCCGACATGACCCCCGAGACGGCGCGGGCCGAGCACGCGGACCTCTCGTCGCGGATCGCGGAGGCCGACCGGCTCTATCACCAGGAGGATGCGCCCGAGATCACGGATGCGGAGTACGACGCCCTGCGCCGCCGCCTGGAGACGATCGAGGGCGCGTTCCCGGACCTCGCCGGGACGGGCGCCGCCAGCGCGTCCGTCGGCGCCAAGCCCTCCGAGAAGTTCGCCAAGGTGCGCCACGCCGTGCCGATGCTCTCGCTCGGCAACGCCTTCGCAGACGAGGAGGTCGCGGACTTCGTCGCGCGCGTCAGGCGCTTCCTGAACCGGCCGGAATCGGAGCCCCTGGCCTTCACGGCCGAACCGAAGATCGACGGGCTCTCGCTCGCCCTTCGCTACGAGGACGGGCGCCTCGTCACCGCCGCCACGCGCGGCGACGGCGAGGTCGGCGAGGACGTGACCGTCAATGCCCGCACGGTCTCGGACATCCCGCAGGTGCTCGCGGGCACGTGTTGGCCAGCGGTCTGCGAGGTGCGCGGCGAGGTCTACCTCTCGCACGCGGATTTCGCCGCGATCAACGCCCGCCAGGAAGCGGCGGGCAAGCCGGTCTTCGCCAATCCGCGCAACGCGGCGGCGGGCTCGCTGCGCCAGCTCGACCCGGAGATCACGCGCTCGCGCCCGCTCAAGTTCTTCGCCTATGCCTGGGGCGAGGTGGTGCCGGCGCTCAACGGCACGCAGCACGGCGTGCTGAAGCGGTTCGCCGCCTGGGGCCTGCCGGTCAACGACCGCACGAAGCTCTGCGCCGACGCCGAGGCGATGATCGCCCATTACCGGAGCATCGAGGCGGAGCGAGCCGAGCTCGGCTACGACATCGACGGCGTCGTCTACAAGGTCGACGACCTGAGCCTGCAGCGCCGCCTCGGCTTCGTCTCGCGCTCGCCGCGCTGGGCGCTGGCCCACAAGTTCGCGGCGCAGAAGGCGCTGACCGTGGTCGAGGGCATCGAGATCAATGTCGGGCGCACCGGCTCGCTGAACCCGCTGGCCCGGCTCCGGCCCGTGACGGTGGGAGGCGTCGTCGTCTCGAACGCGACGCTGCACAACGAGGGCTACGTCCAGGGCGTCGGCGGCGACGGCGAACCCATCCGCGACGGGCGCGACATCCGGGTCGGCGACACCGTGGTGGTGCAGCGGGCCGGCGACGTGATCCCGAAGGTGATGGATGTGGTGCTGGAGAAGCGCCCGGCCGAGGCCGAGCCCTACGCCTTCCCGGACCATTGCCCCGCCTGCGGCAGCCGGGCTTTGCGCGAGATCAACCCGCGCACCGGCAAGCCCGATGCGGTGCGCCGCTGCACCGGCGGCCTGATCTGCCCGGCCCAGGGCGTCGAGCGCCTGAAGCACTTCGTCTCGCGCAACGGCTTCGACCTCGAGGGCTTCGGCCAGACCTATATCGAGGTGCTCTTCGAGGCCGGTCTGGTGCGCCAGCCCGCCGACCTGTTCCGCCTCGACTTCGAGCCCCTGAAGGCCGCCATCGTGGCACGCCGCGAGGCGCTGTCGGCCGAGCGCCGGGCGGACGGCGCGCCCGCGCCGAAGAAGGCGGCCAAGAAGAAGGGTGACGACGAGGACAAGGCGATCAAGAACCTGCTCGCCTCGGTGGAGGACCGCCGGAGCCTGCCGCTGAACCGCTTCCTCTTCGCCCTCGGCATTCCCGACATCGGCGAATCCACCGCCAAGGCCCTGGCCAAGCGCTTTTCCGACATGCCGGCCCTGATGGACGGCGTCGCGGCGGCAGGCCGCGCTCAGGCGGGGCCGGACTGGATCGCATTCTCGGCTCTGCCGCGCATCGGCCCGACCACCCGCGACCGGCTTCTCGAATTCGGTTTTCCGCGTGACCTCGCGGAGGCCGACGAGAACGAGGAGGGCGAGGCGCAGCCGCAGGGCCGCGTTCGCCTCTCCGCCCCCCAGCGTGCCAGCCTGCTCGCGCATTACGGAGACGCGGACGCCATCGCGGCCGGCATCGTGCGGGCGGCCGAGGAGCGGCCGGGCGACGCCTACCGTCACTTCGCCGATGACGGCGAGATCGGTCCGGTGGCGACGGATTCGCTGATCGCGTTCTTCTCCGAGCCGCACAACCACGCGGCGGTCCGCGCGCTCCTCGCCGAGGTGGGGACCGAGGCGATGGCCGCGCCCGCCACCGCGACCGCCTTCGCGGGCAAGACGATCGTGTTCACCGGCTCGCTGGAGCGCATGACCCGCTCCGAGGCCAAGGCCACGGCCGAGCGCCTGGGGGCCAAGGTCTCGGGCTCGGTCTCGGCCAAGACCGACCTCGTGGTGGCGGGGCCCGGCGCCGGCTCCAAGCTGAAGGATGCCGAGAAGCACGGCGTGGAGGTGGTCAGCGAGGAGGCCTGGCTCGCCCTCGTCGCCAGCGCTTGAGCCGAGAATCTCGGGCGCCTAGATTTGCGCCCGGCCGCACCCGGCCGGACCAGGGCCGTTCACGTCGCGCATGACCGTCATCGCCATCGATTTCGAGACCGCCAACGAGCGGCGGGACTCGGCCTGCGCCGTGGGCCTCGCCTGGATCGCCGACGGGGCCGTGGTCCGGCGGGAATCCCGGCTGATCCGGCCGCCCGAGCTGCGCTTCGCGCCGGGCAACATCCGGGTCCACGGCATCGTGCCGGCCGATGTCCGGACCCGGCCGGAATTTCCGGACGTGATGGCCGAGTTCCTGCCGGATCTCGCCTCCGGCCTGATCCTCGCCCACAATGCCGGCTTCGACATGGGCGTACTGCGGGCGTCGCTCGCGGCCTACGGGATGCACCCGCCGGCCTTCGCGTATCTCTGCACGCTCCAGATCGCCCGGCGCGTCTTTCCGGCGGAGGAGGGGTGCGGCCTCGGCAAGGTGGCGGCCCGCCTCGGCATCCGCTTCGAGCACCACGACGCCGGCGAGGACGCCTATGCCTGCGCGGAGATCGCGCTCGCGGCCGCGCGCCAGACCGGCGCGCCGAGCATCCCGGCCCTGTCGCGGGCGATCCACCTGCCCATCACCACGGTGCCGGCCGGGCCGGACTCGATCGGTTCGGGCTTGATCGATTCGAACTCGGCGCAGCGCCCGGGGAGCCGGCCGGGTTCCCTCGCCGAGCGTGCCCGCATGGCGGCGGGAGGCCGTCCGTCCTCGGCGCCCGGCCTGCACTTCGCGGTGCGCGGCAGCAGCGGCAACCGCTACGCCGTGACGCTGGAGGATCGCACCGGCGGCCCGCACCTGCGCTGCACCTGCATGGCCGGCCGCTACGGCACCCGCTGCCGCCACGTGAAGGCCCTGCTCGACGGCGACATCACCGACCTGCTCTCGGGCAACCACGCGGATGTCGAGGCCTTGCGCCGGCGGATGATCGCGACGCAGGAGGGGTGATATTGGCTCCGTTTGATCCCCTTGGCTTGTTAATCGCCTTGGCTTGGCTGGACGCGATGCGCTCCCTCTCTTGGAAGGAGAGGGTTGGGGAGAGGTGTGGTCCATCTTCGGATAGGTCACGCACCTCACCCTGTCCCACTCCTTCCAGGAGACGGAACCCGCGCCCGCCACCCACCGAATGGATCGCAACCACCGTGCGGGATCGTAACGAGGCGGTGGGACATTCGAGCGCGGTCCGAGGCCGCCCTCCCGACGAGGGCGACCGCGAGGCGGCTTTCAGGCCGCCTTCCTGGCCGCCGCATCCCCGTAGAACGTGCCGCCACGGGCGGCCATGTCGAGGAGGTTCTGCGGAACGGCGAAGCGCGGGCCGTGCTTGGCCTCCAGCCCCTGGGCCAGCGACACGAAGGCCTGCGCGCCCATGAAGTCGATGTAGGACAGGGCGCCCCCGGTGAAGGGCGCGAAGCCGAAGCCGAGGATCGAGCCGACATCCGCCTCGCGCGGGTCGGTGACCACGCCCTCGCCGACCGTGCGGGCGGCCTCCAGGGCCTGGACCACGAGGAGGCGCTGCTTCAACTCCGCGAAATCCACCGAATCCGGATCGACCTTCGCGGTCTGCAACGCGGCGAGGCCGGGCCACAGGCGCTTCGGCGCGCCCTCGGGATAATCGTAGAAGCCCTTTCTGTTCTTGCGCCCGAGCCGGCCCTCGCCCTCGACGAGGCTGGTGAGCAGCGCCTTCTGGGCGGGGTCGATGCTGTCGGCCCCGAGCTGCGCCTCCGTGGCCTTGACGATCTTCAGGGCGAGGTCGACCGCGACCTCGTCGGTGAGCGAGAGCGGGCCGACCGGCATGCCGGCCTGGCGGCCGGCATTCTCGATCATCGCCGCCGGGATGCCCTCGTTGAGCATCGTGTGGCCTTCCAGCAGGTAGGCCCCGACGCAGCGATTGGCGAAGAAGCCGCGCGCGTCGTTGACGACGATCGGCGTCTTCTTGATCGCCCGGACGTAGTCGAGGGCGGTGGCGAGCGCCGCGTCGCTCGTCTGGTCGCCCTTGATGATCTCGACGAGCATCATCTTCTCCACGGGCGAGAAGAAGTGGATGCCGACGAAGTGCTCCGGCCGGGACGAGGTCTTGGCCAGCCCGGTGATCGGCAGGGTGGAGGTGTTGGAGGCGAAGATCGCGTCCGGCCGGATCACGGCCTCGACCTTTGCGATGACCTCGGCCTTCACCCGCGGGTCCTCGAACACCGCCTCGATGACGAGGTCGCAGGCGCCGAGATCGGCGTAGTCGGCGCTGGCGGTGATGCGGCCGAGCAGGGCGTCGCGGTCGGCGGTCTTGGCACGGCCCTTGTTGATCTGGTCGGTGACGAGCTTGTGCGCGTAGGCCTTGCCCTTCTCCGCCGCCTCGATCGACTGGTCGACGAGCACGACCTCCATGCCCGCGTTGGCGCTGACATAGGCGACGCCCGCGCCCATGAAGCCGGCGCCGACGACGCCGATCGTCTTCACGGCGGTGGCGGGCACGTCCTTCGGGCGACGCGCACCCTTGTTCAATTCGCCCATGGAGAGGAACAGCGTGCGGATCATCGCCGCCGCCTCCTTCGTGCGCAGGATGTGGGCGAAGTAGCGGCTCTCGACGCGCAACGCCTGATCCATCGGCAGTTGCAGGCCCTCGTAGACCGAGGCCAGGATCGCCTTGGCAGCGGGGTAGTTGTCGTGCGTCTCGCGGCGGTAGATCGCGTTGGCGGGCGGCCAGATCATCATGCCCCCCGGCGAATAGACCTTGCCGGACGGCGCCTTGAACTTCGGCTGGTCCCAGGGCGCCACGGCCGAGCCGCCGGCCGCGATCCATGCCTTGGCCTTCGCGACGATCTCGTCCTTGGGCGCGACCTCGTGGACGAGGCCCATGTTCCTGGCCATCAGGGGGCGGATCTGCTCGCCCTTGAACAGCATCTGCAGGGCGTCGCCCGTCTGCATCAGGCGCGCCACGCGCTGGGTTCCGCCGCCGCCCGGGAACAGGCCGACCTTGATCTCGGGCAGGCCGACGCGGGTCTTCGGATCGTCCGAGAGCACGCGGTGATGGCAGGACAGGGCGAGTTCGAAGGCGCCGCCGAGGCAGATGCCGTTCACGGCCGCCGCGAAGGGCTTGCCGCAGGTCTCCAGCTTGCGGAACACCAGGGTCAGCTTGCGCGATTCCTCGAAGAAGTGGCGCATGGCCTCCTCCTCGCCGCGCTCGGCCTTCAGCGTCTCGAACGCGCGGCCGAGGCCCTGGAGCATCGTCAGGTCGGCGCCACCCGAGAAGTTGTCCTTGCCCGAGACGATGACGCAGCCCTTGATCGCCGCATCGGCGACCACGGCGTCGACGATCCGACCCAGCTCGTCCATCACCGCGTTGGTGAAGACGTTCATGGAGCGGCCCGGCATGTCCCAGGTCGCCAGCGCGATCCCGTCGGCATCGGTCTCGAGACGGAAGTTCGTGAGATTCATCGCTGATCCTCGGTTTGGCGTCGAACGGTGGGGTCCGCGAACGCGGTTAAGCCAATGTCAAAACTTATGGATGCAATCCGGATTGCTGGAAGCATCTTGCGGGCAGGGGACGAGACCATGACCGGACGGATCGGTTGCCAGGGCTGCCGCGACGGCGCCGAACTCGACTTCACATTCACCATGGCGTTTCAGCCGATCCTCGATCTCGCCGCCGGCCGCGTCTGGGGCTACGAGGCCCTGGTGCGCGGCGCGGGCGGTGAATCCGCCGCCTCGATCCTCGCGCGCGTGACGCCCGAGACCGTGTATCGCTTCGATCAGGCGGCGCGGGTGAAGGCGATCGAACTCGCCGGCCGCCTGTTTCCGGCCGACGACGCGACGCGCCTCTCGATCAACTTCATGCCGAACGCCGTCTACGAGCCGGCGGCCTGCATCCGCTCGTCCCTGGAGGCGGCGCGGCGGGCCGGCTTCGCCCACGACCGGATCATGTTCGAGTTCACCGAGAACGAGAAGTTCCGCGACACCGCCCACGTCTCGCGCATCGTCTCCGAGTACCGCCGGCAGGGCTTCCTCACGGCGCTGGACGATTTCGGCGCGGGCTTCGCCGGCCTGAGCCTGCTGGCGAATTTCCGCCCCGACCTGATCAAGATCGACATGGACCTCCTGCGCGGCATCGACGCCGATGCGCGCCGGCGCGTCATCGTCGCGGGCATCCTCGCGATGGCCCGCGCGCTGGACATCGCGGTGATCGCGGAGGGCGTGGAGACGGCGGCCGAGCTCGAGACCCTGCGCGGCCTCGGCGCGACCCTGTTCCAGGGCTATCACTTCGCCAAGCCCCTTCTGGAGGCGCTGCCCCCGGTCGCGGGCTTCATCATGGGCGGATTTCCCGTGGCCGGCTTGCCCAAGGCGGATCTGCTCATGGCGGATCTGCTCATGGCGGATCTGCCAGTGAGCGGCTCCGCCCTCGCGCGATCGGCTTGAGCCGGCCATCGGGTCGCCCGCCGCGTCGCGTCAGCGCGCCGGCATCGGCATGGGGGCGGCACCCCCGCCGGCGGCGGCATCGCCGGCCGAGGCGATCGCCAGCATGTTGAGGAGCTTCGTCACCGAGGCCTGCGAGATCGTGGTCACGGTGGAGGCCGGATCCGCGTTGACCGTCTGGAACTTCTGGTAGGTCTTGTCGCCGTAGATCTCGCTGAGGTGCTTCAGCTCGTCGAGGGAGAACTTCTCCGCATAGGCCTTCGACAGGCCCTCGAGCATGATCTCGCGCTGCTTGTCGAACTCGGCGCGGATTTCCTTGCGGACCGCATCGGCCTTGTCGTCCTTCATCGGGGCGACGGTCTTCTCCAGGGCGCCGTTGAAGCCGACTTCCAGGTTCTTGAGCGTGGTCTTCTGGACGAGGTCCCTGGCCGTCGCGATCCGGTCGGCCATGTCGTCGGCGCGGGCGGCGATCGGCAGGCACAGGGCCGTGGTCAGGCAGAGGGTGGCGAGCAGGCGCGTCATCGTGGCGTGTCCTCAATGTTCTTGGTTTTGAACCCGCCGCCGGGCGGCGGCGGGCGCCGCCCTCTAACCCATTGGGCCGGCAATGGGGAGGCGAGCGGGCTTCAAACCCGCTCGATGATGGTCGCGGTGCCCATGCCGGCGCCGATGCACAGGGTCACCAGCGCGCGCTCCTTGCCGGTGCGCTCCAGTTCGTCGAGCACCGTGCCGAGGATCATCGCCCCGGTCGCGCCGAGCGGGTGGCCCATGGCGATGGCGCCGCCGCAGACGTTGATCCGGGCCGGATCGACGTCGAAGGCCTGCTGGAAGCGCAGCACCACCGCCGCGAAGGCCTCGTTGACCTCGAACAGGTCGATGTCGGACAGGCTCATGCCGGCCCGCGCCAGAACCTTCTTCGTCACGTCGACGGGCCCGGTCAGCATCAGGGCCGGGTCGGAGCCGATATTGGCGAAGGCGCGGATGCGAGCGCGGGGCCTCAAGCCCGCCGCGCTGCCGGCCTCGGCCGAGCCGATCAGCACGGCCGCGGCCCCGTCGACGATGCCCGACGAGTTGCCGGCGTGGTGCACGTGGTTGAGCGTCTCGACGTCTGGATGCGCATCGATCGCCACCGCGTCGAAGCCGCCCATCTGGCCCATCTGCACGAAGGAGGCCTTGAGCTGGCCGAGCGACTGCATGTCGGTGGAGGGGCGCATGTGCTCGTCGCTGGCGAGCAGGGTGATGCCGTTGATGTCGCGCACCGGAACCACCGCGTTCGCGAAGCGGCCCTCGGACCAGGATGCGGCGGAGCGCTTCTGCGACTCGACCGCGTAGGCGTCGCAATCGTCGCGGGAGAAGCCGTATTTCGAGGCGATGAGGTCGGCCGAGACGCCCTGCGGCATGAACCAGGACTTGATCGCGATGGCGGGGTCCACCGGCCAGGCGCCGCCCGAGGCGCCGAGGCCGACGCGGCTCATCGACTCGACGCCGCCGCCCACCGTCATGTCGTGCTGCCCGGCCATGACCTGTGCGGCGGCGAAGTTCACCGCGTCGAGCCCCGAGGCGCAGAAGCGGTTGATCTGCACGCCCGGCACGTGGGTGCCGTAATCGGCCACCAGGGCGGCGGCCCGGGCGATGTCGCCGCCGGCCTCGCCCACGGGATCGACGCAGCCGAGCACGACGTCGTCGACGCGCCGCGTGTCGAGGTCGTTGCGCTCCTTGAGGGCGCGGAGCGCGACCTCGGCGAGGCGCAGGGCCGTCACCTCGTGCAGCGATCCATCGGGCTTGCCGCGTCCCCGGGGGGTGCGGACATGGTCGTAGATGAAGGCCTCGGGCATGCGCGCTTCCTTGCTTCCCTCCCTCCTTCGCGGGGGAGGGTGGCGAACGTCAGTGAGCCGGGAGAGGGGAGCGCCATGGCCGGACGCGGCGCTCCCCTCTCCCGACCCGGCCTCGCGGCCGGGCCACCCTCTCCCGCGAAGGGGAGAGGGCACGGAGCCTTCTTAGAAAGCCTCGGCGGCCAGCGCCATGGTCGTTTCCGATCCGGCCTTGATCCGCACGAGGCGCATCGCGGTCTCGGGCAGCATCCGCTCCATGTAGAAGCGCCCCACCACCAGCTTGGTCGCCATCGCCTCGGACGGGGTCTCCGCCTGCCGCGCCAGGGCGGCCTTGGCGATGCGGGCCCACATGTAGCCCATGGCGACGAGGCCGAGGAGGTGCATGTAGTCGGTGGCGCCGGCCCCCGCGTTGTCGGGCTTCGTGAAGGCGTTCTGCATGAACCACATGGTGGCGCCCTGCAGGTCGTTCAGCCCGGTCTGGAGCGGCGCGACATAAGCCTTCATGGCCTCGTCCTCGCCGTGGTCCTTGATGAAGGTCTGGACCTCGCCGAGGAAGCTCATCATGGCGCGGCCGCCGTCCTTGGGCAGCTTGCGGCCGATGAGGTCCATCGCCTGGATGCCGTTGGCGCCCTCGTAGATCATCGCGATGCGGGCATCGCGCACGAACTGCGACATGCCCCATTCCTCGATGTAGCCGTGGCCGCCGAACATCTGCTGCGCCTCGACGGCGTTCGCGAAGCCCCGGTCGGTGAGCACGCCCTTCACCACGGGCGTCATCAGGCCCATGTGGTCCTCGGCGTTCTGCCGCTCGGCCGCATCGTCGGAGCGGTGCCCGATATCGGCCTGGAGGGCGGTCCAGAGCACGAGCGCGCGCGCGGCCTCGTTGAACGCGCGGATGCCCATCAGCGTGCGGCGCACGTCGGGATGGACGATGATCGGATCGGCGGCCTTCTCGGGCGCCTTGGCGCCGGTGAGCGCGCGGCCCTGGAGCCGGTCCTTCGCGTAGGCGACGGCGTTCTGGTAGGCGACCTCGGACTGTCCGAGGCCCTGGACGCCGACCGCGAGGCGCGCCTCGTTCATCATCACGAACATCGCGTTGAGCCCGCGATTCTCCTGGCCGACGAGCCAGCCCGTGGCGCCGTCGTAGTTCATGACGCAGGTCGAGTTGCCGTGGATGCCCATCTTGTGCTCGAGGGAGCCGCAGGAGACCGGGTTGCGCCGGCCCAGCGAGCCGTCCGCGTTCACCAGGAATTTCGGCACCACGAAGAGCGAGATGCCCTTGGTGCCGGCCGGCGCGCCCTCGATGCGGGCGATGACGAGGTGGACGATGTTCTCGGAGAGGTCGTGCTCGCCCGCCGAGATGAAGATCTTGGTGCCCGTGAGGCTGTAGGAGCCGTCGCCGTTCGGCACGGCCCTGGTCTTCAGGAGGCCGAGATCCGTGCCGCAATGCGGCTCGGTCAGGTTCATGGTGCCGGTCCAGGCGCCCTCGACCATCTTCGGCAGGTAGAGCGCCTTCTGCTCCTCGGAGCCGTGGACGAGGAGGGCGGCCATCGCCCCCTGGGTCAGGCCCGGATACATCCCGAGGGCGAGGTTGGCGCCGGACGCGAATTCCTGGATCGCGGTGTTGAGCGTGTGCGGGAGGCCCTGGCCGCCATAGGCCTCGGGCATCGAGAGGCCCATCCAGCCGCCGCCCGCATAGGTGTCGTAAGCCGCCTTGAAGCCCTTCGGCGTCGTCACGCTGCCATCGGGATGCCGGGTGCAGCCCTCCCGGTCGCCGACCGGGTTCAGGGGCGCGAGCACCGTCTCGGCGAGCTTGGCGCCCTCGTTCAGCACCGCCTCGATCACGTCGGCGGACGCGTCCGAGAAGCCGCGCAGGTTGTCGTAGCGGTGGAACGCGAACACGTCGTTCAGGAGGAACAGGACGTCCTCGACCGGTGCCTTGTAGCTTGGCATCGCGCAGCATCTCCCCGGAAATCGACGCGGTCCTGACCGGCCTCCCGGCCGTCGGCGCATCTGATGGTTCATATCTAAACCATTTCGCCCTGATCGAAAAGGGGGCGATCGGGCTGCGGCGCGCTTCACCGGTGGTTCCGCAATCGGCCGCGCCTTAACCGGGTGTTTACCAAGAATACCAAATGTCGGGGATACCGGATCTGCCGTTAACCCGAGGGCGCGTTTCCATGGGGCCGCGCGCCGATCGAGCCACGGACTTCGCCGAGTCAGGTTTGACGATGACACGCAACGCCACGCTCAACCTCGAAGGCTTCGACCCCGACGTTCTCGAAGCGGCGCGCGACGTGGCTCGCCGGGCCGGAATCCCGGTGGAGACCTGGATCGCCTCGATCGTCGAGCCCGGAGCCGTCCGGCCCGATCCCGTCCGATCCGAAGCCCCGCGGCCCGAGCCGATTCCGGCCACGAGGCCCGTGGACGCCCTCGAGGCTCCGCGCCGGATGCCGGCCGAGGAGACGCCCGCCGAGACGACGGCCGCCGCCGAGCCGGTCCCCCCGGCTCCGACCGAGCGGCATACCGAGACGAAGGCGGCGCCCCCAGAGCTTCCCGCTGCCGGCATCGACACCGCCCTGTCCGAGATGATGCGGCGGCTCGACGCCATCGACCAGCGCATGACCCGCGAGAACGCGGCCACCCAGCAGGCCGCCGGCCGGCCGGTCGCGGAGATCGAGGCGCGCCTCGGCGCCGTGGCCCCGCCCTCGTCCCCCGAGATGACCCAGCGGCTCGCCGAGATCGAGCGCCGGATGACCGACATCAGCGAGCAGCTCGCGACGGCGCGGCCGATCGGCCGTCGTGGCCGGCCGGCGGTGACGGAGATCCGCGATGCCGTGAGCGAGATCCGGCAGCGCCAGCGCGAACTCGCGGGCGGCGCGTCCCCGGCGGCGCGCGACGAGGCGCCGAAGGCGAACGCTCCCGCCATCGCCGAGCTTCAGACCGAGACGAGCCGCCTGCGCGAATCCATCGGCGGCCTCGCCAGCGGCCGCGACGTCACGGCGCTGGAGCAGGCCATGCGCGCCCTCGCGGCCGACGTTCAGCGGGCGCAGGCCCCCTCCGAGCTCGCCGCCATCGCGGCGCCGATCGAGCTGATCCGCGTCCAGGTGGAGCGCCTGGCCGAGGATGTGGCAGAGAACGTCCACGCCCGCGTCGCGGCCGATGTCGAGCGCCTCGCCGCGAAGGTGGATGGCGCGTTCCACGGCGCGCCGGCCGGATTCGCCGATCAGGACGTCCTCGGCGGCTTGTTCCGCGAACTCGACGAGATCCGTCGCCTGATCTCCGCGCTCGCCGGACCGGAGCGGATCCAGAGCCTCGCCTCCGGCCTGCAGGCGATCAGCGCCCAGATCTCCCAGCTTCAGGAGGGACGGCCGGGCGAAGGCAGCGGCTTCGCCGAACTGCGCCCCCTGCTGGAGGAGATCCGCAGCGGCCTGCGCGCCGGCCCGGACGCCGCCATCGGCGAGCAGATCCAGGAGATGGGGGCCAAGCTCGACGCGTTGCGCGGCAGCGCGCCGATGAACGCGGGCGCCCAGTCGGACGCGATCCTGCACCGTCTCGACGCCCTCGCCGAGCAGGTCGAGCGCGTCCACATCAATCCGGTCGGCGACCTGATCGGCCGGCTGGAGGATCTCGGCGCGACCCTGCGCCGGCCCGTGCTGCCGGGCGAGGACGTCGCCTCCATCCACGGCATGCTGCACGACCTGACGGTCAAGCTCGACCGGATCAGCACCGGCGACGGTCCGCGCGACGAGGGGCTCGACGCCCTGGAGCATCAGGTCCTGGCCCTGGCCGAGCGCATCGACTCGCGCGCCGCCGATCCGGCTCTGGCCGGCCTCGAACGGACCATGATCGACCTGCTCGATCAGGTCTCGGCCCTGCGGTCCGAGGCTCCGATCGAGGCCGCCATGGAGCGCGCCGCGCGCAACGCCGTGGCTGAGAGCATCGGCGCGGGCTCGGAAGCCGGCGAGGTCGGGTTGCTGCGGGCAAGCCTCGCGGATCTGCGCGCGCATCAGGTCGCGTCCGAGCAGCGCATGCAATCGACCCTCACCGGCGTCTACTCGGCGCTGGAACGTCTGGTCGGCCGCCTCGGCACCCTGGAGGGAGAGACCACACCGGCCGCTCCGGTTCGCACGGGTCGTGAGAGCCTCGCCGAGCGCGCGGCTTCGACATCCTCCACGCCGCGGCACGATGGCTTGCGTCGGGAAGGCTTGCGTCAGGACGGCTCGCGTCAGGAAGGCTTGCGTTCCGAGCGGCCCTCCCTGTCGGCCGCGCTCAACACCGGTCCGGACCTGCCCCTGGAGCCCGGCGCCGGGCGCCCGGGCCGCGAGCGGGCCGTCGAAACCAGCGACGCGCCGTCCGGCACCGACAGCGACATCAAGTCCAGCTTCATCGCCGCCGCCCGCCGGGCCGCGCAGGCCGCGCAGGCCGAGGCGGCGGGCCACGCCGTTTCGCTCGAGTCCAAGGACGCGCGCGGCCCTGCGAGCCCGGCGCGCCGGGAGAGCCGGTTGGCACGCCTCCGTGGCGAGATCGACCGCCGCCGCAAGCCCCTGCTCCTCGGCCTCGCCGCCATCGTGCTCGTCCTCGGCGCACTCCAGGCGGTGAATGCGCGCCGGTCGAGCGGCGAGGCGGCGCCGGTGACGGCCGAGACCAGGACCCTGTCCCAGCCGGCCCCCGAGATGGCCCGTGATGCGAACCGCGCCGCCGAGGCGCCCTTGGCCGATGCCCCGGCCGGCGACGGGAGCGCCCCGCCGAAGCCGCTGCCCGATCCGCAGACGACGCAATCCCTGGCCGAGACCCCTCCGGCCGCCGCGCGGTCGGTCGCGGCCCCGGCGGGGGTGCCTCGCCTCACCGGGGCGGCGAGCCTGTCGGGTGATCTCGCGGTGGTGCCTCCCGCGCTCGCCAAGCTGCGCAAGGCGACCCTCGACGGCGACGGAAGCGCGGCCTTCGACCTCGCCTCCCGCGCCGCCGAGGGACGCGGCATGACCCGCGACGTTCCGCTCGCCGCCAAGATCTTCGAGAAGCTCGGGAGCGCCGGTTACGCGCCGGCGCAGTACAAGCTCGGCAGCCTGCACGAGAAGGGCGTCGGCCTGCCCCGCGACCTCACTCAGGCCAAGCTCTGGTACGGCCGCGCCGCCGAACTCGGCAATGCCCGCGCCATGCACAACCTCGCGGTGATCTACGCCGAGAATCCCGGCGCCCACGGCAAGCCCGATTTCACCACCGCCTCGCAATGGTTCAAGCGCGGCGCCGAGTTCGGCCTGCGCGACAGCCAGTACAACCTCGCGGTGCTCTACGCGCGCGGCCTCGGCGTCCAGCAGGACCTGGAGCAATCCTACCTCTGGTTCTCGGCCGCCTCGGCCCAGGGCGACAGCGACGCCGCCAAGAAGCGCGACGACGTCGCGGCCAAGCTCGATGCAAAGGCCCTCGCGGGCGCGAAGGCCCTGGCCGCCGCGTTCAAGGCCCGGGTGCCCGACCCCGCCGCCAACGAGCCTCCGCCGGCCCTCGCCGTCGAGGCTCCGATGAGCCTCCTCGGCGCCCCGCCGCCGAACGCGGTGCCGACCACGCCCCGCCGCATCTGACACGAGACCTCGATGAGCCTGACTCATCGAGGTCTGCCCACGCGGCGGCGGGCGTCCGCCGAACCGGCAGGAGGCATGCTCATCGAGACCGGGTCCGAGCGTCGGCGGCGACCGGCATGCGGGCTTCTGCCGCCTTTGCGCGATGCAGCGGACATGACGTCTCGGCGTTAGGGTCAGGGAGCGGGATCGGACTCACGGTTCGTGAGGCCATGATCCCGCGCTCGATTCTCCCGCCTCGCTGCCCGCCGTGGCGGCCTCGATATCCGGAGTGCCGATGGCGCGCGTGACGACGGTTCCGGCGGTGGCCCTCATCCTGGGCATCGCCGGGCTGATTCCGTTCCTGGGCTTTGCCCTGCTCGCCGTCAGCGGCAGCGATGGCGGCCTCAGCACCATAGGCCTGAGCCCGCGCCTCATGCTCTCGACCTACGGCGCCGTCATCGCCTCGTTCCTCGGCGGAATCCGCTGGGGCGCCGCCGCCGCCCGCAATTCCGGCGGCGCGGATTACGCCATCGCCATTCTACCTTCGCTGATCGCCTGGGCGGCCCTGGCCGCGCCCGTCCCGTGGGACCTGCGCATCCTCGGCATCCTCGTACTGGCCTGGGGCCTCATCGACCAGGACCTGCCGCGTCGCGGCCTCGTCCCGGTCTGGCTCGGCCGTCTGCGACTGGCCCTGTCGGGCGTTGCCGGGGTCTCCCTGCTGATCGCCGCGTGAGACCGACTTTCACGTGATCGAAGCCCAGATCCGCCATTCCGAAGGGATCGACCGGATTGGTCTGATCAATCCTTGCTCAACATCGCCTTGCCGATGGCGAAAACACGGCCGTCACCGAGGAGATGCGCCGTGAAGCCCGCCGGAAACAGCGGTTCGAAGGCCGCGTTGCGGACGTTGAGCCCCCCCGCATAGGCCCCGAAGGCGGGCATGATCAGGCGGCGCCCGTCGGTGACGAAGCAGCGCCGCCGCACGGCCCGCCCGCGCATCGCGACCTTGCCGCAGGGATGCAGGTGGCCGGCGACCTCGCCCTCGGGGGCGTCGGCGGTCGGTTCGTGCCGCAGGGTCAGGCCGCCGAGGCTCAGGGTCTCGGCGTAGCGCCCGCCGACGCCCTCGCTGACCGCATGATCGTGGTTGCCCGCGATCCAGACCCAGTCGCGCCCCTCCTGCAGGGCCGCTACCATGGCGCGGTCGCCCGGCTCCATCCGCTCGGGGCCGCGCGCGTCATGGAACGAATCGCCGAGGGCCACGACGCGCGCGGGCTCGAGGCGGACCACGACCTCGTGCAGGCAGGCCAGGGTCTCGCGGGTGTCGTAGGGCGGCAGGAACTGGCCCGAGCGCGCCGCGTAGGCGGAGCCCTTCTCCAGGTGGAGATCGGACACGATCAGGGTCCGGTGGGCCGCGAGCCAGAGGCCGCCGCAGAGGTCGAGGGCGAGGGTCTCTCCGGCCAGCGTCAGGCCGGGCGACCGGGTGGTCTTCTCAAGTCTCTGGCCGAGCGCCAAAACCGCATCCTCTGTGTTCGGAACCGGGCGCTTCACCACGTGCTCAGGCCAGTGCTTCTTCGAGCATCTGCGCCTCGGCTTCGGCCAGGATCTCGTCCGCGCCCTCGCCGTAGACCCGCTCGCGCCCGATCTCGAGCATCACGGACACGGAGAGGGGCGAGACGCGATCGAGCGCCTTGTGGATGATTCGCCCCTGGATGCGTCTCAACATCATACCGAGGCGCTTCACGTCGAGGAGTCCGGTTGCCGCATCCTGACGCGCCGCCCGGAGCAGGAGGTGGTCCGGCTGGTGCTTGCGCAGCACGTCGTAGACGAGATCCGTCGAGATCGTGACCTGTCGGCCGGTCTTGGCCTGGCCCGGATAGCGCCGTTCGATCAGCCCGGCGATTACCGCGCATTGCCGGAAGGTGCGCTTCATCATGGCGGATTCGTCGAGCCAGGCTTCGAGGTCGTCGCCCAGCATGTCCTCGGCGAACAGGCTCTCCAGGAAATCCGGCTCCCGGCCGATGCGCTCGCCGACATCGCGGTTGAGAAAGATCGCGATGCCGTAATCATTGGCGGCGAAGCCCAGCGGCCGCATCCGCGCCCGTTCCAGGCGCCGCGTCAGCAGCATGCCCAGGGTCTGATGCGCGAGGCGCCCCTCGAACGGAAACGCCGTGAGGTAGTGGCGCCCGGCGCGCGGGAAGGTCTCGACCAGCAGGTCGCGCTCGCCCGGCAGCAGCGAGCGGCTGCGCTGCTGGAGCAGGTAGTCCGAGACCTGTTTCGGCAGGCGGTCCCACGCGAAGGGGTCGGCGATGAGGGCGCGCACGCGGGCGGCGAGGAAGGTGGAGATCGGGAACTTCGCCCCCGCGTAGGAGGGGATCGCCGGGTCGGTGCCGGGGCCGGCGCGCGTCGCGAGAGCCTCGTCCTCGGACAGGCCCTCGAAGCGCAGCACCTCGCCGGCGAACAGGAAGGTGTCGCCCGGCGTCAGCGTGTCGGCGAAATCCTCCTCGATCTCGCCGAGCACGCGACCGCCCTTGGGCAGGATCGCGCCGGGCTTAGCCCGCACCCCGCGGGCGAGGCGCACCTTCACCTTGGCGGATTCCACGATGGTGCCGACGTTCATGCGGTATTGCTGGGCGATGCGGGCGTCGCGCACGCGCCACAGGCCGTCCGGCCCGCGCAGGATCTTGGCGAAGCGCTCGTAGGCGCGCAGAGCGTAGCCGCCGGTCGCGACGTAATCGACCACCGCCTCGAAATCCTCCCAGGACAGGGTCGCGTAGGGCGCCGCCGAGGTGATCTCCTCGTAGAGCCGGTTCGCGTCGAAGGCATCGGCGCAGGCCATGCCGAGCACGTGCTGGGCCAGCACGTCGGGGGCGCCGAGGCGGGCGTCCGGCGTGTCCTGGGCGGCGGCCTCCACCGCGTCGAGGGCGGCCTGGCACTCCAGCATCTCGAACCGGTTGGCGGGCACGAGATAGGCCTTGGAGGGCTCGTCCATGCGGTGGTTGGCGCGGCCGATGCGCTGCATGATCCGGCTCGCGCCCTTCGGCGCGCCGATATTCACCACGAGGTCGACGTCGCCCCAGTCGATGCCGAGATCGAGGGTCGCGGTGCAGACGATGGCCCGCAACTGCCCCGCCGCCATCGCGGCCTCGACCCGGCGGCGCTGCGTCGCGTCGAGGGAGCCGTGATGCAGGGCGATCGGGTGGTTCGCCTCGTTGATCCGCCAGAGTTCCTGGAAGGTGTACTCGGCCTGGAGCCGGGTGTTGACGAAGACCAGCACGGTGCGGTGCCGGCCGATCAGGTCGTAGATCGCCGGCATGGCCTGCCAGGCGGTGTGACCGGCGAGCGGCAGGGTGAGGCCGGTGTCGAGCATGTGCAGGTCCGGCGCGGCGCCGCCCTTCACCACCACGAGTTCGGCCATGCCCGAAGACCCGTTCCCCTCGGGGGCGGGAGGATCGGGGCGCTGCGGCACCAGGTATCGCCGCAACGCGTCCGGCTCGCGCACGGTCGCCGAGAGGCCGATCGCGGCCAGCCCCGGGCTCAGCCGGTGCAGGCGCGCCAGGGCGAGCGAGAGGAGGTCGCCGCGCTTCGAGGTGACGAGGGCGTGCAATTCGTCGAGGACGACGCAGGACAGGGTGGCGAAGAAATCCGCCGCCTCGCGATGCGCGATGAGCAGGGCGAGCTGTTCGGGCGTGGTGAGCAGGATGTCGGGCGGGCGCGTGATCTGGCGCGTGCGCTTGTGCGAGGGCGTGTCGCCGGTGCGGGTCTCGACCCGGATGTCGAGGCCCATCTCGGCGATCGGTGCCTCGAGGTTGCGCGCGATGTCGACCGCGAGCGCCTTCAGGGGCGAGATGTAGAGGGTGTGCAGGCCGCGCGCCTTGGGCGACGGCGGGCGCCCCGCCAGCGCGGTCAGGCTCGGCAGGAAGCCCGCCAGGGTCTTGCCCGCGCCCGTGGGAGCCACGAGCAGGGCCGAGCGCCCGGCGCGCACGAGGGCGAGGAGTTCGAGCTGGTGCGGCCTGGGCGACCAGCCGCGCGACGCGAACCAGGCCGCGAAGCGCTCCGGCAGAACGTCCGCGGGTTTGCGCTTGCTCAGGCCAGGGCCATCAGGAACCGGTCGATCAGTTCCAGCGCCCGCTCGGTCATCGCGCCGGGATAGCGCACGAAGACGTGGCAGCCCCCCGGATAGATCGCCGTGTGCCCGCCATTGCCGGCGGCCGCCCAGCGGGCCGACATGTAGAGGGTGTCGTCGAGGAGCGGATCGTGCGTGCCCACCGTGAACAGGGCCGGCGGAAGGCCCTTCAGGTCGGCATAGAGCGGCGACACGTCGGGGCGGCGCCGGTCGATCCCGTCGCGCACGTAGACGTCGGCGAAGCGCGTCAGGTCCTCGGTGTTCACCACGAGGCGCGGCTCGCCCCAGTTGCGCACGCTCGGGGTCAGACCGAGGTCGAAAAACCCCGCGTTGAGGTTGGCGCCCCGGAAGGCGCGCGGCAGGCCGTGCCGGTCGCGCAGGCGCAGGAGCACCATCACGGCGAGCTGCGCGCCCGCCGATTCGCCGCCGATCGTCAGGGCCGAGATGCCGAACTCGGCCTTGCCCGCCGTCGCGAGCCAGAGGGCGGCCGCCTCGCAATCCTCCAGGGCGGCGGGGTAGGGGTGTTCGGGTGCCAGCCGGTACTCCACCGAGAGGCAGACGAAGCCGCAGGCATCCGCGATCCGCTCCAGCCACGGGTCCTGCTCGTCGGCCGAGCCCCAGACCCAGCCGCCGCGATGGATGTGCAGGTAGGCGCCCCGCAGCTTCGCCCACTTCTTCGGGTTGGGGCGGATGACCCGCAGCGGCAGGGGGCCGCCGGGGCCGTCGATGGTCAGGATCTCGGCGCGGGCGCTGCGCGGCATGGCCGGCGAGGCCTGCGTGCCCTGACGGCGGCGCGCGCGCACCTCCGTCATCGGGATCGACCACGGATCGGTCTGCGCGGCGTGGGCGGCCACGATCTCGGCGTTCAGGCGCTTCGTGTCCGGATCGATCGTCGCCGGATCGAACAGGGCGTGGTCGATCATGAATCGGTTCGTTTCATTCGCAGGTCGGTCGACGGGAGCAGGACCGTCTCTCTAAAATGGGACCGTTCACGGATGGGAGCCATCCGTCTGAGGCGCGAAAGTCCCTAACGCCTCAGGGGGCGTCCGGTTTCGCCAGGGCTGTGTCGCTTCTGTCACGGTTCCGCCGGGTTCGGCGGCTTCTGAGAGTGGACCGGACGCGGGCGAGACACCACGTGGCACAATACGGAACGCCGCGGGACCCGACTCGGCCGGATCTCGGCCCGCGCGTCCCCAGGAATCTTGTTTCCCAGGAACCATGTCATGACCCTCGACCACGACCCGCGCCGCCCGTCGGCCTATCCCGGCCAGCCCTATGCGGGCGAAACCTTTCCGGTGCGGGACCGGCGCTCGGCCCTGCGCCGCTTCCTCGGCGGCTCGCCGGCCGCCGTCTTCATGAAGCTGCTGTTCCTGTCGGTGCTGGTCGGCGCCGTGATGGCGATGCTCGGCGTCACGCCCGGGCTGCTGTTCTGGCACGCCTACGACGCGGTGCGCACATTGATCGACCTCGGCCTCGACACCTTCCATGATTTCGGCCGCTGGATCGTGGCCGGCGCCGTGGTGGTGGTGCCCCTGTGGCTGCTGTCGCGCTTCTTCGCGGTGTCGAAGTAGCAGGACCGCGCGAACATCCTGGCGCGCGCTCGTCCGACGCGAAACGAAACGGGCCGGTGTCTCCACCGGCCCGTTTCGCATTGTCGTCGACGTCCGAAGGCTCAGCGCTGGACGATGACCTTCGCGCCGACCTTGGCGCGGGTGTAGAGGTCGGCGACATCGTCGTTGGTCATGCGGATGCAGCCCGAGGACACGGCGGTGCCGATCGTCTCCGGCTCGTTCGAGCCGTGGATGCGGTAGATCGAGTTGCCGAGATACATGGCGCGGGCGCCGAGCGGGTTCTCGATGCCGCCCTTCATGAAGCGCGGCAGGTCGGGACGGCGGCGCAGCATCTCGGCCGGGGGACGCCAATCCGGCCACTCGCGCTTCATCGTGATGGTCTGCACGCCGCCCCAGGTGAAGCCCGGACGGCCGACGCCGACGCCGTAACGCAGGGCCTTGCCGTCACCCAGCACGTAGTACAGCCGCCGCTCGGCGGTGGAGACCACGATGGTGCCGGGGGCGTAGCTGCCCGCGAAGGCGACTTCCTCGCGCTGGATCGCCGACATCTGCGGCACCGCCGAGGACGGGGTCATCGGGTCGGCCGGCAGGGAAGCGTTGGCGGTGGGGATCGCCACCGGCTCGTTCTGCGGACGCACCCGGATGACGAGGGCGTTGTCGAGCGGCTGGCGGGTGAGGGGGTCGATCTCGTAGGCGGCAGCGGGCGAAGCCCACGCGCCCAGCGCACAGACGAGCCCGGTCAGGGCGGGGGCGAAACGGCGCATCGGGGCCTCTCGAAGGCGAATGAAGTCTGTGGAAACGCAGTGGAAAACTTGACGCACGTTACGGCGCGAAGTGTGCCCAAGACGTAAACGCTCACGCTTCAAAGCCAAGCTCTATTCGCAGTGCAACGGCGCTTGCCGGGGCGTCGTGATTTCGTGGCAACACCGTGGCACCTCGGCCATACGGCCGGGGATCAGACCGCGTCGAGGCCGAGGTCGATGATCGGCGCGCTGTGGGTGATCCAGCCGCAGGAGATGAGATCCACGCCGGAGGCGGCGACCGCCCCCACGGTGTCGCGGTTGATCCGGCCGGACGCCTCCGCGATGGCGCGGCCGTCGATCATCGCGACGGCCTTCGCCAGTTGCTCGGGGCTCATGTTGTCGAGGAGCACCGCGTCGGCGCGCACCGAGAGCGCCTGTTCGAGCTGCTCCAGGGTGTCGACCTCGACCTCGATCTTCACGAGGTGCCCCGCATAGGCCCGCGCGCGCGTGATCGCCGGCACGATGCCGCCCGCGACCGCCACGTGGTTGTCCTTGATCAGCACCGCGTCGTCGAGGCCGTAGCGGTGGTTCGAGCCGCCCCCGGCCCGCACCGCGTGCTTCTCCAGCGCCCGCAGGCCGGGCGTGGTCTTGCGCGTGCAGACGATGCGGGCCTTGCCGTGCGGCTGCGCGGCCTCGACCAGGGACGCGGTTGCGGTGGCGACGCCGGACATCCGGCACAGGAGGTTTAGCGCCACCCGCTCGGCGGTGAGGATGGCGCGGGCCGGGCCGGCGAGGCGGATCACCACGTCGCCCGGCGCCACGCGGGTGCCGTCGCCGCGCTCCACGATCACCGAGACGCTCGGGTCGATCAGCCCGAAGGCGATCACCGCCGTGTCGACGCCGGAGATCACGCCGTCCTGGCGGGCGGCGATGACGCCTTCGAGCCGGGCGCTCGCCGGCACGATGGCGTCGGTGGTGATGTCGCCGGCCCGTCCGAGATCCTCCAGCAGCGCGGCGCGGACGATCGGCTCCACCATCAGGCGGGGCAGGGGGGCGAGGTCGGGGCGGTCAAGCATGTCGACTGGCTCTCGAAAGGGGGGACGGGGCGCGTGGCGGCTCAGGCCGTCACGACGCCACGGGCCGGCTCCGGCGCATCGGCCCGGAGCGTCTCGGCGATGGCCCAGAGGTCCGCGAGCGTCACCTCCGTGTGCCGCGGCGGCTCCTGCGCCGGATGATCGCTGCGCCAGTGCGCGCCGCGGCTCTCCCGGCGGGTGACGGCCGAGGCCGCGATGGCGAGGCCGGTCAGCGCCGCGTCGCAGCCCGCCCGCGCGGTCGGCGCGAGGCTGCGCACGGCCCGGGTCAGCCCCTCCGCGTCGCGCACCACGCCGACCTCGCCGTCCATGACGTGCCGCAAGGCTTCGAGATCGGAGGGGCCACGCTCCGGTTCCGCCTCAGCGCGGGCCTGGCCCGGCGCGGGCAGGGCGCCGACGGCCTCGGCGATCCAGGGGGCGAAGGCCATGGCTTCGAGGAGCGAGTTGCTGGCGAGACGGTTGGCCCCGTGCAGGCCCGTGGAGGCGACCTCGCCGCAGGCGAAGAGACCCGGCACCGTGCTGGCGCCGGCCGCATCCACCTTCACGCCGCCCATGTGGTAATGCGCGGCGGGCCGCACCGGAATGGCCTGTACGCGCGGGTCGATGCCCGCTCCCGCGCAGAGGCCCGCCACCGTGGGAAACCGGGTCTCCATGCGGGCCCCGAGGGCGCCGCGACAATCGAGGAACACCCGCGCGCCGCGTGCCTGGGCCTGGAAGATGCCGCGCGCCACCACATCGCGGGGCGCGAGGTCCCCGCCCGCGATGCCCGCCATGACGGGGGCCCCGGTCGCGTCGATCAGCCGGGCGCCTTCGCCGCGCAGGGCCTCGGTGGCCAGCGGCATCGGATCGGCGCCCGTGGCGATGGCGGTGGGATGGAACTGCACGAACTCCATGTCGCGCACGGTGGCGCCCGCCCGCATGGCGAGGGCGAGGCCGCGCCCGGTGGCGCCGCGCGGGTTCGTGGTCGAGGCGTAGAGGGCGCCGACGCCGCCGGTGGCGAGCACCACCGCGCGGGCCGGCAGGGCGAAGCGCTGTCCGTCGCGCTCGCAGACCACGCCGGCCACGGCCCCGTGCGCGTCCCGCATCAGGGCGCGGGCCGAGGCGACGAGCACGGTGACGGAGGGGGTGCGCCCGATCACCCGCACCAGAGTCTCGAGCACGAGACGGCCGGTGGAATCCCCGCCCGCCCGCACGATGCGGCGGCGGGAATGCGCGGCCTCCAGCCCGAGGGCGAGGTCCCCGGCCGCGTCCCGGTCGAAGGGCGCCGCGAGGCCCACGAGCCAGTCGATCAGGCCCGGACCGGCGGCCGCGACCCGCGCGGCCACCTCGGGTTCGCTCAGGCCGGCGCCCGCCGCCAGGGTGTCGGCGGCGTGCAGGGCGGGCGCGTCGTCGGCGCCCATGGCGGCGGCGATGCCGCCCTGGGCCCAGCCGGTGGCGGTGCCGGTTCCGAGCGGAGCGGCGGTGACGAGCGTCACCGGGTGCGGGGCGAGGCGAAGCGCGGTGGCGAGGCCGGCGATGCCGGCCCCGACCACCACGACCTGGTCGGTGCCCGGCAGCGCGAAGGAGAGGGGGGCGTGCGCGTTCATCGGGTGCGCACCGCGAGCATGCGCTCAACCGCCATCCGGGCACGCCCGGCGAGTTCCGGCTCGACCGTCACTTCGTGCGTCATCGTCTCCAGGGCGTGGCGGATGTTCTTCAGGCTCATGCGCTTCATGTGCGGGCACAGGTTGCAGGGCTTGATGAACTCGATGTCCGGGTTGGCCGCCGCGATGTTGTCGCCCATGGAGCACTCGGTCACGAGCACCACCTGCTTGGGGCGCTTCTCCAGCACGAAGTTCATCATCATCGCGGTGGAGCCCGAGAAGTCGGCCTCGGCGACCACCTCCGGCGGACATTCCGGGTGGGTGATGACGGTGACGCCGGGATAGCTCTCGCGCACCTCGCGGATGTCGGCGGGGGTGAACTGCTCGTGCACCTCGCAATGCCCGGCCCAGGTCAGGATCTCGACCTCGGGGATCATCGCCTGGACGTTCTGCGCCAGGAACTCGTCCGGGATCATGAGGACGCGGGGCGCGTTCAGCGAGCGCACCACCTCGACGGCGTTGCCGGAGGTGCAGCACAGGTCCGATTCCGCCTTCACGGCGGCCGAGGTGTTGACGTAGGTCACGATCGGCACGCCGGGATATTTCGCCCGCAGGCCGCGCACGTCGGCGGCGGTGATCGAATCGGCCAGCGAGCAGCCGGCGCGCGTATCCGGGATCAGCACGGTCTTGCCCGGGTTCAGGAGCTTGGCCGTCTCGGCCATGAAGTGCACGCCCGCGAGCACGATCACGTCCGCGTCCACCGTCACCGCCTCGCGGGCCAGCGCCAAGCTGTCGCCGACGATATCCGCCACCGTGTGGAAGATCTCCGGCGCCTGGTAGTTGTGGGCGAGGATGACGGCGTTGCGCGTCTTCTTCAGTTCCAGGATCGCCGCCACGTCGCCGGCGAGCGCCGGCCACTCGATCGCCGGCACGTGCCGGCTGACGCGGGCGTAGATGTTGGGCAGGGGCAGACCGCCGGGAATGCCCGCGACGTTCGTGCCGCCGACGTTCGTGCCGCCGAAGTTCGTGCCGCTCGGGAGACTGGTCGCCGCCATTGACGCGTCCTCACTTATGCTCAATCTGAGCATTGTGCCGACTAACGTAGGCGCGCCGCGCGGCCTTGTCCAGATATGCAGCCTTTGAGCATAACGTTTTTGCGGTGCGAGAATGACGCTGCACTGCGATTGTCATTCGCGCGATCGCCGGTCAGGCGGGCCTGCGCGCGGGCCTCAGCCGAAAGCCCGGCGCCGGGCGCTCCAGCAGGACCTCGCGGCGGAAGCGCACGAGGCGGGCCGGCCGGCCGGTGGCGCCGCTGGTCACGCCGTCCGTCTCCTCCACGAGGCCCTGCTGGGCCACGAGGCGCCGGAAGTTCTGCTTGTGCAGGTTCGTGCCCGAGAGCGCCTCCACCGTGCGCTGGAGCTGGAACAGCGTGAAGGTCGGCGGCATCAATTCGAAGACCACGGGGCGATACTTGATCTTGCCGCGCAGGCGCCCGATCGCGGTGGCGAGCACGCGGCGATGGTCGAGGGCCATGGGCTGGCCCGTCACCGGCAGGTCGCTGTCGCGCGCCTCGCCGGATTGCCCCTGCGCCTCCGGGATCAGCCCGGCCTCGAACAGCAATTCGTAGCGCTCCAGCACGCGCTCCTCGTTCCAGGCCCCGCCGCAGAGCCCGAAGGTGAGCCCGAGCCGGTCTTCGCGCCGGCGCCGCAGCTTCGGGTCGGTGGCGCCGTCCGCCCAGGCGAGGAGCTTGCCCTCGATCTCGGCGAGCGATTCGGGCCGGCCCGCCCGCCAGTCCTCCCAGGGCAGGTAGCGATACCAGTTGCGCCAGGAGGCCTCGGCGAGGCCGGCGGGCCGGACCTCGCGCACGAGGGCGAGATAGGCCACCGAGAGCGAGTGCAGGCCGCCGGCATCGTCGCCCTGCCGGTCACGGTCGCCGAAGGTGTAGAGCTGCTCGACATAGCCCAGGCGCTGGTGCGTCTGGCGCTCGACCCAGGCGCGCAGGCCCCGTTCGAGGGTCGGGTGCTCGGGCACCAGGGGGCCGGCCGGCAACCCGTCCGAGCGCCCCCTGGCCTGCCCGCCGACCTGGACGGTGAGCGCGCGCGGCTCGCCGTCGGTCGCCGCGACGATCACGGCCACGAGCCCGACGGCGGACGGATTGGAGAGCGCGCCCTCCGCCTGCCGCTGGGTCTCCTCCGCCATGGTCACGCTGTCCGATCCCCGCTTCGCTTCGGCCTGCTCATCGCATATCGCGGCCGCGCGATGAATGCGGAAAAACCGCCCCGTATCCTCCGTCCCGCCCCGTCAGCGCGCGGTCTTCGGAAGCCTGCGCGCGGGATTGCCGACGACGGTGGCGCCGGCCGGCACGTCGCGGGTCACCACGCTGCCGGCGCCCACGATGGCATCGTCCCCCACGGTGACGCCGGGCAGGATCAGGGCGCCGCCGCCGATCCAGACGTTGCGTCCGATCCGGATTTCCCGCGCGAATTCGAGGCCGGCCTCGCGCGGACCCGGCTCGCGCGGATGGTCCGGCGTGAGGATCTGCACGCCGGGGCCGATCTGGGTGCGCGCGCCGATGCTCACGGGCGCGCAATCCAGGATGACGCAGCCGTAGTTCAGGAAGACGTGGGCGCCGAGGCTGATGTGCAGCCCGTAATCGCAGTGGAAGGGGGGCCGCACCACCGCCCCCTCGCCGACGGCCGCGAAGCGCTCCCGCAGCAGGTCGCGCCGGATAGACGCCCCCTCGGTGAACGCCGCGTTGTAGCGCTGCATCCAGGCCTTGGCGGACTGGTGATCGGCGTGAAGCTCGGGATCGTCCGGATCGTAGAGGTCACCGGCGAGCATCTTCTGTTTCGGGGTGCGGTCCATGCGGGTGTCCGGCCTCCAGGGGAATGCGTGGGCAACGCCGTATGCGCGGACGAGGCTCCCACGCGCGACACACGGAAGTCGGCAGAGCTTCGTGCCGGACGGGGACATCCGGCTGCACCGTTAGCGGGCTCGTCGCCGCTCGGATGCCGCAGCCGACCCCATCCGTCAGGCGTTGCCATGGACCTCGCCGAACAGCGCGTGCGAGACGGCGACACGAAGTGCAACCTCTTGTCGGTCGCGCAACCGATGCATGATAATCGCGGGCCGAATGATCGGCTGGGGCGGTGTGATACTCCTATGGCCGGGGTTCTTCCGGTGGGAGACCCGACGGAACGTCAGGAGTTCTCCTGGAAGCGGGGCTGACTTCGATATCCATGAATACGAGCAGATATCTGAAGACTGTCATGGTCTACACACTCGTTGGTCCGCCCCTGGGTCTGCTGATCATCGCGTCTATCACAAGTATTTCCCATAATGGCTTGTTGAAGACATTTTCGCTGTTATTCGGGGTGATTTTCAATATCAGTGCCGCCGGGAGCGCAGGGATGATCATATTATCCTACGCTTTCGGAATTATCCCCGCGTTCATGTCCGGGGTTCTCTCCCTCTACGTCTTTGTGCTCGGGGCAAATCGTGCCATGCGCCTCGTTTTGTCGGTGCCGGTCGGTGCGGCCGCGATCGTTGCCTGGAGTACCTTTGGCTTCAGGGAGATTGACTGGATGTTCCCATCGTCTCTCTTCCGCACGGCCCTGTTCGGGGGCTTGGTCTCGCTGCTCTGCACCAGCCTGAACGAGATCGGTCACCGCGCGACGGCCGTCGAGACCTCACCCTGAGATGATCTGCCTTGGCGGGTGAATTTGGTGGGCGAAATAGGGTCGCCGCCACGCTCTGCGGACTTGGCCGTCGCCCTTCGGCCTCCATACCCTCCGTCATCCGAGGCTCACGCCCCCGCGCGCTTTCCCCTGCCACGAAGCGTCTGGGGGGGTACCAAGCGCCGGACGTTCTCGATTAGACTCGCGCGCCCAATCTGCGAACCGGGAGAAGCACAGCGTGATCGGACGGGACGAAGCCATCGGGACGGGCCGGCCGGTCGATCTGCGCCTCTACGGATTGCTCGACACCGGCGTGTCCGGCTTCGACGGGGCCAAGCTCGCCGCGATGGCGGCGGAGGCGGCCAGGGGCGGCTGCACCCTGCTGCAATACCGCGAAAAGTCGATCTCGGATGCCCGTGCCGCCCTGGCGCGCATCCGCGCCATCCATGCGGCGCTCGCCGGCACGGGGGTGCCGCTCCTCGTCAACGACCGGGTCGATCTGGCGCTGGCGGCCGGGGTCGAGGGGGTTCATCTCGGTCAGTCCGACCTGCATCCGGCCGACGCGCGCCGGCTGCTCGGGCGCGAGGCGATCATCGGCCTCACCCTGAAGAGCGGCGCGCAGGCCGACGAACTCTACCGCCTACCGGTGGACTATGCCTGCATCGGCGGCGTGTTCGCCACGGCGAGCAAGGACAATCCCGATCCGCCGGTGGGCCTCGACGGATTGGCCCGGATCATCTTCCGGGGGCGGCTCGCGCGCGGGGCCGCGTTTCCGCTCGGCGCCATCGCGGGCATCGATTCGAGCAATGCGGCGGCGGTGATCGGGGCCGGGGCCGATGGAATCGCGGTGATCTCGGCGCTGTTCGCCGGTGATTCCGTCGAAGGGCGGACCCGCGACCTGCGCGACCGAGTCGACACGGCCCTCGCGGCGCGGCGCGTGGCCGCCTAAGAGTGCCTCACAAAACTCCCGACCACCGCCGGCCCTCACGCTGGGCACGGCGGCGCAGCGGGAGTTTTGTGAGAGAGACTAAGCTCGCGCGATCGTTCGCGGGGAACGTCCGAAGGGGAACACCATGACACCGGTCGCCGTCACCATCGCGGGTTCCGATTCGAGCGGCGGCGCCGGAATCCAGGCCGACCTCAAGACCTTCGCGGCGCTGCGGGTCTACGGTGCCAGCGTGATCACCGCGCTGACGGCCCAGAACACGCGGGGCGTCCAGGCGATCCACGACGTGCCGGCCGATTTCGTCGCGGCCCAGATCGAGAGCGTGTTCTCCGATCTCACCGTCACGGCGGTGAAGATCGGGATGCTGTCCCAGGTCGCCACCATCGAGGCGGTGGCCGCCGGTCTGGCGCGCCACGCCGGATCGATCCCGATCGTCCTCGACCCCGTGATGGTCGCCACCTCCGGCGACAGGCTGATCTCGGAGGCGGCCGTGGAGGCCCTGCGCCGCCACCTGCTGCCGCTCGCCGACCTCGTGACCCCCAACCTGCCCGAGACCGCGACGCTGATCGGCGAGCCGACCGCCGAGAGCGAGAACGCCGCCGTGGCGCAAGGCCGGCGCCTCCTCGCCATCGGCGCCCGCGCGGTGCTGGTGAAGGGCGGCCACGGCGCAGGCAGCGAGAGCGTCGACCACCTGATGGGCGCCGACGGCACGCTCCGGCGCTTCGCCGCGCCCCGTACCGAGACCCGGAATACGCACGGCACCGGCTGCACGCTCTCCTCGGCGGTCGCGGCCGGACTGGCGCGCGGGCTGGCGCTGGAGGCGGCGGTGGCGGCGGCCAAGCGCTACGTCTCGGCCGCGATCGTGGCCGCCGACCGCGTCGCCGTCGGTCGCGGACACGGGCCGGTGCATCATTTCCACGCCCTCTGGACCTGACCGCGCCTTGCGCGCATGCCCCGTTTGCGTTTGAAGTAACGCACAAGCGTCCGCTTAACGGAACGGATGCGCGGAAATCGGGTACGATGGAAGACCAGTTGACGACGCCCGAGCGTGGGCGGCAGCGTGACATCCTCACCGGGGCGCAGGTGCTCTCCGGCCAGCTCGGCAAGACGATCCAGCGCCTGCGCAAGGCCTACAACCTCTCGCTCTCGGAATTGGCCGAGCAATCCGGCGTCGCCAAGTCGATCATCAGCCAGATCGAGCGCAACGAGACCAACCCGACGCTCGCCACGATCTGGCGCCTGAGCCAGGCCCTCGACGTCTCGATCGAGCGGGTGCTCGCCACCAGCGACGAGGAGCCCTTCATCGAGAAGACCTCGCGGGCCGACACGCCGATCCTCGTCTCGGACGACGGCAAGGTGCGGCTCGCGATCGTCGGCTGGATCAAGACCGTCGAGTGGCTGCAATGGTACGAGGTCAGCGCCGATCCGGGCGGGCAGCTCGATTCCGATCCGCACCAGCGCGGCTCGGTCGAATCCCTGACCGTGACCGCCGGCATGCTCGAAGTCGAGGTCGCCGGCACCACCCAGCGCGCCCGCGCGGGCGAGACCCTGCGTTACCGCTGCGACCGGCCGCACACGGTGCGCTGCATCGGCGCCGAGCCCGCCAAGGCGATCATGGTGGTGATCATGAAGGCCGCCGTGATGGAGTAACGCTGCGGCCGTTCTGACGAGAGCGGCCGCAGCGTCGTTCGACCGGGACAGGTCGAGCCTCAGAACTTCGTGCCGCCGGAGAAGCGGAAGGCCTGGGTCTGGTCCTTTCCGACGCGTCCGAGGTAGGAGCCGTCGGTGGCGTAGGTCTTCACGCCCTCGTCCTTGGTCAGGGCATAGGCGTAGTCGAAGCGGATCGGCCCGAGCGGCGAGTTCCAGAGGATCGAGGCGCCGATCGAGGAGCGGATCGTCGCCTTGTCGCGCACGTTCACGCATTCCGGTTCGACGCCCACGGTCGAGGCGCTGTACGTGCATCCCGCCGTCGGGCTGTAGCCGTTGATGATGCCGTCGCCGTTCACGTCGAAGGTGCGCTTGCCCTTGTAGCCGAACAGCGTTCCGGCATCCGTGAAGAGCGCGCCCTTCAGGCCGAGATCGCGGGGGATGCCGGGCAGCGGGAACTGCACCTCGAGGGTGCCGCCGAAATAGGTCGAGCCGCCGAGGGCGTTGGAGCGGGAATCGGACGTACCGACGTCGCGGGGGCCGATGCCGTTGATGGCGAAACCGCGCACCAGCGAGGGGCCGAGGAAGAACTGGTCCGTGATGCGCAGGGGGTTGCCGTCGGTCGAGCCGATATGGCCGCCCTGGAACTTCAGGAAGCCGACCACGTCCTCCGCGAATTCCTTGTAGTAGCGGGCCTCTCCGGTGACCCGGTAGAAGTTCGAGTCGCCGCCGAGGCCGGCGATCTCCGGCTTCAGCTCGGCGTAGAACCCGTTTTTGGGCGCGGCGAAGTTGTCGAGCGTGGAATAGGCCAGCGTCACGCCCACGAGCGAGGTGAGCGTCGAGCCCTGCGCCGACTTGATGGCGATGGAGGCTTCGCCGTCGGACGTGCAGGTCGGATAGACGGCCTGGCCGGAGGCGTTCACGCTGGTGTAGCCGCTGATCGGGTTCGTACAATCGTCGTAGGGCTGCGAGAGCGTGTTGGGCACCTTCAGTTCGGTGTTGTAGAGCGAATAACGGAAGGTCACGCCGAACTCTTCGGTGATCGGCAGGCCGACGCGCAATTGACCGCCGTAGACGGTGGTGTTGTAGCGCGAATAACGTGCCTGATTGCTGTACTTGTAGAAAGCATCGAAGCCGGCCGCGAGGCGGTATCCGAGGAAGTACGGCTCGGTGAAGGAGAAGTCGAGGCCGCGCGAGTACTGGCCGCCGGTGCCGGCGACGCGGACGTATTGGCCGCGTCCCAGGAAGTTCGATTCCGAGACCGAGACCTCGCCGATGATGCCGTCCTGGGTGGAGTAGCCGCCCGCCACCGAGAACGAGCCCGTGGGCTGATCCTCGACGTCGATGTTGATGATCACCCGGTCGGCCGAG
>NZ_JAKSXY010000055.1 GCF_022829445.1 Methylobacterium sp. J-068 | reverse complement strand
GCGGCCGGACGGATCACCGGACCAGCCGGATGCGCCCCTCACCCCCACCGAGGCCGCCCTCGCGGCGATCTGGAGCGAGGTCCTCGGCGTGCCCGACATCGCCCGAACCGACAACTTCTTCGAACGCGGCGGACATTCCCTCTCCCTGACGCGGATGGCCACGCGCCTGCGCCAGCAGCACGGCATCGACCTGCCCCTGCGGACCCTCTTCGAAGCGCCGACCCTCGGCGCCCTCGCGACCCTCGTCGATGGGCACGATTCCGGGCCGGCCGACGCAGAACTCGACACCATGAGCAGCCTGCTCGCCGCCCTGGAGCACGCCGAATGAACGCCATGACCGGATTGCGGGCCGATCAGGCGCAGGCCCTCGCCGAGCGCCTGGGCGCGCTGCCGCCCGAGAAGCGCGCACTCTTCCTGCGGCAACTGGCGGAGAAGGGCATCGATCCGGGCCGGCTGCCCATCGTGCGCGCGGCCCGCGGGCCGACCATGCCGGTCTCGGACGCCCAGCGGCGCCTGTGGTTCCTCTGGCGGCTGGAGCCGTCGAGCGCCGCCTATCACATCCTCGGCGCCCTGCGCCTCACCGGCCCCCTGGCGCAGGACGCCCTGGACGCCGCCCTGAACGGCGTGGTCGCGCGGCACGAGGCCCTGCGCACCACGTTCCCGGCCCATAACGACGAGCCGGTCCAGCGCATCCATGACGCGCGGCCCCTCACGCTGGCCCGTCACGATGTCGGCGCCCTGCCGGAACCGGCGCGGCGAGCGGCCCTGGACGCGATCGCGCAGACCGATGCGGAGACGCCCTTCGACCTTGCGGAAGGGCCGCTGTTGCGGGTGACCCTGGTGCGCGAGGCCGAGGACGCGCACGTCCTCCTCGTCACCCTGCACCACATCGTCGCCGATGGCTGGTCCATGGACCTGTTCATCGACGATTTCGCCGCCGGCTACGGGGCCGCCTTGTCGGACACCGCGCCGGAGCGCCCCGCCCCGGCCCTCCCCGCCCCGGCCCTGCAATTCGCCGACTACGCCGCCTGGGAGGGGCAGATGAGTGCGGCCGGCGCGGGCGTGCACGGCCTCGCCTTCTGGACCGACCTGCTCGGCACCGAGCATCCCGTCCTCGACCTGCCGGCGGACCGGGCGCGGCCCGAGGCGCCGGGGTTTCGCGGGGACGCCATCGAGATCGCCCTGCCTGCGGAGACCGGTGCCGCCGTCCACGCCCTCGCCCGGCGGTTCCGGGCGACGCCGTTCCACGTCCTGCTGGCGGCCTTCGCGATCCTGCTGCACCGCTTGAGCGGACAGGGCCGGATTCGGATCGGCGTGCCGGTGGCCAACCGGCCGCGCCTCGAAGTCGAGGGCGTCATCGGCTGCTTCGTCAACACCCAGGTCCTGCCGTTCGAATTCGACGGCGCTCTCCCGTTCCAGGCCTGGCTGGAGGCCGTGCGGGACAGAGCCGTGGAGGCCCAGGCGCATCAGGCGGTCCCCTTCGAGCGGATCGTCGACGCCCTGCGCCCGGAGCGGGCGGCGAGCCACAATCCCCTGTTCCAGGCGGTCTACCAGCACCTGCACGTCCGGCCGGACCGGACCGTCCGCCTCGGCGCGCTCCTGGCCGAACCGCTGGCCCGGCCCGGCCGCAGCGCGCAGTTCGATTTCGGGCTGACCTCCCTGGAAGACGCGCAGGGCGCCATCACCCTGCGCCTGTCCTACGCGTGCGACCTGTTCGACGAAGGCACGATCGCGCGCTGGCGCGACCATTTCCTCCTCCTGCTGGGCGACCTCGTCCACGCTCCGGAGGCCCCGATCCGGGACGCGCGCCTCATCGCGAGCGCCAAGCAGGCGATGCCTCGGCTTCCGGCCTGGAACCCGGCCGCCACAGACCGCATCCGGACCCTGGCCCTGGCGGCGCCCGGGCGGACGGCCCTGATCTTCGACGACCGGCCGGTGAGCCGCGGCGCCCTGGAGGCTCGGGCCAACGCCCTCGCCCACCGGCTGCGCCGGGCCGGCATCGGGCCCGACAGCGTCGTCGGCGTGCTGATGGGCCGCTCGCCCGACCTCATCGCCGGCTTCCTCGGCATCCTCAAGGCGGGCGGCGCCTACCTGCCCATCGGGACGACGCTCCCGCCCGACCGGATCGCCGCGATGCTGGCCGAGTGCGGCGCCCGCCTCGTCGTGACGGACGCGGATCATGCGGATCGGATCCCGCCGGGCCTGCCCGTTCTCCAGGTCGCCGAAGCGGCGGAGCGGCCCGGGGAGGCGGAGGCGCCGCCCGAGGTCGCCCTGCATCCCGACAACCTCGCCTACCTGATCCACACCTCCGGTTCGACGGGAACGCCCAAGGCCGTGGCGGTGGCGCACGGCCCGCTCGCCATGCATTGCGAGACCACGGCCGCGCTCTACGAGATGAGCGAGGCCTCGCGCGAATTCCACTTCATTGCGTTCAGCTTCGACGGCGCCCATGAGCGCTGGCTGACCGCCCTCACTTGCGGCGCGAGCCTCGTCCTGCGCGACGACGCCCTGTGGAGTGCCGAGCGGACCCTGGCGACGATCCGGCGCCATGGCGTCACCCATGCGGGGTTTCCGCCGAGCTACATCAACGAGCTGACCCGCTGGGTCGAGGCGCATGGCGAAGCGCCGCCCGTCGATCTCTACTCCTTCGGCGGCGAGGCAATGCCGCGGGAGCATTTCGAGCGCCTGCGCCGCGCCCTCAAGCCACGGCTGCTGATCAACGGCTACGGCCCGACCGAGACGGTGGTGACGCCCCTGGTGTGGAAGGTCACGGCCGAGACCGCCTGCGAGACCACCTACGCGCCCATCGGCCAGCCCGTCGGCGCGCGCACGGCCCACGTCCTCGATCGGGACCTGAACCCTGTACCCATCGGGGTCGCGGGGGAGCTGTATCTCGGCGGGCTCGGTCTGGCGCGGGGGTATCACGGGCGGGCCGGGCTCACGGCGGAGCGCTTCGTGCCCGACCCGTTCGGGCCGTCGGGCGGGCGGCTCTACCGCACCGGCGACCGGGTCCGGCGCCGGCCCGACGGGGCGCTGGTGTTCCTCGGGCGCCTCGACGATCAGATCAAGATCCGGGGGTTCCGGATCGAGCCCGGCGAGATCGCCGCCCGCCTGCGCGCCCACCCCAGCGTCGCCGACGCCGCGGTCGTCGCCGTCCCCGCGCCCGGCGGTCCCCGCCTCGTCGGCTACTGCGTCCCGCGCGATGTGCCCGTGGAGGCATGGGAGGAGGCGCGGGCGCAGGGCGGCGAGGCCGCCATCGAGGCCACGCTGCGGGCGCATCTGGCGGGCCAATTGCCCGACCACATGGTCCCGGCCCGCATCCTGCCCCTGCCGGCCCTGCCGGTCTCGCCCAACGGCAAGCTCGACCGCGCCGCCCTGCCCGTCCCGGACTGGACCGCGCGGCCGGACGGAGACGCCGCCGCGCCCGAGCCCCTCACCCCCACCGAGGCCGCCCTCGCGGCGATCTGGAGCGAGGTGCTCGGCGTGCCCGGCATTGCCCGAACCGACAACTTCTTCGAACGCGGCGGCGATTCCATCCTCGCCCTCCAGCTCGTCACCCGCGCCCGCCGCGCCGGCCTCCGCTTCACGCCCCGGCAGGTCTTCGCCCACCAGAGCCTCGCGGCGCTCGCCGCCCACGCCGCCCACGCCACCCGGCCGGGGGAGGAGGGCGGGACCGAACACGAGGCGGTGGAGGCCGCCGGGGCCGCGCCGGCCGGGCCGATCCCGCTCACGCCGATCCAGGGCTGGTTCCTCGCCGCCCCCGTGCCCCGGCGCCACCACTGGAACCAGGCCCTGGTCCTGCGGCCGCGCACGCCCCTCGATCCCGAGGTCCTCGCCCGCGCCCTCGCCGCCCTCGTGCGCCGCCACCCCGCCCTGCGCCTGCGCTTCCACCGGGACGCGGCCGGCGCCTGGCAGCAGACCTGCGCGCCCGTCGCGGACGCGGAGGCCGGCGCGCGCCCGTGGCGGCGCACCGTCGCCGACGCGGACGCCTTCGAGGCCGTGGCGGCCGAGGCCCAGGCCAGCCTCGATCTCGGCCACGGACCCCTCCTGCGCGCCGTCCTCGTCAGCCGCACCGACCGGGATCACGCCCAGCGCCTCGTCGTGGTGATCCACCACCTTGCCGTCGATGCCGTGTCGTGGCGCATCCTCCTCGACGACCTCGCCGCCGCCTGCGCCGCCCTGGAACGGGGGGCGGCGCCGGATCTGCCCGCCGCCACCGGCTTCCCGGCCTGGGCCAGGACCCTCGACGCCCTCGCCACCGACCCGGCCGGGGCCGCGACGCGCCGGCGCCAGGCCGAGGCCTGGATCGCCCGGCTCTCGCCCCCCGCCGCCACCCTGGCGCCCGCCCGGCCCGACGGCGCCGATGCCCGCGCCGAGCGCCGCTCCCTGCGCTGCGACCTCGACCCCGAGGCCACCGGGCTCCTCCTGCGCCGCGCCGCCCGGCCCTACCGCACCCGCCTCGACGAGGCCCTGCTCACCGCCCTCGCCCTGGCGCTCGCCCGCCACCTCGGCGCCCGCGCCGTGCGCGTCGCCCGCGAGGGCCATGGCCGCGACGCCGAGGAGCTGGCCGAAGCCTGGAGCGAGGGGCTGGCCCCGGCCGCGCTCGATCTCGGCCGCAGCGTCGGCTGGTTCACCAGCCTCGTGCCCCTGCGCCTCGCCCCCTTCGGCGACGAGCCGGAGACTTTGGCGGACGACCCGGATGGAGATGCCCCAGATAGGGATGGCCCGGATCGGGATGGCCGCGCCCTCGGCCGCGCCCTGTGCCGGATCAAGGAGCAGCTGCGCGCCCTGCCCCGGCCCAACCTCGGCCACGGCCTGCTGCTGCACGCCGCCGAGCCCGATCTGCGCCACGCCCTCGCCGCCATCCCCGAGCCCACCGTCACCCTGAACTACTTCGGGCAGGTCGAGGCCGGACACGCCCCCGACGGCCGCTTCGCCCTGGCCGACGAGGGCGCCGGCCCCGACCGCGCCCCCGAGGCGCCCCTCGGCACCGAACTCCTCCTCACCGCCCGGATCCGCGACGGCGCGCTCCAGCTCGACTGGAGCTTTGCCCGCACCCGCCACGACGCCGACACCGTCGCGGCCCTCGCCCGCGACTGCCGCGACACCCTCGCGGCCCTGGCCCGGCACTGCGCCGATCCGGCGACGCCGCCCCGCCTCACCCCCGCCGACCTCCCCGGCGCCGGGCTCGACCAAGCCCCCCTCGACCAGGCCGGCCTCGACGCGATCCTCGCGCGTGCCCCCCTCGATCCGGCCGAGGTCGCCGACCTCCATCCCCTCTCGCCCCTGCAGCAGGGCCTGCTGTTCCACGCCCTGCGCGAGCCCGATTCCCCGCTCTACCGCAACCAGCTGCGCCTCGACCTCGACAACCTCGACGCCCCCCGCTTCGCCGAGGCCTTCCGCCGGACCGTCGCCCGCCACGACAGCCTGCGCGCCGGCTTCCTCGCCGACACCCCCAGCGGCCACCCCCTGCAGATCGTCGCCGCCCGCATCCCCGATCCCGTCACGATCCGCCAGCTCCCGGACGGACCCGGTTCGGCCGACGCGCGCCTCGAGGCCCTGGCGGAGGCCGAGCACGCCCGCGGCTTCGACCTCGCCCGCCCGCCCCTCCTGCGCCTCGTCCTCGTGCGCCTGGACCCGGAGGCTGGAGTTGACCCCGGGGCCGCGACCGGCCGCCGCGCCCGGCACCACCTCGTCCTCACCCTGCACCACCTCATCCTCGACGGCTGGAGCACCGCCCGCCTCGTCGGCGAGGTGCTGGCCCGCTACGAGGGCCGCCCCCCGGCCCCGGTCCAGGGGCGGTTCGCCGATTACATCGCCTGGCTCGGCCGCCAGGACCCCGCCCGGGCCGAGGCGTTCTGGCGCGCGGCCACCGCGCCCCTCGACGAGCCGACCCTGCTGGCGGACACCCTCGCGGCCGGCCGCGACGGGCGGACCGGCCCCGGCGGGTCGGGCCACGCCGACGCCCGCCTGCGCCTCGATCCCGCCGCCACCGCCCGCCTGCGCGCCCGCGCCCGCAACGGTCGCCTCACCCTCAACACCCTGGTCCAGGCCGCCTGGACCCGGCTGCTGGCCGCCCGCACCGGCCGCCGCCGCGTCGCCTTCGGCGCCACCCTGGCCGGACGCCCCGACGCCCTGCCCGGCGCCGACACGCTCCTCGGCCTGTTCATCAACACCGTGCCGGTGGTCCAGGACCTCGACCCCGCGATGAGCCTCGCCGACTGGCTCGCCCGCCTCCAGGACGCCAACCTCGCCCTGCGCGAGCACGGCCACACCCCCCTGTTCGAGATCCAGCGCCTGGCCGGCCATGGCGGGCGGGCCCTGTTCGACAGCCTCGTGGTGTTCGAGAACTACCCCGTCGACGCCGCCGTCGCCGCCCTGCGGGCGCCCGGCGCCGTGCCCGGCGCGGTGCCCGATCCCGACGCCCTCGGCATCGGCCCGGCCGTCACCCGCGAGAGCACCCACTACCCCCTCGCCCTCGTGGTCCAGCTCCGCGCCGACGAACACGGCGAGCGCCTCGATCTGCGCCTCGACCACGACCGCGCCCGCGTCGCCACGTCCGAGGCCGAAGCCCTTCTCGCCACCCTGGCCGGCCTCCTTGACGCCCTTGCCAGCGCCGATCCGGCCACCCGCCTCGGCGCCCTGCCGCATCCCGAGGCGCCGGGGCCGGACGTGCTCGCCGGGTTCAACGCCACGGCGCGGGTCTTCGCGCCGGCCGCCACCGTGCTGGAGCGCATCGCCGCCCAGGTCCGGGCCGCGCCCGGGGCCATCGCCGTGGTCGATGACCGCGAACGCCTGACCCGCTCTGATCTCGACGCCCGCGCGGCCCGCCTCGCCCGCCGCCTCGCCCGCGCCGGGGCCGGCCCCGACACCCTCGTCGGCCTCGCCCTGGAGCGCTCCTGCGACCTTCTCGTCGCGACCCTCGCCATCCTCAAGGCCGGCGCCGCCTTCCTGCCCCTGGTCCCCGACCTGCCCCGCCCTCGCCTGGACGAGATGGTCCGCGACAGTGGCGTGCGCCTCCTCGTCACAACGACGGCCCTGGCCGCCGCCTGGCCCGGCCCGCACGACCACCCCGATCTCACCGTCCTCCTCGTCGACGCGGACACCTCCGACACGGATGCGGCGGACGAGGCCGCCTGGACGGACGCCCGGCCACATCCAAAAAACCTCGCCTACGTGATCTACACCTCGGGCTCGACGGGCCGGCCCAAGGGCTGCGCCAACACCCACGGCGCGCTCCTCAACCGCCTCGACTGGATGGCGCAGGCCTACGGCCTCGGCCCCCGCGACCGCATCCTCCAGAAGACCCCCATCGGCTTCGACGTCTCGGTCTGGGAGCTGCTGCTGCCCGCGCTCTGCGGCGCCACCCTGGTGATGGCGCCGCCCGGGGCGCACCGCGATCCGCCGGCTTTGCGCCGGGCCATCGTCGGGCACGGGGTGACCACCCTGCACTTCGTCCCCGCCATGCTGGCCGCCTTCGTGGCCTCGGGCGAACTCGAGGCCTGCGCGCCGCTCACCCGCATCCTGTGCAGCGGCGAGGCCCTGCCGGGCGACCTCGCGGC
>NZ_JAKSXY010000053.1 GCF_022829445.1 Methylobacterium sp. J-068 | reverse complement strand
CGGCGGCTTGGCTCGAACCGAGTGCCATGGAACGCTCGGCGCGACGCAGGACCCCGATGCGCTCCTGCAGGACGGGACGACTCCGGCGCTTGCGCTTCAGGGCGATCTCGGCACGGGTGCGCCAGGACGGATCGTCCGTCTGCCGTCCGAAGGCGAACTGCCCCTCAATGGCCAGGATCGCCTCGTCGATCTCGGCCAGGATGGCTTGCCCCTGAGTGCTGGTCTCGATGGCATCGAGGGTGATCTCGCTGCCATCCTGGAGGAGGATGGTGGTGACGCCCCGGAAAGGGGCAGAGGGGGCGTTCATCGGCTCAGCCCCATGTCCGAGCGATTTCGGCCAGCAAAGCAGGATCTTGAATGCGGCCCTCGCACGCGATCTCCTGTTGGATGCGCAGTGCAAGCCGATTGTCGCGGTCCCAATCGTTGATCGCAGGACGGTTCGTGATCTCAGTTGCGACGCGATCCATGAGGAAGCCGGCCCGAGCGTTCTCAAACTCCGCACGGCTGCCGTAGTGCGATCGAACGACGAAGCCCTGGGTCGAGCTACTGGCCACTGCGACGGGCTCACACATAGCCGCGCCCCACAATTCGGCCGCCGCTTTGAGCTTGTCATAGAAGGCGCTCAACTCGCTGATGCCCAGCCCCGACAGCCCAAGCGCATCAGCGTCCGCTTTGGCGAGCGCGAAGACGGAACCAGCTTTCGCGTTCTCAGTGCCGTCGCATAGCAGAGGGCTCTGACCGATCAGGCGCGAGATCGCCTGCTCGTCGTCATCGGATATCGAACACTCCATCGCATCGGCATATTCAACGGCGAAGCGCGCCAGATCGCGGCACCCGGCCGCTGTGAGGGGGACCGTCTGGAGGATAGTCGCATCGACGTAAGCCCAAAGGGCGCGGCCGGCGTCGCACCATTCCGGACGCGGGTCGAGGGTGGTCGGGTCCTGCTCGTAGATGTGATGGGCGTCGAGGTAGGCGCGCAGGAGCCGACGGGCTTCCTTGATCACGGACTGGATGGGATCGCCCTGCGGAGTGCTGACGGGACCTACGAGCCCACCGAAAATCAGAGCTTCGCCCAAGATGACCCGCATCAGGCGGGCATCGTCCGTCGGCTCCTCCTTCAACGGATGAAACCGGTCGAGGTCGGCAAGCATCAGATGCGCCTTGCCAGCGAGGTCCCGAAGCCCGGCCGAAGGCGTTTCGATCGCGCGCCGAAACACCGCGTTCCAGCGGTCCATCTCGGCCTCGCCCTCCTCTTCGGTCAGCGAGCCCGTGTTTGCATCCCAATGATCCAAGCGGGCCACCTGTTCGATGCAGACGTCCGCGAGGTCGGTCATCTCAGAGCGGGGCTGGGCTGCCGCCCCCCGCTCGGAAGCGATCGCGCGCGTCGGAGCCTGCAGCAGGCCGGTGATCGCTGCATCCAGCGCAGGCTCGTGATCCGCTCGAGTGTCGACCTCCTGCGCAGCGGACATGCGGGTGCTATCAAGGCAGTTGCCCTGTTCCATGGTTTCAGCTCCTGGGTTCGGGGAAGGCCCTCGCTGGTGTTGCAGCACTGGCGGGGGCCGCTTGTGTCGAGTGGCGCGTAGCGCTCACCCGAAACCTCGTGGATCTCGTGTTCTTGGTTGGATGACGACCGGTGCGCCGCGCCGAGGCTAAGTTGAGCTTAGCCTTCCCTCGCGCATCGACCCTAGATCGCTGCCAATCGACGGCTGTCTCCCGAAGGCGCGATGATCGAGAGCGGGGTGGGTGTTCGATACCCACCGCTCCGGCTTCGATGCGTAGATCGAGAGACCGCTGAGGGCGCCGAGGGTGTCGGTGGAAGCAACACCCTTCCGGTGTGCGAAATGACGGGGGACGACCTGCGCCATCGCTCAGCCCTCCATACGGAAGGCGAGACGGCCTGCGAGCCAAACTACGGCAAGGCTGAAGATCGGGAGGAAAGGATAGGCCTGAACGAGCATCGGGGGCTCCACCGGGTGAGGCGATGGATGCAACTATGCATGGATCAAGCGAACGATCAACGAAAAAATGCATTAATGCATTATGGGAGAATTGGATACCTGATGACGTAATTTACGATGCCGATCACCCTTGTGGCATCCGTACCGGGAAGAGATTCAAGTTCGATTGGAGTTTGGAACTCCTTTTTTCTGTTTGCGCACTGAAGAATCCACGAATTTTTCGATCTACGTAGCATGCGCATCGTAAGCTCGATGAGCCGTCCATCCTCACTTTTGCGTTCTACAATTACCGGCATTCCATCTAGGTTTGCGGTTTTGTATGAGTTCCATCTAATACAGAATAAATAGTCATTAAATGATGCTATTGGCTCAACGTGACTATCGGCAATATAGACGGCAAAGCATTCACTTGCTGGTTCGTGACTGCTAGTAAGTAATATACTTGGGAAGAAATCGACTATGTGAATCCTTGCTTCATACCATATGCCGTATCCTGCGCGTCCGATGACCACCGTTGATTTATGTGGCTCGTTATCTCCCCCTGGATCCTTCCAAATTTCGGGATCATAAGCTCCGGGCTTTAGGAGGGCCAAGGTTTTTGACGCAAGATCGGCATTTTCAAAAAATGGCGCTAAGCTTATTCCTGTATGTTTTGCGATTTTCTCCATAGTACTAGTTGATAAATTGAACTTATAATTCGAATTATTTAGTGGCCTAGTTAGCGTCGTCGAGGATATACCGACAGATTTTGCCAATGCGCTAGGTGACATGCCTGTCTCGTCTAGGACATGGCGTAGGTACAATAAGGTGGCAGATTCGCCCTCGGTTCCCATAGGGCCTCCCCGTTCAGTTTTCAGCTACCACGCGGCTTAGCAGAGTGATGCGAAAAAGCATCATGCATTACCGCTTGCGCTGTGTGCATTAAAGCATCATGATCCCCGGATGCTGATCGCTGACGAGATTCGATCGATTGAAAGCCGACTATCGCAAGCGCACGAGCCGCTGAGCTCGCTGCTGCGTGAAGCGGGGATCAACCGAAGCACGTGGACACGATGGCGATCAGGAAAAACTAGTCCTCGGCTGATATCATGGGTCGCGGTGCAGGCCGCCGTCGCCAAGCTTATAATTACCGATGTCCCTACACTCAAAGACATAGGGAAGCTCCACCCTTCCACGGGCACACACGTTCCGACAACGCGCCCGCGGATCATCGGAATCAGGATCATACGGGCATGAGTCGTTTCATGCTCCCATGTGTTTTACACTGGTACGACCCGCCATGCCTTTGTCTGCTCGGCCAGAGCGGCGAAGGATCGGTTCAACTCGCTCATCCCCACCGGGACGATCTCCAGGGTCGTGACCATCTCCGCGTCGACCGTGACGGTAATGTTCACGATGCAGCTGCCGCGGGTGCAGTCGAACGCGATGTCGTAGAGTTTGTCGCCGATGGACGGGCAGATCGTCCGCTCGATGCCATCCAACTCGATCTCAAACAGGTCCTCGTCCGGCGCTTCGGCCATCGTCGTCTCCTCGTCGGGATGTCGAAATCTTCGGATCGGCATAGCCGGGACCCTTCAGCCTTCCAGGCGCATCAGCGCGTTCGCGATGGCGCCCAGCAGGGCGGCCGCCGGCCCGCTGCGGGGGGTGTGCGCCTGCTCGTAGAGGCAGTTCGCCAGCCGCTCCCGCACGGCCGCGCGATCCTGCGCCGGCAGCACCGCAATCAGGTCGACGCACAGCACCGCCAGGGCGTCGCCCAGGGTGGGCAGTGCGGCTGCGGCGTCGTCTCCATTCCCGCCGGCCGGAGGTAGCCCCGCCATGCTGCTCAAGGACTGGATGCGGACCAGCGAGATCGACGATGCCGGCTTGGCCGAGCGCATCGGCGACATCTCCGTGTTCGGCGTCCGCAAGCTCCGGTTCCGGCAGAGGGGCCCTTCCATCCGGGTTGCTGCCCGGATCGAAGAGATCACCGGTGGCATGGTCCGGGCCTCCGACCTTGAGCCTGTGAAGTCCGCCCGCGTCGTTGCGGAGGCCTCCTCGTGACCTCCGCTCATCATTCCACCAGCGACACCGATCGCCCGTCCGCGGCTGCCCGCCAAGACGTTGCGTCCGGTCCGATCGATGTCGCTGTTCCCGCCCATGCTCTGCACGCTGTCGCCTCCTGTCCGTGGACGATTCCAATCGACCACAGGAGGCACC
>NZ_JAKSXY010000049.1 GCF_022829445.1 Methylobacterium sp. J-068 | reverse complement strand
CCCTCTCCTGGAAGGAGAGGGTTGGGGTGAGGTGTAGTCCATCTCCGGAGAGGTCACGCACCTCACCCTGTCCCTCTCCTTCCAGGAGAGGGGACCCGCGCTCCGTCTCGTCAGCTGTCCGACCTAATCTACCGGAGGCCGTATCACACCTCGCGGGCGATCATCATCTTCTTGATTTCCGCGATGGCTTTGGCCGGATTCAGGCTCTTGGGGCAGGCATTGGCGCAGTTCATGATCGTGTGGCAGCGGTAGAGCCGGAAGGGGTCGTGCAGGGCGTCGAGGCGCTCGCCGGTGTTCTCGTCACGGCTGTCGATGAGCCAACGATAGGCCTGGAGCAGGGCGGCGGGGCCGAGGAAGCGGTCGCCGTTCCACCAGTAGCTCGGGCACGAGGTGGTGCAGCAGGCGCAGAGGATGCACTCGTAGAGGCCGTCGAGCTGGGCCCGGTCCTCGGGGGTCTGCTTCCACTCGCCCTCGGGGGCCGGGGTCTCGGTCTGGAGCCAGGGTTCGATCGATGCGTGCTGGGCGAAGAAGTTCGTGAGGTCGGGCACCAGATCCTTCAGGACCGGCATGTGCGGCAGCGGGTAGATCCGCACCGCGCCGGTCTTCTTGCCCTTGGCGTGCTCCTGACACTCGTCGATGCCCATGGTGCAGGCGAGCGCGTTCTGGCCCTCGATGTTCATGGCGCAGGAGCCGCAGATGCCCTCGCGGCAGGAACGGCGGAACACCAGGGTCGAATCGACCTTACTCTTGATCCAGAGCAGGGCGTCGAGGACCATCGGGCCGCAATCGTCCCGGTCGACCTGATAGGTGTCGACGCGCGGGTTCTTCCCGTCGTCGGGATTCCAGCGATAGATCCGGAATTCCTGCAGGTTGTTGGCGCCGACCGGACGGGGCCACGTCTTGCCCTCGGTGAGCTTCGAGTTTTTGGGAAGGGCGAATTCAGCCATGATTAGTCGTCGTCCTCATCATCGAGGGCAATCATCAAATCGTTATTCTCTTCAATCCGAAGCATCCGAATATCGCGAACGGATGGCTTGAACCAAGCATAACGGCGAGAAAGTTTTTGGATCACGCGAACACAGCGAACAGCATCAACAGTGTCGTCGCCGAAATAAGCACTGCCCTGCTTCCACTCGAATCCCCGAGACGTGAGATAATTTCGAACATCCGCATAGGCATTGTTCCAGGATGGATTCGGATACAACTGCCTCAATGTTTCCGTGTCGAAATCGAAGACAATAGCGTACACCCGCCCGCCCCCTCGGCTGTTGTGACCTATCGATGGAGGCCGTGATGCCATTGGATCAATACACCCGCGCCTTCGGCTCGATGTACTGGATCTCGTTCGACATCGTGTAGGTATGGACCGGACGGTAATCGATGCTCACCTGCTGGGAGGTCTCGTCCAACCACGACAGGGTGTGCTTCATCCACTCCTTGTCGTCGCGGTCGGGGAAGTCCTCGCGGGCGTGCGCCCCGCGGCTCTCCTTGCGGTTGGCCGCCGATTCCATGGTGACGACGGCCTGACCGATCAGGTTGTCGAATTCCAGGGTCTCGAGGAGGTCGGTGTTCCAGATCAGCGAGCGGTCGTTGACGTGGATGTCGGCCTCGCCCTGCCAGACCTTGTGGATGAGGGCCTTGCCCTCCTCCAGCACCTCGCCGGTGCGGAACACGGCGCAGTTGTTCTGCATCGTCTTCTGCATCTCGGCGCGCAGTTCGGCGGTCGGCGTCCCGCCATTGGCATAGCGGAAGCGGTCGAGGCGACTGAGCGCCTTGTCGGCCGAGTCCTTCGGCAGGTCCATCTGGCGGGCGCCGGCCTCGACGATCTCGGCGCAGCGCAGGCCCGCCGCCCGGCCGAACACCACGAGGTCGATCAGTGAGTTGGAGCCGAGGCGGTTGGCGCCGTGCACGGAGACGCAGGCCGCCTCGCCGAGCGCCATCAGGCCCGGCACCACCGTGTCGGGGTTGCCGTTGCGCAGGGTGAGGACCTCGCCGTGATAGTTCGTCGGGATGCCGCCCATGTTGTAATGCACGGTCGGCAGCACCGGGATCGGCTCCTTGGTCACGTCGACGCCCGCGAAGATCTTGGCCGATTCCGAGATGCCCGGCAGGCGCTGGTGCAGGATCGCCGGGTCGAGGTGGTCGAGGTGCAGGTAGATGTGGTCGCTCGACTTGCCCACACCGCGCCCGGCCCGGATCTCCATGGTCATGGAGCGCGAGACCACGTCGCGGGACGCGAGATCCTTCGCCGACGGCGCGTAACGCTCCATGAAGCGCTCGCCCTCGGAGTTGGTGAGGTAGCCGCCCTCGCCGCGCGCGCCCTCGGTGATGAGGCAGCCGGCGCCGTAGATGCCGGTGGGGTGGAACTGCACGAACTCCATGTCCTGCAGCGGCAGGCCGGCGCGCAGCACCATGGCGTTGCCGTCGCCCGTGCAGGTATGGGCGGAGGTCGCCGAGAAGTAGGAGCGGCCGTAGCCACCGGTGGCCAGGATCGTCTGCTGGGCGCGGAAGCGGTGGATCTCGCCGGTCGCCTGATCGATGGCGATCACGCCGAGGCAGCGGCCCTCCTCGTCCATGATGAGGTCGAGGGCGAAGTACTCGATGAAGAAGTTGGTGTGGTTCTTCACCGCCTGCCCGTAGAGGGTGTGCAGCATGGCGTGGCCGGTGCGGTCGGCCGCCGCGCAGGTGCGCTGGGCGGTGCCCTTGCCGTAATCCGTGGTCATGCCGCCGAAGGGCCGCTGGTAGATTTTTCCTTCCTCGGTGCGCGAGAACGGCACACCCCAGTGCTCGAGTTCGTAGACAGCCGCCGGAGCGTTGCGCACGAGGTACTCGATGGCGTCCTGGTCGCCGAGCCAGTCCGACCCCTTCACGGTGTCGTACATGTGCCAGCGCCAGTCGTCCGGGCCCATATTGCCGAGCGAGGCCGAGATGCCGCCCTGCGCCGCCACGGTGTGGGAGCGGGTGGGGAACACCTTGGAGATGCAGGCGGTGCGCAAGCCCGCCTGGGAGCAGCCCACGGTGGCGCGCAAGCCCGCGCCGCCGGCGCCCACCACCACCACGTCGAAGGTGTGGTCGTTGATGGTGTAGGCGGGGGTGCCGTTGGTTCCGTTGCTGGCCATGGGTTCGAATCCTTCAGGCGTCTCGGAGGCGGGGAGGGTCAGACCAGTCGGGCGAGGCTCACGCGAAGGATCGCGTAGAGGCAGGCGACGGCGACGATGACCGCGTAGAAATTGTTGGCGAGGAGGCTCAGGATCTTGAGCGTCTTGTCGTGGACGTAATCCTCGATGACCACCTGCATGCCGATCCTCATATGGGCCGTGACCGAGATCACGGCGAGGATGAGGAGGAGCGCGACCACCGGGTGCGACATCAGCGCGACCGCCTCCGGGTAGGGCCGGTTGGCCATCAGCGCGACGATGACCACGAAGGCGAGCATCAGCGGCGCGTTCGCCGCGGCCGTCAGGCGCTGGACCCAGAAATGGCCCGCGCCGTGGCCGGAGGCGCCGAGGCCCTTCACCCGGGCGCGCGGCGTACGCATGGTGACGTTGGTGTTCTGGCGGTTGTCGACCATCTCGGCCTCCTCAGCGCAGGGTCAGGGCGAGCGCCCAGATCAGGACGGTCAGGATGACGGAGCCGATCAGGGTGGCGCGGGCGAGGCCCATCCGCTGCGCGCGGTCGAAGCCGTAGCCGAGGTCCCAGACGAAGTGGCGCAGGCCACCGAGCATGTGGTGCATCAGGATCCAGGTGTAGACGAACAGGACCAGACGCCCGACGATGGAGCCGAAGAACCACGCGACGGCGCCGTAGGCGCCCGGACCCGAGGCGAGGGCGACCAGCCAGATCGCCACCAGGGCTGCGCCGCCGTAGAGGGCCGTGCCGGTGATGCGGTGGAACACGGACATCGCCATGGTCCAGGTCCAGCGGTAGATCTGGAGATGGGGCGAGAGCGGCGGGGCGACCGTGGGGCGGACGGTGGGAGCCATCGTGCGTGAGGTCCTCGGGAGTTGGGAGCGACATCCGTTTTGAGGCGCCGCCAAGAAAAATTTGGATCGTCTCTAAAGTGCTAGCGGGCAGGCGCCAATGCGCAACCCGGCTTTGCCGCAGTGCACATGCGACACAGACGCCGAATCGTCATTCGGCCGTTTTCCCCTCACGACAGCCATCCGAGCGCGCGCCACCAGAGATAATCCAGCGGTGCGACGAGGAGGAGCGAGGCCGCGCCCGTCACCAGGGTCAGCTTCGTCGCGACCTTGAGCGGAACCTTGCCGAGGTCGACCGCGACGACGATCGGGGGCGCCTGATAGGGCAGGAACAGGGTGGAGTAGCCGACGACCTGGATCATCACCACGGCCATCAGGTCGAGGCCGCTGGCCCGCGCCATCTCGCCCGCGAGCGCCGTGTAGAGGGCCGGCGCGCCGTTGGCGGTGACCACGAGGGTGAGGATCGCCGCGAGCCCCGTCAGGATGCCGAAATTGGTGGCCGGCGCGTCCGGATGCAGGGGGGCGACCTGCAGGAGGGCGTGGCCGAGGCGCGCACCGAGGCCGGTCTCGTTCACCGTGGCGACGAGGCCGAGCAGGGCGGCGATGTAGAAGCAGGTGCGCAGGTTCACCGCCCCGAAGGCCTCGGCCGGCACCACGCCGATGCGCGGCATCAGGCAGATCAGCGCGGCGACGAGGCCGACCCAGGCCGGTGCGATGTGGTGCAGGCTGTCGGTGACCCAGAAGGCCAGGGTGGCCACGAGGATCACCGCGAGCCGGCGCGCCTCCGGGCTCAGGGGCACCTTCGCCAGGGCCGAGCGGTCCTCCGCGTGATCGAGCCGGTCGGGGAACAGCCACACGATGGCCGCGATCAGGATCGCACCCTTCACCAGGGCCAGGACGGGGGCGTGCAGGAGCAGGTAGGGCAGGTAGGCGATGTGCAGCCCGTACTGCGTCTCCGCCGTGCCCGCCATCACGAGGTTCGGCACGTTCGCGGGCAGGATCGCGGCGGAGAGGATCGGCGTCGCCAGCCCGACCGCCAGCACGGCGCCGTATCGGCCGGGGCGCCCGGCGCCGAGGCCGAACGCGTCGCAGAGGGCGAGCACCACCGGGACGAGCAGGGCGATGCGCCCGAGATTGGACGGCATCACGAAGGCGAGGGCGAAGGACAGGGCGACGATGCCGGTGATGAAGACCGGATAGGACGCTGCGAGATGGCCGGACAGGCTTCGCGCCAGACGGTCGCCGAGCCCCGTGCGGGTCATGGCGAGGCCCACCACCATGCCGCTCAGCACCAGCCAGAAGGCCGAGGAGGCGAAGCCCGAGAACACGGTCGCGGGCGGCGCCAGCCGGAACAGCATCGCGCCGGCGAAGAACAGCATCGCGGTGACGATCTCGGCCACGACGCCGCTGGCCCAGAGGCCCATACAGAGCACGAGCAGGAGCGCGGTCACCAGGACCGTCGCTTCCCCGCCCGTCAGCCACCCTGCCGCCATCGCCCGATTCCGTCGTCCGATCCCGGCGGCAGGTTGAGCCTACCTTGGAGCGGTTCGCAATTCGGGGTTTTCGGCGCCAGCCTTCGCGAACAACGAAGGATCAGAAGCGCGCCGGGTCGAGTTCGAAGGTCGGCGGCAGGGCTTCGAACCACTCGCCGTAATAGGGATCGCGCGGCAGCTTCCGCGCCCAGCGATCGCGGAAGCGCCGGTGCTCTTCGGGATCGACGGTGCGCGCGCGGTTGCGGCTCTCGTAATGGTGAAGGCTCGCCTGCGCGCAGTAGACGATGCGCAGGCCGCGATCCCACAGCCGCAGGCAGAGGTCGACGTCGTTGTAATTGACCGCGAACCCCGCGTCGAAGCCCCCGACCGCCTCGAAATCGGCGCGGCGCAGCATCACGCAGGCCCCCGTCACGGCCAGATAATTGCGGTTGCCCACGGTCGAGAAGAAGTGACCCGGATCGTCGCCCGGATAGCCGCGCCGGACATGGTCCGGGGTCGCGTCGATGACCGAGACGCCGGCATGCTGGATCTCGCCGGTCTCGAACAGCAGCTTGGGGCCGACCGCGCCGACGCCGGGAATCTGCAGCAGGGCCAGCATCGCCTCGATCCAGTCGGGCGTGATCACCGTGATGTCGTCGTTGAGGAACACCAGCACCTCGCCGCCGGCCGCCTCCGCCCCGAGGTTCATCTTGGCCGCCACGTTGAAGACCGGATCGGCGTAGGTGACGCGCTTGGCGCCGTGGCGCTCCAGGGCGGCGCGCGTGCCCGGGCGCAGGTCGCCGTTGTCGACCACGACGACCTCGATGGATTCGTAGGTGCTGGCCCCCCGCACGCTGTCGAGACAGGCGGCGAGGAGATCGACGCTCCGGCCGCCGACCACGCTGTCGCGGCCCGCGCTCGGGATCACGATCGAGACGAGCGGCCGCTGGGTGAGCTTGCGGCGCAGTTCGAAGCAGCCCTTGAAGGCGCTGGCGCGGGCGAAATCGAGTTCGCCCGTGCGCCGGGCCCGGTCCTCGAGCCCCCGGATCGCGGCGGCGATGACGTAATCCTTGTTGTCCATGGTCTGCGCGGTGGAGCCCGGAATCGCGCGCCAGTGGTAGAGCACCTTCGGCACGTGCACGACGTTGCGGACATGCTCGGTGTAGCGCAGGACGAAGTCGTAATCCTGCGCGCCGTTGCAGGCATCGCGAAAACCGCCGATCCGCGCGACGATGTCCATCCGATAGAGCGCCAGATGCGCCGTATACATGCAGGCTTCGAGGGCTTCGGGCGACCAGTCCGGCTTGAAGAACGGCTCGTAGCGCACCCCGTCGATCGAGACCTTGTCCTCGTCCGAGTAGATGAAGTCCACGCTCGGATCGGCGTTCAGGACCGCCACGAACTCATAGAGCGCGTTCTCGGGGATCGCGTCGTCGTGGTCCATCAGCGTCAGGTGACTGCCGGTGGCGAGGGCCATGGCGTCGTTCGAGGCGGCCGAGATGCGGCCGTTGCGGGTGCGGCGATGCAGCTTGATGCGCGGATCGGCGGCCGCATAGGCCTGGAGCATGGGCCAGATATGGGGCTCCGACGAGTTGTCGTCGCAGAGGCAGAGTTCCCAATCCTCGTAGGCCTGGGCCTGAACGGAGGCGATGGCGGCCGCGAGCCAGCGCTTGGGCGTGTTGTAGACCGGCATCACGATGGAGATGCGCGGGCGCGAGTCGAAGCCGGCGATCTCGGCGCGCATGGCCTCCACGCTCGGGCGCGCCGGCGTCTCGACCGTGTCGATCCAGGCCTTGTAGGAGGCGGGAACCGGGCGCGGCCGGGCGCTCGCGAGGAAGTCGCTCCAGAGTTCGCTCAGGCCCTTCCCGCGCGCGAAGCGCGCCAACCGCGCGACCAACTGCCGGGGCGCGCGCTCGCCCTCCGGCAGGCGCGCGACGAGACGGCGGGCGATCTCGGAGACGGCTCCGAGAGACCCGAGATACGTCAGGCTGACATGCCCGAGGCGGAAGCGGCCGACGCCGCTCATCGGATCGAGGCGCAGTCCCCGGACGCGGCGCGGCAGCCGCACGAGATTGTCGATGCCGGACGCGTCGCGTTCGAGCGGGATCGTCAGCGTCTCGCGAAAGCCCTTGCCGTCGTCGACGTAGAGCAGCGGCGTCAGCTTCGCCCGGTCCAGGGCCGTGAGGTCGGCGCGGATGCGCACCCAGCCGCCGCGATGACGCTTGCGTCCCTCCGGCGGCCAGAGCCGGAAATTCGGGTCCGCGCCCGTCGCGCGCCACGTGTCGGGCGCCCCGTCCGCCGCGATCTGGCCGGCGGGGTCGAGGCGGCAGCGGAGGGTGCGACGCAAACCCGAAAATCCTCTCGCGCGCGGGCGGCGCCGCGCCTGGCGGCGGGTCTCCGGACCCGCCGGGCCGGGGTTTAGGATAAGGGGCCTCGACCTCGCAAGGGTCGGGGCCCCCGCTCTCCGTCACGGCACGGGGTCAGCTCTGCCAGACACGCGGCAGCGGCGCCCCCCGGTAGGCGATCAGGACTCGCCGCGCGAGGGTCCGGAGCGCATCCGGATCGGTGCCGAGGAAGCGCATGACGAGATGCCCGTTCCAGGCGCTGGCCGCGGCGGCCACACCCTGCGCCGCCCCCTCGTCGAGCAGCGCGCGGGCGCGCTCCAGCCGGCCTTCCGCATCCGGCGAGACGTCGAGGAGCGTCGCCATGGCACGCGCCCCGCTCCCGATGGCGCGCCGGGCGAGTTGCTCGGTGAGCGCCCCCGTCAGGCGCACGGAATCCGCGTAGACGAGGCGTCCGGCGCGCCGGATGCGCCAGCGATCCGTGAAGTATCCCTGCGTGATCGGCTCGTCGCGGGCCGTGCGCCCGAAGGTCACCGCCTCGAAGGCGAGCAGGTGGGCATCGGGGGCGAGGTGCGCCTCGAAGCGTCGCTCCAGGGCGGCGCGGTCGAACAGGATCGTCTCCTGCGGCAGGTGCGCGAGGCGGGCTCCCGCCTCCAGCGCCACCGTCGTCTCGACCCGGCTCACGGGACCGTCGGAGCGATAGATCTTCTCCGCCGCCGTCGTGGTGAGCGTCAGGTCGGCGCCCGGGCCGACCCTCACGGTCACGTCGAAATGGTCGCCGCAGGCGATCCCGCCCGCCGTGTTGAGGAGCACGGCCTCGCAGGCCCCCGGCGCCCGGCGCGGCAGGCGGAGCCGGAGGGGGCCCGCCTCGGCGATGTCGCGGATGCGGGTGTCGCGGCCGTCGGCGCAATCGACGGCCAGATGGATGCGCCCGCGCGAGCGCTGTCGCTCCGGCGCGGCGAGGGCCGGACGGTCCGGATGCGGCAAGGCGGCTTACGCGGGGCCGGTGGCGACGGGGCGTTCCGGGTCCGAGCCCCATTCCGACCAGGAGCCGTCGTAGAGCGCGCGCGGCGGCCGCCCCAGGGTCTCCAGAGCCAGCCCGACGATCGCCGCGGTGACGCCGGAGCCGCAGGTGGTGACCACGGGCCGGCTCACGTCGACGCCGTTCTCGGCGAAGACCGCGCGCAGGGCGGCCTCGTCCTTGAGCCGGCCTTTCGACTGGAGCGCGGAATAATGGACGTTGCGGGCACCGGGCATGTGGCCGGGACGAACGCCGGGGCGGGGCTCCGCCTCCTCGCCGCGAAAGCGCGGGCCGGAGCGGGCATCCACGACCTGCGCCGCGCCGGTCTCCAGCGCGCGCGCGACGTCGGCGGCATCGGCGATCGCGCCGTGGTCGAGCCGCGCGGTGAAGTGACGGCGCGCGCGCGGGCGGCCCTCGCCGTCCTCGACCGGGTAGCCGGCCTCGACCCAGGCCGGGAAACCGCCCTCCAGGATCTGGACGTCCCGGACCCCGAAGGTCTGCAACATCCAGCGCACGCGCGGCGCCGAGAACAGGCCCATGCCGTCATAGACCACGATGTGGGCGCCGTCGCCGATGCCGAGGGCCCGCATGCGGGACGCGAAGACCTCCGGGCGCGGCAGCGTGTGCGGCAGGGGCGAGGTCTCGTCGCTCATCGTGTCGATGTCGAAGCGGATCGCGCCGGGGACGTGGCCGGCCAGATACTCGGCCCGCGCGTCGCGCCCCTGGGCCGGCAGGTACCAGGACGCGTCGAGGATCACGATATCCGGGGCGCCGAGGCGCGTATGGAGCCATTCGGCCGTGACAAAGGGCGTCGTCGCCATGGTGTTCTCTGTTCGATGGGCCGGACGTCCTCCGGCCGGGAGTCACATACAGGAGGTCGAGGCGCGCCACCAAATCACATCCCGACCGGTCTTGCACGCCTCCCGGACCCTAGGCGCCTGAACCCGCCGTTCCCCGATCGCGTTGAGAGGACGAGCACCCCATCGCGCACCAGACACCCGGAGACCGATTCCATGCGCCTCGTCACCCTCGTCCTCGCCGCCTCCGCAGGAGCGATCCTGGCGGGTCCGGTCCAGGCCCAATCCCCCGCCATCGGCGGTCTGCCGCGCCCGACGACGAATTCCGGCGGGGGGACCGGTGGCGGCAGCATCACCGGCAGCAGCAGCCCGATGTCCGCCCCGGCGCCGGGCGCGGGCGGCGTCAGGAACCCGAATGCCGCGCCGATCCCGACGCCCGGACGCCTCGGCGCCTCGGGCGAAGGACCGAGCGCTCCGCCGCCCGGAGCCCGGTCGCGCTGAGCGGTCGTCCGACGTTTCGCGACGCCCGGGTCGAATGGACCCGGCCTTTTTCGTCGCAGCCGTGACCCGGCCGGTGCCAAGACGCCACGGCTATGGTTATGCAGGGCAAACCGGATCCGAATCCGCCCGAAGCGTCCGCCCCATGGAGCCGCCTTGAACCCGCGCGAGACCTATCACATCGAGGTGCTGGCCTCCGAGGAGGAGGCCGGCGCGCGCGGCGAGGACCCCGTGCGCCAGCGCGTCTCGGTCCGCACCGGCACCGTCGAGGCGGCCAAGGAACGGGCGCTGACGCTGTTCGCCCGCGCTCGGGCGCCGCAGCGCTCCGGTGCGCCGGCCGAGGCGGTGCGCGTGATCGACGGCGCCGGCACGGAGGTCTTTCGCTGGAGCCGGTTCGACGAACCGGCCTGAGCGAGGGGAGGGACCCATGCGTGCCCGGATGCGTCCCGCCCTGATCCTGCCCGCCCTTGCGCTCGCCTTCGCGGCCCTGTTCGTCCGGAGCTACACGGTGCCACCGGCCCCGGACCGGCGCGGGGGCACGGTGATCTCGTTGACCTGGCCCGACCGCCCGCTTTTCGGAAGCCCACGCGGCGCGTGCCTCGGCATCCCGGACGGCCAATCCGTCATCGCCTGCCTGATCGGCTCGGTCGCCCGAGCGCGGGGCGACGGCATTCCGCTCCTGCAACTCGGCTTCTGCGCCACCTGCTACGGTCTCTCGCAGCGGATCGCGGCCCTCGGGCGCGACGAGGCCACGGTGCAGGCACGCCTCGCCGAGATCGGACGCTTCGGCTGGTGAGGCTCGGGTCGCGTTGACCCGGTGCGGGCCCGATCCTAGAAGGACCGCACCATGACCCGTTCGTTCCGCCCCGCCTCGTATCGCGCGCCGCTCTCCTAGCGGCCGGGGCTCGTCATGTCTCAACCGCTGCGTCGTCGGCGGTTGAACTCTAAGAGGAACAGCGCTGACGGCCCGGCCCAGCCAAGGTCGCGTTCCCGTGTCGTCACGTCTTCCTGCCTCGTCTCGTGCCCCTCTCGGCCTGATCGGCTTCGGCGCCTTCGGGCGCCTGATCGCCGGACACCTGTCGCGGCACTTCCACGTCCATGCCTATGATCCGGGTCCGGCGCATGATCCGACGCCGGCGGACATCGTCCCCGCCAGTTTGGCGGAGGCGGCGGCCTGTCCCATCGTGATCCTGGCGACACCCGTTTCGGCGATCTCCGAGGTCGTGGCGGCGATCCGTCCGCACCTGCGGCCCGGCGTCCTCGTCCTCGATGTCGGTTCGGTGAAGATGGTCCCGGCCCGGATCATGGCGGAGGGCCTGCCCGCCGGCGTCGCCATCGTGGCGACCCATCCGCTCTTCGGGCCGCAGAGTGCGCGGGCCGGGCTGCGCGGCGCCAAGATTGCGGTGTGCGAGGTGCGCGGCGGCCGTGCCGGCCGCGTCGCGGCCTTCCTGCGCCGCGCCTTCGGCCTCGACGCGATCCTGACGACCCCGGAGGCGCATGACCGGGACGCCGCCACGGTGCAGGGCCTGACCCACCTGATCGCCCGGGCCCTGGTGCAGATGGAGCCGCTGCCCACGCGCATGACCACGCCGAGCTTCGATCGGCTGATGCAGGCGGTGGAGATGGTCCGCCACGATGCCCCGGAGGTCTTCGACGCCATCGAGCGGGCGAACCCGTACGTGGCCGAGATCCACCGCCGCTTCGTCGCTCAGACCGCGCGGCTCGTCACGGAGCTGGCCCCCGAAGGCACCGGCCTCGTGCGGGCGGCCTGATCGGACTCAAGCCTCGCCGCCCGCTTCCCCGTCCGCCGCACGGTGGCCGCCGGACCGTGCCCCGCGCCACGCGCGCAGGCGGTCCCGCCACCCCTTGAGGCGGACATTCGCCGCGGCGCGGGTCCGCTCCAGCCGGGCGGCGAGGGCAAAGAGCGGGTCGCCGCCCTCGGTCTCGACCAGGATGTGGGCGAGCGCCAGCCGCTCGGTCCACAAGCTCTCGGGCAGGACGTAGTTCGGCGGCGCGCAGGAATCGGCCGTGACGAGCGTCGGATCGGCCAGGATGTCCTGCGTCAGCCGGTGGAACGCCATCGCGCCGGGTGAAGACTTGGCCACGGCCGAATCGTAGGAGATCTTCAGGCTCCAAAGCTGCCCGCGCGTGACGAAGCTGACGATGGCCGCGAGCGTCCGGCCGTCGCGCCGCAGGCGATCGATGCGCACCGCGCCGCGCCGGCCGAAGGCGGCGATGGCCTCGCGCATCATCGCCGCCTGGGTCGCGTCGCCGGAGATGGCGGTTCCGCGCCGGCCCTTCCAGCCGGCGGCCTCGAGGGCGATGTAGTCGTCGATCGCGGCCGGCAGGCCGGCGGGATCGCGGATGGTCTCGGCGGTGAGGGCGCCCTCCGCGCCGAGGCGGTCCCAGCCCAACCGCAGCTTGCGCCGCTTGCGCGACGACAGGTGCCCGAGATAGGCCGCGCGGCCGGCCGGGTCGCGGCCCGTCAGGTTGAGGAAGGCGCGCTCGTGCGCCCAGAACCGGGCGTGGCGCAGGCGGTTCCGGTCGAGCCAGCCGGACAGCACCTCGGCGAAGGGCCCGGCCACCGGCACGTGGGTCAGCATCAGGCGCGGCCCGACGAGGCGGCGCAGCCCGAAGAACAGGCCCTCGAGGGCGCGCGCCGGCTCGGCGGCGTCGAGGAGAGGCGCCCCGAAGATCCCGAAATCATGCATCCAGCCCATCGCCAGGACGAGGGGCAGGCCCCAACGCAGGCGCGTGGCCCGCATCGGCCATGCGCCGACGAGGCGCAGCCCCGGCTCCTCGGGCGCCCGGTCGCCCACCAGGGCCACCTGCACGCCCCGGCCGAAGGCGCCGGCCGCCGGCAGCGCGAAATCCGGGTGGTAGAAGAGGTTGTCGACCAGGGGCCGGTCGCTCAGGTCGCGCCACGCTCCGATCCAGGGCGCGCTCGGATCGAGGGGCCGCAGGGCGACCACGAGCCCATCCGGCGTCACCACGCTGCGTGAGGGGGGCGCTCGCATCAGGCGGCTCGCGCGAAGCGGCGCGCCGCCAGGTCGGCGAGGCCGAGGATGTTGAAGGCCCAGGCCGTCACGGCGGAGACGAGCGCCAGGCAGACGAGCTTGAGCGCCAGCGTGGCACGCGCATCCACCGGCAGGTGGTCGAGTCCGGCGAGGATCAGGCCGCACAGGATCGCGGCGCCCGCGATGACCGCGACGTCGCGCACCGGCACCGGCATCCGGTCGCCGTCCCGCGAGCCGAACAGGAACACGAGGCAGGCCATGGCCTGGCCCACGGCCAGGGCGATGGCCGCGCCCTCGACGCCGTAGCGGGGCACCAGCACGGCGGACAAGCCACCGATGACGGCGAGCAACGTCACCGAAGCGACGGCGTCGAGGTGGCTGGTGGGCGTGAAATAGATCACCTGTCCAAAGTAATAGGAGCGCAGCATCTGCAGGATGCTGGCCGTGATCAGCAGCGGCGCGACCCGCAGAGCGGTCTCACGATAATCCGGCCCGAGCAAGATCCCGACCAGGAGATCGTCGAAGGACAGGAAGAAGACGGCGCCGAAGGCCGCGATGACGGCAAGCAGGCGCGCCGCATCTTCCAGCACCGGCCGCGCCGCCTGCATGCCCCCGTCGCGGGCCTGGCGCTTGGCGATGGAGACGAGGGCCAGGGCGATGCTGTCCCCGAACATGACGAAGCTCTGGCGCAGGAAGTCGGCGAAGGCCCCGTAGGCGCCGAGTTCAGCGACGCCGATGCTGGTGCCGATGACGAGCCGATCCACGGTCTGCGCCAGGGCCGCGGCCGCGAAGGAGAGCACCAGCGGCCAGCCATAGGCCAGCAGCCGCCGGGCCTCGCCCCAGTCCCCGGGGCCGCGCAGCAGGGCGCGGATGGCGAGGAGCGACGGGATCGCGGCCAGCATGTTGGCCAGCGCCGTCGCCAGCAGAAGGGCGACGGCATCCCCGCCCAGCAGCAGGGCCGCGCTGCCGAAGGCGAGGACCAGGACGGCGCGCAGGACGAGGGACCTCGATACCGCCCCGACCTCGAGCCGCGTGCGAGCGATCTCGGCCGCGCCCTCGAAGGCCATCATCCCGAACACCGCCACGACGATCGCCGCGGCGATTCCGGGCGCCACGAGGCCGAGGGCCGCCGCGCCGGCCGCGGACAGACCCGCGATCAGCCCCATGGCGCCGAGCAGGCGAACCACCGTCCCGACCTGAAGGGCGGCGCGATCCTCCGCGTAGAGGGCGAAGAAGGAGAATTTCGGCCATTGGCAGGTCGCGCTGTAGAGCACGAGCGCCCAGGACAGGATCAGCAGGTACAGGCCGAACACGTTCGTCGGGGCGAGGCGCGTGAACACCGCCAGGGCGGCCATGTTCAATCCGGCGGCGACGCCCCGCGAGCCGACATAGATGAGGGTGTGGCGCGCGATCATGGATCCCCGGGGCGCAACCGGCCCGCCGGCCTCGACGGGATTCGGTAGCACGCCAGTGTTGCCGAGGTATCAACGGCGGTCGCGGGTCCCGTGGCAGACGCACGACCCCGGAACGGCACGCCCATGCATGCACGCCACGCATGGGCGCCGCCCCGCGCGGAGCGGCGCCCACGGCCTCGATTGACTTCGCAGAAGCGAAGGCTCATATCGCATGTGCAGCGTCAGCGGCCGTCAAGGTTCCGCTTGAGAGGGCTGCGTGACGGATCGCCGGATCGCATCAGCGGGCCCCGAGCGACCTGAGCCCCTCTCTTCAACGTGCATGCACCCGGACTGCCCCGGCACGCGGGCGGCTCCAGCTCAACGGACCGATCATTCATTCCGACGTCGAACCTCACCACGAGGGCGTCCGGCACGGTCCCGCTGCCTGAAAGTTACCCTTTGACCCAATTCACCGATTTCGGCCTTGCCCAGCCCGTGCTGCGGGCGCTGGAAGAGGCCGGCTACAAGAGCCCGACCCCGATCCAGGCGCAGGCCATCGCACCCGCCATGCAGGGCCGCGACCTCTGCGGCATCGCCCAGACGGGCACCGGCAAGACCGCGGCCTTCGCGCTGCCGATCCTGCACCGCCTCGCCGAGACTCCGCGCCGGGCGATCCGCCGCGGCTGCCGCGTTCTGGTGCTCTCGCCCACCCGCGAACTCGCCAATCAGATCGCCGAGAACTTTTCCGACTACGGAAAGTACCTGTCGTTCACCAACACGGTGGTGTTCGGCGGCGTCACCATCTCCCGCCAGGAGAAGGCGCTGGCCAACGGCGTCGACATTCTCGTGGCGACGCCGGGCCGCCTGATGGACCTCATCGAGCGCCGCTCGCTGACCCTCGAGGCCGTCGAGATCCTCGTCCTCGACGAGGCCGACCAGATGCTCGACCTCGGCTTCATCCACGCCCTCAAGCGCATCGTGAAGATGCTGCCGCGCGAGCGCCAGAGCCTGTTCTTCTCGGCCACCATGCCGAAGAACATCGCCAGCCTCGCCGATCAGTACCTGCGCGATCCGGTCCAGGTCGCCGTGACCCCCGTGGCCACGACGGCCGAGCGGGTGACCCAGGAGGTCATCTTCGCCCATACCGGCGCGAAGCAGGCCCTGCTCAACCACATCCTGCGCGATCCCGCGATCGAGCGCGTGCTCGTCTTCACCCGGACCAAGCACGGCGCCGACCGCGTGGTGCGCGGCCTGGAGAAGGTCGGCATCAACGCCTCGGCGATCCACGGCAACAAGTCCCAGCCCCAGCGCGAGCGGGCGCTCGCCGCCTTCAAGGACGGGTCCTGCCGCGTGCTCGTCGCCACCGACATCGCCGCGCGCGGCATCGACGTCGAGGCCGTGAGCCACGTCATCAATTACGATCTCCCCAACGTGCCCGAGAGCTACGTCCACCGCATCGGCCGCACCGCGCGGGCCGGGGCGAACGGCCTCGCCATCTCGTTCTGCAACGACGAGGAGAAGGCCTACCTGCGGGACATCGAGCGCACCACGCGCCAGAAGATCCCCGTGGGCGCCTTCCCCGAGGGCTTCACCCCGCCGTCGCGCCAGGAGGCGGCGGACAATGCCCAGGCCGAGGAGCGTCGTCCCCCGCAGGGTCAGCGTCCCGGCCAGCGCCAGGGCCAGCGCCCCAGCAGCCGTCCGGGCGGTCGCCCCGGCCAGGGTCGCGGTTTCGAGGGTCGCGGCGGTGAGAACCGTGGCGGCTCCGGACGCCCGAGCCGTCCGGACGGCGCCGCCCGTCCGCAGGAATCCCGCGGCGAGCCGCGCGGTGACCGCCGCCCCTCCGGCGGCCATGGCGAGAACCGGGGCGAGCCCCGTGGCGAGCGTCCCCGCGCGCCGCGTCCGCAGGGCAGCGGCGAGGGCCGCGCCATCGGATGGCTCGATCGCGGTCCGCGCTCGTAACGCCGAACCGTCCTTCCAGCGAGACAGCGCCGCCCCGGTCCGCCGGGGCGGCGTTTTCGTGTTGGGCCTCGGCCGGAGACCGGACCGGGACATTGCCAAGGCGCCCCGGCGTGCCATCTCCTATCGGGACGGATCATGGCGACGCGGATTTCGCGTCCGGGGATCATCGGAGCGACGGCGATGCGGTTCGAACTGTACCGGGATTCCGCGGGTGGGTGGCGCTGGCGTCTGCGCTCGCAGAACGGCAACGTGATCGCCGATTCCGCCGAGGGCTACGTCCGGCGCGAGGATTGCGAGCACGGCATCGGCCTCGTGAAGGGCTGCGCCGAGGCGGCCATCGTCGACATGACCCTGAAGATCGCCTGAGCGACCCCGCCGATCGAGGGTTCGTTGACCATCGCGATCACCCTTCGGTGAAGACGGCGCGCGCCATCGAAGGCACGGCAACGCTTTTCCGGTTCGTGCGTTTGATGCGACCGGCCCCTCTCGCGGGACGACCCTGCGGGCGGTGACGGGATGTCGACCCTCGACAGATTTCAGGGAGTTGAGAACGTGCTGAGGAAACTCGTGCTGGCCGCGCTGCTGGCCCTAGGCTTCGCCGCCACCGCGCCGCAGGGCGCTTCGGCCGCCCCCATCGGCCCCGCCCTCGCGCTCCAGAGCGAGGCAGCCCCGGCCGCCGTGCAGACGGTGCAGTATTACGGCTATCGCCGCCGCTTCTACGGCCCGCGCCGCTTCTATGGCCCGCGTCCGTTCTACGGTCGCCGCTATTACGGCCCGCGTCGCTTCTACGGCCCGCGTCCCTATTACGGCCGCCGCTTCTACGGCCCGCGTCGCTTCTACTACTGAGATCCGCCGCGCCCCGTGACGGGCGCAACTTGCATCGAGGCCCGGCCTTCGTCGCGACGAAGACCGGGCCTCGTCGTTTCCGGAACCCCGAGGCGACGACCGCCCACGGGACGGAACTCGAATTCACGACGGCGGCTGGGCAGTGTCGGCCGCATGCGATATGTTGCCGTCCGTGAGACGACGCGCGTCAGATCGCTTCGCTCCGGAGGAAACGCCATGAACGCCATGAATGCCATTGCGGCCCATTGCGCGTCCGCGCGCGGCGTCTGGGAATCGATCCCGCTCGAAGTGATCCTGTCGGCCTTCGCCGTCATCCTCGCCGGAGGCCTGAAATTCGCCGGCGTGATGCCCTGACGATGCCGCGAGACGGATGGGCGGCCGGGCCGGCTTCGGTCTAGGATGGCGTCCCCGGAACGACCCGGCCACGAGCGGAGAAGCGACACCATGGCGGACACGGACGCGGTGCGGCTTCCGAACGGCGACCTCACGGTCCGCACCATCGCGATGCCGGCCGACACGAACGCGAACGGCGACATCTTCGGCGGCTGGGTGATGTCGCAGATGGATCAGGCCGGCGGCATCGCGGCGGTCGAGCGCTCGCAGGGGCGCGCCGTCACCGTGGCGGTGAACGCCATGACCTTCATCCGTCCCGTGCGGGTGGGTGACGTGCTCTGCGTCTACACCTTCATCGCGCATGTCGGGCGCACGTCCATGAAGATCGAGGTGGAGGCCTGGGCCCGCCGCTTCCGCACGCAGGTGCGCGAGAAGGTGACGGAGGCGACCTTCACCTTCGTGGCCATCGACGACGAGGGCCGCCCCCGCCCGATCGAGGCGGCCTGAACGCTCACGCGTTGGGGGCCGCCACCTTCTGGCGCAGGCCCGTGATCACGGCCTTGAGGATCTCCGCGTCGGCGTCGTTGCTGCCCATGCAGCGCACCGTCTCGATGCGCTCGTGCACGAAGGCGAGCTTGGCGATGACCGCGGGCGTCAGCTTGAAGGGGAACAGCGCGGGCTGCCCCATGCTCCGGCTGAGCGAATTCACGGCGTAGGTGAGCGGCAGCCACGCCTCCACGATCCGGCTGAAATCCGTCGTCCGATAGGGGTCGAAGTCGATCACCACCGGCTCGGCCGGGCCATGGCGCAGGCGCGGGCGCACGTGCATCTCGAAGGTGCTGGCGGTCTCCAGGGTATCGACGATGTGGAGGTACTGCGCCCAGGTCTCGGCGAAATCCTCCCAGGGATGCGCGGTGGCGTAGGCGCTGACGTAGCTCTCCTCCCAGTCCGCCGGCGCGCCTTGCGCGTAGTGGCGCTGGAGCGCACCCGAATAGTTCAGCCGCTCGTCGCCGAAGAGCGAGCGGAAGGTCCACAGGCTCTGGTCGAAGCGGACCAGCACGTTCCAGAAGTAATGCCCGATCTCGTGCCGGAAGTGCCCGAGGAGGGTGCGGTAATACTCGCCGAACAGCATCCGCCGGCGCTCGCGCTCGACGTCGTCGGCCTCGGCGATGTTGAGCGTGATCAGGCCGCTGCGATGGCCGGTGAGCACGGGCGGGCCGATCCGGTAGCTCTCGGAGGGGTCGACCAGGAAGTCGAAGGCGAGGCCCGTGGTCGGGTTCTCGTCCCGGGTCATCAGAGGCAGGTCGAGGCGCAGCAACGAGTAGAACAGGCGGTGCTTGGCGGCCTCGATCTGGCGCCAGCGGGTCAGGTTCCAGGCGATCGAGAGATCCGGGACCACGTGGTTGTGCCGGCAGGTGACGCAGTAGCGATGGGGCACGTCCTCCGGGATCAGCCAGTTGCAGGCGTCATGGTCCGCGTTGGCGCAGAAGCGGTACTTGCGCGCCGGATTGGCATAGGCGTGCCAGACCCCGCCGATCGGCTCCAGGGCCGACATCTCGTGGATGTCGCAGGCATAACCCAGCCGGCGCTCGCAGCTCTCGCAATGGGTGCTCTCGAAGCTGATCGGCTGGTCGCAGGCCTGGCACTGGAAGATCTTCATGAGGCCGTCGAGGGGCGCCTTTCCTGTCCAGAGCCGAGTCCTGACCCATGCCGTTTCGCGCGACGCGGGCCGGCGCGCCCCTATACCATGGCGTCCGTGAACGAACCCTCCATCGATGAGCGCCGCGCCTCAGGGGGCCAAAGCGCGCACCCGGAGCGAAGTTCCGGCCACCGGACCGCTGGTTTCGGGTCGGCGGATGCACGAAACTTGCAAGCCCGCCGGCTCGGGTCGTCTCCCGGCTCTCCCGGCGCCGGGCTCGTCCGGATGCCGCGGGTCGCCTCGGGGCCTTCGCGCGCAAGGCCTTCGCGCGCAAGGCCATCGCACAAGGGTCTCCGTTCGCGTATGGCATCGTGAAGCTTCCTCCGGGACGCCGCAGGGCGGTGCCCCGTTCCTCCGTCGCCGGCGCGCCTCGCGCGCAGGCGCCCTGTCCAGATACAGCGGGAGCCCCCGTGTCGATCAAAGCCGCCCTGCACCACGTCACGCACTACACCTACGATCGGCCGATCGCGCTCGGGCCGCAGGTGATTCGCCTGCGGCCCGCGCCGCACACGCGCACCGCCGTGCCGGCCTATTCGCTGAAGGTGCTGCCCGAGAATCACTTCATCAACTGGCAGCAGGACCCGAACGGCAACTGGCTCGCGCGCCTCGTCTTCCCGGAGAAGACGACGGAGCTGAAGATCGAGGTCGACCTCACCGCCGACATGTCGGTGATCAATCCGTTCGACTTCTTCGTGGAGGACTACGCCCAGGCGCGCGGCTTCGCCTACGCGGACGATCTCACCGCCGAGCTGAAGCCCTACCTCGTGCTCGACGACGCCATGGCGCCGGAGGTGGACGCCTTCCTCCAGCGCCTGCCGGCCGAACAGAACACGGTGCTGTTCCTCGTCGCGCTCAACGCGCAGGTGGCGGGCGAGATCACCTACGGCGTGCGCATGGAGCCGGGCGTCCAGACGGCGGCCGAGACCCTGACGCTGAAGAGCGGCTCCTGCCGCGACTCGGCCTGGCTCATGGTGCAGATCCTGCGCCGTCTCGGCATGGCCGCCCGCTTCGTCTCGGGCTACCTGATCCAGCTCGTCCCCGACACCACCGCCGTGGACGGGCCGGCCGGCACCACGACCGACTTCACCGACCTGCACGCCTGGGCCGAGGTCTACCTGCCGGGCGCGGGCTGGATCGGCCTCGACGCCACCTCCGGCCTGCTCTGCGGCGAGGGCCACATTCCGCTCGCGGCGACCCCGCATTACGCCTCCGCCGCGCCGATCTCCGGGCTCGCCGAGCCGGCGGGCGTCGAGTTCGGCTTCGAGATGACGGTGACGCGCGTGGCCGAGGCGCCGCGCATCACCAAGCCGTTCTCCGAGGAGGTCTGGGCCGCGATGGACGCGCTCGGCGAGCGCGTGGACGCCGACCTCGCCGAACAGGACGTGCGCCTGACCATGGGCGGCGAGCCGACCTTCGTCTCCATCGACGATTTCGAATCGGCGGAATGGAACGCGGCCGCCGTCGGCCCGACGAAGCGGGGGCTCGCCGACAAACTGATCCGGCGCCTGCGCACCCGCTTCGCCCCCGGCGGCCTGCTGCATTACGGGCAGGGCAAGTGGTATCCGGGCGAGAGCCTGCCGCGCTGGGCCTTCGCCCTGTACTGGCGCCGGGACGGCGTGCCGGTCTGGAAGGATGCTGCGCTCATCGCGGCCGAGGATGGGCCGCGCGACGCGAACATCCACAAGGCCAAGGCCCTGATCGACGGCGTCGCCGGGCGTCTCGGCCTCGGCGCCTACGTGTTCCCGGCCTTCGAGGATCCGGTCTACTGGACCGAGAAGCGCGACGATCTGCCGGTCAACGTCACGACCGCCGAGCCGCGCTTCCCGAACCCCGAGACCAACGCCCGCATGGCGCGGGTGTTCGAGCGCGGTCTGGGCGAGGCCGCCGGCTACGCCCTGCCGCTGGCGAGCCTGCCCACCGGCAAGGACGGCGACGCCGACCGGCTCTGGATCTCCGAGCCGTGGGCGTTCCGGCGCGGCCACGCCTTCCTGACCCCCGGCGATTCGCCGGTGGGCTACCGGCTGCCGCTCTCGTCGCTGCCCTACGTGCCGCCGGAACACTATCCCTACTACCAGCCGCAGGACACGCTGGAGGCACGCGGCGCGCTCCCCGAGGGCCATCCGGGCGTGGAGACCGTCAACGGCTCCGGCGTGATGGGCGTCGCCGTGCGCACCGCCCTCGCGGTGGAACCGCGCGACGGCGTGCTCCACGTCTTCATGCCGCCGCTGCAGCGGGTGGACGAATACCTCGAACTCCTCGGGCACCTGGAGGCGGCGGCGGCCGCGTTGAAGCAGACGCTGCATATCGAGGGCTACGAGCCGCCCTTCGATGCGCGCCTCGACGTCATCAAGGTCACGCCCGATCCCGGCGTGATCGAGGTCAACGTGCATCCCGCCTCGACCTGGCGCGACGCCGTCCGGATCACAACCGAGCTCTACGAGGATGCCCGCCAGATCCGCCTCGGCGCGCAGAAGTTCATGACGGACGGGCGCCACACCGGCACCGGCGGCGGCAACCACGTGGTGCTGGGCGGCGCCACGCCGAACGATTCGCCGTTCCTGCGCCGGCCCGACCTCCTGAAGAGCCTCGTGCTCTACTGGCAGCGCCACCCGGCGATGTCCTACCTGTTCTCGGGCCTCTATATCGGCCCGACGAGCCAGGCCCCCCGCATGGACGAGGCGCGCCATGACGGGCTCTACGAGCTCGAGATCGCCATGGCGCAGGTGCCCAGGCCCGACGAGCCGAACATCCCGCGCTGGCTCGTGGACCGGATCTTCCGCAACATCCTCGTGGACGTGACGGGCAACACCCACCGCTCCGAGATCTGCATCGACAAGCTCTACTCGCCGGACGGCCCCACCGGCCGCCTCGGGCTGCTCGAATTCCGCTCGTTCGAGATGCCGCCGGACCCGCGCATGAGCCTCGCGCAGCAGCTCCTCCTGCGCGCCATCGTGGCCTGGCTCTGGCGCGAGCCCCAGGCCGGCGGCTGTGTCCGCTGGGGCACGGGCCTGCACGATCGCTTCATGCTGCCCCACTTCCTGTGGGCCGATTTCCTCGGCGTGCTGGAAGACCTCCGGGCGGCCGGCTACGACTTCGACCCGGCGGCCTTCGTGGCGCAGCGCGAGTTCCGCTTCCCCGTCTTCGGGACGGTGGAGCAGGGCGGCGTGAAGCTGGAACTGCGCCAAGCCCTGGAGCCCTGGCACGTGCTGGGCGAGGAGGGCGCGATCGGGGGAACGGTGCGCTACGTGGATTCGTCGGTGGAGCGGCTGCAGGTGAAGGTCGAGGGCTACGTCCCCGGCCGGCACGTCATCGCCTGCAACGGCCGGCGCCTGCCGATGACCGGGACCGGTGTCGCCGGGGAAGCGGTGGCGGGCCTGCGCTTCAAGGCCTGGCAGCCGGCCTCCTCGATGCACCCGACGATTCCCGCCCACTCGCCCCTGACCATCGACATCCTCGATGCCTGGAGCGGCCGGTCGCTGGGCGGCTGCCGCTACCACGTCAGCCATCCGGGCGGGCGCAACTACGAGACCTTCCCGGTCAACACCTACGAGGCGGAGGGGCGTCGACTGGCGCGCTTCCAGGCGCACGGGCACACCCCGGGCAAGGTCGCGATGCCGCCCGAGGAGACCAACCGCGAGTTCCCGATGACCCTCGACCTGCGCACGCCCGCACCTCCGGGCTTCACGCCCCAATGAGCGCAGCGGCCGCAGCGGAGGTTCAGGGACGGGCCGAGCGCCTCGCGCGCTGGACCTCCGCCTACCGGCCGCAAGCCGGCGTGCCGGACGAGTTCATGGGCGCGGACGGCCGTGCCAAGGGGGCGTGGCCGCGCTTCCTCGACCGTCTCGGCGACCTCGACGAGGGGGAGATCGGCGCCCGCTTCGTCTCGGCGGTGCGCCGCATCCGCGATACCGGGATTTCGTACCGGATCTACGGCGACCGGCGCGAGCATGCCTGGCCGCTGGGTTCGCTGCCGCTCGTGATCGAGCAGGCGGATTGGGAGACGCTCAGCGCCGGCATCGTCGAGCGCGCGGGGCTGATGGAATCGATCCTCGCCGACATCTACGGCGACGGGCGTCTCGTGGCCGACGGCCTGCTGCCGGCCGCCGTGGTGGCGGGCAGCCCGGAATTCATGCGCCCGCTCGTCGGCGTCACCCCGCCGGGCGGGCGCTTCCTCAAGCTCTACGCCGCCGACGTCACGCGCGGCCCGGACGGGCGCTGGCGCATCCTCGCCGACCGGACGCAATCGCCCTCCGGGCCCGGCTACGCCCTGGAGAACCGCCTCGTCCTGACGCGGGCCTTCCCGGACCTCCATGCCGACCTGCAGGTCGAGCGGCTCGCCGCGTTTTTCCAGACGCTGCGCGACGGCCTCGCCGCGGGGGCCGAGCGCAGCGATCCCCGGATCTGCCTGCTGACCTCCGGGGTGTTCAGCTCGACCTATGTCGAGCAAGCCGCGCTCGCCCGCTATCTCGGCCTCCTCCTGGTCGAGGGCGACGATCTCGTGATGCAGGACGGTGCCCTGCACATCCGCACCGTGTCCGGCCTGAAGCGCGCCGACGTACTCTGGCGGCGCATCGATTCCGACTACCTCGACCCCCTCGAACTCAATCCGGCCTCGCGGCTCGGCGTGCCCGGGCTCGTGGAGGCCCTGCGCAACGGCAGCCTCGTGGTCGGCAACATGCCGGGCTCGGGCATCCTCGAATCGGGGGCGCTGGCCGCCTACCTGCCGGGCATCGCGCGCCGCTTCCTCGGGACCGACCTGCAACTCGCCGGGCCGAAAACCTGGTGGTGCGGCGATCCGGACGTCCTGGCGCAGGTCCGCGACGATCTCGACCGCTTGAGCCTGCGTCCCGTGGCGACGCCGCCCAAGGGGGCCGCCCGCGACGCCATCCTGGCGCCACACGCCCTCGATGCCGAGCGCGACCGGCTTCTCGCCGCCCTGCGCGACCGGCCCTTCGACTACGTGGCGCAAGAAGCGATGCCGCTCGCCACCATGCCGGGCTGGGACCGGACGGGCGGCTCCCTGAGGCTGGTGCCGCGTCCCTTCGTGCTCCGGGTCTTCGCGGCGGCGACGCCCGAGGGCTGGCGGGTGATGCCGGGCGGGTTCTGCCGCATCTCGGAGCGGCCCGACGTCGAGCCGCTGGAGATGCGCGCCGGGATCAAGTCGGCCGATGTCTGGATCCTGTCGCGCGACCCCGTCGAGGCCGTCACGCTGATCCAGCCGGGCTCCACGCGGGTGCGCCGCATCGCCGGGCACCTGCCGTCGCGCGCGGCCGACAACCTGTTCTGGTTCGGGCGCTACGTCGAGCGGGCCGAGGCGGTGATCCGCCTCGTGGTGGCGCATCTCGGCAGCGTCGGCTCGGCCGTGATCGCCGACATGGCGGGCGACGCCAAGGCGCCGACCGCGCTGCGCATCCGCGCCCTTCTCGACGAATGGGGGGCGATCGAAGCGCCCGACCTGCCCACCGCCGCCCTGGCCCAGCAGGCCCTGAGCAGCCCCGACGCCTACGGCTCGGCCCTGCGCCACAGCCTGTCGGCCCGGGCCAACGCCGCCACCCTGCGCGAGCGCCTCTCGGGCGAGGCTTGGCGGGCGCTGGCCGACCTGAGGGACCTCCTCGAGATCGATCCGGCCCAGGCCCTGCCCGAGGCGCAGCTTCTCGGCATCGCCGAGCGGGCGCTCAGCCACATCGCGGCCCTGTCGGGCCTCGCGCAGGAGAACATGAACCGCACCGCCGGCTGGCACTTCGTCGATCTCGGGCGGCGCATCGAGCGGGCGATCAACACCTGCAGCTTCGCCACGCGCTTCGCGGGCGACGCGGCGACCGCCGAGGATCTCGGCGTGATGCTGTCGCTCTGCGATTCGCACGTCTCGTTCGGCGCGCGCTACCTTCAGGGCGCGGCCCTCGACCCGGTGCGCGACATGGTACTCCTCGACCCGTTCAACCCGCGCTCGGTGGCCTTCCAGGTCGAGGCGATCGCACGCCACCTCGGCCAGTTGCCGGTGCTGCGGGTCGACGGCCTGCCCGAGCCGCACCAGCGCCTGGCCGCCAGGCTCGCGGCCGAATTCGCGACCGGCGAGGCGGCGGCCTTCGACGGCGCGGCCATGACCCGGCTGGAGAACGAGGTCGAGGGCCTCGCCGACGCCATCGCGTCCCGATACTTCCCCAACGGCCCGCACGCCCTGCGCCCCGAGAAGCTCGTGGGGCTCGCGTGATCTACACGCTGCGCCACCTCACGACCTACCGCTACGCCCGGCCCGTGCGCTTCGCGCGCTGCGCCCTGCGCCTGCGCCCGCGCGACGGCGAGGGCCAGACGGTGCTGGAAAGCAGCCTGACGATCACGCCCGACCCGACCACCCGCGTGGTCCGGCGCGATTATTTCGGCCTCGACGTCGTCTCGGTGACGATCGACGCGCCCCACACCGAATTGCGGGTCGAGGCCCTGTCGCGGGTTCGGGTCGAGCGCGATCCGCTCCCGGCGCCGGAATCCGGTCCCGCCTGGGAGCAGGTGCGCGACGCGGCCGTGACGGGCCACGGGCTCGCCCCGGATCGGCCGGTCCATTTCCAGTTTCCCAGCGCGCGGGTTCCCCTGGTGCCGGCGGTGACCGACTACGCGCGGGCGAGCTTCCCGCCCGGCCGGACCGCCCAGGGGGGCGCCTTCGACCTGATGCGGCGCATCCGGGCGGACTTCACATTCGATTCGAAGGCCACCACCGTCCACACACCGCTCGCCGAGGCCTTCGCCCTCCGGGCCGGCGTCTGCCAGGACTTCACCCACATCATGATCGCGGCCCTGCGGGGCCTCGGCCTGCCGGCGGCCTATGTCAGCGGCTACCTGCGCACCATTCCCCCCGTGGGTCGGCCGCGCCTGCGGGGCGCGGATGCGAGCCATGCCTGGGTCTCGGTCTGGTGCGGCGACGGCTGGATCGGCCTCGACCCGACCAACGGCATCGGCATGTGCGACGACCACATCGTGGTGGCGCGCGGCCGGGACTACACCGATGTCTCGCCCATCGACGGCATCGTCTCCTCGTCCGGTCCGCAGAAGCTCAAGGTCGAGGTCGACGTCATCCCGGACGGCGAACCGATGCCCGAGCACGCGCTCGTCCAGGGCGCCCCGGCCTGACATCACCTCGCCGCTCGGTGGCGACGTCAGCCTCCTCGCCGGTGGCGAGGGCGTCCGCCGCTCAGGCCGATTTCGCCGTGAAGAGGCGGAACGCCTCCAGCGTCTCGGCGCTGACATGGTGCTCGATGCCCTCGGCGTCGCGGCGCGCGATCTCGGGACTGACGCCGAGGGCGCAGAGGAACTGCTCGACGATGCGGTGGCGCTCGCGGCTCTGCACGGCGAGCGCCTGCCCGGCCTCCGTCAGGAACACGCCGCGATAGGGGCGCTGCTGCACCAGCCCATCCTCGGCCAGGCGCTTGAGCATCTTGGCCACCGTGGGCTGGGCCACCCCGAGGCGGGCCGCGATGTCGACCTGACGCGCCTCGCCGCCATCGCCGATCAGGTCGGCGATCAACTCGACGTAATCCTCCACGAGTTCGAGCCGGCGCGCCTCGCGGGCCTGCCGGAAGCTCTCCACGTGGACGTCGGGATCGACGAGGGCGTTATCGGGCGCGGAGGATGTCGAATCCTGCATCTGGCCGGCGAACTCCCCCATGCGGCGCGCACCGGAACGGCGCCCGAGCCGGTTTGTAACCAAGCCGAGCCCCGGATGGGAGCCCCCCGTGGCCCGAAACCCGACTCAGCCCCTGAGTTGCGCCACGAAATCCCGCGTGAAGCGGGGCAGGGCGTCGAGGGCGCGCACGCAGATCGTGAGATCGCGCAGCGCCCAGGAATCCTCCAGGGGCACGATGGCCAGCGGCATCGTGCGGGCGGCGCGGGCGGCCGTGGTCTCCGGCACGATGCCGAGTCCGACGTCGCAGGCGACGAGGCGGCAGATCGCGTCGAAGCTGCGCAACTGCACCCGCAGGCGCATGGGCGGGCGCCCCGTCCGCGCGGCCTTGTCGGCGAGGAAGCGGGTGAGGGCGCTGGTGCGGTCCAGGCCGACGAGGGGATGCTCGATGACCTCCGCGAAGGCGACGGCCGGGCGGGCGGCGAGGGGATGGCCGGCCGCCGCCACCATCACGAAGCGGTCCTGGCGGAAGGGATAGGTCTCCAGCGCGCCCGTATCGACGGTGCCGGCGACGATGCCGAGATCGGCCGACCCCTCGGCCACCAGTCCGACGATCTCGTCCGAGGTGCGCTCCTCGATGTCGACGCTGACGCCGGTCTGGCGCGCCAGGAAGGCGCTCAGCACCTCGGGCAGAAATTCGGTGAGCGCGTTGGTGTTCGAGACGAGGCGGATCTGCCCCACCGTGCCGCCCGAGAAGGCGGCCAGATCCTCCTGCATCCGGTCGATCCGGTCGAGGAGCCCGCGCGCATGCGCCAGCAGGCTGCGCCCGGCCGGGGTCGGTACCGCGCCCTGGCGGCTGCGCGTGAGGAGGGCCGCGCCGAGGCTCTCCTCCATGGCACGGATGCGCACGGAGGCGGCGGCGAGCGCCAGGTTGGCCCGCGCCGCGCCGTGGGTGATCGAGCCCGCCTCCACCACGTGGCGGAAGAGGGCGAGATCGACGAGGTCGAAGCGCATCATCGCGGTCGCGCAGCCTTTCGCATGGCGTTCCCCCAATCCGTCAGGACTTCCTTAACCGTGTCGCCGCATGGTGCCGGCATGGTGGTCCGTCGTCGCGTCCGTGCTGTCCTGATGCCCCTCGGCCTCTACGCCGTGTCGGGCCTCGTCGTGGGCTTCTTCGTGCATCAGGCCGAGAGCGGCAACCGTGGCCTGGAGGCCAAGCGCGCCCTCAAGATCCAGGCCCGCGCCCTGAACCAGGAACTCACCGCCGCGAAGGCCGACCGCGCGGTCTGGGAGCACCGCGTCGCGCTCCTGCGCAGCGATCAGATCGACCGCGACCTCCTGGAGGAACGCGCCCGCGTGATGCTGGGTCGCGTCCACGCCAACGACGTCGTGATCATCGACCCGTGAGACCGGCGGGCCACGGAAAACATTCGCGAATTCGCCGGCGCCGCGCCTGACAACTTCTCCGTTCTGTCGGTGGGCCGGCCTCGCTTTCCCCGGGGGCGTGTCCTAGAACCCCCGTGAGAACAGATGTTCCCCGGGGAGTTCGCCGATGGATGCCGCGAAGGATGCAGGCCAAGCCGCCTCCGACACAAGCCTGCCGGAGACCGGCCGACCCGCGCAGGCCGAGGCGCAAAGCCCGGCCGAGATCCACGCGCCGGCACCGAATTCACCGCAATTCACCCGTGAGGAAGACCTTCACGCCTATCACGAGATGCTGCTGATCCGCCGCTTCGAGGAGAAGGCCGGCCAGCTCTACGGCATGGGCCTGATCGGCGGTTTCTGTCACCTCTACATCGGCCAGGAAGCCGTGGTGATCGGCATGCAGATGGCCTCGGTCGAGGGCGACCAGGTCATCACAGGCTACCGCGACCACGGCCACATGCTGGCCTGCGGCATGGACCCGAAGGGCGTGATGGCCGAGCTGACCGGCCGGCGCGGGGGCTACTCGCGCGGCAAGGGCGGCTCGATGCACATGTTCTCCCGCGAGAAGCAGTTCTTCGGCGGCCACGGCATCGTCGGGGCGCAGGTCTCGCTCGGCACCGGCCTCGCCTTCGCGGACGCCTACAAGAAGAACGGCAAGGTCAGCCTGACCTATATGGGTGACGGCGCGGCCAACCAGGGCCAGGTCTACGAGAGCTTCAACATGGCGCAGCTCTGGAAGCTGCCCGTGGTCTACGTGATCGAGAACAACCGCTACGCCATGGGCACCTCGGTGGCCCGCGCCTCGGCGCAGACCGACTTCTCCAGGCGCGGCATCTCCTTCGGCATCCCCGGCGAGCAGGTGGACGGCATGGACGTCCGCACCGTGCGCGAGGCCGCCACCCGCGCCATCGCGCATGCCCGCTCCGGCGAGGGCCCCTACATCCTGGAGATGCAGACCTACCGCTATCGCGGCCACTCGATGTCCGATCCGGCCAAGTACCGGACCAAGGACGAGGTCTCGAAGATGCGCGAGGAGCACGACCCGATCGAGATGGTGCGCAAGCGCCTGATCGAGATGCACGGCGTGGCCGAAGCCGACCTCAAGGCCACGGACGCCAAGGTGCGCGAGACCGTGAACGAATCCGCCGAGTTCGCCACGCACGATCCCGAGCCGGATCCCGCCGAACTGTGGACCGACATTCTGCTGGAAGCCCGCGCCTGAGACATTCGCGCCGGAGAGATCGGCCGCGCGTCACGCGTGCGGCCGCGCTTCCGCCTCCGAAGGGCTGACCGCCTCATCCTCGATCGACGAGTATTCCATGGCGACCGACATCCTGATGCCCGCCCTCTCCCCCACGATGGAGGAGGGCAAACTGTCCAAGTGGCTGAAGAAAGAGGGTGATCCGGTCAAATCCGGCGACGTGCTCGCCGAGATCGAGACCGACAAGGCGACGATGGAGGTCGAGGCCATCGACGAGGGCGTGCTCGCCAGGATCCTGATCGAGGAGGGCACCGAGGGCGTGAAGGTCAACACGCCGATCGCCGTGATCGTGGCCGAGGGTGAGGATGTATCGGCGGCGGCCTCCAGGGGCGGCGCCCCGAAGGCCGATGCCCCGGCTCAGCCGGCGCCGGCCCCCGACATGCAGGCGGAGGGTCAGGCCGAGACGCCGGCCCCGAGCGCCAAGACCCAGGACGACAAGCCGAAGGCCCCGGCCGCGCCCGCCACCATCACCAGCAAGGCCCCCGCGCCCGTGATGGAGGAGTTCCCGGAGGGGACCGAGATGGTCACCACGACCGTCCGCGAGGCTTTGCGCGACGCCATGGCGGAGGAGATGCGCCGGGAGGAGGCGGTCTTCGTGATGGGCGAGGAGGTCGCCGAATATCAGGGCGCCTACAAGATCACGCAGGGGCTGCTGCAGGAATTCGGCGCGCGGCGCGTGGTCGACACCCCGATCACCGAGCACGGATTCGCCGGCATCGGCGTCGGCGCCGCCTTCACGGGCCTGCGCCCCATCGTCGAATTCATGACCTTCAACTTCGCCATGCAGGCGATCGACCACATCATCAACTCGGCGGCCAAGACCCTCTACATGTCCGGCGGGCAGCTCGGCTGCCCCATCGTGTTTCGCGGCCCCAACGGAGCGGCGGCCCGCGTCGGGGCCCAGCACAGCCACGACTACTCGGCCTGGTACTCGAACGTGCCGGGCCTGAAGGTCATCGCGCCCTACACGGCCTCCGACGCCAAGGGTCTGCTCAAGGCGGCGATCCGCGATCCCAATCCGATCATCTTCCTCGAGAACGAGATCCTCTACGGCCAGAGCTTCCCGGTGCCGAAGCTCGACGATTTCGTGCTGCCCATCGGCAAGGCGCGAGTCCACCGCACCGGCAAGGACGTCACCATCGTGTCGTTCTCCATCGGCATGACCTACGCGCTCAAGGCGGCGCAGGCTCTGGCCGAGGAGGGCATCGAGGCCGAGGTGATCGACCTGCGCACCCTGCGCCCGATGGACACCGACACGGTGGTGGAGTCGGTCAAGAAGACCGGCCGCTGCGTGACGGTGGAGGAGGGCTTCCCGCAATCGGGCATCGGCGCCGAGATCTCGGCCCGCCTGATGGTCGACGCGTTCGACTACCTCGACGCGCCGGTCCTGCGCGTTACCGGCAAGGACGTGCCGATGCCCTACGCCGCCAACCTCGAGAAGCTCGCGCTGCCGAACGTCGGCGAGGTGATCGAGGCGGTGAAGGCGGTCTGCTACCGCTGAGCCACCGGTGGCACCGAGCCCTTCGCGGCCCCACCTCCCACGCTCTCCCACAAGAGAGCGACCGGAGACGAGACGATGACCGACACGTTCGAAGAACTCTCCGCCCCGCCGGATGCCGTCGAGAACGGTGGCATCGAGGTTCTGCGCGCCAGCGTCGTCGATGGCGCCGTGAGCATCGCCCTCCGGCGCTCCTTCGACGATCCCGCCACCTGGGGCCGGCTCCTCATCGACCTCGCCCGGCAGGCGGCGCGGGTCTACGCGCTGGAGACCGAGATGTCCGAGGAGGAGGCCTTCGCGCGCATCCGCGCCGGCATCGAAGCCGAGAGCCTCGACCCCGACGCGCCCATACTGAACTGACCGCCGCCGAAACCCCGACACCGCCCGCTGACGCTCAGGATTTCCGACCATGCCCATCAACGTCCTGATGCCCGCCCTGTCGCCGACGATGGAGAAGGGCAACCTCGCCAAGTGGCTCAAGAAGGAGGGTGACGCGGTCAAATCCGGTGACGTGCTCGCCGAGATCGAGACCGACAAGGCGACGATGGAGGTCGAGGCCATCGACGAGGGCGTGCTCGCCAAGATCCTGGTGGCCGAGGGCACCGCCGACGTGCCGGTGAACGACCTCATCGCGATCATCGCGGCCGATGGCGAGGACCCGGCGAGCGTGCAGGCTCCGGGCGGGGCCAAGGACGAGGCCACCAAGACCGAGGCCCCGAAGGCCGAAGCGGAGAATGCCACGCCGGGCGGCGGGACGATGTCCTATGCCCGCGTCGACGAGGCCCCCGACGGGGCCAAGCCGGGCGGCGCGAAGCCGGCGCGGGATGGCGCGCAGACCGAGGGCGGACGCGTGTTCGCCTCGCCGCTCGCGCGTCGGATCGCCAAGCAGGAAGGGGTCGATCTCGCGGCGGTGACGGGCTCCGGCCCGCACGGACGGGTGATCGAGCGCGATGTCCGGGCGGCTTCGGCCAACGGCACCGGCAAGGCCGCCCCCGCATCCGCACCGAAATCCGATGCCCCCCCGAAGGCCGAGTCTCCACGCGGAGAGGCCGCGAAGGCGGCGCCTGCCCCGGCCGCCCCCGCCAAGGCGGCGGCTCCGGTGGGCCTCAGCGTCGATCAGGTCCGGGGCTTCTACCCGAAGGGCAGCTTCGAGGAAGTCCCCCTCGACGGCATGCGCAAGACCATCGCCAAGCGCCTCACCGAGGCGATGCAGGTGGCGCCGCACTTCTACCTCACGGTGGATTGCGAGCTCGACGCCCTCATGGCCCTGCGCGAGCAGCTCAACAAGAGTGCGGGCACCACCAAGGACGGCAAGCCGCCGTTCAAGCTCTCGGTGAACGACTTCGTCATCAAGGCGATGGGCCTCGCGCTGATGCGGGTGCCGGCCGCCAACGCGGTCTGGGCCGAGGACCGGATCCTGCGCTTCGACAACGCCGAGGTCGGCGTGGCGGTGGCCATCGACGGCGGTCTGTACACGCCGGTGATCCGCCGGGCCGATCAGAAGACGCTCTCCACCATCTCGAACGAGATGAAGGATTTCGCGGCCCGCGCACGGGCCAAGAAGCTGAAGCCCGAGGAGTATCAGGGTGGCGTCACCTCGGTCTCGAATCTCGGCATGTTCGGCATCAAGCACTTCACGGCGGTGATCAACCCGCCGCAATCCTCGATCCTCGCGGTGGGTGCGGGCGAGAAGCGCATCGTGGTCCGCGACGGCGCCCCGGCCGTCGCCCAGGTGATGACCGCCACCCTCTCCTGCGACCACCGCGTCCTCGACGGGGCGCTCGGCGCCGAGCTGATCTCGGCGTTCAAGGGCCTGATCGAGAACCCGATGGGGATGCTGGTCTGACCGCCACGAAAGAGCAGACCCACCTCTACCCCACCCCCGTACCCTCTCCGTAAGGGGAGGCGTAGGAGCCCCCCGCATGCCCGACACCTATGACATCCTCATCATCGGCGCCGGCCCCGGCGGCTACGTGGCGGCGATCCGCGCCGCGCAGCTCGGGTTCAAGACGGCGGTGGTGGACCGCGAGCATCTCGGCGGCATCTGCCTGAACTGGGGCTGCATCCCCACCAAGGCCCTGCTGCGCTCGGCCGAGATCTACCACTACATGCAGCACGCCTCCGATTACGGGCTGTCGGCGAAGGAGGTCGGGTTCGACACCGCCGCCATCGTCAAGCGCTCGCGCGGGGTCTCGACGCGCCTCAACGGCGGCGTCGGCATGCTCCTGAAGAAGAACAAGGTCGACGTGATCTGGGGCGAGGCCACGATCACGGCGGCCGCCAAGGGCAACGAGCCCGGTCGGGTCACGGTCAAGGAGACCACTCGCGCGCCGGCCCCGAAGGGTGCTCTCGCGGCGGGTTCCTACGCGGCCAAGCACATCATCGTCGCCACGGGCGCGCGGCCCCGCGCCATCCCGGGCATCGAGCCGGACAAACGCCAGATCTGGACCTACTACGAGGCCATGGTGCCGGAGACGATGCCCAAAAGCCTGCTCGTCATGGGCTCCGGCGCGATCGGTATCGAGTTCGCCTCGTTCTACCGCACCATGGGCGCCGAGGTGACGGTGATCGAATTGCTGCCGCAGATCCTGCCCGTGGAGGATGCGGAGATCGCCGGGTTGGCGCGCAAGCGCTTCGAGAAGCAGGGCATCAGGATCCTCACCGGCGCCAAGGTGACGAAGGTGGAGAAATCCGCCGACGCGGTCACGGCGACCATCGAGACGGGGGACGGCAAGGCGCAGCAGCTGACGGCGGAGAAGCTGATCTCGGCCGTGGGCGTCGTCGGCAACATCGAGGGGCTCGGCCTCGACACGCTCGGCGTCACCATCGAGCGCAGCATCGTCGTCACGGACGGCCTGGGCCGGACCAACGTGCCGGGCGTCTACGCCATCGGCGACGTCGCCGGCCCGCCCATGCTCGCTCACAAGGCGGAGCACGAGGGCGTGCTCTGCGTCGAGACGATCAAGGGGCTGCACACCCACGCCATGGACAAGGCCAAGATTCCCGGCTGCACCTATTGCCAGCCGCAGATCGCGTCCGTCGGCCTCACCGAGGCCAAGGCCAAGGAGCAGGGCTTCTCGGTGAAGGTCGGCCGCTTCCCCTTCGCGGGCAACGGCAAGGCCATCGCGCTGGGCGAGCCGGACGGCCTGGTGAAGACGGTGTTCGACGCCAAGACCGGCCAGCTCCTCGGCGCCCACATGGTCGGCGCCGAGGTCACCGAGCTGATCCAGGGCTACGTCGTCGCCATGAACCTGGAGACCACCGAGGAAGACCTGATGCACACGGTCTTCCCGCACCCGACGCTGAGCGAAATGATGCACGAGAGCGTGCTCGACGCCTACGGGAAGGTGATCCACACCTGACGGCGCTGAGCCGGGCCCCGAGCGGCCCGGCAGGTCCCTCCCGACGCGGTCCCGCGAAAAAACCGTTCGCCGGCCGGGTTCGCGTGCTTGCAACCTGCCGCGTTCGAGGACACCTGAGCGGCCGCGATCGCACGGATGGCGCGCGCGTCACGGGAGAACGATACGATGGACGGACAGGTCTACGGCGCCATGGGTCAACCCGGCGTCGGCTTTCTGATGGCGATCGTCATCGGGGCCCTGGCGGGGTGGCTCGCCGAGCGGTTCACGGCGGCCAATATGGGCCTTCTCGCCAACATCGTGATGGGCATCCTCGGCGGCCTGCTCGGCAATTTCCTGGCGACCAAGCTGCACATCCCGATCTTCGGGTTCTGGCGCAACCTGATCTCCGCGACCGTCGGCGCGATCATCATCATCACGATCTACCGGGCCATCGCCGGACGCCGGTACTGATCCACAGGGCGCCTGACGAACGGGAGTTCCTGTCGCGCCATCCCGTCGCGGCGGGTTTGCGGTCGCGCGCGTCACGTCTTAAGTCGAGGGCACGCGCCGGCGTCTTGCGGGCGAATCCCGTGGATTGTCATGGCCGTCGTCCTCGACCTCCTTCGCAACGACCAGCGCCCGCGCCACCCCGAGAAGGCGCATCGCCCGGACAAGCCGATCCAGCGCAAGCCGGACTGGATCCGCGTGAAGGCGCCCGGCTCGAAGGGCTGGGACGAGACCCGCAAGATCGTGCACGAGCACGGCCTCGTCACGGTCTGCGAGGAGGCGGGCTGCCCCAATATCGGTGAGTGCTGGGAGAAGAAGCACGCCACCTTCATGATCATGGGCGACACCTGCACGCGGGCCTGCGCCTTCTGCAACGTGCGCACCGGCCTGCCCGAGGGGCTCGACCGGGCGGAACCCGACAAGGTGGCGGATTCGGTGGCCAAGCTCGGCCTGCACCACGTGGTCATCACGTCGGTCGACCGCGACGACCTCACGGATGGCGGCGCCGAGCACTTCGCCCGCACCATCCGGGCGATCCGGGCGCGCAGCCCCGCGACCACCATCGAGGTGCTGACGCCGGACTTCCTGCGCAAACCCGGCGCGCTGGAAGTCGTGGTCGAGGCCCGGCCCGACGTGTTCAACCACAACATGGAGACAGTGCCGGGCAACTACCTCACCGTCCGCCCCGGCGCGCGCTACTTCCACTCCGTGCGCCTGCTCCAGCGGGTGAAGGAACTCGACCCGACCATCTTCACCAAGTCCGGCATCATGGTGGGCTTGGGCGAGGAGCGGAACGAGGTGGTCCAGCTCATGGACGACCTGCGCTCGGCCGATGTCGACTTCCTGACCATCGGCCAGTATCTCCAGCCGACCAAGAAGCACCACGAGGTGGTGCGCTTCGTGCCCCCGGACGAGTTCAAGGGCCTGGAGACGACCGCCTACACCAAGGGCTTCCTGCTCGTTTCGGCCACACCCCTGACCCGCTCCTCCCACCATGCCGGCGAGGATTTCGCAAAGCTGAAGGCGGCCCGTCTCGCCCGCATCGCCAACGCTTAGAGCCTCGATGCCCTCATTCCGGATCAACCGCGCGGTGCGGCACTCGCCGCGCCAGATGTACGACCTCGTGGCCGACGTGGAGCAATACCCGGATTTCCTGCCGCTCTGCGAATCCTTGCGCGTGCTGCGGCGCCAGCCGGGCGCGGACGGCACGGAGGTGCTCGTGGCCGAGATGGGCGTGGGCTACAAGGCGATCCGCGAGCGCTTCACCACGCGCGTCACCCTCGACCCGCAGGCCTTGCGCATCGTCGCCGAGTACATCGACGGCCCGTTCCGCCACCTCGAGAACCGCTGGGTCTTCAAGCCGGGCGAGGGCGGTGCCTGCACCATCGACTTCTTCATCACCTACGAGTTCAAGAGCCGGACGCTCGGGATGCTCATGGGCACGATGTTCGACCGCGCCTTCCGCAAGTTCACCGACGCCTTCGAGGCGCGGGCGAACCGGGTCTACGGCGCGGCCTGAGCGTCAGCGCAAGTGCGGCGTCACCCGGGCGCGCAACAGCCGCACGAGGTCCGGGTCCATGAAGCCATAGACGTCGGGAATGTCGAGGCAGACGAGCCGCGCGTGCTTCAGGCTCGCGCGGAAGCGGCGCTGCAACAGCGCCCGGTGCCGGTTCTCCATCACCGCGATCAGGTCGGCCCAGGCGAGCCACTCCGCCGAGACAGGTTCGTCGGCCGCGGCATCCGTCCCGGCCGAGGCGACCTCCAGATCGGGCCAGTCCGAAAACACCTGCTCGGCGGTCGGGCTGCGCAGCCGGTTTCGGCTGGACACGAAGAGCACGCGCCGCGTGCGTCTCACGCCTCCACCACCCCGCCGGCCTGTCGCTCGAACAGGGCGCGATACCGTCCGCCGTCCCGGCCGAGCAGATCGTCATGGGTGCCGTCCTCCACGATGCGGCCGCCATCGAAGACGAGGATGCGGTCGAGGGTTCGCACGGTGGAGAGCCGGTGCGCGATGAGAATCGCCGTGCGGCCGCGCATCAGCCGCTCCATCGCCTCCTGGATCAGCGCCTCCGATTCCGAGTCGAGGCTCGAGGTCGCCTCGTCGAGGATCAGAATCGGCGCATCGGCCAGGAAGGCGCGAGCCAGGGCCACGCGCTGGCGCTCGCCGCCCGAGAGCTTGACGCCGCGCTCGCCCACCAGGGTGGCATAGCCGTTCGGCAGGCGCGCGATGAAGTCGTGCGCGTTGGCGAGGCGGGCGGCGCGCGTGATCGCCTCCGCCGAGGCGCCAGGGCGCGCATAGGCGATGTTCTCGGCCAGCGACCGGTGGAACAGCACCGGCTCCTGCGGCACGATGGCGATGTGCGCGCGCAAGGACGCCTGTGTGACAGCGGCAACGTTGTGTCCGTCGATGCAGACGCGGCCCCCGGTCACGTCGTAGAGGCGCTGCACCAGCTTGACGAAGGTCGTCTTGCCCGAGCCCGAGCGACCAACGAGGCCGACCCGCTGCCCGGCCGGGATGTGCACGGACAGGTCGCGGTAGAGCGGTGTCTCGTGCCCGGGATAGTGGAAGGTGACGCGCTCGACGCGCAGGTCTCCGTTCCGAACCGCGATGGCCGTGGCGCCCGGCCGGTCGGCGACGCCGTAGGGCTCGGCATCGAGCGCGACGAGTTCCTCCATCTCGTTCACGCCGCGCTGCACCCGGTTGATGTGGCTTCCGATGTCACGCAGGTAGCCGTGCACCACGAAGTAGGTGGTGAGGACGTAGGCGACGTCGCCGGGGCTCGCCGCCCCCGTCCACCAAAGCCACAGGGCCGTGCCGACGATGGCGGTGCGCAGCACGAGAAGCAGCGCGAACTGCGCCGTGATGCTCCAGGTGATCCGCATCCAGGTGCGGTGGGTGCGCCGGTTCCACTTGCCCAGGAGGCGGGCGAGGCGCGCATCCTCGCGAGCCTCGGCGCTGAAGGCCTTGACCACGGCGTTGGCGCCGACGGCGTCGCTGAGGGCGCCGCCGAGCCGCGAATCCCAGACGTTGGAGAGCGCGGCCGCCGGCGCGATGACGCGGGTGGCGAGCATCACGACGATTCCGAGATAGACCAGGGATCCGAGCCCGATCACAAGCCCCATCACGGGCCATTGCAGGCCCAGGAGCAGCATGGTTCCGACGAGCACGACGAAGGCGGGCAGCAGTTCCAGCAGGAGCGTGTCGTTCAGCCCTTCGAGGGCCCACATGCCGCGCGAGACCTTGCGCACGGTGGAGCCCGAGAAGCTGTTGGCGTGCCAGTCGGTGGAGAGACGCTGGACCCGGTGGAAGCCGGCCTGCGCCACCGCCTGCATGGTCGAGAGGCTCAGCGGCACCACGAGGCTCCAGGCGACGTGGCGCAGGCCCAGGGTGACGAACCCGAGTGCGCCCATCGCGGCGAAGGCCATGAGCGCGTTCCAGCGGGCGGCGTCTCGGTCGGCAACCGAGAGGGCGTCGACCAGCCGTCCGGCGAACAGGGGCAGGAAGACGTCGGCCAGGGTCGAGCCGACGATCGCCGCGACGATTCCGGCGACGAGGGGGAGGCGGGTCCGCCATTGGCGGACGAGGAAAGCGAGGACGGCCCGATAGGCTTCCGCGCCGTGAAGGCGGTCGAGGAGCATGGGATGCGATTACGGCGCGGGACGGGCGCCGACTCCGAGGGCGGCACGGACGCACGGGCGACCGGCCGATGGGGATGGACGAGGTACGGGACGGGGACGGGCGCGGCGCGCTCAGGCGCGCGGCGGCGTCAGGCCGGCAGGCGCACGCGGCGCGGGCGGGCCGGGGGGGCGATCGATACCGATGTCATGCAGCCTCCCCCGATGGCTCGAGCATGAAAATGGCTCGAGAGTGAACCCGGCGCGGAACGAGGCGCCGTGATTCGCAACCTGTCAGGCCAGCGTGTCGGTTTCAAGACGTCGGTGCGAGGACCGATTCGAGGAGGCCGAGGGCGTCGTCCACCGCCCGCCGGCGGATCGCGGTGCGGCCGATGTCCCCGTAGCGGCGCTCGAGGTGGCGGACGGTGGCCCCCTCCACGGCGAGTCCGAAATGCACGAGGCCGACCGGCTTGTCGGCGCTGCCGCCGCCGGGACCGGCGATGCCGGTGATCGCCACGGCCACCGACGCGGCGGAATGGGCCAGGGCCCCCTCGGCCATGGCGCGCGCCACCGGCGCGCTCACGGCGCCATGGGCGGCAATGAGGTCGGCGGCCACGCCGATGCTCTCGGATTTCGCCGCGTTCGAGTAGGTCACGAAGCCGCGCTCCAGCACCGCCGAGGAGCCGGGGATCGCGGTGAGCAGTCCGGCGACGAGGCCGCCGGTGCAGGATTCGGCCGTGGCGACCGTCAGCCCCGCCGCCGCGTAGGCAGCGACGAGCGCCTCCGCCCGCGCGAGCAGGACGGGATCGTCGATCACGCGCGGCGCTCGGCCGTCTCGTCGGCGGCGTTCAGTTCGGCGGTCACCTCGGGCAGGCGCACGGTGGCGGCGGCCTGGGCGGCGAGCCCCTCGGCGCGACCGACGAAGCCGAGCTTCTCCGTGGTGGTCGCCTTGATCGAGACGGCGGTGAGCGGCACGCCCGCGATCTCGGCGATGCGGGCGCGGATGGCCTCGCGATGCGCGCCGATCCTGGGCGCCTCGGCGAGCACCGTGATGTCGAGATGGTCGATCTTGCCGCCGCGCGCGCGCACCAGTTCCACCGCATGCGCCAGGAAGCGATCGGAGGAGGCGCCGCGCCACTGCTCGTCGCTGGGCGGGAAATGCGTGCCGATATCGCCGTCCGCGATGGCGCCCAGCAGGGCGTCGGTGAGGGCATGCAGCGCGACGTCGCCGTCCGAATGCGCGAGCACGCCCCGGTCGGCCGGGATCTTCACGCCGCCGAGCCAGACGTGATCGCCCTGCGTGAAGGCATGCACATCGAAGCCGGTTCCGAGGCGGGTGACGTAGGTGGTCATGGAGTGAGCCTCGCTCGGTACGGATGGCGTCTCGCCGGAGAAGCCGCGATCGGCCTCGATCAGGTCGGCCGGCTGGGTGATCTTGCGGTTGCGCGGGTCGCCTTCGAACACGACGACGGAGAGCCCGGCCCACTCGGCCAGGGCGCCGTCATCCGTGAAGCCGTGCAGGTTGGCCTCGGCCGCGCGCCGATGGGCGTCCCGCAGGGCCGGGTAGGCGAAGGCCTGGGGCGTCTGGACCGCGCGCAGATGTTCGCGCACCGGCGTCTCCCGCACCCGGCCGCTGCCGTCGCCCAGGTCGTCCACGAGCTTGATCGTGTCGGTGACGGCGATGCCCGGCACGGCGGCGCGATGGTCGCGCCCCGCCACCAGGGCCCGCTCGATCAGCGCGACGTCGACATGCGGGCGCGCGGCATCGTGGACCAGCACGAGATCGGGTGCGCCCGCGCCGTCGAGGGCTTCGAGCCCGGCGCGGACCGATTGCTGGCGGGTCGCGCCCCCCGGGACCGGCGCGGCGAGCTTTGCGCGGGTCGCGGCGTCGAGATCGTCGAGGCAGGATCGATAGAACGCGGCGGCATCCGGCGCGATGACGGGCTGGATGCGGCCGATCCCCGGATGGGCCGCGAGGGCCGCCAGCGTCCGGGTGAGGACCGCCCGACCGCCGACCCGGCGGTACTGCTTCGGGGTATCGCCACCGATGCGGATGCCCCGACCGGCCGCGACGACGACCGCTGCCGCATTCCACGCGGTGCCGGACATGACTATGCTCCCGCGCTTCGGGTACGTATGGGACCACCCTCGCCGGGTCGCCGCGAACCTGCGACGCGAGCGCCTGGACACCCCACCGGCAGGAAGGCCTGTCGTTTAAGCGGGGAAGAAGCCGAAATCAAATCCACGGAAGCGCTTGCGCCGCGAGCCGATTTGTCTATTCGTTGAGCACAATGTGGCCTGATGATTATTTGAGCGTTCTGCGCTCGCCCGAGATCTCCGGAGATCCGGCCGCCCTCGGCACGGGCAGGCCCGTCCCCGTCCTGCTCGCGCCGCTCTCCGGCGTCACCGATCTCCATGTCCGGCGCATCGCCCGGCGCCTCGGCGCCAGCGCGGTGGTCTCGGAGATGGTCGCGGCGGCCGAGCTTGCGCGCGGCGACGCGGAGGCACGCCTGCGCGCCGAGGGCAGCGGCGTCGATCCCCACATCGTCCAGCTCGCCGGCTGCGCGCCTGAGCCGATGGCCGAGGCGGCCCGCATCGCCGAGGCAAACGGGGCGGACGTCATCGACATCAACATGGGCTGCCCCGCCAAGGTCGTCACGGGGGTGGCCTCGGGCTCGGCCCTGATGCGCGACATCGAGGGGGCGACCCGCATCCTCGCGGCGGTCCGGGGAGCGGTGCGGGTCCCCGTCACTGTGAAGATGCGGCTCGGGTGGGATCACGCCACCCTCAATGCGTCCGAGCTCGCCCGCCGGTCGGAAGGCCTCGGACTCAATGCCGTGACGGTGCATGGCCGGACCCGACAGCAATTCTACAAGGATCACGCCGACTGGGACGCGATCCGCGCCGTGGTCGAGGCGGTGGCGATCCCGGTCATCGCCAACGGCGATGTCGGCACGCCGGATCAGGCCCGGACCTGCCTGGCGCGCTCCGGCGCCGCCGGGCTGATGATCGGTCGGGCGGCGCTCGGCCGGCCCTGGCTCGTCGGCGCGATCGCGGCCGACCTCGCCGGGCGCCCGGCCCCCGCCCTGACCGCCGCCGACAAGGCCGCCGTCGCGGTCGAGCATTACCAGGGTCTGCTCGCCCTCTACGGCCTGCGCATGGGCGTGCGCCATGCCCGCAAGCATCTGGCGGCCTATGCGGAGGTCGGGGGCGGGCTGAGCGGCGAGCAGCGCATGCGCCTGCTCACCACCACCGATCCGGCCGTGGCCGTCGATCTGCTGACACGCGCCTTCGCGGCGAGCGGGGATGAAGCCGCGCAACGGATGATCGGGGAAGCCGCATGAGTTCGGGCAAGCCGATATCCGGTCGGGGCGGAGCGGCGCGAACCGATCTCGCCGCTCCGACCAGCGAGGCGGTGATCAACGCCCTGCCGCTGCCGGTCCTGACGGTGGGCTCGGACGATCGCATCCTGCACGTGAACCACGCGGGCGAGACCTTCTTCGACCATTCCGCGCGGCTGATGCAGCGGCGGCGTCTGTCCGACATCATCCCCTTCGCCTCGCCGATCATCGCCCTCGTGGCGGAGGTGCGCCGGCGCAGGGCCAGCGTCAGCGAGTACGGCGTCGAACTGGTGCAGCCGCGCTCCGGCCTGGAGCGCAGCGTCGACGTCTTCGCGACGCCGCTGGGCGACAACGACGAGGTGGTGGTGCTGATGCTCCAGGAGCGCACCATCGCCGACAAGATGAACCGCCAGCTCACGCACCGGGGCGCCGCCCGCTCGATGGTGGCGCTGGGCGCCATGCTGGCGCACGAGATCAAGAACCCGCTCGCCGGCATTCGCGGGGCGGCGCAACTGCTCGAACAATCCGGTAACGAGGACGACCGCCTGCTGACGCGCCTGATCTGCGACGAATCCGACCGGATCGTGCGCATCGTCGAGCGCATGGAACTGTTCGGCGACGAGCGGCCGGTGGAGCGCGGCTCGGTGAACGTGCACGGGGTTCTCGATCAGGTGAAGCGCTCGGCGCAATCGGGCTTTGCCCGCCACATCCGCTTCGTCGAGACCTACGACCCCTCGCTGCCGCCGGTGCTGGGCAATCGCGACCAGTTGGTGCAGGTCATCCTCAACCTCGTGAAGAACGCCGCGGAGGCCGTCGGCGCGGATGCGGTGGACGGCGAGATCACCCTGTCCACGGCCTTTCGCACCGGCCTGCGCCTCCAGGTGCCGGGCTCGCGCGAGCGGGTCAGCCTGCCCATCGAGGTGGCGGTGCGGGACAACGGTCCCGGCGTCTCGGCGGACCTGCTGCCCGACCTGTTCGATCCCTTCGTCACCACGAAGGCGCAGGGATCCGGCCTCGGACTTGCATTGGTCGCCAAGATCGTCGGGGACCACGGCGGTATCGTCGAGTGCGATCCGGTCCCGCGCCGAACCACCTTTCGTCTTCTTCTCCCCATGTCGAGCGCCCGCGACGGGCGCGAATCGTCCGCGGAGCTGTAGAGTCGCGTCATGCCCAACGGACACATCATCGTCGCGGACGACGACGCCGCCATCCGCACCGTTCTCAACCAGGCGCTGTCGCGGGCGGGCTACGAGGTCCGCTCCACCGGCAACTGCGCCACGCTCTGGCGCTGGGTCGCCGAGGGCGCGGGCGACCTCGTCATCACCGACGTGGTGATGCCCGACGAGAACGTCTTCGACCTGCTGCCCCGCATCAAGCGGGTGCGGCCCGAACTGCCGATCATCGTCATGAGCGCGCAGAACACGTTCATGACGGCGATCCGCGCCTCGGAGCGCGGGGCCTACGAATACCTGCCCAAGCCCTTCGACCTGAAGGAGCTCATCGCCATCGTCGGGCGTGCCCTGTCGCGCCCGCGCGGGGCGCCCGCACAGAGCGCGGATGCGGGCAACGAGGACATCCCGCTGGTCGGCCGCTCACCGGCCATGCAGGAGATCTACCGGGCGCTGGCCCGGCTGATGCCGACCGACCTCACCGTCATGATCACGGGCGAGTCCGGCACCGGCAAGGAGCTGGTGGCCCGCGCGCTGCACGATTACGGACGCCGCCGCACCGGCCCGTTCGTGCCCGTGAACATGGCGGCGATCCCGCGCGACCTCATCGAATCGGAACTCTTCGGCCACGAGAAGGGCGCCTTCACGGGGGCGCTGTCGCGCTCCGCCGGCCGCTTCGAGCAGGCGGAGGGCGGCACGCTGTTCCTCGACGAGATCGGCGACATGCCGATGGAGGCCCAGACCCGCCTCCTGCGCGTGCTGCAACAGGGCGAGTACACCACGGTGGGCGGCCGCGTGCCGATCAAGACCAACGTGCGCATCATCGCGGCCACGAACAAGGACCTGCGCGTCTCGATCCAGCAGGGCATCTTCCGCGAGGACCTGTTCTTCCGGCTCAACGTCGTGCCGTTGCGCCTGCCGGCCCTGCGCGAGCGCTCCGAGGACGTGCCCGACCTGATCCGCCACTTCTTCGTGCTGGTCGAGCGCGAGGGCCTGAGCCGCAAGCAGCTCGACGGCGAGGCGATGGAGCGCCTGAAGCGCTATCGCTGGCCCGGCAACGTGCGCGAACTGGAGAACCTCGTCCGGCGCCTCGCCGCGCTCTACCCGCAGGAGACCATCACGGGTCCGGTGATCGATGCGGAACTCGATACGCTTCCGCTGGCGCAGAGCCAGGAAAGCGGCACGGGGAGCGGTCCCCGCAAGGGCGGGTCCGAGGCCGAGACGTTGTCGGGCGCGGTGGAACGGCATCTGGCCGAATATTTCAGCGGCTATCGCGACACGCTGCCGCCGCCCGGCCTGTACCACCGCATCCTGCGCGAGATCGAAGGCCCGCTGATCGGGGCGGCCCTCGCCGCCACGCGGGGCAACCAGATCCGCGCGGCGGAGCTGCTGGGCGTCAACCGCAACACCCTGCGCAAGAAGGTGCGGGATCTCGATCTGCAGGTGTTCCGCAACGCGCGGTGAGGCCGATCGCCGGGCGGGATCTCGCCCGGCGTCGGGTCGGGTGCGCGACGCGCTTCAGTTGAACAGCGAGCCGACGCCGCCCTGGACGCGGCCGAGACCCTGCTTGGCGATGGGATTGCCCGGCTCCAGCTGCGCGGCGCGCTGGTAGCTCTCCATCGCCTCCTTCTTGCGGTTCGACTTCTCGTAGGCGACGCCGCGATAGGCCCAGGAGGTCGCGTCCTTGTTGTTGACGTTGAGGGCGGCGTTGTAGTCCTCGATCGCCTTGTCGTACTGGTTGGTGGCGATCAGGCTCTGGCCGCGCGCGGCGTAGGGCGCCGCGACGAAGGGGTTGCGGTCGATGGCGGCGTCGAAATCCGCGATGGCCTGCGTGTTCTGGCCCTGCTTCTGACGGACGAGGCCGCGGGCATGGTAGGCCTCGGCCGATTCCGGTGCGAGGCGGATCGCCTGGTTGAGGTCCGAGCTCGCCCCATCGAGATCGCCCTGGGCGCGCAGCACGTTGGCGCGGCCGATATAGGCCGGCCCGTAATTCGGATCGGCCGAGATCGCCTTCGAGAAGTCCTGGAGCGCGGCGTCGTTGCGGCCGATCTGGCGGTTGGCGAGCGCGCGGTTGTTGTAGGCCGAGGCCGAGTTCGGATCGATCTGCACCGCCTTGGTGAAGTCCCCGATGGCGTCGTTGAACTGGCCGGACCGGGCATAGGCGGCACCCCGGGTCACGTAGGCGGCCGCATCGTTCGGGTTGCGCTGGATCACCTCGCTGAGGGAGGCGATGTTGACGGTGGTGGCGCCCGTCTTGTCGGATTCGAGCACGGCGAACTGGCGCGACGCGGTGGCACCGCCGCCATAGGTCTCGCAACCGGCCAAAGCGGCCGCCACGAGCGCCGTGGCCCCGATCAGCCCCGCCTTCGATGCCCGCAGCTTGACAACCGTCATGGTCTTCGCTCCCCCCGGCGCCGCGCACGACGCCGCCCCTGAAACCGTATCGCATCAGCGGAGGTCCGAACCCCTCGGACCTCGCGCGCCGGCACAATCCCGCGTCGCGGTGAATGCGCGCTTAAGACCGGCGGCCGGTTTGGCTCAAGCGGTTCGATGTGGCGAAGGTATGGCTCGGCGCGTGTCGGCCTCCGCAAACCCGCTCCGGAAGGATCGCGGGCACCGGGGTGTAGCAAGCGGGACGCGGTTTTCGGGCACCCACCGCCGCGCGGCGACCACTCGGACGCGCCCCGGCGCGAGCGGGATGCACATGGATCAGACGACGATTCGGACGACGCGATCAGGTCGCGGAGATCAGACGCGCGCCGTGAAGATCAGACGCGCGGCGTGGAGATCAGGCGCGTGACGTGCCCCATCTTGCGTCCGGACCGGGCTTCGCCCTTGCCGTAGAGGTGAAGCTGCGCCCCCGGCCGGGCCAGGATCGCGGCCCAGTCCTCCACGTCGCCGCCGATGAGATTGTGCATCTCGACGGCCATGCCGCCGACCCGCGCCGGATCGCCGAGCGGCCAGCCGCAGACGGCCCGGACGTGCTGGGCGAATTGCGAGACCGTCGCGCCCTCGATGGTCCAGTGACCCGAATTGTGGACGCGCGGCGCGATCTCGTTGACGACGACGCGGGCCGGTCCGTCGGCCTGGGGCACCAGGAACATCTCCACCGCGAGCACGCCGACATAGTCGAGGGCTTCGGCGATGCGCCGGGCGATGCCGATGGCGGCGGCCTCGGTCTGGGGGGCGATGCCGGGCGCGGGAACGCGCGTGACGGCGAGGATGTGGTCGCGGTGCTCGTTGGCGCACGGGTCGTAGGCCGCGAAGGCGCCGTCGGTCCCGCGCGCGGCCACCACCGAGACTTCCGCCTCGAAGGGCACGAACCCCTCCAGGATGCAGGGCACGCCCCCGAACTCGGCCAGGATCGCGGCGATGTCCCCGTCGGCCTCGGCCCGGATCATGCGCTGGCCCTTGCCGTCATAGCCGAAGCGGCGGGTCTTGAGCACCGCCGGCCGGCCGATCTCCGCGAGGGCGCGGGTCAGGTCCTCGGCCGTATCGACGGCGCGGAACGGCGCGGTCTCGATGCCGAGAGCATTGATGAAGCGCTTCTCGGCGAGCCGGTCCTGCGTGGTCGCGAGCGCGGTGGCGTTCGGATGCAGCGGCGCCTTCGCGGCCAGGGCCTCGGCGGCTTCGGCCGGGATGTTCTCGAACTCGTAGGTCACGACGTCCACGTCGGCGGCGAAGCGCGCCAGGGCGGCGACGTCGTCATAGGCCGCGACGGTCCGCTCCGCCGAGACGTCGAAGGCCGGGCTGTCCGCGTCGGGGGCGAAGATGTGGACCTTCAGCCCGTAATTCGCCGCCGCGAGGGCGATCATGCGGCCGAGCTGGCCGCCGCCCACGATGCCGAGGGTCGCGCCGGGCCGGATGTCGGGAATGGAGGTCAAGACAGATCGCTTCCTAGGGAAGATCGCTTCGCGGGGTTTCGGCGACGCTCGCGGTCTGCGCGGCACGCCAGGATTCGAGGCGTGCGGCGAGGTCCGCGTCGGTGAGGGCCAGGATGGCGGCGGCGAGCAGGGCCGCGTTGACCGCGCCGGCCCGCCCGATGGCCAGGGTGCCGACCGGAATGCCGGCGGGCATCTGCACGATGGAGAGGAGGCTGTCCTGCCCCGAGAGCGCCTTCGACTCGACGGGCACGCCGAGGACGGGAAGGGAGGTCATGGCCGCCGTCATGCCGGGCAGGTGGGCGGCACCGCCGGCGCCCGCGATCACCACCCGGAACCCCTCCGCCTTGGCGCCCTTGGCGAAGGCGACGAGCCGGTCGGGCGTGCGATGGGCCGAGACGATGCGGTCGTCATGGGCGACGCCGAGCGCATCCAGCGTCTCGGCGGCATGCCGCATGGTCGCCCAGTCGGACTGGCTGCCCATGATGATCGCGACCGGGGAGGCTCCCGCCATCGTCGTCACATCCCTTCGCGATCACGTCGAACAAGCCGGGCGCCGCGCCGAGCCTGCCGAAACGCCGAATACAAAAGCGGCGGCGCCCCCGCAAGGCGCGAGCCCGCGCGGCACGATACCGAGCCCGAACCCCGTCGCCGTCAGGCGATGATATCGGGGGTGATCTGATCCTCGATGTACGAGATCCGGTCGCGCAGCGAGAGCTTGCGCTTCTTCAGGCGCTGGATCTGCAACTGGTCGGCGACGACCCCGAGTTCCAGCGCATCGATCGCCTCGTCGAGGTCGCGATGTTCCAGCTTCAGCCGCGCGAGTTCGTCGGCCGGCTCCACCGATGCATCGTTATCGAACTGGACCGCCATCGCACCTGATGTCCCGGGACGCCTTACGCGTGCCGACCATGCGACAGGCCGACGGCCTCGGCAAGAACCCGGCATCGCTCCTGCACAAACATCCGCCCGCACAAAATCCGTCAAGCATGGCCGTCGATAGGCTTCGACAGCCGGCTGATCATGTGCCAGTCTACCCCCGTCGAAACGAGACAGGAGATATGGCTCATGTCACTGCAGACGCACCTGACCCAGCTCACCCGCAAGCACGAAGCCCTCGAGCGGGAAATCCACGACGCGACCCTCAGTCCATCGGCGAACGATCTGCGCATCGCAGAACTCAAGAGACGCAAGCTGCATCTCAAGGACGAGATCAACCGCCTGCGAACCGACACCGACGCGCTGCATTAGCGGCCGTTCCGATCCCAATCTAGGTCTCTGAGTGTTCGCCGCCGCCGCTGGTCTCCAGGGCGGCGGTTTTCGTTTTCGGGCCGGGACGCTCCGACCCGGAATGCAGGATCGGGGAATCCCCGGCGGCGCGAAACCCGCGTAGAGTACCGGAAAGCCGGCGCGCACGACCGGCTCTCAGGACAACGCCATGGATTCCACGAGCCACGCTCCGAACCCGCCGCCCGGGCGATACGCGCGGACCCACGCGGCCTCGCTCGATGATCCGGAGGCGTTCTGGCTCGACGCGGCACGGGCGATCGCCTGGACGACGCCTCCGACGCGCGCCTTCGATGCCGGGGCCGGCGCCTATGGCCGCTGGTTTCCCGATGCGACCCTGAATGCCTGCCACAACGCGGTGGATCGCCACGTCGCGGCCGGACGGGGGGATCAGGCCGCGATCCTCTACGATTCGCCCGTCACCGGCACCAAGAGCCGGATCACCTACGCGGAACTGCGCGACGCGGTAGCGGTGCTGGCGGCGGTCCTCGGCGATCTCGGCGTCGCCCGGGGCGACCGGGTCGTCCTCTACATGCCGATGGTCCCCGAGGCCCTCTTCGGGATGCTCGCCTGTGCCCGGCTCGGGGCGGTCCATTCCGTGGTGTTCGGCGGGTTCGCCGCCAACGAACTCGCGGTCCGCATCGAGGACGCCGCGCCGAAGGTCGTGCTCGCGGCTTCCTGCGGCATCGAGCCGAGTCGGGTGGTCGCCTACAAGCCGCTGCTCGACGCCGCCATCGCGGCCTCGGCGCACAAGCCCGCCGCCTGCCTCGTCCTCCAGCGCCCCCAGGCGCCGGCGGACCTCGTGGCGGGGCGCGACCACGACTGGGCCGAGACCGTGGCCCGCGCCGCGGCCGAGGGCCGGAGCGCGCCGTGCGCGAGCGTCTCGGCGACCGATCCGCTCTACATCCTCTACACCTCCGGAACGACGGGCAAACCCAAGGGCGTGGTGCGGGACACGGGCGGCTATTGCGTCGCCCTCGCGTGGTCGATGCCCAACCTCTACGACGTCCGGCCCGGCGAGACCTATTTCTGCGCTTCCGACATCGGCTGGGTGGTGGGGCATTCCTACATCGTCTACGCGCCGCTCCTGCACGGCTGCACCACGGTGCTCTACGAGGGCAAGCCGGTGGGCACGCCGGATGCCGGGGCGCTCTGGCGGGTGGTCTCGGAATACGGCGCCGCCTGCCTGTTCACGGCGCCGACCGCGCTCCGGGCGATCAAGAAGGAGGACCCCCGCGCCGAGCGGGTCCGCGACCACGACCTCTCCGCCTTCCGCAGCCTGTTCCTGGCCGGCGAGCGGGCCGACCCGGATTCGGTGGCCTGGGCCGAGCGGGCCCTCGCGCGTCCGGTCATCGACCATTGGTGGCAGACCGAGACGGGCTGGGCCATCGCGGGCAATCCGGTCGGGCTCGGACAGCTGCCGGTCAAGCACGGCAGCGCCTGCGTGCCCATGCCGGGCTACGATCTCGCGGTCCTCGACGAGGCGGGCAAGCCGGTGCCCGCCGGCACGATGGGCACCATCGCGCTGAGGCTGCCCCTGCCGCCGGGCTGCCTGCCGACCCTCTGGGGCTCGGAGGAACGCTTCCGGGCGAGCTACCTCACCACCTTCCCGGGCTGGTACGACACCTCGGATGCCGGCGTCGTGGACGCGGACGGCTACGTCACCGTGCTGGGGCGCACCGACGACATCATCAACGTCGCCGGTCACCGGCTCTCCACCGGCGGCATGGAGGCCGTTCTGGCGAGCCACCCGGATGTCGCCGAATGCGCGGTCATCGGCATTCGCGATGCCCTGAAGGGCGAGCAGCCCTGCGGCTTCGTGGTCCTGAAATCCGGGGTCGAGCGCCCGGCGGAAGGCATCGAGCGCGAGCTGGTGGCCCTGGTCCGGGACCAGATCGGCCCCGTCGCGGCCTTCAAGCTGGCGCTCACCGTCCAGAGGCTGCCGAAGACCCGCTCGGGCAAGATCCTGCGCGGGACCATGAAGCGGATCGCCGACGGCGAGCCCTGGACGACCCCGCCGACCATCGACGATGCCGGCGCCCTCGACGAGATCGGCGCCAGCCTGAGGGGGAGGGGGATCGGGCCGGGGTCGCGGGACCCCCGGGGCGGCTAGCCAAGCGAAGGCCGGCGCGCCACCTATGGGGCGTTGCCGCCAAGCCGGAGCCCCGCATGACCGCCCGTCTGTTCGAGCCCTTGCGCCTCGACGACCTCACCCTCGAGAACCGCATCATCGTCGCGCCGATGTGCCAGTACTCGGCCCATGCGGGCCAGGCCGGCGACTGGCACCTGATGCATCTCGGGCAGATGGCGATGTCGGGGGCCGGCCTCCTCACCCTGGAGGCCACCGCGATCTCGCCGGAGGGTCGGATCTCCCCCACCGACCTCGGCCTCTATTCCGACGAGACCCAGCGGGCGCTGGGCCGGGTCCTCGACGCGGTGCGGGGCTACGCGCCGGTTCCCGTCGCGATCCAGATCAACCATGCGGGCCGGAAGGCCTCGAGCCGCGCGCCCTGGGAGGGCGGGGCCCAGATCGACCCGGAGGCGCCGGACGGCTGGCGCACCGAGGCGCCCTCGGCGCTCGCGCACGGGGAGGGGGAGGCGGCCCCGCACGCCCTCGACGCGGAGGGGCTGAAGCGCATCCGCGACGGCTTCGTCGCCACGGCGCGGCGGGCGATGCATCTCGGCATCGACGGCATCGAGCTGCACGGGGCGCACGGCTACCTGCTGCACCAGTTCCTGTCGCCGCTCTCCAACCGGCGCACGGACCAGTATGGCGGCTCGCTCGCCAACCGGATGAGGTTTCCGCTGGAATGCTTCGAGGCGGTGCGCGACGCCGTGCCGGCGGGCAAGCCCGTGTGGATGCGCGTCTCGGCCACCGACTGGGTCGAGGCGGGCTGGACCCTGGAGGAGACGGTGGAACTCGCCCATGCCCTGAAGCGCCGGGGCGCGGCGGCCATCCACGTCTCCACCGGCGGGCTCTCGACGCGCCAGCAGATCCCGCTCTCGGCGGGCTATCAGGTGCCCTTCGCCGAGCGGATCAGGGCCGAGACCGGCCTGACCACGATCGCGGTCGGGTTGATCACGGAAGCCGCCCACGCGGAGTCGATCCTCCAGAAGGGCGAGGCCGACGCGATCTCGCTGGCCCGCGCGCTGCTCTACGATCCGCGCTGGCCCTGGCACGCGGCGGCCGAACTCGGCGCCCGGGTGCGCGCGCCCCGGCAATACTGGCGCTCGCAGCCGCGCCAGTTCAAGGACCTCTTCACCGACACCAAGCACGGGCAACGTTGAGCATGGACGACGACGACGTCACGACCTTCACGGTGGAGCGGGTGCGCCTCGACATCGAGAACGGCATCACCCTGATCTCGGGAGCCGACGACGAGGAGGAGCCGGCCGGCTACTTCATCATCCAGATCGAGAAGGGCGACCCGGACGGGCCGCTGATCGAGGTGTTCGGCGAGGACCTGACGCAGTCGGACGGCGTCACCGGGCTGGAACTCGGGCTGCGCCATCTCCGCTTCGACTTCGATCCCGCGAGCACGATCGGCGCCGAGATGCCCGCCGTACGGGTCGAATCGCAGACCGAGATCCCGGAAGGTGTCCGCGCGCGCCTCTCGGTCGCCTTCGGCAAGCGGGCGAAACGCGCCTGAACAGACAGCCGAGTCTCACACGCGAAGAGGACGTCGATGGACATCAAGGCCGGCGATTACGTCGCCTCCGACGACAACGAGGCGACCATGACGGTGGTGGCGGTGGAGGGCGACCGCGCCCTCTGCCGCTGGTTCGTCGATGGGGACGTCGACGGCGACGAGCAGGAAGCGTGGATCGACCTGAAGGCGCTCACGGTTCTGTAGAGAGACGGAAAAACGGGAGGGGTCCATGTCCGAGCTCGAGGCCAAGCGGCGCGAGATCGCCGAACTGATCGCCCTGGAACTCGGCTTCGGCGACCTCGACGGTCTGAGCGCGGCGGACCGGGCCGCCGTCGACCGGCAGACGGCCGAGACCATCGAGGGCTGCGCCCCGGGCGAGGCGGGATCGGACGGCACCGAGCCCGCGGCGGATTGCTCCGAGGCGAATATCCGCCTGCGCGGCCTGCTGCGGCAGTTCCGCGCCCTTCAGGTCCTGAGGAGCGACGAAGCCGATGCACGCCTCGCCGAGGAAGGCGAGGTCTTCGGCCGCGAGGACGATGCCTGAGCGGGACCGTCTTCCGCTCGATCGAGCGGAAGACGATCTCAGCGCGCCACGGCCCCGACCATCGGGCCCAGCGGACGGCTGAGGTCCTGGCGATTCATCGAGGGCGCGTAGAGGCTCGACACGCTGCCATCGAGAAACAGGGCGTTGCGGCAGCCGAGCGTGTCCTTGAACAGGCGGGCGAAGGCCCCGAAACTCACGGGCCGTTCGGAGATCGCGAACACGGCCGTGCGGCCATCGTCGCGCACGCCGACGCCGTTGCGGATCTTCTGGCTCGGACCGTCTGCGGAGATCTTCGGGTGGATGTGACCGTCCACCACCAGCATCGGCCCCGATTGCGTGGCGAAGTCCGGCTTCGGGAGGCTGCGCAGGTAGCGGCCCGTCTCCATCACACCGGCCCGGTCGCCCTTCACCCAGAAGATGCCGTTCGGCTTGAGATGGAAGTTGCCGGGGCCGTTTGCGGTGGAGACCCCTTTCAGCTCACGCCCGTCCTCGACATAGAGGCCGACCGGAGCCTGGCCCTTGTCGTACATGCCCGCATTCATGGCAAAGCGCAGCTTGGGCCCCTGTTTCTCGGCCAGCGTCGACAGTGAGGAATAGGGCAGGCCGTCGGCACCGAGCCAGAACACCCGCACCCGCTCGCGGCGCAGATCGACGGTGCAGACCGTGTAGGCTTCGCCCTCCGCCTGAACGGCGCGGCAAGGGGCGGGGACAGGAGCGGAAGCCGGCGCGGCGCCGGCGTCGCCGACGAGTGCCAGTCCAATCCAGGCCGCGCCGAGAAGCGCCCGGAGCGGAGACAAGCGGACGCGAAACCGGGTCGACGCGACGTTCTGCACCATCATCACCCACGTCCATCACCCACGTCAGCCGGGCCCGAGGCTCACCGAGGGACCGCGTCGGCCGGCCACGCTCCCTCGCCCGAAACCCGCCGCAATTTCAAGGCCGGCATCGGGAGCGCCGGCACCTCAACGGTCATCACGAATGCGGGAGAGGCAAAACGTCCATGAACCGTTTTCGGCACCACCGCGTTTTAGCGCTGAAGGGGACGTTTCGGCTTCTCTCGGAGACGATGTGATGAAACGAGTTGTTCTGGCCTCGGCAGCGATGCTCGGCGCGCTCGCGATGATCCCGGCCACGGCCGAGGCGCGCGGCGGGTTCGGTGGTGGCGGGTTCCACGGCGGTGGCTTCCACGGTGGCGGCGGTGGGTTCCGTGGCGGCTTCGGCGGCTATCGGGGTGGCTTCGGTGGCGGCTTCCGCAACGCGGGCTTCGGTGGCTACCGGGGTGGGTTCGGCGGCTATCGTGGCGGCTACTATGGTCGCGGATACGGGCGTGGCTACGGCTACGGTCTCGGCGGCTTGGGCCTCGGCGTCGGCCTCGGTCTGGCGGCGGGCGGTCTCTACGGAGGCTATGGTCCGGGCTACGGATACGGCTATGGCGGCGGCTACGCGCCCGTCGGCTACGGGGCCTATGATTACGGCTACGGCGGCGGCTGCTACACGGTTCCGCGCGTCCGATGGACGCCCTACGGCTACCGCCGCGTGCTGGTCGAGCGTTGCTACTGATCGGCGCTTAGTACTCCGATCCTGATCGAGGGGCCGCCTGGCGCGGCCCCTTTTTCGTTGAATCCGGCCCACGTCCAAGGTTTCTGCGCCGTTTCTCGTCCTGCCGCATCGGCATCGCGTCGATGGTCTCGAACAGAGCGTCGGCGGTCAGCGGCACCGCCTCGGTGCGCTTGGTGCCCCCATCCTTGCCGATCAGGACGACGCGGAAGGCATCTGCCGGCAGCTTCAGCCTGGCCCGCAGATCCCTCGCGGCCGCGCCGTCGCCCACGGCTTCCAGGGTGACGAGGTCCCGCTCCTTCAGACCGTCGCGCACCTTCTCGAAGGCGGCCCGCTGCGCGGCGAGCTTCGGGTCGTTCCGTTCCGGCGCCGAAATCACCAGGACCCGCGAACGCCACTGGTGGCGTGCCGGCGGATTCTCCGCGGCCTGCGCCGCACCGACACCGAGCAGCGTCGCGCCCATCACCCACCCACGACCCGTCATCCTTGAGTCTCCCCGCGCTTCGCGATGCGAACGCATCCATCCCGGACAACGCACACCCCCCACGCGGGGAGCCCGCGCGGAATTGTCATCGGGCGGGCTCGTCCCATCTGTCTGGGACCGTCCGACTGGCCGCGCATCCCTGATCGTGCCCGCACAAGTGCCCAACCCCGGAGCCCCCATGACCACCGCGAATCGCCGTATCGTCCTGGCCGCCCGTCCGCACGGTGAACCGAACCCTTCGCATTTCCGCCTGGAGGAGACGCGGATGCCGGTGGCGCGGGAGGGAGAAGTGCTCCTCGCCAACCGCTATCTTTCCCTCGACCCCTACATGCGCGGGCGCATGAGCGCCGCGAAATCCTACGCCGAGCCCGTCGCCATCGGCGAGACCATGGTGGGTGCCACCGTGGCGGAGGTCGTCGCCTCGCACCATCCCGACTACCGGGTCGGCGAGACCGTGGTGGGCTTCGGCGGCTGGCAGGATTTCGCGATCTCGGACGGGCGCGGCCTGCGCCGGCTCGATCCGGCGGCGGCCCCCGTCACCACCGCGCTGGGCGTCCTAGGCATGCCCGGCATGACGGCCTATACGGGCCTCCTCAACATCGGCCGGCCGAAGGCCGGCGAGACCGTCGTGGTGGCCGCCGCCGCCGGTCCGGTCGGCTCCCTCGTCGGGCAGATCGCCAAGCGCAAGGGTGCCCGGGCGGTCGGCATCGCGGGCGGGCCCGAGAAATGCGCCTACCTCGTCGACACGCTCGGCTTCGACGCCGCCATCGACCATCGCGCCGAGGATTTTCCCGACACGCTGGCGGCGGCCTGCCCGAGCGGCATCGACGTCTATTTCGAGAATGTCGGCGGCGCGGTGTTCGATGCGGTGCTGCCGCTCCTGAACAACTTCGCCCGCGTGCCCGTCTGCGGCCTCGTCTCCGGATACAGCGCCACCGAATTGCCGCCCGGCCCCGACCGCGTGCCGGTCCTGATGCGGGCGGTCCTGTCGAAGCGCCTGCACCTCCAGGGCTTCATCGTCTGGGACTTCGCCGCGCAGGAACCGGAATTCCTGAGCGAGGTCGGCGGCTGGCTGCGCGACGGGCTGATCGTCCACCGGGAGGACATCGTCGACGGCCTGGAGAACGCGCCGGAAGCCTTCGCCGGCCTTCTGAAGGGCCGGAACTTCGGCAAGCTCATCGTCCGCATCGGGTGAACGAAGCCGGCAAGTCCCTCAACCGGCGAGTCCCTCAACTGGCACTTCGCTCACGGAAGGGTGTCTTGCCCTTGAGATGGAACAAATATAGAACATTCAGGTGCGCCGAGTCCCTGGGAGTCTCGGGGACAGTCGCTCGACCGCGATTGCCGCCGACGCTTCGGAAGCTCATGAAGGCGGGATCGCGGGTGTCCGGATGAAGGGTCCGGGAGCCTTGCGGCGCACAGTGAGATCGATCGGCAGGAGAGAGCGGCATGGCCGGCAGCGTGAACAAGGTGATCCTGGTGGGCAATCTCGGGCGCGACCCCGAGACGCGGCGCCTCGCCTCGGGCGATCCGGTGGTGAACCTGCGCATCGCCACATCGGAGTCCTGGAAGGACAAGATGTCGGGCGAGCGCAAGGAGAAGACCGAGTGGCACTCGGTCGTGATCTACAACGAGAACCTCGCCCGCGTGGCCGAGCAGTACCTGCGCAAGGGCTCGAAGGTCTACATCGAGGGCCAGCTCCAGACCCGCAAATGGGCGGACCAGTCCGGCGTCGAGAAGTACACCACCGAAGTCGTGCTCCAGCGCTTCCGGGGTGAACTCACCCTCCTCGACGGCCGCAGCGGCGGCGGCGAGATGGGCATGGACGAGGAGAGCGGCGGCCAGATCAGCCGGGGCGGCGATTTCGGCGGCGGTGGCGGCGGCGGCGGTGGACGCGGCGGCGACCGGGGTGGGGAGTACGGCGGCGGCGGTGGTGGCCGCCCCTCCGGCGGCGGCGACCGGCGCCCCTCCGGCGGCGGCGGCGGTGGCGGCTCGAAGCCGAACTACGACCTCGACGACGACATTCCGTTCTAGGGAGCGTCGCATCCTCGACGGCGATCACGGGCGCGGCTCCATCGGGGCCGCGCCCGTTCGTTTTCGAGCGCCCTGGGGGCCGGACCGCCGGACGGGCGCCGGGGCGCCCGGCGGAATCCTGCGGGCAAGTCGTTGGTTGCCAGAGGGTTAAGGGCGCTTTTCTGGCCCGGGCCGATCCGATGTGCTATGGGTTCGGGCAGGTTCCAGCGCGGTTCGGTGCCCCTGCCGGAGACGCGCGCAACAACCCCGTGAGCGGGCGCGGCTGACAGCCGCCGCCGGTGCTCCGGGCCTCGTACCAGCAGAGACCGAAGACCTTGGCAGAGAACGACATTCCGGGTGCCGGCACGCCGCCGCCCGCCTCCGACATCAAGCCCGTCTCCATCACCGACGAGATGAAGCGCTCCTATCTCGATTACGCTATGAGCGTGATCGTGAGCCGGGCGCTGCCGGACGCGCGCGACGGCCTCAAGCCGGTGCACCGGCGCATCCTCTACTCGGCCTACGAGAGCGGGCACCTGCCCGAGCGCAAATACGTCAAGTCGGCCCGCATCGTCGGCGACGTGATCGGTCTCTACCATCCGCACGGCGACCAATCGATCTACGACGCCTTGGTCCGCATGGCGCAGGACTTCTCGATGCGCCTGATGCTCATCGACGGGCAGGGCAATTTCGGCTCCGTCGACGGCGATCCGCCGGCGGCCATGCGCTACACCGAATCGCGCCTGGCCAAGCCCGCCAACGCGCTCTTGGCCGACATCGACAAGAACACCGTCGACTTCCAGCCGAACTACGACGAGTCGCGCGAGGAGCCGACCGTCCTGCCGGCGCGCTTTCCCAACCTCCTCGTCAACGGCGCCGGCGGCATCGCGGTCGGCATGGCCACCAACATCCCGCCGCACAATCTCGGCGAGCTGATCGATGCCTGCATCGCGCTGATCGACGATCCCGGCCTCTCCATCGAGCAGCTCACCGAGTACGTGCCGGGGCCCGACTTCCCCACCGGCGGCTCGATCCTGGGCCGGGCCGGCACACGGCAGGCCTATGCCACGGGGCGCGGCTCCATCATCATGCGGGCGAAGTCCCACGTGGAGGAACTGCGCAAGGAGCGCGAGGCGCTGATCTTCACCGAGATCCCGTATCAGGTGAACAAGGCGACGCTCATGGAGAAGATCGCCGAGCTGGTGAAGGAGAAGCGCGTCGAAGGAATCTCGGACCTTCGTGATGAATCCGACCGCGACGGCATGCGCATCGTCATCGAGATCAAGCGCGACGCCATGGCGGACGTGGTGCTGAACCAGCTCTACCGCTTCACCCCGCTGCAATCCTCCTTCGGCTGCAACATGGTGGCGCTGAACGGCGGCCGCCCCGAGCTGATGAACCTGAAGGACCTGCTCCAGGCGTTCGTCGACTTCCGCGAGGAGGTCGTTTCCCGGCGCACCAAGTTTCTGCTCAACAAGGCCCGCGAACGCGCCCACGTCCTGTGCGGCCTCGCCATCGCGGTCGCCAACATCGACGAGGTCATCCGCCTGATCCGGACCTCGCCCGATCCCAACACCGCCCGCGACGCGCTGATGGCGCGCGACTGGCCGGCCCACGACATCGCGCCGCTGATCGCGCTGGTGGACGATCCGCGCCACCGCGTCGCCGAGGACGGCACCTATCGCCTCTCCGAGGTGCAGGCCCGGGCCATCCTCGACCTGCGCCTGCAGCGTCTCACGGCGCTCGGCCGCGACGAGATCGGCGACGAGCTGAAGAAGCTCGCCGACGAGATCGCCGATTACCTCGACATCCTGCGCTCGCGCCTGCGCATCATGGGCATCGTCAAGGACGAGTTCGCGGAGGTGCGCGAGGCCTACGCCACCCCGCGCCGCACCGTGATCCTCGATTGGGATTCGAACGTCGAGGACGAGGACCTGATCCAGCGCGAGGACATGGTCGTCACCGTGTCCCACGCGGGCTACGTCAAGCGCGTTCCGCTCTCGACCTACCGGGCCCAGCGCCGGGGCGGCAAGGGCCGCTCGGGGATGGCGACCCGCGACGAGGATTTCGTCACCCGCCTGTTCGTGGCCAACACCCACACGCCGGTGCTGTTCTTCTCGAACCAGGGTCAGGTCTACAAGGAGAAGGTCTGGCGCCTGCCGATGGCGGCGCCGAACGCGCGCGGCAAGGCGCTCGTCAACATCCTCTCGATGGATGCCGGCACCGAGCGCATCACCACCATCATGCCGCTGCCCGAGGACGAGGCCTCCTGGGAGACCCTCGACGTGATGTTCGCCACCGCCAGCGGCGGGGTGAGGCGCAACAAGCTCTCGGACTTCGTGCAGGTGAACCGCGCCGGCAAGATCGCGATGAAGCTCGACGCGGGCGACCACATCGTCCACGTCGAGATCTGCCGGGCGGACCAGAACGTGCTGCTCACCACGCAGGCCGGCCAGTGCATCCGCTTCCCCGTCGAGGACGTGCGCGTCTTCAAGGGCCGCGATTCCACCGGCGTGCGCGGCATCAGCCTCGCCAAGGACGACCGCGTCATCTCGATGACGATCCTGAATGCCTTCGACGCCTCGCCGGAGGAGCGCGCGGGCTATCTCAAGATGCGCCGGGCCGTCATCGGCGACGGCGTCGAGGGTGAGGAGACGGGCGCGGAGGCCGAGGACGGCACGGCCGAGGCCACCGCGATCTCGCTGGAGCGCTACAACGAGATGGGCGCCCACGAGCAGTTCGTGCTGACCCTGTCCGAGCGCGGCTTCGGCAAGCGCAGTTCGTCCTTCGAGTACCGGACGTCCGGCCGCGGCGGCAAGGGCATCACCGCCATGCGGGTGAACCCGCGCAACGGCAACCTCGTGGCCTCCTTCCCGGTCCAGCCGTCCGACCAGATCATGCTGGTCACCGATGGCGGCCAGCTCATCCGCGTGCCGGTTGACGATATCCGCATCGTCGGGCGCGCCTCGCAGGGCGTGACCGTCTTCAACACGGAGAAGACAGAACGGGTGGTTTCCGTCGAGCACATCGAAGGTGAAGACGAGAGCGAAGCCGCCGAAGACGCTTCATAGCCACGCAAAAATTCGAATTCCTCGCGAGCATCACGTTTTCGTGCTCGCGAGGATTACCGAAACAGCTCGCTCGTGCCGGATATTGACTGGAGGTTCGATAGAGCTTTGCTTTTCGGTGTGGCAGTAATATCATAGTGAAACATTCGGCAACGATGTATCCCAGCGGTCAAGCTCATCCAGACACCCGCAGGATTTTCATCGTGCTGAAGCGTTTCCTCCTCGCCGGCGCCGGCGCCGCTCTGTTCGCCGGCACCGCCTCGGCCGCCGATCTGCCGCGCCGGGCCGCGCCGCCGGTCTTCGTTCCGGTCCCGGTCTTCACCTGGACCGGCGCCTATCTCGGCGTGAATGCCGGCTACGCCTTCAGCGAGCGTGACACCGTCCGCACCACCGGCATCGGCGCGCTCCAGACCAACGTCGATCGCGGCTTCCGTCAGGCGGCCATCGGTCTTCAGCAGGAAGGCTTCACCGCCGGCGGCCAGGTCGGCTACAACTATCAGTTCACGCCGGGCAGCGGCATCGTCGTCGGTCTCGAGGCCGATGCGGCCTACACCGACCTGCAGCGGACCCGCACCGACATCCGCTTCAACCCGAACACGCTGACGAACACCTACCGGAGCGAGCTGTCGTTCCTCGGCACGGTGCGCGGCCGCATCGGCTACGCCTTCGACCGGTTCCTGGTGTACGGCACCGGCGGCTTCGCCTACGGCGACGTGAACCAGTCGGTGGCCTTCCAGACCAACACGCCCGTGGCCTATTTCGGCTCCCGCTCCAACATCGAGACGGGCTACGCCTATGGCGGCGGCATCGAATACGCCCTGCCCACCGACTCGTTCCTGAACTTCTTCAAGTCCAGCGCCGTGACGATCAAGGCCGAGTACCTGCGCTACGATCTCGGCTCGCGCGCCATCACGGTGGCCAACACGAACACGGCCGTCTTCCCCGGCGCCGGCTACATCGCCCGCGTCCGGACCGAGGGCAGCATCGCCCGCGCCGGCATCAACTACAAGTTCGGCACCTACTAGGATCGTTCGGAGCCGGGCCACCGGCTCCCATTCCGAGGCGGGCGGGCTCCCTGACGGGGGTCCGCCTTTTTCGTTACGGGGTCGGAGGTTCCGTTCTCGGGCGAAATGCTCTACCTCGGGCCGCGATGATCCGCACCGCCCTCTATGCCGGCTCGTTCGACCCGGTCACGAACGGACACCTCGACGTCATCCGTCAGGCGTGCCGGCTCGTGCACAACCTCGTCATCGCGATCGGCGTGCATCCCGGCAAGGCGCCGATGTTCACGCCGGAGGAGCGGACGGACCTGCTTCGGGCCACCTGCACCCCCCTCGCCGAGGCCGAGGGCACCGCACTGACCATCGTCCCCTTCGACGATCTCGCGGTGACGGCGGCGCGCCGGGTCGGCGCCACCGTGTTCATCCGGGGCCTGCGCGACGGGACCGACCTCGATTACGAGATGCAGCTCGCGGGCATGAACGGCGCGATGGCGCCCGAGGTCCAGACGGTGTTCCTGCCCGCCTCCACCGGGGTCCGGCCGATCACCGCGACGCTGGTCCGGCAGATCGCCGCGATGGGCGGCGACGTCTCGCCCTTCGTGCCGCCCCTCGTGGCCCAGCGCCTGGCCCAGCGCTTCGCACAACCCTGACTTCCCGTGTCATTCGATAGAGAGACCGCGTGCCTATGAACTTCGGACTCAACCGGCGGATCGCCCTTCTCAGCCTCGCCGCCCTGATCGGCACGGCCTCCCAGGCCGTCGCGGCGGACGACAACACGGTGTTCCTCGACACCAAGGACGGCCGCGTCACCATCGAGCTGCGGCCCGACCTCGCGCCCAAGCACGTGGCGCAGCTGAAGACCCTGATCAAGAAGGGCTTCTACAACGGCCTCAAGTTCCACCGCGTGATGGATGGCTTCATGGCCCAGACGGGCGACCCGAAGGGCAACGGCACCGGCGGCTCGGACCTTCCGAACATCCCGGCCGAGTTCTCGCAATCCCCGTTCCGGCGCGGCACGGTCGGCATGGCCCGGTCCTCCGATCCGAACTCGGCGAACTCGCAGTTCTTCATCTGCCTCGGCGACGCGCCGTTCCTCAACGGCCAGTACACCGTGGTCGGCCTCGTCTCCTCCGGCATGGAGGCCGTCGACGCGATCAAGAAGGCGGCGCCGGGCGCACCGGGCGGGGCCGTGCAGAACCCCGACAAGATCGTGAAGATGCAGATGGCCCTGGGGGCCAAGTAGGCGCGCGGCTAGGCGCGCGGCCAGGCGCGCGGCGCGGTATCCGGGAGGGGATCGTTTGATCGTCGGTGTCGGACGCATCGGAGCGTTGCTCGCGGCGATCGCCGCGACGATGCTCGGCGTCCCGGCATCGGCGCAGGGCGCTCCGTCGACCGGCCTCCTGACCCTGCCGGAAACCCTGCGCGGCACCGTGCAGGTGCCGCTTCGCCCGCAAGGGCCGCTCGGTTCGCAGGAGCCGCCCGGTTCTCAAGAACCGCCCGGTTCGCAAGAACCGCACGGGGGCATGGCCGAGACCAGGGCCGCCGACACCCTGAAGGAGCTTTATCCGATCCTGGCCGCCTGCTGGGAGGTTCCTCAGGGACTCGCCCGCTTCGAGCGGACCGAGATCACGGCGCGCTTCTCGCTTCGACGCGACGGGTCAGTCATCGGCACGCCGCGCGTGACGTTCTCGACGCAGGGCACGGATACCCGCGCCTACCGCATCCTCACCGATGCGACCCTGGCGGCGATCCGGCGCTGCACGCCGGCCCGGATCACCCCAGGCCTCGGCGCGGCCATCGCGGGGCGCCCCATCGCGCTCCGCTTCATCTACCAAGGACCCAAGGGACAAGGAGTCTAGACCCATGGCAGAGACCGAGACCATCATCCTGGAGACCACCAAGGGCCGCGTCGTGATCGGCTTGCGCCCCGACCTCGCCCCGAACCATGTCGAGCGCCTCAAGACGCTGGCCGCGCAGGGCTTCTACGACGGCGTGCCGTTCCACCGCGTCATCGACGGCTTCATGGCCCAGACCGGCGACCCGACCGGCACCGGCTCGGGCGGCTCCGACCTGCCCGACCTCAACGCCGAGTTCAACGCCGAGCCGCACGTGCGCGGCACCTGCTCGATGGCCCGCACCAACTTCCCGCACTCGGCCAACTCGCAGTTCTTCATCTGCTTCGGCGATGCCCGCTTCCTGGACAAGCAGTACACGGTCTGGGGCAAGGTCGTGGAGGGCATGGACGTGGTCGACACCCTGAACAAGGGCGAGCCGCCGCGCTCTCCCGACAAGATCGTCAAGGCGACCGTCGGCGCCGCCTGACCCCATGACGCGGGACGTGTCCGCCCGACGGAGCGGACACGTCCCCCATCGCGGTGCGGTGGCGGCCCTTGGCAACGCGGCTCCGGCCTGAGAAGGCCCTCGCCCATGCGCCCGTCCATCCCCTCGCCGCTGCCCGCCGCCAGCCTTCCGCTTCGCGATCTGTGCCTCGCCGTCGCGGTGGTGGCGGTCTGGGGCACCAATTTCGTGGTCATCCGGATCGGATTGGACCACCTGCCGCCCCTGCTGTTCGCCGCCCTGCGCTTCCTGCTGGCGGCCCTGCCCGGCGTGTTCCTGCTGCCGCGGCCCGCCGTGCCCTGGCGCAACCTCGCCGCCTACGGCCTGCTGATCGGGGCGGGGCAGTTCGGGCTCCTGTTCATCGCCATGCGCGGCCACATCTCCCCGGGCCTCGCCTCGCTGGTGATCCAGATCCAGGTCTTCTTCACCATCGGCCTCTCGATCCGCATGACGGGCGAGCGGGTGCCGGGCTACCAATGGGCGGCCCTGGCGCTCGCCGCCACGGGCATCGGGGTCATCGCGCTGCATGCGGACGCCACCACCACACCGTTCGGCCTCGGGCTGGTGATCCTCGCGGCGATGAGCTGGGCCGGGGGCAACATCGCGGCCAAGCGCAGCGGCGTCACCGCCATGCTGCCCTACGTGGTCTGGGCGAGCCTGTTCTCGGCGCCGCCGCTCTTCGCGCTCGCCTTCGTTCTCGAGGGCTGGGACGCGATCCGGGACGGAATCCTGCGCGCCGATGCGGCGACCTGGGGGGCGGTGATTTGGCAATCCGTCGGCAACACGATGTTCGGATACGCGGTCTGGGGCTGGCTGCTGTCCCGCCATCCCGCCGCGCTGATCACCCCGATGGCGCTCCTCGTTCCGGTCTTCGGCATGGGGGCGTCCGCGCTGTGGCTCGGCGAGGCGCTGCCGGGCTGGAAGATCGGCGCGGCCGGGCTCGTGCTCAGCGGGTTGGCCCTCGGCATCCTCTACCCGCGCTGGCGGGCACGCGGTCGCTGACGCGCGGTCGGCGGGCCGGGCGTCAGTCCGGCTCGAACCGGGCGAGCGTCGCCTCGGCGGCTGCCAGGTCCTCGGGCGTGTTGATGTTGGCGAAGGGGTCCAGGGGCAGCGTCGGCCAGGACACCGAGACCGCCTCGTGACGCCTCAGGAAGGCGCCGACCCGGCGCTCCCCGCGCTCCACGAGAGCACGGCGCAGGTCCGCCCGCAGGGAGACGCGCCAGAGGGCGACCGTGAAATGCTCGCGCTCGCCCGATGCCGCCATGACGATGGCGCGCCCGGGGCCGGCCTGCCGCGCGAGACGATCGACGAGATCGAGCGGGAGAAAGGGGGCGTCCCCGCTCACGCTGACCACGTGCGCGATCGCGGGATGGCGGGCCGCCGCATGGTCGAGCCCGGCCAGGATGCCGGCGAGCGGGCCCGGATTGTCCGGAACGTCGTCGGGCACGATCGAGCCCGGAAAATCCGGGAAGCGGTCCGGGTCGCCGTTGGCGTTGAGGACGATTCCGGCCGCGCATTGCGGCGCCAGGCGCGACACCACCCGGTCGAGCAGGCTGCGTCCCGCCAAGAGGCGCAGCGGCTTGTCGCCCCCACCCATGCGCCGTGCGAGGCCTCCGGCCAGGACCAGACCCAGCACCGGCGGCATCGCGGGGTTACTCGATGACGATGCGCGGCGCGGCGCGGGGCGCGGGGCCGCCGGTCAGGTTGGCCCAGAGCTTGGCGGCGATGCCGCGATAGATCTGCGCGTGCGGTCCGTCGGGATCGACCGCCACCACCGGACGCCCGGCATCCGAGGTCTCGCGAATGGTCATGTTGAGCGGCACTTCGCCGAGGAACGGCACGTCCAGGCGCTCGGCCTCCGCCCGCGCGCCGCCATGCCCGAAGATGTGCGAGGCCGTGCCGCAATGCGGGCAGATGAAGGTCGCCATGTTCTCGATCACGCCGAGGATCGGCACCGCGACCTTGCGGAACATCGTGACGCCCCGGCGCGCGTCGATGAGCGCGAGATCCTGGGGCGTCGAGACGATGACCGCCCCGGAGAGGGGCGTCGCCTGCGCCATGGTGAGTTGCGCGTCGCCGGTGCCGGGCGGCATGTCGACCACGAGAATATCGAGTTCGCCCCAGGCGACTTCCCGAAGCATCTGGGTGATCGCCGACTGCACCATCGGCCCGCGCCAGATCATCGCGGTCTCGGCCTCGATCAGGAAGCCGATGGACATCACCTTGATGCCGAAGCCCTCCATCGGGGCGAGCAGGCGCTCCTCGATGACCTTCGGCTTGCCCGACAGCCCGAACAGCTTCGGCACCGAGGGGCCGTAGATGTCGGCGTCGAGCAACCCGACCTTCAGGCCCTGCGCGGCCAGCGCGAGGGCGAGGTTGCAGGCGGTCGTGGACTTGCCGACGCCGCCCTTGCCGGAGGCCACCGCCACGATGTGGCGGACGCCCGGCAGGGCAGGGCCGGTGCGCGGGGCCGCCGCCGCCGGGCGTCCGGGGGCAGGGGCCTGCGGCGGCGCGGCCTGCGCCGGCTGGTTCGGCCCACGTTCCGAGGTCAGGCTCGCGAACACGCCCGAGACGCCGGGCGTCGCCAGGATCGCGCCCTCGGCCCGGCGTCGGATCGGCTCGAAGCGCTCGGCCTCGCTCGGATCGATGAGGATCGAGAACATGACCCGGTTCGTCGGGTCGACCACGACCTGGGACAGGCGCCCGGAGGCCGGCAGGGTCGTCCCTCCGGCATCGACCGTCACGGTCGAGAGCACCTTCAGCACATCGTCACGGGTGATCGCCAAAGGCCGGCTCCTTGCCGCGCTCTTCCGGCGGTCAAGCCTCGGCGCGGGGACAATTTCAGGGATCGCGACCGGACCGGCCATCGCCGTTCCGTCCGCGCGAGGTCCCATGCGACAGCACAGGCGGCGCCCGAGCGCAAGCGCTGACCCCGCATCCGGGGCGAGACAGCCCGTCGCGCCGGCGCCGCCCGGGCGCCCTCGCTACCGAATGGGATTCAGGATTTGCTAGGCATGTGGGAAGGCGGCATCGACCGGCTTGGGTCCAGTTCCCGCCTCGCGACGTTCGTGCTGGCAACAGGGGGCGGCTTCCCACGGGAGCCCAGATCGATTCAGGACGACTTCGCCTTGCGCCATTGGTTTCGTCGCATGTCTCCGGACGCCGCGTGGATGAGGCGCGCGCGCTCGGGCGCCGAGGTCTCCGATGGCGACCTCACGGTGAGCCCCTGCCTCCTGCGCTTCTCTCGCCCCGTCTCGGCCCGTTACGAGGTCGACAACGGCCGCGAGCGGGCGCTCCACCTGCGCCGCACGATCCTGATCGGCCTCTGCTTCCACAACGCCTACAACCTGACCACGGCGCTCCTGATGCCCGCGATGCTGCCGTTGGCGGTCTGCCTGCGGCTGCTCCTGGTGACGCCGCTCGGCCTCCTCCTGGCCTGGGCCGTGACCCGGATGCCCGGGCCGATGCGCGAGCGCGCCGTCACCGCCGGGATGCTCCTCGTGACGGGCGTGCCGATCCTGCTGTTCGCCCTGGACCGGGATGCGATGAGCGCGGTCTGCTACGTCGAGTATCCGCTCATGATGGTGTTCGCCACCATGATGCTGGTTCTGCGCTTCCCGCACGCCCTGGTCCTCACGGTCGTGAGCGGCCTCGCCTCCTTGGCCGTGATCGGGCTGCGCGCGGATCTCGCGTCCGAACTCGCCCTGTGCCTCGCCTTCCAGACCGTGGCGGGAAGCTTCTTCGTCCTCTATGGGAACCACCAGATCGAGGGCGTGCGCCGTCGCGCCTACCTCGTCAGCCTGCGGGAGATCCTGCGATCGGCCGGCCTCGAGCGGGACCGGCGGGTGCTCACCATCCTGTCGCAGACCGATGCCCTGACGGGCCTCGCGAACCGCCGGGCGCTGGACGCCGGATTGGAAGCCGCAGCCGGCCAGACGCGCGGGACCGCCCTGCTGATGATCGACGTCGATCACTTCAAGCGCTTCAACGACACGTATGGGCACCCGGCGGGCGACGACGGCCTGCGCCGCATCGCCGAGGCCCTGGCGGGCGCGACGCGGAGCCGGGGCGAGGTGGTGGCGCGCTACGGTGGCGAGGAATTCGCCATCCTCCTCAAGGGCGGCGACGCGCGGACCGTGGAGCGCGTGGTGCGGCGCCTGCGCGCGGCGATCGCCGGCCTCGCGATCCCGCATCGCGACCGCGGCGACGGCATCGGGTTCGTCACGGTGAGCATCGGGGTGGCCCTGAAGGCGTCGGGCCGGACCTCCACGCCGGCGGAACTCCTGGCGGAGGCCGATGGCGCCCTCTACGAGGCCAAACGGCGCGGCCGGAACCGCCACGTCGTCCGGGAGATCGGCGAGGCCGGGCTCCCGGTCAGGGAACGGCGGCTCGGCCGACTGGCCATCCTGCAGCGCGTGCCCGCGCGGACCGCGGCGTAGGCGGGCAGGCGGACGCGACGCGGCCCGAAACCAATGCCGCCCTGGCTCGTTGAGCACACGAACCGGCGCAGGATCACCGCGCCGGACACGCCTTTCGACGAGTTGGAGACTGCGATCCCATGCACCAGGGCAACCACCGCGACCACGAGGGCGCCAAGAAGCTCTTCGCCCTCATCAAGGACGTCAAGGTCGCGATGATGACCACCGCCGACCAGGACGGGAAGCTCTACAGCCGTCCGATGTGGTGCCAGGAGGCGGACGAGAACGGCGACCTGTGGTTCTTCACCAAGCTGCACTCCCCGAAGACCGCCGAGATCAGCAAGGACAACCAGATCAACCTCGCCTATTCGGACCCGTCCAGCCAGACCTACGTGTCGATCGCCGGCAAGGCCGAGATCGTCACCGAGCAGGCGACCATCGACGACAAGTGGAGCGAGAGCCTGAAGACCTGGTTCCCGAACGGCAAGGAGGATCCCGAGGTGGCGCTCCTCCGCGTGCATCCCGAGAAGGGCGAGTACTGGGACAGCCCGAACGCCACGATGCTGCACCTCTACGGCTACGTGAAGGCCGCCGTGACCGGGGAATCGCCCAAGACCGAGACCAGGAAGGTCGACCTCGCCTGATCCGGGCCGGAGATCGACCGAGGCCCGAGCGATGGGGCGGCGTGCCGAGGGGCGCGCCGCCTTTTTTCGTCGGCGCCTTCGAAACCCCACGCCCGGGACGCCTTTCACGGCAGCGATGCGCCGCGCGCGATTGACTCGCCTCCGGCCGCCATGCGCCTCTTTCGGCCTCGCGGGCGCCGGAGGCCCGCACGGGGGGCCGCGATCCGAACATGCTCGATCTCGCCACGCGGGTGTACAATCACAGCTTCAAGATCGATCCGATCGTCCGCTCGCTGCTGGACACGGATTTCTACAAGCTCCTGATGGCGCAGACCATCTTCCGCCGCCATCGCGATGCCCGCGTCACCTTCGGCATCCAGAACCGCTCGAGGCAGGTGCGCCTCGCCGACTTCGTCGACGCGGGCGAATTGCGCGAACAACTCGATCATGCGCGCTCGGTCCGCCTGAGCCGGGGCGAATCGACCTGGCTGCGCGGCAACACCTTCTACGGCCAGCGCCAGATGTTCTCGGCCGATTTCATGGACTGGCTGGAGGCGTTCCGGCTGCCCGAATACGAACTGGAGGCCCGCGACGGGCAGTACGTGCTGACCTTCCACGGCCCCTGGCTCGAGACCACCATGTGGGAGGTGCCGGCCCTGGCGATCCTCAACGAGTTGCGCACGCGCGGCGTCGTGCGCCATCTCGGCAAGCTCGACCTGCAGGTGCTCTACGCCCGGGCCATGACGCGGGTCTGGGAGAAGATCGTACGGTTGCAGCGCCTGCCCGGCCTCTCCATCGCGGATTTCGGCACGCGGCGGCGCCACGGCTTCCTCTGGCAGGACTGGTGCGTGGAGGCGATGCACGAGGCGCTCGGCGAGCGCTTCCTCGGCACCTCGAACTGCCTCATCGCGCTTCGCCGCGAGGTCGAGGCGGTGGGCACCAACGCCCATGAACTGCCGATGGTCTACGCGGCCCTGGCCGAAGACGATGGCGGGCTCGCCGAGGCGCCCTACGCGGTGCTCGCCGACTGGCAGCAGGATTACGCCGGCAACCTCCTCGTCATGCTGCCCGACACCTACGGCACCACCGGCTTCCTGGCGAACGCCCCCGGCTGGATGAATGCCTGGACCGGCATCCGCATCGATTCGAAGGAGCCGATCGCCGGGGGCGAGGAGGCCATCGCCTGGTGGCGCGCGCGCGGCTCCGACCCGCGCGACAAGCTCGCGATCTTCTCCGATGGACTCGACATCGACACGATCGAGGCGATCCACGCGCATTTCCACGGCCGCATGCGGATCGGCTACGGCTGGGGCACCCTGCTCACCAACGACTTCCGGGGCCTCGTGCCGGACGGGCGGCTCGACCCGATCTCCATCGTCTGCAAGGTGATCGCCGCCAACGGACGACCGACCGTGAAGATCTCGGACAACCCCTCGAAGGCGATCGGCCCCGAGGCGGAAATCGCCCGTTACACGCGCGTGTTCGGCGTCCAGGATCAAACGGCCATGCCGGTCGTGGTCTGAGCACGTCTCCGGCCCGACCCGGTCCGTCCGAACGATGCCCCGTACCGGCCGGGCATCGTATCCGGGGTCGCGATGGGGAGCGGTGCCCGTAACCATCCGGACATCGAACGCGGCGTCGCGCGCGCCATGCATTCGATGCAGGCCCGAGGCAACGCATTCACGGTTCCGTGACGGCGCGGACGCCGTGGAGGGATCGATTTCGCCAAGGCCACCGTTCTCAACGCGGCGACGTCCCGACGGATGGACGGTCGGCCGCGCGTCGCGTCGAGAATCGGAACCGGAATGGCCCTCAGATCGACCCCGAAGCCATCCCTGGTCCCGCCGCGCCCGACGCGCATCGCGGCGGCGGGCACACCGCCGCAGGCCCTGACATCCCCCTTGGTCGTCGCCGCCCTGATCATGGTCGGCCTCTATGTCGGGCGCGACGTCCTGATCCCGATCGCCATCGCGATCCTGCTCTCCTTCGTCCTCGGCCCGCTGGTGAACCTGCTGCGGCGCTGGCATTTCGGGCGCTTCCTCTCGGTGGCGACCTCCGTCCTGATCGCGCTCGGCACCGCCGCCGCCCTGGCGACGCTGATCGGCGTGCAACTCGCCGACATCGCCAAGGACGTGCCGCGCTACCGCAGCACCATCGAGCGCAAGGTCGAGGGCCTCGGCGACACCCCGGCCGGGCGCCTCGCCGGCTACGTCGCCAGCATCGGCCGGACGATGCACGAGGGTCGCGACGAGGCGAAGCCCGAGGCGGCCCCGAAGCCCGCGCCGCGGACCGATGCGGCCCCGCCGGACAAGGCGATCCTGGTCGAGGTGAAGGAGCGCGTGCCCGGACCGGTGACGATGGCCGGAACGCTGCTCTCGCCGATCCTGCACCCCCTGGCGACGATCGGCATCGTCTTCGTGGTTCTGCTGTTCCTGCTGATGCAGCGCGAGGACCTGCGCGACCGGATGATCCGGCTCGCCGGCTCCAGCGACCTCCACCGCACCACGGTGGCGATGGATGACGCCGCCAAGCGCCTCAGCCGCTACTTCCTGGTCCAGCTCGGGCTGAACGCCTGCTTCGGCATCGTGGTCGGCGTCGGGCTCTATGTCCTCGGCGTGCCGAGCCCGGTGCTGTGGGGCATCTTCTCGGCGCTGATGCGGTTCGTGCCCTATGTGGGCGCCTTCGTCTCGGCCCTGTTCCCCCTGGCGCTGGCGGCGGCGATCGATCCCGGCTGGTCGATGGTGATCGGGACGCTGATCCTGTTCCTGATCCTCGAACCCCTGGTCGGACATTTCATCGAGCCGATGCTCTACGGCCAGTCCACCGGCATGTCCCCCTTCGCCGTGCTCGTCTCCGCCCTGTTCTGGACCTGGCTGTGGGGGCCCGTCGGGCTGCTGCTCTCGACGCCGCTCACGGTCTGCCTCGTGGTGCTGGGGCGCCACGTCGACAAGCTCGAATTCCTCGATGTGCTGTTCGGCGATCGGCCGGCCCTGACGCCGGTGGAGAACTTCTACCAGCGCATCCTCGCCGACGACCCGGAGGAGGTTCAGGAGCACGCCGAGCTCATCCTGAAGACCTGCTCGCTGACGGCCTATTACGACGAGGTCGTGGTCAAGGGGCTCGAACTCGCCGCCCGCGACGCGGCGCGCGGCGTGCTCACCGCCGAGCAGAAGGGCGATATCCGCGCCAGCGTCGCCGGACTCATCGACGAACTCGCGGATCGCGACGACCTGCGCGGCGACATCGAGGCCAAGGCCGACCCGGACGCCCCACGCCCGGCGCCGGTGCCGGAGATTTGGCGCCCCGAGGGCACCGTCCTGTGCGTCGCGGGACGCAGCTTCGTCGACGAGGCCGCCTGCGCGATCCTGGCGCAGCTCCTGGGCAAGCGCGGAATCGGCGCGCGGGTGGTCCCGTTCTCCGACGTCGCGCGCTTGCGGATCGATGCATTCGATCCCGGCCCGGCCCGCCTCCTCTGCATCGTCTCGATGGCGATCAGCGGGGAGCCGACGCACCTGCGCAGGCTTGCCGAGCGCCTGCGGCGCAGGCTGCCCGAGGCACGCCTCGTCCTCGGCCTGTGGCAGGCGGACGATGCGGGCATCGACGAGGCGGCCCGCCACCGCGCAGTCGAGGCCGACATACACGTCTCCTCCCTGCGGGCCGCCGTAGAGGCCGTCGTGGCGGCCGCTCACGGCGAGCGGACGCAGGCCCCGGAGCCCGCCGATGGCGCCCTCGCGCCCGTTCAGCCCATGCCAGTCTGATCATGCCAGTCTGATCATGCCGGCCTGATACGGCGCGCCCGCTCGGTTTGGGCTTGACGACCGGACCTCGCGTCCGCTTCGCTCTCGGGCGTTTCGGAGAAGGGAGTGCCGATGAGCGTCGTCGATCTCGCGCGGTTCATGGACGACCTCGCGGCCGCATCGGGGCAGGCGATCCTGCCCTTCTTCCGGGCCTCCTTCGGCATGGACGACAAGGCGCGCGGGGGTGCAGCCTTCGACCCCGTGACCGAGGCCGACCGGGCGGCCGAGGTCGCGATGCGCGGCATGATCCGGCGCACCCTGCCGACCCACGGCATCCTGGGCGAGGAATTCGGCTCGGAGAATCTCGACGCCGAATGCGTCTGGGTGCTCGACCCGATCGACGGCACCCGCGCCTTCGTGGCCGGTCTTCCGACCTGGGGCACCCTGATCGGCCTGACGCATCACGGCGCGGCGGTACGCGGCCTGATGCACCAGCCCTACCTCGGCGAGCACTTCTCGGGGGACGGCGCGAGCGCGCGCCTGCGCTCCCCGCGCGGCGAGCGGCCCCTGTTCACGCGGCGCGGCACGGCGCTCGATCAGGCGATCCTCGCCACCACCGATCCGCGCCTGTTCACGGAGGGCGCGGAGCGCGACGGCTTCCTCGGTCTCGAGGGCGCCGTGCGTCTGTCGCGCTACGGCACCGATTGCTACGCGTATTGCATGCTGGCGGCCGGGCAGATCGACCTCGTGGTCGAGGCCGGGCTCAAGCCCTACGACATCGTTGCGCTGATCCCGATCATCGAGGGGGCCGGCGGCGTCGTCACCACCTGGGACGGCGGCCCGGCGACGGGGGGCGGGCGCATCGTGGCGGCCGGCGACCGGCGCCTGCACGAGGCGGCCCTGCGCCACCTCAACCCGTGAGACTCAGGCTTCGGCGCGCTCCCGCTCGCTGATCTCGGAGGCGTCCGAGCCCGGCATGAAGGCGTCGAAGGCCGCCCAGAAATCCTGGCGGATGCCGTCGCGCTCCGACAGGATCTCGTGGCGCGCATCCGGCAGGACCAAGAGGTGGCCGGCCCGGAGATTGCGGGCGAACCGCTCGATGGTCGGCGTCCCGCAGACCGGGTCGGCTCCGGCCGCGACGATCAGGATCGGCGTGGCGATCCGGCCCGGAACCCGCGGATCGGCGAGACGCTTCATCGCCCGGAACGCGCCCGCGAGCCAGGCGATGCTCGGATCGCCGACCGCCCCAGCCCCGACGTCGCGGGCCGCCGCCGCATTGCGCGCGTAGCGCCGCGGATCGCGGCACAGCCGATTGTCGGGGTAGGGCTTCGTCGCGATCGAGACCGCCGAGCCGAAGGGAATGTAGCGCCGTCCCTGGCCGAGGGCGTGCAACCCGCGCGCCAGCAGGGCGGCCCCCGCCGGCCAGCGCACCATCCGGATCGACAGCATCGGTGCCACCGCCACGATGCGGCGGAACGGCAGCCAGCCTTCGAGGGCGCCCGTGAGCACGACGGCACCGCCCATCGAATGCGCGAGGCAGAGGTGCGGATGCGGCATCGAGGGACGCAGGATCGCGTCCTCGATCGCCTTCAGGTCGCGCCGGTAATCGTCGAAATGCGCCACGTGCCCCCGGTGCGGGTCGTCGACCTGACGCTGTGATTCGCCCTGGCCGCGCCAGTCGAACGCCACCACCGCGAAACCGCGACCGCGCAGGTCCGCGATGGTCTCGTAATACTTCTCGATGAACTCGGCCCGGCCCTGCACCAGGCAGACCGTGCCCTTCACGAGGCGGGTGGTCGGGCGCCAATGGGCGGCCCGCAACTCGATGCCGTCATCGGTGCGGACGGCCTTGAGGGCGCCGCCCGGCGGGACCGGATTGTCGGGCGTGGAGCGCAGGGTCAGCATCGGCAGGGACTCACGCGGCAGCGGGGCGAAGAAAATTCGGATTCGGACCTGTCCCAAGCTCTTGCGAGGGTGAGGGGACACGCCAATATCACGGAGGCGCCGGCCAATACGGCGGCGCGACAAGTCCGGCCCTCGGGCGGACCCGAAACCAGCATGTTGCTTCTTATGGAGAATATGTCATGCGCCAGTTCGACCTTGCTCCCCTCTATCGCTCCACTGTCGGCTTCGACCGCCTGTTCTCGGCCCTCGACCAGTTCGTGAGCGCCGACGCGGCCCCGACCTATCCGCCCTACAACATCGAACGCACCGGCGAGAACGCCTACCGCATCAGCGTAGCAGTGGCGGGCTTTACGGATTCCGATCTCGCCATCGAGGTCAAGGAGAATGCGCTGACCCTCAAGGGCGAGCGCAAGTCCGATGTGAACAAGCCGGCGGAGTTCCTGCACCAGGGCATCGCGGCCCGCGCCTTCGAGCGCCGGTTCCAGCTTGCCGACTACGTCCAGGTGACGGGCGCCGTCCTCGAGAACGGCCTCCTCCACATCGACCTCGTGCGCGAGATTCCCGAGGCCAAGAAGCCGCGCCAGATCCAGATCGCCACGGGCCGGGCTCCGAGCACCCCGGTGATCGAGGGATCGGTGCAGCAGGCCGCGTAATCCGCCTCACAGACCTGCGCGGAGGCGCCCCGGTTCCCTCGAACCGGGGCGCCGTCCCGTGACATCAAAAATCGTCGAAGCGGTCGCCGCGCCCCGGCTCGATGCAGCGGTAGCCGACGAAGCAGCGCGGCGTGTCGCCCGCCGGCACGAAGGCCGGAACCGTGATCTCGGTCACCTCGCAGAAACTGCGGTCGCGCACGAAGCGGTCATAGGTCTGCCCGCCCGTACCGAGCACGAGGCCACCGCGTCTGTCGACGAGAAACTTGGCCTGACGGCAGGTCATTGCCGTGGTCGAGGGGCGCTGCGCCAGGCAAGGCGTGGCGGCGAGCGCCAGGCAGAGGACCACGGGGGCGACGGCGATGCGCATGCTGGGCCTCCCCGAATGCTGCGACGGCCATGGCCCGGAAAACGCGCCCGAGGCCAGGCCCGATCCATGTCCAGGCCCGGTCCGTGACCTAGAGATCTCCGAAGACCAACTGCCCCTGCGGGCTCGGACGCCGGACGCCGAGCGCCGGCTTGCCGCGCCTGGCGGTCACCTTGGCCGGGCCGCGCTGCGTGGGCGGGCGCTTCGCGACGGGGTCTGCCCGCATCCGCGCCTTGGCCTTGTCGCGGGCGATGGCCTCGGGCGCATGCGGATCGTCGTCGAGCCACTTGCCGCGCTTGATCACCTCGTTCACCCGGCCCTGGTTCACTCCGACCTTGAAGGCGATTTCCTGCTGGGTCATGCCGGTGGAGGCATGAAGCTCCAGGATGGCGCGGGCGAGGTCCGGGGTCATCTTCTGGCCGGTGAGGCGGCGGGCGGGCTTGACCGTGCGCGTCGCCCGATCGCGGTCGCGCAGGCGTTCGAGCAGGGCGAGGGCCATGTGCATGCCGTGCTCGCGCAGGGTGTCCTCGAATTCCTTCAACGTCGCCATCGTCGGCATCCTCATCGCCGCAGGGTTCCGTGAAATCCGGAACCGCGACCGTTGCATCAACGCCACCGAAACGCCAGGGTTGCGCCGCCCAGGCGACGAGGGTTGAGCCGACGCGCCCGCCCTGACAACGGGCCCGCCGCGTCATCCACCGGTATTCGCACCGGCACTCGCTAAAGGGGTCCCGCGAATGTCCGCGGCGTCGGGCCGGCCGGGAACCGCGTGGTCAGCGGCTCGCTCTTCGGCTAAACCGCCGGTCCCGCCGCGGATTTCGAGGATCCCCGCCCGATGATCAGCCCGATCGTTTCCGTCTCGCGTCACGGCCCGGCGCCCGGAGCGCCCGCCCTGGTGGATGCCCTTGAGGACGGCGCGGTGCTGATGTTCCCCGATCTCGACTTTCCCCTGAGCGCCTTCGAGCAGCGCTTCGTCGAGCGCCCCTTCGCCGACGGCAAGGCCAAGAACGTCAACATCCGGGGTCCGGCCGCGACCCTGAGGGGGGCCGCCGGAACACCCGAGGAGCAGGAGGCCCTGCGCCAGGTGCTGATCCGCTACCGGGCCTTCGCCGAGGCGCTGATCGCCGAGCACCTGCCAGCCTATATGGGCAAGGTCTCGCTGGCCGGCACGTCCTACCGCCCCTTCGACGTCGACAAGCGCAAGCTGAGCTGGCGGCGCGACGACACCCGGCTCCACGTCGATGCCTTTCCGTCGAACCCGATCGGCGAGAAGCGCATCCTGCGCATCTTCCGCAACATCAATCCGAACGGGCAGCCGCGCCACTGGCGCGTCGGCGAGGATTTCTCCGCCATGGCGGAGAAGTTCCTGCCGCGCCTGCCCGGCTACTCGCCGCTCTCGGCCCGGCTCCTGGCCGCCCTGAAGATCACCAAGGCCCGGCGCTCGGAATACGACCACCTGATGCTGCACCTGCACGACGCCCTGAAGCAGGACATGGCCTACCAGGAAACCGCCCCTCAGGCCGACGTGCGCTTCGCCCCCGGCCAGACCTGGGTGACCTTCTCGGACCTCGTGATGCACGGCGCCATGGGCGGACAGTACATGCTGGAACAGACCGGCTACCTCGCGGTGGCCGACCAGGCCCGGCCCGAGCGCAGCCCGCAGCGCCTCCTCGCCAAGGCGCTGGGACGCCCCCTGCGCTGACCCCCTCATCATCCCTTCCGGACGGAGCCCCCCTATGATCCTCGAAATCGCACAGATCGACGTCAAGCCCGGCCTGGAGGCCGAGTTCGAGGCCGGCATCGCCAAGGCCTCGGCGATCTTCAAGGCCGCCAAGGGCTGCCGCAGCTTCGCGGTGCGCCGCTCCATCGAGAAGCCGCAGCGCTACCGTCTGCACATCGAGTGGGAGACCCTGGAGAACCACACCGTGGACTTCACCGGCTCGCAGGCCTGGAAGGATTACCGTGCGATGGTCTCGCCCTGCTTCGAGGCGCCGCCGAGCGTCGAGCACACCGAGCTGACGCTACAGGCCTTCTGACGGCTCAGCGGCCCGAACCGCGCACCAGCATCTTGATGCGATCGTCGAGCCGCCGGAGGCGGCCCTCGATGCCCCGGGCGGTGCAGTTCCCGAGAGTCTCGCCGGTGAAGAACCCGAAGCGCGCCTCGCGGGCTCGGCACTCCAGCAGCGGCGGCAGGGCGATGACGAGGCCGAGCGGCCCGGTCAGCAGGACGAGGTTGAGGAGGAGGGAGGCCTTCCAGCCGAGGCTGATCGGGCGCGACTCCTCATCCTCGCGGAGCGCGGCGGACCAGGACGGCCCCCTCCGCGCGGACGGCACATGGGACGTGCCGCTGGCGAGGCGCTCCCGCATCGCACGCTCACGCGCCCGCGCCTCCTCGTCCCTTCGGAGTTCTTCCGCGGTCGGGCCGCCGATCGGCGCTTCGGCCACGCGTCCCGGCATCGTGTCGTCGGCGGCCATCGCGCCCCTCAAGCGTTCCATTCCGACCTCACGGCTGCGCCGGACTTCTCGACGATCCTGCCGTCACGCGCGCGCGACGACTTGGCTTCGGTCTGCGACCGTCCCCGCGCCGGCCGGATGCCCGGAGGGCGCGGCGTTCTCGCGACAAACCATGTTCGCCCTTCCCCTTCACGAGCCTAGCGAATCGCGTTGGCGACGGTGCGCAGGTTGCTGTCCAGGGAGAAGACACGGCCCGCGAGATCGCGGCGGGCGCAGGCCGTGCCGCGCAGGATCTCCGGCACCCACGATCCCTGCGCCGAGCGGTTGCAATCCATCAACAGGGTCGCGCCGAGCAGGAGCGCCATCGGACCGAGCATCAGCGTCAGCTTGAGCATCCGGAACACGCCGAATCCGCCCCGCCGCGCATCCCGCCGCCTGGGCTCGGGCCGGCGCCGGCGGACCGGTGGGGCGTCGTCCGGCTCGACCGCGTCGCTCTCGGGAGCACCGAACTGGTCGCGGTAATAGGCCTCGAGCTTGCTGCGCTTCATCACCCGGCGTCCGCGATGCCTCGATCCCGAGGGTGTCCGTGACGCGGAACTTGGCCGGAACGCGGTGAGAACCACCTTAACACGGCCAGGGTCATGGATTGCGACCTGTGGATGTGGTTTCGAAAGGGTTCCGATGATCGCGCGGTTGCGACGGATGGCGGTGACAGCGCCGCCCGGACTGCGTACCTAGAGCAACCGTCTTCGTCCCGCGCCCGAGTGATCCGCGTCCATGATCCAACGTCCCCTGCGTATCGGCACACGCGGCAGCCCGATGGCCCTGGCTCAGACCGGCATGGTCCGCGACAAGATCGTGGCGGCCCATCCGGGACTGGAAACCGAGATCGTGGTGGTCAACACGGTGGCCGACCGCATCCTCGACCGTCCCCTGTCGGAGATCGGCGGGAAGGGCCTGTTCACCAAGGAACTGGAGCAGGCGCTCTACGCTGACGCCGTCGATGTCGCCGTCCACTCGATGAAGGACGTCGAGACCTGGCTGCCGGACGGGCTGATCATCGCCTGCATCCTGGAGCGGGACGACCCGCGCGACGCCTTCCTGTCCCGCGCGGCGGCCGGCCTCGCCGATCTGGCACCCGGCTCGCGGGTGGGCACCTCCTCCCTGCGCCGGGCCGCGCAGGTCCTGATGCGCCGGCCCGACCTGCGGATCGTGCCCTTGCGCGGCAACGCCAACACCCGGATGCGCAAGCTGGAGGAGGGGACCTGCGACGCGACCCTCCTGGCGCTCTGCGGCCTGGAGCGCTTGGGGATGGCCGACATGGCGCGCAGCGTCCTGTCCGTGGAGGAGATGTTGCCGGCGGTGGCGCAAGGAGCGCTCGGCATCGAGTGCCGCGAGGCGGATGCGCCGGTGCGCGCCCTGCTCGAACCCCTGGTCTCGGCGCGCGCGACGACCGAACTCGCCGCCGAGCGGGGCCTGCTCGCGGAACTCGACGGCTCCTGCCGCACCCCCATCGCGGCGCTCGCGCGCATCGACGGCGACAGGCTCGATCTCGACGGCCTGCTGTTCCTTCCCGACGGCAGCGCCCATTGGGCCGTGCGGCGCTCGGGCGCCGTGGCCGATGCGGCCCGGATCGGGCAGGAGGCCGGCGCCGAACTGAAGCGCGCGGCGGGCGATACCTACGCCCGGCACCTCCAGTAGACGGTCTCGACTCAGCCCGCGGCGCGAAGCGCCGTCGACGGGGGCTCTGCCTGCATCATCACGCCGGCGAGGGCGACCACGTCCTGGATGCGGAAGGGCTTGCTGAGGAAGATGCTGTTGGGCACGGCGCGCCGATCGCTGCGGCCGCCGGTGGAGGTGTAGATCACCGGCAGTCCGGGATTGAGCGCGTGGTAGGAATCCGCCACGGCCCAGCCATCGATCAGCCCGGGAAGATGGATGTCCGTGATCAGCAGCGCGAGATCGCCGCCGCGTGGGTCGGACCCCGCCTGCCGGATCGCCGCCACCGCGGCCTCGCCGCTGGACGCCGAGACGACAGCGAGGCCATAGCGCTCGCACACGCCCGTGAGCATGTCGAGCAGGAGGTAATTGTCTTCCACGATGAGCACTTGACGCTGTCGCATCGGTCGCACCAAATCTTTGCAACGCCGAATTGGTCAGATATTCGTTAAGCCCCGATCAACGGGTGCAGTGTTTCCGCGCACACCTGCGGGCTGAAGACCTCTGGACGATGCCATGCCGAATGATCCGCCCCTTGAGAGACCGCAGGCGGAAGCAGACCCGGACGGCTCCTCCAATGCTCCGAAGTCCGGTTCGACTCCCGATGGCGTGATCGCGCCCGCCGACCAGGCGGTCTACGACCCGCGCACCCTCGGCGAACTGGAGGAGATCTTCGGAGCCGACCGGCTTCTGGATCTGCTCGGACGCCTGAAGGTCGAGATCGGCCAGCGTCTGCTTGCGTCTCCCTCGGAGCGTGGCGTGCTCGGGCACGACGCCCACACCCTGCTCTCGGTCAGCGGGTCCCTGGGATTTCACGACCTCTCCAAGCGCTGCTCGGAGATGGAACAGGCTTGTCTGGGCGGCGCCGACCTGACAGCCCCCCTGGAATCCGCCCGCCGGGCGGCGGCGCGCGCCATCTCGGCGATCGGCGTGATCGAGGCAGGGGCCTGACGGCACGAGCGCCGCCATCCGGCCTGTTGCGCCGCCGCAACAGCTTGACCGTAATCGTTCACGACCGGCCGGGCGACGCGCCGCCGCCGCAATCTCGGCCGATGGCCGGAGGCGTGACATCGACGGCCGGTCAGGCTTTCGACGCGTTCGCATCCGGCAAGATCCCGTCGAGCGAAGGCCCCATCAGGGTTGACGGAACCTTCGCTTAACCGAGTCTCGCTAAGTACCGGCATCTACGTGGCCCCGTGGGGGCCCACGCGGCGACATCACCGGCCCCGCCTCGGCCCCGTCGGTGATTGCGTCCCAGGAGAACAGGATCATGTCCATGATTGCGCGCTTCCGCGTGTTTCCGCTGGCGGCCGCCCTCTGCGCCGCGCTCAGCGTCGCCGCCTGCACCAACGACAAGGATCTCGCCGACGCGTCCGGCTTCGGCGGTGGCGCCAACACGCCCGGCAGCGCCCAGGACTTCGTGGTGAATGTCGGCGACCGGGTGTTCTTCGAATCGGATTCCACCGACCTGACCCCGACCGCCACCGCCACCCTCGACAAGCAGGCGAACTGGCTGCAGCGCTACCCGCGCTACACCTTCCTCATCGAGGGCCATGCCGACGAGCGCGGCACGCGCGAGTACAACTTCTCGCTCGGCGAGCGCCGGGCCCAATCGGTGAAGGACTACCTCGCCTCGCGCGGCATCGCGGGCGGCCGCATCCGCACCGTCTCCTACGGCAAGGAGCGCCCGGTGGCGGTGTGCAACGACATCTCGTGCTGGTCGCAGAACCGCCGCGCCGTCACCGTCCTCGATCGCGGCGCCGGCTCGTAGGGACGACCCGACCGGCACGCGAGGCCCGACTTTTGCCGTGGAGGGGCGCCACTGTTATCCAGCGCCCTTCCACCATCCGATCATCGGTGACGACCGCCATGCTCCGCCGCCTCCTCCTCGCAACCTGCGCCTCCGCAGCCTGCCTCGTTTCCGGCTCCCCGGGGCCGGCGATGGCGCAGGACGCCTCGGAGTTCGTCGTCCGGCTGAACCGGCTCGAGAACCAGTCGCGCCAGACCGCCGGGCAGATCGAGACCCTTCAACACGAGAACCGGCAGCTGAAGGAGCAGCTGCGCAAGTTCCAGGAGGACGTGGAATTCCGCCTGCAAGAGGCGAAGGGCGGGCGCCCGAGCGCGCCGTCCGGCACCAATCCGGCCGCGACGAAGCCGCAGAAGCGCAGCGACGCCTTCGATCCCGAGCAGAATCCCGGCCGCCCCGGCACGCCGATGCAGCTCGGCACCACCACGCCGAGCGTCCCCGTGGCCGAGGCACCGCGCGGGCGCAGCGTGCCCCCGACGGTGGTCGAGGCCGACGAGGAGGAACCGGGCCTGACACCGCCGGGCCTCGGCGGTCCGGTCGACCTCGCGCCGCCCGGCCGGGTGCCGACCACCGGCGCCCTGCCGAACCCGCCCCGCGCGCCCAGCGTCGCGTCCACCGGATCGGGCGACGCGCGCGCCGATTACGAGACGGCCTACGCCTACATCCTCCAACGCCAGTACGAGCAGGCCGAGATGGGCCTGCGCCAGTTCATCCAGTCGCATCCGCGCGACGCCCTGGTGCCGTCCGCGACCTATTGGCTCGGCGAGAGCTATCTCCAGCGCAACCGCAACCGCGAGGCGGCGGAGCAGTTCCTGAAGGTCTCCACCGACTATGCCCGCTCGGCCCAGGCCCCCGAGGCCATGCTGAAGCTCGGCGCCTCGCTCCACGCCCTCGGCGCCCGCGAGCAGGCCTGCGCCACCCTGGCGGAACTGGAGCGCAAGTTCCCCTCCGCCAGCGCATCCGTTCGCCAGGGCGTGACGCGCGAGCAGAAGCGCGCGCGCTGCAGCGCCTGAGCCCGGCCGACGCCGCCATCGAGGCCGCGCTTCGTCCCCATCTCGCGGGTGAGCGGGGCAGGGTGCTGCTCGCAGTCTCGGGCGGCCCCGATTCGACGGCCCTCCTGGCAGCCGCCGCCGCGATCGGCACGGCCGACACGATCGCGGTCGCGGTCGCGACCGTCGACCACGGGCTGAGACCCGAATCCGCCGCGGAAGCCCGGGCCGTGGCCGACCTCAGCGCCCGCCTCGGCCTGCCGCACCGGACCCTGGCCTGGACGGGGCCGAAGCCCGCGCGCGGCCTCCAGGCTGCGGCCCGGACGGCCCGTTACGACCTCCTCGCCGCCCATGCGAGCAGGATCGGGGCCCGCCTCCTGCTCACCGGCCACACGCGCGACGATCAGGCCGAGACCGTGCTGATGCGGCTCATCGCCGGAAGCGGCCCGGCCGGGCTGGCGGGCATGCGGGCCGAACGGGTCCTTCCGGGAGGACTCCGCCTCGCGCGGCCCTTCCTGACCCTCCCGAAGGCCGACCTGGTGGCCTATTGCGAGGCGCGCGGCCTCGGCTTCACCCGCGACCCGTCGAACCACGACGACCGCTTCGCGCGCGCGCGTCTGCGCGCGCTGATGCCGGTCCTGGCGGGGGAGGGCCTTTCCGCCACGCGCCTGTGCCGGCTCGCCGAGCGGTGCGCCCGTGATACGGCCGCGCTGGAGGCGGCGGCCGAGGCCGCGTTCGCCGGGGCGGAAAGGCCGTCGCCCGAGGGGAGCATCCGCCTCAACGGCCAAACCCTGAAGGCTCTGCCGGAGGCCATCGCCCTGCGCGTCGTCGGCCTCGCCCTGGAGCGGGTGAGCCCGGACGGTGCGGAACGCCTGGAACGCCTGGAGCGCCTCGTTCTCGACGCGATCCTGCCGGCCCTGCGCGCGGGCGCCCCCCTGCGGCGAACCCTGCGCGGCTCGCTGGTGGAGGTAACCCACGCCGGTGACGTGGCCGGTGACATGGCCGGTGATGTGGCTCTGTCGCGCGCGCCCTTGCGTCGGGGGAGGGCTGGAAGAGCGCCCGAGACCAGACGGGACTGAGAGTGCCTCACAAAACTCTCGACTACCGCCGGTCCTCACTCTGGGTACGGCAGCGCAGCAGGAGTTTTGTGAGAGACACTGAGACCGGAGCAGCCGTGCCGCAGGGCCAGCGAACGGCACAGCGGGTGCGTTCACTTGGCAAGGGGGGACGCTCTGCCTACATTGGCCCCAAGCGTCCGGAATGATACGCCCCGATCGCGCTGCGGATCCGGATGCCTCCAGGGATTGATCGATGAACCCGAATTTCCGCAACTTCGCCTTGTGGGTCGTCATCTTCCTGCTCGTGCTCGCCCTCGTGACCCTGTTCCAGAATCCGGGTCATCGCGGTGGCGGCTCCGAGATCGCCTACAGCCAGCTTCTGAACGATGCCGATTCCGGCAAGATCCAGACGGTTGTGATCTCCGGGCAGGACGTCAGCGGCACCTATGTCGGCGGCGGTAACTTTACCTCCTACGCCCCCAACGATCCGAGCCTGGTGTCGAAGCTCCAGAGCAAGGGCGTGCAGATCACCGCGCGTCCGCCCTCCGACAACACGCCCTGGTTCATCCAGCTGCTCGTGAGCTGGCTGCCGATCCTCGTCTTCATCGGCGCCTGGATCTTCCTGTCGCGGCAGATGCAGTCGGGGGCCGGCCGCGCCATGGGTTTCGGCAAGTCGAAGGCCAAGCTCCTCACCGAGGCGTCCGGCCGCGTGAGCTTCGACGACGTCGCCGGCGTCGAGGAGGCCAAGGAGGATCTGCAGGAGATCGTCGAGTTCCTGCGCGATCCGCAGAAGTTCCAGCGCCTCGGCGGCCGCATCCCGCGCGGCGTGCTCCTCGTCGGACCTCCCGGCACGGGTAAGACCCTGATCGCCCGGGCCGTCGCGGGCGAGGCGAACGTGCCGTTCTTCACCATCTCGGGCTCCGACTTCGTGGAGATGTTCGTGGGCGTCGGCGCATCGCGTGTCCGCGACATGTTCGAGCAGGCCAAGAAGAACGCACCCTGCATCATCTTCATCGACGAGATCGACGCGGTCGGCCGTCACCGCGGCGCCGGCCTCGGCGGCGGCAACGACGAGCGCGAGCAGACCCTGAACCAGCTCCTCGTCGAGATGGACGGGTTCGAGGCCAACGAGGGCGTGATCATCATCGCAGCCACCAACCGGCCCGACGTGCTCGATCCCGCCCTGTTGCGTCCGGGCCGCTTCGACCGCCAAATCATGGTGCCGAACCCCGACGTCGTCGGCCGCGAGCGCATCCTGCGCGTCCACGTCCGCAAGGTGCCGCTGGCGCCGGACGTCGACCTCAAGGTCATCGCGCGCGGCACCCCCGGCTTCTCGGGCGCCGACCTGATGAACTTGGTCAACGAGTCCGCATTGCTCGCCGCGCGTCGCGGCAAGCGCATCGTCACGATGCACGAGTTCGAGGATGCCAAGGACAAGGTGATGATGGGTGCCGAACGGCGCACCCTGGTCATGACCGAGGACGAGAAGCGCCTCACCGCCTATCACGAAGGCGGCCACGCCATCGTCGCCTTCAACGTGCCGGCCACCGATCCCGTCCACAAGGCGACGATCATCCCGCGTGGCCGGGCGCTGGGCATGGTCATGCAGCTGCCCGAGCGCGATAAGCTGTCGATGAGCTTCGAGCAGATGACCTCGCGTCTCGCTATCATGATGGGCGGCCGCATCGCCGAAGAGATGACCTTCGGCGCCGACAAGGTGACCTCGGGCGCCCAATCCGACATCGAGCAGGCCACGCGTCTCGCCCGCATGATGGTCACCCGCTGGGGCTTCTCGCCCGAGCTCGGCACCGTTGCCTACGGCGAGAACAACGACGAGGTCTTCCTCGGCATGTCCATGGGCCGTCAGCAGACGGTCTCGGAAGCCACCGCCCAGAAGATCGACGCGGAGGTCCGCCGCCTCGTCGAGACCGGCCTGGAAGAGGCCCGCCGCATCCTCGGCGAGCACAAGGACGACCTCGAGGCCCTGGCGCAGGGACTGCTCGAATACGAGACCCTGTCGGGCGACGAGATCCGCAACCTGATCGCCGGCAAGCCGCCGATCCGCGATGCGGGCGACGGACCCACCACCCTGCGCGGTTCCTCGGTGCCTTCCGCCGGTCGTGGCCGCCCGCGCGGCAGCGACGGTCTGGAGCCCCAGCCCCAGGCCTGACCGGCCTTCGACCCGATCCATCGAGACCACGAGCCCGCCGCCGGCGGGCTCGTTCGTATCAAGACCCCGCTAACGCTACCGCGCGTTCCTCGCCGATCCACGCATCCCGCGATGCGTCCGGAAACCGGATCTTTAAGCGAAGCGGACGATCTAATCCCGAAGCATCATCCCGGATGGTGCGCGTGAGGATTGCGTCTTGAGGCGAACTCAGCTCCCCTATACGGCGAACAGAAGACGGGACGCGAAGACCATGTCGCGCAAGTATTTCGGCACGGACGGCATCCGGGGTCGAGCCAACGGCGTCATCACCCCCGAGCTCGCCCTGAAGGTGGGCCAGGCGGCGGGTCTGGTCTTCCAGCGCGGCGACCACCGCCATCGCGTGGTCATCGGCAAGGACACCCGCCTGTCCGGCTACATGATCGAGACGGCGCTGATCGCCGGCTTCACCTCCGTGGGCATGGACGTGCTGCAGCTCGGCCCGATGCCGACCCCGGCGGTCGCGATGCTGACCCGCTCGATGCGCGCCGATATCGGCGTGATGATCTCGGCCTCGCACAACCCGTTCGAGGATAACGGCATCAAGCTGTTCGGTCCCGACGGCTTCAAGCTCAACGACGATGTCGAGCGGGAGATCGAGGCCCTGATCGATGGCGAGCTGCACAAGCGCCTCGCCGGCTCGCGGGATCTCGGCCGCGCCAAGCGCATCGAGAGCGTGCATGCCCGCTACATCGAGTTCGCCAAGCGCTCTCTGCCGCGCAACGTCACCCTGGACGGCCTGCGCATCGTGGTGGATTGCGCCAACGGCGCCGCTTACCGCGTCGCGCCCGAGACCCTGTGGGAACTCGGCGCCGAGGTGATCGCCATCGGCGTCGATCCCGACGGCTTCAACATCAATCAGGATGTCGGCTCCACCGCCCCGGCGGCGCTCGCCGCCAAGGTGCGGGAGCTGCGCGCCGATATCGGCATCGCCCTCGACGGCGACGCGGACCGCGTCCTCATCGTCGACGAGAAGGGCCAGTCGGTCGACGGCGACCAGCTGATGGCCGTGATCGCCCGCTCGTGGAAGGAGGACGACCGCCTCACCCAGCCGGGGCTGGTCGCCACGATCATGTCCAATCTCGGCCTGGAGCGCTATCTCGGCGGCATCGGCCTCAACCTCGCCCGCACGGCGGTGGGCGACCGCTACGTGCTCGAGCACATGCGCGAGCACGGCTACAATCTCGGCGGCGAGCAGTCCGGCCACATCATCATGTCCGATTACGCCACCACCGGCGACGGCCTCGTGGCGGCCCTGCAGTTGCTCAGCGTGGTCAAACGCCAGGAGCGGCCCGTGAGCGCGGTCTGCCACTGCTTCGAGCCGCTGCCGCAGATCCTGAAGAACGTGCGCTACCGCTCCGGCGAGCCGCTGCGCGCGGACTCGGTCGTCACCGCCATCGCCCATGCGCGCGAGCGCCTCGGCAACGGCGGCCGCCTCGTCATCCGCCCCTCCGGCACCGAGACGGTGATCCGCGTCATGGCGGAAGGGGACGATCGTGGCCTCGTTCTGGAAGTCGTGGACGAGGTCGTGGACGCCGTGACGCGGGCCGCCGCCTGAAGAAACCCGACGCGCGGATGTCCGGCGCCACCGATCAGATCCGGTCATAGGCGTCCGCGGCGACACCGCGCCAAGCGGCGAGGAGGGCCTGCGCGAGGATGGTCTCCCCGGCATCCCACAGGGCGAGGCTGGTCCAGCCCCGCCGACCCCAGGCCCCATCCAGCGGCTCGAACAGATCGGGCTCCGCCTCGATCCAGGCGGCCTGCTCCGCCGGGCCGAGACGCAGCACGACCCGCTCCTCGTCGACCCACAGCGTCGCGAAGATGCGTCCGCCGACCCGGAAGTCGGGATGGCCGCTATGGGCGCCCTCGACCGTCTCCGGCAGGGCTGTCGCAAGGCGTCGGACGTCCTCGGGTTTCATCATACCGATCCCTTGCCGCCTTCGTCTCCTGCACCACACGACGAGATCGTCGGCGGGATTCCGTGCTCGACGATTTCACGAGGACTTGAGCGCCGAAGATCTCGCGCCGCGCATCAGCATCGTCGCGGGTCAACGATCCAGCAAGGATAAGATTTAACGTTAAACCCGACTTAACCCTTCCGAGCCATCATGTCCTCGTCATCCCGCCGGCGTTTCGCGCTTCCGGCACACGGTCGATTGAAGGACATCCGATGCGCCGCACCAAGCTGTCTGCCTTGGCGCGCTCGCTCACGCTCATTGCGAGCGTGGCAGCGCCCTGCCTCGCCCAAGCGGCAGATCTGCTGCCACCCCTGCCACCCGAGCCGCTGCCCCCGCCGATCGAAGTCGGTGGCGGCTGGTACCTGCGCGGAGACGTCGGCGTCGGCGCGACGCAGGTCGACAAGATCGTCACCACGCAGGTGGGCGGAAGTCTTCCGGGCGGCTATCGGATCGAGCAGAAGTCGATCAGCGACTCCTACTTCGCGGGCGGCGGCGTCGGATACCAGTTCAACGCCTTCCTGCGCGGCGACATCTCGGCCGAATATCGCGGCGGTGCCCATCTGGGCTTCACCGACAGCGCCTTCACGGGCTTCGTCCTCCCCGACGGAAGCCCCTACAAGTCCATCGACAACTACACGGCCAACCTGTCCTCCGTCGTCGTGATGGCCAACGGCTACGTCGATCTCGGGACCTGGTACGGCGTGACCCCCTACGTGGGCGGCGGCGTCGGCTCGGCCTTCCACCACGTGAGCGGCTTCTCGGACATCGGTGCCGGTGCCGCCTCGGGCGGGTTCGGTGTCGCCCCCGAGAAGCACTTCACGAACTTCGCCTGGAACGCTCAGGCCGGCTTCGCCTACAGCGTCACACCGAACGTCAAGCTCGAAGTCGGCTACCGCTACATGAACCTCGGTCAAGCCAAGCTCGGCACGATCAATTGCTTCAACGCCGGCTGCAACCTGCCCTACAGCTACTCGGCCAAGGAAATCACCTCGCACGACGTGAAGATCGGTATGCGCTGGCTGCTCGGCGGCATCGTCGCGCCGGTGGTCGCGGAGTATCAGCCCGAGCCGGGTCCGCTGGTGCGCAAGTACTGAGCGCGAGGACATCGGATCGGCGGCGACGGCCGGACGATCTGTCACGACCCGGATATGTCGGGAGCGAGGGCGCGGATTTCGATCCGCGCCCTCGCGCGTTTCACCTCCGGAGCCGACGCCGGCCAGAACCGACCGGCCCTTCCGGGCCTAGGGGCGACGAAACGTTAGGGTTAAGCCCTCTCTAACGTTTCCATGCAAGGTTACGGAGCAGGTTCATCGATCAGCGCAAGCAACGCGCGATGCACCACGCGTTATCGTGCGTATGAGGACGTCATGGCCGCTTCGAAGTTCTGGACCATCACGATCTTCGGATGCCTCTCGATCGGTCAGAGCCTCGGCGGGACCGCGCGGGGCGCCGATCTTCTGCCCCCGCCACCGCCCGACGCGCCGGTCGCCATCGGCGACGGCTGGTACCTGCGGGTGGATGCCACCGTCAGCGACTACGCGCGGCCGCGCGATGCGAGCCTGCCGCCAGCGGGATCGCCGCCGCTGGTGCGGCTGAATCTCGACCCGGTGCCGAGCTATGGCGGCGGCGTCGGCTACCGCATCAACGACTGGCTGCGCGTGGACGCCACGGTCGATCAGCGAATCGGCTCCCGATACAGCGCCTATTCCTCGGGATCGAATTTCCGCACCGGCTACAACGTCGAGGCGGGCGAGCTCGACGTGCTCACCGGCCTCGTCAACGTCTACGCGGACCTCGGCACCTGGTGGGGATTGACCCCCTATATCGGAGCCGGCATCGGCTTCGCCGACAAGGGGTTCGGCAAGGCCTACACCCAGACGACCTGCCTCAGCGCGTTCTGCGACGGCAATCCCGGCACGGGCCTGCGCGACCGCGTCCGCCGCCCGAGCCATTCGGTGACCTCCCTCGCCTGGGCGCTGACCGGCGGCGTGTCCTACGCGGTCGGCAACGGCTTCAGCATCGACACGAGCTATCGCTACGTCGATCTCGGCCGCGCCCGGACGGGGACGGATGCCTATGGCTTCGATTCACGCCTGAAGGACCTCGCCTCCCATGAGGTCCGGGTCGGCCTGCGCTACAGCTTCGCCAGCGGGCCCGGCCCCCTGGCGGACCTGTCGCTCCCGCGCTGGAACCGGAATCCCTACGAGTAGGGCCGGTCGCGCGCTCCCGGAACCATCGGTCCCTCGCGTTCCCCGGGTTGGGTCCGCGCGTGAGGCCGAACCGGCCATCCGTGGTCGGGCTGTCCGCGTGACGACGGGCAGGGCCGCAGCGCCGGATTTCACGCACATCTCCGGCCTGGACTATCCGCGAGGAGACTGTCGTTAGGCTCCAGGCAACGGAACGTTAAGGTTACTCAAGTAGAACCATACAACAGGATCAGCAATCTGACCGTCGGGCCGTGGCCCTGAGGACGACATCGATGCGTACCGTAACCCTCGCGCTCCTGGCCGGCTTCACCCTCGGCGTCACCGCGCCCGCCCAGGCCGCCGATCTCGATTACGGGGTCCTGCGCGGACCGGATTACGAGCCCGAGGTGGCCGTCATCGACTGGAACGGCATCTACTTCGGTGGCCATGGCGGCTACTCGTCGGCCTCGGCGAACTTCAAGGACGCCTACAAGCCGCTCATCGCGAACGCGCTGCGGGCGTCGGTGGCCGAATCGGAATTCGGCGCCTCTACCCTGCTGGCGTCGCGAGGCAGCAGCACCGAGGGCGCGAGCTACGGCGCCTTCATGGGGTTCAACTACCAGTTCGACGAGACCGTCGTCGGCATCGAAGCGGACTACACGCATTTCGATCGTGCGATTTCCACGTCGGACGGCATTACCCGCTTCAAGACCGACTCCCTCGGCTACCTCCACACCGTCTCCCTGGCGGGTTCCGCCAGCCAGCGCGTCGAGGATTACGGGACGATCCGCGCGCGCGGCGGCTATGCGATCGGCAATTTCCTGCCCTACGTCACCGGCGGTCTCGCGATCGGCCGCGTTCAGTCGAACCAGACGGTCTCGATCGCCGATTACGGCTACGACGTCGCGACCTACCGGAGCAACCAAGCCCTGACGTCGGGCACCGCCGTCGCGGTGAAGAACTTCGGCTACGCGAACGGCGGCTTCGATCAGAACAACCCCGAGGCGGGAACGCCGGCCCGGACCGTCATCCAGAACAACAAGATCAAGACGATGGGCGGCTTCACGCTCGGCGCCGGCCTCGAATTCGCGGTGACGCAGAACATCATCCTGCGCGGCGAATACCAGTACGTGATGCTCAACGATTTCCAGAAGAGCTCGGGCGGCGGCATCGCGATCAACACCGTGCGCGGCGGCGCGGCGGTGAAATTCTGATCGTGCCGTTAAGCGCTCGGTCGCATCTGGGCCCCTAGAGTGCCCGCCGTGGCTGGAAAAACCGCTGCCCGGAGTTCTCGATGCTTCGTCATGTCCTGCTCGGCAGTGCCGTCGCGCTCGCGGCGAGCGCCGCTCCCGTCCTCGCGGGCGGCGAACCCGGTCCCTATCGGCGCGGCCCGAGCCTTCCGCCCGAAATCGCCTACCGCGATCCGGCCTACCTCGCGCCACCGCCACGCGCGGTGATCGTGGCGCCCGAATTCCTCGCCCCGCGCGCCCTCGGGCTCCCCCTCTACAACGAGCCGCCGCCGCGCTTCCCGACGCCCTGAACCGCCTCAGACCAGATCCGGTCGATCTCTTCGGGATGGTGGATCTGGGGATGGTGGATCTGGGGATGGTGGATCTGGGCTTGGCCCAGGCGCCGCGCGGGCTGAGCGAGACCGCCACCGATTCGATCGAGCGGAGACGGTCTCAGTTCTCGAGTTCGGTGTCCCAGTAGAGATAATCGAGCCAGGTGTGGTGGTATTCCCGGTGGTCGAATTCCGGCTGCCGACGGTGCAGTTCGTGCCGGGTCGGCCGGCGCGGCTCGTTGAGGAGCGGCATGTCGGCCTCGGCCGGCGTGCGGTTCGCCTTGCGCAGGTTACAGGGCGAACAGGCCGCGACCACGTTCTCCCAGCTTGATTGGCCGCCGCGCGAGCGGGGCACCACGTGGTCGAAGGTCAGGCCGCCCGAAGGCAGGCGAAGGCCGCAATACTGGCAGGAGAAGGTGTCGCGCAGGTAGATGTTGTAGCGCGTGAAGGCGGGGCTGCGCGCCAGCGTCACGTAGCTCTTCAGGGCGACGACGCTCGGGACCCGCAGGGCCCGGGAGGGCGAGCGGGCCTCGACGTCGTAGCTGGCCACCAGGGTGACCCGGTCGAGGAACAGCGCCGTGAAGGCGTCCTTCCAGGACCACAGCGAGAGCGGATTGTACGAGAGCGGCCGGTAATCCGCGTTCAGGACGAGCGTTTGGAGATCCAGCATCGGCGCTACCCTCTCGACGGGTCGACGAAGGGACAACGCGCGGGGTTCGGCCGGCGCATCGTCCCAGGTTGGTGAAAGATCAGAAATCTCCGCATCCCGGACGGCCGGCGCGCGGGGCGGGCGTTCCGGAGGGCTCCTGCGCCGTGGCGGCGGGGCGGGGAAGAGCCGGGCATTGGCCAAAAGCCGTCGCATCGGGCGAAGACGCCCGGTTCGTGGCGACGCTCATCGGCGCGGATGGTCGTCGCCACCTCCTCGCACGGGAACGAAAAGGCCAAGTCCATCGGGGCTTAGTCTAATATCAGCATGACACGCTTGTGAAGGTCGCCGCCGCCTCCTGCGATGTCGCGCCCACAGGCCCGGCGCCGCCGTTGCGTCCCGAAATTTCCGCTTCGTCAGCCTTTCGCCCCATTGCTCGGCGAAGGGGCGGGCCCCGGTCGCTCCTCGCCCCTCGACTCGCGCAGACCTTCGGCTGTTCGAGACGGGCATGCGGGTTGCCAGCGACCCGTCGAGGCGCGGCGCGTCGAGGCGCCAGGATCAGGCGTCGACGCACCAGGACCGTGCGGCATGCGCGGTACGAAAGGATCATCATGGGCGGCATCGCGCGAGGCCAGACGTTCAGCGGCACCCGGAGGACGGCTCTCGCCGCCGCTTGGCGCCGTGCCCTCGTCGTGGCCCCCCTCGTCCTGATGCCCGTGGCCCTGATGCCCGTGGGCGCGCTCGGACAGGGGACGCCGAACGCGGCGCCCGCCGCGCCGGCCAAGACCGCGCCCGCCGCTCCGGCCACCGCGCCGGCAGACGCCGCCAAGCCCGCCGCGAAGCCGCCCGCGCCCAAGCCCGTGGTGTCCGAGCAGATCCAGAACGTCCGCGACCAGCTCGACCGCGTGAAGGCCGACCTGGAACAGCGCGAGAAGCTCGTGACGGGCCCGAATGTCGGTGCCGGCGACCTGACCCGCGCCCGCGACGGTCTCGAGGCGCTCGCCGACAAGATCCGCCACGTCATCGACATCACCACGCCGCGCCTGGAGGCCGCCCGCGAGCGCATGACGCAGCTCGGCCCGAAGCCGAAGGAGGGCGAGGAGGGCGAGGACGTGGCGCGCGAGCGCACGGAGCGCGAGCACGCCGTCGCGGAGATCGACGAGACGCAGCGGCTGGCGAAATCGCTCCTCGTGCAGAGCGACCAGATCGTCGATCAGGTCTCGAACCGCCGCCGCGCCGCCTTCACGCGGGGTCTGTTCGAGCGCTCCACCGCCCTCGTCAGCCCGGACCTGTGGGTCCGGATCGCCGCCGACATCCCGCGCGACCTGCGCTCCCTGCAGGGGGCGGTCGAGGACACCGCCTCCCTGTTCGCCCGCAACGGCACCATCGGCAACCTCATCCTGCTCGGGGCCGCCTTCGGCATCTCGATCGCCCTGTATTTCGGGCGGCGCAACATCGCCCCGCGCTTCGGGCGGCGCGATGCGAAGGCCGTGGCGCCCTCTCAGCGCAAGAAGCTGCTCGCGGCCTGGCGCGTGTTCCTGCTCGGAACCATCCCGGCCTTCATCGGCAGCTACGCGGTCTATTACGCCCTCGATGCCACGGACCTGCTGCCGCTCCGGCTCCTGCCGGTGGCCGGCGCCATCCTCGGCGGCCTCGCCTTCATCGCCTTCGTGGAGGCGCTGGCCGACGCGCTGCTCTCGCCCGACAAGCCGTCCTGGCGGGTGGCGACGATGGACGACACCGCGGCCGCGCGGGTGACGCGGCTGGCCGTCGGCATCGCCATCGTGATCACGGTGATCAAGTCGATCGAGGCCCTGAATTCCGGGATCTCGGCGGCCCTGCCGGTCTCCATCGCCACGCGCGGCATCGGGGCCCTCGCCACGGCGCTGATCCTCGCCATCGGCCTGCATCGCTTCGCCGACACGGCGGAGAAGGAGGAGGCATGCTTCGGGCCCTACGTGGCGCCGGAAGCCACCACCGGCATCGGCGGCCCGGCCCGGCTCCTCGGATGGGCCGCGGTGGTGGTGATCGCGGTGGCGCCGCTGGTCGGCTACGTCGCCTTCGCGGCCTTCGTCATCGACCAGCTCGTCTGGGTCGCGGGCCTGTTCGTGCTGCTGTTCCTGCTGATCTCCAGCGCCGACACCTTCATTGGCGGAACGCTCGGCGACGACACGAAGATCGCCACGGCGCTCCAGGCCAATACGGGCCTGCGCAAACGCTCGATCAACCAGATCGCCGTGCTGGCGACGGGCCTCGCCCGCGTCGGCCTCGTCATGGTCGCCGCTCTGCTGGCGCTCGCGCCCTGGGGTCTCGATTCGACGGACGTGTTCAGTTCGGTGCGGACCGCCTTCTTCGGCTTCAAGGTCGGGGACGTCACGATCTCGCTCTCCACCATCGTGCTCGCCATCGGCCTCCTGATGCTCGGCATCGCGGTGACGCGCGCGATCCAGCGTTGGCTCGAACAGACCTACCTGCCGGCCACCGACCTCGACGCCGGTCTGCGCAACTCGATCTCGACGATCGCGGGATATATCGGCTTCCTGCTCACCCTGGCGCTGGCCTTCTCCTATCTGGGCCTGAGCCTGGAGAAGCTCACCATCGTGGCCGGCGCGCTCTCGGTCGGTATCGGTTTCGGCCTGCAATCCATCGTCAACAACTTCGTCTCGGGCCTGCTGCTCCTGTGGGAGCGTCCGATCCGCGTCGGCGACCAGGTGCTGATCGGCGACAGCGAAGGCATCGTGAAGCGCATCTCGGTGCGTTCCACCGAGATCCAGACCTTCGACCGCTCGGCGGTGATCGTCCCGAACTCGAACCTCATCTCCGGCATCGTGAAGAACCGGGTGCGGGGCGACCGCACCGGCCGGGTCAGCATCACGGTCAGCGTCCTGCGCAACCAGGACCCCGTCCATGCGGCCGAGCTTCTGATGACCTGCGCCCAGGCCCAGCCCGAGGTGCTCAAGGAGCCGCCGCCCCGCGTGGTGTTCCGCAAGATCGGCGATCCGTTCCTCGAATTCGAGCTGATCGTGATGATCGTCGACGTCAGCTTCGGCCTGAAAGTGCAGAATGATTTGAACCTTAGCGTCTTCCAGACCTTGTCTGGGGCCGGAATGATCCCGGCCCTCGGCCCGGGCTCCAGCGTGGTCACCGTCCAGGGGCTGGATTCCTTCCAGAGCGCGGTCGGGCAGATCGCCAGCGCGTTCACCGCGCCGCAACGTTCTGGGGAGCAGACAGCCCCCGCACAAGGGTCGGAGGCGCGGCTCGACGAGGCCGAGCCGATGCGCTCGGCGGAAGCGGCACGCCGCAGGGCCGGCGGCTGAACGGACGGGACAGGAGTCGGGCGTGGCACGGATTTCGGGGACGGGACGCGGATTCGGTATCGGCCTGGCCGTGATCGCCCCCCTGGGGCTCGCGGCCTGCGCGACGCCCGAGCCGGTGAATGCCGCCCTGCCGAGCCTGTACTGGCCGATGACGAGCCAGGGCGCGCAGGTCGATGCGGGCACGGCCCGCGACATGATCTCCGCCTATCGGGCCCGCAGCGGCCTGGCGCCCCTGCGCCTCGATCCGGATCTCCAGAAGCTCGCGGAGGCCGAGGCCGCCGCCATGGCGGCGGCCGACCGGCCGAGCCGGGCGCAGACCGTGAAGAACGCGGTGGAGCGCCTCGGCTTCGCGTCCGCCGAGGCCAATCTCTCGGCCGGCTACCACACCCTCGCCGAGGCGTTCTCGGGCTGGCGCGACAGCCCCGCCCACAACGCCACCCTGCTGGCGCCCCAAGCCCAGCGCATGGGCATCGCCACGGCCTACGCGCCCGGCTCGAAGTACAAGGTCTACTGGGCGCTCCTCGTCGCGAAGTAGCGCCCGGGGGGCGCGCGCCGATTCGCTCCGGGCGGACGGTCCGGCAGCGGCGAATGGCGGACCGGCCTCAAGGGAAGGTCTTCATGCGGGGGAACGGCGCGGTTTCACTCAGCAGCGTCACCGTCACCCGCCGGTTGGCGGGCAGGTAGGGATTGTCGGGAAACATCGGTTCGGTGTCGGCCTTGCCCGTCACCGAGGCGAAGCGATCGTCCGGAACGCCGCTCCCGGCCAGGATTTCGCGCACGCTGATCGCCCGGTTGGCGGAAAGCTCCCAGGGCGGGGCGGGGGGCCGCGTGCCGGGCCGGTCGCTGGCGGTGTAGCCCGTGACTGCGATGCGGTTCGCCATCTTGCGCAAGGTCGGCGCCAGGCGTTCCAGCAGGCGCCGGGTGCGGTCGTTGGGCCGGCTCGAACCGTCGGGGAACATCGAGGCGCCGTCCTGATCGACCAGGGACAGGTCGACCCCGCGCTGCGAGGGCGCGACGATGATGTTCTTCGACAGTTCGGCGATCTCCGGCATGTCCTGAAGCGCCTGGCGCAGGCTCGCCGCCGCGAGCCCGGCTCCATCCGGATAGCCCTTGTCGGGCATGCCCTCGTCGACGTTGCCGTCGACGGCCGGGGGCGTCGTGTGGTCGGAGGCGAGTTCCGGCGGGATGTCGCGCCGGTACTTCACCTTGTCCGCGTGGGCGAGCCCGTCCTTCTCGATGATGCCGGCGAAGCGCGACTCCTTGTTGACGCCGAAGGCGTCGCGCATGGAGCCGGCGACCGCCTGCATCTTCTTCTGATCCTGGGTCGAATAGGCGGCGATCATGACGAAGAAGCTCATGAGCAGCGCCATCAGGTCGGCGAAGGTCACGAACCAGCCGTGGCCGCCATGCGCGCCGCCGCGCTTCTTCTTAGCCATCGGAACCGCCGCGCGCCGGTTTGCCCATGATCGTCCGCCCGGTCATGCGCATCAGGCCGCCTCGGCCACGAGCTCGTCGCGATGGTTGTGCGGCAGGTAGGCGATGAGCATCTCGCGCACCAGCGAGGAGCTCTTGGCATCGCGGATCAGCAGGATGCCGTCGATGATCAGGGAGCGGGAGACGTCCTCCTCCTCCAGCTTCACGTGCAGCTTGTCGGCCAGCGGCAGGGTGATCATGTTGGCGATCAGCGCGCCGTAGAGGGTCGCCAGCAGCGCGGTCGCCATGGCGGGGCCGAGCTTCGAGGGGTCCGACATGTTGGCGAACATCGTCACCATGCCGAGGATCGTGCCGATCATGCCCCAGGCCGGCGCGCAGTCGCCGAAGGCGCGGTAGATCTTCGAGCCCTCGTCGAGGTGCATCAGGAAGTTGTCGCGGTCGCGTTCCATCGTGTCGCGGATGAACTCGCGGTCGTAGCCGTCGGCGATGTAGCGCGCGCCCTGGGCCAGGAAGGGATCGGAGATCTCCATGTTCTCCAGCGCCATCGGGCCGGACTTCCGGACCACGTCGGCGATCTTGGTGATCTCCTCGATCAGGTCGCGCGGCTTGATGGCCCGCATCGAGAACGCGTAGCGCAGGCCCATCGGCAGGCCGTGCATCATCGTCGAGAAGGGGAAGCGCATCATCGTGGCGGCGGTGGCGCCGCCGAAGATCACGATGACCGCGTGCTTGTCGAAATAGGCGGCGAAGTTGCCGCCATCGATCATGATCAGAACGAAGACCACGCCGAAGCCGCCGACGAGGCCGATACCGGTTGCGAGATCCATGATCACTCGAAGCCTGAGCGGCTGCCCGCATGCCGCGTTGGCGCCACGGGACGAGGCGCCGTCCCCACGATTACGGAATCAGGTTGAACGAACCGTAAAAACCCTGGCCAAACCCTGCCCGATCGGGTCATGCAGCGTTCAGGGAGCGCCGGACATAAGGCACACAGCGCCAACGGTTTTGGCTGCGGGAGTTTGGCGACCTTCGCGGGTCGGCACGGAGCATACGGTATCATGTCGTTGGTTCGTCTTTATGCGCGCGTCATGGGCCTCCTGGGGGCCGACCGTCGCCTCGCGGCGGTGCTGGCCTGCGCCAACGTGGCCCTGGCCGTGGCGGCGTTCGCCGAGCCGCTGCTGATGGGCCGCATCATCGATCAGCTCACCCACCTCAACCGCAACACCAACGCCTTCGGCACGCTGGCGCCGCTGATCGGCGCCTGGGTCGCCTTCGGCCTGTTCACGATCGCGGCCGGCGTCACCATCGCCCTGCACGCGGACCGGCTCGCGCACCGCAACCGCCTGTCGGCCATGGCGAACTACTTCGAGCACGTGCTCGAACTGCCCCTGGCGTTCCACTCCTCGAACCATTCGGGCCGCGTCCTCAAGGCGATGCTGGAGGGCTCGAACGGCATGTTCTGGCTCTGGCTCGGCTTCTTCCGCGACCATTTCGTCGCCTTCGTCTCGCTGATCGTGCTGCTGCCCATGACGCTGTTCGTGAACTGGCAGCTTGGCGCGATCCTCGTCGTTCTCGTCCTCGCCTTCACGGCGCTCACCACCCTGGTCATGCGCCGCACCGAGACCCTGCAGGGCCGGGTCGAGGCCTATCAGTCGGGTCTGGCCGAGCACGCCTCGGACGCGCTGGGCAACGTCGCGGTCATCCAGTCCTTCACCCGCGCCAAGGCCGAGAAGGAGGCGATGCACGGCATCATCCGCAACCTCCTCGCCGCGCAGATCCCGGTCCTGTCCTGGTGGGCGCTCGCCAACGTCGCCACCCGCGCCTCCGCGACCCTGACCATGACGGCGATCTTCATCACCGGCATCGCGCTGCACCAGCACGGTCAGGCCAGCGTCGGCGAGGTCGTGGCCTTCATGAGTCTGGCCACCATGCTGGTCTCGCGCCTCGACCAGGTCGCCACCTGCATCAACGGGCTGTTCCAGCAGATGCCCAAGATCCAGGAATTCTTCGAGATCCTCGACACCACGCCGGCCGTCCACGATCGTCCGGGCGCCCAGCAGGTCGCGCGCTTCGACGGCGAGGTCGCGTTCGAGGGCGTCGGCTTCTCCTACAACGCCCGCCGCAAGGCGGTGGAGGATGTCTCCTTCACGGCGCGGGCCGGCGAGACCGTCGCGCTGGTCGGCACCACCGGTTCGGGCAAGTCGACGACCCTCGGCCTGCTGCACCGCGCCTTCGACCCCGACCACGGCGCCATCCGCATCGACGGCACCGACATCCGCGACATCGGCCTCTCGTCCCTGCGCCACAACATCGGCGTGGTCTTCCAGGAGCCGATGCTGTTCGCCCGCTCGATCCGGGAGAACCTGCAGGTCGGCCGCCCCGATGCCACGGATGCCGAGATGCTCGACGCCCTGGAGCGGGCCCAGGCCACCGAGTTCATGGCCCGTCAGGCCGACGGCCTCGACACGGTGATCGGCGAGCGCGGCCGCTCGCTCTCCGGCGGCGAGCGCCAGCGCCTCTCCATCGCCCGCGCCCTGCTCAAGAACCCGCCCGTGCTGATCCTCGACGAGGCGACCTCCGCCCTCGACGCCACCACGGAGCGCAAGCTCCAGGGCGCCCTGGAAGCCGTGATGGAGGGCCGCACCACGTTCGTGATCGCGCACCGCCTCGCGACCATCCGCAACGCCGACCGCATCCTCGTCTTCCACGAGGGCCGGATCGTGGAATCGGGCGACTTCGACGACCTCGTCGCCCAGAACGGCCGCTTCGCGGAACTCGCCCGGGCGCAGTTCATGGCCTCGCAGGAGCCGGAGGAGCTTCTCCTGGCGGCCTGATCCGTCCACGACACCGAAGTCTCGTGAAAAAGCCCTTCCGGGTCACTTCGGAAGGGCTTTTTCTGTTTCGTTCGCAGGCACTTGCAACGGCTTTCGGAAGTTTTCGCGGCAGCGTCAGGCGGATTCTCCGTCCGCCTCCCATCCGCTGGGTAGGTAGCCCGGGCGCCATACCGCGACCCCGGTCCCCCACGTCGCGACGACGTTCCGGTGCCGGTTCGGGTTCGGCGCGCAACCCCTTGCCGTTCAAGCCCGATCGGCCGCGAGCGAACCCTGTTCGATGGCTTCACGGATTGGCGTTCCGCTCCGAGCGGGCTGAGGCCGGATCAGTCCGCGCTGGCCGGAACGGCCGCGTCCTCAGCCCAGACCCGGAACCGGGTCAGGCGGTTCGAGCCGAAGGTGTGGGTCAGCGGCACGTCCGCCGCGTCCCGGCCGCGCGCCACGAGGATGCGGCCCCGACGGGGCGCGTTGTTGCGCGGATCGAAGACGTGCCAGGCGCCCCCGAGATAGACTTCCGTCCAGGCGGCGAAGTCGCCCGGGGCGTGCGGTTCCGGCTCGCCGATGAAGCTGAGATAGCCGGTGCAGTAGCGGGTCGGGATGTTCAGCGCCCGGCAGAAGGCCACGAACAGGTGGGCGTAGTCGCGACAGACGCCGCGCCGGCTCGCGAACGCGTCCGCCGCGGTCCGGTCCACATGGGCGTAGCCGTAGCCGAAGGTGATGTGGCCGTGGACGTAGTCGCAGATCGCCTGCACGCGCGACCAGCCGGGCTCCAGGTGGCCGAACAGGGCCCAGGCGTCGCCGGAGAGTAGATCCGACTCGCAGTAGCGGCTCGCCACGAGGAAGGGCAGGGCCTCCTCCGGAAGGTCCTCGACCCGGTGCTCCCCGGCCTCCGGCACCACGGGGTCGAGGGCGCCGTCATCGTCGATCTCGGCCCGGACGCTGAGGGTCATCGCGCCGGCGGGGGCCACGAAGCGCACGGCGCGGTTGCCGAACACGTCGCGAAAGGTGCGCACCGGCAGGGGCGGATCGAGGGTGAGGACGTCCGGCGGGACGGCCGCGAGGCCCTTGACCGGGTAGGCGTTGAGGCGGGCGATCAGCGGGGTCGGTTGTGGGAATTCATAACCCATCTCGCAACCGAACCTGATCCGCATCGAAGCTCCCCCGGGCCGGCCACCACGCCGTCGCCTGCATGCCTCACTGCCTGCCCCCGCTCGGAGACACTAGGCCGCAAAGGTCACAGGCGGATGTCATCGCGCGTTCTGCGCGCAGATGAAGCAGCCGGCTCAGAGCCCGCGGGCCCGTGCCTGCTTTTCCTGCATCCGCGCCTGGAGCCGCACCCGACGCGCTGCAATGACGGTGCCATTGATCTCGCCGCCGAACAGGAACATCGCCGCGAGCCAGTAGAGGAAGACCAGGAACACCATCGCGGTGGCCAGACCGCCATAGGTGGAGGCGTAGGCATTTGAGAACCGGTCGAGGTAATAGCCGAATCCGAGCCCGGCCAGGAACCAGAGCAGCAGCGTCACGGCGATGCCGGGAACCACCGCCAGAACGGAACGGCGCCCCGTGGCGACGAACTTGTGGGCGATGATGAGGACGGTGAGCAGCAGGAACGCCGTGATGCCGATCCGTCCGATGGCGACCGTGAGGCTCAGGGGCTCCAGGCCGGGGGCGACGTTGATGACCTTGCGCCAGATCAACGGCCCCAGCACGACGAGGAGCGCGAAGGCCAGCATCGCGAAGGCGCCGCAGACGACGTAGCCGATGGATTCCAGCCGCGTCAGCCACCAGGGCCGCGACTCGCGCAGGCCATAGGCGCGGTTGAGTCCGACCCGCAGGCTCTCCACGCCCGAGGACGAGAAGTACAGCGCCAGCAGTGCGCCGATCGTGAGCACGCCGCCGCGCTGCTCGGTGAGCACCCGATGCACCTCGCCCACGATGGGCTTGGCGACCTCGCGCGGCCAGGCATCGAAGATGAGGACGCCGGCCTCGTCGGCGAGGGACTTCGTCCCGAACAGGCCCGCCAGGGCCGCGAGCAGGATGAGGAACGGAAACAGGGCGGTGAGGCTCGAGAGCGCGATGTGGCTGGCGATGGCCCAGCCGTCATGCGCGACGAAGCGCTGCGCGGCGACGTTCGCGATCTCGATGGGTTTGCGGATGGGACTCACGGGGCGGGGACTTGTCCTCGGGGATCGGACGGAGAGCGTGTCTTCTAAACGCAACGCGGACCGTTCGCGCAACGCCCCGTCGGTCGACCAGAGCAGAACCCGGTTGAATTTTCCGGAGTGCCGTGGTGCCTGCGCGTGCCATGCCTCATGCCACCCCGGCCCTCGTCCCCGCCCTCTTCGTCCTGATCTGGGCGACAGGCTTCGTCGCCGCGCGCTTCGTGGCGCCGCATGCCGAGGCCTTCACCTTCGTGGCGATCCGCGTCGTCGGCGTCGCGCTGATCCTGGCGGGTCTCGCCCGGGTGCTCGGGGCGCGCTGGCCGCGCAATCGTGCCGACTGGCTCCACGCCGCCCTGGCGGGCGTGCTGATGCAGGGCATCTACGTCATCGGCGTGTTCTGGTCGGTCCAGCACGGCCTGCCCGCCGGCATCGCGGCCCTGGTCGGCAGCCTGCAGCCGCTCCTCACCGCCATGCTCGCGGGTCCGGTCCTCGGCGAGCGGGTGAGCCGGCGGCGCTGGCTCGGCATCGCGGCGGGCTTCTCCGGCGCGCTCCTGGTGCTGGCTCCGAAGGTCGGCGCACCGGATTCCGCCGGCATCCCGGTTCCGGCCCTCGCCGCCTGCCTCGCCGCCATGGTGGCCATGACCGGCGGCACGCTCCTGCAGAAGAGCCGCGGCGGTGGCGCGGACCTTCTCAGCAATGCGGCGATCCAGTTCGTCGGCGCCGCGTTCCTCGCGGTTCCGGTGGCGCTGATGCTCGGAACCGGCCGGTTCGATGCCTCGCCTCCGCTCTGGTGGGGGCTCGCCTGGTCGATCCTCGTCAACTCCGTCGCGGGAATCCTGCTGCTCCTGGCCCTGATCCGGCGAGGGGCGGTGGCGGGCGTCGCGTCGCTGCTCTTCCTGGTGCCGCCGGTCTCGGCCGTGATGGCCTACGCGCTGTTCGGCGAGGCCCTGGCGCCGGTGCAGATGGGCGGCATGGCGCTGGCCGCGATGGGCGTCGCGATCGCCAGCCGGGGATGACTTTTTCTTTGTGAGACGCCTCAATAAAATTCATCCGACCTGCATCGGCGAAGAAACGTAAGGGTTTTTCGCCCCCGCGAATAATGCATTCAGGCCGGATAATCTCGCGCTGCGGCGAGACGCCTCTACAGGGTCGGCAAACCTGCCTATAATGAGCACCAAAGTCTCATTCCTTCAGCAGCGAGCTTGCCATGTCCGCCTCCCCCGTCGTCTCGACCGAACCGCAGGATCTTCTGTCCCTGGCGCGCGACGCGAGCGAGGCCGCCAAGGGTCTCGTCGCCGAGGCGACCCGCCGGGTGCGGACCACCGTCCTCTCGGACGAGGGCAAGATCTCGGCCGAGAAGATGGAAGCCGAGCAGCACGCCACCCACGGTCTGGCCTGGATCGCCACCTATGCGGAGGGCGTGCGCGAACTCGGCGCCTACGCGCAGCGCCTGACGGAGGCCGGTGAGTTCGGCGAGACCGAGACCCTGCTCGTGAAGATCGGTCTCGGCGAGTACCTCGACCAGATGTTCTCCGGCATCCCGATGAGCCAGGGCGAGATGGTGCGCCCCACCGGCTCCCTCGGCCTCGCCGCGCGCGAGGTCGCGAAGTTCCGCACCGAGGCGGTGGAGAGCCTGATCGCCGAGGGCAACACGGCCGAGAACCGCGCCGCCCTCGTCGCCCGCATCCGCGACAACGGCGGCGCGGCCACCATCGGCAAGTCCGGCCTCGACGAGGACATGGAGGCGATCCGCTCCGAGATGCGCCGCTTCGGCCTCGCCGAGGTCGTGCCGCACGCCCACGAATGGCACAGCCAGAACGCCTACATCCCGATGGAGATCGTCACCAAGATGGCCGAACTCGGCGTCTTCGGCCTGACCATCCCGGAGGAATACGGCGGCATGGGCCTGCCGAAGATCTCCATGTGCGTGGTCTCCGAGGAACTGTCCCGCGCCTATATCGGCGTCGGGTCCCTCGGCACCCGCTCGGAGATCGCCGCCGAACTCATCCTGTGCGGCGGCACCGAGGAGCAGAAGCATCGCTTCCTGCCCGGCATCGCCTCGGGCGACACGCTCCCCACCGCCGTGTTCACGGAGCCGAACACCGGCTCGGACCTCGCCTCGCTCCGCACCAAGGCGGTCAAGGACGGTGACGTCTGGAAGATCTCGGGCAACAAGACCTGGATCACGCACCCCGTGCGCGCCGACATCATGACCTGCCTCGTGCGCACCAAGCCCGAGGAGAAGGGCCACAAGGGTCTGTCGCTGCTCATCGCCGAGAAGCCGCGCGGCACCGATGCCGAGCCTTTCCCGGTCGAGGGCCTGTCCGGCGGCGAGATCCACGTTCTCGGCTATCGCGGCATGAAGGAGTACGAACTCGCCTTCGACAATTTCGAGGTGCCGGCCGGCAACCTCCTCGGCGAGGTCGAGGGCAAGGGCTTCGCCCAGCTCATGCAGACCTTCGAATCCGCCCGCATCCAGACGGCGGCCCGCGCCATCGGCGTGGCGCAATGCGCCCTTGACCTGGGCCTCCGCTACGCCGAGGAGCGCGTGCAGTTCGGCAAGGCGCTCATCAACTTCCCGCGCGTGGCCGACAAGATCGCCATGATGGCGGTGGAGATCAACATCGCCCGGCAGCTCACCTACTTCTCGGCGCGCGAGAAAGACGAGGGCAAGCGCTGCGACCTCGAGGCCGGCATGGCCAAGCTGCTCGGCGCCCGCGTCGCCTGGGCGGCGGCCGACAACGCCCTCCAGATCCACGGCGGCAACGGCTTCGCCCTGGAATACGCGGTGAGCCGCGTGCTTTGCGACGCGCGCATCCTCTCGATCTTCGAGGGCGCCGCCGAGATCCAGGCCCAGGTCATCGCGCGCCGCCTGCTCGAAGCCGCCTGAACGCGTCGCGGCCGAGCCGCATGAATGCATGACGGGACGCCGGGGTGATCGCTCACCCCGGCGTTTTGTCTTCGGCTCCCGAAGCGAGCGCGTACGCCTTACTTCGTCACCTTCACCGAGACCGGGTCGCTCGACGGAAACGTCTCCTTCAGCCCCTCGTCCAGGCGCTGGTCGAGTTCGCCCTGCTGGTTCTCGGGGCGGTTCTTGTCGGAATCCTTCGGGGCGGGTTTGCCGGTCGTGGAGATGGTGTCCGTCTCCGGGGGCTTCTGCTGGTCGGCCATGGGCGGCACTCCTCGTTCTGCATTCTGCGGCAGGCGCCGTCATCGGCACGTGAGCCGGATCAACGCGGGCCGCACGAGCCTGTTTCCCGAATCTCCGCGCGGGGGTGCGGGATTTCCTATCCGATCGCCCGAACCGTCTGCCCCTCGGCCAGGGCGGCGGCGCGACGGGCGACGTAGGCCGAAGTCGCGGGGAGGTAGGGAAAGAAGCCCTCGAGCACGACGCGCGGGATATCGAGCGGGCGATAGCTCCGCGGATCCACGAACATCAGGGTCTGTTCGCCGCGACCGAGAAGCCCGTGGGTGTCGCTGTGGATCTCGTGCGCCAGGGTGACGAACTTGCGGTTGTGCTCCGCCACCTTGATCCGAACCGTGACCGGATCGAATTCCCGCGCCTCGCGCCGGAAGTCATGGGTGAACGAGCGCGTGAGGATGTAGAAATCCGTGCGGCTGAGGTCGAAGTCCGGGACGCAGATGTTGAAGAACAGCTCCCGGGCCTTGCCGACCCAGCGGAAGTAGTTGGCGAAGTAGATGTTTCCCACCGAGTTGGTGTCGTCGTAGGTGGGCGTCATGCGCAGGACGAACCACTCTCCGTCGAAACCGTGCGACGCGCCGGATTCCGGCCGGGGCATGGGATGCACGGTCGCGACCTCGCGAGTGGCGCCCGCCTCGATCGCGGCTTCGGGCGGGGGCGCCTTCGCGCGCCAGCCGAGACGCTCCAGCAGCAACGGAACCGCTCCGATCAGCCCGATCAGCGGGGCGAGCGTCAGGAAGACCGGAACCGGCGCGACGTAGCCCGCCAGGAAGACGATGGCGGCCGCCAGGCCGATCATCAGGTTGAGCACGGCATCGTGTCGCTGGGTCACCCCGAAAGCCGTGCAGACGAGGCAGGCGGCGGACCCGACGAGGAGCGTCGCGAACGGGATCATCAGGTAGATGAGGGACAGGTCGTTCGACACCATCGCGATCGCGATGCCCCCGGCGGCGAGCATGAGCGAGACGGGCGACGAGACGAGCCCCTCGGGGACGAAGGCCATCAGCGGCGCGGTGCTGCGCGTAGTGATCCCACTCATCAGCCAGCGCGTCGCGCAATAGGCGCTGTCGATCGTCGACACCACGGCGATCGCCGCCCAGATCGTGAACCCGATCGCCGCGAGATCGAGGTGAGCGGCCCGGATCGCCAGGGCGACCGCGGCCTGCGCCGCCGGAAGTCCGTCGGCCGTGATCACCACGTGACCACGGCCCGCGGCCGCCGCGAGGGCGGCATTGAGCGCGAGAAGGCCGAGGAACAGCAGGGCGCCCGCCCCGTAGGCGATCCCGGCCGACGCGCCGGCCCGGCGGATTTCGACCACGCGCTGCCATTGCTGCACGTCCATCCACGGCCCCAGCAGGAAGCCGACCAGGGTCGGCAGCACGAGGCCGTAGAAGCGCGCGTCGAACGCCGCCAGGGGGAGGGGCGGCGTCACCGGCGCGGCGCGCAGAGCCCAGAGCGCCAGGAGCCCCGCCGCGACGCCGAGCGGCAGATAGGCGATGTGCAGGAGACGCAGCCGGGCCAGGGGCACCGCGTGCCCGACCGCGCAGGACAGCAGCAGCAGGAGCGCGACGACGACGCCCGAATGCTCTCCGAAGAGAGGAATCCAGAGGCAGGAAGCAAATCCGAAGATCGTGATGGCAACGGCAAAAATCTGACAGAGCAGAAACAGCAACGTGTATTGGCCGCCGGCCTTCGACAGGATCTGTTCCGGTTCCCTGCGCGGTGAATTCAGGATCCAGCCGAAGAGGAACAGCCCCGTTGCATTGGGCACCGCGAATGCGATGAAACCCAGCCATCCATAGGTCAGCGTGACATGGATGGCGTAGAAGAAACCGAGCCCCCAGAGCCAGGACAGTGCGATCGTCGGCGCCCAGACCAGGGAACGAAGGAATGATGACGGCATCTCGATCGCGCCAATTTACGACGGACAGGGTATTTCCAACGCTCTAGCCACGGGCCATGAGGAACTTACTTGTTCTTTCCATGAGCACATGCCACCCTAATAAGCAGGGTCGCTCCCGCGAGCTTTGGATTCATCCCTCTGATCTGAGGATTATCACCCGCTCCGCCCGGAATAGCCAGGGGAGGTTCGGACCGTCCCAAGCGAGTTCGTTACCGCGCCGTTAACGACAGGCCTCGATGCGCGTGACTCAATCGAGGTCTGCCCGCGAGGTCTGCCCGCGCGACGGCGGGCGTCCGCCGAACCGGGATGAGACCGGGTACAAGCCGGCCGAAGGGTCACAGGTGTCGGGTCGAGGGCGCCGAGCCTCCGGCTCAGGGCGCGGCCGGCACCGGGGACCGCGCGTTTCGAACCGTGCGGAGGCCCGCGCCCAGCGCGTCCCGCAGGACGAGTTCGTAGACGGCACCGATCCGGTCGAGATGGGCTTCGATGCTGAGGGGCGCCGCCCAGTAGCGTTCGTAGGCCGCTCGGCCCATCCGATCGGCGAGGTCGTCGTCCTCGAGCCGCGTCAGATGGGCGGCGAGCGCGTCGGCGTCGCCGGACCGGAACCAGTAGCCGGTCGCGCCATCCTCCACCGCCTCACGCCCCGCGCAGGCATCGCTCACGATCACCGGCGCCCCGCAGGCCAGCGCCTCGTAGACGGTCAGCGGCTGTCCCTCGTACCAGACGCTGGGAAACACCAGGGCGCGGGCGCTGCGCATCAGTTCGTGGACGCCGGCCTCGTCCCGCCAGCCGAGCATCACCGCCTCGGGATAGCGGGCTTCGAGATCGGCCCGCGCCGGACCGTCGCCGACGAAGACGGGGCGGATGCCGGCCCGGCGCGCGGCCTCGGCGAAGATCGGCGCGCCCTTCTCCGTGGAGATGCGTCCGACGAAGAGCACGTCGCCCGGAGGGCCGGAACGCGCCGGGGCCTTCGTCACCGCGATCGGGTTGTCGACCCGGTGGAACCGGGTCGCGGCGGGCAGGTGCGGGGTGATCACCCGCTCCTGCAGGGCGCTGATGGTCACGACGTGCGGAAACAGCGCCTTCATGCCCGCCACATGCTCGAGGGCGGCGTGGCGCACGACGCGCAGGAGCTTGCGCGGATAGCTGCGGGCATCGCAGTTCGTGGTCAGGCAATCCAGCGACATCGGCGTGCGATGGCAGATCCGCGCCGCCGGATACTCGTAGAACCCGCCATTCGGGCAGACGAGGAAGAACTCGTGCATGGTGTAGAGCAGCGGCAGCCCCGAGGCCGCGAGGCTCCGCCCGATCGACGGCGAGAGCGCCTTGGCGAAGGCGTGGACGTGGACCACCGTGTCCCGTGGGTCGAGCCCGCGCAGTTCGGCCGCGAGGCGGCGGGCGGCGACGCGGTTCCAGATCGCCTGGGCGGCGAAGGCCAGCTTGTTGGTGGTCGTTCCGATGTCGTCCTGCCCGAGGCAGACGACGCGGATGCCGGCCGCTTCCAGGCGCGGGTCGGCGGGGCCGACGGCGGCGAACACGGTGACGCGGTGTCCCCGCGCCCGCAGGCCGAGGCCGGCATCCAGGGCCACCTTGGCCTGCCCGCCATTCACGTAGGCGTGGTCGACGACGAGGACGACGTGCATGGCGGAACGGTCCCGGCCGACGGGATTCGCGGCCCCGAGAGTGACGACCCGATCTTTACCGAACGTGCGTTGATCTCCGGTAAACCTCGAAGGCAGGCGCAAGATCATCCCGGCGCCCCCGAAATTCTTGGGCATTCCCATGCAGATCGTCGTGTTGGCCGAATTCGCGGTGGCGAGCGGGGGGGCCGAGAAGGTGGCGGTGGAATCCGCGCGCGGCCTCGCCGAGGCGGGCGTCGACGTCACCTACATCCAGGCAATCGACGGACCGGCGGATCCGCTGCTCGACCATCCGGGCATTCGCCGGATCAGCCTCGGCAACACCGACATCTGGAAGCGCCCCGCGCACAGGGCGGCCGTGACCGGACTCTGGGACGCGGAGGCCGCGAGCCGCCTCGGCGCGGCGCTCGACGCGCTGCCCGTGCGCCCCGACCTCGTCCATCTCCACCAATGGACCCGCAGCCTGTCGCCGAGCGTGTTCCCGACCCTGTTCGCGCGCGATCTACCCGTGGCGGCGACCCTGCACGACTACTTCCTCGCCTGCCCGAACGGGGTCTATTACCGCTTCGACCGGGCCGAGCCCTGCGCCCTGACGCCGCTCTCCGCGGCCTGTATCGCCGCGCCCTGCGATGGCAGGAGCCGGCTGCACAAGCTCGTGCGGGTCGGCCGCTCGGTGTCCCTGCGCGCTGCGCTGAAGCAGCACCGCCTCGACGTCATCCACGTCTGCGATGCGAGCGTGCCGCGCATGGGCGCCCTGATGCGGGGCCCGTCGCTCACCCATCACCGGGTCGACAATCCGGTGCGCGTGGCGGAAGGCCCGGCGGCCGATCCGGCCCAGGGCGACGCCATCGCGTATGTCGGGCGCCTCACCCGCGAGAAGGGCGCCGACCTCGTGGCCGATGCCGCCCGGGCGGCCGGCCTTCCCGCCCTGTTCATCGGCGCCGGCCCCCTGGAGGCCGAGCTGCGCGGCCGCCCCGACGTCGAACTGCTCGGCTGGCAGTCGCCCGAGACCGTCTGGAGCATCCTGCGCCGGCGGGCGCGGGCGGTCGCGGCCCCGTCGCGCTGGTACGAGACCGGGCCGCTCACGATCTACGAGGCCCTGGCCCATGGCCTGCCGGTCGTCGCCTCGAAGCGCTCGGGCGCGGCCGAGAAGGTGGTCGACGGGGTGAACGGTTTTTCCGTTTCGCCCGATGTGGACGCCGTCACGCGGGCGCTCGCCGCCCTCACGGACGGGAGCACGGTCGGCCGTCTCGGCGCGGCGGCCCATGCGCGGTACTGGGCGGCGCCCATGACCCTGGCCGCTCACGCCGCCGCTCTGATCGGCGTCTACGAACGCATCCTGGCGGCGCGCGGAACATCTCCGCGACACGGGAGCCGGGTGGCATCGGCCGCCTGAAGGCCGGCATGCATGCCGGCAAAATTGTGCCACTTTCCACGATCTGCCCTTGACGATCATGTTGCACCGCAACATAAAGCCTTTGCAGCGCGCCGAATCGCGCGATCGCCCTGGAGAGAACCGAAATGAACGGCCAGACCTTCGAGATCCCCGCCGAGATGCGCGCCCTTGCCGAGAAGAGCGTCGACCAGGCCCGCACCGCCGTCGGCACCTTCATCAGCACCGCCATCAAGACCGCCGAGCAGATGCAGACCAGCTCGAAGTCGGTCCAGGAGTCGATGCAGGGCGTGGTCGCCAAGGGCCTCGATCAGGTTCAGGAGAACGCGGCGGCCACCTTCGATTTCGCCCAGAAGCTCGTCCGCAGCCGCGACGTGCGCGAGGCGATCGAGCTCCAGACCGAGTTCGTGCGCAGCCAGATCGCCAATCTCCAGGCCCAGGCCAAGGATCTCGGCACTCTCGCCCAGAACACCCTGCGTCCGTCCGCCTGACCCGACAGTCCCGGCCGAGGCACCGCGTGGCGGCGACCCCGCCGCGCGGCCGCCACTACCGGCCGGACCCGTAGCACCGAGCAGAAGCGCCGCTTCGGACGCGGATCGGGTCCGAAGCGGCAAGGAGGCCGAAAGCCATGGCGAGACGGCGCAGGATGCCACCCAAGGCTCAGGACCGGGCAGGAGCCCCGTCCGAGATCGCGGGCGACCAGAGGGGCGGACCGATGAACACGGACAACGTGCAGATGGCCGAGGACGAAGGCCGGGAGCACCAGGACGGGCCGGAGGCTCAGGCTTCCGAAGGGGCCTCTCCCGTCGCGGCATCCCTGCCGGTCGAGGCGCCGGAGCCGAACGTCCACGAGACGCTTCTGGAAAGCGTGTCGCCGGAGGCCATCGTCTCCGGGGGCGGCGGTGACGCCGGGTCCGAACACCCCGCGCATCGGGCCGAGCCCGATGCGGCCGACGACGACGCGGCCGCCGCGCCCCTGGCCGACGACCTGACGATCGTGCCGGAAGAGGCCGCCGAGCCGGTCCCGTTGGCGACCGAGACCGTCGAGGCGGCCGGCGCGGCGGCGGAGACCGTGGCCCGGGCCGTGCCCGAAACCATCGCCGAGAGTCTTCCGACCTCGGAGATCCTTCCGGCCGCCGCGAAGGGACCGGACTTCGTCCAAGGCCTGCCTGTCGGGGCGCCCGATCTCGGCAAGCTCATGGATCTCGTGAAGGCCCCGCGCATCGCGGAGGTGATGGGCGAACTCGGCGAGGTCAACGCCACGGTGCTGACCTACCTGCGCGGGGAGGGCACCGCCGCCCTGGCGCATTGGCAGGCGCTCGCGGGTGCCAGGACGCCGGCCGATGCCATCCGGATCCAGGTGGACGAGATGCAGCGCGCGGCGGATGCGTCGCTGACCTGCTTCACGGCCCTGGCCAGGCGCGCGAGCCATTTCACGTCCGTGATCGGCAAGGCGTAACCATCCGAAGGCCCGGTGCCCCTCGCGCCGGGGGCCCGGCGCGTCTAGATATCCCGGCACACGTCGCGGCCCGGCCCCGGAAGCGGGGCGGGGCCGCCATGGCCTGTCACCGGGAGTCCCCATGCCGCGCTCGTTCCGTCTGATCGTCCCGTTGCTGGTTCCGCTTCTCGTCGCGTCCCCCGCCACGGCGCAGATGATGAAATCGCCGGACGCCGCGCCCGAGAAGACCGCGCCGCAATCGAAGGGCCAGGTCCAGCTCTCCTTCGCGCCGGTGGTGAAGCGGGCCGCGCCCTCCGTGGTGAACGTCTACGCCTCCCACGTGGACACGCGCGGCCAGAGCCGCAGCGCCATGGACGAGTTCATGCGCCGGTTCTTCGGCGAGAACGGCGGCGGACGCGGACGCGGCGGCGCGCCCGGCGAACGGGCCCAGAAATCCTTGGGCTCCGGCGTGATCGTCGACGAATCCGGGCTCGTCATCACCAACAACCACGTCATCGAGAACATGAACGAGGTTCGGGTCGCGCTGGCCGACCGGCGCGAGTTCGAGGCCACCATCGTGCTGCGCGATCCCCGCACCGATCTCGCGGTGGTCAAGATCAAGAATCCCGCCGGCGGCCTGATCCCGATGGCCTTCGGCGATTCCGAGTCCCTCGAGGTCGGCGACTTCGTGATGGCGATCGGCAACCCGTTCGGCGTCGGTCAGACGGTGACGCAGGGCATCGTCTCGGCGCTGGCGCGCACGCAGGTCGGCTCGTCCGACTACCAGTTCTTCATCCAGACCGACGCGGCGATCAATCCGGGCAATTCCGGCGGCGCGCTGGTGGATCTCCAGGGTCAGCTCGTGGGCATCAACACCGCGATCTACTCGCAATCGGGCGGCAGCCACGGCATCGGCTTCGCCATTCCCGCCAGCATGGTGCGGGCCGTGGTCGAGACCGCCAAGGGCGGAGCCACGGCGGTGCGCCGCCCCTGGCTCGGCGCCCGCGTCCAGAGCGTGACGCCCGACATCGCCGAGAGCATGGGGCTCGACCATCCCACGGGCGTCCTCGTGGCGAGCCTGCAGCCCAAGAGTCCGGCGGAGGAGGCGGGCCTGAAGCGCGGCGACCTCATCCTGACGGTGGACGGCAAGATCGTCGACGACCCGGAAGCCTTCGGCTACCGCTTCGCCCTCAAGGGCCTCACCGGCCAGACCAAGTTCGGCATCCTGCGTGGCACCGGCCGCACCACGGTGCCGGTCAAGCTCGGACCCGCCCCCGAGACGCGCCCGCGCGACACCCTGAAGGTGCGCACGCGCTCCCCCTTCCTCGGCGCGACCCTCGTCAACACGTCGCCGGCCGTGGCGGAAGAACTCCAGGCCGATTTCCCCGCCGAGGGCGTCGCCGTCTCGGCCGTCGACGAAGGCTCGGTCGCGGCCCGCGCCGGCCTGCAGAAGGGCGACATGATCGTCGCCATCAACGGCGCGCCGATCGCCACCACCAAGGACCTGGAGCGGGTCACCCGCAACAGCCTCAGCATGTGGGAGGTCTCGATCAACCGGGGCGGCGAGGTGCTGACCTCGGTGTTCGGCGGCTGAACGACCGGGCTCAGAAGCGCCACCATCCGGCCTTCGGAGGACCTTTCCGGTCGATGCCGACGATCAGCGAGGCGATTCGTCCGGTCTGGTCCTCCGCCAGGGTGCAGAGGCCGATCCCCGCCGGGTCGTCGTGGCGGGCGATGCCATCCTGCGCGTTGAGCGTGTCGCGCGCGGCGGCACGGTTGCCGTAGGCCGCGTCGCGATAGACCGCCGCGGTCGCGGGTTCGGGAAAGTACATCTGCCCGGTGACGAGGGTACGGGCATCCAGGAACACCTTGAAGTGGACGTGGGTCGCCCGGCCGGGGTACCAGCCCGGATAGATCGTCCGGAACGCGACCCAGCCCTCGGCATCGCTGGTCTGCGTCCCGCGCAGGAAGGTCTGGCCCTCGGTCGAGAGACCGCCGGTGTCGCCCTGCCGCCGATAGCCCGAATAGATCCCTCGCGCGTCCGCGTGCCAGACATCGACGCGCGCGTGGGGCACGGGCGTGCAGGGACCGGCTTCGATGACCCGCAGCCGCAGGGTGAGCGGCAGGCCGGGCCGGTCCTCGCGGATGTCGTCTCGGACCAGCTTTGGGTCGAGGTAGAACGGACCTTCCACGGTCTGCGGCATGAGCCGGCAGACCCCTTCCGCGAGCGGCGAGGGGGTGGCGTCGGCGCGAGCCCGGTGACTGGCCGCGAGGCTGCCGGTGAGGCCGAGCAAGGCGGCGCGGCGGGAGAGGACGGCCCTGAAGGACATGGCGCAGATCTCACGGATCGAGGCGGGAGCGGGCCTGATGCGCCATGCGTGTATCCCGCATGTTGCCGAAGCGGGCAGGGGAGGCCGTGATTTTCCCGGTTGCGAGCGGCGGCAGCCCAAGTCTTTGATGCGCCGATGTCCGATCTCTTCGCCTCGGCCGGCCTCGGCAACGCCGCGCCCCGCCCCCTCGCCGATGCCCTGCGCCCCAAGACCCTCGCCGAGGTGGTGGGCCAGGAGCACCTGACCGGACCGGACGGGGCGCTCACCCGCCTCCTCAACGCGAAGTCCTTCGGCTCCCTGGTGTTCTGGGGTCCGCCGGGCACCGGCAAGACCACCGTGGCGCGCCTGCTCGCCCATGAGACCGACCTGCATTTCGAGCAGATCTCGGCGATCTTCTCCGGCATCGCCGAACTGCGCAAAGTCTTCGAGGCGGCGCGCGGACGCCGGGCCATGGGCCGGGGCACGCTGCTCTTCGTCGACGAGATCCACCGCTTCAACCGGGCGCAGCTCGACGCCTTCCTGCCCGTGATGGAGGACGGCACGGTGACGCTGGTCGGCGCCACCACCGAGAACCCGTCCTTCGAGCTCAACGCCGCGCTGCTCTCGCGCGCCCGCGTGCTGCTCTTCAGGTCCCTCGACGACGCGGCCATCGCCAAGCTGCTGGTGCGGGCGGAGGCGCTGACCGGGCAGCCGCTGCCGCTCGACGAGGAGGCGCGCGGCGTCTTGGTCCGCATGGCCGACGGCGACGGCCGCGCCGCGCTCACCCTCGCGGAGGAGGTCTGGCGTTCGGCCAAGCCCGGGGAGGTCTTCGACGCGGAACAGTTGCAGGCCATCATCCAGCGCCGCGCGCCGATCTACGACAAGTCGCAGGAGGGCCATTACAACCTCATCAGCGCCCTGCATAAGACCGTGCGCGGCTCCGACCCCGACGCGGCGCTCTATTATCTCTGCCGGATGCTGGACGGGGGCGAGGACCGCCTGTTCATCGCGCGCCGCCTCGTGCGCATGGCGGTGGAGGATATCGGGCTCGCCGACCCGCAGGCCCTGGTGGTCGCCACCGCCGCCAAGGACGCCTTCGACTTTCTCGGCTCGCCGGAGGGCGAACTCGCCCTGGCTCAGGTCACGGTCTATCTCGCCTGCGCGCCGAAATCGAACGCGGTCTACAACGCCTACAAGGCCGCCACCCGCGTCGCCAAGGAGCATGGATCGCTGCCGCCGCCGCGCACCATCCTCAACGGCTCGACCAAGCTGATGCGCAAGATCGGCTACGGCGAGGGCTATCGCTACGACCACGACGAGCCCGACGCCTTCTCGGGCCAGGATTACTGGCCCGAGAAACTCGGCCGCCAGCATTTCTACGAACCCACGGACCGGGGCATGGAGAGCCGCTACACCGACCGCCTCGCCCATTGGGAAGCCCTGCGCCGGCAACGCCGCGCCGAGGAGGCGTGAGACCGTCTCCGCTCGATTCGAAGCGGTAAGACGATGGACGTCCTCCGGAAGGGTCTCCTCGGCGCGGCGCTGCCGGCGCATGGCTCGTGGCCGCCCCGGCGATCTTCCTCAAGGCCGAACGGGCTCTGATCGGATCGGACCCGCGACGACGCCGCTGCTGGACAGCGCCGCGCCGGGCATGGAAGCCTCGCGACCGGTGCGCGGAACGGGCGCGCGGAACAGGCGAAAGACACCCGGCGACCATGCAGGCCTATCACACCCTCGCGGGCCGCTTCGCCCGCCTCGGCGCCCTCAACGATGCCGCCGGCATCCTGAGCTGGGACCGGCAGACGCTGATGCCCGCCGGCGCGGCGGAAGGGCGTGCCGAGCAGATCGCGCAGCTCTCCGTCATCGCCCACGAGATCCTGACCGCGCCGGAAACCCGCGACCTGATCGATCGGTCCCGTGACGCGGGCGAGGGCCTCGGCGCCTGGGAGCGGGCGAACCTGCGCGAGATGCGCCGGGCCTACCTGCACGCATCGGCCGTCCCCGCCGATCTGGTGGAAGCCCGCTCCAAGGCGTCGTCCCGGTCCGGAATGATCTGGCGGGAGGCCCGCGCCAACGCCGATTTCGCGCAGCTCGCGCCCGCGCTCGCCGAGACCCTGCGCCTGGAGCGCGAGGTCGGCGCCGCGAAGGGCGCGGCCCTGGGGCTGGATCCGTACGATGCGCTCCTCGACGGCTACGATCCCGGCATGCGGCGCGCGACCATCGACCCGCTCTTCGCGCGCCTGCGCGACGTGCTGCCGGGTCTGATCGAGCGGGTGCGCGCCCGTCAGGCCGAGGGCCCGGCCGTCCTGCCTCTGCCCGGTCCGTTTCCCGTGGCGGCGCAGGAGGCGGTCGGACGAGGCCTGATGCGGGCGGTGGGCTTCGATTCCGAGCGGGGGCGGCTCGACGTGAGCCTGCATCCCTTCTGCGGCGGGGCCACGGACGACGTGCGGATCACCACCCGCTACGATCCCGCCGACGTCTCCGGCGCCCTGATGGGCGTGCTGCACGAGACCGGGCATGCCCTCTACGAACAGGGTCTCCCCGCCGCGTGGCGTCACCAGCCGGTCGGCGCCGCCAGGGGCATGACCCTGCACGAGAGCCAGTCGCTGCTCGTCGAGATGCAGGCCTGCCGTTCGGCCGAATTCTGCGCCTATCTCGCACCGATCCTGCGGGAGTCCTTCGGCGGGACGGGCCCGGCCTGGAGCGCGGACAACCTGCGGCGTCTCTACACCCGGGTCGAGCCGGGCTTCATCCGGGTCGATGCCGACGAGGTGACGTACCCGGCCCATATCCTGCTGCGCTATCGCCTGGAGACGGCGATGATCGCCGGCGACCTCGACGTCGCCGACCTGCCCGGTGCCTTCGACGACGGAATGCGCGACCTCCTCGGGATCACGGTGCCCGACGACCGGCGGGGCTGCCTGCAGGACATCCACTGGCCCGATGGAAGCTTCGGCTACTTTCCGACCTATACGCTCGGCGCCATGGCGGCCGCCCAGTTGTTCCACGCCGCCCGCACCCGGGTTCCCGACCTCCTGACCGGCCTCGCGGCCGGGGATTTCGCCCCCTTGCGCGCGTGGCTGCGGGACGCCGTCCACGCGCGCGGCAGCCTGCTCGAGACCGACGACCTCCTCGTCGCGGCCACCGGCAAGCCGCTCGGCGCGGAGGATTTTCTGAGCCATCTGGAGCGCCGCTACCTCGGCGAATCCTGAGGCGGCGCGCGGCCGCGGGATTGCATGTCGGGCGGCAACACCCTAACGCAGCCGCCCCTTCCCCACGGATTTCTGACGATCATGGCGGCCTGCGGCCTCGATTTCGGCACCTCGAACACCACGCTCGGCCTCGTCACGGGCCAGCGCCCGCGACTCGTGCCGCTGGAGGGCCGACACGTCACGATCCCGAGCGCGATCTTCTTCCCCCCGGGTCAGGCTCCCTTCGTCGGGCGCGCGGCCATGGCCGAGTACGTGGAGGGCACGCCGGGGCGGCTGATGCGCAGCCTCAAGTCGGTCCTGGGGTCCTCGCTCCTGGAGGAGACGACGCCGGTGGGCCGCGAGCGCATCAAGTTCCGCGACGTCATCGGGCGCTACCTCGCCGCCGTGAAGGCGCGGGCCGAGACCGAGACGGGCCAACCCCTGGAGACCGTGGTGCATGGCCGCCCGGTCCACTTCGTCGACGGTGACCCGGAGGGCGATACGCGGGCCGAGGACGCCTTGCGGGAGATCGCGACCGGCATCGGCTTCCGACACGTCTCGTTCCAGTTCGAGCCGATCGCCGCCGCCCTCGATTACGAGCAGCAGGTGCGCGCCGAGGAGATCGCCCTCATCGCCGATATCGGCGGCGGCACCTCCGACTTCTCGATCGTGCGCCTGTCGCCCGAGCGCCACGCGAAGGCCGAGCGCGGCGACGATATCCTGGCCAATGACGGCGTGCGCATCGGCGGGACGGATTTCGACCGCCGCCTCAGCCTGGGGACCGTGATGCCGCTGCTCGGCCTCGGCAGCGCGATGAACCGGGGCGATCTCGACGTGCCCACGGGCTATTTCCACGACCTCGCCACCTGGTCGAGCATCAACCGACTCTACAACGGCAAGACCCTTCGGGAGATCGAGGAGGTGCGCCGCGATGCGCGGCGCCCCGACCTGCTGGCGCGGCTCTCCACCGTGGTGGAGGCCGAGCGCGGCCACTCGCTCGCCATGGAGGTGGAGGACGCCAAGATCGCGACCTCGGAGGAGGGGCAGGGCCGGGTCGATCTCGACTGGGTCGAGGCCGGGCTCGCCGCCGCGATCGACCGCGCGGGCCTCGTCACCCACACGGACGAGCTCGCCCGCCGCATCGCGGAGCGGATCGGGCGCTGCCTGTCCCAGGCGGGTCTGGGGCCTGAGCGGATCGACGCGCTGTTCCTCACCGGCGGCTCGACGGGACTGCCCCATGTCCGCGCCGCGCTCACCGCCTGCGTGCCCCAGGCCCGCGTCGTCGACGGGGACACCTTCGGCTCGGTCGGGACGGGGCTGACCATCGAGGCCGCCCGCCGCGCGGCCTGATCCGGCGGAAAACGCCAGGGGCGACAGGAACCTGCCGCGCACGCGCTTTGTCGCGGAGCGGACGGGTGTTACGAGCAGGCCATGACCACACGACCACCATCACGCGGCGGCTCCGGGCGCAAGGGCGCGGGACCGAGCCGCAGCGGCCCACCCGGTAGAGCCGGCCGTCCGGGCAAGCCCGGGACCTTCAAGCGTCCCGAGCGCGAGCGCACCGGCCCGCGCACCAGCGCCCTCGACGCCGCCCAGCGCGCCGCGCAGGGGCGGGGGGAGGCGGCCAAGCACGCTCCCTGGCGTCCGGGGCAGGAGCCGCGCGATCGGGAGGCGCACGACGAGCAGGACGCGCTCACGCGGGCCCCGGCCGAGGCCTTCGACGAAGCGCCGCGCCGGGCCCGCCGCCCGCGGGCGGAACGGCCGGACGCGGCCGAGGCGCCGCGTCCGCGCCGCGCCGATGCGGGGCCCCGTGTCGCCGCGCCCGTCGCCGAAGGCCCGACCCGGCGCGAGCAGCGCGCGTCGGCCTCCGCCACCCTGGCCTCCGGCGTCCAGACGCTGATCGTGGAGGAGGACGAGGCCGGGATGCGGATCGACCGCTTCCTCACCACGCGCTTCCCGCAGCTGCCCTTCACCCGCGTCCAGAGCATCGTGCGCAAGGGCGAGCTTCGGGTCGACGGCAAGCGCGCCAAGCCCAACGACCGGCTGGAGCCGGGCATGAGCGTGCGCGTGCCCCCCCTGAAGCTCGACGCCCTCGCCGAGCGCCCGCGCTCGGCCGCGCGCGACGCCACGGATGCCGACTTCATCCGCTCGCTGATCCTCTACGAGGATGCCGAGATGATGATTCTCAACAAGCCCTTCGGCCTGGCGGTCCAGGGCGGCTCCGGAACCGTGCGCCACGTCGACGGCCTGCTCGAAGCCCTGACCGGCAAGGACGGCCAGAAGCCGCGCCTCGTCCACCGTCTCGACAAGGACACCGCCGGCTGCCTCATCGTGGCCAAGACCCGGCTCGCCGCCGCGACGCTGGCCAAGAGCTTCCGCTCGCGCTCGGCCCGCAAGGTCTACTGGGCGCTGACCGCCGGGGTGCCGCGCGTGGCCCAGGGGCGCATCTCCACCTACCTCGCCAAGGAGGAGCCCACCGACGCCGATGCGCGCATGCGGGTCGCCAAGCACGGCGACGAGGGCGCCGCGCACGCGTTGACCTACTACGCCATGGTCGACAACGCGGCGCAGAAGCTGTCCTGGCTGTCGCTGAAGCCGGTCACGGGGCGCACGCACCAGCTGCGCGCGCACGCCGCCCATATCGGCCACCCCATCGTGGGCGACCCGAAATATTTCAGTATCGAGAACTGGGAGCTGCCCGGCGGCATCCAGAACCGCCTCCATCTGCTCGCACGCAGAATCGTGATCCCGCATCCGCGAACCGGCAAACCCGTGGACGTCACGGCCCCGCTTCCGCCGCATATGGCGCAGAGCTGGAACCTGCTCGGATTCGATGCCTCCCGATACGATCCGATCGTCGAGGCGCCGGAAGCCTGAGCGCGCCGCCTTCCCGGAAGCGGCACCCGACCGGACAGGACGGCGCGGGTGTTCGGGCTTGCACCTTGGCAAGCGCCCGCCATGCTTTATCCTCTCCACCACATCCCCGACGGCTCGCCGCCGCCGGCCAAGGACCGTCGCGCCACGATGCATCGAGACACGATCCTGAAGCCCGCGACCGTGGCGGGCCTTGCGCTTCTCGCCCTGGCGGTGCTCACCGGACATCCGTCCGTCGGGAGTTCGGCGCTGGCGCAGGCAGCCCCGCCGGCACAGGCACCGGCGGTCCAGGCCCGGCCGCAACCCGCGCCCGCCGCCGCGCAGCCGCAGGCACCCCGTATCCCGGCGGCGGGCACGTCCGGCGGACGCGGCGCGGCCCAGGTCGGCCGGTCGCGCCGGCCCTCCTATGCCGCCTGCAACCGCATCTCGCACGCGCGGAACCTGCGGGGCGGTGCCCGACGCCGGTTCCTGGTGCGCTGCAAGCTCGGCTACGATCGGCCTCGCGCGGGCCAGCCCCAAGCGGCTCCGGCCCGCCAGCCATGAGGCGCGCGCGCCCGTGAAGCTCATCGTCTTCGATGTCGACGGAACCCTCGTCGACAGCCAGCACCTCATCGTGGCGGCGCAGGGCATGGCCTTCGCCGAGCACGGCCTGACGGCGCCGAGCCGGACGGAATCGCTCTCGGTGGTGGGGCTGTCCCTGCCCCAGGCGTTCCGGCGCCTCGTGGGCGAGGACGGGCCGATCGAGGGCCTGTCGGAGAGCTACAAGCGCGCCTTCAACATCCTGCGCCTCGATCCGAACTACGAGGAGCCGCTCTTTCCCGGCATGGGCGACCTGGTGGCGCGCCTCCACGCGCGCGACGACGTGCGGCTCGGCATCGCCACCGGCAAGGCGCGGCGCGGGGTCGACCGCCTGATCGAGAGCCACGGCTGGGACGGCTGGTTCGCGACCACGCAGAGCGCCGACGACGCGCCGTCGAAGCCGGACCCGGCGATGCTGAGACAGGCCATGGCGGAGACCGGCATCGAGCCCGGCGCCACGGTGATGATCGGCGACACCACCTACGACATGGCGATGGCGGTGAGCGCGGGCGTCGCGGCGGTGGGGGTGGGGTGGGGCTACCATCCGACGGGCGCGCTGTTCGGCGCGGGCGCCTCCATCGTGGTGGACAACGCCGTCGACCTCGGCGCGCTGTTCCCCGAGGCCGCCGGCAACGCGGTGTCGCCCGCCTGATCGGGACGACCGGCGCGCCTCGCAGCTCCCCTCCCGATGCCCTATCTGGTTCCTCATGAGCGACGATCCGACATCCGACTGGCTTGGCGCGGCCGCGAGCCCCGAAGCCCCCGATCCCACCCGCGCGGCACGCGGTCCCGGCCGTCCCGCCCTCCCCAAGCGATTCTACGGCGAGGCCGGATTCGCCCCGCAGGCCGAAGGCTTTCGCCTGACCCTCGACGGACGGCCCGCCAACACGCCGGCCCGCAACCCGCTCGCCCTGCCGACGCGGGGCCTGGCCGAGGCCGTGGCCGCGGAATGGGCGGCGCAGGTCGCGGTCATCGACCCGGCGACGATGCCGCTGACGCGGCTCGCCAACACCGCCATCGACGGCGTGGCCCCCCGTCGCGCGGCCGTGGTGGACGATCTCTCGGCCTATGCGGGCACCGATCTCCTGGCCTACCGCGCCGGCGATCCGGACCGGCTGGTGACGGCGCAGGCCGAGGCCTGGGACCCGGTTCTGGACTGGGCGCGCGAAACCCTGGGCGCCCGCTTCATCCTGGGCGAGGGCGTGATGCACGTCACCCAACCCGACACCACCGTGGCGGCCCTGCGCCAGGGAATCGAGGCGACCGAGGGTCCGTTCCGGCTGGCGGCCCTTCACACCATGACGACGCTCACGGGATCGTTGGTGCTCGCCTTCGCCACCCTCCACGGTCACCTGACGCCGCGGGACGCCTGGGTGGCGGCCCACGTGGACGAGACCTATCAGGCGAGCGTCTGGGGGGGCGACGCCGAGGCTGAGGCGCGCCATGCCCTGCGTCGGGCCGAGTTCGAAGCCGCCGCACACTTGGCCGCACTGGCCCGTTAAATCCATTTTCGCCGAATGCGGCCCGTGCTAAGGGCGGTTCAAATCGCGACCGCCAAGGTTTCTGCGCCGAGGTTCCTGCGTCAAGGTTCCGGCGAAGGTTCGTGCGCGGCGCGGCGTCATCTCTCATTCGGAAGCCCACCGCGCATGAAGGACATTCTCGAGAAACTGGAAGAGCGGCGCGCCCAGGCCCGCCTCGGCGGCGGTGAGAACCGCGTCGTCGCTCAGCACAAGCGTGGCAAGCTCACGGCGCGCGAGCGCATCGAACTCCTCCTCGACCACGGATCGTTCGAGGAATTCGACATGTTCGTGCAGCACCGCTCCACCGATTTCGGGATGGAGAAGCAGAAGATTCCCGGCGACGGCGTCGTCACCGGCTGGGGCACCATCAACGGCCGCACCGTCTTCCTGTTCTCCAAGGACTTCACGGTCTTCGGAGGTTCGCTCTCGGAGTCGCACGCCGCCAAGATCGTCAAGGTCCAGGACATGGCCCTGAAGATGCGCGCGCCGATCATCGGCATCTTCGACGCCGGCGGCGCGCGCATCCAGGAGGGCGTCGCCGCGCTCGGCGGCTACGGCGAGGTCTTCCGCCGCAACGTCGCGGCCTCCGGCGTCATCCCGCAGATCTCCGTCATCATGGGGCCGTGCGCGGGCGGCGACGTCTACTCGCCGGCCATGACAGACTTCATCTTCATGGTCCGCGACACGAGCTACATGTTCGTCACCGGCCCGGACGTGGTGAAGACGGTGACCAACGAGGTCGTCACGGCGGAAGAACTCGGCGGCGCCAAGGTCCACACCACCAAGTCGTCCATCGCCGACGGTGCGTTCGAGAACGACGTCGAGGCGCTCCTGCAGATCCGCCGCCTCGTCGACTTCCTGCCCGCCAACAACATCGACGGCGTGCCGGAGATCGAAAGCTTCGACGATCCGCTGCGCCTCGACATGAGCCTCGACACGCTGATCCCGGACAACCCGAACAAGCCCTACGACATGGGCGAGCTGATCCGGCGCGTGGCCGACGAGGGCGACTTCTTCGAGATCCAGGCGACCTACGCCCGCAACATCATGACCGGCTTCGGCCGCATCGAGGGCCGCACCGTCGGCTTCGTCGCCAACCAGCCGATGGTGCTGGCCGGCGTGCTCGATTCCGACGCCTCCCGCAAGGCCGCGCGCTTCGTGCGCTACTGCGACGCGTTCTCGATCCCGATCGTCACCTTCGTGGACGTTCCGGGCTTCCTGCCGGGCACGGCGCAGGAATATGGCGGCCTGATCAAGCACGGCGCCAAGCTGCTGTTCGCCTATTCCCAGGCCACCGTACCGCTGGTGACGATCATCACCCGCAAGGCCTTCGGCGGCGCCTACGACGTGATGGCCTCCAAGCACGTCGGCGCCGACCTCAACTACGCCTGGCCCACGGCCCAGATCGCCGTGATGGGCGCCAAGGGCGCGGTGGAGATCATCTTCCGCAGCGAGATCGGCGACGCGGACAAGATCGCCGAGCGCACCAGCGAGTACGAGGACCGCTTCCTCTCGCCCTTCGTGGCGGCCGAGCGCGGCTACATCGACGAGGTGATCATGCCTCACTCCACCCGCAAGCGGATCGCGCGGGCGCTGGGCATGCTGCGCACCAAGGAGATGGAGCAGCCCTGGAAGAAGCACGACAACATCCCGCTCTGAGCGCGGATTGCGGGCCGGCGCATCGGTGCGCCGGCCCGACGAACATTCCGGTGGCCCTTTTCCCGAAGGCTGCCATGATCCGCGTCCCGATCACGGGAGGAGACACATCATGGCGACCGAACAGAAACGTGGAAGTCGCGAGGCCAAGAAGCCGAAGAAGGCCGTCCCGAAGACGAACGCATCGGCTCCCTCCACCAAGGGCGCGGTCGTGGCGGCCCCGAAGGCCGGCAAGAAGTAGGATTTCCCGTCAGGGCCGGCGCGCAGCCCTCGGCTGTCGCCCGGCTCACGGGGTTCAGCCGCGGAGGATCCTGGTCCGCTCGACGGTCTTGCCGGTGGATTCGGCATCGCCCCCCAGTTCCAGCAGCACGATCTCGGGCGGGACGCCGAGGCGCACCGGAATGCGGCTGACGCCGAAGCCTCCGGAGACGATCATGTGCTGGCCTTTGCGCACCACGTGGCCATAGGCGAAGTCGTTGCCGCGCACGGACGGGATCACCGGCGAATAGCCGAACAGGCGGATCTGGCCGCCATGGGTATGCCCCGCCAGCGTCAGGGACACCCGCCCGGGCACGTCGAGGAACAGGTCGGGCTCGTGAATCATGAGCAGGATCGGCGCGGAATCCGTCACCTTGGCGAGCGTACCGGGAAGATCGTCCAGGCCCTCGTCGTACCCCTGCATCAGGAAGGGGATCTGATCGCCGACGCCGGCGATCCAGAACGGCTTACCGTCCTTCACGAGACGGAGCGCATCGTTCTCCATCACGGGAATGCCCACATTCTCCAGGGCCCGCCGGGCCGCGACGGGGCCGGCCAAGCGCATCTGGGCCTCCTGATCGTCCCACCAATCGTGATTGCCGAGGATGGAGTAGACGCCGAGCGGCGCCCGGAGCGGCGCCACCACGCGGGCGAAATCGGTCAGCGGCACCTTGCGGTAGGTCACGCTCGGCCCGGCGGGATAATCGCCCAGCATCAGGATGAGATCGGGCTTCAGCGCGTTCGTGGCGTCGACGATCTCGGCGATCCGGTCGAGCGGCATGAAGGGCTCGCCGACGTGGAAATCCGCCAGCACGGCCACGCGCAGGGACAGGCCGGGTGTCCAGTGCGGCAGGACGGGTGCGTAGCGCGTCACGACGAGGCGATAGAGCGGCTCGATGCCGAAGGCATAGACCCCTGTCGAGCCGGCGACGGCGGCACTCGCTCCGAGCCCCGTGAGGAACTGCCGGCGGCTCGGCAGAATCAGCATCGTCAGGATCCTTGATCGCGCGAAGCGCGCAGCGCCTTCCTCGTCACCAATGGTGACCAAATCGAGGAGGACGCCCCGCACCCGTGGAGCGATAGGCCCGAGGCATTGAGGAAGGGCTACCGGGACCGTCGAAACACCGGCCGATCCCGCCGGCCCGCCGATCGGTGCTCAGGACACCGGGGTGTCCTCGTGCTCGAAACGGTCCGAATGCGTGCTGCTCAGGAGCGTGGTCCGCGTCGATTTGCGCGCCGTCGTGGTGGCATGGACGGCCGCGGCAAGGGCAGGAAGCGCCACGGGGCGAAGCGTCTCCGCACAATGATCGACGATGATCGTCGATCGATTGGATCGTTGCGTCGGCCGTGAAGTCTGTTGACGGGGGTGCATGACACGAAGTCCTTACCAACGCTCGACATGGTATACTTAAGCGCTCTGCCCAGTTCATAACCATGCGCATCTTCCGGGCACCTGCCGGTTTCACCCGGATGCTCGTCGAGCGACATTCCCATCATAGAGCCGCGACTAACCTGAATGAAAGCTTAATTCCCTCACGATCCGTTGAAGGCGTCATCCTGAACCGCTCCACGACAACTGATCGAGGCGTGAACTGAATACGCATTGCATTGCGAAGACATGATGCAGCGCGAATACTACCTTCGCGCTGCACGCGCGGCCGACCCTCGGTGCCGCCCGTCAGCGCGCGGGCGGCGCGGCCTGGAGGCCCTGCTCGGCGATCCAGGCCTGCGTCCGGTCCAGGGCGCGGGTCAGCCGGTCGAACAGCGTGTCGATCTCGTTCGGCGCGATCACCAGGGGCGGGCACACGGCGATCCGGTCCCCGGCGAGGAAGCGTACGATCAGCCCCTCTCCTTGCGCGAACGCGACGCAACGGGCCGCGACCCCGGCCTTCGGCTCGTATTGCCGCCGCGACGCCTTGTCGGCGACGATCTCGAGGCCGCCGATGAGGCCGATCCCGCGCGCTTCACCCACAAGGGGGTGCTGGCCGAGGGCCGAAAGCCGCGCCTGGAATTGCGGCGCCTTCTCGGCGACCCCCTCGATGATCCGGTCGCGCTTGTAGATCGCGATGGTCTTGAGAGCGACGGCGCAGGCCACCGGATGCCCCGAATAGGTGGTGCCGTGGCCGAAGGTGCCGAGCTTGGCGCTCTGCTGCACCATCAGGCGATACAGGGGCTCGTCCACCGAGACGCCGCCCAGCGGCAGGTATCCGGAGGTCAGCGCCTTGGCGAAGGACAGGCTGTCGGGCCGCAATCCCATCGCCTCGGAGCCGAACCAGGTGCCGAGGCGCCCGAAGCCGCAGATCACCTCGTCGGCGATGAAGCGGACGTCGTGCCGGTCGAGAACGGCCTGGATCTTGGCGTAGTAGCCGGCGGGCGGCAGGATCGCCCCGCCGGCGCCCAGCACGGGTTCGGCGATGAAGGCCGCCACCGTGTCGGGCCCCTCCCGCAGGATCACGGCCTCCAGTTCGGCGGCGAGCCGCGTGGTGAAGGCCTCCTCGCTCTCGCCCTCGAGGCCAAAGCGGTAATGGTGCGGGCAGCCCACGTGCAGGAAGCCCGGCAGCGGCAGGTCCCAATCGGCGTGGTTGGCGGGCAGCCCCGTCATCGAGGCGGTGGCCACCGTGACGCCGTGGTAGCCCTTGATGTGCGAGAGGATCTTCTTCTTTTTCGGGCGCCCGAGGGCGTTGTTCATGTACCAGGTGAGCTTGACCTGGGTGTCGTTGGCCTCCGAGCCCGAGGAGGTGAAGAAGATCTTCGAGGTGGGAACCGGCATCAGTTCCTTGAGCGTCTCGGCGAGTTCGATCGCCGGGTCGTGGCTGCGCCCCGAGAACAGGTGCGTGAAGGGCAGGCGCGCCATCTGCTCGCTGGCCGCCTCCACCAGTTCCTCGTTCGAGTAGCCCAGGGCCGTGCACCAGAGCCCCGCCATGCCCTCGAGGTAGGGCCGGCCGTCGCTGTCATAGACCCAGACGCCGTGCCCGCGCTCCAGCACCAGGGGGCCCGTCTCGCGGAAGGTCTCCAGGTTCGTGTAGGGGTGGATCAGGGTTTCGACGTCGCGGGTCGCGAGGTTCGAGAGCATATTTTTGCCTGACGGTTGGCCGATGGCCGCATGCGGCGGTACGCGACTGTAACGAGGGGCGCCCACCGTATAAACCCGCGCGACGTCGCAACCGGATTCGAAGCCATGCTCGACCCCGCAACCATCGTGGCCCATCCGGCACCCGGCCGCGCCTGCGGAACCTGCACGCTCTGCTGCAAGGTCTACGACGTGCCCGCCGTGGAGAGCGTCGCCGGGCAATGGTGCCGGCACACGAAGCAGGGCAGGGGCTGCGCCATTCACGCCACGCGGCCCGACCATTGCCGCGCCTTCCATTGCCTCTGGATGACGGAGGCCTGGCTCGGGCCGGACTGGAAGCCCGAGCGCGCCAAGATGGTCCTGAGCCTCGATCCGGTCTCGCGGCACATGAACGTGCAGGTCGATCCCGGCCAGCCGAACGCCTGGCGGCGGGAGCCGTATTACACCCAGCTGAAGCGCTGGGCGGCCTCCTCCCTGGCCCAGAAACGCCACGTCCTCGTCCACCTCAACAAGGCCACCACGGTCGTGCTGCCCGACCGGGACGTGGCGCTCGGCGTGTTCGAGCCCGGCGACCGCATGGTGGCGCGCGAGCGCATGACGCCGCAGGGCGTCGTCATCGAGGTCGAGAAGGTCCGCGATGCGGCCTGAGACCCTCGGAGAGACGATCCGCGGCATCCTGTTCGACAAGGACGGGACGCTCGTCGATTTCGACCGGACCTGGGGCCCGGCGGCCTATTCGGTGATGACCGACCTCGCGCGCGGAGACCGGGCGCGCCTGGAAGCCCTGATGCGGGTGAGCCACTACGTCGAGGCCGAGCGCCGCTTCGCGCCGACCTCCCCGCTGATCGCCGGCTCCTCGGCGGGCTACGGCCCGCTCTGGGCCGAGGTGCTGGATCGCCCGGCCGGCCCGGACCTCTATGCCGAGATGGACGCCTTGTTCCGGGCCGCCGGCCTCGACTCGCTGAGGCCGATCGGCGCGCCGGCCGACCTCGCCGCCCGGCTGGTCGGGGGCGGCTACGTCCTGGGCATCGCCACCAACGACGCGGAGGCCTCGGCACGGGCACAATGCGCGGCTCTCGGACTCGCGCCGCATTGTGGCTTCGTGGTGGGTTACGATTCCGGCCACGGCGCCAAGCCGCGTCCCGGCATGGTCACGGCCTTCGCCGAGCATCTCGGCGTCCCTCCGAAGCGGATCGCGATGGTGGGGGATTCGCCCTACGACCTCGTCGCGGCCCGCGCGGCCGGCGCGATCGCGATCGCCGTCCTGAGCGGGCCGCTGGGCTCGGCGGCACGGTGCGAGATGGCGCCGCTCGCCGACCACGTTCTCGATTCCGCCGCGGACCTGCCGGCCCTGCTCGGGCTCTAACCCTCCGCCTCCGGGCGCGGCGGCTCGCGCGCCAGGTCGCGCCATTTCAGGACCAGCCGCTCGAAATCCGCGATGTCGTCGGCGGGAAGCCGCCCGAGGGTCCGGGCCACGTAGGCTTTCTGGGCCGCGATCCCGCGCGTCGCGAGGTCGGTGCCCGGAGCGGTGAGGTGGAGGGCGTGCGAGCGCCGGTCACCCGGAATCGGGCGCCGCTCGACGAGACCCGCCTCCACGAGGCGATCGATCAGCCCCGAGACGTTGCCCTTCGTGACGTAGAGGCGGGCCGCGAGGTCCTGCTGCGTCATGCCCTCGCGCTCGGTCAGCGTCGAGAGCGCATCGAATTGCGGGATCGAGAGGCCGAGCCCCCGCAACTCCCCCGCCATCGCGGCGGTGACGCGGCGGTTGAGGCGTATGAAGCGGAACCAGACCCGCAGCGGATCGGCGGCCTCGTCGGACATCGGGGAGGGTGCGGGCATCGTGAGCGCCGCTATAGCAGACTCGGGCAGCCGCCCGGAAGCAGGCGGCGGACATCGCGCCGACCGGTCACAAGGCCGTGCGTTCGGGACGCCATGCCACACCGCAGGCGATGCCCATGCGGCCCCGGTTCGGAGGCGCCTGTCCGACGCCGGACGGGCGCCGGAGCGCGAACACGGCCTCGGGATTGCTGCGCCGGATGGATGGCGCCGAGGGGCGCGGATCGGTACAGCTTCCTGCACGAGGCTCCGCCGCTCATCCGGACAGCGAATTTCATCCCAGCATGCGCCGTCTGCCCTACGAAGATCCCGTCACGCGCGCCGGCCCGGTCTCGCGGACCCTCGCGATCCTGGCGCTGCTCGTCACCCTGATGGCTCTGGTCCTGGTGCGCGATCCGCGCGCCGAGGCCGGCCCGGCCCTGGCAACCCTGGGCGCCGGCTTGATGCTGGCCGTGATGGCCATAGGCCTCGCCCTGGTGGCCTTCGTCCGCGTCTGGCGCGAGGGCGCGCGCGGCCTCGGAGCGGCGCTGGCCGGCCTGTTCCTGGCGAGCCTGATCCTCGCCTATCCGGCCTTCGCGGCGCTGCGCGGCCTGGCCCTGCCGGCCATCGCGGACGTGACCACCGACACCGAGAATCCACCCGCCTTCTCGCGCTCGCGCGCCGCCTTCGCGGCCCGGGAGGGCCGCTACCCGCCCGATCCGGGACCGGCGGCCCGCGCGGCCCAGCGCGCGGCCTATCCGCAGATCGCCCCCCTCACGCTCGATCTCGATGCGGACGAGGCGTTCGAACTCGCACGCAAGGCGGCGGTGAACCGGCGCTGGCAGATCGTCGAGGCGATCCGTCCCGGTGGCCGCATCGGGAACGGACGCATCGAGGCGGTGTCCCGTGGCCCCGTGCTGAACCTCGCCGACGACGTCACGGTGCGGGTTCGTCCCCGGGCGGACGGGGCGCGCATCGATGTCCGCTCCGCCTCCCGCCTCGGCACGCGCGACCTCGGCAGCAACGCCGACCGGATCCGGGCCTATCTCGACGAGGTCGCCAACCTTGCCATCGCGGTGAAGTGAGGCCGAGTCATGCCAAATCCGGCTGATCCCTTCGGGATGGCGGATCTGGGCTTCGCTCAGGCGGGCTCGTAGCGGCCGTCGAGCCGGGCCGGCCCGTCGCTCAGGACGAGGCCACGCTCCACCAGATCCTCCAGATGCGCGAAGACCGAGAGGGCGGCCGCGCCCCGCAGGGCCGGATCGAGGCCCTGATAGATGGCGGCGACGATGGCGCCGATGTCCCGGTCGCCCGCCTCGATCCGGGCGCGGATCGAAGTCTCACGCTGGCGGCGATGGGAAGCGAGGCCGCGCACGAAGCGCTGCGGATCGCGCACCGGACCGCCATGGCCCGGCCAGTAGACCACCTCCCGGCGGCTCCGCAGCTTGTCGAGCGAGGCCATGTAGGCGCGCATCGAGCCATCGGGCGGGGCGACGATGCTCGTGGACCAGGCCATGACGTGGTCACCCGAGAACAGGGCCTCCTCCTCGCGCAGCGCGAAGGCGAGATGGTTCATGGTATGGCCGGGCGTCTCCACGGCCTCCAGGGTCCAGCCGGCGCCCGAGACGACCTCACCCTCGCGCAGGGCGCGGTCGGGGCGGTGATCGCGGTCGGCGCTGGCGTCGAGGTGCGGAAACTCCCCCTGCGTGAGGGCCCGCGCGGCGCGATGCGGTCCGCAGCCGACGATCGGCGCGCCGGTGCGGGCCTGGAGCAGGCGCGCACCCGGCGAATGATCGCGATGCGTGTGCGTGACCACGATGGCGCCGATGCGGGCACCGGCGCAGGCCGCGATCAGCTCGGCGATGTGGCCCGCATCGTCCGGACCGGGATCGACGATCGCCACGTCCTCTGTCCCGACGATGTAGGTGCAGGTTCCGCTCGCCGTGAAGGGACCGGCATTCGGCGCGATCCGCCTGCGAACCAGGGGCGAAAGCCGAACGGTCTCCCCATTGGAAGGAGCCGCCCCGTCGAAGACGGGATCTGTCCGTGTCTCGCTCATGCCGAATCCGGGCGTCCTTCGCTGGGCGTCCGTCGGCCTCGGAGCCATCCCCGACCCCATCGCATCGGGCCGGCCTCCCTGAGCTCTCGTTCCGACGCGCGCGCTTTCGACGAACCGGTGTCGATTGCGCCGGTCTGCGCTCTAGGCCATCGGCGCGCCGACGACAACGCGGGGCCCGTCAGTAGACGAAGGGCGAAGCCATCACGACCCGGGGGCCGGCCGGGGCACGCACCGGCGCGAAGGCCCCCTCGACTTCGATCGGCGGGGGCACGGGCTGGAAGCCCGGACCGGCCGCCACACGGATGCGACCGGCCCGATCGGCGCTGCGCATCGCCTTGCGGAACGCCCGTGCATCGGCTTCGCGACGGATGACGTCGACCTTGGCGTCGATCTCCCGCCGCGCCCGCCGGGAGATTCCCCTGGCCTCGCGAAAATCCACTACCGTGAAGCCGCCGGGACGGGAGGGCGTCACCACGCCGGCGCCGGTCGTGGTGGTGACCACGTCGCCGGCCCGCAGCGTCAGGTCCTGGGCGATCGGCAGCGGGACCGCCACATGGCCCTCCGGCTGGCAGGAGCACTGCGCGACGCGCCGGGTCCGGTAGAGATTGGCCACCGCCAGGCTGCGATAGGGCCGGCCATCGAGACCGATGGCCCGGTCGAGTTCGGCCTCGCCGGCACCGAGGGTGAACAGGCGGGTGGGCGTGTTGGGGCAGGCCGCCGCGCAGGCCGCCTCGTGAACCGGCAGGTCGGCCCGCCCGGCGAGGCGCCCGAGCGGAAAGAGATAGCCGTCGCAGGATCTCACGCAGACGGTGCGGGCTCCGAGCGCGACGCCGACGAGACGCGCCGCGGCGCCGCTCGGGGTCTGATCGAGCCGGGGGTCGCCGCGCCCGGTCTTCGCCCGCCGACCGGCTCGGACGAGCGCGACGGAGGAGCGTGGACGCGGCGTCTGGCGGACCGCGCGTGTCGCCGTACGGTCATCGGGCAGCGAAGCGTAATGCGCCGGGCGCCGACGCGCCGGCATCGCCACGGGCTCGGGTGCCGGGCCCCGGAAGATCGTCTCGAAGAAGTCGAACAGGCCGCCACGCTCCGACGCCTGGACGAGGCTCGTCCCGGCGGTCACGCCCCCGAGACCGAGCAGAAGCCCGGCCAGGGCCGTCGCCACCATCTGCTTGCGCGTGCTTGCGGGCGCGAGACGCTGCCAATCCATACCCACGCGGGCTCCCCTCGACGTGCCTCCGGACCAACCGCCCGCATCTGGGCGTCGAGGCATTTCCATTCCCGCAGCTACACATCATCCGTGGCGACCCGCAACGGCGGCAAACAACCGAGGCGGACGCGCGCGGCGGCGATATGGCCGTGCCGTCATCGCCTTGTGAGGACTTGGCCTCCCGAACGACGCCGGTCGCGGATGCATTCGGCTGTGGGTATGCCGTCCGCGTCTGGGCCTTGCGGGGTCGCGCCATCGTGACCGACGCGGAAGCGGCTTCGGCACGGCTCACGGAGGACATGTGTCGGTGGCGGGAGAACGGCCTCGCCCGTGGTCTGCATCGGCCTGACGACGCTCGTCTCAGGCCGAAATGTCCATCGCCGCAGCCATGCCTCCTGTGGTTGGGTTCAAGCACGCATGCATCGTCCGATAGATCAATGTTCTCATGAGACAGTGGTTGCGACAGGGCTCCACGGATCAGCGCACGTCCGAGCCGTCGGATCGAGCGAAACATCTCGGGTCCACAGCGCGAATATCGATCCGTTCCGGCGGCGCCCGACCCGCGCTGCCATAGCCAAGCGCGACGATGACACTTCAACCCCCGCCAAGACTTGGCGTTACAGTTACGGTGTAGCAAGTCCATCTCATAGATCTTGATAACATAAACGTGATGGATTATTTTCTCGGACATAATCCCGGCGTTAGACATTATACAAGCATCATCGAGCATAGTGGCCACGGCGCTGTGATGAGTAGATACAGCACGCCGGAACTCAAGGTTTCGAGCCATGATATTCTTTGGTGGTGCAAATTCAGCAAGACTCGTCGCGCTCGATCGTTCGCAAGCCATCATCGAGTTCAAGATCGATGGGACGATCGTCGACGCGAACGAAAATTTTCTTGCGACGGTCGGGTACTCCCTCTCGGAAATCAAGGGCCGTCATCACAGCCTCTTCGTGGATACGGCGGAGCGGGACAGTCTCGACTACCGCGACTTCTGGGCGGCCCTCGCAAAGGGTGAGTTCCAGCGCGCCGAGTACAAGCGGATCGGCAAAGGTGGTCGCGAGATCTGGTTGCAGGCGACCTACAATCCGATCCTGGGGCGCAACGGACGCACGATCGGGGTGGTCAAATTCGCCACCGACATCACGGCCGAGAAGCGCCGGAATGCCGACAACATGAGCCAGATCGAGGCCATCGGCCGCTCTCAGGGCGTGATCGAGTTCGCCCTCGACGGAACGATCCTGACGGCCAACGCGAATTTCCTGACCCTGGTGGGCCACACACGCGCGGAGGTGGTGGGGCAGCAGCACCGCATGTTCGTGACGGCCGAAGAGCGGGACGGCGCACCCTACCGGGCGTTCTGGGAGGCGCTGGCGCGCGGCACGTTCCAGGCCGGTGAGTTCCGCCGCGCCGGGCGGGACGGCCGGGAGATCTGGCTGCAGGCGAGCTACAACCCCGTCTTCGACCACACCGGCAAGGTGGTCAAGATCGTGAAGTTCGCGAGCGACATCACCGCCGAGAAGCGCCGCAACGCCGAGATGCAGGGGCAGGTGGATGCGATCAGCCGCTCTCAGGGCGTCATCCACTTCGATCTCGACGGGCATGTCCTCGACGCCAACGCGAATTTCCTCGGCGTCCTCGGCTACGGGCTCGAGCAGATCCGTGGGCAGCATCACCGGATGCTGGTGGATCAGGCCTACGCCGCCTCCGCCGATTACCAGGCGTTCTGGTCGGCCCTCCGGCGGGGCGAGTATCAGGCGGGCGTCTTCCAGCGGGTGGGCGCGGGCGGACGGGACATCTGGATCCAGGCCTCCTACAATCCGATCTTCGACGTGAGCGGCAAGCCGTTCAAGATCGTGAAATACGCCACCGACGTGTCGGGGCGGATGCGGTCGCAGATCGAGGTCGGGCGGACCTCGACCACGATGCTGACCAATGTCCAGACCGTCGCCTCGGCCGCGGAGGAGCTGAACGCCTCGATCAGTGAGATCGCCGGCAGCCTCGCGCGCTCGCGCCAGGAAGTGGACGAGATGGACAGCCGGGCCCAGAGGGTCGACCGTTCGACCATGGACCTCGCGAATGCGGCCAACTCCATGAACGGGATCGTCCAGCTCATCCAGGGCGTCGGCGGCCAGATCAACCTTCTGGCGCTCAACGCCACCATCGAGGCGGCACGGGCCGGGGAGGCGGGACGCGGCTTCGCCGTGGTGGCGGGTGAGGTGAAGAACCTCTCGAACCAGGTCACGAGCGCCACCGCACGGATCGCCGAGGACATCAAGGCGATGCAGTCGATCTCGGTGGACGTGGTCGGCTCGCTGAGCGCCATCGGCCAGTCCATCGTCGCGGTCCGTGAGATCGTGACCGGGGTCGCCGCGGCGATCGAGGAGCAGAGCGCGGTGACGGGAGAGATTTCCCTGAGCATGCAGATCGCGGCGAGCGGGGTCGCCGAGATCGACCGGAACATCCAGGCGCTGGCATCCTGACGGATTGGGAACGAAGCGGGAGATCGCGCTTTCCGTCCGAACTTAGCCGCTTGCTCTTGTTATAGCCTCTGCTATAAAGCCTCGGGCCGCGACGCGCGCCCGATTTCTCTATGGCGGAAGCACGCGTGGACATGGCTCGACACGAACAGGGCACGGTCTGCGACGCGGTGACCGAGGCGCCCGGATCGGCGCCCGGATCCTGGCGCTTCGAACGGGCGACGCGGGAACAGCCGAGCCTCGGGCGCATGAATGCCAGCGTGCCGGTGCGGGCGAGCGGCACCTGGCTGCGACGATTCCTGGCCTTCGTCGGCCCCGGCTACATGGTGTCGGTCGGCTACATGGACCCGGGCAACTGGGCGACCGACATCGCGGGCGGAGCGCAGTTCGGCTACACGCTGCTCTCGGTCATCCTGCTCTCGAACCTGATGGCGATCGTGCTCCAGGCCCTCGCCGCACGGCTCGGGATCGCCACGGGTCGCGACCTCGCCCAGGCCTGCCGCGATCATTATCCGCGTCCGGTCAGCCTGCTGCTCTGGATCGCCTGCGAAGCGGCGATCATCGCCTGCGATCTCGCCGAGGTGATCGGGACCGCCATCGCGCTCAAGCTGCTGTTCGGCATCCCGCTGATCCTCGGCGCAACGATCACCGCCCTCGACGTCTTCCTGATCCTGCTGCTGATGCGGCGCGGTTTCCGGGCCCTGGAGGCGTTCGTCATCGCGCTGCTGGCGGTCATCTTCGTCTGCTTCGGCGTGCAGATCGCGCTCGCGGCGCCGCCGATCCAGGCGGTGCTCGGCGGCTTCCTGCCCACGCCCGAGATCGTGACGAACCCGGCCGCGCTCTACATCGCCATCGGCATCATCGGCGCCACGGTGATGCCGCACAATCTCTACCTGCACTCCTCCATCGTGCAGACGCGGGCCTATCCGCGCGACGAGGCGGGACGACGGGACGCCATTCATTTCGCCGTGACGGATTCGACCCTCGCGCTGATGCTGGCCCTGTTCGTCAACGCCGCGATCCTGATCATGGCGGCCTCGGTGTTCCACGCGCAGGGACGGACCGACGTCCAGGAGATCGAGCAGGCCTACGAATTGCTGTCGCCGCTCCTCGGCGCGGGCATCGCCTCGACGCTCTTCGCGGTGGCGCTGCTGGCCTCGGGACTGAACTCCACCGTCACGGCGACGCTGGCCGGTCAGATCGTGATGGAGGGGTTCCTGCGCCTGCGCATTCCCGACTGGGCGCGTCGGCTGCTCACCCGCGCCCTCGCGATCGTCCCGGTAGTGGGGGTCACGGCCCTCTACGGCGAGCAGGGCACTGCGCGGCTCCTCGTGCTGAGCCAAGTGGTGCTCTCGATGCAATTGCCGTTCGCCGTGATCCCGCTGGTCGGGTTCGTGTCGGACAAGGGCAAGATGGGCGCCCACGTCATTCCGAACTGGCTCAAGATCCTGGCCTGGACCATCGCCGCCATCATCGTCGCGCTCAACGTGAAACTGCTGTTCGACACGATCACGGGCGCCTGAGGCCGAAACGCCCCCGTGATTTCGCTCATCTGACGGGAAGCGGCGCCTGACGCGGGGTGAAGGTCCGCGCCGCTTTCGAACACCGGATTCCGCGCGCCTTAGGGGCGGCGCACCGCGCGCACGCGGACGGGAACCGGCTGCGGCACCGGCATCGCGCCTTCGACGACCGCACCGATGAGCGACCGGCCTGCCTCGGCGACGGATTTGATCAGACGTCGCACGATGGAGGCGGCAGTCGATTGTCTCATGACGGGCTCCTGACCGACGGGCTGGGGACGAACGCCGCATACAGAGCCGGGTTCCGGTGGCGCGGGTTCCGGGTGGCGACTGAGAGACAGATGGCGAAGCGAGTGTCTCCTGCTCAGGGGCTGAGGGCAATCCGCCGCAGGAAGGCGGAGACCAAAAAAAACACCGGCCCTGGGGCCGGTGCATAAAACTTGCCAGATATTTTCGGTCACCGCCGCGGCGCGGCGTTTCCGCGAGACCTACGGCTTGCCGCGCTTGGCCATCAGTTGCTCGATGAGCGAGCCGCCCTTCTCGATCGCCGCCAGTTCCTCCGCGACCGCGTCCACCGTCTCGCGGATCTGCTCGGGGGTATGTTCGGAGGTGATGAAGAAGCGCAGGCGCGAGGCCCGCTCCGGTACCGCCGGATGGATGATCGGCTGGACGTTGATGCCGCGCTTGTAGAGGCGGTCCGACAGCGTGACCGACTTGAGGGAATCGCCCACGATGACCGGAATCACCGCGAGCCCGAGGCTCGTGCCGGTGTCGAGCCCATGCTTCTTGGCGCAGGACAGGAACAAGTGTCCGTTCTGGCGCAGGCGTTCCACCCGGTGCGGCTCGGCATGCATGATGTCGAGGGCCGCCTCCGCGGCGGCGGCCAGGGGCGGCGAGATGCCGACGCTGTAGATGAAGCCGCCGGCGGTGCATTTGAGATATTCAATCAGGGGCGCCGGGCCGGCGACGTAGCCGCCGCAGGTGGAGAGCGTCTTCGAGAGCGTGCCCATCCAGATGTCGACGCCGCGCGGGTCGACGTCGCAATGCTCGGCGAGGCCCACGCCCGTCCGTCCGAGAACGCCGAGACCGTGGGCGTCATCCACCATCAGCCAAGCGTCGTAGCGCTGCTTCAGGGCGATCAGGGCCGCGAGGTCCGGCGCATCGCCGTCCATGCTGTAGAGGCCCTCGACCACGATCAGCGCCCGGCGATGTTCGTGGCGCGTGGCGCCGAGAAGCGTCTCCAGGGCATCGAGGTCGTTGTGGGAGAAGGAGCGCCGCTGGGCGCCCGAGAGCTGCGCGCCCGTCACGATGCTGTTGTGGCTCAGCGCATCGTGGAAGATCACGTCGCCGGGCTCGAGCAGAGCGCCGATCGTGGTGACGTTGGTGGCGTGCCCGCTCACCATCACCACGCAGGCCTCGGTCTCGTAATGGTCGGCCAGCGCCTTCTCGAGGGAGAGATGGCCCGGACGCTCGCCCGCCACGATCCGGCTCGCGGAGGCGGAGGTCCCGTACTCCGCGATCGCCCGGGAGGCGGCCGCGTTGACGTCCGGATGCCCGTTCAGGCCGAGGTAATCGTAGGACGAGAAGTTGACGAACGACTTGCCGGCGATGCGCGTGGTGGCGCCCGCCTTGGTCTCGTGGACCCGGAAGAACGGGTTGCCGAGGCCGATCAGGTCGGCGGCCGAACGCTGGAGCCGGAGTTCGCGATAGCCCGGCAGCGACTCGAAGTTCTGCACCGAGAGATCGCCCGAGGGCCGCTGCGCCGGCCGAGCGGGCGCCGGCCGGTTGGCGTTGCGCCCGAGGCGGTTCGTCACGAAGCCCGCCAGGGCCGCGCGTCCGCCGTCTGGTCTCGCGGGATTACTCATGCGGCATATCTCTGGCTGAGATGTCTCACGGCAGGATCTCTTTGATGACGAGGCTGTTTTCTTCGACCAGCGCGTGGAAGGGCTCGAGGGTGCGCACGTCGACCCCCTCGCTGGCATGGCGCTGCGCCAGGCTCATCACCGCCGCCGCCGCCTCGTCGACCGGGGCCGCGATCGACTGGATCAGGGTCTCGGTCAATTCGTTGACGGTGAGGCCCGACGAGATGCCGGAGGGCGGCGCTTCGAGGGCGAAGCGCTCCTGCAGGCTGGCGCCGAGTTCGACGCCCATCAGCGAATCGAGGCCGATCTCGGAGAGGTGGCGCACGCGGCTGATGTCGTCCTTGGGCAGGCGCAGGATCCGGGCGATGTCCTCCACGATGGCGTCGGCCACCGTCTTGCGCACCGCGTCGATGTCCTGCGTCTTCAGCAGGAGGCCGATATTGATGGCCGCCACGGTGCCGGCTTCCATCTGCTGGTCTGAGCCGAGTTCGGCATAGCTCGGGCTCTTCATGGTGGCGAGGCGCTCACGCGCCTTGCCCCAGTGCATGGAGGCGATCGCGATCACCGCGTCGTCGGGATTGTTGCCCTGGCCCTCGAGCGCGTCGGCCATGAGGTCGAGACAGTGGCGGGCGTCCATCGGCGTGACGCCGACGCGGCCCGCGAGGGTTTCCATGACCGCGCGGTTGCGGGCCAGCACGCCGACATCGCCGATGGCGCCCCAGGCGACGGCGAGCGCCGGCAGGCCGGCCTTGCGACGGCGGCGGGCGAGCCCCTCCATGAACCCGTTGGCGGCGACATAGGCACCCTGGCCGGGATTGCCGATGAAGGTCGTGGCCGAGGAGAACATCACGAAGTAGTCGAGCTTGCGGCTCCGCGTCGCCGCGTCGAGATTCTCGGCACCGATCACCTTCGGACGAATGACCGCGTCGAGGGCCGCCGCGTCGATATTCGCGATGAGGCCGTCCTGCAGGACCATCGCGCCGTGGATCACGCCGGCGAGCGTCTGCCCCTTGCGCTCCACCGCGTCGAGCAGCGCATCGACCGCCTTGCGGCTGGTGATGTCGCAGGCCATGGCCGCGACGTTGACGCCACGTCCGCCGAGATCGGCCACCACCTGCTTGGCTTCAGGGCTCGCGGCGCCGTTGCGGCCGACGAGGACGATGTGCTTCGCCCCCCGATCCGCCAGCCAGCGCGCGGCCTCGATGCCGAAGCCGCCGAGACCGCCGGTGACGAGGTGAACGCCCTCAGGCGAGATCGCGAAGGCGGACTTCTCCGCCTGCATCACGCTGCCGGGCTTCGGCGGCGCGATCACGATCTTTCCGACGTGACCCGATTGCTGCATCAGCCGGAAGGCGTCGGAGACCTCGTCCGCCGTGAAGGGCTGGAACGGCAGCGGTTTCAGGCCGCCCTCGTTGAACAGGGCCATGACCTCGCGGAAGAGCCGGGCTCCGTCCTCGCCCTGGTGCTGGAGCACCTGATCGAGGTCGACGCCGAAATACGACAGGTTCCGGCGGAACGGACGCAGGCCGATATGGGTGTTGGCGACGTAGTCGCGCTTGCCCAGTTCGATGAAGCGGCCGAACGGCTTGAGGCAGTTGAGGCTGCGCTCCATCGCTTCGCCGAACAGGCTGTTCAGCACGACGCCGACACCGTCGCCGGTGATGCGGCGCACGTCGTCCACGAAGGCGAGCGAGCGCGAGTCGAGCACGTGCTCGGCGCCGAGCGCCTTGACCAGGGCGCGCTTCTCGCGGGACCCGGCCGTGGCGATGACGCGTGCCCCCTTGAGCTTGGCGATCTGCAGGGCCGCGAGGCCGACGCCGCCGGCGCCGCCATGCACCAGCACCCACTCGCCGCGGCGCAGGCGGGCGCAGCTCACGAGGCCGTAATACGCGGTCAGGAAGGCCACCGGCACGGTGGCGGCGGCCTGCGGATCGAGACCGGGCGGGCTCGGCGCCACCACGAGTTCGGGCACGACGATGTGCGTCGCGAAGCCCGATTGCGCGAAGGCGACGACGCGGTCTCCCGGCTTGAACGCCGCGACGCCCTTGCCCACCGAGAGAACGCGGCCGGCGACCTCGAGACCGAGGCGGGGACCGGCGAACCCGTCCTCCAGGATTTCCTCGGGCAGCATCGAGAGCGCCCAGAGCACGTCGCGGAAGTTGAGGCCGGTGGCCTCGACCGCGATCTCGACCTCGCCACGTCCCGGCGCGCGACGCGTCGCCGGTCCCCAGGTCATCTCGTTGAGGCCGCCGGTGTTGCTGCGCTCCAGGCGCGCGGCCGGAGCCGGCACCGCATCGGCGGCGGGACGGCGCGCGAGCTGACCCGGCGCGAACCGGATCACGCGGGTGCGGTCGGCGTCGAGGATGATCTCGGTCTCGGGCGTGCCCGAGAGGATGAGGTCGCGCAGACGCTCGGCGGCACTCTTGGTCGACAATGCCTCGGCCAGATCGATCCGGCGCACGTCGAGGTTGGCGACCTCGTTGGCGAGGGTCCGGGTGAAGGCCCAGACGCCGGCCTCCACCGAGCCGGTCGGATCGCCCGCATCGCGGGTGGCGCCGGGGCAGACGACCCAGAGCCGGGTCTGGCGGCTGCCGAGATGCTCGACGCAGCGCTTCAGGCTGAGGCAGCGCTCGCGCAGGCGGTCGGCGGCGGACCCGTCGTGGTTGAAGGCACCGGCGAGGAACACCACGGTGTCCGGCGTCTCCCGCTCCAGTTCGAGCAGCGACTGCTCGGAATCCAGGATGATGGAGACGTGGACGCCACCGGCCACCAGGAGCGTCGCCAGCGACGAGGCGGTCTCCGCCGCGAAGGCGTCGTGCGAGCCGATGACGAAGGCGAAGGTCTGGCCGGCGGCGGGCTTGGTCCGCGCGGGCGCCTCGGCGATGAACAGGAGGTCGTCGCCATTGGCCGAGACCGCGCGGTCGACCGCCACCCGCACGAGGCCGGTGTTGCTCAGCGAGCGCTGCCAGCCCGTGATGTCGTCGAGGCGCCCGACCGGCAGGTCGCCGAGGGCGTCGAACCAGTCCGGGGTGAGGCCGAAGACGAGGTCGCGGAACAGCGAGGCGCCGGGCTCGACCGCGAGGAGGAAGCCGCCCGTGGCGAGAGCATCGGAGACCTGGTTCAGCAGCGCGCGCTCGGAGCGATGCAGGACGTTGCTCGCCAGGATGGCATCGAAGCCGCCCTGGGTCAGGTCCGCCGGATCCTCGATCACCGTGACGCCGCGGGGCAGGGCGAGGCGGGCGCGCTCGGCGAGGCGTCGATCCGCCTCGAAGACCGTGAGCTGCGCCTCGACCGCATCGGCGAAGCTCGCCGCCTGCGCCGAGAGCGGGCCGAACCCGACCTGAAGCACGCGAAGCGCCCGATCGCGAGGCAGGGCGGCGCGGCCGGATTCCACGAGCGCCGCGATGACGTTGGCCGAGGCCCGCGCGGTGGCGCTGCGCAGGATGAAGGCGTCGAGGGCGTTCTGCGACAGGGTCGGCGCGACCGTCAGATCGCCCGCCAGCAGGCGGCCGATCACGGCGCCGATATCGGCCGTCAGCACCAGTTCGGCCGAGAGTTCGGGATGATCGGCCGCGATCCAGCGCATGATCTCGTCGGGCGCCGGCAGGGTGACGTCCTTGCGCAGGGTCCAGCGGTCGCCGTCATGCGTGGCGAGCCCGCTGCTCTCCAGGGCGAGGAGCGCATTCAGGAGCCAGGGGCGCATCGATTCCGGAACCCGGTCGTCGATCGCCACGGAGCCCGCGCGCTGAAGGCCCTCCGCGAGGCGGTAGGCCATCGAGGTGGCCCAGCCTTCGAGAAGGAGATGGCCGGGGGCGAGCGGAGCCTCGGCCGGCGCGAAGGCCGCCTTGACCGCCGGTCGGACCGCGTCGGCGATGCGCGCCCCGCGTTCCAGGGGGATCGCCGTCGGCTCGGCGGCGAGTTCGGGGCGCTGCGCGATGGCGTAGGCCGCCAATTCGCTGCCGCTCTTGGTGCGCAGGGCCTGGAACCGGCCCTCGCGCAACGTGGCGATGACGGCTCCCTCGGCATCGACCAGGGTGAAGTCGGCCAGGATGCTGCGCTCGTTGGCGCGCCGGGTCCTGATCATCGCCCGTGCGATGACGGCACCCGGCTTCACGAGGCGGATCTCGCCGAAGCGAACCGGCACGTAAGCCTTGGTGGAGCCCTCGCCCATCAGGCCGGCGAAGAGCAGGATGAGGCCGTGGAAGCAGGAATCCAGGCGCGCGGGCACGAGGCCGAAGCGGGCATCGGCCTCGGCCGGCACCAGCTCGGAAACGATGGTGGTCTCGTCGATCCGGGCGCTGTGCGCCACCTGACGGAAGCTCGGGCCGAAGCCGAGGCCGGACGCGGCGGCGAGGCGGTACAGGGCCGCCCCCTCGACGGCCTGCTCCTCGGGAACGTGGATGTCGACCGGAGCCGGATCGGAGAAGCTGCCGTCGATGATCTTGGCGGCCGCATGGATCTGCCAGGCGGCCTGGGTCAGGCGCGGACGGCTGAGGATCTGGATCGCGTTGCCGGAGCCGGCGATGCGCACCGCGACCTCGCGCAGGGATTCCTCGCCGAACACCATCGGCGACTGGATCTCGAACTCGGCCAGGACCACGCTGTCGCTCTTCATCGCCTCGCGGGCGACGCCGAGCGCCATCTCGATGAAGGCCGCGCCGGGCAGGATCGCCTGTCCGTCGATGCGGTGATCGTCGAGGTCCGGCACCGTCGCGATGTCGACGTGGCCGTGCCATTCCAGGCCGTCGGGGGTCAGGCGCGAACCGTAGAGCGGATGATAGGGGCGGGGGGTGGCGGCACCGACGCCCTCGGTGGTCTCGGCGAGGCGGAACGGCCGGCGCTGCCAGGGATAGAGCGGCAGCGGCACGTCGCCCTCGGGATTGCGGCCGAAGACGGTGTCCTCGTCGACGGCGGCCCCCTGGACCAGGGCGGCCGCGACCGTGCGGGCGATCGGATCGCCGTCGGCCGGCTTGCGGTGCAGCACGCCGATGGTCGCGTTCTCGATGCCGAGCGGCTCGATCGCGTCGCCGATATGCGACAGCAGGGTCGCGCGCGGCCCGACCTCGATGAAGACGCGGGCGCCCCGGCGCGTGGCTTCCTGGATGGCCTCGCAGAAGCGGACCGGCTCGCGGATGTTGCGCCACCAGTAGCCCGCCCCGAACTGCTCGCCGGGCAGCACCGTGCCGGTCACGGTCGAGACCATGGCGGTGGTGGCGGCCCGCGGCTTCAGCCCGGCGAGGTCGCGGAGCAGCGGCTTCTCGGTCGGGTTCATCAGCCGGCCGTGGAACGGGTATTCCAGGTCGAGCTTGCGCCCGCGCCGGCGCTTGCGCGAGAGGGCCCTCATGGCCGCGTCGATATCCTCGACCGGGCCCGCGACCGTAATGGCCTTGGGGCTGTTGTAGGCGGCGATGTCGAGGGTCGGGTAGTCCTGCAGGAACAGCGCGATCTCGTCGGCCGGCGCCAGCAGCACCGCCATGGTCCCGAAGCCGCGCGTCGTCTCCTGGTGCTTGCTGCGGTAGAAGATGACCTTGACGGCCTGGTCGAGGCTGAGGATGCCGGCGGCTTCGGCCGCCGCGATCTCGCCGACGCTGTGGCCGAGGACGTAGCTCGGCTTCAGGCCCCGCGCGCGCAGGGCCGTGGTCGAGGCGCTGGAGATCGCGAAGATCAGCGGCTGCGACACGCGGGTGAGAACGAGGCGCTCGTCCAGGTCCTCGGCGAACAGGGCCTCCTTGAGCGACCAGTCGGAGAGCTTCAGGAACAGACCGTCGATCCGGTCGAAGGCCTCGCGGAAGACGGCGTTCCGATCGTAGGCCTCGCGGCCCATGCCGGCCCACTGGCTGCCGTTGCCGGAATAGACGAAGGCGACCTCGGCCGCGCGATCGACGGCGGTGCCGAGGAGGGCGGCCGGATTGTCCTCCGCCTCGCCGACGGCGCGCAGCACCTGCGGAAGATCGGCGTCGAGTGGCACGGCGAGCCGTGAGGACAGGCGCTCGCGGCGATGCGCGGCGGCCGCCGCGATGCGGGCGACCTGCGCCGGGGCGGCACCGTCCAGGCGCTCGGCGTAGTCGAGGGCGAGTTCGTTCAGCGCGGCGCGGCTCTGAGCGGAGAGCAGCAGCACCTCCGGAGCCCGCGCGCCCTCGGGGGCGTTTGCCGCGACCTTGACCGGCGGCGCGTCGGTGAGGACGACGTGCGCGTTGGTGCCGCCGAAGCCGAAGGAGTTCACGCCGGCGAAGCGCGCCTTGCCGTCGCGGGTCAGCGCCAGGGGCTTGTTCGTGACGGAGAGGTTGAGGTCCCGGAACGGGATGTCGGGGTTCAGCTCGGCCGCGTGGAGCGAGGTCGGGAACAGGTCGTGCTCGAGGGCGAGGCTGGCCTTGAGCAGGCCGGCGAGGCCCGAGACCGGCTCGGTGTGACCGATATTGCTCTTGATCGAGCCGATGGGCAGCGGTGCCTTGCGCGGCCGACCGAGCTTGCCGCCGATGGCGCTGGCCTCGATCGGGTCGCCGACCGGCGTGCCGGTGCCGTGCGCCTCGACGAAGACCACGGAATCGAGGTCGATCTCAGCCTCGCGGTAGACCTGCTCCAGCAGCGCGCCCTGCGCATAGCCGGAGGGCAGGGAGATGCCGGTGGTGCGGCCGTCGGAATTGACGCCGCTCGCCGCGATCACGCCGCGCACGGTGCTGCCGTCGCGCAGGGCCGCCTTGGCGGATTTGAGCACCAGGACGACGCCGCCCTCGGAGCGGACGTAACCGTCGGCGCTCGACGAGAAGGCCTGACACAGGCCGGTCCGCGAGAGCATCTGCGCGTTGGAGAAGCAGATGAAGTTGAAGGGGCTCGCCAGCAGGTTGACACCGGCCACCACGGCCGTGTCGATCCGGCCGCTGGCGATGGCGGCCACAGCGGCATCCAGGGCGACGAGGGAGGACGAGCAGGCCGTGTCGACGGTGAAGCTCGGCCCCTTCAGGTCGTAGATGTAGGAGATGCGGTTCGACAGGATCGAGAGCGTGTTGCCGGTCGCCGCGTAGGCATCGCCCGAGGAGGTGTCGAGCACCCGCAGGTTGCCGTAATCGAGGGAGGAGGCGCCGACGAAGACGCCGATCTGGCTGCCCGCCACGTCGGAGGGCCGCAGGCCCGCATCCTCCAGGGCCTCCCAGGTCAATTCCAGCAGCAGGCGCTGCTGCGGATCCATCTGCTCGGCTTCGCGCGGCGAGATGCCGAACACGCCCGGATCGAACGACCAGATGTCGTCGAGCACGCCGGCGGACCAGGTGTAGCTCTTGCCGCGCTCCTGGGCGCGCGGGTGCCCGAATCGCTCCAGGGACCAGCGGTCATCGGGGATGCGGCCAACGGCGCAACGCGCCTCCGTGAGAAGCTGCCAGAGGCCTTCGACGCTCGAAGCGCCGGGAAGCCGGCAGGCACGGCCGATGATCGCGATGTCTGTACGTTGAGTCACGTTCGATTCGCACACGCTCTTGAACGGGGGACAGGATCGACTGATACCACCGGGGCAATCCGCCCGATCCTTAGTATGGCTCCAGGCTGCTGTCCAACCTGTGAGCGCGAAACGAACAGGCCTGTCATCATAAAGAATGACCCCTGTTGCACGTATCCATCAATTGAAACGGCGGATTTCGAACGATACGCCGCAAAGATCAGCAGTAACCATTCGGATCTTCGCTTCGATCATTCCAACAAACGCCGCATTCGCCGTCTTCCGGCCCAAACTATTGGCGCGAACACGGCCTTGGAAGAACGCTGACGACGACAAGTCAAGGTTCGGACCGCCCATCGGACCTGCGGCATCTCCGGGCCGGCCTCGGGCGGCCGCGTGGCAGACCGATCGTCGTCCAGGGTCCAAACGTGTGGACGGGGATTAAATCCTCGAATGCGGCGACTTTGCGATGCGACGGGTCCTTGCTGCAACGCGGCATCAGATTCTGAAGCGCGCGCCGCTGCGCGGGAAATTGGGGTTGTAGTACGGATCGGCGCGCAGTTGCGCTCCCCAGCGCGCCCGCATGACGGCGACCTCGCCCTCGAAACGCGCGCGCTTTTCCGGGGTATCCTCGGCGCCGCGACTCTTCGACTCGTGGTGGATCAGGCGCGCGTGGGGCGTCCACACGTTTCGATATCCGTGGGCGCGCAGGCGCAGGCAGAGATCGACATCGTTGAAGGCCACGGCGAGGCGCTCCGCGTCGAACCCGCCGCAGGCGGCGAAGGCGTCGGCGCGTACGGCGAGGCAGGCTCCGGTGACGGCCGAGACCTCCTGCGACAGTACCATGCGGGCGAAGTAGCCCGGTTCCGCCTCCCCCAATCCCGGGTGGCTGTGCCCGGCGACGCCGCCGATCCCCAGGATGATCCCGCCGTGCTGCAGCGTCCGGTCCGGGTAGAGCAGCTTGGCACCCACCGCGCCGATCCCGGGATCGAGGGCGATGGACACCATCTCGCGCAGCCAGCCCGGCTCGATCACCTCGATGTCGTTGTTGAGGAACAGGAGGACGGAGCCGCGCGCCGCGGCGGCGCCCCGGTTGGAGAGGTCGGAGAAGTTGAAGGCGCCCGGCACCGGCAGAACGCGGACCCGCGCATCGCCGGCATGGCGCGCGAACAGGGCCCGCGTGTCGGCCTCGATGCTCTCGTTGTCGACGACGATGACCTCGAGGACGGGATAATCCGTGCTCGTCAGCAGGCCTTCGAGAGCCACGCCGAGCAGTTCCGCCCGATCGCGGGTCGGGACGATCACCGAGACCAGCGGCGCCGGTTCCGGCAGTGACCGCACCAGGCGGTTGAAGCCCAGGGGCCCCCGCACGGCGCTGGCCCCCATCGGCGCGGCGATGTCCGCGAGAGCGTTCAGCCGTGCCGCC
>NZ_JAKSXY010000033.1 GCF_022829445.1 Methylobacterium sp. J-068 | reverse complement strand
CCAACTGGATGATCCCGGGCAAGATGGTGAAGGGCATGGGCGGCGCCATGGACCTCGTGGCCGGCGTCAAGAAGGTGGTGGTGGTGATGGAGCACACCGCCAAGGGCAAGGACGGTTCGGAGAGCCCGAAACTGCTGGCCGCATGCGACCTGCCGCTCACGGGCACGCACGTGGTCGACATGGTCATCACGGATCTGGGCGTCTTCACCATCGACAAGAAGGGCGACGGCGGCATGACCCTCGTCGAACTCGCCCACGGCGTCACCGAGGACGAGGTCCGCGCCAAGACCACGGGCCGGTTCACCACCCGCCTGGGCTGACCCGGCCGCACGGCCCCGGTCGTCCGACAAACCCGCCCGGTCCGCCGTGGCGGGTTTTTTGGGCGATTTTTTTTAGCGGGCTTTTTTCGGTGCGCGCAGGTCCCCGGACGGCGCCGGCGCCCTAACCTCTTTCGCGACGTGCAACAGAGGAGCGACGCGACATGGCGATGGTGGTCTCGAAATCCGTGATGGAAGAGGGCAGGGCCGCCAAGCAGGCGGGCCAGCCGGATTCCGCCAATCCCTATCCGGCCGGCTCGCAGAACAGCGCCGACTGGCTCGAAGGCTATACCTTCGACGAGGTCGAGCAGAACGTCGACCGCGCCGAGACCGACGACTGAAGGATGACCGGGCCCGACGCCACGCGTTCGGGCCCGTCACGTGCGGGAATGGCACGCGAAGAAGGCACGCGGCGAGAGCCCGAAGACCACGCGAGCGCAAGCTGTCCGGCTGGCCCGGCTTGTTCGGCGAAAGTCGAAGGGCGTGGAGCGATGCCGCTCCCGCCGACACGCCGCAGATGACGCGAGGCCGTCTCAAATCGAACGCGTCGATTGAACGAATGATAATCCCGCTGCGTTGGGTCACCAGTATCCGAACAACGGGAGACAACGCATCATGTCGATCAAGACCTTTGCCATTGCTGGATCGCTCGCCCTCGCCCTCACCGGTACGGCCTTCGCACAGACCGCCGCGGGCGGCGGCTCGGCCACGGGCAACATGAACAATCCGGGCAGCGTCAAGAGCAACAGCGAGAAGTCGATGGAGCGTTCCGGTGCCCCCGCGACCACGGGCTCGACCATGGCGCCGGCCGGCACTTCGGGCGGCCCCAGCACGGCGACGGTCGGCGCGCCCGGCGGCAGCACCGGCGGCAACGGCGAGACCGGCAGCGGCGCCGCCCCCAGCGGCAAGAACTGATCGCTCGGGCTCATTCTTCCGAGCCCCTGTCGGCCCCGCGCGCCTCACGGCACGCGGGGCTTTTTCGTGGAACGGCCCGATCGTCAGGCGCCGGTATAGCCCAGAGCCGCAGCGGCCGCCTTGAGGCGCGCGAAGGCCGGCGCGTAGCGCGCCCTCAGGTCGGCGCCGTCCGCCAGAGTCCGCTCGGGACTCAAATTGTCCTCCGTGTCAGACATCTTGATCAGGATCGCCCCGAGATTTCCCTTCGCGATCAGCCGGGACATCCGCTCGTCGTATGGCACCGGCTCCTCGGGCTTGGTCAGCAGCAGGACCATCGCGATCACGGCCTCGGAGAAGCCCTCGGCCCGCAGCACCATCGGCGTGGCCGGCGTGTCCTCGATGACGTCGTGCAGGATCGCGGCCTGCATCACCTGCATCGGCTCGACGCCCAGGCGGTCCACGGACTTGGCGTGACCGGCCCGCGCGACGGAGGCGTTCGCCACCCGCTCCAGGTGCCGGATATAAGGCTGGCCGCCCTTGTCGATCTGTCCCGCATGGGCGGTCATCGCAAAGCTATGGGCTTCGAAGATCGATGCCATGGGTGCGTCCTCTCGCCCGTCATCCTAAATCCGGTCGATCCCTTCGGGATGCCGGATGTGGACGTCGCTCAGGTGCCGCGCGGGCTGAGCGAGACCGTCACCCGCGAGACTAACCGCAGGGTCCGGCCCGCGACAGGCCCCGATGGCGGGGTGAATTCGGGACGGCACGCGCGGATAGCATTAGCCGGGCGTTAAGCGGAACGGTCGAAATCAGGGGGGTGTCGGGGGTGTCCCCGATCTTCGGGCGTATCGCGAGGATAGTGGCGTATGGGTAGCGTTCCGGCGACAATGGACAACGTTGTTCCCTTCAGGCGCGCGGCCCGTCCCCAGCACGCGGCCGCGAACCCGTCGCCCGCGCGCGGCGGCATCGCCGCACGGCGCAGCGAGCAGCGGGCCCTGATGGATGCGGTCTACGCCACGGGCAGCCTGACGGTGGCGGCGGGTGACCGCGAGACGAAGCTCATCGCCTCCCGGCTTCAGGTCTACGGCTTCCTCCTGGTGGAGGAGATCGGCGCCGACGCCACGCCCCGCCGCCTGCGGCCATCGGAGGCCATCCGGGCGCGCACCGACTGTCCCTGGCGGCTCTCGAAGGCGAGCTACGGCGCGAGCGCGGGCCTCGCGGTCAGCATTCCGGCGGTGGACGGCTTCCTGTTCGAACAGCGCGACGACCTGCCGGCCTGAACCTCCTCGGCGGCACGCCCGGATGCTGTGGCGCCCGGGAGACATCGGCAATTTCCTCGCCGACACCGTCGTGAGGATCATCGAATTCCAGACCGCGGCGTGAGATAAGCAGATCCGTCCCACGCCCGGCCGAACCGCCATGCTGACCGCATCAGAAAACATCGTCATCCAGCACCGTGAGATCGCCGCCGTTCTGGCGACCTATGCGGTCTTCTTCATCGGCGTGATGGCGGTGGCCTGGCTGATCGCCTGATCCGCCGGATCGGACACGGACACCCGGTCGCGGGCGCGGAACTCCCCGGAATTTGCATCGGTTTCACGCCCGAACATTTCGGGAGAGGAAGCCATGGCCGCGCGATCCGACGACCACGCCGAGACCTACACGGCGTTCCACGACGCCGTGAACATGACGCCCGCCAAGCTGGAGGCCTTCCTCGAGACCGACGACAGTCGGTCCGTGGGGCAGAAGACGGATGGCGGAGAGGCCACGGGCCACCGCGAGGGCCGGCGCATCGTCGAGATCCTGCGCACCAAGAAGGCCGACCTGACCGACGACGATTACGCGCACATGGCCAAGGTGGTCGGATACGTCCACCGCCACCTGAAGCAGGGCGGCCCGAAGGACGAGGACAGCGTGAAGGACTCTCCCTGGCGCCTGTCCCTGATGAACTGGGGCCACGACCCGCTCAAGGATTGAACCTTCCGGGCCGTTCTGAGGCTCCGGGGATCGACCGATCGCAGGTCACGTGCTGGACCTAGAAACCACCGGTTTTCCCTCGCCTGGGGAAACCTGGTGGAGCTGAGCGGGATCGAACCGCTGACCTCCGCAGTGCGATTGCGGCGCTCTCCCATCTGAGCTACAGCCCCGTTCCGGGGTGGCGGCCTTTTAGGCTTGCTCACGCCGACCTGTCAATTCCAGAAATCCTGCGGCTTTGCGTGCGCGCGATGCGCGCCGCGAGGGCGGGGCCACGAGGACATCGTTTCCGCGCATGAACGCCTTCATCTGGCTCTTCGACACCGTCGTGCAGCTCTACATCTACGTCCTCATCGCCAGCGCGGTCCTGAGCTGGCTTGTGGCGTTCAACGTCGTCAACGTGCGCAATCCGATCGTCTCGCAGATCGGCGAGGTGCTCTACCGACTGACCGAACCGGTCCTGCGCCCGATCCGCAACATCCTGCCGAACCTCGGCGGCGTCGACCTGTCGCCGATCGTGCTCGTGCTGCTGCTGCTCTTCGCGAGCCGGCTCCTGCACGAATTCGTGCCGGCCCAGACCTACGTCTACACGCGCTGAACGCGACGCCCCGCCGGCCGAGCGGGCGTCCGTCGCCGCTCGGACCGCCCAGAACAAGAAACGTGAGCCACCGCGCCGCTCCAGGGACGCCCTAACCATGAAGACCAATCCCGGCCGCTTCTTCGAGGATTACCGCCTCGGCGAGACCATCCGTCATGCCACGCCCCGCACGGTGACCGAGGGCGACGTCGCGCTCTACACGGCGCTCTACGGCCCCCGCTTCGCGGTGCAATCCTCGGACGCCTTCGCGCGGGCCATCGGCTATCCGCGGAGCCCGCTGGACGATCTGCTCACCTTCCACGTGGTCTTCGGCAAGACCGTGCCCGACATCTCGCTGAACGCGCTGGCCAATCTCGGCTACGCCGAGGGCGGGTTCCGGCGCCCGGTCTATGCCGGCGAGACCCTCTCCACCGTGTCGGAGGTGATCGGCCTCAAGGAGAGCTCGAACCGGCAGACCGGCGTGGTCTACGTGCGCTCCACCGGCTCGGATGCCGACGGTGAGACCGTGCTGAGCTATTGCCGCTGGGTTCTCGTGAAGAAGCGCGATCCCGAGGCGACGGTCGCGCAGGAGCACGTGCCCACCTTCGCCAAGGTGGTGGACCCGGCCGATCTCGCCGCCGCCCTGCCGCCCCTGGATGCGGGCGCCTACGACCTCGCGCTCGCGGGCTCGCCGCACCGGTTCGCGGATTACGTGGTCGGCGAGCGGATCGACCACGTCGACGGCATGACCGTCGAGGAGGCCGAGCACCAGATCGCCACGCGCCTGTTCCAGAACACCGCCAAGGTGCATTTCGACGCCTTCGCGACCAAGGACACCCGCTTCGGGCGCCGCCTGATCTATGGCGGCCACGTCATCTCGCTGGCCCGGGCGCTCAGCTTCAACGGCCTCGCCAACGCCTTCGCGCTCGCGGGCATCAATGCGGGCCGCCATGTGGCGCCGCTGTTTGCCGGCGACACGGTCTATGCCTGGAGCGAGGTGCTCGAAACGGCCGAACTTCCCGGCCGCACGGATATCGGCGCACTGCGCCTGCGCACGGTGGCGACGAAGAACCAGCCCTGCGGCGCCCATCCCGACAAGGTCGGGGATGCTTACGATCCGTCGGTGATCCTCGATCTCGACTATTGGGCCTTCATGCCGCGCTGAAGCGCGCGGATGCCGCCGGGCTTCAGGCCCGGCGGTCGCCTCAGCCGCCCGCGAACAGGCCGGCGAAGGCCCGCCGCAACGGGTTGGCGGGGTCGGACAGGAGGCGCAGGGCCATCAGGCACGCGATGGTGACGAGGAGCGGGCGGATCAGGCGCGCTCCGAGCCGGATCGCCAGGCGCGAGCCGATCTGCGCGCCCAGGAAGGCGCCGACCGCCATCGTCAGGCCGATCGTCCAGACCACGTGGCCGCCGACCGCGAACAGCGCGAGGCTGCCGAGGTTGCTCGCCGCGTTGGCGAGCTTGGTGTGGGCCGTGCCCTTGACGACGCCGAGCCCGAGCAGGGTGACGAAGCCGATCATGTAGAAGGCGCCGGCCCCGGGCCCGAACACGCCGTCGTAGAAGCCCACCGCCGGCGCCCAGGTCAGGGCGAACAGGTTCGGCGTCACGCGCGCGGTCGCGTCCTCGTTGCTCATGCGCTTGGCGGTGGCGAAGTAGATCGCGATGCCGACGAGCAGGATCGGCACGGCCGCGTCGAGCACCGGACGCGGCAGCAGGCTCACGCAGAGCGCCCCCGCCACGGAGGCGAGGCCGGCACTCACCGCGATCTTCCAGGCATCCGGCCAGTGGATCAGGCGGCGGCGCGCGAAGGCGAGGGTGGAGGAGACCGCCCCGGCGCTGCCCTGGAGCTTGTTCGTCGCGATGGCGGCGACGGGATCGAGCCCGGAGAGCAGCAGCGCCGGCAGGGTCAGCAGGCCGCCGCCGCCCGCGATCGCGTCGACGCAGCCGGCCGCCAGCGCGACCGCGAACAGACCCGCGATCAGGCCGATATCCACCCCGAAGATCATCCCGTCCTCACTCACAAGTCCAGTGAGGCCGACTGGAGGCGGGATCGATGGGCCGAGCCCCCATACCCGGGGCGCGGCAGGGCCGGCTCACGCGCGAGGCGCGCGATGACCGGGCCTCGGATCAGTTGCGGACGACGACCCGCGTGCCGACCTTGGCGCGATCGTAGAGGTCGACGATGTCCTTGTTGGTCATGCGGATGCAGCCGGACGAGACGGCGGCCCCCATGGTCTCGGGCTCGTTCGAACCGTGGATGCGGTAGAGCGAGGAGCCGAGGTAGAGCGCGCGGGCGCCCAGCGGGTTGTCCTGGCCACCGGCCATGAAGCGCGGCAGGTCGGGCCGGCGGGCGAGCATCTGGGCCGGCGGGCGCCAATCCGGCCACTCCTTCTTCATGGTCACGCGCTTCTCGCCGGACCAGGAGAAGCCCTGGCGGCCGACGCCGACGCCGTAGCGCACGGCCTCGCCGCCGCCGAGCACGTAGTAGAGCCGGCGCTGGCTCGTGGAGACCACGATGGTGCCGGGCTTCTCCGCGCCCTTCCAGGCCACGGTCTGGCGCGGGATCGCCTGTTCCTTGAAGATGTTCATGAAGTCGGCGACCGGTCCGCTGTCGAACAGGTTACCGGCGAAGGTCGGTCCGCTCACGAAAGTGAGGGCCGCCGCGAGGGCGGATGCGGCGAGAACGCGGCGCGTCTGCATGATCGTCTCCTCCAGCCGGGACTGGCGCGGAGGGGCCGCGAAGCCCCAGACGCCATCCGGCTCATGGTCGGGGGAACGAGCCTTGGCGGGATGGGGCAGGGTGGTCAACCGAGCCGATTACGAAGGCGGGCCCCCTGTGTGATCACGGCAACGCCCGCCCTTTGGGAGGCTTCCATCGCTCGCTCGGTAGACCAGACACAATGCCGCAGGAACTTGCGATGCGTGCGCGCAACCCCCAGAGTCCGGACCGTGAGAAGCTCGGCAAATCCCAAGGCGACGACGGCAGAGGCAACGACGGCCGAGGTCCGTGAAGGCATCGGCGCCGCTCGGCCGATCCACGCGACGCGTCGGAGCGACCGGACCTTCGTCGAGCCGGCCTGCGGCTCCGCGCTGTCCGGCATCCTGACGCTGCTGTTCCTGGTCTGCGCCCTGATACCCCTTCTCCACGTCGCGGGCGACGTCCCGAGGGGCTTCGAAATCCGCCCTGTCCTGGCGCAGTCCGCGCGCCCGCCGATCTCCGAGGCCGCCACCCGCGTCTCGTCCACGACCGCCGACGTGGACGACGTCTACGAGGACGTCGCTCCGCTGCGCATCACCGTCCTGACGGCCCTGCGCAGCCATCGGCCGGCCTCGCCGCCCGCGGTCGGCGCGCTCAGGACGATGGCGGCCGCGCGCCTCGACCGTCCCCCAAGGCTCGCAGCCATCGGCTGATCGGCACGCTCCGGTTCGGGTCACGCGCGTCCTTCGCGCCGAAAAGGCTTCGGTGGCCACGGCCGGTGTCCTCGGATTGCCCAGATCACCCGTCAGCATGGACGTGTCCGCCCACGATTCCATGCCGGGCCGAAGCGGGGGCACCTCCCGACCCGCGCCGTCGATCCTCCGCAGACCCCGGCACGCGCCGCCCCCCCGCGTGAGCCGCATGCCGGCATGGTCTCTTGCTTGCCACGGACCCGGTCCGATCGCGGAGACCGGGTCTCGGATCCGAAGTCCTGGATCCGAAATCCTGGATCTTGAACACGGCGATTCCGGCTCGCGCCGCGAGCGCCATCGAACCGAATTTCGCAGGAGCGAAGACATCGTGACGTCTCTCACCACCCGCCTGTTCCGGGCTCGGCCGACCGCTCTCGCCGCCGGCTTCGTGCTGGTCGCCGTGTCGGCCTGCAACCAGAAGCAACAGGCCGCCGCCCCGGTGCCCGGGCCGCCGCCCGAGGTCAGCATCGTGACCGTGCGCGAGCAGCCGATCCCCTACGTCCGTGACCTGCCGGGCCGCGTCGCGCCCCTGCGCATCGCCGAGGTGCGCTCGCGCGTCTCGGGCCTCGTGATCAAGCGCACCTTCGAGCAGGGCAGCTTGGTCAAGGAGGGCGACGTCCTCTACAAGATCGACCCGGCGCCCTTCGAGGTGGAGTTGCAGAGCGCCGAGGCGGCGCTCGCCCGGACGGAGGCCGCGCAGGTCCTCGCCGGTCAGCAGGCCGACCGCCTGGAGCAACTGCTCTCGCGCCAGACCGCCAGCCAGGCGCAGTACGATGCCGCCTATGCGGGCCTGAAGCAGGCGCAGGCCGAGGTCGCGGGCGCCAAGGCGACGCGCGACCGGGCCAAGCTCAACCTCGGCTACACCGACGTGCGCGCACCGATCTCGGGCCGCATCGGCCGCGCGCTCCTGACCGAGGGCACGCTGGTGGACCAGGGCGGAACGTCCAACCTCGCCACCATCCAGCAGCTCGATCCGATCTACGTGGACATCACCCAGTCGGTGGGCGAATTGAACAAGCTCCGCCGGGATCTCGCCAGCGGCGAACTCTCCCGGCTCTCGGCCGACACCGCCAACGTCCACCTCATCATGGATGACGGCGCGCTCTACGGTTCGGCCGGCAAGCTCCTGTTCTCCGACGTCACCGCCGATCCGAGCACGGGTCAGGTCACGCTGCGCGTGCTGTTCCCGAACCCGCACGACGAGCTCTTCCCCGGCATGTATGTCCGGGCCCGCATCAAGCAGGGCATCGATTCCGACGCTCTCGCCGTGCCGCAGCAGGCGATCCAGCGGACCAGCGACGGCAAGGCCGAGGTCTGGGTCGTGCGCGACGACAGCACGGTGATGCTCCAGCCGGTGGAGGTCGGCCCCGTGGTCGACAACCAGTGGATCATCCGGTCCGGCCTGAAGGCGGGCGACCACGTGGTCGTCGAGGGCGTTCAGAAGATCGCCGCCGGCCAGCAGGTGAAGACGGTCGAGCAGAAGGTCGTCGTCTCCGGCAACGAACCGAAACCGCGCGACACCGAGACCCCCGAGCCGGAGGCCGGCGAGACGCCGGTCGCGCCCGGCGCGGCGTCCCCCAAGCCCGTCTCGCAGGTGCGCTGAACGATGGCCCGCTTCTTCATCGACCGGCCGGTCTTCGCCTGGGTCGTCGCCCTCTTCATCATCCTCGGCGGCGTGCTCGCGCTGCCCATACTGCCGGTGGCGCAGTACCCGGTGATCGCACCGCCCTCGATCGCCCTGTCGACCGCCTTCCCCGGCGCCTCGGTGGAGAGCCTCTACACCGGCACCACCCGGCTCATCGAGGACGAGCTGAACGGGGCCGCCAACATCATGAGCTTCGAATCGACCACCGATTCGTTCGGCTCGATCAACATCACCGCGACCTTCCTGCCCGGCACCGATCCGGCGCTCGCCTCCGTCGAGGTGCAGAACCGCCTCAAGCGCGTGGAGGCGCGGCTTCCGGCCGAAGTCCGCCAGCAGGGCATCCTGGTGGAGGAGGCCTCGGCCGCGACCCTCAACATCATCACCCTGGTCTCCACCGACGGGAAGATGGACGAGATCGGGCTCGGCGACTTCCTCATCCGCAACGTCATCAACGAGATCCGGCGCGTGCCCGGCGTCGGCCGCGCCACGCTCTACTCGACGGAGCGCTCGCTGCGCGTCTGGGTCGATCCCGACAAGCTGCGTGGCCTCGCCCTGTCGCCCGAGGACGTGACCGACGCGATCCGCAACCAGAACATCCAGATCGCCTCCGGCGCGGTCGGCGCGCAGCCGAGCCCGAGCAGCCACCCGGTCTTCGCGCCGATCGTGGTGAAGGGCCAGCTCAACACCGTCGAGGATTTCGGCGCCATCGTGCTGCGAGCCAATTCCGACGGTTCGAACGTGCGCCTGCGCGACGTGTCCCGGATCGAACTCGGGGGCGACGCCTACCAGTTCTCGACGCGGCTGAACGGCGGCGAGGCGGCGGGCATCTCGGTGACGCTGGCCCCCGACGGCAACGCCCTCGAGACCGCCAACGCCATCCGGGCCAAGATGGAGGAACTCGCGCAGTTCTTTCCGCCGGGCCTGAAGTGGGACATTCCCTACGACATCACCCCGGCCGTGAAGGCCTCGATCGAAAAGGTGCTGCACACCCTGGTCGAGGCGGTGGTGCTCGTGTTCGTCGTGATGTTCCTGTTCCTCCAGAACATCCGCTATACGCTGATCCCGACCATCGTCGTGCCGATCGCCCTGATGGGGACCGTGACGGTGATGCTGCTCGCCGGCTTCTCCATCAACGTGCTCACCATGTTCGGCATGGTGCTGGCCATCGGCATCCTCGTCGACGACGCCATCGTGGTCGTCGAGAACGTCGAGCGCATCATGAACGAGGAGGGCCTGCCCCCGAAGGAGGCCACCGCCAAGGCCATGAGCCAGATCACCGGCGCGATCATCGGCATCACGCTGGTGCTGATCGCGGTGTTCATCCCGATGGCGTTCTTCCCCGGCTCGGTGGGCATCATCTACCGGCAGTTCTCCATCGCGATGGTCACCTCCATCGGCTTCTCGGCCCTGCTCGCCCTGTCGCTGACCCCCGCCCTCTGCGCGACCCTGCTGAAGCCCATCGCGAAGGGACACGGCCACGCCAAGGGCGGCTTCTTCGGCTGGTTCAACAGAATCGTCGACCGCGAGACCGCGCGCTACGGGCGCGGCGTCGCCGGGCTGATCAAGCGCTCGGGCAAGGTCATGATGGTCTACCTCGCCCTGCTGGCGGGCGTGGGCTTCGCCTTCCTGCGCCTGCCCGAGGGCTTCTTGCCCATCGAGGACCAGGGCTTCTTCACCGTCGACATCCAGACCCCGCCGGGCGCCTCGTTCAACCGCACGCAGAATGCCGTGCGCGAGGTCGAGCAGTACCTGCTGGCCCAGCCCGGCGTCGCCACGGTGACGATGCTCAACGGCTTCTCGTTCTCGGGCCAGGGCCCGAATCTCAGCCAGGCCTTCGTGACCCTGAAGCCGTGGGACGAGCGCGACGCCGCCAATTCCGCCAGCGCGCTGGTCGCCGGCACCAACGCGGCCCTGGCCGGATACCGGGACGCCGTCATCGACGCGCAGGAACCGCCGCCGGTGGACAATCTCGGCAACGCGGCCGGCTTCTCGTTCCGCCTCCAGGACCGGGCGCAGCGCGGCTACTCGGCGCTCACCGCCGCCGAGACGCAGTTGCTGACCCTCGCCAAGAAAAGCCCCATCCTCCAGAAGATGAAGGTCGAGGGCCTGCCCCCGACACCGCAGGCGGAACTCATCATCGACCGTGAGAAGGCGGCGGCCCTCGGCGTCAAGTTCGAGGACATCAACAGCACGATCCAGGTCAATCTCGGCTCGGTCTACACCAACGACTTCCCGAACCAGGGCAAGATGCAGCGCGTCTACGTCCAGGCCGAGCAGTTGCAGCGCATGCAGGCGCCGGACCTGCTGAACTACGCCGTGAAGAACGCCACCGGCACCATGGTGCCGATGTCGTCCTTCGCCGAACTGAAATGGGGGGTCGGCCCGTCGCAGATCGTCGGATTCAACGGCTACCAGTCGGTCCGACTCACCGGCGAGCCGGCGGCGGGTTACACCTCGGGCGATGCGCTCAACGAGATGGAGCGCCTGATGGGGCAGCTGCCCAAGGGCTTCGGCTATGCCTGGACCGGCCAGTCGCTGCAGGAGAAGCAGGCGGGTTCGCAGGCCTCGCTGCTGCTCGGCCTCTCGATCCTGATCGTGTTCCTGTGTCTGGCCGCGCTCTACGAGAGCTGGTCGATCCCGTTCTCGGTGCTGCTCGTGATTCCGCTGGGCGTCATCGGCTCGGTGGCCGCCGTGTATCTGCGCGGGTTGCCCAACGACGTCTATTTCAAGATCGGCATCATCACGATCATCGGTCTCTCGGCCAAGAACGCGATCCTGATCGTGGAATTCGCCAAGGACCTGTGGAAGCCCGGGAAATCCCTGGTCGACGCGACGATCGAGGCGGCGACGCTGCGCTTCCGCCCGATCGTGATGACCTCGCTGGCCTTCATCTTCGGCGTGGTGCCGCTGGCCATCGCGTCGGGCGCCGCCTCGAAGAGCCAGCAGGCCATCGGCACCGGCGTGCTCGGCGGCATGATCTCGGCGACGGTGCTGGCGGTGCTGTTCGTGCCGGTGTTCTTCGTGGTCGTCATGCGGATCTTCCGCCGCAAGGAGGCCGCCGAAGGCATCCCCTCCGATGAAGGCCTCGCCTCCGACGCGGAACCGGGCGCCGGACACGCGGGGCATCACGCCCCGGCGGAGTGAGGATCCGAGGTCCAGACGGAGCGGCGTCCCCTTCTTCCATGGCGGAAGGGGACGCCGCCCGCACCGGACGAGGGCATGAAAATCGGCGCGCGGTTCGAGAACCGCGCGCCCTTTCTCGTTCCCGACGGACGATGCCGGCGCGGATCATACTGGTTCCGGCTGATCACTTCGGATCACTGGATCGCGACGGGCCCCCTCTCCTGGAAGGAGAGGGTTGGGGTGAGGTGTAGTCCATCTCCGGAGAGGTCACGCACCTCACCCTGTCCCTCTCCTTCCAGGAGAGGGGACCCGCGCTCCGTCTCGTCAGCTGTCCGACGTAATCTACCGGAGGCCGTATGATACCGTTTCCGGTTGATTAGTTCGGTCTGGCAGGCTGTGGCCACCAATGGAAGAGTGTGTTGGCGCGCAGGATGTCTGGTTGGGCTTCGAGGTCGCGGCAGCGTTGCTCGATGCGGTCTTGGATCTCGGTCAAGCGGT
>NZ_JAKSXY010000028.1 GCF_022829445.1 Methylobacterium sp. J-068 | reverse complement strand
GGCCTCGAGCCCGGGCTCGTAGATCGGCATGCGCCCGGCATTCAGCGCCGCGATCTTGGCCGGGTCCTTGTCCACGCACACCACCGTGTGCCCGAAATCCGCAAAGCACGTGCCCGAAACCAGACCGACATAGCCGGAGCCAACCATCGCAATTCGCATGACGTGTCTCTCCAGGCCGGAGGGCATCTCCGGCGACCGACGTCTGATACTGTTTCCGCCTGATCCGTTCGGTGACGGGGTGACTCGCGGGTCCCCTCTCCTGGAAGGAGAGGGACAGGGTGAGGTGTGTGACCTCTCCGAAGACGGACCACACCTCACCCCAACCCTCTCCTTCCAGGAGAGGGAGACCGTCGCGTCTGATCGTCCCGAAGGGATCAAGCGGAACCGGTATGAAGCATCCGCGGGCGCCTGGCGGCCGGGGACGCCCGGTTCCCTTAAGACGTTTGTCGGAGTTGTGCCATGACGCTCGCTCGATCCGGCAGGCTCTATGGTCCACGAACCCGTCACGGATGCTTTGCCGTCAATCGAAAACCCAAGCAAATCCGCGCGCGTCTTGGGTCCGAAACACGTCGGGCCGCCACACGACCCGATTCTGGTCACGTGGCGGCCCGAAGACGCGGACGGATCGGTCGAGGATCAGGCCGTGGGGTAGGAGAAGACGCCGACCGAGCGGTGGAAGGGCACGATCTCCCGGGCGCGATGGCGACGGGCCTTGTCGAGCAGCTTCGCGTTCAGGCGGTCGCCGCCGATATCGGCGAACTGCCGGTCGGTCAGCTCCGCGATTTCGCGGACCGAGGCGCTCTCTCTCAGAGAGGCGGCGATGTGATGAAGGATCGACTGGACCATGGGAGCATTTCCGATTTGGAGTTTTGGCCGAGCCATTCGGCCCAGCCCCATGTCCCGGATGTAAGCTCTCCCGCACTGCGGCAGGAGCGTCGATCGCTGTGGTCTGCCATGCGGTTTGAGCATGTAGGAGGCAGTTCTGCACAAGCTCTGAGCATCAACGCCTAAATTATTGAAGATCCTGATTTTTTACGGAGAGGGTGACGCCGCCGGCCGCATCGCTGGATAATCCGGGCGCACCTGTCGCCCAGGCTGTGTGCGCCGCAACACGCTCGATCCCGGCGCCGTTGTCGATTCGCTCACGGATTTCAGGGTGAGGCCCCGGACCGGGGGTCGGCCGCTACTCGGCGGCGTCCTCGTAGGCGCGGGGCTCGGCGCCGTCTCCGAGGAACCCTCCGGACTGACGGGCCCACAGACGGGCATAGAGGCCGCCCGCGGCGATCAGCCCGGCATGGGTGCCTTCCTCGATGATCCGGCCGGCATCAAGGACGATCAGGCGGTCGAGCGCCGCGATGGTCGAGAGCCGGTGCGCGATCGCCAGGACGGTCTTGCCCTGCATCAGGGTGTCGAGGCTCTCCTGGATCGCCGCCTCGACCTGGGAATCGAGGGCCGAGGTCGCCTCGTCGAGGATCAGGATCGGAGCGTCCTTGAGGATCACCCGCGCGATGGCGATGCGCTGGCGCTGGCCGCCCGAGAGCTTCACCCCGCGCTCGCCGACCTGTGCGTCGTAGCCGGTCCGGCCCCTGTGATCGACGAGATCCCGGATGAAACCGTCGGCCTCGGCGAGCCGGGCGGCGCGCTCGACCTCGGCCATCGTCGCGTCGGGCCGGCCATACGCGATGTTGTCGCGGATCGAGCGGTGCAGCAGGGACGTGTCCTGCGTCACCATCGCGATGGCGCTGCGGAGCGAGCCTTGCGTCACGCCCGCGATGTCCTGTCCGTCCACGAGGATGCGGCCGGTCTCGAGGTCGTGCAGACGCAGCAGCAGCGACGTGATGGTGGTCTTGCCCGCCCCGCTGACGCCGACGAGCCCGACCTTCTCGCCGGCGCGGATGTGCAGGTTCAAGCCCTGGATGATCGAGGCGTCGTCGCGCCCGTAATGGAAGCCGACATCCGCGAAACGGATGTCGCCGCCGGTGACCGTCAGCGTACCGGCATCCGCGCGGTCGGTGATGGCGTGGGGCCGCGCGATCGTCTGCATGCTCTCCTGGATCACGCCGACATTCTCGAAGATGCCGCGCACGGTCTGCATCACCCAGCCCGACATCGCCATCAGGCGCAGCACCAGGGCGAGGCCCGCCGAGGCCTCGCCGGTGGTCATGCCGCCGCGCTGCCACAGGACCACGCAGACGCCGGCCGTCGAGACGATCAGCATGCTGTTGAGGAGGCCGAGCAGCGTCGTGGTGCCGCTGACCAGACGGAACTGGTGCAGGTAGGCCCGGGTGTGGACGTCGACGGCATCGCGCACCGCCGCGCGCTCCTCGCGGTCGCGGGCGAAGAGCTTCACGGTGAGGATGTTGGTGTAGCTGTCGACGATGCGCCCGATCAGGGCCGAGCGGGTGTCGGCGGTCACCAGCGAACGGGCGCGGGCGCGCGGCACGAACCAGCGCGTCAGCGCCGCGTAGGCGGCGATCCAGAGCACCACCGGCAGGGCCAGCCAGAGGGAGATCGACCCGAACAGGCCCACCGCCGTGACGGCATAGATCGCGACGTAGAGCAGCGTGTCGATGAAGACGACCGCGAGTTCACGCACCGCCGGCCCGACCTGCACAACCCGGTTGGCGAGCCGGCCGGCGAAATCCGCCTGGAAGTACGAGAGCGAGTGCCCGAGCGTGTAGAGGTGCGTGCGCCAGCGGATCTGGTTCGTGGCCTGCGGCACGATGAGCTGGTTCGAGAGGATCTCGTGCAGCCAGATCGTGACGGGCCGGACCACCAGGATGAGGATCGCCGCCAGCATCAGGGCGGTGCCGTGCTCCTGCCACAGGGTCGCCCGATCCGCCTTGTTAAGGAGGTCGATGAACCAGCCCATCAGCAGGTAGAGCGAGGCCTCGACGCTGCCCGCCAGCACCGCCACCACGAACAGCACCGCCAGGGCCGCCCGGATCGGCCTCAGATAGAAGGCCGCGAAGCCCAGGACGGTTTTGGGCGGCATGCGCCCGTCGTCGAACGGCGCGAAGACATCGATCCGGCGTTCGAGCCAATCGAGAAACATGAGATCATCCGGTTGCTGCAGCGTCCCATTAGCTATGCCGCCTTGACCGGCTGCCAACCCGGAGGCGATGCCGCACGGAGCCTCATCCGTCTCCGGAAGCGTCATCCATGCTCCGCCTCGCCCTCTACCAACCCGACATTCCGCAGAATACCGGCACGCTCCTGCGCATGGCCGCCTGCCTCGGGGCCGCCGTCGAGATCATCGAACCGGCCGGCTTCGACGTCTCCGATCGGCACCTGCGCCGCTCCGGGTTGGATTACCTCGATCATGTCAGCGTCACCCGCCACCGCTCCTGGGACGCCTTCGCCGCGTGGCGACGGCTGTCGGGCATCCGGCTCGTGCTCGCCACCACCCGGGGCGCTCTGCCCTACACCGACTTCCCCTACAGGGACGGCGACTGCCTGCTCATGGGACGGGAATCGGCCGGCGTGCCCGAGGCCGTGCATGCGGCGGCGGATGCGCGCGTCGTCGTGCCGATCCGGCCCGATCTGCGCTCGCTCAACGTCGCGGTCTGCGCCGCGATGATCCTGGGCGAGGCGTTGCGCCAGACGGGCGGGTTTTCGCCCCCTGTTTAAACGACGTGCAATTCCACACTTGAACACCGTTCAAAATCTGCGACAACCGCTTCCGTGAACAGGGTTCACGGAAGCGGGAGCCACACCATGCTCAGATTGTTTCGCACCCTCGCGCGCGGCGCGGCCGCCAGAGCTGAGGAAGACCTCTTCGACCGCAACGCGCTTCTGATCCTCGATCAGCAGATCCGCGAGACGCGCGCCGCCCTGGAGCGGAGCCGCCAAGCGCTCGCCGCCTCTGTCGCGGGCGACAAGGCCGAGGCGCGCCGCCTCGCCGAGGTCGAGGCCCGCGCCGCCGACCTGGAAGCCCGCGCCGTCGCGGCGTTGCAGGCCGGGCGCGACGACCTCGCCGGCGAGGCCGCCGAGGCGATCGCCGAACTGGAGGCGGAGCGCGATGCGATCCGCAGCGCCCGCACCCGCTTCGCCACCGAAGTGGCGCGCATCCGCGCCGTGGTGACGGATGCCACGCGCCGGCAGGCGGAGCTGGAACGGGGCCGCCGCATCGCGGCCGCCGCCGAGACGGCACGGCGCCTGCGGGTGAGCCCGGCGCCCCAAGAACGCGCCACCCTGAAGGAGGCCGAGGCGACGCTGGCCCGGCTGCGCACGCTCCAGGCGGAGGCCGACGACACCGAGGCGGCCCTGCGCGAGGCCGAGCCCGGCGCCGACATCGCGGAGCGGATGGAGCGCGAGGGCTTCGGGGCTACCACCCGCCCGACCGCCTCGGCCGTCCTCGACCGGCTGCGCCACCGGGCCGGCGCCGACCGGCACCCGGCCGCCTGACATCACCCCGACCGCATCGCCCGCACACCAAGGAGCACGACCATGAACAACGAGACCACGCAGCATTCCGGCGCCTGGGTCGCCTTCACCTACGCGTCGTTCCTCGGCTCCGCCGCGATGGTGGGCCTCGGCATCCTGTTCATGCCCATCGACATCTGGATCAAGGGCTACCTCGCCATGGGGACGATCATGCTCGTGCAATCCTGCATCACCGCCACCAAGACGATCCGCGACGTCCATGAGGGCCGGCGCATGGTCAACCGCATCGAGGACGCCAAGACCGAGCGGCTGCTGATGTCGGTCGGCAAGGATTGAGGGGCCACGCCAGAATTGACGGCCGGGCGGCGGGATGGGACATCCCCAGTCATGACGAGCCCCGACAACTCCGCCCCCCGGCTGCCCGAGGCCGAACTGACCGCCCTCAAGGCCGAGGCGACGGCGTGGTTCACCACCCTGCGCGACCGGATCGTGTCCGCCCTGGAGACCCTGGAGGCGGAAGCGGCGGGTCCGTTCCACCCCGACGCGCCGGCCGAGGCGGGACGGTTCGAGAAGACGCCCTGGCAGCGCACGGACCATTCCGGGGCGCCCGGCGGCGGCGGCACCATGGCGATGCTCAAAGGTCGGGTCTTCGAGAAGGCGGGCGTCCACGTCTCGGCGGTGCACGGGGAGTTCGCGCCCGAGTTCCGCGCCCAGATGCCAGGTGCCGCCGAGGACCCGCGCTTCTTCGCCACCGGCATCTCGCTGATCGCGCATCCCTGGAACCCGAACGTTCCGACGGTGCACATGAACACCCGCTTCGTGGTGACCACGAAGACGTGGTTCGGCGGCGGCGCCGACCTGACCCCGGTGCTCGACCGCCGCCGCACGCAGGACGATCCCGATTCGCTGACCTTCCACGCCGCCCTGAAGGCCGCCTGCGATGCCCACGCGCCGGCGGCCGATTACGCCCGCTACAAGGCCTGGTGCGAGGAGTACTTCCACCTCAAGCACCGCAACGAGCCGCGCGGCATTGGCGGAATCTTCTACGACTATCACTGGACCGGCGATCCGGCCGCCGATCTCGCCTTTACGCGCGATGTGGGGGGCGCCTTCCTCCAGGCCTATCCCGCCATCGTGCGGGCCAACCTCGATACGCCCTGGACGGAGGCGGACCGGCTGGAGCAGCAGGTCCGGCGCGGGCGCTACGTGGAGTTCAACCTGCTCTACGACCGCGGCACGATCTTCGGGCTGAAGACCGGCGGCAACGTCGCCTCGATCCTCTCCTCGCTGCCGCCCACGGTGCGCTGGCCGTGAGCGGCCCGGCCGCCCCTCCGGCGGACATCACGGAGACCAACCGCGCTGTGGCGCGGATGCTGGCGGGCGTGTTCGGCGGTACGCCTTCGGTCGCACGGCACCGGGACGAGGCGCTCCTCGGTCATGTCGACATCCTGACCTGCCGCGACGCGCCGCGGGCGGGGCTCACGGCTTACGCGACGGTGACCCTCGCCAACCATCCGCTCTATCAGGAGGGTGCCGAATTTCCCGGCCGCTGCGAGATCCTGGGCGTCTGCGCGAGTGCGAAGGCGGGCTTCGCGACCGTTCTGGCGGCCTGCGCCTTCCAGGTCATCAACGCGCGCTGGTTCCTCGCCCCCGGCATCGTGTTTCCGGGCATCCTCGAGAACCTGGGCGTGTCGGACACGCTGGAGCACATCCTGTTCGTGCCGCCCTTCCTTTGGGAAAACCGGCTTCAGACGATGGAAACACCCGACCGCGCCCTGGCCTTCCTCCTCGCGGTCCCGATCTCGAACGCGGAATATGCCTTCGCGCAGGAATCCGGCGGCGACGCCCTGGAAGACCTGTTCGCGGAACGCGGCGCCGATCCGTTCGACCTCGACAGGCCCTCGGTGCTCTGATGGCCGACACAGATCTGCCGACCCGCTTCGCCCCCCAGCAGGATGCGGCCCTGAAGGCGATCGCGGCGTGGCGCAAGACCGATGGCCAGCAGGTGTTCCGCCTCTTCGGATATGCGGGCACCGGCAAGACCACGCTGGCGCGCCGCATCGCCGACGATGTCGAGGGGCTCGTGATCTTCGGCGCCTTCACGGGCAAGGCCGCCTCCGTCATGCGGCAGAAGGGCTGCCACGACGCGGCGACGATCCACAGCCTGATCTACCGCACCAAGGAGACCGAGGATGGCGGCCCCGCCTTCACCCTGAACCGCACCGGCCCGGTCTCGAAGGCCGAACTCATCATCATCGACGAGTGCTCGATGGTGGATCCGGACCTCGGCAACGACCTCCTGTCCTTCGACAAGCCGGTGCTGGTGCTGGGCGACCCGGCCCAATTGCCGCCGGTGCGCGGCGGCGGCTTCTTCACCGAGGCCGAGCCCGACGTGATGCTCACCGACGTTCACCGGCAGGCGGCCGACGATCCCATCGTGCGCATGGCGATGACGGTGCGCGAGGGCGGCCGCCTGTCCATCGGGGAGTTCGGCGAGAGCCGCGTCGTCTCGCGCCGGTCCATCGACCCGAATGTGGTGCTCCAGGCCGATCAGGTCCTGGTCGGCATGAACAAGACCCGGCGGCTCTACAACAACCGCCTGCGCGAACTCGCCGGCCACACCGACCCGATGCCGGCGGTGGGCGAGAAGCTCGTCTGCCTGCGCAACGATCGGACCAAGGGCCTCCTCAACGGCTCGACCTGGACGGTGCACGCCCAGCGATCGTCACCGCGCTCCGACACCGTGCGCCTCGACGTGGTGCCCGAGGACGACCCGGCCCTGCGGCGCCGGCCCACCGACATCAAGGTGCTGCGCGCGGTGATGTCAGGCTCCGAGGAGGAGATTCCGGCCTTCCTGAAGCGGGAGACCGACGAGTTCACCTACGGCTACGCGCTCACCGTGCACAAGGCGCAGGGTTCGCAGTGGGACGACGTCGTCCTGTTCGATGAATCCTTCGCCTTCCGGGAGCATCGCGCCCGCTGGCTCTATACCGGCCTGACCCGGGCGGCCCGGCGGATCACCGTGGTGGTGTAGGGCCGAGTGGCATTCGGGCGAACGCACGCCTACCTGCCCTTCCGACGCAACCCAATCCAGGAGCCAGCCTTGGCGCACGATTCGAACGGCCCGCCGCAGATGCACGCCACCACGATCCTCATGGTCCGCAAGGGCGGCCGGGTGGTGATCGGCGGCGACGGGCAGGTCAGCCTCGGCCAGACCATCGTCAAGGGCAATGCGCGCAAGGTCCGGCGTCTCGCCAAGGGCTCGGTCATCGGCGGCTTCGCGGGAGCGACGGCGGATGCCTTCACGCTGTTCGAGCGGCTGGAGGCCAAGCTGGAGCAGTATCCGGGGCAGCTCACCCGGGCCTGCGTCGAACTCACCAAGGATTGGCGCACGGACCGATACCTGCGGCGTCTCGAGGCGATGATGCTCGTCGCCGACAAGGACGTCAGCCTGCTGCTTTCGGGGGCCGGTGACGTGCTGGAACCGGAGAGCGGCGTCATGGCCATCGGCTCGGGCGGAAACTATGCGCTGGCCGCCGCGCGAGCACTCGAAGACAGCGGCCACGATGCCGAAGACATCGTGCGCCGCGCCATGCGCATCGCGGCAGAGATCTGCGTCTACACCAATGGCAACCTCGTGATCGAGACGCTGGAAACGTCGGACAGTTGACGCGAGGCCATTAACGAAAGTTTTCTGAAATCTGCCTAATACCTCGGGTCAGAGATCCGGGCAGGTTCCAGACGATGAAGATCAAGACGAAGATCCTGACATTCGTTTTGGCCTGCGGGGCCATCACCCTCCTGGTCGCGGGGGTGGGCATCAGCACCCTCTCTGCCCTCAACACCGCGATGGAGAATTCCCGGCTCGCCGCCCGCGGTGCGCTCGACGCGGCGAACTTCAACCGCGTCGTCACCACCGTGGTCCTCGAATCCCGCGGCGTCTACGCCGCTCGGGACGGGGCGGACGCGCAGAAATACGCCGACCGGATGCGCCAGAACCTGACGGCCATGAACGCGCTCCTGGCCGATTGGAGCCGGCGCATTCAGCCCGACGAGCGCGCGCAGTTCGAGTGCGTGGTCCAGGGGGCCGCCACGTTCACGACCCTCCGCCAGGAAATCGCACGGCTCGGAACCGAGGTCGCGCCGAAGGCGGCGGCGGAGGTGGGTTTCAACGAGGCCAACCGCGCCAACCGTCAGGCCTTCCAGGATTCGATCGACGTGCTCGTCGCCAGCGGCCAGGCTCACGTCGCGGCCATCGATGCCGCCACCGACGCTCTCTACGACGATCGGCTGAAGCTTCTGAGCGCCCTCGCGATCGGCGGAACGCTGGCCTGCCTGCTCATCGGAGGCTTCCTCGGACACCGGCAGATCGCCGTGCCCCTGGCCGGCGTGACGGCGGCGATCCGGCGCCTGTCGGGCGGCGACCTGGACCTGCCGGTGATGAAGCCGAGCCGGGACGAGATCGGCGAAATCTGGTCGAGCATGCAGGTCTTCGCCGGATCGATGCGCGAGGCCGAGGCCCTGCGCGTGGCGCGGAGCGAAGCGGACGGCCTCGCCAGCGTCCAGCGACGCACCGAGCGGACGGAACTCGCCGATCGCTTCCAGGGCAGCGTCGGGTCGCTCGTGGGGGATTTCTCGGGCGCCGCCGCCGCGATGGAGGAGACCGCGCGGGCGATGTCCACCCACGCCGAGCACACCAACCGGCAATCGGCCGCCGTGATGCGGGCCGCCAACGAGACCGCGCAGAACGTCCAGACCGTCGCGGCCGCCACCGAGGAACTCGCCGCCACCGCCAACGAGATCGGGCAGCAGGTCAGCCAGACCTCCGAAGCCGCGGCCGGCGCCGTTGAGAGCAGCCGGCGCACCCATGCCAGGGTCGAGGCCCTGGCCGAGGGCGCGGCGCGCATCGGCGACGTCGTCGCCCTGATCTCCAGCATCGCGGGGCAAACCAACCTGTTGGCGCTCAATGCCACCATCGAGGCGGCGCGGGCCGGCGAGGCCGGGCGCGGCTTCGCGGTGGTCGCCGCCGAGGTCAAGGGCCTCGCCGCGCAGACCGCACGGGCCACGGACGAGATCACGACGCAGATCACCATGATCCAGAACGCCACGCGCGACACCGTGGCGGCGATCAACGAGATCGGCACCACCATCGGCAGCGTTCACACCATCGCCCTCGGCGTCGCCGCCGCCGTCGAGGAGCAGCAGGTCGCCACTCAGGAGATTGCCCGCAGCGTCAGCGACGCCGCGCGGGGCACGCGCGACGTCACCGAGACGATGGCGCAGGTCCAGGGCGCGGCGGTCGAGGTCGGAGCGGGCGCGGCCCAGGTCCTCGCCTCGGCGGCGGAACTCGCCCGCCGCTCCAACGCGCTCCAAGGCGAGGTTTCGCACTTCGTCGGCTCGATCCGCGCGGCCTGATGCGGCCACATCGGGCGCGAACACGTCTGGTAAGGACGGGGCGCCGCGCTTAAGTCGGGGGCGTGCGCCAGTCCGTCCTCCCCACCGCCTCGTGCGGCCATGCCCTCGCTCGCCACCGGGCGTTCCGCCGCGAGGTTCGCCCGTGATCACCGGCGATCATCTTCGCCGCGCCGTGGCGGAGGGCCTCATCACGGAGGCCCAGGCCCAGGCGCTCCATCGGCTGGCCACGGACGGCGCGCTCGACCGGATCGCCCCGGGCGAACCGCGCGACGACGAGCGCCTGCGCTTCATCTCGGGCTTCGCCGACATCTTCGTGACCCTCGGGCTGTTCCTGTTCCTCGGTGCCTGCGCGCATTTCGGACTGTCGACCCTCGGCCCCGCCGCGGGCTACGGCCTGATCGCCGCCCTCGCCTGGGGTCTCGCCGAGTTCTTCACCCGCCGCCGCCGGATGGCGCTGCCGAGCATCGTGCTGCTCCTGATCTTCGCCCTGGCGGTCTATTCGTCCGTCGCCTTCGCGCTCGCGGGCGACGCCGGAGTGCGCTCAAGCTGGACGACCCTGCTCGATCTGTTCGGCGGTGACCGCCTGGGTCCGGTGCCGATCATCGGCGCGGCGCTCGCGACCCTGGTGCTGACGAGCCTGCATTACCGGCGCTTTTCCGTGCCCATCACCGTCGCGGCGGGGTCGGCGTCCTTCCTGGCCCTGGTCTTCGGCCTGCTCGTTACGGCCGCGCCCGAGCTGGTACGCGCCTCGCTCAACATCCTGTTCATCGCCGCCGGGCTCGCGGTCTTCGCCCTCGGGATGCGCTTCGATCTGGCCGATCCGGCACGGCTCACCCGCCGCACCGACATCGCCTTCTGGCTCCACCTCCTTGCGGCGCCGCTGATCGTGCATCCGATCCTCGGGACCTTGTCGAACGGCGGCGGCCAGGGCGCGGCCCTCGGCGTGCTCACGATCGTGCTCGGGCTGGCGGGGATCGCCCTCGCCGTCGACCGGCGCGCCCTCCTCGTCTCCGGGCTGGTCTATGCCGGGCTGGCCTTCGGCTCCCTCGTTCGGGACGCGGGTTTCGGCGGGAGCACCGTCCCGCTCAGCCTCCTCACCCTCGGAACCTTCATCCTGGCCCTGAGCGCCGGATGGCACCCCTTGCGCGCCCTCCTGTTGCGCGCCCTTCCCCGCCCCCTGGCAGCCCGGCTGCCGCATCCGATCGGAGCGTGATGACCACCTTCTCTCCCCGCGAGATCGTCTCGGAACTCGACCGCTTCATCGTCGGGCAGGCCGACGCCAAGCGCGCGGTCGCCATCGCGCTGCGCAACCGCTGGCGCCGGCAGCAGCTCACCGGCCCCTTGCGCGAGGAGGTGGCCCCGAAGAACATCCTGATGATCGGCCCCACGGGCTGCGGCAAGACCGAGATCGCGCGGCGTCTCGCGCGCCTCGCCGGGGCGCCGTTCCTGAAGATCGAGGCGACGAAGTTCACGGAGGTCGGCTATGTCGGCCGCGACGTGGAGCAGATCGTCCGCGACCTCGTGGAGGTCGGCATCGGCCTGAAGCGCGAGGAGAAGCGCCGCTCGGTCAAGGCCAAGGCGGAGGCGGCCGCCGAGGCGCGCATCCTCGACGCCCTCGTGGGCCCGACGGCCAGCCAGGCCACCCGCGACAGCTTCCGCAAGAAGCTGCGGGCGAGCGAACTCGACGACAAGGAGGTCGAGATCGAACTCGCGGGCGCCCCGCCGGGTGGATTGCCGATGTTCGAGATCCCCGGAATGCCCGGCGCCTCGATGGGCGCGGTCAACCTCGGCGACATGCTCGGCAAGGCGCTCGGCGGCCAGAAGGGCAAGCCGCGCCGGATGACCGTGAAGGACGCCTACGCGCCCCTGCTCGCCGAGGAATCCGACCAGCTCGTGGATGCCGATTCGCTGACCCAGGAAGCCATCCGCGAGGTCGAGGACAATGGCATCGTGTTTCTCGACGAGATCGACAAGATCTGCGCCCGCGAGGGCCGCTCCTCGGCCGACGTCTCGCGCGAGGGCGTGCAGCGCGATCTGCTGCCCCTGATCGAGGGCACCACGGTGGCGACGAAGCACGGGCCGGTGAAGACCGACCACATCCTGTTCATCGCCAGCGGCGCTTTCCACGTCTCGAAGCCCTCCGACCTCCTGCCGGAACTGCAGGGCCGTCTGCCGATCCGCGTCGAGTTGCAGCCGCTCACCGTAGAGGATTTCCGCCAGATCCTGACCTCGACGGAGGCCAGCCTCCTGAAGCAGACCGTGGCGCTGATGCAGACCGAGGGCGTCACCCTCGAATTCAGCGAGGATGCGGTGGACGCCCTGGCGCGGGTGGCGGTGGACGTGAACAACTCGGTGGAGAACATCGGCGCCCGCCGGCTCCAAACCGTGCTGGAGCGCGTCATCGACGAGATCTCCTTCACCGCCACCGACCGCTCCGGCGAGACCGTGCCGATCGACGCGGCCTACGTGCGCTCGCGGGTGGAGAGCCTGGCGGCGAACGCGGATCTGAGCCGGTTCATTCTGTAGGAGCCGAGATCGATTTGCTTCGTGTTGACGGTCACAGCGGCCATCCACAGCTGTGACCGTCAGTGCGGTTCGTGCCGGTCGGCGCACATAATACAAGATCGATCGGTTATAAATGAGCTATGTATTTCACTATATCTATCATAATTAAAAAATTTTGCATTAGATATGTTATTTATTTGAGCAGGCTCGAACACATATCGATTTGAAACCTATAACCCAGGTACCAAAATTTGCATGTCGGTCGGTCTTGGTTGAATAAAACCAAAAAGCCACCTATACGTGTGCCGGTATCGGCCTTGCAAGTTATTCAGGAATAAATTCGTGTATCTTTGGCTTATTTGTTCGGCAATGTTGTCGATAGCCTGGACCGCGCCTATCATCGCTGGCGAAACACTTCAATACGGCCCCGATACGCCGATCGAATGGCTCCACTTCAATTATCACGGCGACCCGCGTCGACCGGCGATGTTGAAGACAACGGTGGCAATTCCGACGGGGCAAGGACCTTTTCCCCTGGTGGTGTTCAATCACGGCTCCAATGGAAAGGCGAACGAGAACGACATGCGCAATTACGAGCGCAGCATGGCCACCTATTACTTCCTGTCCCGTGGTTATGCGGTCGCCCAACCGCTGCTCCGCGGATATGGAGGTTCGACCGGCGCACCGTCATTTCAGGACAAGTGCCAATTCACCGAGATGGCGCAGGATCACGGCAAAGATATCTTGGCTGTCATCGACCAGCTGGCCGAAAATCCGAAGATCGATACCCGTCGCACGATCATGGCCGGAGCGAGTTTCGGGGGTTGGAATGCCCTGGCCGCTGGAACGTTGCGTGATCGACGCGTGAAGGTGGTCGTCAATTTCTACGGCGGCTTACGCTCGGTGAACTGTAAAGCCAGCGACGTTGCCCTTCGACGGGGGGCGGGCCTTCTTGGAAAAGCAAGCAAAGTCCCCTCGATCTGGTTCTACGGCGACAACGATCAACTGTTTCCAAAACCGCTCTGGGAAGCGATGTATGGCGCGTATGTCGGCGCGGGCGGCCAAGCCGAAATGGTGGCGTATGGAAAGTTCGGCACCGATTCACACCGCCTCCTCGGAAACCCGGCGGCGTTCGGCGTCTTCGTCCCTCGCCTGGATGCGTTCCTGAAGCAACATGGATTTCCTGCCGCGATCACCCATCCCCAATACATCCCCCTCGAGCCACCGCCGGCCTCGCGGTACGCCGATCTCGACGATGTCGATGCACTCCCGTTCTCGACCCCAAGGAACCGGGAAGCCTACCTGGCTTTCCTGAAATCGCCGCGTCCCCGTGCCTTCTTCATCGCCGCGGGTCGCGGCACGATCGGCACGAGCGAGGGGTACGATCCGCTGGCGCAGGGTTACGCCGAGTGTAAGCAGCACGGTGTGACGTGCAGGCTCTACGCCTTCAACGACGATGTCGTCTGGACCTATCCGTCGCCGCCGCCCGCTCCGACTCGCTTCGCAGCGTACGAAGACGCCGATGCGATCCCGTATATCGACGCCGCAGGACGCACCGGCTACGCTAAATTTCGCGCCCTGCCGCGCCCCAAAGCCTTCGTCATCGCCCCGAATGGCGCCTGGATGTTGGCCTCAGGAGACTTGGATGCCGTGGGTACGGCGTTGGAGCGATGCGGCCGGGTCAATCCCGGTTGCAAGCCTTACGCGGTCGATGGCCACGTGGTCTGGCCGGAGACGGCCGCCGCATCGCGGTAGGGTCGCTTAGCCCTCCCACACCTGACCCGGCCGCAAAGCCAGGAAGCGCTCCGGCGCGATCCCGTTCGTCGCGCAGGCCTCGGCCAGAGCCTCGGCCGGCTGCTCGATGCCCTCGTCGGTGAGTTGGAAGGTGCCCCAGTGGTGGCCGAGCATCTGGTCGGCCCCAAGCAGCAGCCCGGCCTCCACCGCCTCGGCCGGGTCCATGTGCTGCTCCTTCATGAACCAGCGCGGCTCGTAGGCGCCGATCGGCAGGGTGGCGAGGCGCGGCGGTCCGAAGCGGGTCCAGGCGTCACGGAAGATCGCGCCGCCGCGCAGGCCGGTATCGCCCGAATGGTAGTGGACGCCGACCGGCGTCGTCAGGACGTAGGAGCACCACAGCGCCATGCGGCGGTCGTTGAGGCCCCGCGCCGACCAGTGGTTGGCGGGCGTGAGATGGACCGTCAGGCCGCCGCCGAGATCGACCAACTCGCCCCAGTCGCGGGTCTCCACGTGCATGGTGTCGTCGTAGGCGCGCAGGATCGCGTCATTGCCCAGCGGCGCCAGGATCAAGGGCTGATGCGCCTGCCAGAGGCGCGCGACCGTGGGGCCGTCGAGATGGTCGTAATGATTGTGCGTGATCAGGACGGCGTCGATGGGCGGCAGGTCCGCGTAGGCGATGCCCGGCGGATTGACGCGCTTCGGGCCGGCAAAGCGCAAGGGGCTCGCGCGCTGGGCGTAGACCGGATCGACCAGGATGTTCCGGCCCGCCACCTGGAACAGGTAGCTCGCATGCCCGATGAGGGTGACGCGAAGGCCCGCGACGCGCTCGGGCGGCACATCGCCGGCGAAGGGACTCGGGTGGAAGGCCGGCCAGACCTGGCGCAGCGGGCCGTCGACCCCGCGACGGGAACGCCAGCGGGCGATGTCGCCGAGGGTCTTGTCCGCCGGCTGGTCGGTGCCGTGGAAGCGCACGCCGTCGAAATGGTCGCTCCGGGGCCCGCGATAATACGGGTTGCGGCCGCGCCGGTGGGCCGCATATCCGACCCCGCCGAGGGTCATCACCGTGGCGGCGCTCAGCGCCGTGATCAGACTGTGCCGTTTCATGGACACGAGATGGCCGCACGCCGCCCCGGATCAAGCGGCGCGGCCACGCATCGCAGCCGATTCACGAGCGCCAACGCAGTTCCTGGCGCTCGAGGGGGTTCGCGAAGGGCCGACCTTCGCGCGCGGCCTGGAGGGCCTCGCGCTTCAGGCGGAAGTACCATTGCGACGGCAGGTCTCCCTGGCCGAACAGCACCATCGTGGGCTTTCGGTCGAGACCGGCCTGGGCGTGCTGGAGCACCTGCTGGTCCTGCGTCAGGAACTGGCGCATCAGCGGCCGCGCGACCGGCTTGAGCAGGTTCAGGGTCGGCATGTTCCAGTACAGCGCGTTCGTCAGCATCGTGCGGTTCTGGGTCAGCGGCGTCGCGAAGGTGTAGTTCGCCACCCGCTTGGCGCCCGCCTCGATCCGCTCCAGGCGCACGCCCGGCAGGCGGAACTCGATCTCGACGGAGGGGACGCCCCCGAGCAGGCGGTAAACCGGCGAGCTCGTCGTGGTGGCGTGGCTCGTCATGGTGAAGCCGTGCGGGGTCGGCGTGAAGGTCTTCACCTTCTCGCGCAGCTCCTTCGAGGGTCGGAACCACCAGGAATCGTGAACGAAGGCGACGTGGCCCGGATCGACGAGGCTGAGGGTCGTGAGGTCGAACGAGGCTTCGACGACGAGTTCGACCACGAGGGAGCCGGCGGCCTCGAAGCCCAGTGCGGGCAGGGCCGCAGGTTCCGAGCCGGTCTGCGGCCCGAGATAAGGGTTCACCCAGGCGAAGCCGGCGCTCTCGCGAATGGGAAAGCGCTGCACGGCGATGCGCGAGAAATCGGCCGTGTCTGACTCGGAGAGCGTCGGCACGTCGCGGCAGCGTCCATCCGTGCCGAAGCGCCAGCCGTGGAACGGACAGGTCAGGTCGGCGCCGTCGAAGCGCCCCTTCGACAGGGCCATGCCCCTGTGCGGACAGCGGTCCCGCAGGGCGAAGGGCGCACCGGACGCCTCGCGCCCGAGGACGATCTGCTCGCCGTTGAGCGCGACGGCGCGCAGGGTGCCGGCCTTCAGGGAATCGGAGCGCCCGACGCAGTACCAGGCGTCGGGGAGAGGCTGGCGCATGGCATCCGGATCGAGGGCGGCCTCGTCGGGTGCCGGCATGCGCAGGGCTGTGGACATGGTGATGCGAGGGTCCGGGGCCGTTGGCGGGCCTGACCTTTAGACCCGCCGGCGGGGCGTGGCCAGCCGAGACGGCGCGGCGCGCGGGGCGATGAGGGGGAGCGGCGGAAGGGCGCGGCCGGGGGCCTTTTCAAACCCGGCGGGGCTCACTAGCTTCGGCTTACCCGCAACGAACGAAAGGAGGTGATCCAGTGTCTCATTGTCATCAGCCGCTCATCCCGGCCTCCCGGACCTGGACCGTCGCCTCCGGCGCAGCCTTCTAGCGCTAGAGGCGTACGCAACAGTTTCGGCCGGACATCAAGCGGTTCGGCAATGGAAGGGCCGCCCCCTCGCGGGGGCGGCCCTTCGTCGTTTCGAAGCCGGGGGGCGCTGTCGGACGGAGCGCGACCGTCGATGTCAGATCGCGGCCCGCTTCTGGAAGATCGGTTGGGCCAGGGCTTCGGCGCGGGCCGCCCAGAGATCGCGCTCGCTGCGCATCTCGGCGAGATTGGCGGCGTCGGCGGCGATCTGGATCCGCAGTTCACGCACCTGCTGCTCGAACGTGGCCTGGGCGTCCGCGAGGCGGTCCCGCTCGGCGCGCACGGTGTCGAGTTCCTGCATGTCCTCCTCGACATGAGCGCGCAGATTGCGCAGCTCGCGGGCGATCACGCCCTGGAGGGCGTCGTAACGATCGTTCTCGACCTTCAGCTTGGCCTTGAGCATGATGTTCTCGGCCATGAGGTCCGAGACGTCGGATTGCGCGGCGCCGGTCGGTGGCGACGCAGGCGCCACGACGCGCGGGATCCACTGGTTGCCTGAATCCGAGCCGCGCGCCTCGCCGTTCGGCTCGGCGATCCTGGCGCTCTCGCGCGGCGCGCTCGGCGGGGATGCGTCGGGCGACGACGACGACGTCGCCGCCTTCATCGCGGCCAGCCAATCGCGGAGCGGACCCGGTTGGGGCCGGGACGCGGGATCGTGCTGGGCATATTGGCGGGCGGGTTCCGACATCGGCAGGTCCTCGGCTCTGAGACGCATCCGACCAAAACATGCTTAATGAAGCGTAAAGATCCGCGTGATCAGGGTAAGCCCCGAAGGGTTCGGCCGTTTCCGCCGCCCAATCCGCCACGCTCGGCGCCGCCTGGCCGGACGCTGTACGTTTCCTTTTCTTTCGTCTCAGGACAGACGTGTTCCATGCCGCTCGATCCTCGCGCGTTCCTCGAAGCTCCCGCCCTGTCCGCCCTCCCGGGCATAAGGCACGCCTTCTTCACCCGGCAGGGCGGCGTCTCGGAGGGAATCCATGCGTCCCTCAACGGGGGACTCGGCTCGAACGACGGGCCCGCCAACGTCTCCGAGAACCGCCGCCGGATGTGCGGGCATCTCGGGGTGGCGGAGGACAGCCTCGTCAGCCTGTACCAGGTCCATTCCCCGGAGGTCGTGGTGGTCGAGGCGCCGCTGTCCCTCGCCGACCGCCCCAAGGCGGACGCGATGGTGACGCGCGTGCCCGGGCTCGCGCTCGGCATCGCCACGGCCGATTGCGGGCCGATCCTGTTCGCCGATGCCGCTGGCGGCTTGGTCGGCGCCGCGCATGCGGGCTGGAAAGGCGCCCTCACGGGCGTGATCGAAGCCACGATCGGCGCGATGGAGCGGCTCGGCGCCGCGCGCGGGCGGATCGTGGCCGTGCTCGGGCCGACGATCGCGCAGGCGGCCTATGAGGTGGGACCTGACTTCATCGCCCGCTTTCACGCGGAGGCACCGGGCTTCGAGCGCTTTCTCGGCTCGGGTCGGCGGCCCGGATACGCGCAGTTCGACCTTCCGGGCTTCATCCTGGCCCGGCTCGCGGAAGCCGGCATCGGCGGTGCCACCGCCCTCGATCGCTGCACCTATTCGGAGCCGGAACGCTTCTACAGCTATCGCCGGACCACCCACCGGGGAGAGCCGGATTACGGACGCCTCATCTCGGCCGTCTGCCTCGCGGGCTGACGCGTCCAGTCCCCTGCGACAATTTGTCAAGAATAAACCGTGGCCGTGCGTGAACCTTGGCCATTCGCGCGCGTTTTCTGGGCAAGTAGCCGTAATGGCAGGACGAGTATCGCCACAAAGGGGCCGCCTTCGATGCGGCTGGCGTGATCGTAAGGCCACAGCTTCTTGCACGCGGCTGACTTAAAGACGGGGAACTGCAACGGACGCTTCCGGCAAAAGGAGCGCCGCTGCCTTACGGTTAGAGGACCAGACCATGAAATCCATTCTTCGCAGCGCCACCGCGCTCGCCGGCATCGCCCTCGCCGGCTCTGCCTTCGCCGCCGATCTTCCGCGCCGCGCCGCTCCGCCGGTGTTCGTGCCGGTGCCGGTGTTCACCTGGACCGGCTTCTACGCCGGTTTCAACGCCGGTTACGGCTTCGGCACGGGCAACGACAACAAGGGCCCGACCACCATCGTCGCCAACTCCCCGATCTTCCTCGGCACGGCGGCCAGCCCGCTGGTCGGCGGTCGCGGCGCCGGCGCTTTCGGCGGCCGTGACTCGAACGAAGGCTTCGTCGGCGAGGGCGATGCCGGCGAGCGCGGTGGCGCTGCGAAGAATGGATTTCATGGTCTGGTCCTCTAACCGTAAGGCAGCGGCGCTCCTTTTGCCGGAAGCGTCCGTTGCAGTTCCCCGTCTTTAAGTCAGCCGCGTGCAA
>NZ_JAKSXY010000026.1 GCF_022829445.1 Methylobacterium sp. J-068 | reverse complement strand
GGAAGAGCGAGAGCAGGCCGGCGCCCGCGCCGTTGGCGATGCTGAGGGATTGGGTCGCCAGCTGCTGCTGGGTCTGGAGCGCCTTGAGCTTGGTCGACTCCTCTTCCACGTCGGCGTCCACCAGGATGCCGATGGTGCGGGCGTTGGCCTTCATCAGGGTGTCGACGAAGGTCTTCTGGCCGTCGATCTGGGTCTTGTTGGCGCCGAGCTTGGTGCCGGCGTTGGTGACGCTGGCGATCGCCTTGTCGACCTGCGTGATCAGGGCCGCCAGAGTGGCATCGCCGGCGGTGCCGGTGAGTGTCGAGATGTCGAGGGTGCCCACCGCCATGCCGGAGGTCCCGGGCGTATCGAGGATGCCCCGGGTCGACGTGGTGGCGTTGTCGCTGCCGAAGACGGTCGGCCGGTAGCTGGTGTTGATCGCCGTGGCACTCGTGCCCGTCTGCCCGCTGGTGAAGCCGAGCGCCGCCACGCCGGTACCCGTGATCGTGACGGTGCCGGAAGGGCCGCCCGCCGCGCCGATGAGGACGAGGTGGTCGGGTGCGTTCGTGGGGCCGGTCAGGCCGAAGCGGATCGGGGTGCCCTGCGCGGACAGGCTGGCGTTCAGCATGGCGCGGACCTCCTCGATGGTCACCGACGTGGCGTCGGCCGGTGCCGGCAGGCTCGCGGCGTTCAGGGTCACGCTGGTGGTCGTCGTCCCGTCGCTCACCGCGATGGTCTTCGTGTGGGCCCCTGACAGGTTGAGGTTCGCGTAGGCCGAGGCCGCGGAGACGAGGGGCTGGTACAGCGCCGTGCCGCCATTGGCTCCCAAACCGAGGTCGAGCCAGGTGGCGCCCGCCGTCTCGGTTCCGGACAGGATGTTGAGATTCGTGTCCTTCCCCGTCGCGGTGGTCTCGAAGTGGAGCCGGCCCGACGTATCGAGGGACACGACGACGTTTCCCCGCATGGAGGCCGAGGCCGCGATCTGGTTGTTGAGCGCGGACACGACTTCGGCGGGTTTGACCTTGGAAAGGTCCTGGGCCGCCGAGGCGAGCGTCGTCCGGTTCAGCATCAGGGTCTCGATGCCGCCGGAGCCGACGATCCGGATGGCGACCTCGTTGGTGCCGCTGAAATCCGCCGTGCCGGCGCCGAAGCCGGGCGAGCCGCCCAGCGCGACCTGTGCGGTGAACTGCGCACTGGTCGCGGGCACGCTCGCGCTGGCGCTGCCGGCGTCGTAGAGGCGGATCGCCGCGACATCGATGGCGATCTTCGAGAACGTCACGGTGCCGCTGCTGTCGCGCGAGAACCCGCCGATCACCGTCTCGCTGGCCCGATAGGCGGGGTTGGCGGGCGAGGAATCCACGGAGATCCAGTTGCGCCCGCTGGCCGTGGAGGAATCCGCCGTCGCCTTCATCCGGGCCTGGATGGCCTGGATCTCGGTCTGGACCTTCGCGCGGTCGATTCCGGGTTGAAGGGCGGTCTGGAGCTTGGCGCGCAGGGTCTGCAGATCGCCGAGCACGCCGGTGAGGCCGTTATAGGCCGTGTCGACCGACGAGGCGCCGAGGCCAAGGGAATCCTTGACCGCGCCGAGAGCGGCGTTGTCGGAGCGGATCGCGGTGGCGATCGACCAATAGGCGGCGTTGTCCGCCGCGTCGGAGACGCGCTGGCCGGTGGAGATGCGCTTGCTCGTCGCGTCGACCTGCCGACTGGTCCCCATCAGGGTCGTCAGCGCGGTGAGGGCGGCGTTGTTGGTCAGCAGGCTGGTCACGACACGGAAACCCTGTGCTGCGGCTTTGTAGCCATCTTCAGAACTTGGTTAACGCATCGGGTCTCAACGCCGGGTTAAGGATATCGGACGCCTGCCGTCGCTCCCTCGCCGCCGCTTGCCCTCACCCCAGCAGCGAAACCGCGTTGCTGCCGTGTCGCTCGATACGGCCGTCGAGCTCCAGTTCGAGCAGGGTGGTCTGCACCACGCGGACGCTGAGGCCCGCCGCGCGGGCGAGTTCGTCGGTGCCGATCGGGGTCGGGCTGAGATAGGCGATCAGGCGGGTGCGCGCGTCGGCCGGCTCGGGCACGTCGAGGTCGTCCGGGACCGGCGGCAGCGCGATGCCGTCGACGTCGAATTCGTCCCAGAAGATCGGAGCGTCGGCGAGGTCCGGCCGGTCGAGCGCCAGGACGCCCTCCCCGTGCGCGAACGCGCCGCCGCCGATCAGCGGCGCGACCACGTCCGTCACGTGTTCGACCTGCGCCACCAGGGTCGCGCCCTGGCGGATGAGGTCGTTGGTGCCCTCCGCGCGGGGATCGAGGGGCGAGCCCGGAACGGCGAAGACCTCGCGGCCCTGTTCGAGGGCGAAGCGCGCGGTGATGAGCGAGCCCGAGCGGCGGGCGGCCTCGACCACGACGGTGCCGTAGGCCAGCCCCGAGATGATGCGGTTGCGCCGGGGAAAGTCGCGTCCGCGCGGCTCCCAGCCCATCGGCATCTCGGCCACGACCGCGCCGCCCGCGTCCAGGATCGCGTCGACCAGGGCGGCGTGGTTGGCCGGATAGATCCGGTCGTGTCCGCCGGCCAGCACCGCCACGGTGCCGGACTGGAGCGTGGCCTTGTGGGCGTGGGCATCGATGCCGCGCGCCAGCCCCGACACGACCACGAGCCCGGCTTCGCCGAGGCCGCGCGCCAGCCGTTCGGTGAAGCCGAGGCCGGCGGCCGAGGCGTTGCGTGAGCCGACGATGGCGATGCCGGGCCGGTTCGGGGTCGTGGCCTCGCCCCGGATGGCGATCAGCGGGGGCGCGGAATCGGCCGCCTGCAGCAATTTGGGGTAATCCGCCTCGCCCAGGGCCACGAGGCGCGCGCCGAGGCGGGCGGCGGCGGCGATCTCGGCCTCCGCCTCGGCCCGGCCGGGCGGCGTGACGCGCTTGCCGCTGCGCCCCGTGAGCGTCGGCAGGGCCTCCAGGGCCGCCCCCGCACCGCCGAAGCGGTTGATCAGGGTCCGAAACGTGCGCGGGCCGATGCCCTCGCTGCGGATCAGGCGCAGCCAGTCGAGACGCTGGGCATCGGTGAGTTGCATCGCCCTCCCCCTCCGGAGCGGGCGAGGGACCTCAGCCCTTCTGCCCGATGCGCCCCTCGGTTCCGTCGATCAGCCGGCGGATGTTGGGCGCATGCTTCCACCATAGCAGGGCGGCGAGCAGGAGAAACAGAATTGCAACCGAGGGCTGTCCGATGGCCCAGAGCACGAGGGGCGTCAGGGCCGAGGCGGCCAGCGCCGCCAGGGACGAGTATTTCAGCGTGAAAGCGAGGCCGAGCCAGATCGCCGCGAAGGCCACGAGACCGAGCGGGCTGAGCGCCAGGAGCACGCCGAGGAAGGTCGCCACCCCCTTGCCGCCCCGGAACCCGAGCCAGACCGGGAACAGGTGCCCCAGGAAGGCGCCGAGGCCCGCGACCAGGGCCGCCTCCGGCCCGAGGAACCGTCCCGCGAGGAGCACGGCGAGCGTGCCCTTCAGCGCGTCGCCCAGCAGGGTCGCGGCCGCGAGGCCCTTGCGCCCGGTGCGCAGCACGTTGGTGGCGCCGATATTGCCCGAGCCGATGGCGCGCACATCCCCGAGCCCGGCAAAGCGCGTCAGGATCAGCCCGAAGGGAATCGAGCCGAGGAGGTAGCCCCCCGCCAGGGCCGCGAGCAGGAGGGGCCAGGAAAGCCCAGTCATCGCGGTCACGCGGCGGCCCCGGTCTCGTCGGGCGCGCGAAAGACGATGCCGCCCCCGACCATCGTCAGGATCGCCGCGCCCTGAAGCCGGGCCTCGTCGAAGGGCGAGTTCTTCGAGCGGGACTTCAGGCGGCGCTTGTCGAGGACGTAAGGCAGGTCCGGGTCGATCAGTACGAGGTCGGCGGGCGCGCCGGCCGCGAGGCGTCCGGCCGGGCGGCCGAGCAGGGCGGCGGGGCTCGTGGTCAGGGCCGCCAGGAGGCGCGGCAGGGCGACGTCGCCGGTATGGACGAGGCGCAGGGCCGCGCCGAGCAGCGTCTCGATGCCGAGCGCCCCATCGGCGGCCTCGGCGAAGGGCAGGCGCTTCGTCTCGACATCCTGCGGGTTGTGGTCCGACACGACGACGTCGATGACGCCCTCGTTCAGGGCCGCCACCAGGGCGAGCCGGTCGGTCTCGTGCCGGAGCGGCGGCGAGAGCCGGCAGAAGGTCCGGTAATGGCCGATGTCGCCCTCGTTGAGGACGAGGTTGTTCACCGAGGCGCCGCAGGTGACGGGCAGGCCGTCCTGCTTGGCCCGGCGCACGATCTCGACGGAGTCGGCGCAGGAAATCATCGCCGCATGGTAGCGGGCGCCGGTAAGGCGCACGAGGCGGATGTCGCGCTCCAGCATCACCGTCTCGGCCTCGCGCGGGATGCCGAGCAGCCCGAGGCGGGAGGCCATCTCGCCCTCGTTCATCACGCCGTCGCCGACGAGGTCGGGCTCCTCCACGTGCTGCATCAGCAGGGCGCCGAAGTCGCGGGCATAGGTCATCGCCCGGCGCATCACCTGGGCGTTCCGCACCGCCTTGAGGCCATCGGTGAAGGCGACCGCACCGGCCTCCTGCAGCAGGCCGAATTCGGTCATCTCGTGTCCGGCGAGCCCCTTGGTGATGGCGGCGGCCGGCAGCACGTTGACGCTCGCCGTGTCACGGGCGCGCCGCAGCACGAAGTCGACGATGGCCGGCCCGTCGATGACCGGGTTGGTGTCGGGCATGCAGACGAGCGTGGTGACGCCGCCGGCGGCGGCGGCCGCGCTGGCGCTGGCCAGGGTCTCGCGATGCTCCGCGCCGGGCTCGCCCACGAAGGCGCGCAGATCGATGAGGCCGGGGCTGAGGACGTGGCCGCCGCAATCGATCGTCTCGGCCTCGTCCGGCACCCCGGCGAGGGGACCCCAGCCGACGTCGTGGATCAGGCCGTCGCGGACGACGACGTGGCCGGGCGCCTGCCGGCCCGTGGCCGGGTCGCAGAGCGCGGCGTTGGTGAAGAGGATGGGGCGCATCGTCATGCGTCGCGGTTTCGACCGGGCGCGCCGTGGCGTCAAGCGGGATGCCGATTGTTCCGACACCGAGAGACGTCGCGTTCGCCCCATCCCCCGGACCTATCCAGCCGGCTCAGATCACACCTCGAAGACGGGATCGTTGCCTGACGCCTTATTCAGTTTGATGCCGTGAAGGCAATCGGCCTTCGCCACGTAGCTTTCACTGCTTTTCGAAATCTCTTCGCGGTTCTTGGCGTAGTAGACCCAGTACCAATGCCCCCTCGTATCCTTCTTGACCTTGTAGCAAGGGTAGGAAATGTCGGCCATCTTTTCGCTCCAGGTTATCGCGGGGCTTCCACGGAGAGCGCCTCGCACGGCAATTATCGAACTCTAGGTTTGAGAGCTGCTGATTTGTAAACCTGAAAGAACTTTTTAAAGGGTGGTGGCCATGAAAAAGGCCCCGCCCTTTCGGGCGAGGCCTCGGTTCAGCCCATTGGCGTTCGCGCCTTTACGCCGCGAGCGAGCGCAGCACGTAGGGCAGGATGCCGCCGTTGCGGAAGTATTCCAGCTCGTCGAGGGTATCGATGCGGCAGGTCAGCGGGATCTCCCGCTTGGTGCCGTCGGCCGAGGTGATCTCCGCGATCATGGTCTGGCGCGGCTTGAGGTCGCCCGAGAGGCCCCGGATCGTCACGGTCTCGTCGCCCTTGAGGCCCAGCGAGGCCCAGGAGGTCTCGCCCTGGAAGACCAGGGGCACGATGCCCATGCCGACGAGGTTCGAGCGGTGGATGCGCTCGAAGCTTTCGGCCACCACGGCGCGGATGCCCAGGAGCTTGGTGCCCTTGGCCGCCCAGTCGCGGGACGAGCCGGTGCCGTATTCCTTGCCGGCGAAGACCACGAGCGGGGTGCCCTCGGCCTGATACTTCTGGGCGGCGTCGTAGATGAACATCCGCTCTCCGGTGGGCTGGAACAGGGTCCAGCCGCCCTCGACCACGTTGCCGGCCTCGTCGCGGACCATCTGGTTCTTGATGCGGATGTTGGCGAAGGTGCCGCGCATCATGACTTCGTGGTTGCCGCGCCGCGTGCCGTACTGGTTGAAGTCCTGCACCCGGACCTGATGCTCCTGCAGGTAGGCGCCGGCCGGGGAGTTCGCCCGGATGTTGCCCGCCGGAGAGATGTGGTCGGTGGTGATCGAGTCCTGGAACAGGCCGAGGATGCGCGCGTCGACCACGTCCTCCACCGGAGCCGGGGTCTTCTGCATGCCCTCGAAATAGGGCGGGTTCTGCACGTAGGTGGAGGTCGAATCCCACTTGAAGGTCTCGGCCTCGGTGACCTCGACGGCCTTCCAGTAATCGTCGCCGCCGAACACGTCGGCGTAGCGGGACTTGAACAGGGTCGAGGTGATGTTGGCCTCGATGAATTCCTGCACTTCCGCCGTCGAGGGCCAGATGTCCTTCAGGTAGACGGGCTGGCCGTCCGACCCCATCCCCAGGGGCTCGGTGGTGATGTCGATCTGCATCGAGCCGGCGAGCGCGTAGGCGACCACCAGCGGCGGCGAGGCGAGGTAGTTCGCCCGGACATCCGGGTTCACGCGGCCCTCGAAGTTGCGGTTGCCCGAGAGCACGGCCGCCGCCACGACGTCGTTGTCGTTGATGGCCTTCGAGATCGCCGCCGGCAGCGGGCCGGAATTGCCGATGCAGGTGGTGCAGCCGAAGCCGACGAGGTTGAAGCCGAGCGCGTCGAGGGGCTGCTGCAGACCGGCGCTCTCGAGGTACTCGGCCACCACCTGGGAGCCGGGTGCCAGCGAGGTCTTGACCCAGGGCTTCGAGCGCAGGCCCTTGGCCACCGCGTTGCGGGCGAGCAACCCGGCGCCGATCATCACGCTCGGGTTCGAGGTGTTGGTGCAGCTCGTGATGGCGGCGATCACCACGTCGCCGTGGCCGATGTCGAAGTTGGCGCCCTCCACCGGATAGCGCTTGGCGATGTCGGCCGCCTTCTTGAACTCGGTTTCCATGGAGCCGGCGAAGCCCGGCTTGGCGCCGTCCAGCAGCACCCGGTCCTGCGGGCGCTTGGGGCCGGCGAGGGACGGGCGCACGTCGCCCATGTCGAGGGCCAAGGTGTCGGTGAAGACCGGGTCCGGGGTGGCCGCGTCACGCCACATGCCCTGCGCCTTGGCGTAGGCCTCGACCAGCGCGATCCGGTCGTCGGCGCGGCCGGTGACGGTGAGGAAGTCGATGGTCTTCTGGTCGATGGGGAAGAAGCCGCAGGTGGCGCCGTATTCGGGGGCCATGTTGGAGATCGTGGCGCGGTCGGCCACCGCCATGTCGTCGAGGCCGGGGCCGTAGAATTCCACGAATTTTCCGACGACGCCCTTCTTCCTGAGCATCTGCGTGACCGTCAGCACCAAATCGGTGGCGGTGGTGCCCTCGGGGAGCTTGCCCGACAGCTTGAAGCCGATCACCTCGGGGATCAGCATGGAGAGCGGCTGGCCCAGCATGGCGGCCTCGGCCTCGATGCCGCCCACGCCCCAGCCGAGCACGGCCAGACCGTTGACCATGGTGGTGTGCGAATCGGTGCCGACGAGGCTGTCGGGATAGGCGAGTTCGGTGCCGTCCTCGCTTTTCGTCCACACGGTCTGCGACAGGTATTCCAGGTTCACCTGGTGGCAGATGCCGGTGCCTGGCGGGACCACGGAGAAATTGTCGAAGGCCGACTGGCCCCACTTGAGGAAGGTGTAGCGCTCGCCGTTGCGGGAATATTCCAGCGCCACGTTGTCGGCCAGCGCTTTGGGCGTGCCGAACTCGTCGACGATGACCGAGTGATCGATCACGAGGTCGACGGGCACCAGCGGGTTGATTTTCTGCGGATCGCCCCCGAGGGCGACCATGGCGTCGCGCATCGCCGCCAAGTCGACGACGGCCGGCACACCCGTGAAATCCTGCATCAGCACGCGGGAGGGACGGAAGGCGATCTCGGTCTCGGTCTTGCCCTTGTTGCCGAGCCAGGCGACGGTGGCCGAGATGTCGTCCTTCTTGACCGAGCGGTCGTCCTCGAAGCGCAGCAGGTTCTCGAGCAGCACCTTCATCGAGAAGGGCAGCGCGGTGGCGTCGGCGAGGCCGGCGGTCTCGGCATGCGGGATCGAGTAGTAGGTGTAGGACTTGTCGCCGACCGTGAGGGTCTGGCGCGATTGGAAGCTGTCGAGCGATGCCACGGCGGTCTGTTTCCTCGCGAGCGGTTGGTCGAACACGCGCAGGCATAACCTGCGCCACGAAAACACGTGTTCGGCTGGGAGCGCTATGGAAGCGCGCGCCGCCCCGGGGGTGCCCGGATGAGGGTGATGCGCGAAGGGCGATTTGGACGCCCTGAAACTCGCGCGGCGCAGCCTGAACGCGTTATAGAACACTTCGAAACTGGCCGCTACCGGGAGCCTGACAGACGGCCGGGTCTGTCTGGTCCGCTGTCGGTCGAGCGTGCGTCACGCCGGTCCGGAAGGGCCATGCCGCCACGCGATGCGAGGAAGCCGCGCCCGCGGCCCCATGCTTCGAGACTAGGTCCGGCGCGGCGCGCGATCTGGTCCCGCGCATGCTGCGCGGAGGCGAAGGTCGGAGCGGGCGCGTGGATACGATCCTTCGAGGGGGCCCGATCGGCGCGCGTTTCACGACATTCTCCTCACGAAGGGCCCGTGTCCCCACTGGGAACCGCGGACAGATCGCGCCGAGCCGACCTTTGGGGCCGTCGGCGTGATCGCCTCTCGCCACGGGACGATTCCCGTGCGATGGGCGAAGCCCTGAGGTCTGAGGGCTCGGCACGTCCTGAGACACTCGCAGCGGTGACGTTCGCGCGATCGCCGCGATCGGGGACGGCGCGCCTCGCCTCCTCGTGGTCGAGGTCGGCCATCGGCGCGACGTGTATCGATGACCCTCTCGGGCAGGCTCAGGAATCAGGACGAACCGTGCGGCTGAACGCCCAGAACCTCGCCGTCCGCCGCTCCGGCCGCCGCATCTTCTCGGACCTGTCCTTCGCGCTCGGACCCGGCGAGGCGCTGATGGTCACGGGCCGGAACGGGGCCGGCAAGTCGACGCTGCTCGCGGTGCTGGCCGGCCGGCTCAAGCCCGAGACGGGCACGCTCACGGTGAGCGAGGCCGGCGAGGCGACGATATCCGAATGCCTCCATGTGGTCGGGCATCGCGACGGGCTGAAGAGCCCGCTGACCGCCGAGGAGAACCTCGCCTTCGCGCGCGACCTCCTCGGCGCGCCGACCGCGAGCCCGCGCGCGGCCCTGGAGGAACTCGGCCTCGGCCATGCCCTGAGGCTGCCGGTGGCCTATCTCTCCGCCGGCCAGCGGCGGCGGGTGGCCCTGGCCCGCCTCCTCGTCTGCCGGCGCCCGCTCTGGCTCCTCGACGAACCGACGGCGGCCCTCGACACGGCCTCGCAGGGCTTGCTCGCCGGCATGATGGCCCGGCACAGGGCGGAGGGCGGCCTCGTCATCGCGGCGACCCACCAGGCGCTCGGCCTGGAGGACGCGCGGGAATTGCGGATCGAGGCGGCCAAGCCTCGGCCTGATGACATCGGGGCGCGCGCTCCGGCGGAGGAGGTCTGGTGGTGACCCGTGCCCTGCGGGCCCTCGTCGCCCGCGATCTCGCGCTCGCCGCCCGGGTCGGCGGCTCCGGGGCGCTCTCCCTGGTGTTCTTCCTGATGATCGTCGCCCTGGTGCCGTTCGCGCTCGGACCCGACCTCAACCTCCTGTCACGGATCGGCCCCGCGATCCTGTGGCTGGCCGCCGTGCTCTCCACCCTGATCGGCCTCGACCGCCTGTTCCAGGCCGACGAGGAGGACGGGTCCCTCGATCTGATGACGGGATCGCCGGTGCCGCTGGAGGGCGTGGTTCTGGCCAAGGTGCTGGCGCATTGGCTGACCACGGGCCTGCCGCTCGCCCTCGCCTCCCCGCTCTTCGGGCTGCTCGTCGCCCTCGACGACCGGGCCATGGGCGCCACCGCCCTCACCCTGCTGGTCGGCACGCCGGCGCTGACCTTCGTGGGCGCGGTGGGCGCGGCGCTCACCGCCTCGATCCGGCGCGGCGGGCTCATCCTCGCGGTGGTGGTGCTGCCGCTTATGATCCCGACGCTGATCTTCGGCGTCTCGGCGAGCGAGGCGGCGCTCGGCGGCACGGTGCCCTTCACCACGCCGCTGGCCATCCTGTGCGCGCTCAGCCTGATCGCGGGGGTGATCGGCACGCTCGCGGCGGCCGCGGCCCTGCGCTGGTCCGAGTAGGGATCACGCCGGGTCGGCGTCGATGCGCATCCGCAGGATCGCGTAGGGCGGGGTCTGCCTGTCCTCGCCGCCGTTGTATTCCGGGCGCCGGTTCACCTGCGCGGCCGAGACGTGGAGCCAGCGGTCGGGGGTGATCCAGAACGTGTCGGCCCAGATCAGGCGCGGGTCGGAAGCGAGGATCTCCACGCTGCCGTCCGGGTTGCGCCGGCCGACCGCGTTGAACTCCTGCATGGCGAGGTAGACCCGGTCCTTCGAATCCGTGGTGAGGCCGCCCGTCATGCCCTTTTCGCCGAGGTCCTCGACCCCGGCCGCCACCCCGGCATCGCCGGTCTCGGGGTCGAGGAGGGCGGCGGTGCCGACGGAGTAGAGCCGCCGGCCGATCAGGGGCGCGTAGTAGAGCCGCGATCCGTCCGGGCTGAGGGCGATGCCGTTGGCGCCGCCCTGGACCGGGCGCGGCGGCCCCTCGCCCTTCCGCTGCATCACGGCGCGATCCTCCACGATCTTGAGGAGCCCCTTCTGCGACTTGGTGCTGGCATGGCCGGCCAGGCGCCGCACCACCCGGCCGGTGGCGAGGTCGACGGCCAGGATGGCGCCCTCCCCGTCTTGGCCCTGGTCGGTGATGTAGGCGCGGGCATGGCCATCGCGGATGTCCACGCGCAGGTCGTTCAGCGACGAGGTCGGGGTGATGCCGGCCTCCAGCGGCACCACGCGGTGGATGCGGTCGTCGGAGAGGTCGATCTGCACCAGCTTCGCGCCGCCCTTGACCGGCGGACCGGAGCCGTCGGGCAGCCCGGCATCGAGGCACCACAGGGTGTCGTCCCGGTCGAAGACGCCGTTGGGGACGTGGAACAGCCGGGCCTGCGGCTGCTCCGGGTCGGGCTGGTTGGTGGCGAGGTCCGGATAGGGGCGCACCGCGCCGTCGGGCATGACCTCGCCGAGGGTGTAGGGCACCTTCGCGTTGAAGCGCGGCATCATCACGAAGCGCCGGCCGCCGCGCGCGATCGCGAGGCCGGTGGGCGTGGAGGGCGCGTTCGCCGTGAAGGCGAGTTCGAGTCCGCCCGCCGCGCGCCGCTCGGCCACCTGCGTTTCCGCCGAGGCTTCACGCCCGAGCGAGAGGGTGGCCGCGCCGGTGAGGCCGGCGGCGAGGAGGTCACGGCGAGCGAGTGTCATGGGGACGATTCCGGTTCGGGCGCGTGGGGCGGCTCAGCCGCGCACCGTGAGGTCGATGGCGTGGAGACAGGGGCCGGCGGCGATGAACAGGCGGCGCCCGTCCGGCCCGCCGAAGGCCACGTTGGCGGCATCCGTGGCGGTGGCGATGCGGCCGAGGCGGGTGCCGTCGGGCGCGTAGACCCGGACCCCGTCGAAGCAGGCCGCGTAGAGCCGGCCATCGGCATCGACGGCCAGCCCGTCCGGCACGCCGGCCTCCAGGGTGGCGAAGGTCGCGGGCGCGCCGAGCTTGAGCCCGCCCTCGACCGGAAAGGCCAGGATGGAGCGGGCGCCCTCCGGGTTCTTCAGCGCGGCGCTGGTGTCGCTGACGTAGAGGCGCCGTCCGTCCGGGCTGAAGGCGATGCCGTTGGGCTGCCCCACCGCCTCGGTCATGCCCGTGAGGGTGCCGGAGGGATCGATCCTGTAGACGCGCCGCGCCCTTTGCGCGGGCGTCGCCATCAGGCCCTCGTCCGGCATGGTGATGCCGAAGACGGGGTCGGTGAACCAGATCGCCCCGTCCGGCGCCAGCGCGGCGTCGTTGGGGGAATTCAGGGGCCGCCCCTCGAAGGCGTCGGCGAGCACGGTGAGGCGGCCGTCATGCTCACGCCGGACCACGCGCCGCCCGCGATGCTCGCAGGTGACGAGGCGGCCCTCGCCGTCGAGCGTGTTGCCGTTGGCGTTGTTCGAGGGATCACGGAAGACCCGTGTCCCGCCGTCATCGGCGACGCACAGCATCCGGTTGGCCCGAACGTCGCTGACGATCAGGCCGCCGAGGGCTTTGGCGTAGCACAATCCCTCGCACCAGCGCCCCTGCGCGTACAGGGTGAGCAGCGGCGTGCCGGGCGCGACCACGTCGGCGAAGCGCGGGTCGTCGCCGCGCAGGACCGGCGCCGCCGGGGCGCGGGACGCCGACAGGGCGAGGCCCGCCAGGGCGCCACCGATGAGCGTGCGTCGTCGAATCGTCGGCATCGGGGTCCGGGTCTGGAGACAATCGAGGATGCGCAGCGCGGCGCGCCGCTCCGGTTCGGAGGCGGCGCGCGGCGTCTTCAGCGGGCGGCCGGCGCGGGCGTGGTCGAGCCGGTGGTCTCGGCCGGGCCGAACTTCAGGCTCCACAACTCGGTCGGCAGGGCCGCCGGAGCGTCGGGCTTGTAGAAGGCGGAGTCCTGAATGTGCGAGGTCGTGACGTAGAGCGTCCCGTCCGGCCCCTCCGCGAAGGTGTCGGGCCAGCGCAGGCGCTTGTCCTGCACCACGGTGGCGAGCGCGGCGTTCTTGGCCGAGAGGTCGCGGACCTTGATCGAATCGTCCTGCGGGGAGGTCACGTACATGCGGCCGTCGCGGCGGGCGATGATCAGGCCGTCCGCCGGGCCGTTCTCACCCACCGTCTCGATGCGGCCCGCCACGCTCTTGTCGGCGAGCGTCGTGGGCATCAGCGCCGTGGTGATGCCGCCGGCCAGGGTCTCGGTGGGCAGGCTGTAGAGCGTCTTGCCCTTGATCGCCTGCCAGTACAGCGTCTTGCCGTCGGGCGAGAGGGCGATGCCGTCGGCGGCGAACTCGACGCCGCGCCCGTCGGGTCGGCGCAGGGGCTTGCCGTCATAGGTCACGGTCACGCTCGTGTCGGGTTGGGTCGAGGGATCGCCGTCGAGGACGCGGCGCGCCCGGCCACTGTCGAGGTCGACCACCACCAGCGCACCCTTGGCGCCGGAATCCGTGAGGTAGGCGGTCTTGCCGTCGGGCGAGAAGCGCACGTCGTTGAGATAGGAGCCCTGGGGTGCCACGGTCTCGTCGAAAGCGATGGTCCGGGCGGGCTGATTAGTCTTCAGGTCGATCTCGACCAGCTTGGCGCCGCCCGGCACCAGGGCCGCCATGGCGGGGGCTGCCGGGTCGAGCACCCAGAGATTGCCGTCCGGGCTCGCCACCACGCTCTGGACGCAGATCCAGTGATCCTTGGCCGTGACCTCGTCCTTGCGGGCGTTGCGCCAGGAATTCCAGGCGGCATCCGGGAAGGGCACCACCTTGCCGTCCTTGAGTTCGCCCACCGAGACTTCGGTGTCCTCGGTCCAGCGCGGGAAGTTGACGAAGATCCGTCCATCCTTCGCGACGGTGACGCCCGTGACCTGATGCTCGAAGCTCGCGACCTTGCTGAGGGTCGCGCCCGAAGCGGGTTGCGGGGTCTGGGCCTCGGCGGCACCGGAGGCCAGGACCGCTCCCGAGAGGACCATCGCGAGGCAGGCGGCCGTCGTCGACCCCATGCCGGCCCTCCGGGCGAGCAAGGGCCGCATCCGCGACGGGGCGGAGGTGCTGGATAGGCGTGTGCGGGCGAAGGACTGGCTGCGCGTCATCGTCATTCTTTCGCGTCTCTCGGGTGTTCGGCGATCGTCGTCGATCATCTCAGGCCCAACGCACGAGGACGCGGCCAAGGTTCATCGCACGGCGCGTTCCGGGAAACCTCCGAAATCCGGAGCGGCGGGGATCCAAGGATGCGCGGATTCTGAACGGACCTTCGGCTCACGGATTCGTTATGCAAATGTTCGCCGGGGTTGCTATGCGAGCGAAGACAGGTCCGGTGAAATTAAATGCAAAATTAATAAGTTTATGACGATTAGATTATAAGTAAAAAATAATCCGGCGAGACAGGAATGGTGTCCTTCGCGCCCTATATTCGATTGGAAGGGCAGGCTCGATGTTGGGTTCAGGTCTTCGTGCCATGTTGGACGCCATTGATCGATCCCAGGGCCGAGTCGAGTTCGACATGGGCGGAAACGTTCGTGACGCGAACAAGATCTTCCTCGATCTGGTCGGATACACGCTCGACGAGGTCCGCGGCCGGCCGCACAGTCTTTTCGTCACGCCCGAAGATCGTGACTCGGCGGCCTATCGGGCCTTCTGGGAAAGCCTGCGGCGGGGCGAGCACCAATCGCGGGACTTCCGGCGGATCGCCAAGGACGGGCGCGACGTCTGGATCCAGGCCTCGTACAACCCGATCCTCGACCGGCGCGGCCGACCGATCAAGGTCGTGAAATTCGCCACCGACATCACCGCGCAGACCCAGCGCAACGCGGCCTACGAGGGGCAGATCGCGGCGATCAACCGCTCGCAGGCGGTGATCCACTTCACGCCGGACGGCATCGTGACCGATGCGAACGCGCATTTCCTCGAGGCGCTCGGCTATCGCCTCGACGAGATCAAGGGCCGGCATCACAGCCAGTTCATGGCGCCGGGCGAGCGGGACACCCCCGCCTACGCGGCGTTCTGGCGGGCCCTCGCCGGTGGCACCTACCAGGCGGGCGAGTTCCGCCGGATGGCCAAGGGCGGGCGCGAGGTCTGGATCTACGGGGCCTACACGCCCGTGCTCGGGCCGGACGGACGACCCATCGCGGTGGTGAAGTTCGCCAGCGACGTCACGGCGCAGGTGGCCGACCGGCTGCGGCGCGTGGAGGGCCAGCGCGCCATCGACCAGGATCTCGGAAGCATCACCGGCTCGATCGCCGATGTCAGCCGTCAGGCGACCGTCACCGCCGAGGCGGCGGCCCGGACCTCCGGCAACGTCCAGGCGGTGGCCGCCGGCGCCGAGGAATTCTCGGCCTCCATCGAGGAGTTGAACCGCCACGCGATCGAGGCGAAATCCGCCTCCGACGAGGCCGTGATCCGGGCCGAGGAGGCCGGCGGCATCATCGCGGGCCTGACCTCGGCCGCCGACAAGATCGGCGAGGTGATCTCGGTCATCCGCTCGATCGCGGACCAGACCAACCTCCTAGCGCTCAACGCCACCATCGAGGCGGCGCGGGCCGGGGAGGCCGGGCGCGGCTTCGCCGTGGTGGCGGCGGAGGTGAAGGCGCTCGCCAACCAGTCGTCGCGGGCCACCGAGGAGATCGGCACCCAGATCGCCGCGGTTCAGGACTCCACGAACCAGGCGGTGAACGCCATCGAGGCCATCGCCCGCACGATCGCGCATCTCAGCGAGATCTCGCTCAGCGTGTCCTCGGCGGTGACGGAGCAGGCCGCGGTCACGCGCGACATGTCGGTGAACATGCACACCGCCGCGCGCAGCGTCGAACTGGTCCGCCAGAACATGGACGGGATCGCCCTCGCCGCCTCGAACGTCGACGGGGCGGTGCGCCAGGTCAGCGCCGCCGCCCGGGCGCTGGCCTGACGGGACCGCCCCCCGCGTTGGCGCGGGCTACTCAGGCCGGATTCCCGCGCTTGGCCGCATCACGGAGGGCTCCGAGCCGGAGCCCCGCACCCGGCCGCGCGGGGCCGCGGTTCCGGCCGCGCGTCCCGGCTCACGCCTGTCCGCTCCCGGCGAGACCCGCTCCGTGAGGTCCACGCAGCGGCCCACCAACCACGTCATCCAGTTCATCACGAAGCTCCCGCCCTGTTCCTGTTGGGATAGATCGGGTGCGGTCGCGCCAAAGCGAGGGCCACTGGTGCAAATATCCGCCTCTCCCGCGCCGCCGGACGCGGATCGCGCCGGGGCGTCGTCCGGCCTCAGTCGAGGTCCTGCAGGTGGCGCGCGGCGATGACCGAGGCGGCGGTGCGGTTCTCGACCCCGAGCTTCGCGTAGATGCCCTCCAGGTGCTTCGTCACCGTGCGCGGGCTGAGGCCCAGGATCTCGCCGATGTCGCGGCTCGACTTGCCCCGCGAGAGCCAGAGCAGCACCTCCGCCTCGCGGCCGGTGACGCGCAGGCGCGCGCGCAGACGCTCCAGCCCGGCCTCCGTGCCGTCCCGCGCCAGCCGCAGCAGGATCTCGTCGCCGCTGCCGCCGATGAAGCTCAGCGTGTGGACCGCGCCCGCGCGGTCGGCGAGGGTGAGGGCGGGGCTCGCGCCGGCGAGGCAGGCGCGCAGCCAGGCGGCGCCCTGCGGCGGCAGGCTCAAGGGGGCGCCGGGCTCGGTGAAGCCGCCGAGCAGGCGCGCCGCCTGGGGCGTGCACCATTGGACGCGCCCGGCCCGGTCCACCGCGAACAGGGTGCGCCCGGTGGTGTCGAGGGCGGCCCGCGCGCTCTGCGCCGCGCGGGCGCTCGCCAGATGGACCCGGATGCGGGCCAGGATCTCGTCGGGCGCGATGGGCTTGGTGACGTAGTCGATTCCGCCCGCCTCCAGGCCCTTCACGATGTGCTCGGTCTCCGACAGGCCGGTCATGAAGATGACGGGCACGTGGGCGAGGTGGCCCCGGGCCTTGAGGCGGCGGCAGGTCTCGAATCCGTCCATGCCCGGCATCATCGCGTCGAGCAGGATCACGTCGGGGGTGACCTCCTCGACCAGCGCCAGGGCGAGGTCGCCCGCCACCGCCACCAGCACGGTGGCGCCCGAGCGCTCGATGGCCTCGGTCAGGAAGCTCAGGGTCTCGGGGGAATCGTCGACCACGAGGACGACGTCGCGCTGCGCCTCACTCATCGGAGGCGGCCTCCGTCAGGCCTTCCAGCACGGCGCGTGCGCGGCGCAGGTCGAAGGTCGCGGCGAGTTCCCGCATCCGGGCAATGAACGCCATCGGCGCCCCGGTCCGCGCCTCCATCTCCGCGAGCTTGGCCTCGATGCCGCGCACGTGGCCGATCCGCACGAGGCGCAGCAGGTCGGCGACATCCCCCGCGCCGGGCTTCGAGGCCGGCATGGGGTCGGAAACGGGAGGCGCGGCCGGCTCCGACGCCGTCCAGGCAAGGCCGAGCAGGCCGGTGATGCATTCCAGGAAATCGCGCAGGTCGAAGGGCTTGGCGATGATCGCGTCGTGGGGGGCGTCGTCGCCGCGCGACGGGCTGATCTCGTGCACGTTGGCCGACATCATCGCGATGCGGGCCGTGTGGCCGGCCTCGCGCAGGGCCTTGGCCAGCACCCAGCCGCTCATGCCCGGCATGGCGATGTCGAGGAGGAACAGGTCGGGCGGGCGCGTCGCGGCTAGGTCCAGGCAGGCCGGGCCGTCGGCGGCCTCCAGCACCACGAGGCCGAGGGGTTCGAGGATGTCGCGCATCAGGCCGCGATGGGCGGCATCGTCGTCGGCGACCAGAATGGTGCGGCGGGCACCCGCATAGGTCCGCGCCGGGGCGCCCGCCTGCGCCGCCAGGACGGGCTTCGGCCGCGCCACCGAGGCGAGCATGAGACGCAGGCGAAAGCAGGTGCCGCGCCCCACCTCGCTCTCCACGGTGATCTCGCCGCCCATCACCTGCGCCAGCAGATGCGCGATGGTGAGCCCGAGCCCGGTGCCGGGCGTGGAGCGGGCGGCCGCCATCGAGCCGCGCTCGAAGGGTTCGAAGATGCGCTCCAGGTCGGCCTCCCGGATGCCGAGGCCGGTGTCGCGGATGGTGAACACCGCGATCTGGCTGCGATAGGTCAGTTCCAGCGCCACGTGGCCCTCGGGCGTGAACTTGATGGCGTTCGAGAGCAGGTTGAGCAGGATCTGGCGCAGGCGCTTCTCGTCGGTGGCGACCACCGCCGGCAGGGAATCCGGCCGGGTGAAGCGGAACGCGAGGGCGGCGCCCTGCGCCTGGAGCCGGATCATGTCGACGATCTGGTCGAGAAACTCGGTCAGCCGCACCTCGTTGCGGTGGATCTGCAGGCGCCCCGCCTCCATCCGGGAGATGTCGAGGAGGCCGTCGATCAGGCCCGAGAGGTGCTGGGCCGAGCGCCGGATCACCCGGATGCCGTTCTGGCGCGGGGCCGGGATGGTGGGGTCCCCTTCGAGCAGTTGCGCATAGCCCAGCACCGCGTTGAGCGGCGTGCGCAACTCGTGGCTGATCCCGACGACGTAGCGGCTCTTGGCGAGGTTGGCGGCCTCGGCGATCTCCTTGGCCTGCTGCAGCTTGGCGTCGGTGACTTTGTGAGCCTCGATCTCGGCCTGGTAGAGGCCGGTCTGGCGGGCGGTCTCCTCCAGGGCGACCCGGCGGCTCTCCTGCGCCAGCACGAAGAGCCAGGCGACGATGCCCAGGATCACGATGAGGATCAGGAAGACGCTGGTCAGCGCCGCGCCGAGGACGGCCCGGTGCTCGGGATGCTCGGCGCTGGCCCCCGCATGCACGATGCCGAGGATGAGGGCGATCGCCGCCACCAGCGTCAGCATCAGGGCGAGGTAGCGCCCCAGCGGCGCGCCGATCCAGGCGGCGGTGCGGGCCGGAGCGATGCGGGCGAGCAGCCCCTGCGCCTGCGCCTCCAGGCGTCCGTGCGGCTTGCACAGGTCGCCGCAGCGGGCGTCCAGCGAGCAGCAGAGCGAGCAGATCGGCCCCCCGTAGGCGGGGCATTGGGCCATGTCCTCGGGCTCGAACGGGTGCTCGCAGACCCGGCAGGTGATCTCGGAGGCCCCGTGCCAGTCGGTCCGCGGGCTGCGGGCGAGGTAGTAGCGCCCGCCCGTCGCCCAGGCGATGGCGGGGGCGCTCGCGAACGCCACGGCCAGCGCCAGCATCGGCGCGAAGGGCACGGCCGGCGTGCCGAGCCAGCCCGCATGGGCGACGAACCCGGTGAGGATCGCCGCCGCCATCGCGCCGGTGCCGACGGGGTTGATGGCGTAGAGATGCGCGCGCTTGAACTCGATGCCGGGAGGGGACAGCCCGAACGGCTTGTTGACGGCGAGATCCGCCGCCAGCGCCCCGACCCAGGCCGAGACCACCACGGCGTAGAGCGAGAGCGTGCTGACGATGGTCTTGTCGATGCCCAGTTCCATCAGCAGCAGCGCGATGGCGACGTTGAAGACGAGCCAGACCACCCGGCCCGGATGGCTGTGGGTCAGGCGCGAGAAGAAGTTCGACCAGGCGATCGAGCCCGCATAGGCGTTCGTGACGTTGATCTTGAGCTGCGACACCACCACGAACAGCGTCATCAGCGCCACGGCGGCGGCGGGCGAGGGCACCACGTAGCCGAAGGCCACCGCGTACATCCGGGTCGGCTCGGCGGCGTGCTCGGCCGGCACCCCGTGCGCCAGCGCCAGCACGGCGAGGAAGGAGCCGAGCAGGATCTTGAGCATTCCGGGCAGGATCCAGCCGCCGCCCGCCCCCAGCACCGCCGCCCACCAGCGCCCCTCCCGTCCGGGTTCCCGGGCCGGCACGAAGCGCAGGAAGTCGACCTGCTCGCCGACCTGGGCCAGGAGGGCGAGGAGGATGCCGGAGGCGAGCCCGAACTTCGCCCAATCGAAGCCGCCGGCCCCGTCCGCGGCCGGATGGCTGAGCCAGGCCGCCACGGGCGCGTCGCCCGCCCAGACGATGCAGGCGAGCGGCACCAGGTTGAGGACGATCCAGATCGGCTGGGTCCAGATCTGGAACCGGCTGATCAGGGTGATGCCGTAGACCACGAGCGGAATCACCGCCAGCGCGCTCACGAGGTAGCCGAGACTTGGGGGCAGGCCGAAGCAGAGTTCCAGCGCCAGCGCCATGATGGCGGCCTCGATGGCCAGGAACAGGAAGGTGAAGCTCGCGTAGATCAGCGAGGTCACGGTGGAGCCGATATAGCCGAAGCCGGCGCCCCGGGTGAGCAGGTCGATGTCGACGCCGTAGCGGGCGGCGTAGAGGCTGATCGGCGTCGCGGTGGCGAAGATGATCGCGCTCACCACGAGGAGGGCCGCCAGCGTGTTGGTGAAGCCCACCGTGAGCACCAGGGTGCCGCCGATCGCCTCCAGGGCCAGGAAGGAGAGCGCCCCGAGCGCCGTCTGCGCCACCCGGAACCCCGACCAGCGCCGCGCCTTCTTGGCGGTGAAGCGAAGGGCATAATCCTCCAGCGTCTCGTCGGCCACGAGGCGGTTGTAGTCGCGCCGGATCGGGAGGATGCGCTGGTGCTCGGTCATACTGTTCGGCGCGGACGCTACCATGCGGCGCGCGGGAGCGCGCGGCGTCCCGGTCCGTCCGATGGCGGGCGGGGCCGCGATGCCCCGCCGTTCCACACCTTAGCAAAGACCATGCCCCGTGGGCAGGGCCGCCCCACCCCCGCCCCGTGGGACGCGCCCATGGGCGGAGCGGTCGTTCCGGGGCCGACGGACCCGGCGCCGTGGGGAATCGCGAAAAGTTCGCCAGCATGGCCCGGCGCGCGGGCGCCCGACATACGCAAAACAGCGTATCGACCGCATTGCACAACGCGGCCTAGCCTTCCCCTCGTCGATCCACGGCCGTCCGATGCGCCGTGCGACGACCGACAGGGGTTTTGGGCACGATGGCAGAGGACAAGGGCAACGGCCTGCAATCGGCGCTGCGGCGCAGGCTTCTCATGGGGCTCGCCGGCGTTCCGGCGATCGCGCTGCTGCCGCGCACGAGCTTCGCGGCCGCGCCTCCCACCTCGGCGGTGAACACCACCGGCCTCGCGGTCACCGACACCGAGGTGACGGTGGGCATCCTGCACTCGGCCACCGGCACGATGGCGATCTCCGAGACCGGTTCGATCCAGGCCGAGAAGCTCGCGATCGCGCAGATCAACGAGGCCGGCGGCGTGCTGGGCCGCAAGATCAAGGTCATCCAGGAGGACGGCGCCTCCGACTGGCCGACCTTCGCCGAGAAGGCGAAGAAGCTCCTCGTCAACGACCATTGCGCCGCCGTGATGGGCTGCTGGACCTCGGCCTCGCGCAAGGCCGCGCTGCCGGTCTTCGAGCAGTATAACGGCCTGCTGTACTACCCGACCTTCTACGAGGGCCTGGAGCAGTCCAAGAACGTCATCTACACCGGTCAGGAGGCCACGCAGCAGATCCTCGAATCGCTGAACTGGGTCGCCAAGGAGAAGGGCGCCAAGACGTTCTTCTTCATCGGCTCGGACTACATCTGGCCGCGCACCTCGAACAAGATCGCCCGCAAGCACATCGAGAACGTGCTCAAGACCAAGGTGGTGGGTGAGGAATACTTCCCGCTCGGCCACACGCAGTTCAATTCGGTGATCAACAAGCTCAAGCTCACCAAGCCGGACGTGATCTTCACCGACGTGGTCGGCGGCTCGAACGTGGCGTTCTACAAGCAGCTGAAAGCGGCCGGCATCGACCTCTCGAAGCAGACCCTGCTCACCATCTCCGTCACCGAGGACGAGATCGACGGCATCGGCGGCGACAACATCGCGGGCGCCTATTCCTGCATGAAGTACTTCCAGTCGCTCAAGAACCCCAACAACGAGAAGTTCGTCGCCGCCTTCCACAAGATGTGGGGCGAGAAGACCGTCATCGGCGACGTCACCCAGGCCGCCTATCTCGGGCCGTTCCTGTGGAAGATGGCCGTGGAGAAGGCCGGCTCGTTCGACGTCGACAAGGTGGTCGCCGCCTCTCCGGGCATCGAGTTCAAGGAAGCGCCGGAAGGCTACGTCAAGATCCACCCGAACCATCACCTCTGGTCGAAGACCCGCGTCGCGCGGGCCCTGCCCACGGGCCAGTTCGAGGTGGTCTACGAGAGCCCCGATCTGATCGAGCCGAACCCCTTCCCGAAGGGCTACCAGTAAGACTTGCGCCGCTAGCGGACGGGTCGGTTTTTCGAAGTTTCCGCGGGTCCCCTCTCCTTGCAGGAGAGGGAGCCTGTCGCGAGCCCTTCGAGAGGGCCGCGTCCGCCCTCGGCGGCCCGATGCTTGCAAAGCGATGGCCGCATTCCTCGGAAGGTCACAAGACATGCTCGGCGACTATTCCCTCACGGACCTCAGCTCGATCTTCGTGATGCAGGGCTTCGCCGGGCTGATCCTGTTCTCGGTCTACACGCTCATGGCCCTCGGGCTGGCGATTATCTTCGGCCAGATGGGCGTGATCAACATGGCCCACGGGGAGTTCATGATCCTCGGCGCCTACATGACCTATCTCTGCTCGGGCTTCTTCCAGACCCACCTGCCCGCCCTGTTCCCCGCCTACTTCTTCGTCGCCATGGCGCTGGCCTTCCTGGCCTCCGGCGCACTGGGGATGCTGGTGGAATGGGCGCTGATCCGCCACCTCTACAAGCGTCCCCTCGACACGCTGCTCGCCACCTGGGGTCTGTCGCTCATCCTGCAGCAGGCCTACCGGACGATCTTCGGGCCCCGCGAGGTCGGCGTCGAGCTCCCCGCCTGGCTCATCGGCTCGGTGCAGGTCACCGACACCATCGAGATCCCCATCAACGGCATGTTCGTGATGGCTGTCACCCTCCTTATCACCGCCGGCGTCGCGCTCCTGATGTACCGCTCGCGCTTCGGCGCCCAGGTCCGCGCCGTGGTGCAGAACCGGCCCATGGCTGGGGCGGTGGGCATCGACACGGAAAAGGTCGATCGCCTCACCTTCGGCCTCGGCTGCGGCATCGCGGGCATCGCGGGCTCGGCCTTCACCATGGTGGGCTCGACGGGGCCGACCTCGGGCCAGCTCTACATCGTCGACACCTTCCTGATCGTGGTCTTCGGCGGCGCCGCCTCGCTCCTCGGCACCATCGCCTCGGCCTTCTCGATCTCGCAGACCCAGTCGACCCTCGAATTCTTCCTGTCCGGCTCCACCGCCAAGGTGATCACGCTGCTGTCCGTCGTCGGCATCCTGATGCTGCGGCCGCAGGGTCTCTTCACCCTGAAGGTCCGGCGCTGAGGAGATGCCCGACATGACCCGCTCCCCTGCCTCGAACGTCCACGACAACCCCTTCATGAAGCCCATGGAGTGGATCAGCCTCGCGCTCCTCGCCGCCGTGATCTTCCTCGTCCTGCCGATGCTGCTCGACGCCTTCCGGCTCAACCTCGTCGGCAAGTACCTCACCTATTCCTTCGTGGCGCTCGGCCTCGTCATCTGCTGGGGCTTCGGCGGCATCCTGTCGCTGGGCCAGGGCGTGTTCTTCGGCCTCGGCGGCTACCTCATGGCCATGTACCTGAAGCTCGAGGCCTCCAGCATCGAGAACACGAAGATCCAATCGACGCCGGGCATCCCCGACTTCATGGACTGGAACCAGATCACCGCGCTGCCGTGGTTCTGGAAGCCGTTCACCAGCCTGCCCTTCACCATCCTGGCGGTGCTCGTGGTGCCGGCCCTCTTCGCCTTCGTCATCGGCACGGCCATGTTCCGGCGGCGCGTCGGCGGCACCTACTTCGCCATCATCACCCAGGCCATCGCCGCCATCCTGACGATCCTCATCGTCGGCCAGCAGGGCTATACCGGCGGCATCAACGGCATCACGGATCTTCGCACCCTCCACGGCTGGGACATCCGCACCGACAGCGCCCACAACATCCTCTACTTCGTCAACGGCGGCCTGCTCGTGGCCTGCATCCTGTTCGCGCAATACGTGAAGCGCTCGAAGCTCGGGCGCATCCTGCTCGCCATGCGCGACAAGGAGGACCGGGTCCGGTTCTCGGGCTACCAGGTCGCGAGCTTCAAGACCTTCGCGTTCTGCCTCGCCGCCGTGTTCGCCGCCATCGGGGGTGCGATGTTCACCCTGCAGGTCGGGTTCATGTCGCCCTCGTTCGTCGGCATCGTGCCCTCCATCGAGATGGTGATCTACGCCGCCGTCGGCGGGCGCCTGTCCCTGTTCGGCGCCGTCTGGGGCACGCTGCTGGTCAACTGGGCCAAGACCACCTTCTCGGAGAGCTTTCCGGAGCTCTGGCTCTTCGGCCTCGGCGCGCTCTTCATCGCCGTGGTGCTGGCCTTCCCCAACGGTCTGGCGGGGATCTATCGGACCTATGTCGAGCCCCGCCTGACCCGGCGCGTGAAGGCCCTGGAGCCCGCGCCCGCCGTCGCCCTGCCCCACGCGGCCGAGTAGGAGCCCCGATGAACGCAGCCATCCTGCCCTCGCACCTCATCGGGGCCGACCCGGCGGAGAAGAACTTCCTGCTGGCGGTGGAGGGGCTCACCGTCTCCTTCGACGGCTTCAAGGCGGTCAACGACGTCTCGTTCTACGTCGATCCCAACGAGATCCGGGTCATCATCGGCCCCAACGGGGCCGGCAAGACCACGGTGCTCGACCTCATCTGCGGCCGCACCAAGGCCAGTTCCGGCTCCATCAAGTACAAGGGTCAGGAACTCACGAAGCTCTCCGAGAGCGCCATCGTGCTGGCCGGGGTGGGGCGCAAGTTCCAGACGCCGTCGATCTACGATGATCTCACGGTGTTCGAGAACCTGGAGATCTCCTATCCGCGCGGCCGCTCGGTGCTGGGCGCCCTCACCTTCAAGCGCGACGCCCAGGTGCGCGACCGCATCGAGGAGGTCGCGAGCATGATCTTCCTCAAGGACCAGCTCCTGGAGCGGGCCGAGTTCCTCAGCCACGGCCAGAAGCAGTGGCTCGAGATCGGCATGCTGCTGATCCAGGACCCCGAACTCCTCATGCTCGACGAGCCGGTGGCCGGCATGAGCGTCGGCGAGCGCATCAAGACCGCCGAACTCCTCAACGAGATCATCAAGGGCCGCTCGGTGCTGGTGATCGAGCACGACATGAAGTTCGTCGAGGACATCGCCCACCGGGTCACCGTGCTCCACCAGGGCAAGGTCCTCTCGGAGGGCTCGATGGAGCGGGTGAAGAACGACCCCAAGGTCATCGAAGTCTATCTCGGCCATTGAGGAGGAACGGCCCCATGCTGCAGACCGCGCCCACATCCTCCGCCGTCCCCCCGATCCAGGCCGGCGTCGAGCCGATGCTGGCGATCCGCGACCTCCACGCCGCCTACGGCCAGAGCGAGGTGCTGCACGGCCTCGACATCGCGGTGGCGCCCGGCGAGATCGTCGCCGTGATGGGCCGCAACGGCATGGGCAAGACCACCCTGATGAAGACCCTCATGGGTATCGTGCCGGTGAAATCCGGCTCGATCCGGGTCGACGGCGTCGAGGTCGGCGGCCTGAAGAGCCACCAGCGCGTGGCGCGCGGCCTCGCCTACGTGCCGCAGGGCCGGATGATCTTCTCGGCCATGACCGTGCAGGAGAACATCGAGACGGGGCTGACCGTCACGAACGAGCGCCGGGTGCCGGGCGAGCTCTACGAGATGTTCCCGGTGCTGCTGGAGATGAAGGGCCGGCGCGGCGGCAACCTCTCGGGCGGCCAGCAGCAGCAGCTCGCCATCGCCCGGGCGCTGGCGAGCCGGCCGAAGGTGCTGCTCCTCGACGAGCCGACCGAGGGCATCCAGCCCTCGATCATCCGCGAGATGGGCCGGACCCTGAAGGCGATCCGCGACGCGGGCGGCCTCTCCATCGTGGTCTCCGAGCAGGTGCTGAGCTTCGCCCTCGACGTCGCCGACCGGGTGCTCGTCATCGAGAACGGCGCGATCGTGCACGAGGCCGCGCGCGCCGAGATCGACGAGGCCCAGGTGGCGCGCTTCCTCTCCGTCTGAGCGTCCGGGGGCGCTGCCCCCATCGCCACTGCCGAACACACCACTTGCGGGGCCAGCAACCGGCCCGCGCGAACGGGGACGCATGTCCTCAAGTCAGGGCAAGTCCCGAACCAGGGCAAGTCCCGAATCTAGGGAAGGGAGCACGTGACGATGGCAGAGACCCTGATCAAGGTCGATCTCACGCAATCGGCCTACGACAACGACATGGTCCACAACCGCTGGCACCCGGACATCCCGATGGTGGCCATGGTCAACCCCGGCGACGACTTCATCGTCGAGACCTACGACTGGACCGGCGGCTTCATCAAGAACAACGATTCCGCCGACGACGTGCGCGACATCGATCTCTCCATCGTCCACTTCCTGTCCGGCCCGATCGGCGTCGAGGGCGCCGAGCCCGGCGACCTCCTCGTGGTCGACCTCCTCGACATCGGCGCCAAGCCCGAGAGCCAGTGGGGCTTCAACGGCTTCTTCTCCAAGAAGAACGGCGGCGGCTTCCTCGACGAGCACTTCCCCCTGGCCCAGAAGTCGATCTGGGACTTCGAGGGCATGTTCACGAAGTCTCGCCACATCCCCGGCGTGCGCTTCCCCGGCCTGATCCATCCGGGCCTGATCGGCTGCCTGCCCGACCCGAAGATGCTGGAGACCTGGAACACCCGCGAGAAGGCCCTGTTCGACACCGACCCCAACCGGGTTCCGGCGCTCGCTACCCTCCCCTTCGCGCCCACCGCCCATATGGGCCGGCTCAAGGGCGAGGGCCGCGACAAGGCGGCGGCCACGGGCGCCCGCACGGTGCCGGGGCGCGAGCACGGCGGCAATTGCGACATCAAGGACCTGTCGCGCGGCTCGAAGATCTACTTCCCCGTCTACGTGCCGGGTGCCGGCCTCTCCATGGGCGACCTGCATTTCAGCCAGGGCGACGGCGAGATCACCTTCTGCGGCGCCATCGAGATGGCGGGCTGGGTCCATCTCAAGGTCAGCCTGATCAAGGACGGCATGTCGAAGTACGGGATCAGGAACCCGATCTTCAAGCCGTCGCCGATCACGCCGAAATTCGACGACCACCTCATCTTCGAGGGCGTCTCCGTCGACGAGTACGGCAAGCAGCACTACCTCGACGTCACGGTGGCCTACCGCCAGGCCTGCCTCAACGCGATCGAGTACCTGAAGAAGTTCGGCTATTCGGGCGCGCAGGCCTACTCGATCCTCGGCACCGCGCCGGTCCAGGGCCACATCTCGGGCGTGGTCGACATCCCCAACGCCTGCGCGACCCTGTGGATTCCGACGAAGATCTTCGAGTTCGACATCAATCCCGGTGCGGACGGACCGACGAAGTTCCTCGACGGCTCGATCCAGATGCCGCTCTCGCCGGACCTTTGAGGGTACGCCCGCGCGTCGGATCGGGCGCGGGTCCCCTCTCCTGGAAGGAGAGGGACAGGGTGAGGTGTGTGACCTTTTCGGAGATGTCCCACACCTCACCCCAACCCTCTCCTTTCAGGAGAGGGAGCACGGTCGTGCCCCTCACTGGCGTGGCGGGCTGGCTTCATGCTTCAGGCTTCGGGAGCGTCTCCATGCCCGTCTACGATTACAGTTGCGACACTTGCGGGCCGTTCACGGTGCTGCGCCCGATGGCGCAGTTCCGGGACCCGCACGACTGCCCCGATTGCGGGACGGCGTGCGGGCGCGCCTTTCTTAACGCGCCCAACCTCGCCTCCATGGATGCGGGCCGGCGCAAGGCCTTCGCCACGAACGAGCGGAGCCAGCACGCGCCCCGCAAATCGTCCGGGCACGGGGCCGGCTGCGGCTGCTGCTCGGGTGCCGCGAAACCAAAGCAACCGGCTGCTGCCAAGAGCTTCCCCAACGCGCGGCCGTGGATGATCAGCCACTGACACCGCCAACACCCCCTCTCCCCTCTGCGGGGGAGGGTGGCCCGCGAAGCGGGTCGGGAGAGGGGAGCGACGCTTCCGGATACGGCGCTCCCCTCTCCCGACCCTCGCTGACGCGAGGCCCACCCTCCCCCGCAGAGGGGGGAGGAAAGATGCGGAAACCCTGAGGAACCGACGCCATGATGCACGGAGACATCTCGTCCAGCGCCGACAGCGTCGGCGTCGCGGTGGTGAACTACAAGATGCCCCGCCTCCACACCAAGGCGGAAGTCCTGGAGAACGCGAACAAGATCGGCGACATGCTCGTCGGCATGAAGTCCGGCCTGCCGGGCTTGGACCTCGTGATCTTCCCCGAATACTCGACCCACGGGATCATGTACGACGGGGCCGAGATGTACGAGACGGCCACCACGATCCCGGGGCCGGAGACCGACATCTTCGCCGCCGCCTGCCGCAAGGCGCGGGTCTGGGGCGTGTTCTCGCTCACCGGCGAGCGGCACGAGGAGCATCCGAACAAGGCGCCCTACAACACCCTGATCCTGATGAACGACCAGGGCGAGATCGTGCAGAAGTACCGCAAGATCATGCCCTGGACCCCGATCGAGGGCTGGTATCCGGGCGACCGGACCTACGTCTCCGACGGCCCGAAGGGCCTGAAGGTCAGCCTCATCATCTGCGACGACGGCAACTACCCCGAGATCTGGCGCGACTGCGCCATGCGGGGCGCCGAACTCATCGTCCGCTGCCAGGGCTACATGTATCCGGCCAAGGAGCAGCAGATCCTGATGTCGAAGGCCATGGCGTTCGCCAACAACACCTACGTGGCGGTGGCCAACGCGGCGGGCTTCGACGGCGTCTACAGCTATTTCGGCCACTCGGCGATCGTCGGCTTCGACGGGCGCACCCTCGGCGAGTGCGGCGAGGAGGAGATGGGCATCCAGTACGCCGCCCTCTCGAAGTTCCTGATCCGCGATGCCCGCGCGCACGGGCAATCGGAGAACCATCTCTTCAAGCTGCTCCACCGGGGCTACACCGGCATGATCGCCTCGAAGGAGAATCGCCACGGCCTCTCCGAATGCCCCTACGACTTCTATCGCCGTTGGATCGAGGACCCCGACGCCACCCGCGACGCGGTCCGCGCCATCACCCGTCAGAGCGTCGGCACCGAGGAATGCCCGATCGAGGGGATTCCCTTCGTGGGCACGGGGGACGGGCCGCCCGACCCGGCGTGAGGTCCCGCGGGACGATGCCTGCCCGACGATGCCGGTTTCGCGCGTGCGGGACCGGCCGCGCCCGCGTCGGGGGGGCCGATAGGCCGGACGCACCGGCCCCCCGCATCTCCGGCGGCCCCGAGGCGAACATCGCCCGCCTGAAGGAATGAGCGGCATGCCCGAATTCGACCTCGCGATCCGGGGCGGCACCGTGGTCACCGCCACCGACACGTTTCCCGCCGATCTCGGCATCCGCGACGGACGCATCGCGGCATTGGCCGAGCGGATCACGGACGCGGCCCGCACCCTCGACGCCTCCGGCCTTCTCGTCCTGCCCGGCGGCATCGACAGCCACGTCCACATCGCGCAGGCCTCGGGTCCCGGCATCGTCATGGCGGACGACTTCGCTTCCGCGACCCGGGCGGCGGCGGCCGGCGGCAACACCTGCGTAATGCCCTTCGCGCTGCAGCCGCGCGGCGCTTCCCTGCGGGCGGCGACCCACGCCTACCGGGCACTGGCGGAGGGGCAGTGCCACATCGATGTGGCCATCCACCTCATCGTCTCGGACCCGACGCCGGCCGTGCTCGGCCAGGAACTGCCAGCCCTGATCGCCGAGGGCTACACCTCGTTCAAGGTCTTCATGACCTATGACGACCTCGTCCTGAACGACCGCCAGATCCTCGACGTGTTCGACCTCGCGCGGCGGGAAGGCGCGCGCGTCATGGTCCATGCCGAGGGCTACGATGCCATCCGGTACATGACCGAGCGGCTGGAGAAGGCCGGCGAGACCCGTCCCTTCGGCCATGCCCTGTCCCGTCCGCAGGTGGTGGAGCGCGAGGCGGCGCACCGGGCGATCGCCCACGCCGAACTCGTCGACCTGCCGATCGTCATCGTCCACGTCTCCGGGGCGGAGGCGATGGAGCAGATCGCCTGGGCCCGGGAGCGCGGCCTGAAGATCCATGCCGAGACCTGCCCGCAATACCTGACCCTCACCGCCGACCACATGAAGGGCCTCGGCTCCGACGACCCGATGGCGGGGGCGAAATACGTCTGCTCGCCGCCTCCGCGCGAGGCTTCCGACCAGGCCGCGATCTGGCGCGGCATCCAGACCGGCCTGTTCGACGTGGTCTCCTCCGACCATTGCCCGTTCCGCTACGACGATCCGGCCGGCAAGCTGAACCCGAAGGGTCGGACCTCGTTCCGCTGGGTGCCCAACGGCATCCCGGGCATCGAGACGCGCCTGGCCGTCCTGTTCTCCGAGGGCGTCTCGACCGGGCGCATTTCGCTCAACCGCTTCGTGGACCTGACCGCCACCAACCACGCCAAGCTCTACGGGCTCTATCCGCGAAAGGGCTCGATCGGGATCGGGTTCGACGCCGACCTCACGCTCTGGGACCCCAACCGCCGCGAGACGATCCGGCAGTCCGACCTGCACCACGGCGCGGATTACACGCCCTGGGAGGGGTTCGCGGTGACGGGCTGGCCGGTGATGACCATCGCGCGGGGTGAGGTGGTGGCCGAGGACGGGCGGGTGGTCGGGACGCCGGGGCGGGGGCGGGTCCTCGACCGAAGGGTGACGCCCGGGCCGGCGGTCTGATCCGCCGGGCCGCGATCGGGCGAGAAGCGCGGCGCCGGACCGCCGGTCGGCTGGCCCGTCCCTTGCTGGGACCGGGCGGGGAGACAATCATGGACGTCGAGCTGATCCGCCTGACCAAGCGCTACGGCCACACGACCGCCGTGGACGGCATCGACCTGAAGGTGCGCTCGGGCGCCTATTGCTGCCTGCTCGGTCCCTCGGGCTGCGGCAAGACCACGACCCTGCGGATGATCGGCGGGCACGAGACCGTGTCCTCCGGCGACGTGGTCATCGGTCCGCGCGCCGTGGGGGATGCCACGCCGGCCGAGCGCGGCACCGCGATGATGTTCCAGAGCTACGCCCTGTTTCCCCACCTCGATTGCCGCGACAACGTCGCCTTCAGCCTGAAGATGCGGGGCCTGCCCAAGGCCGAGCGCCGCGCCAAGGCGCTGGCCATGCTCGACCTCGTGCAGATGCGTCATCTGGCGGAGCGCTTGCCGGCGCAGCTCTCCGGTGGCCAGCAGCAGCGCGTGGCGCTCGCCCGTGCGCTGGTCACCGGACCCAAGGTCCTGCTCCTCGACGAGCCGCTCTCGGCCCTCGATCCGTTCCTGCGGGTGCGGATGCGGACCGAACTGAAGCGGCTCCAGGCCGAGCTCGGGCTCACCTTCATCCACGTCACCCACAGCCAGGAGGAGGCGATGGCGCTCTCCGACCTCGTGGTGGTGATGAATGGCGGGCGCATCGAGCAGGCGGCCGACCCTCGCACGGTGTTCGAGCGCCCGGCCACCGCCTTCGTCGCCCGCTTCATCGGCGGCCACAACGTCATCCGCCTCCCCGACGCGACCGAAGTCGCGGTCCGCGCCGACCGGATGCGCGTCGGCCTCGAGGCCGGCCCGGAGGCGGTGCCGGCCCGCGTCGTCTCCGTGGAGTACCAGGGCGCCAGCGTGCATGTGGGCTTCGAGGCGGAGGGCCTGGGCGAGGCCGCCACCGCGCTCACGGCGGTGATCGACGACCGCGCCTATGCGGGCCATCCCCTCGCCCTCGGCCAGACCGTGCCGCTCGGCTGGGACGCCGACGCCGCCCATCGCCTGAGCGCCTGACCCGATCCGTTTCCACAAAGGATTCCGCATGACGACCACGATCAAGCTGAGTCGCCGCACCCTGCTCCAGGGCGCGGGCGCCACCGGACTGGCGCTCGGCGCCGGCCCGATCACCGGCTTTCCCAACGTGATCGCCGCCGAGCCCGTGACCCTGCGCTACCTCGGCACCGCCGTGAATCAGTCCGGCGACATCGCCCGCAAGGTGAAGGAGGATCTCGGCATCACCATCGAGTACATCCCCGTCGTCACCGACGAGGTGACGAAGCGGGTGGTGACGCAGCCGAACTCGTTCGACCTCCTCGACACCGAGTTCTTCAGCCTCAAGAAGCTCATCCCCTCCGGCAACATCCAGGGCATGGATGCCCGCCGGATCAAGCAGGCCGACAACATCACCCCGGTCTTCACCAAGGGCGAGGTCGCGGGCAAGACGATCGGCGACCAGGGCACCGCGCCCAAGAAGGTGTTCTACCTCGAGGGCCAGAACTCCAAGGCCTTCGCGGCCTCGGCCACCGAGTGGATCACCCTCATCCCCACCACCTACAACGCCGACACGCTGGGCATCCGCCCCGACCTGATCAAGCGCCCGATCACGAGCTGGAAGGAACTCCTGAACCCCGAGTTCAAGGGCAAGGCCTCGATCCTCAACATTCCGTCCATCGGCATCATGGATGCCGCCATGGTGATCGAGGCGACAGGCGACTACACCTATCCCGACAAGGGCAACATGACGAAGGCGGAGATCGACCGCACCATCAAGCTCTTGATCGAGGCCAAGCGCGCCGGTCAGTTCCGGGCCTTCTGGCAGGACTTCAACGAATCCGTGAACCTGATGGCCTCCGGCGAGACCGTGATCCAGTCGATGTGGTCGCCCGCCGTCACCAAGGTGCGCTCACAGGGCGTCGCCTGCACCTACCAGCCGCTCAAGGAGGGCTACCGCGCCTGGGCCACGGGCTTCGGCCTGCCCAAGACCCTGGCGGGCCGGAAGCTCGACGCCGCCTACGATTTCATCAACTGGTTCCTGTCCGGCTGGGCCGGCGCCTACCTCAACCGCCAGGGCTACTACTCGGCGGTGCCGGAGACCGCCAAGGCGCATATGGAGCCCTACGAGTGGGCCTACTGGATGGAGGGCAAGGCCGCCGAGAAGGACATCAAGGGGCCGGATGGCGGCGTGCTGGAGAAGGCCGGCGCCATCCGCGACGGCGGTTCCTTCGAGGCCCGCATGGGCGGCGTCGCCTGCTGGAACGCCGTGATGGACGAGAACACCTACATGGTCCGCAAGTGGAACGAGTTCATCGCCGCGTGAGCGGGGGCGCGGCACGACCCTCTCCCCTCTGCGGGAGAGGGTGCCCGCGGAGCGGGCGGGAGAGGGGGCGACTTCTCCGGACAACGCGCTCCCCTCTTGCGGGATTTCGTCCCGGCCCGACCCGCGCTCACGCGCGGGCCACCCTCCCCCGCAGAGGGGGGAGGGTTTCGCGTGTCATGAGGGGTGAGCCATGACCGACACTGCCCTTTCCGCGATGCCCGCCGCCGCGAACATCCCGGCCGCACCGGCATCGGCCGCTAGCCTCACGGCGAAGACCCGGCGCCGGCGGGCCTTGGCCTATCTCCAGGCCCTGCCGATGGCGCTGGTGTTCCTGGTGTTCTTCGTGGTGCCCCTGGCGCTGACCGTGATCGTCAGCTTCTGGGCGTACAACGAGTACGAGATCATCCCCGCCTTCACGGTGCGGAACTACCTCGACGTGTTCGAGGGCTGCCTCGATACGGCCGATGTCTGCACCACCGTGCGCACCTACCTCTCGACCCTGAAATTCTGCGTCCTGACCTGGATCTGCACCCTGCTGATCGGCTTCACGGTGGCGTATTTCGTCGCCTTCCACGTCCGCTCGCGCACCGTGCAGATGGCGCTCTTCCTCCTCTGCACGATCCCGTTCTGGACCTCGAACGTGATCCGGATGATCTCGTGGATCCCGCTGCTCGGCCGCAACGGCCTCGTCAACGACACGCTGATGGGGATGGGGATCATCAGGACGCCGATCGAGGGGCTGCTCTATTCCGACTTCTCGGTGGTGCTCGCCTTCGTCCACCTCAACACGGTCTTCATGATCGTGCCGATCTTCAACAGCATGGCGCGCATCGACCGGTCGCTGATCGAGGCGGCCCACGATTGCGGGGCCACCGGCTGGCAGACGCTCTGGAACGTGGTGGTGCCCCTGGCCAAGCCCGGCATCGCCATCGGGTCGATCTTCGTGGTGACCCTGGTGATGGGCGACTTCGTGACCGTCGGCGTCATGGGCGGCCAGCAGATCGCCTCGGTCGGCAAGGTCATCCAGGTCCAGATGTCGGCCCTGCAGCTTCCGGCGGCGGCCGCCAACGCGGTGGTGCTGCTGGGCGCCGTGATGCTGATGATCGTGGCCATGACCCGGCTCATCGACCTCCGGAAGGAACTCTAGGATGGGCGACGGGCCCCGCTCCCCGGCCTTCTACGCCCTGGCGGCGTTCTTCGCCCTGTTCGTCGCGTTCCTGTACGGGCCGACGCTGACTATCCTGGTCCTCAGCTTCCAGGGACCGCAGGGCGGCCTGACCTTCCCGATGAACGGGGTCTCGACCCACTGGTTCGGCAAGCTCTGGGCGGGGCTCGGCATCGTCGACATCTGGGGCGCCCTCTGGCGCTCGCTCCGCCTCGGTCTCGTGGTGATGCTGCTCACCGTCGGCATCGCGTTCTTCGCCGGCCTCGCCTTCCGCAAGCGCTTCCGCGGCGAGGGCGCGCTCTTCACGGTCGCGGTGGCGAGCCTGATCGTGCCCTCCATCGTGGTCTCGCTCGGCATCGGTTTGGAATTCCGCCTCCTCGACGAGGCGGTGAACTGGGCCGCCGCCCGGAGCGGCTGGGGCTGGCTCCAGGAGCACGGCACGCTGATGGGCCTCTACACCTCGGCCTTGGGCGCGCACCTGACCTGGACCCTGCCCTTCGGGCTGCTGATCATGTTCGCGGTCTTCAACCGGTTCGATCCGGCCTACGAGGAGGCCGCCCGCGACCTCGGCGCCACCGGCCCGCAGACCCTGCGGCACGTGGTCGTGCCGATCCTCGGCCCCTCCCTCGTCGGCGTCGCCCTGTTCGGCTTCACCCTGTCCTTCGACGAACTCGCCCGCACCAGCCAGGCCATCGGCGGCCGCAATACGTTGCCGCTCGAGCTGCAGGGACTGACCACGACCGTGACGACGCCGGAAATCTACGCCCTCGGCACCCTCACCACGGGCCTGTCGCTCGCGGTGATCGGCCTCGCCCTGGGAACCAGCCTGTATCTCCAGCGGCGCAGGGCGAAGGCCGGGTTGCGGTCGGGGTGACGATCCCGAGGCTCGCCCGAGCGTGATGCCGCCCCGCCCGTGACCGCCGGGCTCGGGCGAACGTCGCCGCCCGCACGGGCGGAGCGCCGCTCATCGCCCCGAACTCGGCGGCGGCTCGGCGCGGCCCGCGCCCGAATTCGTGGCACCGTCAGAACGACAGTTTCAATCCCCCCACGATGGTTCGCGGGGCGCCGGGCAGGATGGAGCCCGTCGTCGCGGACAGGACCGCGGCATTGTTCGGCTGGCGCGTGACCGCATCGAGGGAACTGGCGAGGTTTTGGGCGGAGGCCACGGTGGTGGTGTCGAGCAGGTTTCGGACCTCGACGTACAGGTTGAGGCGCTTGGCGGCGGCGCCCGTCAGGTTCGTGACATAGTGGAGATTGGCGTTGAGGATGGCATAGCCCGGCGTCCGAAGCTGGTTTCCGTTGTCGATGAAGACGCCGTCCTGGGCCACCATCTCGACGAAGCCGCCCAGGCCATCCAGGGGGCCGCCCGCCTGGTCGTAGCCGACCCGTGCCAGGAGCTGGTGCGCCGGCACGCCGGGAATGCGCTTGCCCGCCCGGTCGAAGCGCGCGGTGACGGCCCCGGCGCTCAGCTGTTCGGAGAAGCGGGTATAGATCTGATCGTCGAAGGTGTAGGCGAGCACGCCGCGCCAGCCCGGCGCGAAGCTCCACGCGCCCCCGAATTCGATGCCGCGATGTTCAGAGGCGGGTGCGTTGACGAAGTAGCTGAGGCGCCCCCCTCCCGGGGATTGCGACAGGAGTTCGTTGCGGAAGAACTCGCGAAAGCCCGTGAGGCTGAGGCGTAGGGTCTCCGTGGGCGTCCAGTCCGCCCCCAGGTCGAAACCGAGATTTTCCTGTGCCTGGAGCTCGGTGTTGTTGCCGGGCATCCCATTGGTGTTGACGAAGAGATTGCTGCCGCTCGGCGTGGCGTATCCGGTCGCGGCCCGGCCGCGAAGGGCCCAGGCCGGGTTCGGCCGGTAGAGGAGCGCCAGTTCGGGCGCGATGTTCTGGAAGCTGCGCCGGGCATCGACCACGCTGGTCGTCCGCCCCGCCTGCGAATAGGCATAGGCGAGATTGCGCCCCGTGATGCCCGTCTGCGTCGCGCCCAGCCCGAGGATGCCTGTCCACTGGTCCGAGAGCGCCACCTCGGTGCGCGCGCGGCCGCCGAGATTGGTCTGACGTCCCCGCTGGTCGCCGACGAGGGCGCCCAGCGCCGGCCCGTCGCCGAGCACCCGGTTGAACGTCGTCACCTGGATGTCGAGCGTCTCGTAGTTCAGCACCGCGTATCCGACCGCCGGCAGGCCGAACAGGTCGAAGCGCCGGGTCACGTCGGTCAGGAGGTTCCAGGACGGATCGGACCCCAGAAACGCCGAGGTGTAGAAGAGCTGGTTGAAGTTGCGGTCGTCGAAGCCGGCCTGCACGCGCCAGGTCGTCTGCGCGTCGATGTCGTGCTCCAGGCGCGCCGCCACGAATGTGCGGGGGTCGTCGCGCCCGAAGGCGGCCTGAGCGGCGGTCACCGGCACGGTGGCTCCGAAGGCGCCGTTGCGGAAGAGGTTCGTCAGGGTGCAGCCGGGGGCCGCCGTGGCGGCGGTGGCGCAGCCCCGCTGGTCGGGGTTGATCCGATACTGGTCGAGGGAGGCGCGCGCCGGCACCCTCGCCTGGAGCGCGTTGCTGATGACCTTGAGGGTCAGCCGCGTGTCGGGCGATGGCGTATAGCTCGCCAGCAGGTTGACGGTCTGGGTGTCGTAGGCACTGTTCTCCTGAAAACCGTCCGAGCGGACCCTGCTGGCGAACAGGCTGATCTCGAAGGGGCCGCTGGCCCCGCCCACGGTAAAGTAATTGCTGAGGTAGCCGAAGCTGCCCGCATCGGTGCCGATCTCGTAGCCGTCGATCTCCCGCCCCGTGCGGGTGCGGAAGGCGAGCGCGCCGCCGGTGGCGTAATTGCCGAACAGGGCCGATTGCGGACCCCGGAACACGTCGATGCGGCTATAGGCGCGCGGATCCACGAGGTCGAAGCGCGAGACGCCGTCGGGCTGGGTCAGGACGAACCCGTCCTCCAGCACCACCATGTTGCGCAGGACGGCCGTGGAGCGCGCGTTGTTGCCCCGGATCGAGACCACCACGTCGCGCCCGCCGCTGCCCGGCCGTACGGTGACGCCGGGGCTGTTGACGAGGACCGCGCCGATATCGGTGGCGGCGCGGTTCGCGATGGTGTCGTCCCGCCCCACCGTGCTGACGACCTGACCCACGGGATGCTCGATCACGCCGGGCGCCGAACCCGGCGGCGCCATGACGCCGAAGGGGATTCCCCCTTCCGAACGCCCGACCGAGAGTTCCTCCAGGGTGACGCCCTCGGTCGGAGCCTCCGCCATGGCGAGGACCGGAGCGAGGATCGCTCCGAGCGGAAGGGCGCACAGAAGCCTCGCGCGGACGAAGACGCGCGTTCCAGGCCGTGGGGTGGGCTGTCCGGGATGTCTCCGCTGGCGGATCTGATCGCGGAAGACGCCGCGCTGCATGGCCGTTTCCACGAGGGGAGAGCGTCGTGCGGATCGGAAGGCATCCGGCTGCCGCCGTTTCACCCTACCAAAGGTCGTGGTGATCGGGATGTCGGTCGCGGGCGAAAAGCCGGCGTGACGTCGTACCGATCCGGACGAAACCGGCCCGTGTGTCCATTTCGCCTCGGTTCGTCCCATCGGCCGGGCCCGCATTCCGCGGGCGAACCGTCGAGGTGCCGGTCGTCGCGCGGACGCCGTTCACGCAGCCCGGTGCCGCGTGCGGGAAGATTCGCAGTACGCCCCGGCGAAAGGCCCCGTCCGCGAGGGTCGGAAGCGGTCCGTTCCACGTCCGCTTCATCGACGTGAAGCGCCACCGCGTCATTCGCGGTTCCTCATTATGAACTTCGCAACGCAAATCTGTAAAATTGCGTGGGACCTCGACCTCCCGATCTGCGAGGCGCAGATTTCGGTGATCCGGTTCTGCTACTGCCGCGGGATCGAAATGAATTGGATCATGGCGAGACAGGTCTCGCCGACCCAAGCCGGGCTCGGGAATCGGGTTGTCCCATGAACAAGATGTACGACCTCTCCAGGAAGCGCGTTCTCGTGGCGGGCCATCGCGGCATGGTTGGCTCGGCCCTGGTTCGGCGGCTGGCCTCCGAGAACTGCACGGTGCTGACGATCGGGCGCGACGAGGTCGACCTGCGCCGGCAGGCCGAGGTCGAGCGGTGGATGGCCTCGGAACGCCCACAGGCCCTCTTCCTCGCCGCCGCCAAGGTCGGCGGGATCGGCGCCAACGACACCTATCCGGCCGACTTCCTGTACGACAACCTCATGATCGAGGCGAACCTGATCCGGAGTGCGCATGCGGTCGGTGTCGAGAAGCTGCTGTTTCTCGGCTCGTCCTGCATCTACCCGAAGATGGCCGACCAGCCGATCAAGGAAAGCGCGCTTCTGACGGGGCCGCTGGAGCCCACCAACGAGTGGTACGCCATCGCCAAGATCGCGGGGCTGAAGCTGTGCCAGGCCTATCGGCGCCAGCACGGGGCCGATTTCATCTCGGCGATGCCGACGAACCTCTACGGACCGGCCGACAATTACGACCTCGAGAACAGCCACGTTCTTCCCGCGCTGCTTCGCAAGGTCCACGAGGCCAAGCGCGCCGGTCTCGGCATGATCACGCTGTGGGGCACCGGGACGCCGTTCCGCGAATTCCTCCACGTCGACGATCTCGCCGATGCCTGCGTGTTTCTGATGAAGCACTATTCGGGCGACGAACCGGTCAACGTCGGGTCCGGTCAGGAACTCACGATCCGCGAACTGGCCGAAACCATCGCCCGAGTCCTGGATTGGGAGGGCGAACTGGCGTTCGACACCACGAAGCCGGACGGCACGCCGCGAAAGCTTCTCGACGTCACGCGCCTCCACGATCTCGGATGGCAGGCCCGGATCGATCTCCGAACGGGGATCGCCGGAGCTTACGCGTGGTTCCGTCAAAATCATCCGGAGGCGTAAACGTCTATGCAACACGGTTTTGAGATCAGATAAGAGACTCGATCGGACCGGAGCTTGATCTTCGGGTCATCAGGGAGCCATGCATAGCAATGACACAGAAGACAGCTCTGATCACGGGCGTGACGGGTCAGGATGGAAGCTATCTCGCCTCCCTGTTGCTCGAAAAAGGCTACGTCGTCCATGGCCTCAAGCGGCGATCCTCGTCGTTCAACACCGGACGGGTCGATCATCTCTACACCGACCCTCGGATCAAATCGACGAACTTCTACATGCATTACGGTGAGCTGACCGATGCGACCAATCTGATCCGGATCATGCAGGAAACGGTTCCGGACGAGGTCTACAACCTCGGCGCGCAGAGCCACGTCGCCGTCAGCTTCGAGACGCCCGAATACACCGCCAACTCCGACGCGGTGGGCACCCTGCGCATTCTGGAGGCGATCCGCATCCTCGGACTGAGCGAGAAGACGCGCTTCTATCAGGCCTCGACGTCGGAACTCTACGGCAAGGTTCAGGAAGTCCCGCAGCGGGAGACCACGCCGTTCTATCCCCGCAGTCCCTATGCGGTCGCGAAGCTCTACGCCTACTGGATCGCGGTGAACTACCGCGAGGCCTACAAGATGCACGCGTCGAACGGCATCCTCTTCAACCACGAGAGTCCGCGGCGTGGCGAGACCTTCGTGACCCGGAAGATCACGCGCGCGGTGGCGGCGATCGAGGTCGGCCAGCAACCCACGCTGTTCCTGGGCAATCTCGATGCGCTGCGCGACTGGGGGCATGCCCGCGACTACGTCGAGGGCATGTGGCGCATCGTCCAGCAGGACGAGCCGGACGATTACGTGCTGGCGACCGGTGAGATGCACTCGGTGCGCGAGTTCGTGGAGCGTTCCTTCGCGGTCGTCGGCAAGACGATCGAATGGCGGGGCGCGGGCGTTGACGAGGAGGGGATCGACGCCAGAACCGGCAACATCCTCGTCAAGATCGACCCGCGCCATTTCCGCCCGACGGAGGTGGAGCAACTCCTGGGCGACCCGACCAAGGCCCGCGAGAAGCTCGGCTGGAAGCACACCGTGACGTTCCTCGAACTGGTCGAGGAGATGGTGCGCTCCGATCTGGCGGAAGCGCAGTCGAACCGATAGGGGCCCGTTCGAGCCGCCGGATCGTCCGGGCTGCGCGGCGCTCCGGTGGATTCCGTGAGCGTCGGGACCGTCGGCCGTCGCCGCTCGGACAGGCCCCGATCGAGGGGCCGCGATAGGGGTCGAGGACCGATCGCGTCGGGACCGGTTCGCCGGGCGTCGGGGACTGCTCCGCCGGGCGGTTCCGCTCGGTGCCCGCATGGCGGACGGTGACGGCACGCCGATCTCCAACGAGAAAGGGCCCCCGCGAGGGAGCCCGTTTTTCTCGACCATTCCATCGAGGTGGAATGGTGGGCGCGACAGGGATCGAACCTGTGACCCCTACCATGTCAAGGTAGTGCTCTCCCGCTGAGCTACGCGCCCTCACCGGTGCCGTCCGGCGCCGATGACGGGGGCTATAGCGTGGGGTCCGGAGGCGCGCAAGGCCCATCGCGCATCGAAGATGCGCGGCGTCCGGATGACGCTGCACTGCGATGAAAAATGCGCTAAGGCCCGCATGTCGGTTCGATGATCGATCGGGTGGATGGCGCGCGGGGACGTGGGTCCGCCCGCCTCGGCCCCGACGGGTCGCCGCCTCCGACAGGTCACCGGGTCGGGGCCGGACGATTGCGGGATGGGTCGTCCCGAACCTGATCCGCCTCGGGCGGGTCTGCTGTGCAACGAGCAACGGACGAGGAATGCGCTTCTACGTCGATCATGACCTGGGCTACCGCATCCGGTGCTGGGTCATTCCCGACAACCCGGCCGCCATCAGCCGGGTCTATGTGGGCCTCGAGGGACGCCGGGTCGCCGAGATGGAGGCCTGGCTCGTCGATCCGGTCATCCGGGCGCAGGGCTGGCACTCCACCGGGCAATGCGTGTTCGAGATCACCGATGACGAGGTTCCGGGGGTGAGCGCCGCGCGGCGGGTCGAGATCTACGATGCCGACACGAACGTGCTGATCTACCGGCGCTCGCCGAACCCCAGCCCGATCCAGGGCAAGGTGCTGCTCGTGGATGCCAGCATCAACAGCGACAGCGCGCTCCAATCCATCGTGTTCGACCGGTTCCAACAGAGCTATTTCAGGATCGGCTCCCTCTCGGACGAGGTGCTGCGCGTCCTGTTCGAGAGTCCGTGGCTGACCTCGTCGTTCCTCTCCGGCACGATCGCGCTGGCCCGCTACGAGGGCTACTTCGTCGGCGACAACCTCCTCACGACGGCACTGCTCCACGATCCCTATGTGGAGATGGCGAGCCGCCTGCTCTGGCTGAAGGCCCGGGCCTCCGTGACGGCCGATCCCGTGCAGGCCTGGCGCGCGGGCCAGCTCAAGGATGCGGTGGAGGCGATCACCGAGTACGATCTGTCGGACAACAGGAGCCTCAAGCGCTTCTTCCGGATGCTGCCGGAGACGGCCTACCGCATGCTCTACAACCCCACGACGCGGCAGTTCAGCACCAAGCTGCCCGACGAGCGCCTCATGCCGGGGCACTCGATCATCGCCATCGAGATCATCGCCCGCGTGGGCATCGTCGGGCACCGCGACTATTTCGAGGCCTTCGCCGCCACCCTGTTCGACCGGCTCGGAATCGACGCGCAGCCTCCGACGCCCGAGCCGATTCCGGCCGAGACGCTGGTGCTCGCGGACCGTCTGCGCGGGCTGAAGGCCGCCCAGGAAATGCTGGTCTTCGACATCGCCATGACGGATGCGGTCCGCGACGCGGTGTCCAAGGGCTGGACCGTCTGAGCATGACGGCAGCGCCGGTGGCGACCCTCCCCCGGCCGCGCGGTGGGCCCGGCAACCGGGCCTTCACGCAGGATGGGGCGACCCTGACCCTGGATCTGGCGGACGCGGCTCTCGGCGAGGCCTGGGTGACGATCCGCTATCGCGATGCGGGCAGCGGCGGCGTCGGGCGTCTCGTCCTCAGCGCGCTGGCGCGCGGCGCGGACGGCGCCGGCATCACGGTCACGCTGTCGGAAGAGGCGGTCGGCGGCGACGATTACGCCTGGACGGGGCGGCTGCCGGAGGGCCTGCGGTCGCTGCGGCTCTCGCCCCTGGGGCGCGAAGCCCCGTTCCACCTCTCGGTTTTCGCCATCCGGCGCCGGAGCCGCCTCGGCCTGGTGGCGCAGGCCCTGCGCCGGGATTTCGCCATGACGGCCCGAGCGGTCTACTGGCGCGGCCTCGGCCTGAAGGTCCGGGGACGGGGCCTGCTCCTGCGGGCGCTCGATCGCCGCGCGGAGACGAGCTACGGCACCTGGATCGCCCGGTTCGACACCCTGACCGATCCGGATCGCCGGCGCATCCGCGAGGAGATCGCGACCTGGGGCGGGCGAGGCCCGGCCGGGGACGCGCCCCCGCTGATCTCCGTCGTGATGCCGGTCCACGACCCCGCCCCCCGCGTTCTGGAGGCGGCGATCCGCTCCGTGCGGAACCAGCTCTACCCGCATTGGGAACTCCGCATCACCGACGATGCCTCGACCGATCCGGCGATCCCCCGGCTCCTCGCCCGCCATGCCGCCGAGGAACCGCGCATCCGCGTGACGCGACGGGCGCGGAACGGTCACATCGCCCGTGCCACCAACGACGCGCTGGCCGAGGCCCGCGGCGCCTATATCGCGTTCCTGGACCATGACGACGTGCTGGCCGAGACGGCGCTCTATCACGTCGCCGCCGCGATCCGATCCGATCCCGAGCTCGGGCTGATCTACAGCGACGAGGATAAGATCGATGGGCGCGGGCGCCGATTCGAGCCGCATTTCAAGTCGGATTTCGATCGGGAGCTGCTCTACGGCCAGAACTACATCAATCACCTCACGGTGATCGGCGCCGAGATCCTGCGCGCGGCCGGCGGCTTGCGCCCCGGCTTCGAGGGGAGCCAGGATCACGACCTTCTCCTGCGCGTGACCGCGAGGCTCGAGGCCGCGCGCATCCGCCATGTGCCGCGCGTCCTCTATCACTGGCGCGCCGCGAGCGGCTCGGGGACCTTCTCGGACCGGGCCCTGGCGAGGGCCGAGGCGGCACGGCTGAACGCTCTCGCGGACATCGCCGCGCCGATGGGGGCCAGCGCCGTGCGGGGGCCCCTGGGCTTCAACCGCCTGGTGCGGTCACTGCCGGAACCGGCGCCGCTGGTCTCGGTGATCGTCCCGACCCGCGA
>NZ_JAKSXY010000016.1 GCF_022829445.1 Methylobacterium sp. J-068 | reverse complement strand
CGAAGGGCAGCTTGCGGTAGCCGGAGGACGGCGGGGTTCCGTAGGTGGTCTCGAACGCCGCCGCCATGATGGCGTTGGCACCTCTGGCGCGGGCCATGGTGTTCTCCTGGGGTGGGATCAGTTCAAGGGATCGGTCGTGCCATAGACGGCGACGATGTTGACGAGAGCGTAGCGCGAGACGGCGGCGCCATCGGCGGTCAGGCCCTCGGTCTGCGCGGCCTGCACCATAAGATAGTCGCAGAGACCGCCGAGGGTGCGATCGGCGGCGACGGCCGCGCCGAGGGCCTGCAGCATGGTGTCGAGGCGGATCTCGGCGCTGATCGTGCGCGAGGCGTTCGCGGCGATCTCGACCGGGATCTGGTGCTCGTAGATCCAGGTGGTGGGGTTCAGCGTGACCTCGGGCTCGCCCGGGTCGCCGTCGTCCACGTTGACGTAACCGCCGGCCGGAATGACCTTCTGCTTCTCCTCGTTCCGGTAGTGCGCCGCTTTGGGCAGGGCCTCCTTCACGAGGGCGGCGACGGCCTGGATGACGCGTTCGCGCGTGCTCGGCATCAGAGCGTCCACTTCGCAGTGATGGCACCCGGCACGCGCTCGGCCCATTGCCTGGCCGTCGCCTCGACATCCAGGCGCTTGCGCAGCTTGGCCTGCCGGACCAGGACGAAGATGACGACGAACTTGCGGCCCGAGGCCGGCCCCGCCTCTTTGATGGCCCGGAACGACTTGCGGCCCTGATAGCGGGCCGCCTGGCGCCGGTAGAACGCGTCCGCGACCAGCACGCCGCCTGATTTCGTCGGCACGAAGCGCAGCTTCACGCCGGTTTCGCGCTGCCAAGCCTCCGGAGTGAGGCCGTTGCCGGTCGAGCCTTTGGCCCGACGCTTCGAGACCTGCCGGACGCCCGCATCCGGGGTCGGGATCGCAAGATATTTGCCCGTCTTCGTCGTGATGGTGACGCCGCGATCGAAGGCGTCAATCAGCTTCGCCGCGTTCGAGTAGAGGTAGGCCGAGGCCTCGATGCTCTCGCCCGTTTTCGGGAAGGTGAGGCCGCGCCAGGTGTTGGCGAGGCGCTGCCCGAGCCCGGCGGCCACCACGTCGGCGCGCAGATCCTGCTTCAGGCCGTCCGTGACGTCGCGCATGCCGGCGGTGACCGATTTCGCGACCTGCACCTCCGTGCCGGAGAGCAGCGCGCGCACGTCCGGGACCTGTGCGGAGAACTTCACGGGTCGTCCGGGTCGTCGGGGGCCAGGAGCGCGACTTCGCAGGTCCGGACGAGCTTGCGGGCGTCGATGCCGGCCAAGCCGATCACGCGGACCGTCTCTCTGAGCGCGCCATCCTCGTCCAGGACGTCCACGAGGTCGCCTTCGGCCGGCTCCGCGACCTCCGAGAGACGGATGTCGAGCAGCGTGGCGTCCAGGTCGAACTGGTTGCCCTGCAGCCCGACGATCCCCTCAGGTGAGCGGTAGCGGACGCGCACGGGCAGGCCCTCGTCGGACCCGCCCGCACGCCAGATCGCGTCGAGGCCCAGGTTCGGATCGTCGAACTGGGCGTCGACCATGGCCTGGAAGGCGCTCACGGCTTGCGCAGCGCCTCGATGACGTCCGCCTTCGTCTTGGCCTTCGAGATGTCGACGCCGCGGTCGGCCGCCAGGGCTTCGAGCTCTGGCTTGGTCTTGGCCTCGAGGCCGTCATCCACGTCCTCAGGTGCCGGCGGCGCTGTCGGGGTGGACGAGATCTGCCGGCCATCGACCGCAAAGCCGCCCTTGATCGCCGCTTCTGCGACCTCATCGGGCAAGTTGCCGATCCAGCCACGCGGAGCCGTTAGCTTCTCTCCCTGATCGCCTTTGAACGGGAATGCCTTCTTCATGCGAACGTACATGATGAACCTCCCGTCAGGTGCGGGTGAGCTTCACGATCACGTCCGGGCGGACGCAGATCGGGAGCACGTTGGACTCGGTGTGGATCTCCTGACCCTTGCCGTGGGGCAGGTCGTCGGTAGAGACGAACACCTTCGTCGAGGGCGGGATGTTCGCCTCTTGGATGGTGTCCGGCGGCGCGAGATAGCGCTTGAACAGCGGCGTCCCGAGCGGGATCGCGATCGCCTCGTTCTCGCCGACGGCATCGCGGGTGACGAAGGTGCCGTCGGCCTGCCGGTAGCGGAACTCCTCGTCGATCCGCTCGATCGTCAGGCCGGCGAAGGTGAAGCTATCGGCGACGTCGTCCCGGGCAGGGTTCACGGTCGGGCCAGGATAGTTCTTGAGGCCTTCCTTCACGCTGGCATGGCCGACGTAGCGGTCGAAGAACTCGCCGCCCGCCAGCACTCGCACACCAGTGGAGGGAGCGCCGCGGAGTGCCTTGCGAATGATCGCCTTCGTGGCCCGGTTCTTCGCCGCCACATCGGACGCCGAGTTGTCGAGATCGAAGTCGACCACGCTCTGCGTGATCTCGAAGGTGCCGAACAGGTCGCACAACTGGCGGCCGGAGGCATCAAGCACCAAGCCGTTCAGCGCACCCCAGTCGAGGTGGTTGTGGGTGGCGTCGTGCTTGGATCGGATGATCTCCAGCTTCGAGTTGTAGACGTTCGCCAGTGCCTGGAAGACGTAGCCGTCGCCGTAGACCAGCAGGTTCTGGAGGTCCGAGGGGGTGATCGCGTCGTCGAGCGGGAAGTGCGGAATCCGCACCAGCGCTTCCTGGCGATCGGTGCCCATGTTCTTGTTGCCGGGACCGCCGCGCTCCCGCGCCGGGATGATGGTGATCTCGCCTTCCTCAATGGCGATGACGGCGTAGGTCGTGTTGATCGGCGTATCGTTGAAGATGCCGAGCTGAGCCGGACGCCCCGTGACGTAGGGCGGGATGTTGATGCTCTCGGTCAGCCGGTCGGCGGCGAACTCGGGTGAGCGGAGTAGGTCGAGCGGCGTGGGCATTGATCAGACCCCCATACGGGCGACGACGCCCTTGGTTTCGAGAGCGGCGAGTGCGGCCGCCTGCTGGGTTGCGTTGATTCCGACGGGCCACTCCAGGGCTTGGAGAACCACTTCGGCGTGACGAGCGAGGATCACGACGCGCTGATCGGCGGCCGTGGCATCGACGTTCTCGAGCAGGATGGCTGCGGCGTTCTGCGAGCCGTCGGATGCGGCCGGGGCGAGGGGCACGAGCTTGGTGGAGGCGGTAATGCGGCCGAGCACCTTGCCGGGCCGAAGAATGCCGCTACCGCTCGCGAGAATGCCTTCGTCGCGACTGATGCGACCGCGACCTTCGTTCTTCACGACATCGGAGTCGGTCTTGTAGGAGAGGGTTTTCAGGGCCATCGAACGATCCTCCTCAGGCCTTGCCGCCGTGGCGGCGCTTCATGTCGGCGACGAGATCGACTTTTGGGGCCGTCGGCTTTGCGCCGTCGTCAGCGGGCGGGACGTGCGAGGAGGTCGGCGCCGCCTCCTCGTTGGCGCAGAGCTTGTCGAGGAGGACAGCGCGCGCCTGCTCGACGGTCTTGCCCTCGGAGAGCATGGTGGCCGCCAGATCCTTCGGGATCTTCGGGTCCTTGCGATGGGCCGAGGCGACCATCTCGTTGATCTTGCCCGCAGCGCCGACGCGCTCCTTGGCTTCCGCGACGGTGACGCCCTCCGAGAGGAGAGTCGCGGCCATCGTGGGCACGCCGCCATCGACGCAGAGCTTGGCGATGGTCGAGGCATCGGCGCGCGACAGACCCGAATCCGTCGTATTGGTCTTGGGAGCGGGCTCGCCGCCCACCGGTTCGTTCGCCATGGGTTTCTCCTTCTGGCGCGGGGGGACGGCCGGAGCGGCCGCGGTGGGGCGAGCGCGTTTTGTCCACGCTCGCTGATCGGCCAGAGCAACCAGGCGCTCCGGCGGATGCTGGAAAAGGCGGTAGTCGAAGGCCGTCGGCTCGGGCGCGGCGTCATCGTTGGCCGCGCGTGCCAGGGTCCGATCGGCGTAGCCGGCGGCCACGGCCTCCTCCGGGGTCATCCAGACCTCGGCCTGCATGTCGGCCCGGGCCTCGGCGACGGTCTTCCCGGTCTTTTCGGCATAGATGCCGGCCATCGACGTCGCGAGGGCCTGAAGCATCCTGATCGAAAGCTCGTGCTCGGTGATCGGACCGAAGGTGAACCCCGACGGGTCATGGACCATCATCAGAGAGCCAAGCGACATCACCACCTCGTCGCCCGCCATCGCGATGACGGACGCGGCCGACGCAGCGATGCCCTCCACCACGATCACCTTGCGGCCCTTGTGAGCTGCGATGGCCGAGTGAATGGCCGCGCCCTCGGTGGCTACGCCTCCCGCGCTGTTAAGCCGGATGGTGATGTCCTGCTCTCGGCCGACCTGGGCCAGCGCGAAGATGACGTCAGCCGACGTGAAGCTGTCGTCCCAGTAGAGATCGCCGACCGTCCCCGTGAGGATGATCTCGTTCCCATTGACCAGAGCGGCCATGGTGCCTCCGTGAAGTGGTGATGGGTCCGCTCAGCCGGCTGTCGGTGTCGGCTCGGCGGTCGCGCCGTCGTCAGGCGACGCCGCGGGATCAACAGCCTTCTGCCGCCCGTCGCTCGTGTAGGAGAGCTGCAGCGCGTCGGCCCGCTCGTTGTCGGCCGCGTTCTCGGCGTCGACCTCCTCGGAATCGTACCCGACCTCGGCGACCTTCTGAGTCCGCGACGAGAAGCCCGCCTGGACCTCCATCGTCTTGCCCTGCACATCCTGCACAGGGTGGATGTAAGGCCAAGCTTGCGGAATCCACTTCACCGCGTAGACGTCTTGGCGCCGCATGCCAGATGGGATCGTCAACGCCCCGGACAGGATCGCCAGATCGATCCAGCGCAGCCAGATCGGCCGGCAGAACTGGAAGACGATGAGGTGGTGCTGCCACATCTCGATCGCGCGGCGGAAGCTGTTCAGCGCAGCGCGCAGCGTGCGGTCGTTCAACTGGCTGTAGTCGCCACTCAGCTCCTCGTAGAGCAGGCCGGCCGCCACCGCGACGCCGCGTAAGGACTGGCGGACGAACATGTCGAAGTTCGGCCCGACATCCGGCGGGTTGGAGAAGGTGATGTCCTCACCGTCGGCGAGCACCTGAAGGGTCGCGGGCTCGAAGTCGACCGTGCCTGCGCCAGCCTCGTCGGCCCCTTCCGTGCCAAGTGGGCCGCCGCCTAGCGCCTCCTCTGCATCCTCGAACTTGCGCTTGATGAAGCCGACCAGGAGCGCGGCGTTCTTCTTGCGGGCAAGCTCCGCGTCGAGGTAGCCGTCGAGGTCGTAGAGCGTGCGCAGGGCACGGGCCAGCCAGGGCTCGCCGCGGTCCTGGCCGGGGCGCATTGCCCTGAACAGGTGGCAGACGTCGGCCGCAGGCACCTCGGAGAGCTCTGGGAAGCTGGTGGCCGCAGAAGCGTCGCCGGGATGCTCCCGGTACAGATGGTATGCGGTCCGCCTGCCGATCGCGTCGTAGCTGATGCCCTGCCAAATCCGTTCGCTCGGCTCAGTCTTAGTGTGTGGGCAGTGGTCGCCTTCCAGAAGCTGAAGCTGCAGCGGAACGGTCAGGCCATCCTCAGCGCGGCGCGTGCGCAGGCGCGTGAAGGTCTCGCCACCCTCCACCATGCCGCGTACGGCCAGGGCCTGCAATCCGTAGAAGTCAAGAGCGCCGACGGCGTCGGCCTCATCTGTCCAGGCCAGAAACAGCTTCTGGATCTGAGCCCGGAAGACGGCATCCTCGGCCTTGCGCTTCTTCGCTTGCGCCTTCGTCAGCCCTTCGTAGGATCGGGTAGCGAGGGATCGCGGGGTGATGCCGGTCCCGATGATATTCGAGACGAGCTTGTCGACCGCAGCGCCAGCGTAGGGGTTCTTCCGGGCCTGATCGCGCGACTTCCGGCGTAGTTCCTCGAGGCCGTACTTGATTGCGGTCTTCGGACCATAGCTGCCGACCCGCCAGGATCGAGAGCGCCGGCCATTCCCGCCCACGATCTCGTAGGGCCGCGCCGGTGCACCGCCGAGGACGACATCGACCGGAAGATCGGTGCCTGCCAGAGGCTCGACGTACCTGTCGGTACCCTTAACCTTGACGCGGGTGCGGAAAGGCTCTGCCACGAGATCAGAAGCCATTCCGAGCGGTGATGACGACCTGGCGGGTGCGCCGGGCCTGAACCGCGCCGGTCGTCGCCGCCAGGGCGTTGATGCGGCCCACGAGGTCGGAGCGAGCGGCCCGCATCTCCGCATAGGAGCGGTAGGTCACCCGGCCAGTGCCATCGCCGCCCTCGACGGTGAGGACACCACTCGCCATGGCCTGGTCCAGCGTCGCGAGTTGCCTGCGCAGCTTCGCGAGGTCGAGTTCGGGGTTCGCGGCCATGGTCACCTCGTCCGGCTTCTGACCTTGCTTCGGCGGCTGCCGGCGCGCTGGAGATTGCGGGCGGCGAGCGAGCCCGCTGCCACCGTCTTTTCCGGCACACCGTCATCCAGGGTGATGGCCGGGCGGGAACGCTCGATGCCCAGCGCGCCCTTGAGGTCGCGCCAATGCACTTCGCGCCAGCGATCCCAGCCGCGCATCGCCGCCAGCCCGCGGGCGTAGTTCGCGCAGTCCAGCACCTCGTTGCGCCGGCCGCCGATCGGCACCCACTCGCGCCGGGTTCGGCCCCGCTTCACGGCGGTGACCAATTCCTCGGAGGTCAGCTGCTTGACCTGATCCTCGGTGACGTCGTCCGGGAGGTGGACGAAGCCGGCCGGAAAGGGCTTGCCCTCGGGCGGGCGGTGGAGCGCCAGGCACCCCATGAGTTCCTGCTTGGCGAACGAGGCGCCGATCCGGAT
>NZ_JAKSXY010000015.1 GCF_022829445.1 Methylobacterium sp. J-068 | reverse complement strand
GGCACGACCGATCCCTTGAACTGATCCCACCCCAGGAGAACACCATGGCCCGCGCCAGAGGTGCCAACGCCATCATGGCGGCGGCGTTCGAGACCACCTACGGAACCCCGCCGTCCTCCGGCTACCGCAAGCTGCCCTTCGTCTCGTCGAATCTGGGCGAGGAGCAGGGCCTGATCGCGTCCGACCTCCTGGGCTATGGCCGCGAGCCGCTGCCGCCCTCGAAGGACGTGACCAATAACGACGGCGACGTGGTCGTGCCGATCGACCTGCGCAACTTCGGCAATTGGCTGAAGCTCTACATGGGCGCGCCGATCACCACCCTGGACGCCGGTGGCAACACCCACGTGTTCACTTCGGGCGCCGTCGCGCTGCCGTCCTGCACGGTCGAGATCGGCTTGCCGGAGGTGCCGAGCTACGGCCAGAACTTCGGCGTCCGCGGCAACACGATGCGCGTGCAGATGCAGCGCTCGGGCCTGCTCACCGCCACCCTCGGCCTAATCGCGCAGGGCGAGAACAAGCTGACCTCGTCGGGTGCCGGAACCCCGGCTGAGGCCTCCGTCGAGCGGTTCTCGCCGTTCCAGGGAGCGATCACGCGCGGTGGCGTGGACCTCGGCTCCGTCGTCTCGGCCGACTTCACCTACTCGAACAACCTCGACAAGGTGGAGACAATCCGTCGGGACGGACGCATCGAGGATGCCGACCCCGGCATGGTGATGATGTCCGGCAACATCGCGGTCCGCTTCAAGGACACCGCGCTGCTCGACCAGGCCACCGCCGGCACGCCCGTCGAACTCACTTTCGGCTGGGTCACGGACGCGAGCCGCTCCCTGATCTTCAAGGCCCACGCCGTCTACCTGCCGCGCGCCAAGACGCCCGTGACCGGGCCGAACGGAGTGCAGGCCACCTTCGCGTGGCAGGCGGCCAAGGACATGACCCTCGGGAAGACGGTCACCGCCACCCTCGTCAACAACGTCACAAGCTATTGAGGCCGCCCCTGTGCTGAAGCTCCCCAACGCGTCGCCGGATCTTGCATGGCTCAGCCTCATCCCAGGCGTGCGCATCCGGGTTCGACCGGTCACCGTCGCCGCGATCATCGTGGCCCGCGCCGACGCCGGCAGGGTGTTCCGGGCCGACGATGCCGACAGCGATCCGCAGACGGGCGCCAAGGCGATGTCCGCCATGGTGCGCTCGCTGGCGCGCTTCGCCATCACCGAGTGGGAAGGCATCGGCGATGTGGACGACCGCCCCGTCGAGGTGACGCCCGAGGGTATCGACGCCCTGATGAGCCTGTGGCCAGCCTACGATGGATTCGAGCGGCTCTACGTTGGTCCCGCCCTGGCGGGAGAGACGGAAAAAAACGGCTGATCGCCCTCGCGGAATGGCACTTCGAGGGCGGGGCCGCCTACTGCGACGCATGCGGGGAGACGTGCCCCGAGTGCCCCTACATCGTCCAGGCCCCGCAATCCGCTGACGGCCTGACGGCCTGGGCCGTCGTCGAACGCTGCGGCGGACAGGTCCGCGCCGGCATGGGTGCGCCCTACGGGTTGGACTTCGCCGCCGTCCTGCTGCTGGCGGACGCCATGGGCGCCCGATCGGCCTTCCTCGCCGACATCCTGCCGCGCATGGAGACCGTCATCGTGCGGTCCATTCAGAAACAGGTGACCGATGGCGACTAACATCGCGATCCGCCTTCAGGCGACCGGCGGCGCAGAGATCCGGCGCGAACTGGACGAGGTGGGGGGCGCTGGCAAGACGGCGTTCGATGGCGTTACGACCGCTTTGGATCGGACGAGCGCCGGCGCGGACAAGGTCATCAATAAGGTCCGTGAGGTTGGTGAAGCAGCGCGACGCTTGCCCGACCCTTCCACGGCGGGATCAGGCAGCAGGGTAACCGCTCCATCCACGCCGAGCCCGGCGACGTCCCGCGAGATCGAGCGTCTGCGCTTCCAGATCGACGAGGAGTACCGCAAGGCCAAGCAGCTCGGCACCGCAGAAGACCGGATCGGACGGGGCGTATCGGGTGGCTACTTCGACGCTGCCGAGGCCGAGCGCCTACGGGGCCTTGCCGCGGCGAAGTACGGCGGCGGCACGAGCAACGACAACGATCCGGCTCGGCGGGGTCTCTCCAGCTACGACAAGATGTTCATCCGGTATCAGGGCTTCGACGTCGCCTCGTCGCTCGGGTCCGGGGCCTCGCCGATCACCACTGCGTTCCAGCAGGGTCCCCAGATCCTGCAGCAACTCGCCGATCGAGAGGGCGGTCTCGGGGCCGGCCTCAAGCAGCTCGGCGTGAGCGCGCTGTCACTGGTCACGCCATTTACGGTCGGCGCAACGGCGGTCACCGCCATGGGCGCGGCAATGGCCTATGCCGCCGTCCAGGCCGGCAAGGATCAGGAGGTCCTGGAGAAGGCCACCAAGGGCGTCGGCGCGGCGACGGGAGCGACGGCTTCGCAACTCGACGCCATCGCCCGCACCAACGCCGAGTCCGGCAAGGTCAGTGCGTCGGCGTCGCGCGAGATCGTAGCGGGCTACGCCTCCATGGGAACGATCGCGCTGCCCGTGATCGCCGACCTGACGCGCGTCACCACCGAGTACGCCAAGGTCACCGGCCAGGATGCCGCCTCCGCAACGGCGGAACTCGGCCGCGCCATCTCCGACGGCGCCAGCGGCATGGATGCGATCGCCGCCAAGATCGGCGGTCTCGATGACCGCACCCGGCAGTTGATCCAGACGCAGATCGAGCAGGGTGACCGCTCCGGAGCCCAGGCCACGGCGGCTGAGTACCTGAAGAGCACCATCGACGCGAACACGACGGCGACGACTGGATGGGCCGGAGCCTGGGACCGGGCCACTGCGGCTGCGAATGGTTATTGGGAGGCCGCCAAGCGGATCGCCGGCATCAAGCTCGGTATCGCCCCGGAAACTGCGACCGAAGCGGTTACTCGCCTTCAGGGTGAAGTCGACAAGGCCAATAACATTCGGACCAATCTGCTGGGCATCGATCCGCTGAACGGCAAGGACAGCGAGAAGGTCCGCCAACTCGCCACCGCTCGGGTCATCGCCGATCAGGAGCGGATGATCGCCGAGGGCAAGGCGGCTGAGGAGCGGGCGAGCAGGGCTTCCGTGGCCGCCGGCAACGTTGCACGCGCGGTCGATCCGAACTTCGCTCGGCTGAGCCAGCTTCGTGAGCAGCAGGGCGCCCTGCGGGATGCGCTCGCCGACCCGCTGGCTCGCAGCAAGCTTTCCGATCCCGGGCAGACCGAAGAGGCCTACACCGCCACCTCGCGCGCCATCGCCACCATGACCGATGCCACCGGCAAGATGGTCTCGGCCGAGAAGATGGCAGCCGAGGCGGACAAGCTCCGTATCGATACGATCAACGCCAAGACCGATGCCGAGAAGAAGGCTGTTGCCGAGCGTCAGAAGGCCTTCGATCTCATCGGCAAGACCGTCACCCCAGAGGATGCACGGGGGCAGGTCGCCCGCGCCGGCATCATCTCAGCGCTGGAGAGCGCCAAGGGTGGGGATAAGGACAAAGCCGAGGCCAAGGACGATTACGATCGGGCGACACGCGCGCTCGAGGATCGCATCCGACGTCAAGGCGAGGAAGCGCAGACCTACGGCATGGGCGCGGAGGCCGTGGCCCGGTATCGAACCGAGCAGGAGCTTTTGACTGCGGCGAAGCGCGCCGAACGCGATGTGACGCCACAGCTCACGGCTCAGATCCAAGACTATGTCGAGCGCTCCGGCGAGGCGGCCAAGCGGCTGGAGGAGTTGCGGGACAGCAGCAAGCGCACCGACGAGTATCGGTCGATCGGCTCCGACGGTGTGCGCACCTTCGTGCGTGGCCTCAGCGATGGCGTGGCCCAGGGCAAGCTTCTGGAAAACGTCCTGTCGAGCCTGAAGAACCGTGCCGCCGATCTCGCCGCCAACAGCATCAGCGACATGCTGTTCGGCAAACGAGGTAGCGGAGATTACGGGCTCCTGAGCAGCCTTTTCAGCGGCGGCTCTTCAAATGCGCCATCCCCCGGAGCGCAGGGCCCGACCGCTCAGGCTGGCGGCCTGTCGGCTCTGCTCGCCTCGGCGAAGTCGTTCTTCGGCTTCTCGGATGGCGGATACACGGGCCCCGGCGGGAAGCTCGATGTGCGTGGCGTCGTCCATGCCGGCGAGGTCGTGTTCAGTCAGGACGACGTGGCCCGCTTCGGCGGCGTCGGCGCCGTCGAGGCGATGCGGCGTGGTGCACGGGGCTACAGTGGTGGCGGCGCTCCGGACTTCACCATGCCGAGCGCCGTCGCGCGATCTGCGGGAAGCACGGCCATGCCGAGCATCAACTTCATCACCCCGCCCGGAACGAACCTGGAGCCGGAAGGGCCGCCCCAGCGCCGCGCCGACGGTGGGTATGATCAGGTGCTGCGCACGGTGGAAGGCGGCCTCGGCAAGCG
>NZ_JAKSXY010000012.1 GCF_022829445.1 Methylobacterium sp. J-068 | reverse complement strand
GGCGGATCCAGGCCTGCCACTCGCGGCTGATGATGCGCACCAAGTTGGGCGAGTTCTTGCGGCCCTGGTGGCGCCGCTCCTCGATCGTCAGCAGGCCGTCGCCCGCCGCGAGACGCAGAGCGCCCTGCGCCAGGCGCCGGCACACACCCGCTCGAGCGGCAATGGCGTCGACGCAGAGGCCACACACGCCCTTGGCCGCGACCTCGTCGCCGACGATGCGCAGGACCGCCCTCTGGCCCTCCGTAAAGCGTGCGGCAAGCTGCGGCGGCAAGGGTCCCGAGCAGGCTAGCAGCCGACGCCTTTCCAGCGATGCGGCTCGATCAGGGCTCCTGACGCTCCTGCGAGCCGGGAACAGACTTGCCCGCCCGACAGGGATGCCGACCGGCTGGATGCCCTCTCGGATCGCGCTGCGGCGCCCGTGGAGGCGTTCGGCGAGGCTCTGCGCCTCCTGGTCGCCCAGAGCGCCGGACCCGTGTCCCTGCCAAAGCTGGCGAGACAGCTCGTCCATCTGCGCAAGCGTTCGCGCGCCTTCGATCGCGGCCTGCATGGCGGCGTGAAACATCGTCCCGGTCCCTGCTCGGGCCGCGGCAAAGCAGGAGGCACAGCCAGAGCTGTCCCCGTCAAAAGGCAAAGCGCCATCGTTTCGGGAAGCAACCCCGATTGACACCTGACCGGTGTTGTGGCTGATGAAGGGAAGCAACTCGGCCCTCAAAAGCCCCACGATTTCGACGGCCTCGTTCCTGCCAGGGAACGGGGCCGTTGGCGTTTTGGGCTTAGGTCTTTCTCGCGGCGACTAATCCCTGATGGTGGTCGGCTTACGACTCGCCGAAGCGAGCCTGCCGGAAGTGCCATGTCGCGTGCTCGACATGCTTAAGTCAACGTGCTCGGTCCGCAGATCGTAGGTGCCTGCGCCTCCTCGAAGCTAGACGGTCATCGTGACAGCGTGTCATACTGGTGACGTGTCAACACGCTTTCAAAGCAACGGTCTGACGCGTTGCGGGGTCATCTCGTTGCGTTGATGAAGTGTAAACCCGTTGCCGTGATGTTAGGTCAGCTCGACAGCCCGTCAGGAGGTCAACACGATGCGCACACTTGCCCTGGTCAGTCAGAAGGGAGGAGCCGGTAAAACCACCTTGGCTCTGCACCTTGCCGTCGCCGCTCATCACGCTGGCCTGCAGGTCGCCATCGCAGACCTCGACCCGCAATCGTCAGCTTGGAAGTGGTCTGAACGACGTAAGGATCACCCCGAGGCGGTGGTCACCAGCGCTGAGCAATTGGACCACCTGAAGGGCCAAGCCGCCGCTGGCGGGCTTGATCTCCTCATCATCGATTCGGCTCCTCATGCCGATCGCCCGGCTCTGGTTGCGTGCAAGGCGGCCGATCTCGTTCTGATTCCATGCCGGGCATCGATCCTCGACATCGATGCGATCGGTCAGACCTATGACCTCGCTACGATCGCGAGGAAGCCGTCCTGGGTCGTCTTCAATGCCTGCAACACCAGCACGGAGTACGATCTCGAAGAGGCTCGTGAAGGTCTTCAGCAGCGAGACATACCGGTTTACCCGGGTGCCATCTACCAGCGCGTCAGCTTCTCCCGCGGCTTCATTCCTGGACGTACGGCTCTGGAGATTGAGCCGGCGGGCAGGGCAGCTGCTGAGGTCGATGAACTGTTCCGCTGGGTAGCCGCTGAAATCGGCCTGCAGATGCCGCAGGCTTCCAACACCGTTGAGGCAGCATGAGCGCCGCACCTCGCTTTAGCCTTCGGGCAGCCGTGAACGACAGCATCTCCACCGGCCGCCGCGAGGAGCCCGCCGTCGACGAGGCGGAAGCCGCCGAGCCTGTTCCATCACTGAAGCCTCCAAAGGCGGCAACGAAGCTCCGGGGGGAGGGCAAGACGAAGCGCTCGGCCACTCGTGAGGGCGCCCGTGGGATCACCGTCTGGGTAGAGCCGGAGATCTATCGCATGATCAAGCTCGTTGGCTTGGATCACGATATGACTACCCAGGACGTGATGATGGAGGCGATCAGCGATCTCCTCGCAAAGCGCGGAAAAGGACGCATCGCGAAGACACGATGACAGAACAACGAGTTGACGTGTCAACACGTTGTCGTGAAGCCACTTTGGTATGCATCTGAGGAGCGCAGGGACTGCCGCGTGATCCAGGCTTTCAGGACGCCGGTGCCGGTATGGTAGAACACCGATGTCGCCATCGTATGCACGGTGAGGGCAAGCGCCGTTTCGGGGCTGCGGGCCAGTTCGATCCGCAAAGCCGCCGTCCGCTGCGCCGTCAGATCCTCGACCAGTGACGCGGGCAGGGCAGGGGGCCGGCTGTCGCGTCCTCGTCGTCGTCCCCGGTCGCGCCGTTCCCCTCGTCCGCCTCCGGCTCGATCTCGCCGAGACAGATCAGCCCGCGCTCGATCACCGCTTCCCCGGCATAGGACAGGATGACCACGGCTCCGGCGATGGCCTTCGCCTCGTGCGACCATGACAGGGCGGTATCGTCGTCCTCGTCGATCGCGAGCTCGGCCTCCACTTTCTCGAAGTCCTGCCAGTCGGTCCAGCCGAACGAAAGCCGCGCTTCGGCCCACTACCAGCCTTCCGCCTTCACCTCCCCGGCGAGGGCGTCCAGCTTCTCCGTGGTCACCCGCACGACATTCTCGGCGAGGGACAGTTCGACTGGGTCCGTCTAGTCGTCCCGCATGGTGCAGGCGACCCGGTGGGTCTTCGGGATCGCGCCGTCCTTCGCCAGCTTCTTGAGGGCCAGCAACCGCCGCTGCCCCGCCACGACGACGAACTTGCCCTTGGGGGCCGAGCAGATGGTTAGGGGATTGATCAGGCCGTGCGCGGCAATCGACGCCGCCATTTCGTCGATGCCTGTCTCGACGCCAGTCTTGCGGACACTGCCGTTCTACTGCGTCAGTTTGGTCAGGGAGATTTCACGTAAAGCATTGGTAGTCATCGTCTTTTCTCTTCGTTGCTTAAAGGGTTGCGCATGCAACCCCGCTAGGCCAAGCGCCAATGAGCGGGGGGAAGCCGTCCAGGATCGGCGGCCGGGGAGGGGGATCTCCCGGTTTGCAGCCCTTCGCGAAAACCGGAGACACCCCGGCCGACGCGCTCGCGTCCAGTCCTTGATGGCGGGGGCGGTCAGCCCCTCTTTGCCTTTGGGTCAGCGATCGTCACCGCCTGGCGGAAACCGGCAACCGGGTTCCGGGAGGCGAAGCCGAGTAGAGCACGGCCCTGGAGGGGACGCTCATTCGAACTATGGGGGCGACGCCTCGCATGTCTCCACGCCTGTTTTCCCATCGCTCGCAGCTTCGGGTTTGACGGTGAAGGACAGGTAGGACCCGAGGGCCAGGGCCAGAAACACGATGCCGATCACCGCCTCGTACATGGTCGCGAGGCGAGGCAGCGGATCTAGTGGTGCGATATCGCCGAACCCCGTCGTCGTGATCGTCACGGCGCTGAAATAGACGGCGTCGAACGCATCCCGTAGCGGAGGCTTGTACGCACAGTCTGTAGACAATGCCTGCCCCGCCAGATGGATCAGGCCGAACTGCGCGATGATCTCGACATAGCCGATCCCGAGCAGGGTGATGCGCTCAGACTTCTCCAGCCTGATGCGCGGCTCTTTGCCTTCCAGCCTGTCGAGCGCATCGCGGAAGAAAGCGACCACGAGCTCGTTGACGCGGCCGAAGGCGTAGACGCCGGCGGCGACATACAGCAGGCTGGGGAGGTGCCATCCAAGGAGCCGGTCCGCGATGCTGATGCAGCAGATCTCGGCCGTGATGGCCTGGAATGCGAAATTCCACTGTCTCAGCTGGCGCGCGGAGCCGATCTCGCCGCGGTCGATGCGGGCCTTGGCCGCCATCCGGCTCGGGGACAGGGCCCAGCCGACCCATCGTTTGAGGCGCGTGCGATCCATCCAAAATCCGTTTCCGCACTCAGACGTGCAGCAGCTGTCTTCTGCTTTGCCTAGCTGGGTTCACACTGTCGATATAGCCGTTGATGGCCGCTTTCGATGCTTTGACCGGCGTGAAGTTCTGACCCGACTGGTACAATCACCGGCTAATAGCGGCGGGAGGAAGCTTCAATGTATCGCCATCAGGAGAATGCCGAGCGATATTCGCGTGACCAGGTGGACCCGGTTGAGGCGCCGTTTTAGCCGTTGCCACCCTGACGGCCCTCGGTTCGGCGGCGCTGCGGCCGGCCCCTGCCCGGATGGATGTGCCGCACCTCCCCCTGTCATCGAAGCTCCCCGGCACCTGCGCTGGTCCTAGCTTGCTGAACGCCAATGGAAATCCATCAATCGCCGCCTGCTTCGTTCGACTCACACAAGGTCCAGCCCTGTGACGTTGCCGCAACTTCGCCGGCTGTGAAGCACTGTGCAGGGCTGCCAGGACAGGAACCGCGCTCGCGTTACCTGGACGGGCTGCGCCCGCCTCGATCCGGTGCCGCTGCCGACGCCCCAGGGGCAAGGAAGGCCGGGCAAGCGGAGTGTCTGTCCATTCAGGCGCTTGGCTGGGGGCGCTGCCCCCAAAGACGCATCAAGTAGGTCGGTCCTCGCCATGCTCGCTACGCTGCGCGTGGCTCCGGTCCCGGCTGAGCCGCCCAGTGACGCTCTGGCCCCCGCGTTCGCCACGTGGCAGGGGGGCTGTCGCATCCGGAGCTTACAGCTCGTCCTCGAAATCCACCTCTTCGATAAGCGCCGATGCCGGGCTTTGCTGCTCGACGCTTGGTATCTTATTGGACGGATTGTGTTTTATGATTATTTTGGTGAGAGGCTCCGCCAGATAGTGCTGGTCTAGTATCTCGATGATGCTCTTTGATGAGGCTTCAGCCGCGTACTGACGGACCGCCTTTCCATCCTTAAACCCAATAGAGTATTTTTTAGTCCGTTTGGCGTAATTCACTAAAAATTCAGCCGCATCGTCGTTGAACGACGAGGTTGTCCAGAAATTGAAGCTGGCTTTGTAGTCCTTGAACGTACCGTGCGATTTCATATACCCATAAATCGCCGGCACCTTCTCTTTGGCCCATTTTTCGACTTCTGCCAGATTGACTCTGTTACCGGCATGATAGCCTTTGCATTCATAGCAGTGAAACTGTTTGTTCTCCCGGGTCAGCCGAACATCGATTTCGGCCTTCGCCCCGTTGCTTGGATTGGTTACCCTATCCCCGATTTCGATTGACCCGCCCTCGACCCGCTTGACACAGAACCCCACGATCATTTCGAATAACGGGCCGCGAAGATTGCCCGCAGCGCCTTCGATGGTTGAAAGCTTGCTGAATATCTCTGTAATGGCTTCCGGACTTTGGGCGGCGGTGGCTGCTGCGCTCGTGAGAACTCTGAGCAGAATGTCCAGGCCGCGCGCCACATCATGTCCGAACAACGATTTGACGGTGCCCATGACGATCCCGTGGGAGCGTCCGGCACTGAATGCTTCCCTGTCGTACCCGTCGGTAATCAGGATCGGTAGTATCGGCGTTGAAAGATTTAAGCGTTGAAGTGTCGAAATTTTCTTTATGAACGAATTGACGATGACTTCATGAGGGACCCCTCCGGTAAGGGCGACATCGCACACTAGAAAACCGGGCTGTATTTTACCCTGCTTATTCGTGCGTCGCATTGGCTGAAGATAGCTTGGTCCGGTTAGATCCCAACTGAAAGTCCCGACCCTGGGATTGTCAGGCTGCTCGTCTCGAACTTCGATTTTGTTGTAGCTCGCCAAACCGAGGTTTTTTGCCCATTCCTTCACGGCATTCAGCAAGATCTTTTCCGCCAGCAATCTTGCGCGGAGCAGATCCTCCGACGCTTCGTCTCCGCCGATCTTGTCCCCGAGGGAGATACAATCTCCAATGCCCTCGACATGAGTTTTCTTCAGCAATCGAACATTTGTGAGCCGTTCGATGATCGTCTCGGGAGAGAGATGCTTCTTCTGCTTCAAAGGCGCGCCGCAGATGATGCCGAAGTGTGACTGCGGTACGATGCCTCCTCTCGCCTCGACGGCCTTTATCGCTGGCATGTATGCCGTGTTGCTTTCGGAGAGACAGTTCAGCAGGCCGTTCCAATAGCCCTCGCTATTGAATTGGGACTCGTGATACGCAAATCTGACGCGATGGGGGAAAACTAGGCCGTCCAGACGCTTAACTTTTGCCGGCGCACGCGAAACACGTTGGCGCGCGGCACTGGATGACAGCCCTCCGGCTTCCAGGATCGCACAGAGCCTGGATGTCAGGCAGGGCCCCTCGGTGAGGAGAATTTGTTCGACGCTTGGGCTGGCCATTCAGCAACCTGTCACACTGCGCTATTTATAACAGATACTCTTTCTGCGGGCTCGCCGTTTTTTCGTGCAAAGTTTTATTGTTTTATATCAGTGACTTATTTTTGGTAGGCCAGATTTTTCGGATCGTCTCTGTCACAATGGTCCGATCCCTGCCCTTGAGCCCCGGTGCAAAACGCCCCAAAACCGGCGTCCAAGCGCCTGATCGGGGCCGTGAAACGAAGGTGCGGCCGTGCTTGGCTGCTCAGGGTTGTCGCTGCCGATCTCAATGCTCAGCACATCTCGACATTGAATGGTCGAGATTGGCACGCCGCCACGGCCCGACATGTGATGTTGAAAAGTTCTCAGGTAGAATAGGCATGGCAGGTAATGAAGCCGATTGGTTCTGGAGGAAAACCCCGGGCCGAGCCAGTATCAGCCGCAGTATCGATCAACTTGGACGAGGAAATCCGGTACGCATCATGTCTACAGTGATCGATGGAGAAGAGGGAGCAGCAGCTATCACTGAGGGGGGACAGGTTGTTCTACGCACGACTCCAAAGGGCCGATACGAGATTAAAGCAACGTTTTATGAGAAAGATCGCAGTGTAAGCGTTCTCACCATTCAGAGGTTCAGCAACTCCGGTTCACATGAATATTTTTCGCTTGTCGGCGCCGAGATTAAAACCTTGCTGGATTTTGCGCGAACCATTCAAACCGCAGAGATAAAGCATCCCGGCCATGTAAGTTTACCCGCTCTGGATCCTGGCGCAGACAAGTTGGAGGCTGGCAGAGCTCAGCAGCTATTCGCTGAGAATCAGGAACTATTCCTGCAAATTGCCTCACAGGAAAATTTGGCTCATGATGTTGTAGCCCTGGGATATAGGAGACAACAACTCCATGTATTTGAGAGATTACTTATAGAATCTGAATTTTTTGCCGCTTGCTGCGTTGAAGAAAATAAAACACCGGAAGCGCTCTGGCAATATTTCTTTGAGCATAACACATGGATATTCGGATATGGGCTATCCTATATTTTTCTTAGTGGCCTTGAAGACCGTAAACTTGAGCAAGTGACTCGAGGGCATAATTTAGAAGGCGCAGGAAAACGCGCTGACGGCGTAATGAAAACACAGGCCGAAATTAACTCTCTTTGTTTCGTAGAGATAAAACGGCACGATACTGCTCTGCTTGAGGGGAAACCTTATCGATCGGACACGTGGGCTCCCTCCTCAGAGCTGGCAGGCGGTGTTGCGCAATCACAGGTTACCGTCCACGCTGCTATCGAAGAGTTCGGAAGGCAGATTTCCCCTGCTAGCAAAGATGGAGATCCGACCGGAGAAACTTTGTTTAACATAGCTCCACGAGCTTTCCTGGTAGTTGGCAGTTTAGATCAATTCCAAACCGAACGTGGCATCAATGTTAGTAAATTCAAATCATTTGAGCTTTATCGGCGCAACGTCCGGAGCCCGGAAATCTTGACGTTCGATGAGCTTTACTATCGGGCTCGATTTATCGTTGAAACGACATCTTGATGACCAAGTGCGCAGGGAGCAAGCCTTTGTAAGCGCTTTTCTGAAAGGCGAAGCAGTTAGCGGGAAGTAGGAGGGAATTGGTCGAACCAACGCTAAGTCTCTGTGGCAAAGGATATTATTGGGGGTTAGGAGAGGATCGCGCTAGCGTTTTGGGCGATCGGCCGCGTCTGATCGAAACAGGTTAAGGGCAGGCACTTTTAAGAGAGATACGAGCGACGCCAGCTGTTCAAGGTGTGGACCGCTTGGCGTCGTCGTAGCGCGACTTGGTAAAAATGGTGCATCCTACACCCATCTGGTGCTAGAAGGTGAACCTTGGCCGTTGAGCGTAGCGTATGTCAGGAAGCGAAAAGAAGTCGGTCCGCACGTCTGTGATCCTCCCGGAGGAGGCGCATGCTCGCGTGCAGGCGTTGGCTGATGCGAACGATGTGTCAGCTGCCTGGGTGATACGTGCGGCCATTCTGCGCTTCCTCGAGGAGCACGGCGGTCAGACCGAGCTCCCTCTGCGTCTGCCCAGGGCAAGCCGGGTAGCCGTATGAACCCGGAAATCGCACGGCGGAAGCTCGCTAGGCTGCAGACCGGAGGCAAGCCCCGGGTGCTGGATCTGTTCGCCGGCTGCGGCGGCCTTTCGCTCGGCTTCCTCGCTGCCGGCTTCCGGATCGATGCAGCGGTTGAATTCGACCCGGACGCCGCACGTTCGCATGGCCTCAACTTCCATTCCGGAGACGCCCGCCACAGCGTGGCGCGGGACATCATCGTCACGCATCCGGAGGATCTGGCAGCGGAGCTCGAGCTCGGGCTGGCGGAAGATGCTTTAGACGTTCTGGTGGGCGGCCCGCCATGCCAAGCGTTTGCCCGGGTCGGCCGGCCGAAGCTGCGCGAGATTGATGCCCATCCCCGCGCCTTCGAGCATGATCCGCGCGCCAGGCTCTACCAGGAATATCTCCGCTACGTGGAGGCCTTCCAGCCGCTCGCCGTGGTGATCGAAAATGTCCCCGACGTGCTGAACCACGGCGGCCAGAATATCGCCGAGGAGATCTGCGAGGTCCTGGAGGCGAAGGGCTACGTCTGCGGCTACACGCTGCTGAACGCCTCGTTCTACGGCGTGCCGCAGATGCGCGAGCGCATGTTCCTGATCGCCTATCACCGTGAGGTGACGGATCAGGTGGCCTTCCCGGCCCCCACCCATTGGATGGACCTTCCGCTAGGCTATGAGGGGTCCCGCTCGGTTGCTCTTAAGCTGCTGAACGGCGCGGAGGGTAATGCACACGACTACATTGAGCCGCCCGCACCCAATCGGAAGCAGACAGCGGCCGTCACGGCCGAAAAGGCGCTAAGCGACCTGACACCGATATACGCCCGTAAGCAGCTCGCCGCCGGCGTGCTGAAACGGGGAGCACGCCGGTTCGATCAGGTTATGGTCTCCGATGCTCGGCGCAAGATCTCCGACTACGCCCGCCTGATGCGAACCTGGCCCGGTTTCGAGCATCCGGCCGAAGGCATCAAGGACCACGTCATCCGCTACCTGCCCCGCGACTACGAGCTTTTTGCCAGGCTGAACCCGGGCGATCAGTACCCGGAGGCGCACCGCCACGCGATGATCATGCTGGCCGAGCGCATCGAGCAGCTGCGCCTGCAGGGCGTGCGGGTCCGCGAAGGCAGCCCGGAGTATCTTCGCCTGAAAAACGCGATCGTACCGCCCTATGATGCCGGGAAATTCCCGAATAAATGGCGGAAGATGTGGCGCGATCAGCCGGCGCGGACGCTGATGGCTCACCTCGGCAAGGACGGCTACAGCCACATCCACTACGACAGCGAGCAGGCCCGGACGATTTCTGTCCGTGAGGCAGCCCGGTTGCAATCCTTCCCGGATGGCTTCGTGTTCTGCGGGACGATGAACCCGGCCTTCCGGCAGATCGGTAATGCCGTGCCGCCGCTGGTGGCCAAGGCGCTAGCCTCCACGGTGCTGGAGGCGCTGAACGGATCCCAACAAAAGGAAAATTATGTCGTCCAGCGAGCGGCAGCAGCAGTTTGAAACAGCGATTAAGGCGTTGCCGGGCATCCGCCCGGACGCCAGGATCGCAGCGAATTTCGGGTTCTCCAACAGCGCCAGGGTTCTCGAGGGAGGGCTGTTCGCGTGTACCAACAACCTCGAGACGTATTCCGAGAAGCTCGTGAGGGGCACCGGGGCACCGCTCGAGCAGATGGTGCTGCTCTGCGTCCTGACCTTCCCTCCGCATGACGAAGTGTATTTTGCGATTTCGGTGCGTTCCGATGCAGCGAAGCTGAATGCTGGCTTGGCAAAACTGTTCCACGAGGGAGAGGCGCGCAACGCAGCGCTGGTTGCCGCTGCCAAGAAGACAGGCAGCATCAGCAACAACGTCAAATTCTATATCACCGACACGAGCAACCTGTATTTTCATAATTACGACTTCAAGGAGTCGCTGCGCGAGGCTCTTGCCAAGGGTGAGCTGGACCCGGACTGCCTCGCCCGGATCGACACCATTCATTTTGCCATCTGGCCGCCTGCCGCCTCGGCACGGCGAAGCCTGCTCGCGCGCTCCTTCGTGGGCTATCTAGGCGACCTGATCGGGCGCGAGAGGGTCCACGAGCTGCGTGTCTGGGATGAAGCGGGATCGGTCAGCGCCGAGATGCGCCGGATGCCGGCCTCGATCCCGATCGGCGAGCTTGAGGCAGCTGTGACTGCCCTCGGAGGTCATTACCCGGGCGGCGAGGTCCGCCGCTTCCACGCCGCGCTCAACTTCCTACAGCACAAGCACTTCGTCATCCTGGCCGGCCTGTCAGGAACGGGAAAAACGCAGCTGGCGCTGAAGTACGCGCGGGCGGTGCACGGCCTGAAGACGATGAAGGATCTCGACCCCTTCCTGTTCATCTGTCCGGTGCGGCCCGAGTGGACGGATCCAACCGGGCTGACCGGTTATTTCGACGTGCTCTCTAACCGCTATATGGTGCCGCCCTTCCTCGAGGCGGTGCTGCTCGCCACCGCACACCGGGACTCGCCGGTGTTCGTAGTCCTCGATGAAATGAACTTGGCCCGGGTGGAATACTATTTCTCGGACGTGCTTTCAGGCGTCGAGACCGGTGAAGCGTTGCAGCTGCACTCGAGCGGCGTGCCGCTCGAGGGATCGACCGGGACGACAGTGCCCGCCGTACTGCCCTTGCCCGAAAACCTGTTCATCGTCAGCACCATCAACATCGATGAGACCACCAATGCGGTCAGCGACAAAGTGCTCGATCGCGCCATGGTCATCGACATGTCCGCCGTCGATCTGGCCGGCTTCTTCGCAAATCTCGAGGTGCGCGAACCCGCTCTGAAAGATGCCCGGACTGCCTGCGAGCCGCGTCTGCTGGCTGCACAGGAGCTGATGCACCCGCAGAACCTCGGCTTCGGCTACCGGGTCGCTGAGGAGGTAGTTCGCTACCATGCCTTTGCAACGACGACCCTGGGTCAGGATGCGGATGCGACCGTGGACGAACTGATGGTGCAGAAGGTTCTGGTGAAGCTGCGCGGCTCGGAGAAGCAGCGCCCCATGCTGACTGGCCTGCAGAAGGCGCTCCCGCTGACCCGCTCCGAAGCCTACCTTTCACGGCTGCTGAGTGATCTTGACGAGTTCGGCTCGTTCCAGGCCAGCCGGTAGGGCCGCGCGGTGACCGCGCTGCTGATGATGAGCGAGGCGACCGGCGCACGGTGGCGCGTCTGGCCGGATCCGGAGCCCGTTGCTCCTGGTACGGTCCAGGAAACCCGAACTTACCTCTTCGAGCTGCGGGATTGCCCTGAGGCATTCGGGGCGGAGCTGGCGCTCGATGACCACACGCTCGAGGCGCTGCGGGCGCCGGCAGCCGATATGGCCCGTTGGCGTTGGTCACCCGGCTTCCACGCCGGCACCGTCGAGGCCGAGCTGCGTGTCCCGGGTTCGGGGCCACGCCGGTTCGAGATCATCACGGATCCTGACCGCCGCAAGCTGACGCGAGATGCCTTCGACGCAATGGTGCGCGAGATCATCGAGGACACCTTCGCCCTGTTCTCGCTCAGCAGCTTCCGGAAGGCCGTTGCCAGAGGAGCCGGCAACCGGCCACCTCCGATCGCGCGCCTCGAGTTCCTGCGCTCGCGTATTGGCGAGCTTGAGGCAGTGGTCGCGCTGATCGAGCGTCATCCCAGGCGCCGCCTCGGCTTGGAGGAAGTGACGCTCCCTTACCACCGGGCCACCCGTGCCACCGGACCGGAGATCCTGCGATCCTTCCGCTCCGGTCGCATCCTGCAGGAGAAAGGCTCGCCGTCGCGTCTGCCGGCAGCCCTGCAAGGCTTTCTGCCGGAGCAGATCCGCGTCCGGCAGCGCCGGAGCACGCTCGACCTGCCCGAGCACCGTCAGATGGCCGCCTGCCTTCGCTCCTGGGCGGCATGGCTCGGTGCCGTCGCTGGGATCCTCGATCGCAGCCCTGCCGGCGGAGAAGCCGAGATCCGGCAGGCTGCAGCAGCGTGGGCGGCCCGGTGCCGGCAGCTTTCTCGACGGATCAGCCAGCTGACGAAGGCGGAGCCCTTTGCGGAAGCGGGTGAGGGTCCGGCGCGCCTCGTACTGTCAGCCCTGTTCCGCAACGATCCTACTTACCGGCGCTTCTACCGTCTCTGGCAGGACATGAACCTCGGCATTGCGGCGGTATTCGGCGACTTCCTCGACCTGCCCCTGGCCCGCACCTTTGAACTCTATGAGCTGTGGTGCTTCCTGCGGCTGCTACGGGCAGCTGCAGAGGAGTTCGGCCCTTCGGGGCTCGAGATAGGGGACCTGTTCGTCACTGATGCCGCCGGCGGTGTGACTCTGGCCGCCGGCGCGGTCACAGTTCCGGTCGGAAGGGGTTGGTCACTCTGCTTCCAGAAGCGATACCGCGAGTTCTGGCTCGAAACCGACCGTCGCGGATCCTACAGCCGAGATATGATCCCTGACGTGGTGGCCGCCTTTACGCCGGCGTCCCCCGATGAGGTCGGACGGCTGATCGTCCTCGATGCAAAGTACCGCATCGAGGCCGGGCTTAACGATGCGCTGAGCTCGATCCATGCTTATCGGGACGCCCTGGTGCAGGAAGAGGGGCCGGAGACTATCAAGGGCTTCGTGACAGCGGCATACCTGCTGGCACCGCATGTTCCGGAGCTCGAGGCCGGTTATCGTGGGACCGCCATGCCAAGCCGGCTGTTTCATCCTGAATACCGGAGCGGCTTCCGCTTCGGCGCGCTCACACTCAGACCCGGAATGAGCACCGGGCAGATCACGGAGGCCCTGCGAATGGTGGTTGCCGATGCTACCGCCGCGCCGGTTGCGTTGTAGCGGATGGCGGACGTGCTCACGCCGGAGCAGCGGCGTCTGAACATGAGCCGGATCCGGGGGCGTGATACCAAACCCGAGCTCGTACTGCGGAAAAGTCTGCACGCTGCCGGCTTCCGCTACCGGCTCCATGCCCGCGAGCTGCCTGGCCGGCCTGACATGGTGTTTCCACGCTTCCGGGCTGCCATCTTCGTCCATGGCTGTTTCTGGCACGGCCATGACTGCCCGATGTTCAAGATGCCGGGCACGCGGCAGGAGTTCTGGTCTGCAAAGATTTCCGGCAACCGCGCGCGTGACCAGCGGAAGGCCGCCCAGCTCGAGGCGGCCGGATGGCGGATCCTTACTGTTTGGGAGTGTAGTGTGAAGGGCCCGGCGAGGCGCCCGAAAGATGATGTAGCTGCGAGCTGCGCAGACTTTCTAAGAGGTGATGAGCAGCATGGTGAGATAGCCGGCAGGTGGCCCGCCAAGCTGGTCGAGTAGCTTAGCTATGACCTAGCGTTCGGCGCTGGGCGTCTCGCGCTATGGCTTCCATGCGTGGCTCACCCGATCCCCCAGCCAGCGCGCCTGCGACGACGAAGCGATCCTGGCTCAGGTCCGCACGCGCTTCGTGGGCAGCGACCGCACCTATGGTGCGCGGCGTGTCTGGCACGAAGTGCTACCTTCTGCGGCGGTCGCGGGCTATGTTCGCCGCGACTTTGGCTTCCAACTCTTCCGAGAGTTTCAGGCGCCATTCGGCGAACCGATGCCCATGCAGAAGTCGCCGTCCACGAATACTTCAACCTGCTGCCCGCGCATCATGAAGTCAGGTCTGCCCGGCAAGTTCCCAAGTATGAATCCTGAAGGCCATTGCTTTCGTATCCAGGGCGGTCTGGATGACAGCTTCCGGCTTCGTTCCTGCTCCCCAGATGCTAATCATCACCGCGCTTCAGGTCTCTACCTCATAATGTTCGTACGATGCAGCTCATTCAGTATCGCACCGTTGGGCAGAGTGCAGCTTACTGCGCCCAGGAGAAATCGAGATCGCGGAAGAAGCCGACGTCGGGATCGTCGAAGGTGCCGGCCAGCAGCGCCCGGTCGAGCAGCCTGTTTCCCTCCTCGCAGCTAGTCTCCGGCAGCAGCACGCAACTGTGGCAGGCGGCGAGATTGGACGAGAACGCCCCGCCGTCCGGGCTCTCCATGCAGACCGGGTCGTTCGAGCACCACGATGCCCTGGCGAGCGCGTCGTGCACCAGCGTCTCGAAGCGTCCGGGCGCCGCCTGCGCGACGAGGCCCCCCAGCGTGCCTTCGGAATCGCCGGACGCCGTGTAGATCAGGAACCCGTTCATGGGCTGCTTGGGGTTCTCGATGCTGCAGTACAGGCGCTCGCGCAGCGACGAGGAGCCGTAGCCGCAGGTGAACGTCAGCTCCTTGATGAGGGCGTGGGCCAGCGTCTGGATCATGATGAACCGCGCGTCGACCGGCCTTTCCGCCAGCCTCCTCTCGACGCGCTTGTGATTGTACCCGCCGATGAGCGGCCTGACCCGCTTGCCGGCGACGCCGTCCTTAAGCCATTCCTCGATCGCGTCGGCCCTCAACTCGACGAAGATCCCCTCGCCACGCACCTCGATCGCTGGGAGCCAATCGATGGTATCCGCGATCCCGAGGGGCTGGACGGCCGGATCGCCGCGGTCCGTCTGGGGCATGAGACGGGAGAACCCGACATGCACCCGCGTCTCGCGCAGCTTGCGGACGAGACCGATGCCGGTGACGAAGCGGCCGAGCCAGCCGTAGCGGCTGCCCTCGATGCGCTCCACGAACAGGTCGTCCTGTGGCCTTCCGCCGCCACTCCTGAGGACATCGTATTCCTGCTTGCGAAATTCCTCCTCGGTCGTCGCCACCACCAGGGCGGCCGAGCCCGCGAGGCGGGCTGCCACGGCTTTGCCGAGAGCGTCGGCATCGACCTGATAGACGCCCGCGATCGCCGTGCAGACGTCCTTCGGCACCTTCCCGTCCACCGTGACGCTAGTGAGCGTGCGCCAAACGGTTGGGTTGTCGAGGACGCGGGCGATGAGGTCGCTCTCGGCGGTCCGTGTCGGCGGGATGTAGATCGAGCTGGTGACGAGGGGGAAGTAGACGTTCGCCCCGCCTCGCTGGACGGTCTGCAAGGCCTGCCCGCACGTTGTCACGCCGGTCTCGCGGCCCAGCCAGGGCTGGGCGCCGCCGCACTGCTTGTAGCCCGTCAGGGCATCCTTGTCGAAGGAGCCCGCCAGGGAGCGGGTCTTTTTGCAGTTGTCGCAGCTGATCTTGATGCCGGCGAGGCTGGCAGCGCTCCGACCCGCCTCGAAGAACAGATTGCGATCGGCGTCGCTGCAGGCGCAGCCGATCCAGTTCTGGAACGGGAAGTCCTCGATATGTCCGTGCTCGCAGATGGCCACGATGCGAACAGGGATCATCCGCCTGCCGTGACCTGCCTTGCTTTTGCATTCCGTGCATTGCGGCTGGCCGCCGAAGATCGTCGTCTTGCCCATGCGGAAGCATCGCGGGCAGTAGTGCCACAGCGGAAAGCGGACGTGAGGGATCTTGACCTTAGGGCTGCCCTCGCCCTCCCCGAAATCCGGGGGCTTCCTGAAGTGGCTGCACCCAAGGCGCGCCTCCAGCCGCTCCTCGTTCACGACAAGAGCCGGATCCGGCGCGGCCCCGTCAGGGAACCACTGGTCCAGCCCCGCGCACATCAGGGCCTCGTCGTTCCTGAAGTCGTTGATCGCGCCGATCCCGAAGGGGCTGATGACCTGCGACCTGCGTATAGGACGCCGCCGCGGCGGCTTCCGAGGCTGCGTCTGGGCGCCCTTGGCCTTGCCCTTGCCGAAGCGCCCCTTGAACCCCGACTTCATCAGACGCTCCCGCTCGCATAGACCGGGACCGGGGTGGCCTCGCAGTCCGCATCGACGTTCCGCATCGAAGTTGCGGTCGCCTTGACCGTTCCGACGAGGTGGTTGAGGTTCTGCGGAAGCGCCCGCCCTGCCGGATAGATCAGCGGATCGTCCGGGATCTCGGACACCTTCCCGTAGTTCTGGGGTTTCCGACGCTGCCAATCGTCGAGGAACCGGTCGAGGGTGGCGCGCGCTCTCGACACCTCGTCGGGATCCACCAGGGCGACCCTGTCCATGACGATGGCGGTCACCGCCTTCCGCTCAGCGTCCGAAAGCCCCAGGTTCGGCCTGTCGCGATGCTGCGGGTAGCGGAAGCGCACGATGGCAACGGCCAGGGCGTGGATGGCACGCTCGCAGACCGGGATCGAGAACGGTGTCACGCTGGTCGGCTCCACATGCCGGTAGGCGTTCTCATGGAATGGCCTGAAGCTCTCGAAATGTGACCGGTCGCGAGGCTTGAACGGGTTGAAATTGGTGATGACCAGCCCCGGCTTGTCGCGCCCGCGGCCGACGCGGCTCGAAGCCTGAATGTATTCCGATGCTCCCTTCGGCTGACCAACGATCGACATGATGCTGAGGCGCGGTACGTCCAGGCCGACCTGGATCATGTTGGTCGCGTAGCAAAGGTCGACGGTCTCTTTGGACGGCTTCGCCGTGAAGAGCTTCTGCAGCACGCCCGGGATGTCGCTGCTGCGCATCCGGCTGGTGAGCTCGTCGAAGTTGTTGATGAAGCGCCGCTGATCCGGGGCGCCGTAGGTCGCCTCGAAGGAGAGCCCGATCCGGTCCCAGACCGCGTTCAGGTACTCGCGGATGTCGGCCTGTACGAGTGTGGAGGCCCGGCCGAGCTCCCGCAAACTGTTGAAGTAGACGACGAGCGACCAGTAGGGATCGACAAGCCCATCAAGGCCGGTCGCGGCCTCCACTAGCGCGGGAGCCTGGAGCAGGGTCGCCAGTGTGCGGACTTGCGCCGTGACGTGCGAAGGGACGGCCGTGGCGAGGACGCCGACGTAGGTGCGGCCAGCCTGCCCGGATCCTTCGCGCGCGAAGAACGATTCACCCGCCTTAAGCCCCTGCGGCGGGAAGAGCTTGGCGTCGCGACCGTAGACGGCTTTCACCTGCTGTCCGGCGCGTGCGATCGTCGCCGTCGACGCCACGATCTTCGCCGGGATACGGGCCCCGTCAGCCACGTGGGTCGTGAACTCGTCGATCACGGTCTCGTAGTGGCCGACCATGGAGCCGAGGGGCCCGGAGATGAGGTGCAGCTCGTCCTGGATCACCAGCTCGGGAGGCGTGACCGCGTTCTCGTTGTCGATGCCAAAAAGGTACCGTGCCTCGGGGCTCCACGGCATCATCGCGAACTTGTCGACGGTGCCGATCAGCAGCGTCGGGGGCTCCCGATAGATGCCCTCGTCCACGACCTCCAGGGGCAACCCATCCGCCGTTGAGAAGGCGCAGCCGGGATCCTCGCAACGGAAGCGTACGTGCTGGTCCCCGCCCGTCCTCTTCTCGCGCCGGTAGCCGAAGACGCGGGTATCGCCGTCGTAGTCGTGCGGCCCCATGTCGACCCCGCACCAGGGGCAGGACAGGATCACGAAGGGGTTGTCGCCCCCCTCGGAGGTCAGCTTGCCGAACGCCACGCTGGCGGCGGCGTCCCTGTTCGGGGTCACCGACGAGCCCAGCCACAGCCCGATGGTGATGGGCAGGTCACCGAAACGCTTCGGATTGTCCCGACGGACCAGTTCGAGCGCGCAGATGAGCGACGCCGCCCGCTGGAACTGCTGCGTGGTCAGCAGCCGCAGGGTGTAGCGCATCAGGACGGTGGTACCCGCGTCGGCTGGATCACGCAGCCTGCGGAGCAGGATCACGAGCGCCGTGAGGCCGAGGTAGGCCTCGGTCTTCCCGCCGCCTGTCGGGAACCAGATGACGTCGACGAGGCTGCGCTCCTCGTGCCCGGGCTCTACAAACGAGCGAACGTTCATGAGGACGAAGGCGAGCTGGAAAGGCCGCCATCTGGTCTCGTACGGATAGGCAGGGGCGGGATAGGGGACCGTCGGCTCCTGGCCGCCGGCTCCTTTGACCCACTTGCGCCGCTTGTCATCCTCGGACGACAGGGCGTAGTGCGCGCGCTGGCGCACCATGGCCATATTCATGAGCTGGAACGCCTCGAATGCGTCCGGGTCATCGTCGAGCAGATCGACGCCCTTCCTGATCCGCCCCAGGCAGTCCCGGCATTCCCGGAGGTGCTCCTCCCCTCGATCCTTCAGCTCCGGCTCGTTGGCCAGCCCGGCATCTGCCGCGAGCTCGCGGTCCCGCTCATCGATCCAGGCCTCGTACGCGTCTGCCAGGGCGCGGCAGGAGGAGGCGACATCCGCCCGGGAGGCTTCCGCGAGCTTCCGCATCGAGAGTTCCACGCCCGGCGCGTCCTCAAGCGGCAGCACCGGGGGCTGCTCGAAGACCGGCAGCGTCTCGCTTCGGATGCGGATCGGCAAACCCTCGCCACCAATATCCCAGTCGGCGGCGCAGCCATGCCCGACCGCGTAGGTAGGCCGGTGGCGGTACAGCAGGCTCAGCGAGGCCTCCTCCTCGTCCTGCATCGAGGATGGCCTGCCCGGATAGGCGAGGATGATTGTGCCCGGCAGCGACTCCACCGAAAGGGAGCATTGGAAGAAGCACTTCTCGTTGATGGGCCGGGAATTTTGGGCGACGTTGACCAGCGTGACGGTCACCAGACGCTCGTTCCCTCCGGCCGGGCGGCTGACCACATCGATGGTGAGCTCCCCGGCAAGCGCCGGCGGCGAGACACGCCTGCGCGGGAGCCGGATGCGGGTCTCGCGACCTGCCAGTTCGTCAAGCCGGTATTCCTCCGACTTCTCGTCCGGCGTCCGGAACCAGAGCTCGGCCGCCGATCCATCCTTCTTAAAGCTTGGAAAGCCGGCGACGGCCTCCTTGTGATAGGTGCCCCAGGACGCCTTGACGCGGATTCCCCCGCTCACGTCGGCTAGGAAACTGACCCCCATGGTGCTGGGCAGGAAGGTCGAGGTGGGATCGACCTCCACGTCCGTGTCGGGCGTACGGTCCTCGCTCGCCGTCGCCTCGATCTCGGCTTGATCGTCGACGCCGGCCTCGGCTGCGCTGCCGCCCACGCCATCCTCACCGACGGCGGCGGCTTCTTCGATGTCTGCGGCCTCCTCGCCGGCATCCAGCGTCGCAGAGAAGTTCACGCCGGCGGGGAACAGGATGCCGGCGGAGTAGCGATAGCGGGGCGGGTCCTGGGGCCGAAGGATCTCCTGGCCATGGCACTTGCGGTCGGCGGAGAGATCGACCCGCATGAGCGGATAGCCCGGCGCCGGTCCGATCAGCTCCCGACGGAGGCTGTCGATGATGAAGTCCCGCACCTCGCGGGTCGTGCCGACGGTACGACCGGTCATGATGCCTTCTGTGCAAGGGTGGCGAGAACGGCGTCCGTCATCCGCTTCTCCATCACCGGACGCGACGTCTCGGGGGCGAGGATGAACAGCCGCAGGCGTGCCCGCGACATAGCAACGTAGAGGATGGCGTCCGATTCGTCCTGGTACCGGGCATCGGCATCGACGACGATGACGACCTTCCGCTCAAGGCCCTTGAACGCGTGGGCGGTCGCGTAGGCGACGCCCTGCCCGGGAGCGTGGGCGTCCCTGATGGGCCAGCCTCCGACGGTGGCGACACCGGACAGAAGCGAGTTCTCGCGCCGCCGCGGTCCCAGGATGACCACGTCAGCGGCCTTGATGCCGCTCTCGCGCAGCTGCCGCACGACTGCATCGAGTTTCGCGAGGCCGGAGGCGCGGTCGGCGTGGAACTGCAGGCTGACCTGCTCGCCTTCCGGCTGCCGCTCGCTCAGCCGTTGCTCCCCGAAGCCGCTGAAGACGCCCGTCTGCATCGCGATCCGACGGGTGTTCCTGCAGTTGAGGCGCAGGTTGAAGACGGCGACATCGCCGAGCGACGCCCTGAGAAGCTCCAGTGATGCGTCGGACGAACCTGTGTAGAGCGCCTGTCTCGTGAAGTCGCCGAGGAGCAGGATCCTCGTGCCTCCGGCGGTGTGCGACCACACCTTCAGCAGCTCCGCAACCCGCGAGGACGGCAGGTCCTGGACCTCGTCGAAGACGATGACGTCGAAGCGTTCCCCGCTCTCCTCTACGGCGAGCGCCCCCAGCTCGTAGTAGTGGCGCCCGTACAGCTCATCGCCGGAGGTCCCGGCCTGCTCCGCCTGTCGCAGGTCCTCGGCGAAGGGAGAGTTCGCGATCCGGTCCCTGAGAAGCCCATGCAGGTGGCCGGCTACGACGCGCCCCGGTCCAAAGCCCGCCGTCGCGTCCTGCAGCCAGCCACCCAGGCCTCCGTTAAAGCATGCGACGAGGACGCTGCCCCCCGTCTGGGCGATCCGGCGGGCCTGCTCTATGCCGATCAAGGTCTTGCCCGTTCCCGCGGGACCGCGGAGGAGGCAGACAGGATTGTCCGAGACATTGTCGAGGGCCTCGAACTGTTCCTCCGTCAGGATCTTCAGTCGCGCATCGGCATCCCAATGCTCGGATGCCGGGGATGGCACCCGCTCGAAATCCGGGCGGAGGAACGACAGCATCCGCGAACAGGTCGCAGCGTTCGGCGCGACGAGATCCGCCCGCCCGGCGAGTTTCGCAAGCGAGGGCGTGGAGCGTATCCGGGGTCCGATGTCGCCATCGAGCTCGTCTCGGGCAATGACCTCATCCCGGGTCGCCTCCGGGGTGAGCGGCGGGCTCATGACATCGGGGAACACGACGAGCCATCCGATGGGACAACGCGCCTCTTGCGAGCCTGCCCCGAACTTCGCCTTGAGAGCGGCCACCAGCTTCCACTGGCCCTCCTGGGCCTGACGGTAGGGACTGCGCTTCAGCCGCTCCGTCGTGCCGTAGCGGTTGCGGGTGGTCCAGACGCCGTCCGCGACGGAGACGCCCCCGCCCTTCACCTCGATGCAGACGATGCCGAGACCTGGGATCACGACGACGAAGTCGATCTCCCCGAACTCGCCCGTCCAAGCGCTCGAAAGCCCGAGGGAGTGCAGGACGGTCCAGCCCTCGCTCAACGACGCGGAGCGCAGCGCCTCGAAGACGCGACGCTCGGACGCGACGATGGACGCGTCGACGTGACGAGGTACCATCACGGCCATGTCAGGCGGCCCTGGCGCGCAGCTGAGACGTCAGGAGCCCCGCCTTCCAGGCAGGGTCCTGCCAGTGGATGCGATTGACGTAAGAGGCCGGGCACTCGCGCGTCTCGTCCTCCACGCCCGCCACCTCAAGCACCCATACGGTACCGATGCCGAGATCGATGGCCAGCTCGGTGTCGGAGGGTTCAAGCAGCATCTTGCCGCAGCGGTGGGACAGCAGGGCGGTGAGCCTGGATCCGGCCGTCTGATGAAGTGCCCGCAGCTCCGCGATCGCATCCATGCACGCCTTCCACGCGGCGGCCTTGATCGTCGGGTCCGGGAAAGCCCGCGCGATGCCGTCGACATCGTCGACTGAGCGGGGGCCGATTAAGGCGGCATTGTGAAGCCAAGCACGGATGGTCGCCAGATTTCGACGAACGCCGACGAGTTCGAGCCTGCGATGGATGGCTGCATGATCGACGGAGGCCGCGCGCAGGACGCGGCGCCACAGGCCCGAGTGCTGGCGGAGCGTTTCGTAGCCCTCCTCGCCTTTGATATCTTGTGCAAGCAGGCGGATCACGTCTCGGTCTCCGCCCTCCCGGACTACGATCCGGGTACCGGACGCGAGGTCGGCGATATGCACCTCGCGGACTGAAGCTTGCCCGCCCTCGCCGGGAACGAGCAGAGTGATTTCGTGTTCGGCGGTCATGGCCGACCACGAACGCCCCGCGAAGCGGACGATGCGGGCCTCGCAGGTATCCTCCCCGTGCGATGGCGCCGGGATGGTGATCCGCCTCACCCAGCTCCATTCTCTGGTCGCGCGATCGAAGCCGTTGAGGTGATTGACGTCAGCTGGTGCCAGCGGTTCCGCCGAAGCCTCATGGCGCGGCTCCGGGAACCTTGCCCCGGCGATGCTCGTGAGCCTAGTGCGGCTCTCGGCATCGAGTCGCATGGTCCGGCGCAGGGCATCCCGTCGACCAAGGCGCCGTCGGTAGCAGTCGGTCTCGAACTCGTACCCGAGGAACAGCGTGTTCGCCGAAGGCCAAGGATCGACGAGGCGCTCGAAGAGATCCCGACGCATGATCGAGAACGCGACGATCGATGCTCTGTCCCCTTCCTGGGCGAGTTCGCGCACGGCCACGCAGCGCGTTCCAAGGTCGTGGCGCCTGAAGAAGGCATCGGCTCGCTCGCGGCCCTGACGGTTTCCGGTGACGAACATCTGTTTGTACGTGCCCTCGCTGGCCGCCCGGGCCAAGCGAAGCAACTCGCTGCCTTTAGCCGTGAGGCTGCCTCGGATTGCCGACGAACGGAAATTGTCGACGGCGTCCGCGAACTCGACCGCGGCTTCGGCACCTTCCGGGCCCAGTCTCGCTCCGATGCGATCGGCGGCACGCCTGATCCGATCCGCAGCGGCGACGGCGCCATCGAGTTCGACGTCCTCGGGCACCGTCAACCAGTTTCCGCACGAGAAGAAGAGGTCCTGGGCACCTGACAGAAGGTCTTCCACCCATTCCTCTTCCTCGACCGACTCATCCCTCAGTTGCAGACCAAGGCGTGCGAGAGCCGCATCTGCCTGTCTGAGCGTCTGCGACTTGCAGGAGATGAAACCAGGCGTTCTCAGCGTCTCGCCGGCAGCTGCACGAAGGGAGGCGTCGATGCCTTTGGAGCCCATGCAGATGTCCGATGGGCCGGCTCCGATAATCTCGTGGGCGGTCGGCTCCCAGACAACCCATCCCTTGTCCGCCAGCAACGCAATCTCCGAGCGCCTGCGAGCCTCGACAAACAGGATGAGCCGCTGCCGCTCGGCAATCCGCCCAGCCAAGCTGAGATCTCTGAGGATCATATCGAGACGATCGGTAAGAACGATCTTGGATCCGGCTTCAATGTCCTCGGCAAGACAGGCACGTTCGAGGTCGAGCAGTTCCCTCTCGATGGCGACCATGGGCTGACCGGCAGAGCCGGATGGTTCGATCACGTAGGCCTTGCCAGCAGCATCCAACCCGCCGAACGGAAAGACTTGCCTGACGGGCATCAACGCGGGACCCTCGACGCTTACCAGGGGAACAGAGGCAAGCGTGCGCTCGAAACCCTTCCTCATGCCTGCCAGGATGACCCTGTTTCTGACGAGGCCAGTGTTGGCAAAAAGCTGGCCGCCCAGCAGCATGTCCAACTGGTTTGGCCAAGGAGCGACGAACTTCGTGTGCTGGGTCCCGAGCGGTTGGCGGCGCGTGGTTGGCTCGAACCAGAAGGCCCGGTCGGCCGAAGCGTAGCGGGTTCCGTTGGACTTGTAAGTAGCCTTGTCCATCATCCGTAGTTGCAGCGACCCGTCCCCGTTGACGGCATCGAGCTCGAACACCTCGCCGCCCGGATGTAAGCGAACGCGCTTGCCTGGACGCAGATTTTCCCTGAAGGCGGGACGAGTGCCTTGCAGATCCACTGCAAGACACTCAATGGCAGCCATGAGGCCGACGGTTTCGGGAACCTGATCCGTCGAAGGCAGCACGATGCAGATCGGCTTGTCGACCTCAGTGGCAAGCGCGGTTGCTAGAAGCACATGGAGCAGATGCGTGACCTCGACCGCACCAGCATCGACCTGGAAGCGGGCCCTCGCGATGGCGGCAGGCTTGATGGCAAGGCGTGGTCTCAGAGCCAGTTCCGCCCTGACGTCGAACTCACTGGTCGGGCGGACTGATGCCTCGGCCTCCGTCAAATCTACCTGAACGCAACGCTGCCCCGCTGATGGCGTAGCGTCTTCACAGGGCGGCAACTTTTCCGATTTCAACTTACGAGAAAGAAGGAGCGTACGACGAGTCGCTGCGACGGCCTTGTCGGCCATCATTCGCTGGAGTTCCTGGCTCCTGCGCCTCCCCCCCGGAAACATTCTATGCCCCGTAAAATCTCGGATTGATCCGATGAAGTATCCTGCAATGCTGCAACCTCATGGTGCCACTTGCAAGGGCAGCGGCGCGCAAATCACAATTAAACGTCAACACGGATCAAATCTGCCGCGGTGACCCTGACCCATCAAAATGCTCCGCGCTGAGCGTAAGCTTTTCAGGCATCCTGAAACCTGTAGGTGGGTGAATGCCATGCATCGCAAGCGGTTCAGGAACGAACAGATCGCCTTTGCCATGCGACAGGTCTTAGAAAGCCTTGAGACGGGCCCCTGGATCGGCGCGCATAGTAAGAGCTCAGCTTCGCGCCATGAGCGGACATTAGCATCCGAACCCGCAACGGTGGCGCGGAGGGCGAGGTGTAATTCACGGCTTCCACGGAAGGGGCCAATGGATCGGTTTTGGCTGACAGACAAGCAGTTTGCGAAGATCGCACCGCACCTGCCCACCGACACGCGGGGCAAGGAGCGCGTGGACGCGCGGCGCGTGATCAGTGGTATCGTCCACGTGCTCAAATCCGGGGTAGTGTCTCAGTTTGAATTTTTCCGCGCCGCTCGCCGCATGAGCGCCCTTGCCTTGGTCACAGATAAAACTTTGCCGTTTGCGTGGATTACAGCGTGACAGTTAGGACATACGGGGCGCAGATCAGTTAGGGGGTTCACCTTGTATTGCTTCCCAATATATGACAGCGGCTTAATATGATGCACATGAATGAAGCCCTTGACAGAGCTTCCATATGTTTCTTCAAAATCCATACGGCAGACGGAGCATTTTGTTCCAAAGTGTTCAATGCACTTCTTGCGTGCCGTATTATCTCGTTCATATCGATTTACAGTTACTTGAGTTTTGGCACCCTCAAGCAGAATACCCTCGTTTGGGACCTCATCGGGATAGAGCGAGGCTCCAGTATAAGAAAGGTTCGCCCACACAGTGATCCAAGGGTTACCCCATCCAACAGGGGCTCGAACGCGCTCTAATTTCAATAATGATCTGTTGTATTTGCGTTTCTCCAAATGTGTTCCTATGAAGCTTGATGATGTATATATTGTTCCACTTCCCTTACCACCGATTCCATACCGAGCGACTATGGCTGCCCATGTCTTTGGGTACAATTTTTTAAATTGTTCAATAAATTGAAAAGATGTGAACGACGCGTACCCAAAATCTTTAAGTACGCGATCAATGCGCAGATCGATGCGCGAACTGGGACCATGTAGTTCCATAGAACACCTATGCCTGTTTCTTGTACGGTCCACGCTTCCCATCAACCGGCGCGGTGGCCTGCACTAGCGCCGCCACGTCTTCCATGCTCGAAAGCCGATCGGACACACCAGCGGCCATAGCCGGGCTCATCCGATGCTTCTTGTGCATCTTCACGGAGCTGTACCAGACTGTGTAGAGCGCGACCATGTGAGCGTGGTTCTCAAACTTCTTCGAGAAGGCGTTTGATAGGCGAGTGAAGCGCTTCATCTGCATGCGCATCGTGAGGTTCTGGCGCTCTACGTAGGACGTGGAAACGTACGCCTTGTCGGGGCGGCCTTCGATGGTTGTCTTCTTGATCCCGGTGCACTCGGCCGGGCTATAGCGGCCTGTGGAGCCGCCCGGCGCGGGGCCGTAGAGCTTCGCCAGCATGGCGTAGTCCACGTCAGCACCGAACGCGCCTTCCACGCCCTCAAGGTACGCCTTGTGCCCGTCCGTGGTGAGTTGGACGCGCTTCGTCAGACGGCCCGCCAGATCGCTAATGAAGGCCTCGGCGTACTTGGCATCGCGTCCGCCGACGAGATAGGACACGATCAGCTTGGAGTCGGCATCCAAAGCTATCCACGTCCACACGTCGCCTGCGCCCTCAGGGGCAGCCTTAGCGGCAGCGACGTTCTTCGCCTTGGCGTAGCAGTAGGACCAAATCTCGTCGCACTGGACGCGCTCCGCAGCGACGCCGCGCACGTTCTGATCGTGGTAGGCGGCACACGCCTTACTGTGCAGTCCCGTGGTGTAGTGGCATCAGTTTAGCTGAGGTCACTACACCACGGGAGGCGTTATGGGGCAGGTTCTTCACGGCTGCGCCCCGACCACGCACGCGGTCAGAGCAGCGCTACAGCGATCGAAAGCTTCGCTCAAAGAGCTTGCCGCACAGCATGGATTGACCCCCAAGACGGTCGCGAAGTGGCGCAAGCGTGCCTTCGTGCATGACGCGGTGATGGGACCGAAGACGCCGCGCTCGACGGTGCTCACGACCGAAGAGGAGGCGATGATCGTTGCCTTCCGCCGGCACACCCTCTTGCCGCTCGACGACTGCCTGTACGCGCTCCAGGCCACCATCCCGCACCTGAACCGCTCGTCGCTGCATCGCTGTCTGAAGCGGCACGGGATCAGTCGGTTACTCGAGGTCGGCGGCGACAAACCCGGTAAGCAAGCCTTCAAGGCCTACCCGATCGGCTTCTTCCATATCGACATCGCGGAAGTTCGCACCGGCGAAGGCAAGCTGTACCTCTGGGTGGCCATAGACGGGACATCCAAATACGCCTCCGGCCAGCTGCACGAACGCGCTGATCGGCCCGTGGCCTGCGCCTTCCTGGAGGCGCTCATCGAGGCTTGTCCTTACCGCCTGCACATCATCCTGACCGACAATGGCATCCAGTTCGCCGAGCTGCCCAAGAACTGTCGAGGCCCGACTGCCCTGTACCGCGTCAATCGCTTCGACCAGATCTGCCGGGCGCACGACATTGAGCATCGGCTCACCAAGCCAAACCACCTGTGGACCAATGGCCAGGTCGAGCGCATGAACCGGACCCTCAAGGAGACGACGGTCAAGCGCTACCATTACGACAGCTACGACCAACTGCGAGACCACCTCGCCGCCTTCCTGGATGCCTACAACTTCGCTCGCCGGCTCAAGATCCTACGCGGCCTCACGCCATACGAGGCGACCTGTAGAGTCTGGGCAGACGATCCAAGCCGCTTCAGATACGATCCGACCCATCTCACCTCGGGACTGAACAGCTAGCACTTCGTGGCGTCTGCAGGTGGCATACTGATACATCTATTACCATAACGGTAGTATATCGAAGCAGTAACCGATCCGCCCGCCCTATTTATAACAGTTATTTTACAGATATGTCCACTAGAAACAGTCCTAAAATTCGGTCTATAGAAAGGTGACTGCAAAAATACATAAAAGAAATTGCTATTTAACCTCATAGAAGAATCTTGAGATACTTTTTGAACGCATATCCCATAGTCATACCCTGTGTTATCTGGCATTTGACAGTGTATAGCGGGAGGATCTGTGCATGGCATGATTAGTTATCCCTTCTAATGACATTCCTGAGGCGTTCAATGTAGAAAGATTCGTCAAGAGATTTTGATGGAACAACCTTTCTATTTTCAAGAACAGATGGACCTATTGTAATTTGTATTTCATTTGTATCGGTTCGGGTTGAGCTCACCAGATTTCCACCGACGTTTGAAGAAACATTAGTGAATTTCAAAGAGGGATTGACGGAGGCATCCAGTTTGACTTCAAAAGTAACATGATTTGTTACTGTCTCAAAAGGCCCCTTCTCAATTCGAGAAGAAAAAAGTCCGGGTGTAGTCCATGATTCCATAGCCGCTTTTAATGTTGTATTGATGCCTAAATTTCCTGCGATGGGCCTCCTGAGGTATTCTGCATTTAATGGATTGGCGCTTTGGCTTGGCTGATCCTGCTCGTTGCATGGAAGAAGCGTAATACCGTCACTTCTCTTCTTAAACTTCACAAGCAACAACTCATCAAACGGAACAAAATATGTTATAACTAATTCCCTGGTAGCGTCTGATTGGGAGCCAATACCTGTTGAAAAAATCGCACTAGAAATCGGACTAAATATAGACGCCGAGCCGTTCAGAGACAATGAGCTTTTGGCCCTTATTGTAAGAGCAATCCTAGCAGCCCATTTTCTTAGATTGTAAGTCTCAGGATAATCAGAGCTATATTCTACCTGCACTGCTTGAGCTAACTCGCATCCTACATGACCTACGATCGCTTCGACATACCCTCTGAACATGTCGGGATCTGAAAATTTCAGGTCGACAACCGGAAGCGGTGCCCAGCATGCGCCTAAGAAGGGGGAAACTAGGGACAGGAGAAGCAAATTGATTGGGGTAGAGCGAGTCACTTCATTTATTCCTCAGGACTTGGTCCCAAGAGAACGACAAAATCACATCTGCCGATAGGACTTTCAAAGGCTGGCCGGTAAATCGCGACGACTGTTGCCGATATGCATCGAATCTGTGTCATGATTGATGACAACTGTGGAAAAGCCCACTAATTGTACTCACTGTCTTGTCAAACGTCAGTGACCTTTTCCGATCTCGGTCCGGATTTCAGCGTTCAAGTTCTACTCATAGTAACCCTTCGCTTTTCAGGTCCGGCCTCTCTGCTAAATAGTGTCATAGATGTGCGGACGCGTTTATGCAGAAAACGGTCGTTTTCCCGCCACTCCTGTGGGGCCCGGTCCGCGCGGCCTCAAACAGCCTCGTTTCTGTCGGGAAAATATGACCGGATTTCTATTGCCAGATAATTGCTCTTGTACCACTAAGCCGACATGCTCGTCGGATATGCCCGCGTCTCCACCCTCGACCAGAACCTCGACCTGCAGCGCGATGCGCTGACCAAGGCTGGGTGCGAGCGCCTGTTCGAGGAGAAGAAGTCCGGCAAGGCCGGGACCAAGCGTCCCGAGTTCGAGGCGGCGCTCGCCTACCTTCGACCCACCGACGTGCTCGTCGTCTGGAAGCTCGATCGCCTCGGCCGCTCCCTCGTCGAGATGATGCGGACGATCGACGCCCTGCGTGTGAAGGAGGTCCATTTTCGTTCCCTGACCGAGCAGTTCGACAGCGACACGGCGCACGGGCGCTTTGCCCTGCAGATGCACGGCGCCATGGCCGAGTACTTCCTCGACCTCAACCGCGAGCGCACCATGGAGGGGCTGAAGGCCGCCCTGGCGCGAGGACGCAAAGGGGGACGGCCCAAGAAGCTGACGCCAGCTGACATCGAGGTGGGCCGCGCCCTGCTGCACTCGGGCACCATCTCGATCGCGGCCATCGCCAAGCGCCTCGGGGTCAGCCGGGATACCTTCTACAGCTACTTCCCCCAGGCGCGCACGCGCAGCCAAGCCGACCTTGCCGCCGCGGCGACCCGACGGGCGTCCTCCTGATGCCGATCCGGCGCGAGCACCGCTTCTTCTATCCCATCGACTGGCCCCAGCTCTCGGCCGTGATCCGCTTCGAGCGAGCCAAGGGACGTTGCGAGGTCTGCGCCCGTCCGCATGGACAGCGCGTCTTTCATCTTGGCGATGGGCGCTGGTGGGATGGAGAGGCGGGCTCCTGGCGGGATGGGACCGGGCGCTTCATCTGTCTGGCGATGGGGGCCGATGACATTCTGGGAAGTGTGCGCACCACGCGCGTGGTTCTGGCCACCGGACACCGCGATCACGACACGGCGAACAACGCCTCGAAGAACCTCGCCGCCTTCTGCCAGCGCTGCCACATGAACCACGATCGCCCTGAGCATCAACGCCGTCGCTCGCGAACTCTCTTTCGTCGTAAGGCGATAGGTGACCTGTTCCGAGGGCCCTATCCGTCGCCGTGAGGTTGCTACATGCGACTGTCGGGGCAGTTGGCTCCGGTCAGCGTCAGGCCGTGCGACATGCCATTGGCGTCCACTCGTGCCACGCACGGTACATAGCTGAGCTCCCGCCGGACGTTCTGCATACCATAGACGCAGAAGTTCTCGCCGAACGCCCATCGGATCTTAGTCATCAGCACTGAGGCTAAGTATTTTGGTGAAGACAAATATCATAAGTGCATGATCTAAATATAATTTTATTACGTCAATCCTGTCTTTCTCGTCTTGCCAGCGTATACAAAGGTCAAGGGCGGCTGGTTTTTACTCGCAAGAAATTCATTCCATGCACATTGCCCTAGGCGTTGAAGCGAAGTGCGTTCGGCTAAAGCATATTCCTTCAGCCTGAATCGGTCTGACTCCGTAAGAAACATAACAATTGAGACGGTCTTATCGTGCTCAACTGAATTTGTCTGCTCTAACGAAATTGAAGTTTCCGGTTTTACTTTAGGATGGATTACTCGCTTCAAATGACGCTGCTTTTTTTTCTTTCCCATATGACTCTGCCCCTGATTAATCTGCTCTTCGGAAAACAAGCATCCGCAGGTACGTGATCGAAGGTATGGCGGGCCCCAATACCTCCTTCTCCGCCGGCGAGATGCCCGCACCATTCCTTCCGATCTGATAATGTTTCTTTCAGGCCTCACCTTTGGACCTTTCAAGGCTTAAAGGTCTAAACCTCGTAAGGTTTAATATTAAATCACGAATTATATCTATAAACCAGCTAGCACTTGGAAATCGATGTGTCCATCGTGGCCGCCAGCGAAGCTTTGTGCTTCGTGCCAAGCTGGTTTAGCTTGTTGAATGGTTCGCGAGGGAAACCGCGGACGTCTTTATCGGTCCACTCAGCCTGCGGTCTGGGAGGCTAGGGAGGATAGCGGATCAGCCTCCAGCTACCCTCCCTGCGAGGGGCGCAAATAAAGCTTCGTAAAATCAATGTCTTATTGGCGGCTTGGGAGGCTAGGGAGGATAGGGAGGCAAAATCCGACCTGGACCTTGTGAAGAGAGGGGGCTTGGGGGTCAGCCTGTTTTCCTTCTTCTCACATAGCCTAACTAGGATTTTGCCTCCCTATCCTCCCTATCCTCCCTAATCACAAATAAAATCTACATAAAACAAAGAGTTAGAGAAGAAAGAAATCTGGGAGGCAAGCGGTTTCCCTGCGGAGCTATCCTCCCTAGCCTCCCTAAATCGAGAAAAGTGATACACACCGAGCTTTGCTGCCAATCAGTGCGGCATCCTGAAGCTGTGGACAATGGCTCTGGTAAAACGGTCTTGGGAGCAGGAGCACGCCCGAAGGTGTCTGGAAGCGGTCGCTGGAGCAAACAGCGGTTGAGATAGGATCTATCACGCCGGATCGTCGGCTTCACGCAAGCCAGGAACGATCTCTGGTATGAATGTGACCACGCAGCGTAGGTGTACGGGTGGAGCGCCCTCACAGACGCTGCGGATCGTACGGTAGGCCACCGGCGCGCGGCCTGGGGGTAGGGGGGGTGTCCATCCCTGGCGAGATCCGGCCGCGGACCGGGTCTTTAGCGACCTAAAAACCCGCGCGAAATTGGCGGAAACTTTTTTTGGCGTGGCTATGTCAGACCATCGCGATCCTCGGCGTAGCTCAACGTGGCAAGGCGTCGGCATCGTCTCTGTGGAGGCGCTCGCCATCCATGCGAACGGCATGATCCTGGAAGCCTGTGCCAGGCGCTTACCGTCAGCGCCGCCGAGGCTGTGTAGGCCAACCCTTCGATACACGTCGGAGACGGTCAGGATGACCAGTCAGGGCAGGCTGAAGGCTCCCCACCTCCAGGAAGTGCCCAGGATGGCCCCAGATCGCTTGAGCAGCCCCAAGGGCCACGTGGGGCGAGGCGTGCGGGTGCGCCTGCAGCATGTGGAAGCCTTCCAGACCATGCCAAGGCGACCCGAGCGAGCCCCCGCGGGCCTGCGTTAATGGCACCGTCCCGGCAGGGGCGTCGAGACAGGGTTTGCCCGGGGTTTGGGAGGCTGGCCCGGCCAGGGGGATGCCAAGGGGGTCGAGGGGGCACGGGGGAGCTGTGACAAGCCGCTTTGGAAGCCCAGGAGAATGGGATCTGCAGGGTGGCCTTCCCCGTACGATTGGCTGGGGATGGGCCACTTGTGTCGAGGTCTGTTTCCCCAACGCGTCGCTCCCCTTCCCTCGCTGGGTTCTACGCCGGCTGGGGAGCATCGTGCGGTGGTCCTGTGCCGCGCGGGGGGTGCGGGGGAAAGGCTCAGCCTCATGCCGCTCAGGGCGCACCAGGGTACCCGAGCGAGCGTCCTTTTGGTTTCAGCCGGCGACCGCGTCAGCCGATACGAGGCGACGCAGGCCTCACACGCATCATGGATCCGTTGTCCGAAGGGCCAATCGCGACGCGGATGTCAAGCCTACGGTCGATCTTCTTAGCGGCAAGGTTCCCGGCCTCCCACGCCTGAGCAGGATCGGTATCGTCAGATTGTGAGTGCAGCATAAGCATGGCGTTGGGATCCGGGGGAATGACCCAGGCCTATGCTCCCCCTCCGCATCATCTGCTTCGACAGAGACCGAGAATGCGTATGTCCGATTGTCGGGTATTGGTCGATCCTGTCACACCACACCGTACGATCGATAAGGCCCGTTCTTTAAATCGCTCAGCCGCCTGCGCACGACGCATGGCTGCGCCGGGTCTGCCTGTCTGAAGAGGATCGGAGATGGCGCTACCGATGGGCAAGGCTCTGCCGTTCCGGCAGCTTCTTGGAGGGTTCTGGCGTAAAACTTGTCCCCAGAGTTATCCTCTTATCCGTGGGGCGAAGCGCTTTGCACCCTAGGGCCTTTGGCTGGGAGGAGCCCTCGTCAACCAACGCGAACCCGCTTCGCTTCTGGACCCCTCCTCGGCGGATCCAGGCCTGCCACTCGCGGCTGATGATGCGCACCAAGTTGGGCGAGTTCTTGCGGCCCTGGTGGCGCCGCTCCTCGATCGTCAGCAGGCCGTCGCCCGCCGCGAGACGCAGAGCGCCCTGCGCCAGGCGCCGGC
>NZ_JAKSXY010000007.1 GCF_022829445.1 Methylobacterium sp. J-068 | reverse complement strand
TGGGGCCATGTTCACAGTATTCCTGCCTCCTTGTGAGCGTCATGAACGCGCTTCATGTACGCGTGGTGAAGTAAAGTCCTCGCACAGACCCATGCCGGTTTCTGATCCACACCTTGTCTGACCAGTGCGTCGCGGAATTCGCTGGTCTCCTGCGCGCATGCTCTGTCTAGATCCGGCGCGTAGCCGTGAGGCAGGCGGGCCGTGACCTGGGCCACGAGGGCTGTGTTCCGGTGGAGGGGGAAGGGCACGACGTCGGCGGGTGCCAGGTCGCGGCCCGGGCCGACGCGATGCCGCTGAGGGGCCCGTGAGCGGCGGGCGCCTTCCAGGCGACCCGACGCGGCACGCTCCGCGGCAGAGGGCTTTCTGACGACCTTCCGTGGCGTCTTGGGCGGTACGGGGTCCAGCTCGATCCCGGCGTGGTCGAACAGGTCGCTGCTCATCGGTTGCCTCCTGTTGATAACAACAGTGATAACCTTGATTCATCAGTGGCTTAAGGACAAGTCTATCGGGAGTGCCCTCCCCAATGATTTGGCTCCAGATCCCCTCGCAGGATGGCCGGGTTGATCGTCGCCAGCAGCTTGGGGGCGGCGAAGGGGGATGCAGGTCATCTCCTGCCGGCGCCCGCTGCTGTCGTGCGCCACCATATGGTGACACGCGAAACGGTCGCTGCTTTCGAGCTTCCTGCGTTGCGGCTCCCACGCAAGCCCCATCGCCTCAACGATCGGGCGCATGGCGACCCACCGTTCGCCATCCTTCTCGAAGGTCGCTAGGCGGTCGCCGTTGAACTCGACGCTCTGGACGGCGGGCAGGTTCTCCGCGGCGCTCATGACTGCGCTCCGGTTTCCGGCGCGAGGCCGAGGTTCTTCAGGATCGACAGAAAGGTCCCGGCGGCCATGATCGCGTGCACCTGTCTCTCCAGGGCGGTGCGCATTCCAAATCGGTCGGCGACGCTGCAATATTCAGTAAGATTTCGGATCTTTTTATCCGTAGTTGACTTATCGGGTATGACCGAGCCCCTAGATATTCCGTGTGCACTTGTCGCGGACGACGATTTCCTCATCCGCATGGATGCAGAAACAATCTTGGAAGACGCGGGATTTTGTGCATTCACGGCAAAGGATGCCAACGAGGCGCTCGATATCTTGGCTCAGGAAGAGAGCCGGATCGTCCTGCTTTTCACTGATGTAGATATGCCGGGCGGCCCTGATGGTTTCGAGCTGGCGCGGACAACATCGAGGCGTTGGCCAGACATCTCGATCGTTGTCGCATCCGGTCGAGCCAAGCCGGGTCCGGACGATCTTCCGGAGGGCGCGGTGTTCCTCGATAAGCCCTTCAGTACCCAAATCGTGCATGACCACATCGACAGGATTTTGCCTGATGGTCAGAAGCCGGAACCGTTAAAGCGACGGAACAGGTAGCAAGCGGATAGGCTGTGTATCGCGGCTGCCCTTAACTGGGAGATGGGGCAGGCCGGGGCACCCAAGGTGTCCCCGGCCCTCTCCCGCAGCCGTCTCGCCAAAGTCCGAGCAGCAGGGTGCGGACGTGTGCGGGGCCATGGGCCGGCATCTGCATCGCGCCTCGAAGAACTATCCCGACGGTCCAGGGCAGCCAAGGGGGCGCAGTGAGCGCTCCCCAGCGATCAGCCCGTGCGGCGACCCCGCTCGGCCTCGGCGCGCCAGGCGTCGCGGTCCTTCTCGGCCTGCGCGAGGCGGCCGCGCAAGGCCTCGATTTCCGCGTGAAGTTCGCCTGCATCGACGGCCAGTTCGACGCACTGGTCCTGAACGTCCGCGAGCTGCTGTCGGAGTTCGGCACTCTCAATCGCGATAGCGAGGAACTCGGCAGTGCGCTGGCTCGTGTCGATCATGCCGTCCTCGCCCTGCCCCATGGTGGGGCGGCGGGTCTACCCCAGCCCATCAAGCGCCGCCACCGTCGATGATATGGTTCCAGGGCCCAGGTCGCTACCACGCGCCAACGCCTCCCGTGTGCTCGCTTCAATGTCTCGAAGCGGGCTGCTGTGGCGCCTCATGCTCGGTCCTCTCCACCCCTGCCCGTCCCTGATGGGCTGAGCGGATGTTACCCCTGTTGGCCCTCAGCCTGCGACTAATGAACGAAGCCCCGGCCGCTTAACGGTCCGGGGCTTCTTGCGTCAGGCAGAGTACGAGATGAACTCGATCAGCTCGGCTGCTCCTCGGTCTCCTTGATCGCCGGGTCGTCTTCTTCCGGTATCGCAGGCGGCTTCTTCTCAGGCTGCTCCGGCGCATCCTCGATCGGCTGGAGGTCGGCGCCGGGCAGTGGCGTATCGGCTGAGGTCACGGTTTCGCTCCCTGGTCGTTATTGGGAGCAAAGCGCTCGCGATCAGAAGCGTTCCTGCCGCCGCATCCTCCTCGTGCATCCACGAGGCATCAAGAAATCGCCCAGGCGACCGTGAGGAGGCCTCCGAGGAACAGACCATAGGTCAGAACGACGGCCGAGACCTCGCGATGCTGCACGAGGATGGAGCGAGTGGCGAGCGACATGGGGGTGAGACCGAGTGCGGGTGTGCTTCTCCTATGTGATCCACCGACCCTCCTCACGCGAGGTCCTCAGCCGGCGGAACAGATAGAAAACATCGGCCGTGGCATGTCGGTCACAGAGTCGCTGAGGATGCGCCGTGATCGAGATGCGCAATATGCGCTATCTTGTTTTGATCGTTAGGGTTTGAGTGTTTACGTCAAGAGCAAAAAGCTCTATGAAAAACGTCAGGAAGGCACCGGGGTGCAACCCGGATCTTCTCAGAAAATCCACGTAGGGAATTTCAGCGCGAGCCGGACGTCGAAAGACCAGTCCGCTCGCGTTTTCCGTTGCGCAAACCGAACTGCCAGTGGCAATTGATCAGATCTCGTGTTTCGATGTAAAGACTTGCATCGCACTTGATCGTATGGCGCGCTGCCGCGGAGCGCTCCTTTGCCCTCCGGGGCTGCGGTCTCTAGCCTCGGGCCGGGTGAGACGAAGGGTGAAGACCTCATGAGCCCGTTCGGTGTCGCGCCGGACGGGCTCACTCGTTACCGGACCCCATCTAGGGCTGGGTGCGTAGGCCGTACGCCGTCAGGCAGCTTTGGCGGGGCGACCGCGACGCTTCGGGGGACCATCCACCACGTCATCCGGCGTGCCGGCTTTGACCGCGCCGCGGCGGTTGTTGCCGAGGCCGAGCGTGCGTGCGAGCTCGGAGCGCTGCGCCGAGTAGTTGGCACAGGTCATTGGGTAGTCGGACGGGAGACCGTGCTTCGTCCGGTACGCCGCGGGTGAGAGACCCCGCAGCGTCAGGTGGCGCTTCAGTGTCTTGTAGGACTTGCCGTCTTCAAAGCTGATGAGAGCATCCGGCGTGATCGATTTTTTGATCTGGGCAGGCGTCGCCTTCTCGACCTCGTCCTTCGCCGGAGCGGCCGATCCACTTGCAGCAAGGCCGCTGAGAGCAGCGTGAACGCTGTTTAGGAGATTGCCCAGATCGTTGATCGGAATGGAATTGTTCGAGACGTAGGCCGATACGACGTCGGCCGTCAGGGTAACGTAGTCGCTAGCTTGGATTGCGGTTTCGTTCTTGGTTTCAGGCAAGTCTTGCACTTGATGCCACTCCGGTTTTCGGGATCTTCTGCATCCACGTCATGAGCAGAGAAATCAAGGCTTTGGTTTCAGAACGATAATATCAGGTGGCCTCGATCTATCACTGATCGTGCATAAGCCGTGGTCATGCCAAGGCTATGCGGCGAGTACCCGGATCAGTGCCCCACATGGTTAGGGCTCGGGCTCTAACCCTCAGTGGATCAGAGCCTCAGCAGCGTACCGAGAGCGGGCTGCGCCGTCAGGCTGCAAGCCCGCGTCCTCGCACCAGGCTGTGAAGATGTCCGGCTCGATCGGTACGCGTACGACCTCGACGCCGCTGCGCTGAACCTCGCGCTCGACCTGCTCGGTGGAGGCCCGCCAGGTCTCGTAATGTGCCGGCAGCTTGTGGCCATCGGATAGGCTTTGGCGAAGCGTCTCGTAGTGCTCTGCGGCGTACCATGGAAGGGCGACGCTACGGGGACGGCTCATCAAACGCTTTCGGCTAAAAACGGTCGGGCCGGCGGGCGCTCGATATGAGCGACGCTCTCAGGAACGGTCCTTCGCATCGCGAGGTTGCAAGAGCAGTACCAGGGAGAATGTCATGCTGACGGGTAGCTTGCTGTGGCTGTTGGGGGTGCCGATCCCCGTTCTCATCCTGGTCTGGTTCTTCTTCCTCCGAGGACGATGAGAGTCGCGAGGCGCCTCGGAACCGAGGCGTTCTTTCGATGCTGCATTGCCAGCCACAATCAGAGGCTGGATGGGAGCGGATTACGCCGGTTCGCGTTAAACGTGGCACACCCATACACAAGGGCATCTCATGTACTCGGACCGATTAGCAGAGACCGAGGCGGTTCTTGTTCGGACTGATCGAGCATGGCGCTCGGAGGTCGTGCGCCTTTACGGTGCGGACGGCGTTCTCCGCTTCGGCTACAGCCGCGAAGGCCGCGGCGAGGATGGGACGCCGATCCGACATGCCTATAATGCGCGTCGCGATGCCGTTGCTCTGTGGCGTCACGAGCGACGGCCAGCAAGTTGATCCCGACCACATCATACCGATGTGGGCCGTTTCCGCCCTGAGCCTGTGTGCCGCCTATTGGGCCGCGATGTTCGCGCAAATCGCTCATCTGCGCGCCCTGGATGACGGGGTCGGTGTCGTCGCCTTCGCCTGGATATCTCGCGTCTTCCTGGCTGTCGGTCTTGGGTTGTTCGTCGTAGCGAAGGGTGGGTAGGCCTAGGAGTTCTGATGATCTGGCTTCGCGCTCAACGCTCGATGCACAGACCCCTTGCCGATGCCGAGCCTTGCCGCAATGGCAGCCATAGATAGCCCCTCGGCCGCCAAGGCCTTGATCTCTGCCGCCTTGGCGCGCGCGGTCGGCTTCCGGCCCTTGTAGGCGCCGGCGGCCTTGGCCTTTGCGATCCCCTCTCGCTGGCGCTCCAGCATCATCTCCCGCTCGAACTGCGCGACCCCGCCGAGGACGTTGAGCATCAGCTTGCCGGTTGGGGTCGAGGTATCCACGCCCAGGTTCTCGATCCGGAGCGCGATGCCTTTGGTTTCAAGCTCCGAGAGGATGCTGCCGAGATGGGTGACGGAGCGGGCGAGGCGGTCGAGCTTGGTCACTACCAGCGTGTCGCCGTCCCGGCAAAACTCGAGAGCGCCTAGGAGGGCTGTACGCTGCCCTACCGACGAGACCTGCTCCTGGAACAGCTTCTCGCAGCCAAGAGCCGTCAGCGCCCGAATTTGGGCCTCCAGGCCGGCTTCCTGTTCCAGGGTCGACGTGCGGGCGTATCCGACGAGCATGCTTTCGTCCCACTAGGTCTAAAGACCTAGTGGCGGCGTGCGTTCCAAAAGGCAAATCCGATGTTCTTGGAACCGGCGGCGAGCCCGACTGGAACGTTCCACAAGGGCAGGGTCTAGTGGAACGGTTAGCAGCTTCAGCTGGATGACGAGTCTAAGAGACGGCTACTGGTAGGCTCCACCGGGCTGGCTGCTGCCTGTACTCAGCGCGCTCAATCATGGGTTTGACGAATCCACAGAGTCTCTGCCAACAGGTACACGTGAGCATCGATACAGAAGCCGACACCTGCCGTAAGTTCGTCGTCCCGCGCTTACAGGCAGCAGGCTGGGACGCTGCGCCTTGTTCAATCAACGAGCAGCGTCATTTCACCAAAGGCCGAGTCCGTTTCGTGCGTGGTGAGCCGAGACGTGGCAAAGCCAAGCGTGCCGACTACATCCTGCGTTACAGACCAGATTACCCGATTGCAGTTGTCGAGGCCAAAGCTGCCTATAAACAGGCTGCGGATGGTATTCAACAAGCTAAGGACTACGCCACTACGCTAGGACTGCGCTTCGCATATGCCACCAACGGTCATGCGATTATCGAAATTGATCTCGCTGCTGGTATAGAGCGTGAGCGGTCCGACTTCCCCACTCCAGAAGAACTTTGGTCACGGGAGCGCGGCGGTCTCGGGCTTGCCGACGATGCCGCGGCTGAACAGTTGCTCACGCCTGGCCTTGAAGACCCCACAAAGCCGCTGCGTTACTATCAAGAGCTTGCGGTCAATCGTGCTCTTGCCGCGATCCATACGGGCCAGCACCGATCTCTCCTCGTCCTCTGCACCGGGGCGGGCAAGACGGCTATCACGTTCCAGATCGCCTGGCGCTTATGGTCCTCCGGTTGGAACCGCCGCAGCCAACATAAGAAGCCCAAAATCTTGTTCCTTGCCGACCGCAAGGTGCTTGTTGACGACCCGAGGGATAAGGATTTTTCGCCCTTCGGCGAGGGCCGTTTTAAGATCGAAGGCGGCGCAATTAGCAAGAGCCGGGACATATACTTTTCGACTTATCAAGCTATTGCCGAGGACGAGAACCGGCCTGGTCTTTATCAGGAATTCGGCTCAGATTTCTTTGATCTAGTGATTGTTGATGAGTGCCACCGCGGCAGCGCCCGCGATGACTCGAACTGGCGCGAGATCCTCACCTTCTACAAGCCTGCCTTCCAAATTGGCCTCACCGCTACTCCAATCAGCGAGGCAGAACGCGACACCTACAACTACTTCGGCGAGCCGCTCTACACCTATAGCTTGGCCCAAGGCATCGAGGATGGCTTCCTCGCTCCTTACCGCGTTCACCGCGTTGTGACGGATTATGACGCCTCCGGCTGGCGCCCTAGCCGTGAAGAAGTCGATCGCTATGGTCGCGAAATTCCAGACACGCACTATGGCACCAGTGACTTCGAGCGGAAGGTGGCGCTCAAGGCACGCACCGAGGCGATTGCGCGCCATCTGACCAGCTTTCTGGAAGGCACAGACCTTTTTGCCAAAACGATCGTATTTTGCGTCGACCAGGATCACGCTAGCGAGATGCGCAGTGCGCTTATACGCCTCAATGAGGACCTTGTGCGCCTACATCCCGATTACGTCTGCCGTGTTACCTCGGATGAGGGCCAGATCGGCCGTAGCCATCTTTCGACCTTCCAAAATGTCGACGGGGACACACCTGTCATTGTAACCACCTCGCAAATGCTTACTACCGGTGTCGACGTTCCGACATGCCGTAACGTGGTGCTTGCTCGTATTGTTGGCTCTATGCCTGAGTTTAAGCAGATCATAGGCCGTGGCACGCGCATGCGCGAGGACTACGGCAAACTGTTCTTCAACATCATTGATTATACCGGTTCGGCCACACAGATGTTTGCCGACTCAGATTTCGATGGCGATCCGATCGCGACGACGCGCACTGAGATCAACGCCGAGGGTGAGATCGTTGAAACCGACATGGTTGAGGCGAAGGCGACTCCAGATGCTGAGATAGAAACTAGCAGTACGCTGCCATCTGACACCGATACGGGTCCACCTCGTAAGTTTTACGTTGATGGTGGTGAGGTCGAGATAGTTCAGCACCTCGTGTTTGACCTCGATCCCGATGGGAAACGACTTAACTGCCGTAAGCTCACAGACTGGACCGGTGAGAAGGTTCGAGTGCTCTATCCTACCCCCGACGCTCTCAAGGCCGAGTGGATATTAGCAGATAAGCGACAAGCCATAGCTGACGCGCTAGCCGAGCGCGGCATCGACCTCGACATGCTCGCAGAGGACGCTGGCCGGCCGGATGACGACCCCTTCGATCTCCTCTGCCATCTGGCCTGGAATGCACCCCCGCGCACGCGCCGTGACCGTGTCGACAGGGTGCGCAGCGAGGCAAGTGACTTGTTCGATCGCCATGGGCCGGACGCTCGTGCCGTCCTCGACGCCCTCCTTGATAAATATGCCACGCATGGGGCGATGCAACTCGTCATACCCGATGTGCTCAAGGTCGAGCCCTTGAACGCCTTTGGCAATCCGAGCGAGATCGCAAGCCGCTTTGGCGGACCGCTTGCCTTGCGCGCAGCCTTGGACGAGATGACCCGCCGCCTCTACGCGGCCTGAGGAGGAGATCGCATGACGCGGGGCAGAAAGCCAAGCGCTACGCCGAAGACGACGGCCCAGCGTCTTGACGCCATCGTGAAGTCTGCCCGGACGATCATGCGCAAAGACAAGGGTCTCAACGGCGATCTTGACCGTCTGCCCATGCTCACTTGGGTCATGTTCCTGAAGTTCTTGGATGACATGGAGCGGATCGAGGCCGACGAAGCCGTGATGGAGGGGCGCGCTTTCCAGCCTGCAATCGAGCCGCCTTACCGCTGGCGCGATTGGGCTGCGGCGCCAGACGGCATCACCGGGCCGGATCTGCTCAGCTTCGTCACCGCTGAGGAGGCCATTCGCCTCGATGGTACCAAGGGTCCTGGCTTATTCGCCTACCTGCGCGGGCTGCGAGGCAGGAGTGGCGTGCGCGACCGACGCGACGTCGTCTCCACTGTGTTCCGCGGTCTTCAAAACCGTATGGAGTCCGGCTATCTCCTACGCGATGTGGTCAATCTCGTCCACGCCATCCACTTCGATGCCTCTGACGAGATCCATACCCTCTCGCGCCTCTATGAGGGCTTGCTGCGCGAGATGCGCGACGCGGCCGGGGACTCTGGTGAGTTCTACACGCCCCGTCCCGTCGTACGCCTTATGGTCGAGCTAATAGACCCACGTCTCGGCGAGACTGTGCTCGATCCTGCTTGTGGCACTGGCGGCTTCCTCGCCGAGGCCTTCGACCACCTCTCTGCCCAAGCCAACACGGTGGCCAAGCGCAAGCAGGTGCAACGCGGCAGCCTGCGTGGTGGTGAGGCAAAAAGTCTGCCCTACCTCTTAGCCCAGATGAACCTTCTCCTTCATGGACTGGAAGCGCCGGTTATCGATCCTGGGAATGCGCTGCGTTTCCGGCTCGCCGAAATAGGCGAGGCTGATCGCGTTGATGTTATTCTCACCAACCCGCCCTTCGGTGGGGAGGAAGAAGCTGGTATTCTCACGAATTTTCCGGATGATCGCCGCACTGCCGAGACTGCTCTGCTGTTTCTTCAAGTGATCATGCGTCGTCTAAGGCGCGGCGGTAGAGGGCGCGCCGCTGTGGTCGTACCTAATGGCATACTGTTCGGTGATGGCATCGCCGCCCGCGTTAAAGGGGACCTTCTAGCGAACTTCAATCTGCACACGATCGTACGTCTGCCAGAAGGTGTATTTGCCCCCTACACTGACATTCCCACCAACATCCTATTTTTCAACAGCTCAGGTCCCACCGAAAACATTTGGTATTGGCAACAGCCATTACCTAAAGATCGGCGCAAGTACACCAAAACCATGCCGCTCCAGACTGAGGATTTCACCGACCTACGGTCTTGGTGGCATGACCCGCAGCCGGGACCGAACGCTTGGTGTGTCCCAGCCGCTGACATCATACGGCGCGAAGAGACCGGACGCGTGATCGATGCGAACCTTGATCTCAAGAACCCGCAAACCTGCGATACAATCGACCATCGCGCTCCAGCAGAGATCGTAGCAAGTGCCATATCTAGGCAGTTTGAGGCGCTTGCCATCCTTCAGGAGTTGCGGACGCTGGTAGCTGCGGGTTCTGAGGGGGATGCTGTATAATGAAAGGGCGCTGGCCAAAGGTGCCGTTAGGGCAGATCGCTGAATTGACTTGGCGAGGACAGACTGTCGACCCAGATCGCAAATACAGGCTTGTCGGCGTGCGCTGGTGGGGCGAAGGCGCCTACGAGTATAAAATACTTTCAGGTTCTGAAATACAAGCAAATCAACTGTTCCGAACCGAGGAAGGCGATCTAGTAATAAACAAAATCTGGGCTAGACATGGAAGTCTGGCAGTTGTAGACGAATCGATGGCTGGCGCTCATGGTTCGTCTGAATTTCCAACGTTTACCCTTGATCGCAAGCAGGTTGAACCCAGGTTTGTACATTGGTTTTGCAAGACGTCGATCGCTTGGTCTCAATGCGAATCGCTATCGCAAGGGACGAGTGGAAAGAATAGGGTTAAGCCGGAACGCTTCCTGAACGTAAAGCTTCTTCTTCCGCCGCTTTTTGAGCAGCGCCGGATCGTGGCGGAACTTGATGCGGCCGCCAGGCATGTCCAAGCTCATCAACGTATTGCAGGCGCGGTCATTAAAGAGTTGGAAGATCTGACTGTTTCGGCACATCTCGCTGAGAGTGATGAAGAGTTTTCTGTCGGCGAGCTTCTCACTCTTGAGGAGCACCGCACTGAAATCCTACCGGGGCGCAGTTACCCACAAGTAGGAATTAGAGGTTTTGGTGGCGGGCTCTTCGAAAAGTCTGCGGTCGCAGCTGAGGATACAACTTATCGGTATTTCAATAGAATATTCTCCGAGGCTTTTGTGGTCAGCCAAGTCAAGGGATGGGAGGGGGCTGTTGCCGTCTGTAGTCCGGCTAAAGAAGGCAGGTTTGTATCACCTGAATATCGGACTTTTAGATGCAAACCAGGAAAGCTGAGACCAGAGTATCTTTCTCATATTTGTCGAACAAGTTGGTTTCATAATCATCTTGCGCAGCTCACTCGTGGACAGGGTGCTCGTCGGGAGAGGCTCAGACCAGAGAGCCTTTCTACGCTCCGATTGCCTATGCCTCCTATCGACCGGCAGGTTCGTCTTGAGAGAGCTTTCGAACGTGCCACTAAGGCTCACGAGTATATGAAAGCTGCGGAAGCTGACCTTGCTGCTCTCATTCCTGCTCTTCTTCACCACGCTTTCAGTGAACAGGTCGAGATTGCTCCTGCCCTTAAGGACTTGGTTGCTGCTGAATAACCGCCTCGTAGGCTGCTAGCGGCTTCAGATGCAGGAAGCTTCGCTCCCCCGTTGCAGCCTCGGTCACATGCTCGATCGCGGTCAACAGCTCGCCTAAGTCCTGGCTGGACGTGGGCTGAAGCAGGACACGCCGGTCAGCCGTGCGGCCGGCCAGAAGCTGCGCTTCAGTCAGCGGATCAAAGTCGGGACGGCTTCGGCGCCTCTCGCTCATTGCTCCTCCGGATCGCTGATCGCCCCAGCGACGGCGGCCGTCAGGGCCGCCGTCAGCATGCCGATGAAGGCGACCGTGATCATCGCAGGCGCCTTCCGTCCTCTGGAACGGCTGAGAGGTCGACGCTGTAGCCTTTGGCCGCCAACGCTTCGAGGACCAGATACTTGACCGTGACGCGCCGGTTCAGCGCTTCCTGGCGCAGGGCCGTCCAGACCTCGTCAGGAACTTCGAACTTCAGGGCCGCCCCTTTAGAAGGGGCAATGGGGGATTTGGGGGCTTGGGCAATAGCCGGAGCCGCCTTTGGTGTTGAAGCTGACGTGGTAGGCGGTTCCTCCGGAGCGTTGGACGCTCTGGTGAATCCGAGGTCGCTAGTTGCAGCTGCGAGCTGCTGAGCATCCTCGGAGCTTGTGCGCGGGCGGGGCCGCGGAGAAGGCATGAAGGTGGGCTTGCTCATCAGGCGGCCTGCTCCTGCTCGGCCAGGGTCGCCAGCAACTCGTCCAGAACGCCCTTCACTTCGCCCAACGCCTTGGGATCACCGTCCGGGCCGGCCGGGGTCGATCCGGTGAAGTGGATGCTCTGATATGCTGCACGCTGGATGACCTCAGTCCGCAGCACGGGAATGCTCGCGCTCTGGATCTCCTGCCGGGCATGCTGGGCTACGCGGCTCTGGAGAGGCGACATCTGGGTCAGGACCACCCGGGCTGGGATTGGCCGGCGCAGCATGCGCTCGGCCCGCTGCACGACCTCATACGTCCGGAAGACCTCCTGCAGGTCCATGCCGGATACCTTCGTCGGGATCAGCACTAGGTCCGACTCTGCGATAGCGTAGGTCACGGCCTGGGAGGCCGCGCCCTCAAGGTCCACGAGCACGACAGAATAGCGCGACGCCGCCTCGGAGATGCGATCGAGGATCGCTTTCTCGGTTACGCCTGAGATCACATCGACGGTGCAGTCGTCCCCTGCCCGCTCACGCCAGGAGGCAACGTGCCCGTTCGGATCGGCATCGATGATCGCCACGGTGCCGCCCTGCCGCGCGAAGGCGTCCGCAAGGCAGATGACGAGCGTCGTCTTGCCGACGCCGCCTTTGGTCGAGCAAACGCTCACGACAGCCATTGCCCTAGTTCCCCCATGCGCGAGTGGCCGAATGCCCGGACGATGAAGCGCCCGAATGGTCAAAAAACCGTAAACCCGACTGCGGTCTTGGGCAAAATCCCTTTTGCCCTGTTGGGCAAAGGCGCAATGGCGCGGGCGCCGCTTTGGTAGCCGAACATCGGTCTAGGAACCCTCACCACCAATCGCTAGGGTATGGTTCAAGACGCTGATCTGTCTTGGGAACTTCCTATGCCGATCCGGCGCGAGCACCGCTTCTTCTACCCGATCGATTGGCCGCAGCTCTCCCGCCAGATCCGGTTCGTGCGGGCCAAGGGCGCATGCGAGCAGTGCGGCCGGCCCCACGGCCGGATCGTGCTGCACCTGGGCGACGGGCGCTGGTGGGACGCCGAGGCCGGTCGATGGCGCGACGGCAAGGGCCAGTCGCTCAAGCCGCAGCCGGCTGCGGCTGAAATCTCAGCCGCAGTTCGCCGGACCCACGTCTATCTCGCGACCGCGCACCGGAACCACGACACGAGCGTGAATGGCCCGGGCAACCTCGCCGCCTGGTGCCAGCGCTGCCACATCCTGCACGACGCGCCCGAGCATCGCAGGAGACGGCACGCAAACCGGCGGAAGCGGCGAGCCCTAGGAGATCTGTTCGAGGGCGCCTACGGCTGCTGAGCTGTAAGTGGTCAAGTTCTGAACGATCCGTCAGCCGTGGCTCGTGCATCACCGACGCCAAAGCTTCAAAAAATTTTTGAGACGAAGGACGAAACTCGAAGAATTATTCGCCTGAAAAAATGGTCTGAAAGGCTCTGGGCAGGCATCCCGAACCCTTGGGGTTGGTACGCAATACCATACCGGAAGGCTGCTGAGCCGCCGAACACGGTTAAGCGAAGTTGACTGGCCCGAAGGTGGCGGCGATGGTAGCCGGCGCGTCGAGTGAGACTCGGCGCTAGGAGACGAGATGAAGTAGCCTTTTAACGCAAAGACCCGCCTCGAAGGGCGGGTCTCAGGTCCGAAGCCGGGGCTCCAGAGGTATCGTCGTTTGGCGATGTCGATCCTCTCCCACCCCCACCGCGCTGTCAATGTGCAGGTTTCCTGTAAACGCAGTCGGCTGGCTTTTTTCCTGTGACGTCCCTTCCGGCGGGTCCTTCAGACCCGGAGAAAAGACGTGCACGCAATGGAAATACGGCGAGCCATTACGGCTGCGCCGAGGGATCGCCTGCCAGATTTGGCCCGAGCGATGTGGCAGGCGTTCGGTGCCGGCTTATTGACCGAACACGAAGCCGAAGACCTGGACGGGCTGATAGGGGCTCGAAAGGCCCTTCGGACCGCGCCGGACGGCCCCAGGCGGGCCGCCGGATCTCGACCCCGTACAGACGCCAGCATGGAACGCCGACGCCGTTGGGCAGCCTCCGGACGAATGCCGCCCGGCGTCGCCTGTCGGTTCACCCTAGCAGAACAAGCGGTGTTGGCTGTCGTCTCGGCCGAGACGGCCAAGCGCGGCGACTGCCGGCTCGCTCTCGACCACATCGCGGCCATGGCGGGGGTCTCCCGGTCGACCGTGCGCAACGCTCTCCGACAGGCACGCACGCTTGGCCTTGTGACCGTTCAGGAGCGACGAGTCTCGGCCTTCCGCAATCAGACAAACGTGGTCGCGATCGTGGATGCAGGATGGGTCGCTTGGATGCGGCTTGCTCGGCGCGAGGATGCCCCAGGAGGTGGGCGTAAATCCTTAAAGAGCACGAATACCCAAGATCTAACCAGAAGGCGTCAGCGGCCTTCCTACGGCAAAAAACAGGTTTTCGAGAAGGCAGAGGATCGAGCAACCGGGTCGCCCCATCACCAGAACACGGGCCGGCAACACACGGACGGAGGACGCTGACATGGCTGACACACGACTTCACCAGCTCGGCCGCGAGCTGATCGAGCTGACCGCTGCCGAAGCATTCTACTACGGAGGCCCAGAAAATACGGAGACCGACGCTGCGGAGGAAGAGCGGCTAGCAGCTTGGTCCGCTTCCGTAGACGCGGCCATCATTGCGGAAAGGCCAACGACACGAGAAGGCCTGCTCATCAAGCTCGCAGCCGTGGCGCGCTACAACACCTATGGCGCTCTGACATGGGAGGACCGCTTTGCCGAAGGCGCAACCTCGGATGCGATCGCTTGGAGCATCGTTCGCGATCTCAGTGAGAACCCGGCGCTGCTCAACCCGGGCGAAAGTACGTCGTAGGCGTAAGTTGTCTGAGAAACGAAAAAGGCCGGGCACGGCCCGGCCTCCTTCCATCGTGCCGTGTCCGCTTAGCGGGCGGGTGCGACTGAGCCGGCCGGCGCACTCTTCATCGGAGCAGCGGTTCCTGTGCCCGTAGCCGCTCCCGGCGCCATCATGGAGCCCGTGCTGCCTGGTGCCATGGTGGCAGAGCCGGTCGAGCGCTCCATACCCTTCTCGGAGTTGCTCTTCACACTTCCGGGATTGTTCATGTTGCCTTCAGTGCTTCCGCCGCCGGCAGGCGTCTGAGCGAAGGCGGAACCCGTCAAAGCAAGAGCGAGCGAGGAAGCGAGGGCGAGGGTCGTTGTGCGCATTAAAGTATCTCCTGAGAAACCTATCCACTCCCAACGCACTTCAGAGAGAAATCGATCCTCCTAAGCCGGCTGCGCCTCGTGATCCGAAAATCAGAACTGGAACTTCACGCAAGGGCCAAAGCGCTGTTCGAGCGCGAAAACCAGGGTCGTGTATGGAACGTCCCAGCGGACGCTCCATCACGGAGGGGTTTCAAATATGCCGACTTGCTGGAACGGCAGAACTACCTCGCGCGGGTCCGTGAGCAGATGCGCCAAGAGGGACAGGAGGTCGATGAACCAGATCCACCGGATGATCCACTCTGACCTACGCCGACAGCACGATCGTATGTTGGCGCCACGACGGGTATGCCGGTCGGCTCCGTGAACCTCTACGTCCGCCATCTGTTGGCATTCGCGCCAGACTGGTTGCCACGGAGAGGGACCTGCAGATGGATCGTGAACGCGACCGCGGCGTAGCCGATGACCTGATCGAGGATGCCCGCAAGCAAATCGGGGGCGACGCGGTAAAGGAGCAGCCGGGCCAAAGCACGGACCGCCAGGGCGGTGAGGATGCCGAGAAGCCGAAAGACTGACCCTTGCCCGGGAGCGATCGGCTATCCGGGTGCGCAGGTCACTCGATCCCGTTCGGCAGCTCGCGGGGCGGAAGGGAGCGACGGCGGGGCTTCGTCCCCTCGGCCACCTTCGCGGCTTTGCGAGCGGCACGCTCGGCCTCGGCCCGGATCTGGCGGGAGGATTTCGTGCCCCAGGTCGCCACGTTGCGCATCGCAGGATAATCGAGCCGGCCGTCCTCGCGGTAGATGAAGACGGGCTTGGAAGGCGTCATTGGATCGCTCCGGGGCAGGCCGGTGGATCGGTGAGCAAGGTGCGGACGGCGGCGTCGACTTCACCTGGCATGCCAGCAGTGAGGTACAAAGCAAGATCGCGGACGTCATCGAGAGCGACGAGATCGACCACGGCGCGGAGGATGACGGCTTGTGCCGTCATCGTCTCTCTCTGCGCCACTAGGGCGTCGGCGAGCTGCACGACGATGCGCTCAAGAGCTTCGATCCGATCGTCCGACATCAATGTGCACCCGCACCAGGCGTGACGCCGTCCGAAAAGGACGCGTTCGACCTATGGATCCAGCTCCTCGCTGGCCGGATGTGCCCAGACTCGTTGACCCGAGAGATGGCAGTGTTGGCGCTGCTGGCAGCGTTCTGCACCGCCTGGAGGACGGCGAGCGCTTCCTTGCCCTTGGCGATCAGGGCGTCCAAGCCGCCCGTCGAGACCTGGGGCGATACCTCGGTCGCGTTGAGGTTTTCGAGGCTGGCCTTCGCCTCGGCGGCCTTGGGAGCCACCGCGTCGATGTGGGCGGTGTCGACCTGCGGGGCGACCGACTGTGTGCCGATCTCCCGAAGCTTCGCCTGCACCCCCTCGATCATGTGCTCCAGCTCGGCCTTCCGGGCTTCGAGCCCGGAAGACACGCCCGGTAGATCGAGCGAGGATGTCGCCGCCAGCTCGCTTTTGACGCTCTCCAGCTCGGCCCGGTAGGCGGACAGAGCTGACGTAGCCTCCTGCGTCTTGGCGGCGTCCGGAACGGGGCTTGCTCCGGCCCCTGTCGGCACGACTGCCGCAGGCGCAGGCGCGGCAGCCGGCACAGGGACCGCCGCCCTCTCCGGGTGGGCCGGCAGGGCAGGGGGCATTGCCGATGCGGGAGGCGCCGTCCTCGACGGTGTCGGCGAGGCCGGTGGTGCTGCCGAGGCCGAATTGGCCCGGGCCTCATCGGCGCGACGCCGTATCCGGGCCAGGGCCCCTTCCTCCTGGGGCTGATCCGGCCGCCGATCTGCGCTGGTCCCGAAGCCGGGAAGTCGCTGGATCGGCGCCTCATCCCGGGTCCTGCCGTATCCCCGCATCTGTTCCGCGCCGGCCGCGCCCCGCCCGGCGAGCATCGCGTCGTCGCCAGGACGGGATACGGCGGGCTTCGGTCGACCGTCGAGCCCAGGCAGCCGGGCCGGGGCAGGCTTCGGCATCCCGGCCTCGCCCGGCGGGAGCGAGCCCTCCCGCTGTCCGAAGACGGAGGGCATCTTCCGCTTGAGCCATTCCCGCGCCCACGGTTTCTCAGGCGCCATGCCCTCCATCGGGTTCGCATCGGGCGTGAAGCCGGTTGAGGCATCGAAGCCGGCCGCGCCGCGCTGAGCGATGATCGTCGGCATCATCTTGACGCCAAGGTTAGCCGCTACCAGACCAGCACCGACCGTTGCCGCGCCTACACCCGCCGTGCCGGCAGCAAGCGCACCGGCAGCGATGGCACCGCCCTTGCCGGTCGCGACCCCCGTGGCGACGCCTGTCGAGGCGCCGACGAGCAAGGCGGTGCCACCAAGCTCCGCGACCTTGCCGGCGAGCCAGGCCGCGCTCGCACCGACAGCAATGACCGAGTTCGGAAGCTCTGCAAGCGCTTGGGTCGCACCCGCTGCCGCGTCGGTGATGTTGGTCAGGAATCCGCCCTGGCCGTTGTCATCGAGCGACTGACCGACCCGGCTCGCGAAGTTCTTTTTCGAGCCGGCGAGCCGTGTCGCGGCGCCGGCATAGCCGGCGTTACGCTTGTCGCCGATGTCCTTCGCGAACCCCTCCGGCGTGTGCCGGAGCTGCTCCTGATACTCCCGGAACTCCTTGGCCTTGCGAGCCAGGGCGATGATCTTGCCGCCGTGCTTGTCCGTGCCCCAGGCGTTTGCCTGGGCCAGGGTCGGGTCGGCGTTGATGATCGCGGCGAGGAGGCCTTCGCTGTCGATGCTCTCGATCAGGTTCTTGTGCAGGTTGCCGAACTGCTTCGACAGCGCCTTGCGGTCCACGACCGAGAGTTTGCCCTTGTTCTTGCCCTTGGTCTGCACGAAGCTCCCGGACACCGCATCGACCGCGGCCTCCACGAACTTCTGACGGTCGCCCATGACATCTTCGTCCTCGAAGATGTCCTTCATCTTGTCGCGCTGGCCGCCGACGAGCCCCTTGCCGAAGTGGCGCTGCATCATGTTGTCGGCGAGGTCGGGGGCGGCGCCGCGCTTGATCTTGGAGAAGTTCTCCCACTTCACGCCCATGGCATCGAGGGCGTCGAGGCCCTTCATCGTGGGCGATACGAGCTTGCCGGCCAGGGCGCGCTGGGCGACACCGGCTTCCGAGCCGGTGTAGCCCGAGCGGCGCAGGAGCGCGAACACGGTGCCCATCGTCTCGTTGCTGAGGCCGGCGCCGGAACCGGACGCGCCGCCGAACTTGAAGGCCTGCGCGACGTCCTCGTTGTCGAGGCCGCCGATCTTGGACATCTTCACCGCAAGGTCGACCTGCCGGCGCATGACCTTCACCGCCGTGGCGGGGTCCTCGACGCCTTGGTTCGTGGAGAACACGATCCCTTCGAGCGTCTTGGCCGCGGTCCCCAGCTCGGTGTTCATAGCCTGAGCGTAGTTCACGACCTCGCCGACGAAGGGCTCCACGAACTCCTTCTTCACGCCGCGCTGCGCGAGGTCGAGCTGCGCGTGCAAGGCTTGGAGATCGTTGAACCGGGTGGTGCCGCCGAGATGGAGCGCCTGGTTGACGCGGCTCTGGCTTTCGTCCGGCGTCAGGTCCGCGACCGCAGCCTGATACCGCCGCAGATCGTCGAACTCCTTGTACGTGTGCAGAACGTCCTTGGTGCCTTCATCGACCTTGTGGCCGAGGGCGAGGCCGCCGATGCCGACCAGGGCCTTTCGAGCCTGGGCCTGATCCCGGCGGGCCTCGGCCCGGGTCTCCTCAGCCGCAGCCCGCTCGGCCGCGGCGCGCTCACGAGCCTCCCGGGCCGGGCGGGACATGCCGTCTGTCAGGCGCCGGCCGCCCTCGATGTCGGCGGACTGCCGGCGGCCGGCGGCGCCCATTCCCGAGGCCATATCCCGGCCGGCCGTGCGGCGGCGCGAGGCCTCGGCAGCGACCGCTGCTTCGCGATCGGCGCGTTCCTGTCGAGCGCTCTGGACCGTCCGCCGCAGGGCATCGCTGTTGTCGCGACGTGCCTGATCCGCTGCCTCACGGGCGGCGGCGCGCCGAGCGGCGCGCGTGCCTTCCGCGCCCTGTACCGTCGCCCGGAGCTGCGCCGTCGCGCGCTGCCCCGCCGCGGCGCGCTGGGCCGCCACGCTGGCCTCGCGCTCGCGGCGAGCTGCGGCGCCACCCTGGACGGCTGCGCGCAGGCCCGCGTTGGCGCGCCGCGCGATCTCGGCCGCGCTCGCGGCAGCGGCAACGCGCGCCTCCTCGTGCGCCCGGGCCTGCCGGTGAATTGCCGCCGTGGTCTGCTCGATCCGGCCCCGCAGGCCAGCCTGCACCTGGGCAATCTGATGGAGCGGCGTGCCCGTGCGCTCCAGCTCGGAGCCGAGCGCGCGGACGGTCGTCTTCTGAGCCTGTAGGGCTTCCTGGGTCCGGCCGAAGGTGCGGGTCGCGGCGGTGTGCGCCCGGGCGGCGCGCCGCAGCGCGGCGTCCGCCTCGGCGACGAGACCGCTACCCTTGAAGTGCTCGTAATTTGCAGACCCGGAAGCGCGCGACCGATCAAAGAAATCCTTCCGGCGCTGCGCCCGAGCGAGGGTAGCGGCGGTTTTCTCGACTTCGGTACGAGCTGTCCGGTGTCCCGCGCCGAGGGTCTGAAGAGCGCGAGCCGCGGTCTGGTAGCCTTCCGTGCGGGTTGCAGTCTGATGAAGGCGTTCGAGCTGGCGGACCAAGCCAGCAGTCCCGGCGTTGGCTCGGAGCTTCGAAAGACCCTGTGCATCCGTGCCGAGCCGGCGGGCGGCCTCGGCATCGGCACGAAGTTTATCAGCGAAGCCGTTGTCATCGACCTTGAGTGCGAGGGTACTGCTAACGGTCGACAAGGTTCTGTGCTCCTGAAGTGAAAACGCCGCCGCCATGCGAGGACATGACGGCGGCGTGGCTGCCAGCCCTAGGGCGGCGCTCCACCGACGCACTGGCCGTTCCAGAGCGTGCATCGGATCTGAAATTGAAGTGCCGACATGCAAACCTTGACCGTAAGGTTCAGCTTTCGCTGAGCGGAGCACGGAGGTTTGCTTTCCGTTATCGGGTCGTCGGCGGAACCCTCTTCAGACTGCTCCGCTATATGCCGGCCGGAACGTGTCAGAACGGCCAGTAATACTTGAAACTCTATGCGCCATGGCCCATCGCTATGCGATCGAGCCGGGACGGGGCGACCTTCGCGACCTCGCGGACTGGGCCCTGTGACTTCATCTCCGTCACCGGCCGCCGATCCTGAGCCTGAGAAACCACCGGGTAGGGGTCGGGTACCGCCAGCGCGACATCAAGCGACGGCGGCGTCGCGCCAGGCTCGGCCGGTAGGAACTCGACAACCTGGAAGGCTTGCTTCCTTGTGAAGATCCTCAGGTGATGCGCGTGGGGAAGCATGAGCGTGCCGGCCCCATCTCCACGAGTTTTGATCTGCTCCTGATACCCGGAGGCATTCCCAGCGTCATCGACCCAGAGATCCCGAACCTCGCGGCTCAGTTCCTCATACGGCCGGCCAGGCAGGGCACGGAAGGCTTCCACACCCGGAAGCGGTTCGCCCTCTCCAGCCTCGGCTATCGCCTTGTTGGCGATGGCCGTTGCCCGCTCTGCGTCGGCCCGTAGAGCGAGGATCGCCCGCGCCTTTTCCGCCATCGCCGGGAGCTCGGTATCGACCGCCTCCCGGAACTCGCCCTGCGCTGCCACGGCGGCCTCGATGATCCGCGCCAGATCGGCCTTGGCCTTCGCCTCCTCGGCAGCGACCGTTTGGGCGGCGAAGCGCTCAACGAGTGCTGTAGCGCGATCTAGGCGGATCGTAGCGGCCCGGCGAGCGTCATCGAGAGCACGAAGGCCCTCGTCGGTCGCACCGAGCAGGGCCGACTGATAGGCCGCCTCGGCTTCGCCAACACCATCACGGGCGGCAGCGAGTTCAGAGGCGGCAGCCTCTCGATCTTGCGCGAGCTGTGAGGCCGGAGCGGGGGCATCCTGGCGGGCCCGGGTCAACAGGCTGCGAAATTGTGCGAGGCGGCTCATGAGCTTAGCTTTCTCAAGTCAATACTGGCGAGTTATCTGGCACCTTCTATTGAATCCGTAGTTGATACTTCCTGTGTTCGTTTGGCTTGGAAGTCGGCAAAATGAGATGTCCGTACAAGTTTATTTGCAGCCCTCAACTTAGCGCGAGCGCGCTTCCACTTCTGATCTGTTGATTTGTATAAATTTTGTGCATGATCGAGTTCAATTGTCACCATCTTGAACTCAGTTAGGGCGATTTCAGCTTCAGCTTTAAGATTTATGGTCTCGTTAGACTCCGGAATACGGGCCCGGCCAAAGTTGAAATTGAAGAAAAATTCTTTCATGATTATTTTTCCTTAGACTTCTAAAAAGATAAATTTTATCCGAGATTGCACTTCGCATTTATCTCGGCTGTGATTTCATCCCATGACACCGCGCCGGCGGCGGGGATCTGGCCCTTCAGGGCGCCCGCTTCGACCCACTTCGCTCGCTCGGCGTTGACGCCGGCCTGGAAGCCTTCGCTGTTGGCTGCGGGATCGCGTTCGGAGGCTGACTTCGGAGGGAGGGTGAGGTTCAGAGCCATCGTTAGGACTTCCGGGTCGGGCCGGCGTCGCGCGCGAGGCGGTCGTGCAGCGCGCCGGCGACAAAATTCGAGAGGGGCACCTGGTGAACCTCGGCGGCGAGCCGGACGGCGAGCGCAAGGTTCGAAGGTACGCGGACCTGAAGACGTCCCCGCCGCTCGGGGGCGGCGTCCTCGGCAGCAGTGGAGGGCGGGGGCGTCTTCATGTGTGCATGATGCCCCGCCATCGGGGCGACCGTCTCGACGCAGAACAAAGCAAGAATGTGCATGTCGCGCACGCGCGTGTCCACGGGGGACTCAAACCCCGATCCACGAGCGCGACGAGATGTTGTCGCTGACGAACATGTGGAAGGCTGGCGGCAGCGAGGACATCAAGCGTCCCGCTTAGTGGGCCCGCACGGACGCGGGGACGGCCTTCATTGAGTTCATCACCGCGACATTCAAACTTAAGCAGGATTACGTTTGGGAGGCTCGTCGCGGGAAGCATGGTGGCGGCACCTGGGCTCAGAACTGCGGTCCATGTCCTCGCATCCACGCATCCAAACCGGCTGGGTCGACATACCAAAGACCGCCGGCCTTCCATGCCCACCCACCGGGCCTTCCATGGCGTCTCAGGGTGTCGACGGATTTCCCGGACTGTCGAGCCGCAGCCTTGATCGGAACCCACGGCCGGGCGGGTGCCGATGCGGGCTCCGGTGCATCGGAGGGAAGTCTCGCGAGCTGATCGCATAGGCGGAAGATCTCGGCCTCCCGAGCTTCAAGGCGGGCACGTAGGCTCATGATCTCTGCCCGGCCGGCACGAATGCGGGCGGCCAAACCAGCGGGGTCGTGGCGGGGGGCGGTCATTGGGCAGCCCTCCAGAGGACGCCGATCGGCGCGCAAATGGGACCCGGGGCACCCGGCGTGGGGTGGGCGGCACGAAACGAAACACGCGTTCGCTGACCACCAAACACGCGAAAACGGCGGCGTGACCCGGTACCCCGGTAAAAATCGCGCGCGTCCACGGTCCCTGCGCTCTTCACTCCAGATGCCCCGCCAGCCCGCACCAGACGGCCCAGGACGGGCGCCACGGCATTGCCCGGCGATTGGGAACCATCATGGTCTTGTGCCTCTCCACGGCCTCGCCAGCGCAGACCGGCCTCGGCTGCACCAACCATCACCATCCGGTGATGGTCGACCCGCACGACCCCGCCGCCTCGCCGGACCGCCATCGTGGAGCGCATCCGGATATGGCAGGCCGCTTGAACCGGGGAAGGCGGGGATGCGGGGAACGGATGGGACGCGACAGGGTCGATGGTCTCAACACCCTCTCGATGCCTCTTAAGGACGGCGGCGAGGGCATCGGGGATAGGACGTCGCACGGGCGATAACGCCCGCGACAGTGAGGGGCGGCGGGCCCGTAGCGCCTTCCAAGGCGCGTAGGCGGGCACGTCGACCCGGCCCGCGAGTGCGCAGGGGTGAGATGCCAGAGAGGTTATACAGGCACCCGGCGCGGCAGGATGCAGTGACGGATCTCCAGACTGTAGAGCGTCTGGGGTTTGCCGTGCGCTGCCCGCATCCAATGGCAGGGTGTCGGGGATCGGCGGCTGAGCGCCGACCCCGCCAAGCCCAGGCAAAGGCGCTTGAGACGAAAATGTGCGCGGAGAGAGAAAGAGTACGAGCGACAAATCTGTCTCATCGGTCTCACGGAGCTGGATCATCGCAGGGCCTCCCGGGCTTGCTCGACGTGGGCCGCCTGCACATCCTTCGGCAGGCGCATGAAGGTTGCCCGGGACACGCCCAGGCCGGTCCAGGGGGCGAGCTTGGTGACGGACAGCTCGCGCGGGGTCTTCGTCTCGCCGGTCGCCTGCCGCTTGGCCTTCAGAGCCGCGGCCTTCGCGGCCTTCATCTCCCGCTCGTGCTTCGCGGCAGTCCAGCCGACCGGGCGGACGTACCGGAGGCCCAGGTGCTTCGCTTCGGCGATCCTGACGTTGAGGCGCCGTCCGATCGCGGCCGATGTATAGCGAGGCGGGGCCGGCAGGATGCGCCTGACGGCGTCCTTGATGTCCGCAGGCGACAGGCCGGGGCAGTTCCGAACGGCCCACTCAGTGAGGGCGAACCCGAAACCGGCGGCCCCGCACTTGATCGCGATGTGCGGCAGGATCTCGTCAAGGTAGGTGCCAGCGTCATCCGTCAGGCAGGGGCCCTTATGACGGGCGTGCAGGAGAAGCGTGATCTCCTGCACGCGCCGACGAGCCGGGATAAGCGCCGCAGGATCGCGAATGGTCTGGGCAGCAACCTCTACAGGTGCTACACGTTTCATGTCTGTTGAGCTGTTCGGGCGGGCGCCTGGATTGTTATCGACGGTTGAAAATTCCTGGCCCTGCGGTTGCCGCCGCGGGGCCTTTTCATTTTCAGACCGAACAAAAGCGCCCCGTGCTGGGGCCATGTTCACAGTATTCCTGCCTCCTTGTGAGCGTCATGAACGCGCTTCATGTACGCGTGGTGAAGTAAAGTCCTCGCACAGACCCATGCCGGTTTCTGATCCACACCTTGTCTGACCAGTGCGTCGCGGAATTCG
>NZ_JAKSXY010000103.1 GCF_022829445.1 Methylobacterium sp. J-068 | reverse complement strand
ACCAGGGGCGGCCCGGCCGCCGAGGTGTGGCCGATGCCGATCGTGAGCACGCCGACGCTGTCTTTGTAGGCCTTCAGCCTTCGCCCCTCACGGGCGATGAGCACGGCTTCGCCGATGGGCGAGAGGTCCATAAGTAGTCTCCGCGTTTACTGCGTTGAAACCAAACGCTTCACACCAACGTGTCGGCGTGTTTTCTGAGGGGCAGCTAGGTGGGTGAGTGGCCAACCAGCTGCCGGGAACGGCAGTGCAGGACCGGTTCGAATCCGGTCCCCAGCATCCAGATTGTTCAGAGGGTGCGCGGCGGTCCGGCCGGCTCGGTGGTGTCAGGCTCGGGCCGGGAGGCGCGGCGTGTGGATCAAGGGCGCTCGTAGAAGCCAGACCCGACGATCTTCGAGCCGCTCACGGCCGGGTACTCGCCGTTCTTGCCCTGGATCACGATGGTGTTGGTGCCGGCGCTGATATGCCCGTTGAAGGTGTTGCCCGTGGCGACGTCCTGGAAGGGAATGCAGGCGTCGTACTGGGCGCCGGTCGGCATCGGTACAATGATCACCGTCTGCCCCGTGCCGGCCTTCGTCACGTTCACGATCAGCGACGAGATCTCGACCTTTTTCCCGAACTCCTGATAGCGCACCGTGGCGGTCGCCTGGGCGCCAGCGCCGGCATCGACGGTCGGCGTGATCTGCGTGTACGGCCCCACCGCCCCGACATTGTGCGCGTTGCCGTTCTTGTCGACGAAGGTCAGGTCGCCTTCATCGTTGGTGGTCAGGTTGCTGACGGTGCCATCCGTGTGCAGCCACGTAAACACCATGCCGGTGGCAAGCATCAT
>NZ_JAKSXY010000088.1 GCF_022829445.1 Methylobacterium sp. J-068 | reverse complement strand
CCTGGATGAAGGCGTCGTACTGCGCGCGATCCATCGGGCAGTTGATGTAGTCGGCGCCCGTGCCCCCGGGCCCGACCTTGTCGTAGCGCGACTGGAACCAGGCCTTGCCCATGTCGATCGAATCGCGGTGCACGATCGGCCGTCGGGCCGCTGCGGCGCCTGGAGGTGGAGCCGGGCTCCGAGCCAGCGCCGGCCCCCGCCGCGACGCCCCTGCCGGCGGGGCTCGGTTCGACGCGCGGCGCCTGAGCGAAGCCCGAATCCGCCATCCCCGACTCCGCCATCACGAAGGGAGCAACCGGATTCGGTTCGAGGCGCCCGCACGCGACACCGAGACGACGCCACTTCGAAGCCGGACGCGCCGCGGCTCGGCCGATGCACGCACGCGACACATCCGAAACCCCTGTAGATGACGATGGTCGACACGAACGAGACAGTCACCGG
>NZ_JAKSXY010000080.1 GCF_022829445.1 Methylobacterium sp. J-068 | reverse complement strand
ACGAAGGGCGCCAAGCTCTCGGTGCCGGTCGGCTCGGCCGTCGTCGCCAAGGCGCTCCAGCGCGTGATCGACAGCACCCCGCAGAGGATCATCGACAAGGCCGGCGGCCTGCCCGAGATCGGCGCGCGCATCTTCCGCGCGCTCGACCTCGATGCGGATTCCACCGCCGCGAAGGTGCTGGAGCCGGCCCTGGGCAACCTCGGCCTCACCGCCAAGTAGGGCGCCGCACACGGCACCGGGCGGGCCACGGCCCGTCCGACGCTCCGGAGAGATCATGAACCAGTCGCGTAGACCGCAGCGAGGGACCGGGGATGACCGACCGAGAGTGCCCGTCGAGGATCTTGGCGAGGGCATGCGCTCCTGCATGCGCCTGCCCGAACGCAGTCTCGGCGAGGATCAGCTGGGACGCCTCCGTCACGAGACCCGGAACGACCCGATCCATCTCGGCGAGGACGGACAGGTCGTGGCGTTCCCGCCCCACCTGCGGCGCCTCTTCGCTAGCATGAGCCCTGCGGACGTGGAGCGCTTCGAGAAGCTGATCGCGCTCGACCCGAAAACGATCGCCTGGATCGCGGAGAAGAACAGCCGGGAGCTCACCCAACTCGACGGGGCCGTGGAGTTCATCACGTCGTCCCGCACTGCGGCCCGCGTGCTGATGTGGGTCTGCGGCGTGGCGGTGACCTTCGTGGGCGGCGTCGTGGCGCTGACCAAGAACGGCATCGACTTCTTCGCGATCATTCGGGGAGCCAAGGGATGAGCCTGCGCATCTTCGGCTACGCCTGCCTCGGTGTGATCTGTTCGGCGATCCTGGGACTGGCCGGCGCGTTCGCCTACTTCGCCGCCGATCGGCGCATTCCGGTCGACGTCATCAAGACCGAGGTCCTGACCCCCATCGTGCGTCCGGGCGGCAAGCTCGTCGTCCGCCAGACGCTGAACTACACCCGGGAGTGCCGTGGGCACGTCGACCGCGTGCTCTACGACAGCAGCACGCATCGCAAGTTCCTGGCGGACGTGGACTACGAGCGCCCGCCCCGCGGCCTGGGCGAGTTCGTCGTCACCTTCGTCGAGGACGTGCC
>NZ_JAKSXY010000079.1:7500-9607 GCF_022829445.1 Methylobacterium sp. J-068 | reverse complement strand
AACCAGACCCGGCGTTTCCACCAAGATCCGTGTGAGCTCTCGAAACGTGTCAGCATCATCGTCTCACGATCCCCAAAGGGATCCGCAAGGACATAACGCCGCCCACGCTTCTCTTTCTCAGATTCACTTGTCAAAGAACACACCCCACAACCGATAGACCAGCGCCCGGAATTTTCCGGACCCAAGCCCTCAGCAAATCAGGAGATGCAAAAACAAGCCGCTCACAACGTGGCCGCTCGCCGATGAACAGGGGTATAAACACTCGGCTCAGAACCGTCAACTCCCGGAACCAGATAGAACACACATTGAACCGCAACGGGTTTCCTGGAGGCTCTAACTCTCGAGAGGATGAAGCCATGACGAAGCGAACCCCACTAAATTCCCCTGAGGTCCGCGCCCGAGCGGTGCGGATAGTGCCGGATTATCAAGGCGACTCTGTCTCACAAGGGGCGGTGATCAGTTCGATCGCAGCCAAGACGACTGTTTGGGGGATCGGGCCGATCTGCAGGATCCTGCCGATTGCCCCGTCGACGTACCACGCGCATGCCGCGTGACGCGCCGAGCCCGGCAGGCGACCGGCACGGGCCAGGAGCGGCGCGGCACTGATGATCGATAGCTTGGTCGGGAAGGGATCATGGTGGCCCGGTGCATCGTCGCGCAGTCGATGTGGATGCTGGGACTGAAGGGTGTCGTGGGGGACAAGACGGTCTGGATGACGATTTCCGATCCGGCAGAGACCTGCCCACTCGATCGGATTAACTATCAGTTCAAGGCATCACGCCCGAACGCGCTTTGGGTCTCCGACTTCACCTACGTGGCCTTCGTCATCGACGTCATCGACGTCTTCGCTCGCCGTACGAGCATCGTCCCGTCCAGGGCGCGGGCTCGTGCATCACAGCGACAGGGGTTCGTAATACCTTACGCTGCGCTACACCGAGCGGCTCGCCCATGCTGGTGTCGAGCCGTCTCTCAGCAGCGTCTGCGACAGTTACGACAACACGCTGGCCGGGACGATCAACGGCCTGTTAAAGGCCGAGGTGATCCATCGCCGTGGGCCGCGGCGTTCCTTCGAGACCGTCGAGTTCGCCACCCTTGAATGGGTCGACTGATCCAATACCCGCCGTCTGCTCGAACTGATCGGGAACATCTCTCCCGCCGAAGTCGAAGCGCGCTACTATGCTCAGGCCGAGGTCCAAGCCTTGGCGGCCTGACCCAAACCAAATAGTTTCCGGAAAATTCAGTGTAATTTAGATCGCTGTAGCTTGGCTCGATCCGAGATCTCATGTTTCGCGGTTTTACCCACAGCCGGTGATGCTTGGATCCAGCGTTCTCGCAATCTGCATAGTTGGTTCATTTCAGTAGAGCTGGTGCCTACTGGAGCGTCCCTAACTCTTGTTTTTGGGCATGCGGGCTCTCTTTCGAACCTGTTCGCCGAACTGTCCGACTCAGGCTGTTCCTGTATTGCCTGGATTCTCATGCTTGCCCGTTGGATTTGCGTCGGGCGCACCTTCTTGGATTTTCCTCTGCCGTTTCGGCAGCCTTTTTGGAGTCCGTAGCTCCCGCTTTTTTTGATGTTTTATAACGTTTGTATTTGTGCAGATCAGGGATTTGACCCCTCCCCTCGTGGGGAGAGACCGGCGTGCCAATCGGTTCCAGGCTTGCCACTCAGGAGAGACAATCCGCACGATGTTGGGGAGGTTGCGCCAAGCCGTTCGCGCCCGTCTCTCGACAGTTACGAGCCCCAGGACCTCAGCCTGCCGGACAGCATTCTTCACGGTGCTGCGACAGACTCCCGCGAGAGCGGCAATCTGCTCGATACACCGGCGGCAATCCCCCATCCGAACCACCGTATCTGCCAGAACAGCGAGGACGGCGACCTCGGCCTGAGTGAAATGAGCTGCCAGGGCCGGGGGAAGGCGTCCGGCGGCGGCCCAGCGGCGGCGGCGCTGCAGGCTCTCTCCTGTGCGCGGACGCGAGCCCACAGGCTTCCTAAGCGCCTGTGGGATGGGGTGATCGATCTTACGAAGCTCGATGCGGTTCGAGAGCTCCTCAGCCTCGGCCTCCGTGATTTGATCCGCCGCGAAGGCCCGCCACATCAGCGCGGCCA
>NZ_JAKSXY010000078.1 GCF_022829445.1 Methylobacterium sp. J-068 | reverse complement strand
GCCATCCGGGCGATGGTCGACAGCCTCGACAGGCGCCTCGCCGACCGGGGCGGCACCCTGGAGGACTGGCTGCGCCTCGTGCGTTCCTACGGCGTGCTCAAGGAGCGCGACAAGGCGAATGCCGCCCTGGAACGGGCGCGCAAGGCCCTCGCCGACGACCCGGACGCCAAGGGCCGCCTGGACGAGATGGCCCGCGAGATCGAGGGGGCGACGGCCCCGGCACCGGCCGCGCCGGCCGCCGCCGACGAGGCGGGGCGCGCCGGCACCGAGGCGGCCGTGGCCGCCGTGAAGGCGATGCCGGCCGCCGAGCGCGATGCCGCGATCCGCAGCATGGTGACGGGCCTGGATCGCCGCCTCGCCGCCCGGGGCGGCAGCGTCGACGACTGGCTGCGCCTCGTGCGCTCCTACAGCGTGCTCGGCGAGCGCGAGCGGGCGGTGCAGACCCTCGACCGGGCCCGCATGGCGCTGAGCCCCGATCCGGGGGCGATCGAGCGCCTCGACGAATTGTCGCGCGAACTCGGGCTTCGCGCCGAGGCGCCCCGACCGGGGAGCCCGCCCTCCAAGCCCTGAACCAGCGCGCGCCTTGGGGGACCGGCCGCCCCTGACAATCGGTCCCGGCTCCGGCCCTTGACCCCGCCGGCGCCTGGGCCGACACCAGAACCCGTCGGATTTTATCCTGGATCATCCTATCGGGCGCGTGACGCCTTTCTGCAGAACCGTCCGATCCATCGAACCGGAATTCGTCCCGTGACCCGCAAGAGCCGCCGCCTGATCCTGATCGCCGCCTGCGGTGCCGTGCTGGCCCTGGCGCTCGGCCTGATCCTGTCGGCGATGAGCGGATCGATCGTGTTCTTCCGTTCGCCCACCGAGGTCGCGAGCCAGGGCGTCGCGCCCGGCACGCGCTTCCGCCTCGGCGGCCTCGTGAAGGACGGCTCGCTCCAGCGCGGCCCGGACCAGACCGTGGACTTCTCGGTGACAGACACCAACGCCACCGTCCAGGTTCAGTATCGCGGCCTGCTGCCCGACCTGTTCCGCGAGGGCCAGGGCGTGGTCGCCGAGGGCACGCTTCAGCCCGGCGGCGTGTTCCGCGCCGACACGGTGCTGGCCAAGCACGACGAGTCCTACATGCCGCGCGAGGTCGCCGACGCGCTGAAGGCGCAGGGGCGCTGGCAGGAAGGCAAGGGGATGACCGGCGCGGCCACCGCGTCCGAAGCCAAGGCATCGGACGTGAAGACACCCACGAGCGACAAGACCCTCGGTCAACGCAGCGAGCGATGATGCGCAGATCGAACCGGCTCATCGTCAACCCGCAGATCTCCAACCGGAAGGACATCCCGCCTTGCTGATCGAGGTCGGCCACTTCGCGCTGGCGCTGGCGCTCGCCCTGTCCCTGGTCCAGGCGGTGATGCCGGTCTGGGCCGCGCGCTCGGGCGACCAGGCCCTGCGGGCCGTCGCGACGCCGGCGGCCCTCGGCGCCTTCGCCTGCATCCTGTTCTCGTTCGGCGCGCTGACCTACGCCCACGCCACCTCGGACTTCTCGGTCCTCAACGTCATCGAGAACTCGCACACGACGAAGCCCTTCCTCTACAAGCTCTCCGGCGTGTGGGGGAACCACGAGGGCTCGATGCTGCTCTGGGTGCTCATCCTCGCCCTGTTCGGGGCGCTGGTGGCGGTCGCGCGCGAATCCGTGCCGCCGACCCTGCGGGCCAACACCCTGGCGGTGCAGGGCCTGATCACCTTCGTGTTCGTGCTGTTCATCATCACGACCTCGAACCCCTTCACGCGGGTGAACCCGGCCCCGGCGGAGGGCAACGACCTCAACCCGCTGCTTCAGGATTTCGGCCTCGCAGTGCATCCGCCGCTGCTCTACGTCGGCTATGTCGGCTTCTCGATCACCTTCGCCTTCGCCATCGCGGCGCTGATCGAGGGACGCATCGACGCCGTCTGGGCCCGGGCCGTGCGGCCCTGGACCCTCACCGCCTGGAGCTTCCTCACCCTCGGCATCGCGATGGGCTCGTACTGGGCCTATTACGAGCTCGGCTGGGGTGGCTGGTGGTTCTGGGACCCGGTCGAGAACGCCTCGCTGATGCCCTGGCTCGCCGGCACCGCGCTCCTGCACTCCACCGTGGTGATGGAGAAGCGCGACGCGCTGAAGGTCTGGACCGTCCTGCTCGCCATCCTCACCTTCTCGCTCTCCCTACTCGGCACCTTCATCGTGCGTTCCGGCGTGCTGACCTCGGTCCACACCTTCGCCACCGATCCGACGCGCGGCGTGTTCATCCTCGCCATCCTGATCCTGTTCATCGGCGGCTCGTTCACGCTGTTCGCCTGGCGGGCACCGATGCTGCGCCAGGGCGGTATCTTCGCGCCGATCTCGCGCGAGGGCGCGCTGGTGATGAACAACCTGTTCCTGGCAGCCGCCTGCGCCACCGTGTTCGTGGGCACGCTCTACCCGCTGTTCCTGGAAATGCTGACGGCCGAGAAGATCTCGGTCGGGCCGCCCTTCTTCAACTACACCTTCGTTCCGCTGGCGATCCCGCTGCTCCTGATCGTGCCCTTCGGCCAGACCCTGGCCTGGAAGCGCGGCGACGTGCACGCGGCCACGCAGCGCCTGTTCGCGGCGCTGGCCATCGCGCTGGTGATCGGCCTCGCCGTGCTGGCGCTGACCTGGGGCGGACCGATGATGGCGCCCGTCGGCATCGGTCTCGGCGCCTATCTCGTGGTCGGCTCCGTGATGGAGATCGTCTCGCGCGCCCGCGGCTACGGCGCCAGCCGGGCCCGGGGGGCGGCCGCGATCTGGCGCCGCGCCGCCGGCCTGCCGCGCTCGGCCTGGGGCACGGCGCTGGCCCATGCGGGCGTCGGCGTGGTGGTGCTCGGCATCGCCGCCCAGGGCTGGGCCACGGAAGGGCTGAAGACCCTGAAGCCCGGCGAGACGCTCGCCTCCGGCCCCTATGTGGCGACCCTCGACCGGGTCGGGCCCCGCGCCGGCGAGAACTATTCCGAGACCACGGCCTTCCTCACCATCCGCAACGCGGGCGGCGACTTCGTCGGGACCGTGGAGACGGGCAAGCGCTTCTATCCGAGCCGCAAGATGACGGTGACGGAATCCGGCCTCCTGACGGTCGGAGTGAGTCAGGTCTATGCCAGTCTCGGCGAGGTGCTGCCGGAAGGCGCCATCGGCCTGCGCCTCTACTACAAGCCGCTCGTCCTGCTGATCTGGCTCGGGGCCGTGGTGATGGCGCTGGGCGGGGCCGTCTCGCTCACCGACCGGCGCATGCGCGTCGGCGCTCCCGCGCGGGCCAGGGCGAAAGCGCTCCCCCCAGGCATGGCCCCCGCTGAATGACCCGGCTCCTGGGGGCCCGCGCCGCCCTGGCGCTGAGCCTCGTGCTCGCCGCCTCGGGGGGGGCCAGCGCGGTACAGCCGGACGAGGTCCTGAAGGACCCGGTGATGGAGGCGCGGGCGCGCGACATCTCCGCCGGCCTGCGCTGCCTCGTCTGCCAGAACCAGTCCATCGACGATTCGGACGCGCCGCTCGCCCGGGACCTGCGCCTCATCGTGCGGGAACGCCTCCGGGCCGGCGACGACGACGCGCAGGTGCAGGCCTACGTCGTCGGCCGCTACGGCGAGTACGTGCTGCTGCGCCCGGTCTTCGCCCTGCATACCCTGCTCCTCTGGCTGACGCCGGTCGCGGTGGTGGGCCTCGGGCTGTTCGGGCTCTGGCGACTGTCGCGCCGTCGTGTCGGGCCATCGCCGCAGGGGTTGAGCCCGGCCGAGCAAGCGGAGATCGCCGCACTCACGCGCCGCGATTGAATCGCGATGCCGGCCCGGCGGGCCTGATCCCGCCGCTTGCCGCATCGCACAAGATCAGCGGACAATCCGGACGGTGTCATCCTGATCGAGCCGATCGAACGTCGGAAACCGCTCGCAACCACCTGATTCAAGCTTATTTTGCATGACTCAAAGATTATTTTAGCCGAGCCATGCTCGCAGAGCGCCATTGCAATGCAAAATGAGCCTCTTCGCAGCGCAGCATTTCTCGGCCATCTTCGGGTCTCCCGGTGATACCGGCTCTCCGAACGGGCGCTCCCGGCGGACAGTAACCGGACAGGACACCCCGATGCGCGCACTCCCCCTCGCCTTCCTCGCCGCCACGCTCGCGACGGCGCCGGCGCTCGCCACCGAATTGCAGGTCGCGCGTGCGACCAGCATCGATCTCGCCTCCTTCCGCGGCTCGGCCTATTACACCGAGACTCAGGACGGCTACCGCGTGGTCGCGACGCTGGCCTCCGTGAATTCCGGCTCGGACACCCCGCAGGTGATCCGGATGATCACGACCCTCAACGCGAACCAGACCGTGCATCTCTCCGTTCCGGGCGTTCTGGGCGCCGACGGCCGCGAGACCACCATCGCGTTCTCGCGCCGTGGCAACCGGGTCGACGTCGCTTCGGCCGACTGATCGCCGGATCCCGATCACGAGCCCGGATCCGGCGCGGGCCTGCGAACGCCTCGCTTTCGCCCAACTGGAACGAGACACATCGAGCGGCGCCGCCTCCTGGGGACGGCGCCGCTTTACGTTTTGTTCATCCTGAGCCGCGAGCGTCCCGCGCCATGTCGATCGCGTCGCCCTCCCGCATCCTGACGGCCCTCGGGCTGGCGCTCGCAGCCGCGTGCCTCGCAGCCCCCGCGCGGGCCCATCCGCATGTCTGGGTGACGACGAAGGCCGAGATCGCCTATGGCGAGGGCGGTCGGGTCACGGGTATCCGACACGCCTGGACCTTCGACGCGTCCTACTCGGCCTTCGTGACCCAGGGGCTGGACACGAACAAGGACGGCAAGCTGACGCCGGACGAGCTCGCCGGCTTGGCCGCCGAGAACACCACGAATCTCGCCGAATTCGCCTACTTCACCAAGCTGAAAGTGGGTGGCAAGGAGCAGGCCTTCGCCGATCCGACCGAGCCGCGCATGGCCATGGAGGGCGACAAGCTGACTCTAAGCTTCCTCCTGCCCCTGAAGGCGCCGGTGGCGCAGGGGCGCGGCGTGACGGCCCTCGAAGTCTACGACCCGACCTTCTTCGTCTCGTTCAACCTCGCCGAAGGGACCGACGCCGCCCGCCTCTCCGGAGCGCCGAGCGGCTGCGCCGCCACGGTGACCCGGCCAAAGGCCGACCCTGCGGAGGGCAAAACGGCGGAGGCCAAGCCCGGCATGTCGGAAGCCTTCTTCGAGGCCCTGACCTCGGCTTCGAATTACGGGCTCCAGTTCGCCAACCGGATCATCGTCGCGTGTCCGTAGGCACGGCGCTCGAAGCCGCCGGGCTCCGTCCAGGTCGGCCCGTCATCTGCCAAGCGCTCCTCGCCCTGGCCGCCGTGCTGGTGGCGGCCCTGATCGTCGCGGGGTTGGCCTGGTTGGTGAGCCCCAGCCTGGCGCCGCCGCCACGCTCGCCCTTCGGCATCGGCTTTCGCGAGGCGGCACCGGCCGCGAGCGGGCTCGGGGGCTGGATCCTGGCCCTGCAATCGAGCTTTTCGCGCAGCCTCCAGGGCGCGGTCCAGGGCCTGAAGCGGGACGGCGCTTGGGGGCCGATGATGCTGCTCGGCTTCGCCTACGGCGTCTTCCACGCCGCCGGGCCCGGCCACGGCAAGGCGGTGATCGCCGGCTACATCGTCGCCGGGGAGCGCGCCCTGACGCGTGGCTTCACCTTGAGCTTCGCGGCCGCCCTGCTGCAGGCGCTGGTCGCCATCGCCCTCGTCGGCATCGGAACCCTAGTGCTCGGCGCCACGGCCTCGGGCATGACGCGCGCCGGCACGCTGATCGAGACCGTGAGCTTCGCCCTCGTGGCCCTCCTCGGCCTCGGCATGACCTGGCGCAAGGCGGGTCGTCTGGCCGGCACGGGGGACGCGGTCTGCGCGCCGGGTTGCGGGCATGTCCACCTCACCGACGCGGCGGCCATGAGCCGCCTCACCACGTGGCGCGAGCGGGCCGGCATCGTGCTGGCGGCCGGGACGCGCCCCTGTGCCGGCGCGGTCCTGATCCTCGTCTTCTCCGCCTCGCAGGGCCTGCTCGCCGCCGGCATCGCGGCGACCTTCGCCATGGCGCTCGGCACGGCCCTGACCACGGGTGCGCTGGCCAGCCTCGCGGTCTTCGCCAAGGCCCTGGCCCTGCGGCTCGCGGGCGGACGGGGCCGGACCGGCGCACGCGCGATCGGCGGCCTCGAATTGCTCGCGGGCGCCTTCGTGCTGGTGCTCGGGCTCGCCATGCTGGCCGGGCTCGCGGCCGACCTCGGCGGCTGACCGCCCGCCGGTCGCCTCGCCGAGTTTCCTCGCCAAGTTTCCTCGCCAAGTTTCCTCGCCAAGCCGCTCGGGCCGTGCCAGTCTGCCTCTCCGATGACGGGGAGAGCGTGACGCATGGCGGCGGGCTTCGAGCACATCCTGAACTGGCGGCTCCTCGCCGGCTCACATGATTTTCCCGGCCCGGACGGCGGCACCTGCATCAACGAGGCCGCCATCGTCGCCGCCGGCTTGCCCTACCGGGCGATCCGCGCCTCGGCCGAGTGCCCGCCCTGCTTCTCGCGCCCCCTCGCCGCCTACGCCCTCGGGCTGAACGATGCCATGCCGGATGCTGAGCGGCCCCGGCTGATGGCCTTCGTGCTGCGCCTCGCCGGCTCGGCCGACGCGCCCGCGATCGAGGCGGCGCGCGTGAAGTTCCTGGCGCAGGCGAGCGTCCAGCGGCTCCTGCCCCCACTCCTCGACCATGCCGGCCTGCCCGCCCTCGCCGCCCGCTGCGAGGGCGCCCGTGACGCGCAGGCCGCCCTGGCGGCGGCCCGAACCGCCGCGTGGGAAGGCGGAGCCAGGGCTCAGGCCGCCTCGCAACGGGGCAGATGGGTACAGGGAGCCCGCGCCTCGGCGGTGGCCCGCGCCGCCTCGGCGGCCGTGGCGGCATTCACGGATGCACGCTGCGCCGCGGAGGTCGCGGAAGGCGTGGCTCCGTTCGTGGAGGGCAGCTGGGCCGCCGCGGCGGCGATCCTCGACGAGGCGCTCGAACTCGGAGGCGGGGCGCCCGCGATCGACACCGACCTGGCGCGGCGACGCCTAGACGCCGCCCGCGCCGGGCCGGGCTGAGGCCCGTTCAGGCGTGGACGGGCACGGCGGCCGGATCGAACTCCACGGTCTGACAATTGTCGAGCCAGGTTCCGGTCAGGTGAAAGAAGAACGTCCCGTGGCCGACCACCGCGATACTGCGCTCGGGGCGTGCCGCGAGCCAGTCGCGAAAGCCGATGACGCGGGCATCGAAGAGGGGGCGCGGCTCGATATGCACGCCGCTCGCATCGGGCTCGCCCTCGGCGTGCCACCAGATCTCCGGCAGGTGGTCGACCGCGACATCGGGAAACTCGGTGGCCAGGATCGAGGCCGCGCGGCCGACGTCGCAACTGCTCTCCTGGCATTCCCGGTGCAGCACCTCGACGAGGATGCGCGGGCGGCTCGGATGGTCGCCGAAGATGCCCTGGGTGGTCTGGATCGCCCGGGTCAGCGGTGAGGTCACCACGAGATCGAACGGGATGCCGTGCAGGGCCGCGCGCGCCGCCCGCACCTGAGCCAATCCGCGCTCGGTGAGCCGGGCATCCACGTGACCGGGATCACGCCCCGTGAGGCGGTGGGCGGCGTTGAAGGTCGATTCGCCGTGACGGACGCAGACGATGCGATGGGGAGCCATACCGATCCGGTTCTTAGTGAGGGGCTCGGCGCGAACGACGAGCCGGCCAGCGACAACCCCGATGACGAGCCATCGTTGCCGCGCCGATCGACGCGCTCAGGCGCCAGAGAACCGCGGCGCCCATGAAAAAGGCCCGGTTTCCCGGGCCTCGATCTGGTCGCTCACGCGCGGGAAGCGCTCAGGCCTTGCGGGCCACCGGGCTGCGGCGGCGCAGGCGCACGATGACCTCGACGCCGGCGATTTCCATGCCCTCGGGAGCCTCGGGGAGCGAATCGACGGTGATGCCGCAATCGGGCATGTCCATCACCTGTCCCTCGTCCTCGAGGAAGAAGTGGTGGTGCTCGCTCGGGTTGGTGTCGAAATACGCCTTCGAGCCGTCGAGGGCGAGTTGGCGGAGCAGGCCAGCCTCGGTGAACTGGTGGAGGGTGTTGTAGACGGTCGCCAGCGAGACCGGCACCTTGGCACGCATCGCCTCGTCGTAGAGCATTTCCGCCGTGAGGTGACGATCGCCGCGTCCGAACAGCAGCCACCCCAGGGAAAGGCGCTGGCGGGTGGGACGCAGGCCCGCCCGACGCAGACGATCACGCAGATCCGAGAGCGGGCATCCGCGACGACCAGCGGCCGCATCGCCGGCAGGAACGGAGGCCCGCGCGTTCAGCACGGCCTGCAAGGGCAGAAGGTTGGACATTGGGCTGACGAACATCCCACGTAAAAACAGAGATTGAGCGCTCAAGTATACGGAACCGCCCGGCCCACCGCAACCCGCACGGCGCGCCGGCACGGGACCGCCGGCCTCGCGGGCGACGGACAGCACGGGACGATGCACCGGATACCGGGGCCTGAACCGAGCGCGAAACGGGACGTTCTCCCCGGCCTTCGGCCCGTCTCGCCGAATTCGGCTCGCGCCCGCCGCGTGTCGAATCCGGGTTTGCACGGTGCTGCTTTGAGGCGCACAGGCCCTGTGTTAACGAGGCGCCGATTGTCGCGCCGTCGAGCCCGGTGGGCCACCGCGCGGCCGCAGACTCATTTCGAGGACCGATCCGCTCATCATGGCTTCTGCTTCCGATTCGAACGCACCGTCGGGCTCCACCCCATCGACCGCCGTGCCCCAGCGGGCCTCGCACTATTCCTACGAGGAATTGCTCGCCTGCGGCCGTGGCGAGCTGTTCGGCGCCGGGAACGCACAGCTGCCGCTGCCGCCCATGCTGATGTTCGACCGCATCGTCTCGATCGGCGCGGAGGGCGGCGCCCACGGCAAGGGTCACGTGCTGGCGGAATTCGACATCCGCCCGGACCTCTGGTTCTTCGGCTGCCACTTCAAGAACGATCCGGTGATGCCGGGCTGCCTCGGCCTCGATGCCCTCTGGCAGCTCGTCGGCTTCCACCTCGGCTGGCTCGGCGCCCCCGGACGCGGGCGGGCGCTCGGAGTCGGCGAGGTCAAGTTCACGGATCAGGTGCTGCCCACGGTGACGAAGGTCGTCTACGGCATCGACATCAGGCGCGTGCGCCTGGGCAAGCTGGTGCTCGGCATCGCGGATGGCTGGCTCGAGGCCGACGGCACCCGCATCTACGAGGCGAAGGACCTGCGCGTCGCGCTGTTCCAGGCGCAGGGCGAGGCCGCGGGCGGCTGACCCGGCCCGGTTGAGATCGGGACCCCGGCGTCCTACCTGAAATAGCGCGAAGGTGCGGTCCCCGAACGAGCACCGCGAAGAACAGCCCCGGCGGCGGAGAGCATCGTGTCCATGCGGCGTGTCGTGATCACCGGGATGGGCATCGTCTCATCCATCGGCAACAACACCGAGGAAGTCCTCGCCTCCCTGCGCGAGGCCAAGTCCGGCATCGGCCGATCCGCCTCCTACGCGGAGCACGGCTTCCGCAGCCAGGTCGAGGGTCGCCCCAGCCTCGATCCCGAGGGCGTGGTGGACCGGCGCGCCATGCGCTTCCACGGCGGCGGCACGGCCTGGAACCACGTGGCGATGGATCAGGCGATCCGGGCGGCCGGCCTCGAGGCCAGCGACATCTCCAACGACCGCACCGGCATCATCATGGGCTCGGGCGGTCCCTCCACAAAGGTCATCGTCGATTCCGCCGCCATCGCGATCGACAAGGGCCCGAAGCGGGTCGGCCCGTTCGCGGTGCCCAAGGCCATGTCCTCCACCGCCTCGGCGACGCTGGCGACGTGGTTCAAGATCAAGGGCGTGAACTACTCGATCTCCTCGGCCTGCGCGACGTCGAACCACTGCATCGGCAACGCCTCCGAGATCATCCAGGGCGGGCGCCAGGACATCATCTTCGCGGGCGGTTGCGAGGATCTCGACTGGACGCTGTCGGTGCTGTTCGACGCGATGGGCGCGATGTCCTCGAAGTACAACGACACGCCGGCTCGGGCGTCGCGCGCCTACGACGCCAACCGCGACGGATTCGTCATCGCGGGCGGCGCCGGGGTGCTGGTGCTGGAGGAATACGAGCACGCCAAGGCGCGCGGCGCGACGATCTACGGCGAGATCGCCGGCTACGGCGCCACCTCGGACGGGTACGACATGGTCGCGCCCTCGGGCGAGGGCGCGGTGCGCTGCATGAACCAGGCGATCGGCGGCCTGAAGGGCGCGAAGATCGACTACATCAATCCGCACGCGACCTCGACGCCGGTGGGCGACGACAAGGAGATCGAGGCCATCCGCGAAGTGTTCGGGCGCGGCGATGCCTGCCCGCCGATCGCGGCCACGAAATCCCTCACCGGCCACTCCCTGGGCGCGACGGGCGTGCAGGAAGCGATCTACTCGCTGCTGATGATGAACAACGACTTCATCTGCGAGAGCGCGCATATCGATGAGATCGACCCGGCCTTCGCCGACATGCCGATCCTGCGGCAGCGCCGGGACGGGGCTAAGCTCGGCCACGTCCTGTCGAATTCCTTCGGCTTCGGCGGCACGAACGCGACCCTGGTGCTGAAGAACGTCGACGCCTGATCGGCCTGCTGCCTGAGCGTTAACCCTTCCCCGGAAGGCATTAAGGAACTGGCGACACTTTTCTGCGTTCAATGCATGAATGCAATGCGGAAAGTAACGGCCATGCTTTGGTTCACGCTCGGGACATTTGGCGGTATCGCCATCGCGGGAACCACGGCCGTCTACATCAAGCAGGCCATCATCGACCGGGCCAATTGCGACACGGACGGCTACTTCTAGCCTTCGCGACAGAGTTCGGTCTTCGGATCAGACGAAACCCCGCGCCGGCCTCGAGCCCGGCGCGGGGTTTCGTCGTTTCGGGGCCGGACCGATGCCCCTCGCCCATCGAGCCGGCATGCGATTGGACAGGGCCGGGACCCCCGCGCTAAGCCTCGTTCCAACGATCGAGATGGGCTTCGAAGGCCCGGGTTCTGCGTCCAGGGGAAATGCATGACGGGTTTGATGGCGGGAAAGCGCGGCCTCATCATGGGGGTCGCCAACGATCATTCCATCGCCTGGGGCATCGCCAAGGTCCTGCATCGGCACGGCGCCGAGCTGGCCTTCACCTACCAGGGCGACGCCCTGGGACGCCGCGTGACCCCGCTCGCCGCCTCCGTCGGATCGGACATCGTGCTGCCCTGCGATGTCGAGGACGTCGCCAGCGTGGATGCGCTGTTCACGGCCCTCGATGAACGCTTTCCCGAGGGCCTCGACTTCGTCGTGCACGCCATCGGTTTCTCCGACAAGGGCCAGCTCAAGGGCCGCTACGTCGACGTGACCACGCGCGAGAACTTCTCGCGCACGATGACGATCTCCTGCTTCTCCTTCACCGAGATCGCGCAGCGCGCGGCCAAACGGATGCCGCGGGGCGGCTCGCTCCTCACGCTGACCTATGGCGGCTCTACCCGGATCATGCCGAACTACAACGTGATGGGCGTGGCCAAGGCCGCCCTCGAAGCCTCGGTGCGCTACCTCGCCGGGGATCTCGGCCCGGACGGCATCCGGGTCAACGCGCTCTCGGCCGGGCCGATGCGCACGCTCGCGGGTGCCGGCATCGCCGATGCCCGCCTGATGTTCAACCACCAGAAGGCGCACGCGCCCCTGCGGCGCACCGTGACCCAGGAGGAGGTCGGCGGCTCGGCGATGTACCTGCTCTCGGACCTGTCGGGCGGCGTCACCGGCGAGATCCACTTCGTGGATTCCGGCTACAACATCATCTCGATGCCCCGGCCCGACGTGCTCCAGGCCCAGGACGAGGCCGGCGTCATCGGCGACGCGGTCTAGTCCCGGTTCGCCCCGAACAGGTCCGGCCGGCGGGCACGCAGGGCGAGGACCAGGGTCAGGGTCTTGAGGTCGGCCAGTTCGCAGCGGTCGGCCATGCCGGCGAGATCGCTGAGCGGCATCTCGACGACCTTGATGTTCTCGTGCTCGCCCGCAGCGCCCCCTCCCCCGCTGACCCGATCGCCCGCGCTATAGGCGGCCAGGAACAGGTGGATGCGCTCGGTGGAGATGCCCCCGCAGGAATAGGCCGCGCCGACCGGCTCCAGGTCGTTGAGGCGCAGGCCCGCCTCCTCCAGCACTTCGCGCCGGGCGTTCTCCTCCGGCGTGCCGTCGTCGATCAGCCCGGCCGGCGCCTCGAGCTGCGCCTGCTCGCCGGCCGCGTAGAGGGCGGGCACGCGCAGTTCACGCACCAGGGTGGCGACCCGGCGCTCGGGATCGTAGGGCAGCACGCCGACGGAATCGCCGTGATCCTCGATCTCGCGCTCCGCCTCGGTGCCATCCGCGAGCCGGACCCTGGCGAGGGAGAAGCGGGTCCAGCCGTCGTGAAGGGTGCGCAGGCTGAGGATCTCGGCTTTCATGGGCGAACGTTCCTTCGCAGCGGATGGCAGGACGGCTGGCGGGCGGCCGGTCGGCGCGCCCTCGGAGGTCGCAGCCTCGGAAGACAACTCCGGACGAGACTCTTGGCGCCATGGCCGAGGGCGGAGGCGAGGTCGACCATGCGCCATTCCCTCCCGGGACCACGCCGCCCGCCCCGGTCCCGGTCCCGGTCGCGTGCCCGCGCGTGCCATCCACCATGGGAACCTGTGCGCGGGAGCCGAGCCTCAACAATTGGGCCCAATTCCACAGGGTGACAATGATAACCCGACGATCTACGGCTATCGAAGACATCGTAGAACGCTCACATCTTTCAATATGCCGCAAGCAGATCGACCTGCCTGACGTTTTCATGCTCGGTGCGTCGATGGGGACAGACGATACCAATGCCACGGCACATGCGTCGAAACGAACGTCAGTTTCTCAAACCGGTCGGGCATATCTTGTCAGCTTCGCTCTGGCGCGCCGTCGGGCGGCCATTCGATCGGCGGAACGGCGTCCGCACCGAGGAGCGTCGTCAACCGAGCGAGATGCAGATCGTCGGCATGAACGCGGCCAACGCCCACGAATATGCCCCGAGCCCTGCGCGGACGTTCTGGCTTAGCGTCGGCTCCCTGACCCTCGATCCGAAGCGGTTCACGTTCGTGGATTATGGCTCCGGCATGGGCCGGGCCCTCCTGCTCGCCGGCAAGCTGTCCTACGGGCGTATCGAGGGGGTCGAATTCGCCAGCGACCTGAACGCGATCGCGTCGCAGAACATCGCGACGACCTTCCCCGCGCCGGAGGATCGGGCGCGTTTCCGGCTGCATACGCTCGATGCGACGGATTACAGGCTCCCTCTGGAGCCCTGCGTCATCTACCTGTTCAATCCGTTCGGACCGATGCTGGTCGAGCGGATCGCGGACATCATCCTGGATTCGTACAGGCAGGCGCCGCGCGAAATCTACGTCGTCTACGTCAACCCTCAGAACAAGGCATCCTTCGAGCGGCCGGAGTTTCAGCCCGTCGAGGGTGCCTGGTACGCCAAGTACCTCGATCGGCGTGTCCCATCGGGCTTCGCCATCTACCGGCTACACGCAGCGCCCGCCTGAAGGGCCCCACCGAGCGCGTTTCGGAGCCGCCCGCCGGCGTCACGCCTGGCTCGGACCCACGCTGTCGGCCGCGTAGGCCTGCCGCACGCCGAGGGGCTTCGGCTGGCCCTCGGTGCTGTCGCGGCCCGTCTGACGCTCCATCTCGGAATTGATCTCGGCGCCCAAGAGCACGATGACGATGGAGAGCCACATCCAGGTCATGAAGCCGATGCCCGCTCCGAGCGAGCCGTAGATGCGATTGTAGCTGTCGAAACTCGCCACGTACCAGGAGAAGACGCCCGAGGCCGCCACCCAGAGCAGGGCCGCCAGGGTGCCGCCCCAGGTCACCCAGCGCCACTTCGCCCGGTTCCGGCTGGGACCGTAGCGATAGATCAGCGACAGGCTGAGGGTGACGACGCCGAGGAGGGCCGGCCAGCGCACGATCTGCAGGATCGTGTCGGTGGCGGTAACGAAGCCGAGCCGGTTCAGGATCGCGGGCAGCAGCACGACGGCGCCGGTGGAGACGAGGAAGAACACCACGCTGGTGATCGTGAACAGGAAGGTGGTGGCGTAGAAGCGCACGAGGCTGCGCTTCTCCCGCTCCTTGTAGATCACGTTGAGGGCGTCGAAGAGGGCGCTGACGCCGGAATTGGCGCTCCACAGGGCGATCAGCAGGCTGACGCCCGACGTGGTGCTGAGCGAGCCGGTGCTCCGCTGCGCGATGCGCATCAACTGGTCCGAGAGGAGATCGAGGGCGCCGGGGGGCAGGATATTGGTCAGCAGGCTGACATGCTGCCCGATCACGTTCGGGTCCGAGAACAGCCCGTAGATCGACACCACGGCGACGAGGCCGGGAAAGACCGCGAGCAGCGCGAAGAACGCGACGCCGCCGGCGGTGGTGAGGACACGGTCCTGCGGCATCGCCCAGAACACCCGCCACAGGATGTCCCGCCATCCGGCCTTCGGGATGTCGGTGGGGTCCGTCGCGCCACGGCCCCGGCCGGGCTCGTGCGCGCGCTGGCGCGCCTGCGCCAGTTCGTCCGGGCTGAGCGCGCGGGTGCTGACCGAGCGCCAATCCTGCCCTTCCTGCCCGTCCTCCACCATACCGAGACCTTGCGTCGTCACCTGCCGTTCCCGCGAAGCTTAACCCCTTCGGAGCGCCGCCGTCTCACCCGAGTTCGGGGACCGGTCGCGGTTCGACGACGGCGTGGACGCGTCCGAGTTCCGCCCGGATATGCTCGCGGAAGAGCCGCACGCGGGCGGGCAATTCGCGTCCCGCGAGCGTGACGGCGCGCAGGGTGCCGCCCCGGCTCGCCCAATCCGGCAGGACGCGCACGAGGTCTCCCCTGGCCAGCGACCGCGCGGCGACGAGGCTCGGAATGTGGCCGATCCCGGCGCCCGCCACCGTCAGGCGCAGCACCGTGGCGAAATCCGTGGCCCGCACCGCCGGGCGGAGCGCGATCCGCTCCTCGCGGCCCTCCCCATCCGAGACCAGGATCTGCGCCGCCCCGAGGCGCTCGCGCGAGAACACCACGTCGTGCGCCGACAGGTGCGCGAGCTCGACGGGTGCCGGACGGTCGCGCAGGTAGGCCGGCGCCGCGTAGAGCCCGATCGTCAGGTCGGCCAGGATCGGGGCGGTGTAGCCGCTGTCCGGATGGTCGCCGCCGAGGCGCAGGGCGAGGTCGACCCGGTTGGCCGCGAGATCGAGCCGGCTGTCGGTGATCAGGAGCTCGAGGCTGATCTCCGGATGACGCGCCCGGAAACGCGCCACGAGGTCCGGCAGGACCTCGATCCCGAAATCGATCGACGCCGTCACGCGCAGGTGCCCGCTCGGGACGGTTCGGGCACCCCGCGCCGTCTGCAGCGCCTCGTCCAGCAGGGCGAGGCTCTCCATGGCCCGGGCGTGGAAGGCCAGGCCCTCGGCGGTGGGCGACAGCGCGCGCGACGTCCGCGCGAGAAGGGTGACCCGCAGCACGCTCTCCAGGCGGGCGACGCGCCGGCTCACGCTGCCCTTGGTCTCGCGCAGGAACGCGGCGGCTTGGGTCATGCTGCCGAGATCGACCACCGCGCAGAAGGCCCGCACGTCGTCGAGGTTTCCGGCGAAGGTTTCCGAAATCGCAACCATGCGTCTCCGATTAGCGCGCTATCGCACCGGATGAAACCGGCCTATCTGCGCTCCACCGAAGCGGCGCCGCCCGGCGCTGCCATCCTCGGAGCCCATCGTGATCCGCTTCTCCACGCCGCTCGTCGCCCTGACCCTCGCGTTCGCCGCCCCGGCGCTGGCCCAGACGCCGCCGACCCGCGACCCGGCGCAGATCCAGGCCGGAACCTACGCCGTCGATCCCGCCCACACCCAGGTCGGCTGGCGGGTCTCGCATATGGGCTTCTCGAATTATTCCGGCGGCTTCTCGGACGTGTCCGGGACCCTGGACCTCCAGCCAAAGAACCCGAGCGCCAGCAGCCTCAAGATCAGCGTGCCGGTCGCCTCCGTCGCGACCACCAGCGCGAAGCTGACTGACGAGTTGAAGGGCGCCCAGTGGCTCGATGCCGCCCAGTTCCCGCAGATGGCCTTCGTCTCCACCAAGGTCACGCCCGAGGGCAAGGACAAGGCGAAGGTCACGGGGGACCTCACCCTGCACGGCGTGACGAAGCCCGTGACGCTGAACGTCACGCTCGTCGGGGCCGGCACGAACCCGTTGAGCAAGAAGGTCACCGTGGGCTTCGAAGTCACCGGCACGCTCAAGCGCTCGGATTTCGGCGTGAAGACCTACGTGCCGCTGATCGGCGACGACCTGCACCTCACCATCGCGGGCGCCTTCGAGCGTCAGGAGTAAGTCCCGGTCGGACACCCGCCGGAAGGAGAGCGTCATGATCGAGTCGGCCCGGCCGGCGGCCCCGCTCCGCTACACCCGCGTCGCCATCGCGCTGCACTGGCTCACCGCGCTGGCGGTGCTGGGGCTGATCGGGATCGGACTCGTCATGACGCATGGGGACCTGACGGCGATACGCCGGTTCCAGCTCTACCAGTGGCACAAGTCCGTCGGGATCACCGTGCTGGGCCTGTCGCTCCTGCGTCTCGGCTGGCGGCTGAGCCATCGGCCGCCGCCCCTGCCCGCCGCGCTGCCGCGCCGCGAGCGCGGCGGCGCCCACCTGGCCCACCTGCTGCTCTACGCCCTGACCCTGGGCCTGCCGCTGGTCGGCTGGGCGCTGGTCTCGGCCTCTCCCTTCAACCTGCCGACCATGCTCTTCGGAACCGTGCCCTGGCCGCACCTCCCGGTTCTGCCGGAGATGGCGAACAAGGCGGCGGTGGAGGCCTGGCTGAAGGACATCCACGCCTGGGGCGCCTGGTTCCTCATTGCCCTGCTGCTCCTGCATGTGGGCGCGGCACTCCGGCACCACTGGGTCCTGCGCGACGACACCCTGCGGCGGATGCTGCCCCGCCTCCCGCTCGGCACCGGAGCCCGACCATGATCGCCGCCCGCCTCGTCCTCGTCACGGCCCTGACGATCCTCCCGGCGAGCGTCCGGGCCGCCACGTGGGTCGTCGATGCCGCCAAGAGCCGGATCGGGTTCTCCGGGGTTCAGGTCGGCGCGCCCTTCCAGGGACGCTTCACGCGCTTCACCGCGCGGATCGACTTCGATCCCGCCGCGCCGGAATCCGGGCATGCCGTGGTCGATGTCGACCTGGCGAGCGCAGAGACCGGCGACGCCCAGCGCGACGCGGCGCTGCCGCAGGCGGAATGGTTCGACACCAAGGCGAACGCGCGGGCCCGGTTCGAGGCGACCCGCTTCGCGGCCAAGGGCGGGGACGCCTACGAGGCGGTGGGCACGCTGACGATCCGGGGCATCCGCCGGGACGCGGTGCTGCCCTTCCGCCTGACGCGGAACGGATCGAGCGCCCGCGCCACCGGCCATCTCGATCTGGTCCGCACCCAGTTCGGCGTCGGGCAGGGCCCCTGGACGTCCGGGCAATGGGTGGCGCTGGAGGTCGGCGTCGACATCGACCTGACCGCCACGGAGCAAGTCTCCGCCCCTTGAAGGCGGGGGACAGCCGCGTTCCGTCGCCTCACGATGAGCCCTGCCGTAGCAGTGCCGCAGCAATGCATCCGTAAAGGCCCGCATGGGATGGCCGCCGATCCCTCCTCGCGAGACGTCCCTCCGAAGCGAGAGACGCGATGCCGGGACCACCGACGCTTCTGACGTTTGAAAACCTTGTTTCCCGAAGGTAAAAATCTTCGGCTGCGTCCCGGACCGGGGAGCCTCGGCCGGCGGGAAAGGTTATCCCTCGGTCCGTGCCGTCCGGGCACCGGAACCGAGACGGCATCGCCGGCCTCCGGTGACCGCGTCGGCGCGCGGACGGGGTGCTCCCAAGACACCCCTCCGACACGCGAGAGGGAGAGCCATGCCCATGCCGACGATCGATCGCCGTACCCTGCTCCGAAGCGCGAGCCTCGCGCTCGTGGGAACCGGCGGCAGCGTCCCCTCCGCGCAGGCTGCGTCCCCGCCCGAGCCCAAGGCGGTGCCGCCCGAAGTCACCCGGATCCTCGCCCGCTACGTGGTCGGCGCCCGCTACGCGGACCTGCCCGCCTCCGTCCGCCACGAGGGCACCCGCACCCTCCTGAATTGGGTCGGGGTCGCCATCGGCGGCTCGCACCACGAGACCCTGGACGTCGCGGTCTCGGCCCTGAAGCCGTTCTCGGGGCCGCCGCAGGCCGGGCTGTTCGGGCGCCCCGAGCGCTTCGACATCATGAACGCCGCCTTCCTCAACGGCGTGGCGAGCCACATCTTCGATTACGACGACACCCACCTGAAGACCGTGATCCATCCCGCCGGCCCCGTCGCCTCGGCGATCCTGGCCTATGCCGAGATGAATCCGGTCTCGGGCGCGGATTTCCTCAACGCCCTGGTGCTCGGCGTCGAGACCGAGTGCCGGATCGGCAACGCCGTCTACCCCAACCACTACGATGTCGGCTGGCACATCACCGGAACGGCGGGGGTGTTCGGCGCCGCCGCCGCCACGGGCAAGCTGATGGGCCTGAGTGAGCAGCAGATGGTCTGGGCGCTCGGGCTCGCGGCCTCGCAGCCCGTCGGCCTGCGCGAATCCTTCGGCTCCATGAACAAGAGCTTCAACCCCGGCCGGGCCGCCGCGAACGGGCTGTTCGCCGCGATCCTGGCTTCGAAGAACTACACGAGTTCGGACGGGATGATCGAGGCCAAGCGCGGCTGGGCCAACACCATCTCGACGAAGCAGGATTACCGCGAGATCACCGAGGGGCTGGGCACCCGCTACGAGGCGGCGCTGAACACCTACAAGCCCTTCGCCTGCGGCATCGTCATGCATCCGGCCATCGATGCCGCCGTGCAGCTGCGCAACGAGAACCACCTCACGGCGGAGGCGATCGAGCGGGTGGACATGCGGGTGCATCCGCTGGTGCTGGAACTCACCGGCAAGACCGCACCGCGCTCGGGTCTTGAGGGCAAGTTCAGCATCTACCACGCCGTCGCGGTGGCGCTGGTGGAGGGGGCCGGCGGCGAGCGGCAGTTCAGCGATCGGGCGGTCAACGATCCCGTGGTGGCCGCGCTCCGAGCCCGGGTGAAGCCGGTCGTCGACCCGGCGATCAGGCCGGAGCAGGTGGAGATGACGGTCGTGCTGAAGGATGGGCGCGCCCTGAGCCGCCGCATCGAGCACGCCATCGGCAGCGTCGAGCGGCCGATGTCCGATGCCGCGCTGGAGACAAAGTTCACGGATCTCGCCGAGGGCATCCTGCCCGACGCGCAGGTCCGCCGGGTCATGGACCTGTGCTGGCGCATCGCCGAACTGCCCGATGCCGGCGACGTGGCCCGCGCGGGCGTCCAGGCCTGATGCCGGGCGGCACGTGACGTCGAGGCGGATCGGCATCGACGGGCCGGCCTTCGCACCGTATGGCGAAGCGCGAAGGCATCGCTTCGCGGCGGTCGCGGGCCGATCGTCTGCCCTGCAAGGATACCGGACCTGAAGGCCGAGTTCTCGACCACGCGCCTGATCGTGATCCTGGCGGCGGCCGGTTTCGCCAGCACCTTCGCGGGCCGCTCCATCGAGCCGCTGGTCGGGGTGCTGGCGCGCGACCTGCGGAGCGATCCGCACACCGTGGCGCTGCTCTCCACCGCCTTCGCCCTGCCCTACGCGCTGATCCAGCCGATCCTCGGCCCGGTGGGCGATGCGCTCGGCAAGGAGCGCATCATCGCGATCTGTCTCGGCATCCTCACCCTGGCACTCGCCTGCTGCGCCCTGACCACCGACCTCGGCACGCTCTTCGTCCTGCGCATGGTGGCGGGGGGCAGCGCCGGCGGCGTCGTGCCCCTCGCCCTGGCGCTGATGGGCGACCGCATCCCGATCGAGCGCCGGCAGGTGGCCATCGGCCGCTTCCTCGTGGCGGTGATCCTCGGGCAGCTCTCCGGCTCGACCTTCGCCGGCCTGATCGAGGGCGCGATCGGCTGGGCGGGCGTGTTCGCCATCACGGCGGGGGTGGCCGCCCTCGGCTGCGGCGCGGCGATCCTCGGGTTCGACCGCAGCGCGGGCGCGCCGCCCCGGCGGCCGGATTTCCGCACGGCGGTGACGCGCTACCGCGACATCGTCGCGAACCCGCGCGCACGGGTGCTGTTCGGGGCCGTGTTCATCGAGGCGATCGCGGTCTTCGGGATCTTCCCGCATCTCGCGCCGCTGATCGAGGCGCGCGGCGAGGGCGGTGCCCGCGAGGCGGGCCTGGCGCTCGCGGGTTTCGCGGCGGGCGGGCTGCTCTACGCGTTCTCCGTCGGCCTGCTCCTGCGCTTCCTCGGGATGTCGCGGATGCTGATCGGCGGCGGGCTCATCTGTGCCGGGGCCCTGGTCACCATCGGGCTCGCCGGACGCTGGCAGGTCGATTGCGCCGCCCTGGTGGCCATGGGGCTCGGCTTCTACATGCTCCACAACACCTTCCAGGTGCAGGTCACCGAGGTGGCGCCGACCGCGCGGGCCTCGGCGGTGGCGCTCCATGCCTTCTCGTTCTTCTGCGGGCAGGCGCTCGGCGTCGCGATCCTCGGCGGCGCGCTCCAGAGCCTCGGGCAGCTCGTCGCGCTCAGCCTCTGCGCGGTCGTCATCGCGGGGCTCGGCCTCGTCACCGCGCGGCGGCTGGCCACGCCGCCGCGATGAGCGCCGCTCCATCAACGGGAAGGAAACCCCGATGTCCCTGACGATCTCGGTGTTCTCGGACGTGATCTGTCCCTGGTGCTTCCTGGGCAAGCGCCGCCTCGAGCACGCCCTCGACGGACTCGGCCTGCGCGATACGACGACGGTGACGTGGCTGCCCTTCGAACTGAACCCGGACATGCCGCCGGAGGGCGTCGCGCGGGCCGTGTACCGCGATCGGAAGTTCGGGCTCGCACGCAGCGCCCAGCTCGACGCGCAGATGACGGAATACGGGCAGGCGGAGGGCATCGCCTTCGCGTTCGAGCGCATGCGCCGCACGCCGAACACGCGCGACGCGCACCGGCTGATCGCGGCGGGGCAGGAGGCGGGTCGCGGCGAGGCCCTCGTGGAGGGCTTGTTCCGAGCCTATTTCGAGCAGGGCGAGGATATCGGCGACCGGGCCGTGCTGCTGCGCCTGGCACGAGCTTCAGGGCTCGCCCCGAACGCAGCGAACGCCGCGCTGGCGCGCACGGACCTCTCGGACCGGATCGTCGGGCTCGAGGCGCAGGCGGCCCGGATGGCGATCGGCGGCGTGCCGTTCTTCATCGTCGACGAGGGCCGGGCCGTCTCCGGCGCGCAGACGCGCGAACACTGGATCGACCTGATCCGGCGACGTCAGGCGGACCGCGACGCGGTCGAGGCACCGCAACGGGATTGACGGACGACGCGAACCGGCTTTCGCTTCCCGCGAACGCGGCGGCCGAAAACCGGAAGGTGCTTCCCATGACCGAGACGACCCGACGGACGATCCTCGCGGGCGCGCTCGCGGCCTCCGCCCTCGCGGGCACGCGGCCGGCCGGGGCGGCGGCGGCGGCGGAGCCGCGCCAGGCGCCCGGATACTATCGCTACCGGGTCGGCGAGGCGCGCGTCACGGCCGTGACGGACGGCGCCAACAGTTTTCCGCTGCCCGAGCGCTTCGTACTCAACGCGGACCGCGCCGCGGTGTCGGCGGCGCTCGTCGCCGATTTTCGCGACGGCGCGACGCTCACGGTGCCCTTCACCCCGCTGGTGATCGAGACCGGGGGCCGGCGCATCGTCATCGACACCGGCAACGGCGAGGCCGCCTTCCAGGCGAGCCGGGGCGCCGTCGGGCAGTTCCACGCCAACCTGAAGGCCGCCGGCTTCGACCCGAGCACCATCGACGCGGTGGTGATCTCGCACTTCCACGGCGACCACGTGAACGGCCTCGTGACGCCGGAGGGCCAGGCCGCCTTCCCGAACGCCGAGATCCTCGTGCCCGAGGCGGAATGGGCCTACTGGATGGATGACGGCGCGATGAGCCGAGCCCCGGCCGGCCGGCCGCAGGACGGGTTCCGCAACGCCCGCCGGGTGTTCGACGCGCTCGCCCGCAAGGTCACGCCCTATGCCTGGGAGCGGGAGGTCGCGCCGGGCCTGACGGCGGTGGGAACGCCCGGCCACACGCCGGGGCACACGTCGTTCCTGCTCGCCTCGGGCGACCGGAGCCTCTTCGTGCAATCCGACGTGACCAACGTGCCGGTGCTGTTCGCCCGCCATCCGGGCTGGCACGTGATGTACGATGCGGACCCCGCCCAGGCCGAGGCCACGCGCCGCCGGGTCTACGACCGGATCGCGGCCGAGCGCACCCTGCTCCAGGGCTTCCACTATCCCTTCCCGGGCGTCGGCCACCTGGAGAAGACCCCCGAGGGGTATCGCGAGGTGGCGGCGCCCTGGGACCCGGTTTCGCGATGAGGCGCGGCGCGGGGCCGCGTCAGCGCAGGCCGCGGCCGACCACGCCCGCCTCGACCGCCAGCGAGAGGCGGTCGGTCACCGCCCACTCGACTCCGACGCGGGCATCCGGGCGGATCGCGATGTCCGAGCGCGTGAAGGGCTGCGCGACCGACGTGGCCCCGAGGCGCAAGGTCTCGTGCACGGCCGAGCCCCCCGCCTTGGCGTAGAGCAGCACATCGGGCGTCAGGAGCGTCCCGACCTGCAACTGCAGCGCCCCGGCGAAGTCCCGCGTGTAGGTGAAGCCTCCGAAGCCCGGCATGGGGCCGCCGCCGTTCACGGCGAGATAATCGAACCCGCCGACGACGCCGTAGAGGAACCGGCCCTCCTGCCAGATCCGGCCGCCCTCGACGCCGAAGGTCGGCCCCGCATAGCCGCCGAAGCGCCGCGACGAGGCGACCTCGAAGCCGGTCGACATGCGGGCATAGGAGCCGGTCCAGCGGCTCGCCTCCTCTCCGGTCGATCGCGGCCAAGAGTCGGGCCAAGCGAAGGACGGCAATGCTCCGAAGCCCATCAGGGACGGAACGCCCTGCGCGAGGGCGGCGTCCGCCCGCACGGCCGATCCGCCGAGCAGGAGAGCCATCGTGATTCGGCGCAGCGGACGAGAAGCGGCGGGCCTGTGCATCCGGACATCCTAGCCGAAGCGGACGGGCCGAAACAGGCAGGCCGGGCACGGGTCGTGACGAGCGGGCACGGCCGACCCCGAGGCGCGCGTCACGGAGCAAAAGCCGCGCTCGGCGCTTAATCCCGTGAGACAGTGCCCGCACCGGGCGCGCCAGTGAAGTGGTTGTCATGCGGACCCGATCGAAACTGGGCCTCGCGGCCCTCGCCGTGGTTCTCCTGGGGGGCGCCGCCTTCGTGCGCTTCATCGTCTACCCGGAGAGCGCGAGCCTCGACGCGGCGGCCGGCCAGGGGCCCAGTCCGACGCTGCCCGCTCCCAACGCCACCCTGATGCCGACGGTGAACATCGCCCGCGTCGCCCGCTGGGAGAACGGTGCCAAGCCCCAGGCGGCGGCGGGGCTCCAGGTCGCGGCCTATGCGGAGGGCTTCGAGCATCCGCGCTGGATGGCCCTGCTGCCGAACGGCGACGTGCTGGTGGCGGAGGCCAACAAGCCGCAGACCGACGATCCCTCCACCGGCATCGCCGATTGGGTGGCCGACAAGGTCAAGAGCCTGGCCGGAGCGGGGGTGAAGAGCCCCGAGCGCATCGTGCTCCTGCGCGACGCGGACGGCGACGGAGTCGCGGAGGAGCGCCACGTGCTCCTCAAGGGCCTGCACTCGCCCTTCGGCATGGCCCTGGTCGGCAACGACCTCTACGTCGCCAACGCGGACGCGCTGGTGAAGGTGCCCTACCAGCCGGGCCAGACCGAGATCACGGCGACGCCCGAGAAGGTCGTCGATCTGCCGTCCGGCATCAATCACCACTGGACCAAGAACGTCATCGCCAGCCCGGACGGCAAGAAGCTGTTCGTGACAGTGGGCTCGAACAGCAATGTCGGGGAGAACGGCCTCGACAAGGAGGTGGGCCGCGCGGCGATCTGGGAATACACGATTTCCACGAAGCAGATGCGCGAATACGCGACGGGCCTGCGCAATCCCAACGGCCTCGGCTTCGAACCGGTGACGGGCACGCTCTGGACGGCGGTGAACGAGCGCGACGAGATCGGCAGCGACCTCGTGCCGGACTACGTCACCTCCGTGCGGGAGGGCGGCTTCTACGGCTGGCCCTACAGCTACTGGGGCAGCCACGTGGACGAGCGGGTGCAGCCGCAGAAGCCCGATCTCGTCGCCAAGGCGCTCGCGCCGGATTATGCGGTCGGCACCCACACGGCCTCCCTCGGCATCGCCTTCTCACAGGCGAGCAGCCTGCCGGAGGCCTGGAAGAGCGGCCTCTTCGTCGCCCAGCACGGCTCGTGGAACCGCCGGCCGAAGAGCGGCTACAAGGTGATCTACGTGCCCTTCAAGGACGGGAAGCCGACCGGCCAGCCGGTCGACGCGCTCACCGGGTTCCTCACTGCCGACGAGAAGGCGCAGGGACGTCCGGTCGGCGTCATCCTCGACAAGACCGGGGCCCTGCTCGTGTCGGACGATGTCGGCAAGGTGATCTGGCGCGTCAGCGCGGCGAGCCGGACGCAGTAATACCGGTCGATCCCTTCGGGATGGCGGATTTGGTCCGAGACCGGCGCCCACGGAACCTCGGTCGGTCGGAGCCGGGCCACACCCCGTCGACCGGCCCGTCGATGGCATGCGATGACGTGGGGACGTGTTTCCCCCGGCCCGTCAGGTCCCCATGCAGCTCTATCACCCCATCCTCGTGCCTTCGCTGGTGGAGGCCTGGGTTCTCGACCGGCTCCGGGTGGAGCCGACCGGGGATCGCGACAGACCGAGCCTGCGCTTCTTCCGGGACCATACCGTGGCCGCCGTGACGGCCCAGGCGATGCAGGATGCCTGGGACAGGCGCGCGGGGCTCGATCGGGTCGGGCCGGACCTTCGCCTGGGCGCCGTCCTGGCCTTCGAGCGCGCGACCCTGTCCTCGGCCACGCAACTCGTCTCGGTCCGGGAGACGCGCGACGACCTTCGGGAGGACGAGAGCGAGTTGCGCGCCCGCTCCAACCTCGTCCGTTTCCGCGAACGGGTCGGGACGATCCATCTCGACGACGAGGAGATCGACGTCTGGCTCGCGGCCTACGCGAACGGACATCCCGACGATGACGGGACCGGGCGCTGGACCGAGGCGGTGCGCGCGGCCCTGAAGGACCTGTATCGCGACCCGCGCCGCATCCCGGCCGACCTGATTCCGCCGTCGCGCGGACGATAGCCGGGCGCGGATCGTACCGTCGCCGGGCTCGCCCGCGAGAGAACCCCGGCTCAGGCCGTCCGCGCCAGGGCCAGGGCGGGCACGGCGCAGACCGGCTCGCCGACCGCGATGGTCTGGCGCTCGCGGGCGATGAAGGCGGTGGGCATCACGGCCTGCATGTCCGCCTCCACGCTGAGGAGCATCGTGTCGGTGTGGCACGGATGCAGGTGGATGATGGCGAGGGCCTTCACGCCGGCGGCCTGCGCCAGTTCCACGCCCTTCTGCCAGGTCGAGTGGCCCCAGCCCTTGCAGACCGGGTACTCACCCTCGGTGAACATGCCGTCATAGACCACGAGGTCGGCGTCCCGCACGAAGTCCGTCAGGGCCGTATCGGGCCAGGGGTCGCTGTGCTCGATGTCGCTGATCACGCAGAGGCGGCGCCCCGCATGATCGAAGCGGTAGCCGACCGAGCCCTGGGGATGGTTGAGCAGGATGGTGTCGACGGTGGCGCCGTCGGCGAAGGTCAGCCGCTCGCCCGCCCGGAAGCCGTGATGGGCCAGCCGGCAGGGAATGATGTCGAGGGTGACGGGAAACAGCGGCGGCGAGAACAGACGGTCGAGGGCGGCCTCGGCGCTCTGCCCGTCGAGGTTGCCGCAATAGGTGTTGAGGGTCCGGGAGGGATCGAGCACCACGGGTTTGAAGAACGGCAGCCCGGCGGTGTGGTCGAGGTGCAGGTGACTGAAGAGGAGGTCGATCTCCTTCGGCATCGCGTCGCGATGGTGCCGGCCGCAGGCGTTGAGGCCCGAGCCCGCGTCGAGCAGGAACAGGCGCTCGCCGCAGCGGATTTCCAGGCAGGGCGTGTTGCCGCCGAACTCGGTGTAATCCGGGCCGCTGACGGGCGTCGAACCGCGCACACCCCAGAATTTCAGGGTGAGGCCGTCATCCGCGAGGAGGCGGGGAGAGAGGGTCATCGCTCGATTACCATGTGCCCCGATCCCGTTAAGATCGGGTGCCCTTCGTCGCGCCGACGCGATCCAGTTCTCGCGGGTCGGCGATCAGGCAGGTGCCGGGATCAAATTACCGGGATCGAAGTGGAACTGCTCTGAGGTAGTAACCTGCCGGAAGGCCCGATGTGCGAGTCCGCACATCGCCGGGGGCGGAAACATCTTGCCGGCAACGTTATCAACCGCCCGTGCCCCCCTGGCCACAAGCCCGTTTCATCGCTGCGCCACCACCTCGACCGCGCCCCCGGCGGCGGCGATGTCCGGCGCCCGCAGGGCACCCGAGAGGGTGAGGCCGACGACGCGCGGCCAGGTCTGCGCATAGGAGGTGAGAAGCGGCGCGAAGGCCGGCGCCGCCTGCTCGTAGGCGGGGACGAAGCCCGGCATCCGGGTGCGCGACAGGGGCGAGGCCGGCGCGATCCAGCGCGACCACACCGCCTCCGCCACGGGAAGCGGGCGCGGCCGGGCGGCGATGACGACCACCTCCTGGCCCGCATAGGCCAGGGCCTCCGGCCGGCTCACATCGCCGAGGGACGTGCCCTTCGCGGCGAGCGCCGCCCAGAACGGGTGCTGCGCCCCGTCGGAATAGGTGGTGCGCACGGCCGCGCTCCCCTCCTCCACCAGGGCCGCGATGCGCGCCTCCTCGGCGCTGCGATGGGCGGTGGCCAGGGCCTCCTTGGCGGGATCCCGGTACGGCGCGAAGGCGTAGCGCCCGGCGACCACGCCGACGACCGGCTCCTCGCCCGTGGCCTCGAACCGGTCGGCCCCCTCCTTGAGCTGGCGCCAGAAGGCGATGTTGGGGTCGGTGCGGTGGCGGGCCATGTTCGCGGCCGTCATCCGGAACGGATAGGACTGGAACTGGAACGCGGCCTGCCCACCCGCGAAGGCCTCACGGGCGATGGCGTAGATCTCGCCCACCACCTGGTCCGTCATGGCGAAGCAGCCCATCGACGAGCAGACCCCGTGCACCATCACGGCCGAACCGGTGGAGCCCTGGGCGCGGTCGTAGGCGTTGGGATAGCCGACGTCGAAGGAGAGGTAGTAGCTCGAATTCGGGTTCATCTGCCGCTGGGGCACGGTGTAGAACCCCTCCGGCGTCTGGCGGTCGCCGGTCTTGCGCTTGGGCCCGAGCTGGCCCGACCAGCGGCAGATCGGGAAGGTTTTCACGTGAACGAAGCGGCCGCTGGCCGCCCGCTTCCAGACCTCGATCTCGGATTCCTTCTTGTAAGCCCGGAACAGCACCGGCGCGGCGGCGGTGGTGCCCCTGGCCTGCATCAGCGCGAGCGTCGCGGCCGGGATCGGCGCGAACGCCTTGCCCGGCGCGGCCGAGGCGGGCGAGCCGGCCGTCAGGGCTCCGAAGACGAGCAGCGCCGTCGGGCGGATCGGATTCCGGAAGGGCAGATTCCGAAAGCGGAAGACCATGCGCGGCCCTGGACAGCGACCCGTCCGCCGGCGGGCGGACGCCCGTGCACGATGCACGCGTCCTTGCCTATCGCATCCCATTGGGGCCGCAATAGGAACCCGGCGCGAAACCCATCGCCGACCGGGTTCTCCCGCCCTCAGGCGGCCAGGACGGTGTTGCGCTCGACGCGCAGGACCGCGTCGAAGGGCTCGACCCCGTCGAGGGCCTCGGCATCCGGCAGGCAGACGATGAGGCCGCACCCCGCCCGGGCGGCGCGCAGGGCGCCGAGGCGGGCGCGCATCTCGTCGGCCTTGCGGTCCTCCAGCGCGATGGCGACGACGACGATGTCGGGACGGCGCACGAGGCAGCGGGCGAGATCGATGGCGATGCGCTCGCGCGGGCCGATGGCGTTCTCGCCGAGGCTGGCCCCGCCTCCGGCCAGCCCCGGCTCCACCCGGCTCTCCAGGCCGAGGCGGTAGACGGCCGGTTCCAGGCCCTCGTCGGCGAGCACCCGGCGCACCAGGGCGCGCACCCGCGCCTCGGCCCCGGCCTCCTCGCCGTTGATGCGGCCGAACAGGATGTTCTCCTCCAGGCTCGCGGCCGCCGTGAGCCGGGCCGGATCGTAGAACTCGACGCTGGCCCGCAGGTGCGGCGGCATCAGCCGCGCGAAGGAGCGGCGGGCCGCCACCAGCCGCTCCTCGAAGGCCGCGTCGATGAGGCCGAAGCGGTGCCGGGTCTCGCTGTAGCGCAGGGCCAGCCCGATCAAGCGCTTGCGGTCGCGCTGGCCGGCGGGGCCGCGCCGCCAGCCCTTCGCCTCGGGCTGGCGGCCGACGAGGTCCTCGAAGAAGCCGCGCTCGGAAGCCGGGAACAGCGAGAACGTCTCGAAGAGCGGATGGTCGTCGGGCAGGTCGGCGAAGATCTCCACGAGGCTGCGGGCAACCTGAAGGCCGATCTCCGTGAGGGGACGGCTCAGGCCCTCGGCCTCCAGCACGGCGCGCAGGTAGGGATGGGCGGCGATGTGGTCCGAGGCGAAGGCCGGCCCCACCGCCTCCCCGAACAGGATGTTCTCGCCCACCGTGGCCTGGTGGTTGTAGCGCGCGGGATCGAACGGCTCGACGAGGCGGGCGGCCTTGTCGGCGGAGAGCGCCTCGCGCACCGCGTGGCGGGCGGCCACCACCGCGCGGGCGATCTCGGGCTCGGCCAGCGGGTCGACTGTACCCTCCAGGCCGCGGGCATAGGCGAAGGCGTCGAGGCCGGTGATCCGCAAGGTGGCGATGAGCGCGTCCCGGTCCGGCGCCTGCGCGGCGCCGTAGAGGATGTTCTGGCGCAGGGTCCCCTCGATCAGGATCGCCTCGGCCCCGGCCAGCGCGATGCGGCGGGCGCGCTCCTCCGGCGCGAAGGCGCGCAGGTCGAGGCCCGCATAGGTGACGGCCCCGGCGGAGGGCTCGAGCTGGCCCGCCAGGATCGCCGCCAGGACCCGGCTGCCGCTGCCGCGCTCGCCCAGGATGGCGACGTGGCCCGGCATCGGCAGGGTGGCGTCGACGCCGGCCAGCCGCTCGCCGGTGGCGGGGTCGTAGGCGCCGACGCCCTGCGCCACCAGGGCGCCCGCCTCGGGGAAGGCGGCGGGAGCGGCCGGGCGGGCGGCGGCGCGGCCTTCGAGGGCCGGCACGCCGAGGGCGACCTCGCGGAACGGCGCGGCGAGCGCCCGGTGGAGGCCGCGCACGCGCAGCGTCACGGCCAGCGCCACCACCGCGAGGGCGAAGCCGCCGCCGGCGGCCAGCAGCGCGCCGGGCTCCACCGGCGCCGTGGTGCCGTCATGCCCGCGCCAGAGGGCGACCGCGACCACGATCGCGGGCAGCAGGATGGCGAGCGCCATGGAGGGCGCGCGGGCATAGGCCAGGGCGGATTCCGAGGCCGCCAGGGCGTCGCGGGTGCTGGCGCCCTTCGCGGCGAGCCGGCCGCGCTCGAAGGCCGCTGCCCCGTGGGCGCGCACCGCCGGCATCCGCCGGATGAGGTCGGAGAGCGCCCGCCCGGCCGCGCCGCCCGCCCGCAGGCGCAGGGCGGCGCGGTCCTGCATGCGCCGCTGGATCAGGGCGCGGGCGAGCCCCGCCGCGAGGAGCCCGGCCGCCACGGTGGGGAGCAGGCGCGGGGCGGCCATGCCCGCGAGCAGGAGGGCGAGGAGGGCGGCGCCGAGGGCCAGGGCCGGCACAAGGATCGCCAGGCCGAACAGCGTGTCGAGGCGGCTCAGCAGGTCGCCCAGGATCTGCGCCAGGGCGCGGGCCTCGTCGCGGGCGCTCGGCGGCGCGCGCAGGATCGCTTCCGTGACCCGGCCCTGCAGGGCCGCCACCGTGCGCGCCTGCGCCTGGAAGCACAGGCGCGCCACCGCCCAGCCGAGGCCGGCCGAGGCGACGGCCGCCGCCGCCAGCCCGAGGAAGGCCGCGCGCACGAGGTCCGCGTGCGGCAGGGTCCAGCCCGCGAAGGCGATGAGGGGCCCCTCGGCGGCGGGCCGCCAGGGCAAGGTCGCGGCGATCCGCAGGAACGGAGCCGCCGGCGCGGTGTCGTGGACCTGGACCTCGAGGAGGTCGCGCAGGCACAGCAGCGCGAGGAACGCGAGGGGACCGCCGAGCCCCAGCGCCAGCCCGACCGCGGCGACGTGCTCGGAGCGTGAGGTGCGCCAGGTGAAGACGATCGGATCCCGGTCCATCAGCACTCCCGTGTCCGCCTGCGCCGTCAGGCTCCCCGCGCCTTACGGGATCGCGCGGGCGGGCGAAAGCGTGCCGGCACACGGGACGGATCGGCGCGTCCCGCCGTCCGTTCCCGCATGGCGCCGGTCCCTCACGGGCCTTTGGCGCGCTCGGCACGGTTGTTCGAGCCGGCGAACCCCCCTAGGTTCCGGGGAGACCGATCCTCGGACGAGCGCGACGCCTTCGCCCGTCGCCCCCTCCCCCACGCCCGAAGCACCGAAGGACCCATGTGCGAACTGCTCGGCATGAGCGCGAACGTGCCCACCGATATCCGCTTCTCCTTCGCGGCGCTGGCCCGGCGCGGCGGCGAGACCGGTCCCCACGCCGATGGCTGGGGCATCAGCTTCTACGAGGGACGGGGCGCGCGCGCCTTCCACGAGCCGGAGCCGAGCGCGCAATCGGAGCTCGCCAAGCTGCTGCGCAAGACCTCGATCAAGAGCCGCATCGTCATCGCCCACGTGCGGAAGGCCAATCGCGGCCGGGTCAACCTCGAGAACACCCATCCCTTCAGCCGGGAATTGTGGGGCCGGCGCTGGACCTTCGCGCATAACGGCCAGCTCAAGGGCGTGAAGAAGTGGCCGCTGACCTGGTTCAAGCCGGTGGGCTCCACGGACAGCGAGCACGCCTTCTGCTGGATGCTCGACCAGTTGCAGCAGCGCTGGCCCGACCTGCCGAGCCCGGCCCGGATCGACCGGGCGGTGGCGGATCTCTGCGCGGCGCTGCACGGCCTCGGCGTGTTCAACATGCTGCTCTCGGACAGCCGCACCCTCTACGCCCATTGCGGCAAGCGCCTGTGCTACCTCACCCGCTGCGCGCCCTTCGGCACCGCGACCCTGGTGGACGAGGACTGGCACGTGGACTTCGCGCAGGAGACCGGGGCGAAGGATGTCGTCACCGTGATCGCCACCAAGGCGCTGACCCGCGACGAGTGCTGGACCGACGTGGAGCGCGGCCACGTGCTCTCCCTGCGGGACGGCGCGGTGCGCATCCTCAAGCCCGCGCGCCGGGCCGAGGACGCCCCCGCCCCTCCGCGGCTGTTGATGCGGCGGCGCGCATAACGGCCACGGTTGTCCGGCGGGATGCGCCGACGGCGCGGATGCGCTACAAGGCGCGACATCAGTGGACCGCGCGGGTGCTTCTCGGACGCCTCGGGCCGACCCGCATCCAGACCGCGCCAGATTACGACGAGCCATGACACGCGACGTGACCGACACCGCCCCCGACGCCCTGTCGGCCTCCCGCGACGGCAGGCCGAACCTGTCGTCGAACATCCGGACCCATCTCGGCGAGCACCTGCGCACGGTCTACGACCGCCTGCCCACGGACGAGCAGCCGGGTCGCTTCGCCGAACTCATCGAGAAGCTCGAAGCTGCCCTGAAGGCGCGCGGCGAGGCGATCGAGCCCGAGTTCCGCAACGGCTTGCTCGCGGCGGTCCCGTCGCTACGCGCCTTTGCGCTGTCGCTGACCTCGAACCCGGCCCGCTCCGACGACCTCGTGCAGGACACCCTGCTGAAGGGCTGGCAGCACCGGGCCCGCTTCCAGCCGGGCACCAACCTGAACGCCTGGCTGTTCACGATCCTGCGCAACATCTTCTACTCGGACCACCGCAAGCGCGTGCGCGAGGTGGAGGACCAGGACGGCTCCTACGCCGCGCGGCTGGCCACCGCCCCGCACCAGGGCGACCGCCTCGACGTGGAGGATCTCCAGACCGCCCTGGGCAAGCTGCCCCCGGACCAGCGCGAGGCCCTGGTGCTCGTCGGCGCCGAGGGCGTCTCCTACGAGGAGGCCGCCGCGATCATGGGCTGCAAGGTCGGCACCGTGAAGAGCCGCGTCAGCCGCGCCCGGGGCCGCCTCGCCGAACTCCTCGGCTACGACGAGGAAGACCTGAGTTCGGACCGGCTGATCCAGTCGGCGATGCCCAAGGACGCATGACCTGGGACGCGTGATTTCGGACGCGTGATTTCGGACGCGTGACGCGACAGGCACGAGCCCAGGTCGCGCGGGCTCGGACACGATGGCCCCGGATGGCGCGCGAGAAAAATCGACGCATCCCTTCCGGGCGTCGGACGTTACTGCCCTGAACCCGGCAGCGCTTCACAGCGTCGCGGGACACTCGTTCAGGAGCCCGATCATGACCTTCAAGACACTCCTCGCCGCCTCCGCCCTCGCCCTCAGCCTGCCGATGGCGGCCCAGGCGCAGGGCCTCGTGCGCGGCGCCGAGCGCGGCGCGCAGGATGGCGCGGATGCGGCCGGCCCGGTCGGCGCGATCGTCGGCGGCGCGGTCGGCGCGGCCACCGGCACGGTGGGTGGCATCCTCGGCATCGACGACCGCCCCCGCTTCCGCAGCTACGTCACCAGCGAGCGCCGCTCGTCCTACGATTACAACGGCGACGTCCGCGTCGGCACCGTCCTGCCGAGCTCCGGCGTGACCTATTACGAGGTCCCGGCCGAGTACAACGCGCGCGGCGCCCGCTACACCATCGTCAACGATCGCCCCGTGCTGGTGGATCGCGGCCACCGCATCGTCGAAGTCATCGACTGAACCTGGCTTTGTCGCGGGTGGATCGCGGGTCCGCGGTCCACCGTCGAGCCCCCGGCGCGCTCTGCGCCGGGGGACTGCCTCGTGAGGCCGGGCTCCCGGGTCCGGCACGGTCTCGGCGAAGGGATCAGGGTGTCGGTGGCGTGCGCAGGCGCCGGACTTTCCGTTTGGGTCCCATTCGCGGCACGCAACGCGTCCGGACTTCGCCCGTTGCCTGCGATGGGCCGCCGCGAGGAACCGGGACAGGTCCGCGCGTGCGGCGTTGCCCTTGATCATCGGCATTCGATTCTCGATCGACGCGAAGGATACCACGACGATGGCGGACGTTACGCTTTCCGATCCTGCCCTGCCGGAGCCGGTGCGGGACCATCTCGGCCAGCAGTTGCGCTCCGTCTTCACCACCGAGGAGGGGGTCCCCCAATATCTCGGCGATCCGGTGGTGCCCGAGGCGTTCGAACCGCAGATCAAGCGCCTCGAAGTGCGGCTGAAGACGCATGAAGAAGGGACGGGGGCCGTGGAACAGGCCCTCGAGGGCCTGCTCGGGGATCTCGGCGCGGGACCGGGGAGCGAGACCGGCGGGACCCGGTAGACGGCGTCCCGATCTGCGCGGGGAACGCGGCGCATGAATGCGCAGCCGAACGGCGCGCGTCCCGAGGCCAGTCCGTTTCCACCGCACGCCATGACGGGCCGGTCTCTCCGAGACGATTTCCGTAGCCGTCGCACGTGTCGCTTCGGCGACTGTGCGCGCCCAGGAGGATCCGGCGACGCCTGACGCCGACCCTTCGTTCTCGGCCGCGACGCTGCCCGGAAGGGCCTCCGGCGTGGTTGGAGGAATCGCGGCGCCATTCGTCAGCACGAGCGCCGGGCGGTGATCCTGGATGACGATCTTGTACTCGTTCCCCCCCTTGGACAGCTTCTCCCGCCAACTTGGCCCGTAGAGAAACTGGCAACATTGCGCCATTCCGGAGGGGAGAAGGAATTCCTGGCCGAAAAACTCCCGCCGCCGGAGCGGGAAGATCAAATCCTTGTCGATGTGAAGATGCGTGAAGATGTGCCCGGGGCATCCCCCGAAATTCCAGCGATCGACGATCCAAGGCCGATTCGGATCGTTCTCGAACAAATATATGTCCACGAACGTCTTGACACCGTCTATGATCTTGGTGCCCTGCATGAAATACGGTGAAATGTTCGGATACGTATCGTCCGTGACCGTAAACCCGGCCGAGCGTAGAAGTGATGCCGCAGCGCGGCTGTGCTTGATATCCACGAACAGGTCGATATCGTCGTCGTGCTTGATGATATCGCCTTCACGCGTCAGGCCGAGCAGCGTCCCGTAAAATGGAAACGGCTCCAGGCTTTGCAAGACGGCGCAGGCGGCGATGAGATTGCCGCGATTGTAGCGACGCTTGACCGATCTATACATTTCCGCTCCCACGGCAGATCATGCGCACGACTGCGGGATCCTCAGACTTGTAAGGTGCCAATCCTTTTCCACACTGCATAAACTCAACCTCCATATCAAGGGAGCGGCAGCGCTCCTCCAGCGTCCGAGCCTCGATGAACCGGCGGTAATGCGGCGCCTCGACCTTCGGGAGCGACGCGTCCTCGACGGTGCGCGCTTCCACGCACAGACGCGCGCCTCGGGCGACCAGGGACGACACGTCCTCCAGGAACCAGTGCTCCTCCGCGTCGGTAATGGCGTGCAGCAGAAACCGCGCATAGACGAGGGTTTTTCGAAGATCGATCGCGTGTCCGCGCAAGGCGGCATCGATGCTGTCCCGGCCGATCTCCGATCTCACGAAGCGGCACCGTTCTCCGAACGTCTCGCCTCTTCGCGCGCATTCGACGAGCGTCGCGTTCGAGGCATCCAGCCCGATCCCGGACCATCCGCGCGAGGCGAACCAGAGCGTATCGCGGCCATCGCCGCAGCCGACATCCACGAGCGTCGTATGATCCGGAAACCGTCGCTCGATAAACCGAGCGAAACTGGTGGGCTCCGGATTGCCACGCCGGCCGGCGTAGAACGTGTCCCAGTATCGAATGATGTGGTCCATCTTTCTCGATTCTATGCTTGCGAACACCTTCAGGCCCTCGAAGATCGCCTGAGGCCCCGGAATGATCCGGCGCGTCGCGGACCCTGTCCGTCGATCTCTGCGCGCGTGGGCGCCCGCGAGGCCGGCACGGAGGGAGAATGCTCGACGGGACGGACGGCACGGAGCTTTCCATCGGCGCGCCGGCCCCGTTCGATCGCCCCAGCCTCGCCGGGAGTCAAGACACGCCGCCCCTCGCGGGCGGAGCGGCGTCAAATCACCCGCTTCGTCGCCAGGAGGTCGCGGATCTCGGCCAGCAGCTTCACGTCGGCCGGCACCTCGGCCACGGTCTCGGGCTTGGCTTCCTCCTTGCTGACGAGGCGGTTCATCGCCCGGATCACGAGGAAGAGCACGAAGGCGACGATCATGAAGTTCAGCGCCACGGTGATGAACTGGCCGTAGCCGATCACAGCGCCCTGCTTCTTGGCATCGGCATAGGCCGCGCCCTTCTGCACGCTCGACGACAGGGCGATGTAGTAGTTCGAGAAATCGAGGCCGCCGGTGATCGCGCCGATCATCGGCATGAACACGTCCTGCACCGCCGAGGTGACGATCGCCCCGAAGGCCGCGCCGATGATCACGCCGACCGCGAGATCGACGACGTTGCCGCGCAGCGCGAACTTCTTGAATTCTTCCAGCATCGTCGCCCCCGCCCGTGTCCGGCCCTTCGCGGAGCGCGAAGGGCCGGCCGGAAGCTTACGCGAGCCGGTGAGGCCAGGACAGTTGGCGTCCTGGACAAAATCCGTTCGATGGCGTCGCCCTGCGGATCTTGGCTTCGCCCCAGCGCCGCGCGGGCTGAGCGATCCCGTCTTCCGCTTCGATCGAGCGGAGACGGGATCAGATGCCCACGCCCCGATTGCGCTCGGCATCGGCCGCCGTCGCCTCGGGGGCGCCCTCGGGGCTCGCCGCCGTGGCGCCCTGCGCCTCCGCCCTGGCCCGGCGCCGATACTGGGCCGCGCCGATCGGCAGGGTCACGAGGTAGCCGACGGCCAGCGTCACCATCGCCTCGAAGGGGTAGCTGATGAACAGGCCGAAGGCCGCCACCACCACGAGGAAGATCGGCAGCACCCAGTCGCGGGGCACGCGCTTGCCCATGGTCTTGCCCGAGAAGGTCGGCACCGTGGAGACCACGAGGAGCGCGATGCAGAGCATGTAGCCGAGCACGACGGGGGCCGCCCAGTGCTCCATCGGCAGACCGAGGAAGTTGAGGTAGAGCGGCAGCATCGCGGTGAGCGCCCCGGCGGGCGCCGGCATGCCGACGAAGAAATCCTTCTTCCAGGCCGGGCGGCTGGGGTCGTCGAGCATCGCGTTGAAGCGGGCGAGCCGCAGGGCCATGGCGATGGTGAAGATCAGCGCCACGATCCAGCCGAGCGAGCGCATCTCCTTCAGGGCGAAGCCGTAGAGGATGAGCGCCGGCGCGCAGCCGAAATTGACGAAATCCGCCAGGGAATCGAGCTCGGCCCCGAAGCGCGAGGTGCCCTTGAGCATGCGCGCCACGCGCCCGTCGATGCCGTCGAGGAAGGCGGCGGCCACGATCGCGATCACGGCGGGCTCGAACTTGCCCTCGAAGGCGAGGCGGATCGCGGTCAGCCCGAGGCAGAGCGCCATCAGGGTGATCATGTTGGGCGCGATCATCCGGAACGGCACCGGCTTGAAGCGGCGCGGCCGGGGCTCGTTGGCGTCGGGCGCGAAGGGCGGGAACAGGTCGTCCATGGGATGCCCTCAGATGCGACGGAAGACGCGCTCGGGGCCGCCGCCGAGATCGGCGAGCACGGTCTCGCCGGCCACCGCCTTCTGGCCGAGCCCGACGAGGACGCGGGTGCCCACGGGGAGGTAGACGTCGACCCGCGAGCCGAAGCGGATCAGGCCGAAGCGCTCGCCGACGTTCAGGGTGTCGTTGGCCTGCACCCAGCCGACGATGCGGCGCGCGACCAGGCCGGCGATCTGCACGACGCCGATGCGCACGGGCGCGCCCCTGTGGGTCGTCTCCATCACGAGGCCGTTGCGCTCGTTGTCGTCGCTGGCCTTGTCGAGCTCGGCGTTGAGGAAGAGGCCCGGCGTGTAGTGGATCTGGCCGATCCGGCCCGTCACCGGCACCCGGTTCACGTGGCAGTCGAACACGTTCATGAACACCGAGACGCGCAGCATCGGCTCCTGCGGCAGGTCGAGCTCGGGCGGCGGCAGCACGGTGGCGATGAGGTTCACCCGGCCATCCGCCGGCGAGACCACGAGGCCGTCGCCCACCGGCGTCACCCGCTCGGGGTCGCGGAAGAAGTAGCAGACCCAGAGGGTGAGGATCAGGAAGATCCAGCCCAGGAACTGCGCGAAGTAGCCGCCGATCACCGTCAGCACGATGCCGATGACGATGAAGGGATAGCCCTCCTTGTGGATCGGCACGAGCGTCCGGCGAATCGTCTCGAGGAGGTCGGTCATGGGGGGCTCAGGACTGCTTTCGTCGGATGGGCGATCTTGGAAGGGCCGCCCGGGCAGGCGCCCCTCTTAAGGCACGCGGGGGCATCCGTCACAGGATTTTGGATCGGAGCGGCGCTCAGCCATCCGCCGGGACGAGGGGCGCCAGGCGCGACAGGCGCAGCGCGATGGCGAGGGCGGCGCCGTAGAGGGTGGCGAAGAACGCCACCACGCCGACCCAGCCCGAATGGGCGAAGAACCAGCCGCCGGCGGTCCCGAGCACCGAGGAGCCGAGATAGTACAGGCAGAGATAGATCGAGGAGGCCTGGGCCCGGTCGCGCAGGGCGCGGCGCCCGACCCAGCTGCTGGCGACGGAATGCGCGCCGAAGAACCCCACCGTGACGAGGACGATGCCGAGGATGATGAGCGCGAGATGGCTCGACAGGGTGAGGCAAACGCCCCCGAGCCCGAGCAGGATCGCGAGCCACAGCACCTTGCGCCGCCCGAGCCGGCTCGCGATCTCGCCCGTCAGCGCCGAGGAGACCGTGCCGAACAGGTAGACCACGAAGATCGCCCCGATGGCGCTCTGGCTCAGGGAGAAGGGCGGATCGAGCAGGCGGAAGCCGATGTAGTTGTAGATGCACACGAACCCGCCCATGAGCAGGAACGCCTCCGCGAATAGCCAGGGCAGGCCCGGATCGCGGAAGTGCTGGCCGAAGGTGCCGGGCACCTCGCGCCAGCGCATCCGGTTGGGCCGGAAACGGCGGGAATCCGGCAGCAGGTAGACGAAGGCGATGGCGGCGAGCAGCGCCAGGAGCCCGATGGTGCCGAGGCCCCAGCGCCAGGAGGCGTGGTCCGCGATGATGCCGGCGAGGAGCCGCCCGACCATGCCCCCGAGCGCATTGCCGCCGATGAGCAGGCCCATGGAGAGGCCGATGGCGCGCCCGTGCATCTCCTCGCCGAGATAGGCCATCGCCACGGCCGGCAGGCCGGAGGCGGCGAGGCCGGTCAGCGCGCGCAGGGCCAGGAAGCCGTGCCAGCTCGGCACCAGCACGGCGACGATGGTGAGGAGTGCCGAGGCGAAGAGCGAGGCCACCATGATGGGCTTGCGGCCCCAGACCTCCGAGAGCGGGCTGACGACCAGGAGCGCGATCGCCAGCATGGCGCAGGGCAGCGACAGGGCGAGGCTGCTCTCGGCCGGCGAGACCGCGAAGTCGTCCGCGAAGACGGGCAGCAGGGGCTGCACTCCGTAGAGCACCGCGAAGGTGGAGAAGCCCGCGGCCCCCAGCGCGATGGCGGTGCGGCGGAAGGCCGGGGTGCCGGCCTCGATCAACCGCGCGCTCGCCTCGTCCATGCCGGCTCCTGCTCCGTCGCGGCGCGAATGGGCCGGCCCCGTGCCCCGGGATATAGGCCGGACCGGCGGGCCGGGGAACCGCTTCCCGCCCGCCGATCGCGGATGTGGCGACCGGGACTCGAGGCGTCCCGGTCTCTCGGGTGGCGGCTCAGCGCGGCGGCGGCGGTGCCGCCTCGCCCTGCTGCTGGATCAGCGGGGTGATGCGGCGGACGGTGACCCGGCGGTTCTCGCGCGCGGCGTTCTGCGTGTTCACCTTCAGGTATTGTTCGCCGTAGCCCTGCGTGGTCAGGTTCTCGGGCGGCACCTGGAAGTTCTGCGTCAACACCGTGGCCACCGACTGCGCGCGGCGATCGGAGAGCGAGAGGTTGTCGATGTCGGAGCCCACCGCGTCGGTGTAGCCCTCGATCAGGAACACTTCCTGCGGGTTGGCCTTGATCGCCCGGTTGATCGCCGCCGCGATGGTGGCGAGGCGGGCGGCCTGGTCCGGCGTCACCGTGAACGAGCCGGTGTCGAAGTTGATCGTGTCGATGTCCACGCTGCGCATGCGGGCTCGCAGCTGCGGGCTGTAGCGCACCTGATCGAGGGTGTAGCGCCGGTCCACCGCCACCACCGGCGGGGCCGACAGGGCTTCGTAGACGGTGCGCTCGTCGGCACCGTCGTACTCCACCACGTAGCGCTCGCGCGGAATGCGGATGTCGGGCGGCGGCAGGTCGACGACGTCGTCGTAGATCGGCCGGCGCGCGCCACCCCCGAAGGCGTTGTCGATGATCACCACCTCGCGCCCGTCCCGGAAGCGGCGGGAGCGGCGCACGAGGCGGCCGTCATCGTCCACGATGGTGACGATCTGCTCGCCGCCGGGCCGGTCGAGATACGTGATGGTGTCGCCGCCGCGCCGCTCGCTGCGATAGGCGCGCCGGTCGAGATCGCGGAAGCGCTCGTTCTCGTCGTGGCGGATGAAGTAGTTGTCGCGGTCGCGCACGATGATGCGGCCGGGCTCGCGGATGTAGGTCCGGCCCCCTTCCGAGAACTCGCGCCGGTCGCGGCGGACCTGATCGTAGTCGCGCACCTCGTCATCGTCCCGGAACCCGCCCGGAACGTAGCCGGGGCGCCCCGGCGCGTTGAAGCCGGTGCGCGGCTCGCGCCGCTCGAAGGCGTCCCGCCGCTCGCGGTCCTCGCGCCGGTCGTCGCCGCTGCGGCGATCGAAGGTGTCGCGGTCGTCGCCGCGCCGAAGGTCGGGACGGCCCGGCCCGTCGCGGTCGAGCCGCGGATCGTTCCGATCCGGTCCGTCGCGGCGCGGGTCGCGGCCTCCCGGGAGGGACCCGTCGCGGTCCGGGCGACCATCGGGGCCGAGGCGACCATCGGGGCCAGGACGCCCATCGGGGCCGGAACGACCATCGGGGCCGGGACGGTCGTTGGCTCCGGGACGACCGTCAGGGCCGGGACGGCCATCGGGACGCGGCGCGTCGGGGTTCTGGGCACCGGGAGGCGTGAACGGACGGCCCGGGACGCCCGGACGCGCGTTCGGCGCCACCGCGCCGGGCTGGCCCGGATTCGGGCCCGGCTGAGTCTGCGCGTCGGGTGCGCGCGGCTCGCCGGGCGCCGCGGGACGCGCCGGCGGCGGGGCGCCCGGCACGTTCGGATTGGTGGGATTGGCGGGGGTGCGGGCATCCGGCACGGACGGAGGGGGGCCCTGACGCGGCTGCCCCGGCGCGGGTCGCGCGGGCTCGGCCGCCGTCGGGCGCTCGGGAACATTGGGGCGCTCGGGCGCGCGCTCACGGGCCGCCGGGGGGGCCGCCGGCCGCTCGGCCGGGGCCTCCGCGCCGGGCGGGCGACGCGCCGGGCCGGAATCGCGTTCGCGCGGACCGCCGCGCTCCTCACGATCCTGGCGTTCCAGACGATCTTGGCGCTCCGGGCGATCTGGGCGCGGCTGCGCGGGCTGGTCCGGGCGGGCGGCCGGGCGTTCCTGGCGCGGCTCCGGGCGCTCCTGCCTGGGTTCCGGTCGCTCCTGGCGCGGCTCCGGACGGGGCGCGGGACGCTCCTGTCTCGGCTCGGGACGTTCCTGGCGCGGCTCGGGCCGCTCCTGCCTCGGTTCGGGCCGCTCCTGGCGCGGCTCGGGACGCGGCGCTTGACGCTCCGGTCGCTCCTGCCGAGGTTCGGGGCGCTCCTGGCGCGGCTCGGGGCGCTCGCGCCCGCCCGGCGGGCCACCACGAGGACCCTCCCCACCACGCGGACCTTCCCCGCCGCGAGGTCCTTCGCCCGGTCCTCCCTGCGCCAGCACGATGGTGCCGGCCATCTCGGCATCCGGACGGGCCGCGACGGGGCCGGGCAGGGCGAGGGCCGGCAGGATCGTGCCGGTCAGGAGAAGTAGGCGGATGCTCCGCATCGAAGGCACTCACGATGGTTGATGAGGCCTTCGGAACAGAATGCGGGCGCGATGGTTCCCGTTTTCCCCATTTCCGCGCTCCGGTTCCGGTTCCGGGGAACCGGATGTCGCCGGGAGCCCCTCTCGCGGGGCTCGCTTCCGCTCAGGGGGCGCCGGAGCGCGTCGTCGTCGAGAACAGGTTGGGGGCGATGATCCGTACGGGCTGGCGCTCCTCCCCGGTCGGGGCGGCGGCCGGCTCCGGCGCGGTGGCCGCGTCCGAGGTGGTCACGCCGCTGCGGGAGGCCGCGTCGGCGGCGAGCCCGGCAGCGGTCTTGTCCGCCCGGCCCACCAGGGTGAGGCGCACCTTGGGCGGGCGCGACAGGGCCTCGGCCTGCATCGGCGTCACGAAGATGTCGCCCTTGTGCCGGACCAGCATGCTCTCGGCCTTGACCAGCGACTGCGCCCAGCTCTGGCCCTCGCGCTTGCAGGAGCAGTTCGGGGTGAAGCTCGTGCGGAACTTGAACGCGTTGGCCAGCGAGACGTAGGCCCGGCTGCCCTTGAGGGTGGCGGCGTGCTTCAGGGCGTCGTCACCGTGGGGCATCGAGTAGGCGGCGGCCTCGGTGCCCGGGCAGAGGGCCTGGCAGAGCTCGTCGGCGCCCTCGCGGCCGTCGGGCAGGTTGGTCATCGGAAAGTAGGCGCCGTCGCAGGTGCGCACGCAGATCACCTGCGCGCCGCCCCGCGCCCGCTGCTCGCCGGGCGCCCCGTCGGCGGCCCGGATCAGGCTGCGGCTCGCCGGGTCCGTGCAGGCGGCGGCGATGGCCTCCGTCAGCTGGCGCCGGCGCGCGGCCGTGACCTCGCCGTTCTCGGCGCCGTAGCCGGCATTGAGCGCGCGGATGCGCTGCTCCACCGCGCCGCACTGGGGCGGGCGCGAATCGAAGAACAGGAACTTGCCGCCCTCGCAATTGAGAGTGCGGTAATAGGCGTTGAGGCGCCCGATCTCGTTCTGCAGCGCCCGCGCCGTGCTGGCGCCGTCGCTGAGCCCGGCGAGCTCGGAGCGGTAGCGCAGGCAGGCGGAGGTCTGCGCCTCGGCGGCGCCGCCCAAGGCGAGCGCGGCGAGGGAACCAGCCAGGGACCCGGCGAGCACCCGGACGAGCGTGCGGATCTGGAAAGGGATCAGCGGCATGGCCTGACTGCGATGGGTGTTGGAACGACGCCGCGCGAGACCCTGTGGGGGAGACTCGGCGAAGCGGGATTCGGCGAAGCGGAGACGAACGGGCGAAGCGGAAGTTTACTAGCGACCCTCGCGCGGCGGCGACACCCTTCCCACATGCGCCCGGAACAAACTGAGGGGAATGATACGATGATGTGGCTTCGGGGTCTCACAGGCTGCGTGCTGGCGTTGGGACTGGGGCTCGCGCCGCACGCCGCGCGGGCGGACGATGCGGACCGCATCTTCGACAAGTCGACGGTGTGGCGGCCGCTGACCCCCAACGACAAGCTGGTGGTCTACGGCATCGACGATCCGGCGGTGGCGGGCGTCGCCTGCTGGTACACGCAGCCGGAAAAGGGCGGCATCAAGGGCACCCTCGGCCTCGCGGAGGATGTCTCCGACATCTCGCTCGCCTGCCGTCAGGTCGGGCCGGTGCAGTTCAAGGAGAAGTTCAAGCAGGGCGCGGTGGTGTTCAGCGAGCGCCGCTCGTTGATCTTCAAGTCGATGCAGATCGTGCGCGGCTGCGACGCCAAGCGCAACACGCTGATCTACATGGTCTATTCGGACAAGGTGATCCAGGGTTCACCCAAGAACTCGACCTCGGCCGTGCCGCTGATGCCCTGGGGCACGGAGCCGCCCCAGCGCTGCGACGCATTCATGGAAAAGTAGGGGACGCGCTCGCGCCGTTCCCCGAACGGGACGGCGCGGGGCGGCTCGATCCGGACCGATCTCAATCCTGGCAGGTGATGCGGATCGGGCGCTCGGCGGGCTTCACCACCGGAGCCTCGGGAATCGCGCCCGTGTACTCGTCCGCGGCGGCGACGCCGAAGGAGCCGGCCGAGGCGAAGCCCTGGGCCTCGCACCAGGCATTGGCCACCACCTGGCCGCAGGCGCTCTCGCCGTTGGTCAGGCAGTCGCCGACGCCGTAGCCCTCGCTCGGCGGGATCAGGAAGGTCTTCTCGACGGCGACGGGCGCTTGACCCGGCCCCTCGCCGTCGCCCGCCGCCAGGGCGGCGTGAGCGGTCAGGGCGAAGAGAAGGAGTGCGCCGATCTCGGCGGCCGCGCGGCGCATGGGCAGAACCTTGCTGATGACGGATGCGTATGGGGCGAAAATCTCAGGGCAACGGGTAAACAAACCCTTTCCCCGATGGGACGCTTTCGCGGAAAGGCGCCCCGGCGTCGTTCTCGAATTGCTCATCGTTTTGGGGTAGCGCAGGACGGGCCGGCCGGCCGTCGCCTCTGGGCAACAGGTGCCCGGACGGAAGGCGGCGAAGACGTGGCGGGCCGCCGGGCGCGGCGCGGCAAAAGCCGCGGGAAACCAAGGCCGTGCGGCCGATCGGGATGGGCGCGCGCGGTTGGCGCCCGGGACGCTGAGGAAAGTTTCATGGGCTCGATGTTGCGGCTCTACAACACGCTGACCCGCGAGAAGGCCGCCTTCACGCCGATCGATCCGACGCACGTGCGGATGTATGCCTGCGGCCCCACGGTCTACGACGCGGCCCATATCGGCAACGCCCGGCCGATCATCGTCTTCGACCTGCTGTTTCGCCTGCTGCGCCACCAATACGGCGAGGCGCACGTCACCTATGCCCGCAACGTCACGGACGTGGACGACAAGATCAACGCGCGCGCGGCCGAACGCGGCATCTCGATCCGCGAACTCACCGACGGCACCCTGCGCGCCTTCCACGCCGACATCCGCGAACTCGGCGTGCTGATGCCCGAGGACGTGAACGTGGCGGGCGGGCGCCCGCGCTTCGTCGAGCCGCGCGCCACCGATCACATCGGCGAGATGCACGCGATCATCGAGGGGCTGGTGCGCACGGGCCACGCCTACGTGGCGGAGGGGCACGTGCTGTTCGACGTACCCGCGATGCCCGATTACGGCGCGCTCTCGAAGCGCCCCCTCGACGAGATGGAGGCCGGCGCCCGCGTCGAGGTCGCGCCCTACAAGCGTTCGCCCCTCGACTTCGTGCTGTGGAAGCCCTCGAAGCCCGGCGAACCCGCCTGGCCCTCGCCCTGCGGCCTCGCGGAGCCGGGGCGCCCCGGCTGGCACATCGAATGCTCGGCGATGTCGTGGAAGCATCTCGGCGAGCGCTTCGACATCCATGCGGGCGGCATCGACCTCATCTTCCCCCACCACGAGAACGAGGTGGCGCAGTCGCGCTGCTGCTTTTCCACCGACGTGATGGCCAATGTCTGGCTGCACAACGGCTTCCTCCAGGTGGAGGGGGAGAAGATGTCGAAGTCGCTGGGCAACTTCATCACCATCCGCGACGTGCTGAAGGACTGGCCGGGCGAGGTCGCGCGTCTGGCCATGCTCAAGACCCATTACCGCCAGCCCATCGACTGGACCCTGCGCGGCCTGGAGGAGGCGGCCCGGATGATCGAGCGCTGGTACGGGCTCGTGGGCGACGCGGCCCCTGCCCCGACGCTGCCCGACTCCGTGCTCGAACCGCTGCTGGACGACCTCAACACGGCGGCGGCACTCTCCGAACTACACCGCCTCGACGACCCGGCCGCGCTCAAGGCCGGCGCCAACCTGCTCGGGCTCCTGGGCCAGACCAAGTCGGCCCGCGACCAGGGCACGATTGCGGCGGCAGGCATCGACGTGCCCCGCGTCGAGGCGCTGATCGAGGCCCGTCGCGCGGCCCGCGCCGCCAAGGACTGGGCCGCCTCCGACCGGGTCCGCGACGAACTCCTGGGGATGGGCGTCGCCGTGAAGGACGGCAAGGACGGCACGACCTGGAGCGTGGTGTCCTGAGGGCAGTCCCGGTCGAGGAGACAGGACCTTGCATTGACGGAATCGGGCGCCGGTGATGGGCGGTTTCCAACCGAAGGATTTGGAAGCAAGAAACGGGACGCATGTCCCCAGTCGAAATCATAGGACGGGTCGAGCCAGCGAGAGATCCGTCATGCTACCTGCCATCAACCGCACGATGTCCGCGCCTGAATGGGCGATGCTGCTCATCCTATCCGTGCTCTGGGGCGGGTCGTTCTTCTTCACGCAGGTGGCGCTCGACGCAGTGCCGCCGTTCACGCTCGTCTCCCTACGCGTCGGGCTCGCCGCCCTGATCCTGAACGTCGTCGTCCTTCTCTCCGGTCTTGAAATGCCGCGTGAGGCCCGAGCCTGGACCGCCTTTCTCGGCATGGGCCTGCTCAATAACGCCGTCCCCTTCTGTCTGATCGTATGGGGTCAAACCCACATCGCCTCCGGGCTCGCCGCCATCCTGAACGCGACCACGCCGCTCTTCACCGTCGTCGCGGCCCAACTGCTTACCGCCGACGAGCGGATGACCGGTAACCGGATCGCAGGCGTGCTCGTCGGCCTCACGGGCGTTGCCGTGATGGTCGGACCAGCTGCACTCGCGGGCCTCGGAGCCGACCTCATGGCGCAGGTCGCCATACTGGGCGCCGCCCTGTCCTACGCCTGCGCCGGCATCTTCGGGCGGCGCTTCCAGCGGATGGGCGTTCCGCCACTCGCGACGGCCGCAGGGCAGGTCACGGCATCCACCCTCCTGCTTCTGCCCCTCGCCCTCGTGGCGGATCGGCCCTGGACCATGCCAGTACCCAGTGCCCCGGCGTGGGGGGCGATCGTGGGCATCGCGGCCTTGTCGACGGCGCTCGCCTACGTCTTGTACTTCCGCATCTTGGCAACGGCGGGAGCGACGAATCTTCTCCTCGTCACCTTTCTCATTCCGATCACGGCCATCCTACTGGGTGCCGTCGTACTCGGCGAACGCCTCGATCCGCGGCACTGGGTCGGCATGGCGTTGATCGGTTGCGGACTGGCAGCCATCGACGGCCGCCTCTGGGCTTTTGGTCGGCGGCGACGACGCCTTCCGCCCGAGGTCTATCAGGGCCAGGACATCTGAATGCGGGCGGCGCTCGAGCGAAGGCTGAATCCGCCATCCCGGAGGAATCGATGCGCCGGTTGATCGGGACCGCCCGCTGAGAGGGGAACAGACGGCTCACCCCGGGCGGCCGCCATCTACAACACCGCCGCGAGCTTATCGGCCATGGCCTGCTCCTTGTCGCGCCGCGACGAGAACGCCATGGTGAAGAACACGCGCTGCACGCCGATCTCGGCGAGGCGCGCCTCGCAGGCCTCGATCAGCGTGCAGATCTCGCTCAATTCGCCCTCGATGTTGGTGCCGTTGGCGTGCATCTCGGCGTTGAGCGGGCTCGCGTCGATGATCGCCTTGATCTCCCGCACGTAGGGCGAGACCGAGGGGCCGACGCCCATCGGAACGATGCACAGATCCGCGACGACCTTCATGGGGCTGCTCCCGGTGTTGAACCCGGCGTGAGATCCGGCAGGACCCGTGGCTTGTCAAATCGAAGGCCGCGCCGCTTTCGGCTCGCAGGGGCGTGGTCGTCGGGGGCAGAGCTTCGCGAGCCTATTCGGGCAACAGCGGCGCGCAGACCGAATGGCGATGCCCCGGCAGGGGCACCACGGCGACGGCGACGCCGTAGATCCGCGCGAGGGTCTCGGGCGTGATGGTATCGGCCGGCGTGCCGAGGGCCAGCAGCCGGCCCTCGTGCAGCAGCGCCACCCGGTCGGCGCAGAGGAAGGCGTGGCCGGGGTCGTGGGTCGAGAGAACCACGGCGATGCCGGCGCGCGACAGGCGCCGGACCTGGGCCAGCACGCGGGTCTGGTTGCCGAAATCGAGGCTCGCGGTGGGCTCGTCCATCACGAGGAGCCGGGGTTCGCCGGCCAGCGCCCGCGCGATCAGCACCATCTGGCGCTCGCCGCCGCTGATCTCGGTGTAGGTCCGCTCGGAGAGGTGCCCGATCTCCAGGGTCGCGAGGGCGCGGGCCGCGATGGCGTGGTCCGCCGGCCCGGGGCTCGCGAAGGGGCCGAGCCGGCTCGCGCGGCCCATCAGCACCACGTCGAACACCCGGAACGGGAAGGTCGCGCCCTGCGCCTGGGGCACGTAGCCGAGGCTCCCCGCCAGCCGGCGCCGGGACCAGCGGGCCACGTCCGCGCCGTCGAGGCGGATCGCGCCGGCAAGCGGCGGGAGCAGGCCGAGCAGGGTCTTGAACAGCGTGGTCTTGCCGCCGCCGTTGGGCCCCAGCAGGCACAGAACCTCGCCGGCCGCCACGGTGAGGTCGAGGCCCGCGCCGATGGGCCGGGCGCCGTAGCCGAAGGCGAGGTCCGTGACGGTGAGCATCAGGCCCAACCCCGCTTCCCGCTGGCGAGCAGCCAGAGGAAGAACGGCGCGCCGATCAGCGCGGTGAGGATGCCGAGCGGCACCTCGATCGGCGCGAGGGTGCGGGCCACGAGGTCGACGGCCAGCAGGTAGCCGGCCCCGAGCAGCAGGGAGGCCGGCAGCAGGCGCCGGAAGTCCGGCCCCACCAGGAGCCGGGCCACGTGCGGCACCAGGAGGCCGATCCAGCCGATCACCCCCGTCACCGAGACCGAGGCGGCGGTGACCAGGGTCGCGGCCGCGATCAGCACCGGGCGCAGGGTCCGCGTCTCGACGCCGAGGGCGCGGGCCTCCTCCTCGCCGAGGCTCATGAGGTTCATGCGCCAGCGCAGCAGCACCAGGGGCACGAGGCCGATCCCGATCGCGGGCAGGATCGCGGCGACGTCATTCAGGCTCGCCGAGGCGAGGCTGCCCAAGAGCCAGTAGGTGATGGCCGGAAGCTGGTTGTAGGGGTCGGCCAGCACCTTCAGGAGCGAGATGGCCGAGCCGAGCACCGCCCCGATGGCGACGCCGGCCAGCACCAGGGTCAGCACCGGGTCGTGCCGCCGCACCGCCGCGCCGACGGCGTAGACCGCCGCCACGGCGGCGAGCCCGCCGGCGAAGGCGAGGCCCTGGATCGCCGCCACCGGCAGGGACAGGAAGATACCGAGCACCGCCCCGAGGCTGGCGCCGGCCGAGACGCCGAGGATGTCCGGCGAGACCAGCGGGTTGCGGAACAGGCCCTGATAGGTCGCGCCGGCCGCCGCGAGGGCCGCGCCCACCACCAGCGCGGCGACGACGCGCGGCAGGCGGACCTGGAGGATGACGGTCTGCATCGCCGGATCGGCATGGACCGGCAGGCCGAGGAGTTTCCCGGCGAGAATGCGAAACACGTCGCCGAGGGGAACGGCGAAGCGGCCGGTGGCGAGCGCGAGCACGACGAGCGCGAGGAGGGCGAGGACCGGCAGCACGACCGACCGCAGCCTCCGGACGCGCGGACCCGGGCGGGACCGGGACACGACCTCGGTCTCGGGGCTCACGGCTTGGGACCGGGCGTCGCGTCCGAGAGGAGTTCATCGACCTGCGCGGCATCGAGGTCGACGTGGTAGAAGCGCCGGTAGAAATCCCGCGTCGCGGCGTCGAGCCCTCGCGGAAACAGGTCCGGGTAGAGCAGGCTCGCGAGCCAGCGGATGCCGATCAGGCGGTTGGCGCCGGGGGGCGCGTCGAACCAGCCGAAGGGCAGAGCGGGCGCCTGGTAGACGCGGCCCTCGCGCACGGCCTTCAGGCCCGACCAGAGCGGATCGGCGGCGATCCCGCTTCGAAAACCGGAATCCTGGGTGATGATGACATCCGGGTTCCAGGCCAGGACCTGCTCGGGCGAGACGTTGGCGAGGCCGCCGGGGCCGGCCCCGGCCGCGACGTTGCGAGCCCCGAGAACGTCGAGCAGTTCGACGTTGATCGAGCCGCCGAGCCCGGTCTCGAGTCCCTTCGGCCCACGGGCGTAGTAGACGCGCGGCCGGCGCTCGTCCGGCACCGTGGCGACGGCCCGCGTCACCTCCGCTACGATGGCCTCGGCGGCGCTCGCCAGATCGGCGGCCGGTCCTTGCGCCCCGATGAGCGCCCCGAGGCGGCGGTAGCTCTCCGCCGTCCGGTCGAAATGCCCGTCGAGGAGCACGTAGGGGATGCCGGTCTGCGCCTGCACCCGGTCGGCGAGGGAGACGTAGGTCGGCCCGGTGCTGCCGACATCGACGATGAGATCCGGCTTGAGGCCCAGGACCGCCTCGACATTGGCGCTGCCGCCGCGCCCGGTCAGACGGCCGGTGGCCGGCAGGTCCCGCGTCCCGGGGGCGAGGTAGGGCTTCTCCTCCGGGGTCGGGCCGCGGATCCAGCCCACCATCCGGTCGGGCGCGAGGGTGTAGAGCAGGACGGAGGCCGGCGGCCCGGCGGCCAGGATGCGGGCCGGGCGCTCGGGCACCTCGACGACGCGCCCGGCCGCGTCCGTGAAGGGCCGCGCCTCGGCTTGCGCGGCGGCGAGAAGGCCGAGTCCCGCGAGAAACGGCCGCGAGACCCTGGCCGTCCAGACGGGCATCCGCCGGGCGAGCGTTTGGAAGTTGGGCAGGCGCATGCGACGTTCCGGAAGCCTTCGGTCCAGGCGCACGCATGTAGGTCACCGGAGGCGTTTCGCATACGGTGGCGCCCACGCGGGCATCGGGCACATTGCGGGGCATCACTTGAGCCCCTGGCCGAGAACGTCCCCTGACGGAGCCGAACCATGCTGAGGCGCTCGTTCATCCTGGGAGCCCCCCTCCTCGGAATCGCGATGTCGGGCCCGCCGAGCCCCGCGCGCGCGGACGATCCCGAGACCCGCCTCGTCCTCGCCACCGCCACGCCGGGCGGATCGTTCCCGGCCTTCGGGCAGGCGCTCGCGGACGTGGTCCACCGGGTCGATCCCGGGCTGACGCTCGTTCCGATGCCGAGCAAGGGCTCGCAGGAGAACCTCGCGCTCCTGAGGGCCGGCACCGTCGATCTCGCCCTGGTGCAGGGGGATTACGCCTACGACGCCCTGGCGGCCGGGCTTGCGCCCGGCGAAGGGCTTGCGCCCGGCGAAGGCTTGAGCGTGGCGGCGCCGGTGAGCGCGTCGCCGGGCCTGTTCGTCGTGCCCGCCGGCTCCCCGATCCGCCGCGTGGACGACCTGCGCGGCAAACGCATCGCGCTCGGCACCCACGCGTCCGGCCTCACCACCATGGGCCGGATGGTCCTGCGCGGATCGGGGATCGACCCCGAGCGCGACATCGAACCGATCCTCCTGGACCGCGCGGGCGACGGCGCCGTCATGGTGCTGGACGGGCGCGCGGCGGCGCTCTGGGGCGCGGGGACCGGCTGGCCCGGCTTCCGCATCCTCGCGGATGCGCCGGAGGGGGCGCGGTTCTTCGGCCCCGCCCCGGAGGCCATTGCGCGCATCCTGTCGCTGCACCCCTCCCTGCGGCGGGTCACCGTCCCGGCCGGCGCGCTGAAGGGCCAGGATGCGCCGATCGACACGGTGGGGTCCTGGAGTTTCATCCTGGCGCGGCCCGGCCTCGACGCGGGCGCCGTCGCGCGCCTCGTGCGGGCGATGGACCGGGGCTACCCGCCGGCCGCCGATCCCAACCCGCGCAACCTCGCCGCGGCGGTCCCGCCGGCCTGGCTGCACCCCGCGAGCGCGGCCTACCTGCGGGATTCCGGGGCCGCGCGGTAGCCGCTCAGAACCGCTCCGCCACCAGCGCCTCGGCGACGGGGGCGGGCGGGGTGGCGCCGGCCGCGTCGCGCAGGGCGGCGACCACGTCGGCGGCCTCGGTCGCCACGAGGTAGCTCAGGTCGAGCCCCTCGCGGATGAAGCCGTGGGCGCGCATGTGGTCGAGCAGCGTCAGCAGCGGCGTCCAGAAATCCGCCACGGAGAGCAGCAGGATCGGCTTCCGGTGCTGGCCGAGTTGCGCCCAGGTGAGCTGCTCCACCAGTTCCTCCAGGGTGCCGATGCCGCCGGGCAGGGCCACGAAGGCGTCGGAGCGCTCGAACATCAGCCGCTTGCGGGTGTGCATGTCCTCGACGACGATGGTTTCCTGGATCTCGTCGAGCATGCGCTCGCGCGACTTCAGGAAGTCGGGGATGATGCCGGTGACGTGGCCGCCATTCTCCAGGACCGCGCGCGCGACGGTGCCCATCAGCCCGACATTGCCGCCGCCGTAGACGAGGCCGAGGCCTGCCTCCGCCAGCGCCCGGCCGAGGGTCTCGGCCGCCGCCGTGAAGGCGGGATCGCCGCCGAACCCGGAGCCGCAATAGACACAGACCGTCTTCAAGCGCGCCATGCCTGGCCTCCATGCGCCGCGAGGCGCGCGTGCGCGCGCCCATCCACGGTCCAAACTGCTGATTTCACGGGAGATCCGGCCCTGGGGCGGCGGTTGGGATTTGGTGTTCCGATCATGTCCGCTAATATGTCGCCATCAATCGCCGGTTTGTCGACGGGCCTGATCCCGCCACGGCGGGATTTCGGCCGCCGCGCCGGTGGACGAAGGAGTGGCGTGTCATGAGGGCGGAGTTGCGACGGAGCATCTTCCTCGCCTGCGTGGGGCTTCTGGCGGGCTTTGCCCTCGTGGTCACCCTCTACGGCGCGGGCACGTTCTTCAAGCGCGGCCTCGGGTCGCCCACCGGCCTCCTGGACGATCAGGCCGTGCCGCTGGTCGGCGATGGCAAGCCCCTGGCAGGCGATGGCAAGCCCCCGGCAGGGGAGGACAAGCCCCCGGCCGTCGATGCGAAGCCCCTGGCGGGCGACGCGAAGCCTCCGGTCGATCAAGGCGCCCGCTCCGGGGAGGGAGCGGCACCGCCGCAGGGAAAGCCCCGGGCGGCCCTGGAGGCGCGGCCAGGCTCGGAGCCGGTGCCGGACCGAGGCCCGAGCGCGCCGCAACCCGGCGCGGCGCCGACCTTCGACATCATCCGGATCGAGCCGGACGGCGAGGCGGTGATCGCCGGGCGGGCGACGCCCAACACGACCGTCGAGTTGCTGCGCGACGCCACGCCGATTGCCCGTGCGCTCGTCGACCCCTCCGGCCAGTTCGCCATCGTGCCCCCGGCCCTCCCCACCGGCAACAGTGAGATCACCCTGCGGGTGACCGGCGCCGACGGCCGGACCCACGTCTCGCGGGACAGCGTGGCCGTGGTGGTCGCCGCGAACCGCACCGCCAAGCCCCTCATCGCCCTGACTTCCCCCGACAAGCCCACCATCGTGCTCTCGCAGCCGGACCCCGCATTGGCCTCCGCCGCCCAGGTGCCGGGCAGACCCGAATCCGCGAAACCAGGACCCGCCAGCCCCGACCGCGCCTCTCCCGGCCGCGTCGCGCCGGACGGCGATCGGCTCGCAACGAACGTGCCCGGCGCGGGCAAGGCCGGGTCGGCCAACGCCGCCGCCTCCCCATCTCCCGGGACGGAGCCGTCGAAGCCGGCCGGCGCGACGGCCGCCACGGATGCGGCGAAGTCCGGCCCCGAGGGCGCCGGGGCGGCGGCACCTGAGACGAGCGCGCCGGTGAAGATCGTCAGCGTCGAGGCGGAGGATGGCGGACGGCTCTACGTCACGAGCCAGGCCCAGCCCGGCGCCACCGTGCGGCTCTACCTGAACGACACCCTGGTGGCACCGGGCAGCGCGGGCCCCGATGGCCGCGTCGCCTTCACCATCGGGCGGGGCGTCCGGCCGGGTGCGTACAAGATCCGAATCGACCAAGTCGATCCGGTCTCCGGCAAGGTGAAGGCGCGCTCGGAAGTGCCCTTCACGGTACCCGCCGCCGTGAGCAGGCCCGCCGCGAAGGCCGCGCCGGACGTGGCCGGCGTGGCACCCGGCAGCGCGGCGCCGGCCCCGGCCGGACGGCCGGGGACACCGGAGCCCCCCACCGCGCTGGCGCAGCCGGCGCGTCCGGGGGCGGCGTCCGGGGAAACGGCCCAAGGACCGGCGATCAGGACGCCGACGACCAGGGAACCGGCCGAGACGGTGGCCGGGGCGGTGCCCAAGGCGGCGCCCAATTCAGTTCCCCAGGAAGGCACCGGCGCAAGCGCGGTGGCAGCGGCACCGTCCAGGCCGCCGCTCCTGCCCGAGGCCACTCCGCCCGAGGCCACTCCCCGCGAAGTCCCTCGCCGCGAGGCCGCGCAAGCCGCCCCCCCTTCCGCCCCACCCGGCAGCGCCGCATCGGCCCCTCCACGCGGGGCATCCGACGCGGCGCCGGGAACGCCCACGGTGTTCGTCCCCGAGGTGGGCACCGCGACGATCGTCCGGGGCGACAGCCTGTGGCAGATCAGCCGGCGGATCTACGGCAAGGGCACCCGGTACACGGTGATCTACGACGCCAACCAGCCGCAGATCCGCAACCCGGACCTGATCTATCCGGGGCAGATCTTCGTCCTGCCGAGCGACGGCACGGCGGCGGTGCCCCAGGCCGGCACGCGGGGGTGAGACCCCATCCGCAGGGACAGGAATCCTGGCGCGATCGGGGGGCAGCGGTTGGACGCCCGACATCCGGCGCCCGCCGCGAAGATCCGAGGCGGATGGATTCTTGAGATGCATGGATTCTTGTGGGCCCGTTTCGGGAACGCCAAACCATGAAACAGGGTGCCCGCTGTCCCGTCACGCTCGGACAGCGATGACAAGCGTTTGACATTGTGCTTCAGACGCCGCGCCGGAAACGGCGCAGCGTCGATTCGACGGTCCAACTTCAGCGGAATGCCATGAGAAATCGCATCGGAGCGTTGGTCGTGATCGCCGGAGCCGTATCGACAGCGATCGGAGCGTTTCCCACGCGTGCAACGGCTCAGACAAACACGAGCCCCTATGCCTTCTCGGTAAGCGTATCGCTGTCGCCGAAGGCATCGCAGAAGCTGTCGACCCTTTCCGAGAGCGTGAACGTCAAGTCGTTCTACTATGCAAAACTGGCCAGAAAGCCGACCCGCGCCGACATCAAGCGCGCGCGTGCCGAGGGCCGCGAGCCCGATCAGATCGAGATGCTCGGTGACATCGTCACGCTGCCCGCAGCGGGCGGCATCGCCGAGATGCCGGGTCGCAATCTCGACGCCGCCGACGTCGCGGCCGTGGGCCGCAATCCCCTCAGGGTGAGCCTCAACGTCTTCTCGGCGCGCAAGGCGGCGCCCGACAATCTGCTGGATTGCGACCTCTTCGACGACGACCTTTCGCGCGCGCGGGCAAAGCCCATCGTCATCGGGTGTCGTCTGATCGGCGAACGTTGAAACGAGCGCGACGCGTCCTCGCACCGGACGAGCCCGAGCCGCACGTCTTCGCTATCAAGAGTTCGACCCGGTGCCGAGCTTGATCCCGGAGCGCCGGAAGAGTTCCAGCAGGACGAAGTTCAGCTCGCTGCGGGTCGTGTCGCCGAGCGCGCCGTCCAGGAGGAAAACCCGCGCTTCCAGTTCCAGGTTCTCGCCGATCTTGGTCAGCAGCAGCACCGGCGCGGGCTCGGCGGCGACGTTCGGATGCCGCGCGGCCACGGCGATCAGGGCATCGCGCACGAGCACCATGTCCGCGTCCCGGTCGAGGACCATGGGCATGCGCAGGCGCTGCGAGACGTCCGTCAGCGTCTTGTTGCGGACGATGGATGTGATGAGATCCGTGTTCGGAACGATGAGATCGGTCCGATCCCCCGTCGCGATCAGGGTCGAGCGGACGCTGATCTTCCTGACGCGCCCCTCCTCGCCCTTGACCGACACCACGTCGCCGACCCGGATCGGGCGTTCGGCCAGCACGATCAGGCCGGAGACGAAGTTCGAGACGATGCTCTGCAGGCCGAACCCGACGCCGACCGACAGGGCACCGGCAATCACCGTGAGGCTTTGCGGGTTCACACCGAGCTGGCCGAGAGCCAGAAGCACCGTGATGACGAGACCGCCATAGCCGACCACGGTGATGACGGAGTAGCGCGCGCCGGCATCGAGCCGGGTCTGGGGCAGGACCTCGCGATCGAGCCACCCGGTTCCGACCTGCGTCAGCACCACGCCGACGACGGCGGTGATGACGGCGAGGCCGGCGGAGCCGATCAGGCCGCGAAGATCCACGAGACTGTAGCCGAGGAAGGCATCTCGAAAGGGATTGAACTCGCCATAGGCGAGGTTCCACGGGCCGACGACGACGAACACCATCGCGGCGATGACGACGACGTTCAGGACCCCCGACAGGATGACCGAGCCGAGAGCCAGGCTATCCGGTTGAAGAGCCAATGTGCGGCTCAGCCTCGCGAGCCGGGCGCTCCGTTCGATATCGCCCCGCGTGACGAAGAGCGCGTTGACGCAGATCAGCATCACCCAGCCGAGCGCGAGCAGCAGGCCGGTGACGATCAGACGGCCGATCAGGAAGCCGCCGAGCGCCGTGAACCCGGCGAGCACCGATGCCAGGGAAGCGGCCACCACGATCCAGACGAGCGGCGTCAACACCAGCAGATGGACGGCGGAGGTCGCCGCCGGCATCGCGTCCGGGTCGGTGGCGGGCTCGGCCTGGCTCAGGCGCAGGAGCGCGACGGCCAGCAGCGCGCAGCAGGTCGTCACCATCACCATGGTCGAGGCCTCGCTGATCACGACGCGGAAATGCGCCGCGATCGCGAATTCGCCGAAGATCAGGTCGGCCGCGTAGACCAGGATCAGGGCACGCCCCGTGCGCACGACGATGGAGGCCGTTCGATCGCCGACGGCCAGCAGCCGGTAGGCGGCATCCCGGGGCGCCACCATGGCCCGCAGGACGCCCGTTCCGATGAGATATCCGGCGATCGCGCCGAGCACCCTGAGAGCGATCGAGTCGGCGCTGCCGGGCGTGAAATCGACGCCGTCGTTCAGGACGATCAGGAGCACGATGGTGAGCGGGATCGAGAAGACGGTGAAGGTCATGTCGATCAGCGCGTGCACCGCGGCCCGCCGGCGCGGACCCACATGGGCGCGCAGGGCGAACCGGTGCCAGCGGGCGAGGACGCGTCGGCTGACCCAGCGCGTCGCCACATAGAGCGATGCCCCGACCAGCAGCAGGAACAGGCAGACGAAGACATTCGCCTCCCAGTCGCCGAACTCCTCGTCCGCCGAGATGGCGGCGCCGAGATCACGCAATTTGCCTCCGACCTGAGGCAGCGCGCGGTCGACGAGCTCGTTCCAGAACGCCGGAGAGAGGGGACTGAGGCTGTAGTCGAGGAGGCGCTTGGCGAAGAGTTGGCGCCGAAATTCGGTGATCCTGTTCCAGGCGTCCTCGATCTCGCCCGCGACCTTCCCGTCCTCGCGGTTCCGCGCCTCGACGGAACTCAAGGCCGCGTCGGCCGCCCGTGTGGCGTCGTCCCGCTCGGGGGCGCCTTCGACCTTCGCGGCCTCGAGCCGCGTCGTTCGGGCGCGCCGCAGCGCGGCCGCGCTTTCGGCGCGCATTTCGCGGCTCTCCGCGATCAGGGCCTCCGTCCGATCGCGGAGCGTGGACAGGCCCTTGAAATCGGATTGCCGAAGCGGCAGCTCCGTCGTGATCTCCGTCAGGGCCCGGCGAAGATCGGCGCGTGCGTCGCTCTGGGCCAAGCTGCCGGTCGAGAGTGTCGGCAGTGTCGTGGCGAGCACCATGGCGGCGAGCGCCAGCCGGCCGGCGAGCCGCCCGATCATGCCGCCGCGGGCGACCCTCCGATCACTCATTGCGCGTAGGTGCAGACGGTCTTGGCGTTGCGCGTGAGCGCGCCGGTGGCGAGGTCGACGCTCGACGGCACCCCGATCTCTCCGGAACCGCCCTGCTTCTTGAACGCGGCGAGGCCCGGGCACGTCTTCGCCGTTCCCGGTCCCGACCGGGCGGTGAAACTCACCCGGTTTCCCGCGGTCTTGGTCTGGTTCGCCTCCGTGAGGGGCTCGCTGACGACGGCCTTGCCGGTCGACAGGTCATAGACGTGGAGGGTGCCGGCGACGCCGATGAGCTCGGTGACCGCCAGAAAGCGGCCGTTCATCCCTTCGACCACATAGGGCTTCTCGGGTCCGCCGAGCCGGAATTCACCGTCTTTGGGCGCGAACGCGCACGGCATCGCCTCGTCGGGGCCCGCACGCCGCCGCGCGTGGAGTTCCATGCCGAACTCGTCGGGCAGGTTGCGCGCGACCACCACGAAGTCCGGCGTCGTCCGGCAGGACAGTGCCGCCGTGCCGCTGACCGTTGCAGGTTGGGCCCGGGCCGGTCCGATGGCGGCAAGCGACATCAAAGCAACGATGACACGCTTCATCCCAGATGCATCCGACCGAGTGGGCCGTGTCTTCGATTGCCTTGGGCGTGGCAATGCAGACGCGTCGTGTCGCCGACATTAAAGCCTGTGCGTTACAGACTCATTAACCGATCTTCCAAGAGAGGCTTTTTCCACTCACGACAATGCTCCCCTTCTCGCAAGCTTGCACCAGAGACAGGGCCGGCCTCGAGACCTTTTCGCGGGACCATTGTCCGTCGACCGAACGCGCGTCCTCGCAATCCAAGGGTCCCCGGCGAAGGGTGCCTGGCCAAGGGTGCCCGGCGTCACGCCTCGGCGATGACGGCGACGAACCGGCTCGGCCCGAGGCGCCCCGTCAATCCACCAACGCGTCGGCCGGGCGCTTGACCGCCGGCATCACGTCCTCGCTGCGCTGGAGGATCTCCAGGGCGGCGTCGGCCTCGCGCTGGCGGCTCCACATCGAGGCGTAGACGCCCTCCCGATCGAGGAGCGTGGCGTGGTCGCCGCGCTCGACGATGACGCCCTTGTCGAGGACGATGATCTCGTCGGCATTGACCACCGTGGAGAGGCGGTGAGCGATGACGAGGGTGGTGCGGCCCCGGCTCACCTTGTCCAGGGCGTCCTGGATCTCGCGTTCGGTGAACGTGTCGAGGGCCGAGGTCGCCTCGTCGAGGACGAGGATCGGCGGCCCCTTCAGGATGGTGCGGGCGATGGCGACGCGCTGCTTCTCGCCGCCCGAGAGCTTCAGCCCGCGCTCGCCCACCGGCGTGTCGTAGCCCTCCGGCAGGGCGGAGATGAAGCGGTCGATCTGCGCGAGCGACGCGGCCGCGCGCACCTCCGCTTCGGTGGCGTCCCAGCGGCCGTAGCGGATGTTGTAGCCGATGGTGTCGTTGAACAGCACCGTGTCCTGCGGCACCATGCCGATCGCCGCCCGCAAGGACGCCTGGCGGACCCGCGCGATATCCTGCCCGTCGACGAGGATGCGCCCGCCCTGCGGCTCGTAGAACCGGAACAGCAGGCGCGACAGGGTGGACTTGCCCGCCCCCGAGGGCCCGACGATGGCCACCGTGCGCCCGGCCGGGACCTCGAAGCTGACGCCCCGCAGGATCGGCCGGGCCGGATCGTAGGCGAAGCGCACGTCCTCGAACCGCACCACCCCGTCGGAGACCAGCAGGGGCTCGGCCCCCGCCCGGTCGGCGATCTCGGGGTTGCGGTGCAGGATCTGGAACATGTCGTCGATGTCGATCAGCGCCTGTTTGATCTCGCGGTAGATCATGCCCATGAAGTTGAGCGGCATCGAGAGCTGCACCAGCATGGTGTTGACCAGCACGAAGCCGCCGAGCGTCGTGCGCCCGGCCATGATGTCGCGCGCGGCCAACCACATCACGATGGTCATGCCGATCGTGAAGATCACCGCCTGTCCGGCGTTGAGCACGGCGAGCGAGACGTAGGTCTGCGTCGAGGCCTTTTCGTACTTGGCCATCGACACATCGTACCGCTCCGCTTCGCGCAACTCGGCGCCGAAATACTTCACGGTCTCGAAGTTCAGCAGCGAGTCGACGGCCTTGGTGTTGGCGTCGGTGTCGGAATTGTTCATCCGGCGCCGGATCTCGATGCGCCACTGCGTCGCCTTCCAGGTGAAGGCGAGGTAGGCCGCCACCATCACGAACACGACCACCGAGTAGATCCAGTCGAACTCGTAGGCGAGCACGCCGATCACGAGCAGGAACTCGACGATGGTGGGCACCAGCGTCAGCACCATCAGGCGCGAGAGCTCCTCGATGCCGCCGCGCCCACGCTCCAGCACGCGGGTCAGGCCGCCGGTCTTGCGCTCCAGGTGGAAGCGCAGGGAGAGCCGGTGCATGTGCTCGAAGGTCTGGAGCGCGAGGCGGCGCACGGCGTGCATCGCCACCTTGGCGAACAGACCGTCGCGCACCTGCGTCAGCCCGGCCATGAGGATGCGCGACAGGCCGTAGAGGCCGATGAGGAGCATCGGCGCGGCCAGCAGCCCCGTGGGCACGGCCGCGCCGGGCTTGGCGTCCGTCATCGCCACCAGGGCGTCGGTGGCCCACTTGAAGGTGAAGGGCGTCACCATCGTCACGAATTTCGCGACGATCAGCAGGCCGAAGGCCAGGAAGACGCGCCGCTGCAGGTCGGGCCGGCCGTGGGGCCAGAGATAGGGCCAGAGGCGGCGATAGGTGGCGACGAGGCCGGGCCGCGCGGGCGGCGCGGCCTCGACCGGGGCCGCCGGGGCGGGGTCGGTGCTCATGCGGATGTGAAGACTCGGGATGAAAACGCTGTCGGGCCCGCATATAGGCCCGTCGCCCGGCCCGCGACAGTCATCCGCGCCGGCGGGGCCGCCCTGCGCGCAGCACAGGGTGCGGTTTCACCCCTCGCCCGAGAGCCGGCGCGCCACCGCATCCCGCCCGATCAGCGGCAGCAGCCCGGCGAGGTCCGGCCCGTGCTCCAGGCCGGTGATCGCGAGCCGCAGCGGCATGAACAGGGCCTTGCCCTTGGCCCCCGTGGCGGCCTTCACCGCCCCGGTCCAGGCCTTCCAGGTCTCGCCGTCCCAGGGTTCCGCCGGCAGCAGGGCGGCGGCCGCCCCGATGAAGGCGGGATCGGCGACGACCGGGTTCACCGGCCCGGCGACCACGCGCCACCACGCTTGCGCCTCCGAGACCTTGGCGAGGTTGGCCCGCACCGCCTCCCAGAACGCTTCAGCGCGCTCGGCCGGCACGCCGAGGCCGGCGAGCCGGTCCGCCACCGCCGCGTAGGGCATGGCGTGGACGAGGCGGGCGTTGAGCCCGTCGAGATCGTGCGGATCGAACTTGGCCGGTGCCCGCGAGATCTGCGCGAGGTCGACGAGGGAGGCGAGCTCGTCGAGATCCGCCACGGCGCGCACGGATTCCGCCGAGCCGGTGAGCACCGCGAGGGAGCGCACGGCCGCCGGCTCGTAGCCGTCCGCCCGAAGCCCCCGCAGCGAGAGGTGGCCGAGGCGCTTCGAGAGCCCCTCCCCGTCCGCCGTGGTCAGGAGGTTGTGGTGGCCGAAGACCGGGACCGGGCTGCCCAGGGCCTCGAAGATCTGCACCTGCACGCCCGTATTGGTGACGTGGTCCTCGCCCCGGATGACGTGGGTGATGCCCATCTCGGCATCGTCCACCACGGAGGGCAGCGTGTAGAGGTAGCTGCCATCGGCGCGGATCAGCACGGGGTCGGAGAGCGAGGCGCAATCGACATGCGCCTCGCCCCGCACGAGGTCGGTCCAGGCGATCACGCGCGCGTCGAGCTTGAAGCGCCAATGGGGTGTGCGCCCCTCCGCCTCCAGGGCGGCACGCTCGGCCTCGGTGAGGTTCAGCGCGGCGCGGTCGTAGATCGGCGGCTGGCCGCGCCCGAGCTGGCGCCGGCGGCGGCGCTCCAGTTCCTCCTGTGTCTCGTAGCAGGGATAGAGCCGCCCCATGGCCTTCAGCCGCGCGGCGGCCGCATCGTGGATCGCGACCCGGTCGGATTGCCGGGCGAAGAGATCGGGCACGATCCCGAGCCAGGCGAGATCCTCCGCCACGGCCTGCGCGAACGCCTCCGTCGAGCGCTCCCGGTCGGTGTCGTCGAGCCGCAGCAGGAACCGCCCGCCCCGCGCCCGCGCGAACAGCGCGTTCAGGAGCGCGGGCCGGGCATTGCCGATGTGGAGGTAGCCGGTGGGGGACGGCGCGAAGCGCACGAGGGGTGTGGTGTTGGTGGTCATGGGCGTCTTTTATGGCGGGGGCCTCGGCCCGGATACCCCTTGGATCGTCGGCTGCGGGCGGCGTTCTGTTTGTCCGTTTCGTGGCGCGGAACCCCGAAAGCCGCCCTTGGAGCATCCGGTCACCAAGCGCGCCTGACCGTCATTTCCTGAACGGGATGCCCTTCGTGGTGAAGCGCGGCGCGCCCGGATGGCGCATGGGGCGCGGCTGGCCTTGCCCCTTGCCCGCTCCCGTGCCCGGCGGCTGCGCGGCCGGCACGAGCTGGTCCGGCCTCGGCCCGATGAGATCGGCCCGGCCCATCGCCCGCAGCGCCTCGCGCAGGACGGGCCAGTTCTCGGGGTCGTGGTAGCGCAGGAACGCCTTGTGCAGCCGGCGCTGCCGCAGCCCCTTGATCGCGTCGACGGGCTCGCTGCCGCCGCGCCGCACGCCCTGCAGCGGGTTGATCTCGGTGTGGTACATGGTCGTGGCCGTCGCCATGGGGGATGGCAGGAACGTCTGGACCTGATCGGCGCGATAGTCGTTCTTCTTCAGCCAGACGGCGAGGTTCATCATGTCCTCGTCCGTCGTGCCCGGATGCGCCGCGATGAAATACGGGATCAGGTAGTATTTCTTGCCGGCCTTCTTCGCAGCGGCGTCGAACATCTCCTTGAAGCGGTCGTAGGTGCCGATGCCCGGCTTCATCATCAGGTCGAGGGGGCCGCGCTCGGTGTGCTCGGGCGCGATCTTCAGGCGCCCGCCGACATGGTGGGTCACGAGTTCCTCGACGTATTCGGGGCTGCGCACCGCCAGATCGTAGCGCACGCCCGACGCCACCATCACCTTCTTGACGCCCTCCACCTCGCGGACCTTGCGGTAGAGCCGGATCAGGTCGTCGTGCGAGGTGTTCAGGTTCGGGCAGATGTCGGGAAAGACGCAGGACGGCAGCCGGCACGCCGCCTCGATCTTCGGGTCCTTGCAGGCCATCCGGTACATGTTGGCCGTGGGGCCGCCGACGTCGGAGATCACGCCCGTGAAACCCGGCGTCTTGTCGCGGATCAGCTCGATCTCGCGCAGGATCGACTCTTCCGAGCGGTTCTGGATGACCCGGCCCTCATGCTCGGTGATCGAGCAGAAGGTGCAGCCGCCAAAGCAGCCGCGCATGATCGTCACCGAAAACTTGATCATGTCCCAGGCGGGAATCTTCGCGTCGCCATAGGAGGGATGCGGCGCGCGGGCGTAGGGCAGATCGTAGACCGCATCCATCTCCTCGCTGGAGAGCGGGATCGGCGGTGGGTTCAGCCACAAATCGCGGTCGCCGTGGCGCTGGACGAGGGGGCGGGCGTTGCCGGGGTTGGCCTCCCGGTGCAGCACACGGCTCGCGCGGGCATAGGCCTCCTTGCAGTCCTTCACCTCGTCGTAGGCGGGGAGCCGGATCACGGTCTCGCCGGGCTTGCGGGCGGCGGCCTCGTCGGCGGAATCGAGATCGTCGGCGGGCAGCTCGGCGTAATGCTCGGGCACGCGACGGAACAGGGCGACGCCCCGGACGGAATCGAGATCGCGCGGCGCCTCGCCGGCGGCCAAACGGTTCGCCACCTCGACCACGGCGCGCTCGGCATTGCCGTAGAGGAGCAGGTCGGCCTTCGCGTCCGCCAGGATCGAGCGGCGCACCTTGTCGGACCAGTAATCGTAGTGGGCGATGCGGCGCAGGGACGCCTCGATGCCGCCGAGGATGATCGGCACGTCCTTGTACGCCTCGCGGCAGCGCTGCGTGTAGACGATGGTGCAGCGATCCGGGCGGGCGCCGCCTTCCCCGCCCGCCGTGTAGGCGTCGTCGCTGCGCAGGCGCCGGTCTGCCGTATAGCGGTTCACCATCGAATCGAGGTTGCCGCCGGTGACGCCGAAGAACAGGGTCGGCTTACCCAGGGCCTTGAACGGCTCCGCCGACTGCCAGTCGGGCTGCGCGATGATGCCGACCCGGAAGCCCTGCGCTTCGAGGAGCCGGCCGATGATCGCCATGCCGAAGCTCGGGTGATCGACATAGGCGTCGCCCGTGACGAGGACGATGTCGCAGGCGTCCCACCCGAGCCGGTCCATCTCGGCGCGGCTCATGGGCAAGAACGGCGCCGCCGGCCTTGAAGGCCGCAGCTTGCCGAGGAGGGGCGCCGAGACTCGGCTCGCGGACACTTCGAGGTTCATGGGTTCGGTGCATAGACCGCCGGGGCCGCGAGCTCAACGAAGAGTCACGAGCAGGGTGTGACCAGCTTTGACCGTCGCGTCGACTCTACGATGATACGCCGGATGCGCATCACGGGCCGAACCTCACCCCCGCGTGCCCCACCGAGTCCCCATCCGGCTCGGCGCATTCGAATCCGGCCCGAGCGCCGGCCCGCTGCCACTGCGCGGCACGAAGGGTTTGGGGGCCAGGGTCTCGGGGATGGCGCTCTCGTAGTCCTGCATCTTGGCGAACTGGCCCGCCTTGCGGAAGCGCCAGAGGTAGCCCGGCACCACCGCCTCCATGGCGGTGGGCTGGAGGCCGATTCCCTCCAGGGTGCGGCCTTCCGCCTTGGCGGCCTCGGAGACGACGTTGTCGTTCTGGAGCAGGGTGACCTGATCGCGGGTGAGCTTGAGCGCGTCCGGCAGGAGGCCGAGGGTCAAGGTGTCGACCACCTCCAGGGCGCGGGCCTGGAGCATCGCCGCCGGCAGCGGCAGGCCGAGCACCACGCGCTTGCGGTACGTCACCGTGAGCATGTAGCGCACCAGCGCCTCGAGGGTCTCGACCTCGGGGCCGCCGAGTTCGTAGACCCGGCCCGCCGGCACGTGGCCCTCCACCGCGCGGGTCACGGCTTCCGCCACGTCCGCCACGTAGACCGGCTGGAAGCGCGACTGGGCGCCGGCCAGCGGCAGCACCGGCAGGGCGAGGGCCAGCGACGCGAAGCGGTTGAAGAAGCTGTCGCCCGGCCCGAACACCAGGGAGGGCCGCAGGGTCACGTAGGGGCCACCGGCCTCGGCCACGTGAGCCTCGCCCAGCGCCTTGGTGCGGGCGTAGACCGAGGGCGAATCCGCGTCGGCCCCGATCGCCGAGACGTGGACCAGGGGCGCGCCGACGGCCGCCGCCGCCCGCGCGATCGCGCCCGCGCCCTCGGCCTGCAACTGCGAGAAGCTCTGCTTGCCGGTCTCCTGCAGGATGCCCACGAGGTTGACGACGATGTCGGCCCCGTGGACGGCCCGGGCGATCGAGTCGGGGTAGCGCAGGTTGGCCTGCACCGCGACGATCTGGCCGACCTTGCCCAGCGGCTGCAGGAACAGCGCGAGGTCCGGCCGGCGCACCGCGACCCGGATGCGGTAGCCGCGCTTGGCGAGCGCCCGCACCACGTGCCGCCCGAGGAAGCCGGAGCCGCCGAACACGGTCACGAGCTGCGCGGCGGGGCGGGTCAGGGGGAGGGTCTCGAAACCGGTCATCGCGTTCACGTCTCGAAAAGCGGCCCCCGCGCGACGTCGCGCGCCCTTGGGAGCGCGGAGGGACGCCGGCGCGTAGCCTGTTGCGTGCTGTCTAGACCACTTCGCGCGTGGACGGGAGGTCGCGCGGCGCGAAATTCGCCCCTCCGCCCGCCTCAGCGCAGGCGCGGCTGGGCCTGCGGCCCGGGAAGCGGGGTGCGCCGGCTCAGGCCCTTGTGGACATGCACCATCAGGGCGATGCCGAAGAGCGGCGTGACGAGGTTGAGGACCGGCACGACCATCAGGCCCGCCAGGAGGATGCCCGCCAGCAGGGTAGTGCCGCTGAAGTGCCGGCGCATGGCGCCCGCCTCCGCCATCGGCCGGAAGCGCCCGGCCGCGAGCTCGAAATACTCGCGCGACAGCAGGTAGGCGTTGGCCCCGAAGAACGCCACCAGGTTCACCCCCGGCACGAAGAACAGGATCAGCGCCACCAGGTTCACCAGCAGCGCCAGCCCGGCGAAGCGCACGGCGTAGAGCATGGCGGTGCCGAGCGGCAGGGCCACCCCGATGGGGTCGTCGGGAAAATCGGTACGCTCGACAATCTCGGCCGCGTCGTCGAGGAAGTAGCCCGCCACCAGGATCGACACCGCCGGCATGATGTAGGCCAGCCCCACGAACAGCCCGGCGCCGGCGAAGAACACCGCCAGGGTGTCGAGGAAGGGGTAATCCACCGAGAGGTGGTGCTGCGACAGGAACCAGTTGATCGCCCGCGTCAGCCCGAACCAGACCACGACGAGAATGCCCAGGGTGAGCCCCAGCGACTTCCACAGGATCGTGCGCAGGGGCGGTGAGAACACCTGCCGGACGGCGGCGAAGGCGGCCTGGAAGAGCATGCCTGGGTTATCCCGTGGTCTCGCGATCAGTCAGTTCGTCATGCGTCGTGCCGGTGCGGCCCGCCCCGCCCCCCCGCGCGCGCCGCTCACCCCCGGTTCTGGCGATGCCCGCCGCCCCGCGCAAGTGCGGCGCAAGGGCAGGGCGAGCGCGGGGCAACGCCGCACCGCCCGACGCCGGGGCGCGCCCGACGCACGCGATCCTGCGCCCCGGAGTTTTCTCCCGTGTGACTGGACTTCGCCGCGCGGTGTCGCCCCGCATCGTCCTCTGCTAGGTCCGACGCCATCCCGAGACAGGAACGAGACCGTCATCCATGAGGACGTCCCGCCCCGAGCACGAACGCTGGCGCCCGACCATCGCGCCGCGCCTGGAGCCCTGGCCGCGCGAGCCCGCGGTGATCGTCGTCGGGGCGGGGGCCGCCGGCATCGCGGCGGCGCGGACCCTGCGCGCGCGCGGGATCTCCGTGGCGGTGCTGGAGGCGCGCGACCGGGTCGGCGGGCGCCTCGTCACCGTGCCGCTGCGCGGGCACCCGGTCGATCTCGGCGGACACTGGCTGCATGCCGGGCCGATCAACCCGCTGGTGCGCCTCGGGACCGCGCGGGGCGAGCCGCTGCGGGTCGCCGCCCAGGCGAGCCATCTCTGGGTCGGGCGCCGACGCGGACGCACGGCGGAGGCGGCGGCCCTGGGGCGGGCCTTCGCCCTGGCCGACCGGGCGATGAGCCGCCAGGCCACCTGGGAGGGGCCGGACCGGCCGGCGGCCTCCGCCCTGCCGCCGGGGCTCGGTCCCTGGGGCCGGCGGGTGGAGCGGGTCCACGGCCTCGTCTCCGGCCAGGCGCTGGGACAGGTCTCGCTCCAGGACTTTCCCAGCATGGAGTACGGCGACAACCGCTTCATCGCCGGCGGCTATGGCGGCTATCTCGCCCGCCTCGCGCAAGGATTGCCGATCGCGCTGGGGATGCCGGTGACCGGCATCGACTGGTCGGGTCCGGGCGTGCGGGTGGCGGCGGGCGACACGACCTTCGCGGCCAGGGCCGTCATCGTCACGATTCCCACGATGGTGATGCGCGAGACCGCGCTGTTCACGCCCGCCCTCCCGCCGGACGTCGCGGCGGCCATCACGGGCTTTCGCACCGGCATCTACGAACACGCGGTGCTGCACTGGCCCTCCTGCCCGTTCCGGGGCGGGGACCAGCTGGCGAACCTCGTCGGCGGGCGGGAGGCGTGCCCTGGCCTCCTCACCTGCATCGACGGCACGCCGTTCCACTTCTTCGAGCTCGACGCCCCCATGGCCGCGGCGCTCGACGCGCGCCGGGCCGGGGCCGACGGGGTGCGCCGGCTGGTGCGCGCCACGCTCGCCGCGCATTTCGGCGGCCGCGCCCTGCACGACCTCACGATCCCCGCCGTGAGCGAATGGCGCCACGACCCTTGGGCGCGCGGCTCCTGGGCCGTGGTCCCGCCGGGCCATGCCGGCGCGCGCGCCGCGCTTCGGGCGCCCGTCGCCGACCGGGTCTGGTTCGCGGGCGAGGCCCTGTCGCGCCTGCAATGGGGCACGGCCGGGGGGGCCTACGAGGAAGGTCTGCGCGCCGCCGATGCCGTCGCCGACAGGCTTCGCGCCTGACGCGCCGGCAGGCGTCGTGGGGAAACCTCGCGGGCGGCCCCGATGCCGGGGGCCTTCCGGGGATGCGCCCTTACGCCGGGCTCGCTCCCCCTTCGACGAGGGGCGCGCCCGCGTTGGCGCGCCGGAAGGTCACCGGCAGGATCGGGAAGACCTCGCCGAACCGCGCCGGCAGATCCGCGATCAGCCGGGAAATCTCGTCCGCCGGACGGGCGGGGCTGAAGAGAAAGCCCTGGATGTCGTCGCAGCGGCTCGCCTTGAGCATCATCGCCTGCTCCGCCGTCTCGACACCCTCGGCGGTGACGGTGATCGAGAGTTTGCGCGCGAGCGTGAGGATCGCCTCGATGATCGCCAGGCATTCGGGGCGGGAGCCCATCTCCTTGATGAAGGAGCGGTCGATCTTGATCTTGTCCACGGGGAAGCGGATCAGGTAGCTCAGCGACGAGTAGCCGGTGCCGAAATCATCGAGGGCCACGCGGATGCCGAGGGCCCGCAACCCGTTCAGGTTCGCGATGGTCGTCGCGTTCATCTCGAAGAACACCGACTCGGTGACCTCGATCTCCAGGCGGTGGGGTGCCAGACCGCTCGCGTCGAGGGCGTCCGTCACGTCGGCCAGGAGGTCGGTGCTGCGGAACTGGATCGGCGAGATGTTCACGGCGAGCCGGATGTCGTCCGGCCAGCGGGCGGCCTCCTGGCAGGCCTGGCGCAGCACCCAGCGGCCGATCTCGGTGATCAGGCCCGAGGCCTCGGCCACCGGCACGAATTCGGCCGGCGAGACCGGCCCGCCCGGATGGCGCGTCCAGCGCAGCAGGGCCTCGAAGCTGCGCACGCGGCCGTCGACGAGGCCGATCAGGGGCTGGTAATGCAAGGTGAACTCGCCCTGCGCCACCGCGCGCTTGAGGTCGGCCTCGAGGTCGCGGCGCAGGCGCACCGAGGCCTCCAGTTCCGGCGCGAACACGCTCACCTTCCCGCGTCCGGTCGCCTTGGCCCGGTAGAGCGCGAGGTCGGCCTTGCCGAGCAGTCCCTGCGGGGTCTGGGCGTCGCTCGGGGCGCGGGCGAAGCCGACGCTGGCGCCGATCTCCACCTGGACGCCGTCGAGGGTGTAGGGCGCGCTCAGGGTCTCGATCAGGCGCTCGCCGAGGGAGACGGTGTCGTCCACGTCCTCGCAGGCGAGCAGGATCGCGAACTCGTCGCCGCCCAGGCGCGAGACCAGCGCATCCGGCGGTACCGCGCCGGTGAGGCGCTGCGCGACGCGGGTCAGCAGCACGTCGCCGAGTGCGTGCCCGAAGGTGTCGTTGACGAACTTGAATCCGTCGAGGTCGAGGTAGAGCAGGGCGTAGGAGCGACCCGACAACACCGCGCGGGCGCAGGCCTGGCTCGCCGCATCGTGGAACCGGGCACGGTTGGCGAGGCCGGTCAGGGAATCGTAGCTCGCCAGATAGGCGATCCGCGCCTCGGACTGGCGGGTCTCGCTGATATCGGAACCGACACCGCGAAAGCCCAGGAAGGCACCCTCCCGGTCGGTGATCGGCTTGCCGCTGAGGCGCCACCAGCGCGTCACGCCACCGATCGTGACTTCCACCACGCGCTCGCGAAAGGCCTTGCGCTCGGCGATCAGCGCGAGGATCTCGGCGATCTCATCGCTCATCGCCCGGCGTTTGCGCGTGCCGAGGAACAGCGCCGCGAACGCGGCGCCCTGCAGGGTGCTCAGGGGCTCGCCCGCCACCTGCGCGATGCGCTCGGAGACGTGCTGGAGGCGGCCCTCCGCGTCGGTCTCCCAGAGCCAGTCGCTGGTGTTCTCCTCGAAATCATGCAGCAGCAGGCTGATCGTCTCGTTCTGTTCGCTCACGCGGATCCGGTCCAGGATCCGCTCCCCCGACAGGCGCGACATCCGCCCGGCGGTGAACATGACGAAGAGCGCATAGATCAGCAGCAGGACGGCCAGCGCCCGGGCGACGGCGCCGCCCTCGGTGAAGAAGGCCAGGACGCTGGCGACGGTGATGGGGCCGGCGAACAGCAGGCCGAGGCTGCGGGAGGAGCCGAAGGTGTAGGTGGTGGCCAGGAGGCTGGCGCAGAGGGCCACGACGTACATCCGGTGGTCGGCATCCGAACCGGGAAACAGTGCCAGCGGCATGCTGCTCCAGGCCAGTCCCAGGGCCAGCACGACGATCGCCGCGATGCGCTGGCCGGCGGCGATCTCCGCCTCCCCGGGCCGTCGCGACCGGTAGCGTCGTGCCCCGATGGTGGCGATCGTGGCCGGCACGACGACGCTGAAGAACAGGGCCAGGCGGTAGAGCGGGCTCACCTGGTCCTGGAACAGGAAGAACACGGTGGCGGCCGCCACCGCGTGCGTCAGGGCCAGGTAGGGCGCCAGGTAGAGGGCCTCCGCGAGGTGGCCGGCACGCGCCTCCAGGTCGTAGCGGCCACGCGTCGTCCCCGCGACGGGATCCCCCTCCCTGCCCGGGATGTGCATCACGGCCGTCTGCGAGGACACGCGGTCGGTGGCCCTCCGTCCCCAAGCCGGCTCCGGCGAGCGGACGCGACCGGGGCCGACGACGTTGGGAACGCTCACGATGGATGATGGGGGAAGGGACGGCATCTCAACGGACCGGCATCATCGGGATGCGGCCGCGGCGCGTTCGATGATTGGGCGACCAGTTGCGCAACGTCGGCATCGTGATGTCCGCATCGTTCGGGCCGCGCATTGTCAGGTCGCCGGCTCAAAAGTTCGGCCATCACACTAGGAGTTATCATTTGAGAGAGTCTTAATTGCAGTGCAAACCCCTGGGCCATGAGGATTGCAGGAGACCGGCCGTCTCAGACCAAGTCCGGTCGATCCCTTCGGGATGGCGGATCTGGGCTTCGCTCGGGCGCCGCGCGGGCCGAGCGGGACCGTCGCCGCTTCGATCGAGCGGAAGACGGTCTCACAGGCTGCGTGGACGGGCGGCGGCCGGAAAAGCGGATTGCTCCCCAACGGTTGTCCTCCGGCGCGGCGCGGGGGCCTCGTAGCGAGCCACCTTGTGGGCCGCGACGGCGAAGAGGACCGCGAGGGCAAGGATCGCGGCATCGAACCACAGGAACAGCGGGTCGCCCCCGAGGCGGCGCAGGGGGTGCTGCGGCAGGGTGAGGATGTCGACCGCCGCGACGGCGCAGCAGAGAAGTGCGGCGGCGGCGAACCCCTCGCTCCAGGCGCGACGGTGCGGGCGAGCGAGGGGGAACAGGGTCGCCACGATCCAGCCGCCGAAGAAGGCCCGGATCTCCCACTCGGCCCGGCCGGCGAGGTCGACGGGCAGAAGCCTGTTGGCGAGGAAGTAGACCGCCATCGCCGCCGGCAGGCCCGTGACGGTCCCGACATTGAGGGCCTGGACGAGGCGCAGGCCGAGGAAGGGCCGTTCGCCCGGGCGCGGCAGGCGCGCCAGCGACCACAGGATGATTCCCGTCGCGATGGTGACGCTGCCCATCACCCCGCACAGGAAGAAGAGCAGGCGCAGGGCTGGACGCGCGAAATGCGCCTCGTGCAGGCCGGTGAGGACCGTGAAGGTCCGGGCGGCGGGCTTGAGGTCGAGGCCCCTTGCCTCCAGAGCCGCTCCGGTCACGCCGTCGAAGGCGAGATGTGGCCGGCTGCGGGCGATGCCGTGCGGCTCTTCGAAGACTGCGACGACGGTGGCGTTCGCGTCGCCCGGATTGACGACGGTCAGGCGCTCCAGGGGTTGGGCGACCCTCGTCACCGCGCGCTCGACCACGGCGCCGATCGGTGTCGCGGCCGCGGGGCGGTTCGCCGGGCGGCGCGGGGTCGTGATCCAGGCCGCGTCGGCGAAGAAGGCCGGGGCGTCGCCGCGATACGCGGCGGTCACGCCCCAGGGCATGTAGAACGTCGCCAGGGTGACCACCCCCGTATAGGTGATCATCACGTGGAACGGCAGCGCAAGGACGCCGCCGACATTGTGGGCGTCGAGGACGCTGCGCCGGAGGGCCTTGTCCCGCCGGAAGGTGAAGAGGTCGCCGAAGAAACGCCGGTGGGTGACGATGCCGGAGATCAGCGCCACCAGCATGATCATCGCGCAGAGGCCCACGATCCAGCGCCCCCACAGGGGCGCCATGTGCAGTTCGAAGTGGAACCGGTAGAGGAAGTCGCCGCCCTCGGTGTCGCGAACCTGCGTCTCGCGTCCCGTCGCGGGGTCGAGGTACACATGGCCCGGAGGCTCCCCCGGCCGGGTGCGCCAGAACAGGTCGAGGACCGGCTTGTCGGATTGCGGCATGCCGATGAACCAGCTGCGCGCCTTCGGGGCATGGACGGCGAGGTACGCCGTGGCGCGTTCGGCCGCCGCCCCGAGTTCCGCGCCGGTCAGCGGCTCGGTCCAAGCGAGTTCGGGCCGCATCCAGCGCGAGATGTCGGCACGGTAGTAGCTCGCCGTGCCGGTGACGAAGATCGCCAGCAGCACCCATCCGACGACGAGGCCGGACCAGGTGTGCAGCCACGCCATGGATCGGCGGAAGCGTCCCGTCATGGCGTGCCCTCCGAGCCTGCGACAAGGGGCACGCCGCGATGGCCCCCGCCGCCCGCCCCGCTCCCGCTCTTCCGCGTCTCGGCCTGCTTCGACAAATCAGAAGTCGACGGTCGCGGAGAGGATGACCGTTCGGGGAGCGCCGACCGCGAGGTAACCGCGGGCGGCGGAGGCCCAGTACGAATCGTCCAGGATGTTCTGGACCGTCGCGCGCAGGACCACGGGCTTCCCGTTCACGCCCTCGAAGGCGTAGCGCAGGCCGGCATCGAAGCGGGTCCAGTCCGGGACCGATTGGGTGTTGGCCTGATTGTAGAACATGCTGCTGGTGTAGATCGCCCGTCCGGTCAGGGTCAGGCCGGGGGCCAGCCACGGCGGCAGGTCGACCTCGCCGTAGAGGTTGAGCGCCGTGTCGGGAACGCCGGGCGCGGCCTTGCCGTCGAACTGGCGGCCCACCGTGTTGACGAGTTTCGCATCGATGAGGGTGACGCCGCCGAGCAGGCGCACGCCCGGCAGGACTTCGCCGAACACGTTCATCTCGATGCCGCGGTTGCGCTGCAGGCCGCTGACGGCGAACCGGTTGGTGCCCGGATCGGTGAACGCGCTCGGCTGCTCGATCTCGAACAGCGAGGTGGTGAGCGAGACCGTCCCGAAATCGACCTTGGCGCCGACCTCCTTCTGCCGGCTGACGACGGGGGCGAAGACCTCGCTCGAATTGACCGCCGTGGCCGGCGCCGACGGCCCCGCGTCGAGGGACTCGATGTAGTTGCCGTAGAAGGAGAGATTCTCGAACGGCCGGATCACCAGGGCGATGGCAGGGCTGAACCGGCCCTGCTGATAGCTCGTCGCGAGATTGCCCTGGGTCGGCCCGGGACGGGTGACGTAGCTCTTCAGGTCGATGTCCTGGAAGCGGCCGCCCAGAGTCAGCAGGAACCGGTCCTCGCCGAGCGACAGGGTATCGGCCACGGCCACGCTGCGCGCGTAGAGTTCCGTGAACAAGGGTTGCCGGTCGGAGCGGGGAAACAGGCCCGTGGCGACGGAGCCGGACGGGAGGTCGACGGGGTTGTAGATGTTGGTCGAATAGATCGGCAGCGCGAAGGGGACGAAGCCGCGCGAGTAGTTCTTGTTGACCGCCTGGACGGCCGCGACGGTGAACTGATGCCCGACAAAGCCGGTCTGGAAGTTCGTGCGCAGGCCGACCTCGCCGGTGAAACCCTGCAGTTCCAGGGGTTGGATGGCCAGCGAATTGGTGGCCAGCCCCGTCGTGCTCGTGACGCGGTAGTTCGAGGTCAGGAAATCCTCGTTGTAGCGGCTGACACCGCCGGCCATGTAGAGCGTCGTCTCGGGCAGCACGTCGTATTCGACCCGCCCGGCGGCCATGTTGTAGCGGCTGTCGTTGTACTCGAACGCGTTCGCGGTGTTGCGGCGGGCGTTCGGCGCCTTCGGCACGGCGATGCCGGGCGCCACCGCGTTGAACAGCGAGGTCGGCGCGGTGACGTTCTGCGTCGAGTGATTGAAGTCGAACGAGGCGCGGAACCGATCGTTGCGATAGTCGATCCCGAGGGCCGCGACACCGACCTCGATGGCGTTCTTGTCGAGCGGCGTGTCGCCGTTGCGGTAGGCGCCGTTGAAGCGCACGCCCCATTCCTTGAAGGTCCCGAAGCGGCGCCCGACATCGAGATGCGTCCCGAACTGGGAGTCGCTGAAGTAGCTCGTGGTGACCCGCGTGAGCGGCTCGTCGTAGGCGCGCTTCGGGACGAGGTTGATGGTGCCGCCGACGCGGCCGGTGCCGCCGCTGAGGAGCGCGGTGGGTCCCAGCAGGACCTCGACGCGCTCCAGCCCCTCGGTGAAGCTGCGGCGCGGGTTGGCGATGTAGAACAGGCCGTCGAAGGCGGTGTCGAGGTTGGTGACCGAGAAGCCGCGGATGAAGTACGAGTCGCGCTCGCTGTAGGGCGGAGCGTCGTTGCGCACGGACGGGTTGTTCAGGATCACGTCGCCGACGGAGCGCGCCTGCTGGTCCTCGATCAGTTTCTCGGTGTAGCCCGTGACGTTGAACGGCGTCTTCAGGACGGAGCGGTTGCCCAGCAGTCCGACCCGCGTGCCGCTGCCGACCTGCCCGCCCGCATAGGGGACGGGCGGCTGCCCCACGGTGCCGGTGCGCGGCGGCAGGCCGGAGAGGATGCCGGGGGCCTGCCCCTGTCCGGCCACGTGCAGCTCCTCCAGGGCCACCGCGCCAGCCGGCTCCCCGCCGAGCTGGACGTAGCGCGGATTGACCAGGGTGATGGTGGAGGTCCCCACCACGCGGAAGGCCAGGCCGGTCCCCGCGAGGATCCGTTCGAGGCCGTCGAGGGGCTCGAACGCACCCGCGATGCCGGCCGTGGTCAGCCGTGCCGTGAGGTCGGTCGCGTAGACGAGCTTGACGCCGGCCTGTTCGGTGAAGGCGACGAGGGCTGTCTCGAGGGGTCCCTCCGGGATCGCCAGGGCGACGCGTTCCCCCGTACGCGTCGCCGACGCGTCCAGGGCGAGGATGTTCGCCGTCCGCTCCACGAGCGTCCGGGGGCCGCGCGCCGGCTGACCCTGCGAGTCACGAGCCTGCACGGCGGCCGGGACCATGACCAGCATCGACACACCGGCAAGGGCCGATCCGGCCAACCGTTCACATCCAAACCCACGCCCACGCGCCGTCATTCCAAGTCCCGTCCATCTCTCGCGGAAGGACGACCTGCGTCGCGCGGGTTCGTCCTCACCGATTGAGATCAATGGGGCCGCGATCTCCTGACGTCCCGGGCCGAACTTTCTTCAGGACTTTCGGCGCGGCGATCCGACGAGGACGAGGAGGGGCGACAGGCGGGTGATGCCCACGCCCATGCTTGACGCGATGGCGTCGAGGGCCTCGTCCGTGTCCCGCGGGTCGAACGACCCGGTGACGCGCCGTTCGCCGGCCGCGGCGTCCAGGAGGACGATGCCCCCGTGGCGATAGCGGTCGAGTTCGGCCAGGACCGTCGATAGACGCTCGCCGGAGAAGACGAGGCGCCCCGCTCGCCAGGCCGTCGCCCGATCCACGTCTGCCCGAGCAACGGAGAGGGTGGCACCGTTCGTCCGGTAGAGCGCCTCGCCCGCCGAGACCCGAACGGGCGGTCTTGAGGCCACCACATCGACGCTGCCCTCGACGACGCCTGCGGGGCTATCCGTATCGTCGGCCCTGACGAAGAAGCGTGTCCCCACGGCACGGACGCTCAAACCGGCACCGCGAACGACGAACGGACGGCGCGGATCGGGGACGACGTCGAAGAACGCCTCGCCGCGCAGAAGCTCGATGCCGCGCTCGGCCTCGCCGAAATGCAGAACGATCGCCGTATCGGTGTTGAGGTCGATGTGGCTGCCATCGGCCAGGGTCGCATGGGTGATGTCACCGACGCCGCTCCAGATGTCGGACCGCAGGCGGTCGACGAGGCCGAGCCGAAAGGCCAGGCCGGCACAGAGGACGAAGGCGACGGCGATACCCGCCAGCCCCCCGGGCGCCGAGCGCCGGCGATCGGGCACGTGGCCGAGCTTGCGCCACAGGAGCTCGATCTCGGCATGCGCCTCGGCATGGGCCGGATCGGCCGCGCGCCATACCTCGAAGGCGTCTCGATCCGCCTGCGTTGCATCGGACGAGGAGAGGCGCGCGACCCAACCTGCGGCCGCCTCGTAGACCGGGTCCTCGCCCTCGGCCTCCCGCGTATCGGTGTTGTCGCCGCCGGCCACGCCTCTTGCTCCATGAGGGCTCCACCAAGCCTGGGCGGCTCGGCCCCATGCTCCTACACACTCAGATCCATGAACCGAAAAAATCCTGACGTCCGGACCCGACGGCTCTCGGACAATCCTAGTTGAGTTCGCGCAGGTGGCGGCGAATCTGTAGAAGCGCCTTGATGAGGTGCTTCTCGACCATGTTGCGGCTGATGCCCAGACGGATGGCGGCCTCGCCGTTCGACAAGCACTCGAAGCGGACGAGCAGGAAGACCTCGCGGCACCGGGGCGGCAGCGCGTCGATGGCGACGGCGAGCCGCCGGAGTTCCTGGCGCGCGATCGCTTGCCGTTCCGGCATGGCGTATCCGTCCGCGATCTCCGCCAGGTCGAGGTCGGTCATGGGCTGGAACAGCGCGCCTTCGAGATGTCGCCTGTTTCGCATCCGCAGCGCCACGTTGTTGGCGATCTGGAACAGGAATGCGGAGGGGTGCTCGACGTTCGTACGGGAGAGGGCGCTGAGCATCCGCAGATAGGTCTCCTGATGGGCGTCGGCGGCGGCATCGGCGCTCCCGAGCAGGCGCAGGAGGAAGCGTCGAAGCTTGACGCCCTCGCTCCGATGCAGCGTCTCGATCAATGTCGGCCGCATGCCTCCTCCCTCAGCGCCGGATCATCGCATCATCGCTTGACCTTGATGGACCCAGGAAACATCCGGATAGAAATTATGCAAGCCTTTCAATAGTTTATATGATTTCTAAACAGGACGAGCCTGAGGATTGCAAGACTTTGTGTTTCTAACGAAACATTTGTCTTCGGAACCCGAGCCCCCTGGCGCTCGGGTTTCAGCGCCGCGTGAATATGCGGACCTGTTGCCCTGCGGGCACATCGCCCCACTCTACTGGGTGGTGTGAAACCGCCGATCGTTGCTCGCGCCAGATAGTCGAACGGGTTCGCGCCGCGTCATGGGAACAGCCGATACAATCGGCCTCGACCTATCGCTCGAATACCATCGACCGAGCCGTCTCGATCCGTTGACCTCGGGCAATCCGACACGTGAACGATCAGCAGTCATACCGGTTGATCCCTTGGGGATGGCGGATTTGGTCTGAGGGATCCGTGGACCGGCGTATGGGACACCCGACCTCGGATCAGATCTGGATCAGCCGGATGTTGTTGGTGTTGCCGGTGGTGTGGAACGGGATGCCGGCCGCGGTGACGATCGTGTCGTTGGGCTTGGCGAAGCCCTCCTCCTGGGCGTGCCGGCAGGCCTTGGCCGTCATCGCCTCGTAGGAATCGACATCGTCCGTGCGCACGCTGTGCGCCCCCCAGAGCAGACTGAGCCGGCGCGAGGTGTCGCGGTTCGGCGTCAGAGCCAGGATCGGCACCGCGGGCCGCTTGCGCGCGACGCGGGCCGCCGTCGTGCCGCTCGCCGTGTAGGTGACAATCGCGCTGGCGTGGACGGCCTCGGCGAGTGTGGCGGTGGCCGTCGCGACCGCGTGGGGCGGGGTCTCCTCCTCGCCGGGGCTCGAGGCCGCGATGATCGAGCGGTAGAGCTTGTGCCCCTCTACGCTGCGGATGATGCGATCCATCATCGCCACCGCCTCGACGGGGTAGAGGCCGGTCGCCGATTCGGCCGAGAGCATCACCGCGTCCGCCCCGTCGTAGATCGCGGTGGCGACGTCCGAGGCTTCCGCGCGGGTCGGCGTCGGGGCCGAGACCATCGAGTCGAGCATCTGCGTCGCCACCACCACGGGCTTCACCGCGAGTCGGCAGGCGCGGATGAGTTCCTTCTGGCGCCCCGGCACGTCCTCGTGCGGGATCTCGACGCCCAGATCCCCGCGCGCCACCATCACGGCATCGGAGAGGCGGATGATGTCCGCGATGCGCTCCAGGGCCTGGGGCTTCTCGACCTTGGTCATGATGCCGGCCCGGTCCCCGATCAGTCCGCGCGCCTCGATCACGTCGGAGGGCTTCTGCACGAAGGAGAGCGCCACCCAATCGACGCCGAGTTCCAGCCCGAAGGCGAGGTCGGCGCGGTCCTTGGGCGTCAGGGGCGAGAGGTCGAGCAGCGTGCCGGGGAGGTTCACGCCCTTGCGGTTGGAGATCACGCCGGGAGTGATCACTTGCGCCTCGATCGCCGCAGCCTCGATCCCGACGACCCGCACCCGCACGCGGCCGTCGTCGATGAGCAGGTCCTGGCCCGGCACCACGGCGGCGAAGATCTCCGGGTGATGCAGCGGAATCGCGTCCTTGCCGCCCTCGGAGCCTTCCGGGACGAAGCGCACCCGCTCGCCCGCGACCAGGTCGAGGCGCCCGCCCTGGACGGTGCCGACACGGATCTTGGGACCCTGGAGGTCCTGCAGGATGCCGATGGGCCGGCCGACGTCGCGCTCCAGGGCGCGGATGGCGGCATGGACCTTCGCGTGGTCGGCCTGGAGACCGTGGCTGAAGTTGAGGCGGAAGGTGTCAACGCCGGCCAGGAACAGGGCCTTCAGCATCTCGGGCGAGGACGAGGCCGGCCCGACGGTGGCGACGATCTTGGCGTAGCGATGACGACGCATGTGGGACTCGGCCCGGAGGCCGCCTCTGCGGGAGTGGATCAGACGATCAGGTTCACCGCCTGCTCGTCGCTCAGAGTCGGGCCCGGAGCCGGCAGGGGGAGCAGGGCCGAGCCGCCGCCCGAGATCAGGCAGAGGACGAGGTCGTCGGGCGTGAGCCCGGCGACCAGATCGAGGATGCGCCGGGCCGCGACGACGAGCCCGGAGATATCGCCATGCCAAGCCGCTTCGACGGCGCGCGCCATCGAGGCGGCGGCTTTGCCGGCTCCGACGACGACGGTGCGTCCCCGGGGCGGTTCCGGCAGGTGCCGGGCGAGGCTCACGGCCGGATCGGCCGCAGCCACGGCAGCCGCCGCAGGAAATCTCCGGGCTCCAGCACGGCCTTACGCGTTGTCGCCCCGGATCGCGGCGATGACCGCATCCGTGACCTGCCGGGTGGTCGCGTTGCCGCCGAGGTCCGGCGTGTGCAGGCTCGGATCGGCGGTCACGCGCTCCACCGCGCGCATCAGCCGGTCGGCCGCCGGCTTCTCGCCGAGGTGCTCCAGCATCTGGCAGGCGGTCCAGAACGTGGCGACCGGATTGGCGATGCCCTTGCCGGTGATGTCGAAGGCCGAGCCGTGGATCGGCTCGAACATCGACGGGTAGGTGCGCTCCGGGTTGATGTTGGCGGTCGGCGCGATGCCCAGCGACCCGGCGAGCGCGGCGGCGAGATCCGAGAGGATGTCGGCGTGCAGGTTGGTGGCCACGATGGTGTCGAGGGTCTGGGGCTTCATCGTCATGCGCATGGTCATGGCGTCGACCAGCATCTTGTCCCAGGTCACGTCGGGGAAGTCGGCGGCGACTTCCGCCGCGATCTCGTCCCACATCACCATGGCGTGGCGCTGGGCGTTCGACTTCGTCACCACGGTGAGGAGCTTGCGCGGGCGGCTCTGTGCCAGCTTGAAGGCGTAGCGGATGATCCGGTCCACGCCCGAGCGGGTCATCATGGAGACGTCCGTGGCGACCTCGTTGGGATGGCCCTGGTGGACGCGGCCGCCGACGCCGGCATACTCGCCCTCGGAGTTCTCGCGCACGATCACCCAGTCGAGCTCGGGGCCCGAGACGTGGCGCAGCGGGCTGGTGATGCCCGGCAGGATCCGGGTCGGCCGCACGTTGGCGTACTGGTCGAAGGGCTGGCAGATGGCGAGGCGCAGACCCCAGAGGGTGATGTGATCCGGCACGTCCGGCGCGCCGACCGCGCCGAAGAAGATCGCGTCGTGATTCCGGATCTGGTCGCGCCCGTCGGCGGGCATCATCACGCCGTGCTTCTTGTAGTAGTCCGAGCCCCAGTCGAAGTGGTCGAACTTGAAGCTGAACGAGCCGGTCTTCTCGGCGAGCGCGTCGAGGACCTCGACGCCGGCGGCGATGACCTCGATGCCGATGCCGTCGGCGGGGATGGCGGCGATGGTGTAGGTCTTGGTCATGACAGGTCTCCGTTGGGACGATGCGATGTGAGGACGAGGCAGGGATTCAGCGCGCGATGGCGCCGGTGGGCTCGGCACGCCGTCCTGAGCGGGCGACGAGGAGCGTGACGATCGCCGAGAGGACGAGGAGCGCCGCGACGAAGACCAGGCCGCCCGTGAAGCTGCCGGTCAGGTCCTTGATCCACCCGATCGCCCAGGGACCGACGAAGCCCCCGAGATTGCCGATCGAGTTGATCGTGGCGATGCCGACCGCCGCTCCGGAGCCGGAGAGGAACATCGTCGGCATGGCCCAGAGCGGCGGCTTGGCCGAGCTGATGCCGATGTTCACGAGGCTGAGCGCGGCGATGACGGCGACGGTCGAGGCTGCGCCGCCGGCCAGCAGCAGACCGGCCGAGGCGACGAGGCAGGCGATGACGACGTGCCAGGTGCGCTCGCCCGTCTTGTCGGAGTGGCGCGCCCACAGGATCATGGCGACGATCGCGATGGTGGGCGGTACGCCGTTGAGGAAGCCGACCGCCATCGTGGACAGGCCGAAGCTCTTGATGATCTGCGGCGCCCAGATGCCGAGCGTGTAGAGGCCGGCCGAGGTGCCGAAGTAGACGAGCGCGAGGGCAAGGACGCGAAGATCGGTCATTCCAGCCAGGATGCCGTGCCTGGCGGCCACCTGCTTGCGGGCATGCTCCTCGTTCATCTCCGCGACGAGCCACGCCCGCTGGTCCTCGGGCAGCCACTTCGCCTTCTCGGGGCGGTCGGTCATGTAGAACAGCACGACGACGCCGAGGATGACGGCCGGAACGGCTTCGATGACGAACATCCACTGCCAGCCATGCAGACCCAGGATCCCCTCCATCTGCAGAAGTGCGCTGGAGATCGGCGAGCCCAATGCCACCGAGATGGGCGCGGCCGCCATGAACAGCGAGACGACGCCCGCGCGATAACGGGCCGGGAACCAATAGGTCAGGTAGAGGATGATGCCGGGAAAGAAGCCGGCTTCGGCAGCACCGAGCAGGAAACGCAGAGCATAGAAGCTGTACTCGCCTTGCACGAAGGCAAAGGCGCCTGAGATCATTCCCCACGTGATCATCACGCGAGCGATCCAGAGCCGCGCCCCGACTTTGTCGAGGACGATGTTCGACGGTACCTCGAACAGAAAGTATCCGAAGAAGAAGACGCCCGCTCCGAACCCGAACACTGCGGACGAGAAACCGAGATCTTTGTTCATCGTGATTGCAGCGAAGCCGATGTTCACGCGATCGATGAAAGCAATGAAATAGAGCAGACAGATGAAAGGGACCAAGCGCCATGAGACCCGGCGCATGGTCGCTTTTTCGAGCGAAGCGTCCATCGTTTCCTCCTGGAAAGGCCAGCATGCGTCGGTCTTTGAGCGCCAACTTGCATGCAAGCTGGGACGTCATGCGCATTATCGTGCCGGCCTGTCAACTGCCTTATTGCAGCTTGCATGGAAGATGGTACGACAGAGCCGGAGATGGAGGCTGCGACGATGCGGACGCGAACGGCAGCGAAAGCAAAGGACGAGCAGGAGGTTGAGCGGAAACCTTCCCTCGTCGACGATGCCTACTCGGCGATGAAGCAGGCCATCCAGGACTCGAGTTTCGCGCCAGGCTACCAAGCGTCGGAGCAGGAAATTGCCTTGCGGCTCGGAATGAGTCGCACCCCCGTTCATGAGGCTGTGATTCGCCTCCAGGAGGACGGTCTCGTCCGCGTTCTGCCGCGGCGCGGCGTCCTGATCTGTGCCCTCGCGCCGGAGGACGTGCGGGAGATCTACGACGTGATTATCGCGGTCGAGGGACGCGCGGCCGAACTGCTCGCCGAACGACCCGACGCCGAGCGCGCGGCCATCTGTGGGGAACTCGCCGACCAGACCGAGGCCATGGCCGAGGCGTGGAAGACCGGCGATTTCTTGACCTGGGGGCAGGCGGATGCCGGCTTCCACCGATTGCTCGTCGAGCGGGCGGGGAACGGGCGCATGAACCGGATCATCCAGACGATCAACGATCAATCGCATCGCGCACGCATGCTGACGCTCAAGCTTCGCCGGGAGCTCGGAGCGTCCGTCGCGGAGCACCGCGAGATCATTGATGCGATCCGGCGTGGCGATACGGTGCAGGCGCAGGATCGCACGCATCACCACCGGCTGCGCGCGCGCGACGAGCTCCTGCCGCTGCTCGAAAGCTTCGGTCTGAAGCATCTCTGAAGCTTTGCCGTGTTGAAGAAGCGCAGGCGTGCTTCGCGCTCGCGTACGCGGTCGGTGCCGATGGCCCACTCATCCGCGACGAGACCACCGGCCGGCCGTTCGCCGAGTCGGCCTATGGGCGGGAGTGGCGCCCGGTCGCAAAGGCGGCCGGTGTCCCGGACCACGTCCGGAACCTGGACGTCCGGGCCGGCCCCCATCACGGACGCTGAGGATGCGGGCGCGGACCTCGACCAAATTCGGTCGGCGGCGGCGCATGCGCAGACATCGACGACGCAGCGCCACTCGCGCGGTGCCGTCGGACAATCACGGGCGGTTGCGAATTTTCGGGCCGCGCATCGCGCCACGAAGAACGGGGCCTGAACAGGCCTGAGAAACGCCAGATCAACGGCAGGGCGCCAAAAAGGTTGACGCTTCAGCAGGTTCGTTGGAGCGGGCGATCGGGATCGAACCGACGACATTCAGCTTGGGAAGCTGACGTTCTACCACTGAACTACGCCCGCATCAGAACGCTTCTTGAACGGCTTGGGCGTCTCATGTCAACGCCTTTCATGGCCCCCGACCGCTCCACACGCTCGGCACCGCCGCGGGCTTCAGCAGGCGATTTGGCTCGCTGTAGGCAGCGGCCCCGGTGCCGGTGACGCGTGGGATGGGCGAGGCGCCGTCCGAGCGGATGCGGCGCGATCGATGCCGTCGCGCGTGGACCGGATGCGAGCGGGCGGGGTTCCGATCCCGATCCCGTTCCGATCTCAGGCGCTCGGGGATGGGGCGCTCAGGGATGGCAATCGTTGCCCGTCGGAATCGTGTCGAGGCGCGTGAGATCGCCGACCACGGCGAACTCGCCGTAATTCAGCCGCAGCGCACCGCTGACACCGTTCTCGTAGAGATCGAAGCCGAGCACGTAGACGGGCGTGCGCTCGCCTTCGCCGGGCACGTAGTAGCTCAAGGTCACCGGCCAATGCGGCATCGTCGCCATGGCGCCGTCCTTCAGCGGCTTGTCGCGCGCGGGCTTGTCACTCGCCGTCCGGTCGCTTGCGGGCTGGTCGGCGGACGGCTTGTCGCCTCCCGTCGAAGCCTGGCGCCCGATGACCGCGAGGGTGTCGTAGACCTTGCGCCCGTCGTCCGAGCCATCGAAGACCTTCACCGAGACCGTGCTCTGGCCGTCGCGGGCCGCCTGGATCAGGCGGCGCATGTGGAGGGTGGGAAACAGCACCTCGCCCGGTGTCTGGAACTGGTCGCGCTTGGGGTCCTTCAGCTTCACCTTCAGGAGGTTTGGCGTCGCTTCGGCGGTGCCGTCCACGGCCTGCCCCGGCGTCCCGTTGAGGGCCGTGTCCGTCTTGAAGCGGTAGCTGCGGCCGTCGCCGCTCTCGAACGTGGTGTTGCGCAGGTCCGAGGTGCGGCTGCCGGTCTCTCCGCTCTCGAGCACCGTCACCTGCCGGGTCTGCATCGTGTAGCCCTTGCAGGCATCCCCGGAGAAATCGATGACGATGCGTCCGCGCGCGCTCTCGACGGCCCGCGTGCCGCTGCTCTCCGCCAGCGAGAGATCGTAGACCGCGCGGTGGTTGGCGAGGGTGATCGGCGCGGCGGCGCCCGCGGCGCTCGCGAACAGGACGAGGCCGCCGGCGACGCTCGCGATCACGACCGGGGCATTCACACGGGGACGACGCATGGAGTCTCCTGACAGGGCCGGGCCGAAGGATGCCCGCATCCTTCGGCGGGCTTGAGATAGGGCATCATGCCCGGTCCTGCGAGGCTTGGCGCTTGAAAGCTTGGCGCTTGAACGGGCTTCGGCGACCCGGGTTCGCCGCGCAGAGCGCCGCGCCCTAGATGGGCCCCAAGAACGACGAAAAGCCTCCCACGGGAAGGACATGCCGATGGACGCCGACACCCTGCGCTCGCTCCAGGCCCCGATCAAGGACCGCTACCGCGACGCGCCCGAATCCGCCGTCGTGACGCTGCGGGCCCGCGGCAGCCTCGACGACACCTCCATCGCCTGCAAGGTCGAGACCGGCCGCGCCCTGGCGGTGGCGGGCCTGCATCCGGCCACCGGCGGCTCCGGCGCCGAACTCTGCTCGGGCGACATGCTGCTCGAAGCCCTGGTGGCCTGCGCGGGCGTGACCCTGAAGGCCGTCGCCACCGCGATCGGCGTGGAGCTGCGCTCCGGCTCGGTGAGCGCGGAGGGCGACCTCGACTTTCGCGGCACCCTCGGCGTCGACAAAGGGGCCCCCGTGGGTTTTAGCGCGATCCGCTTGCGCTTCGCCCTTGACACCGACGCGCCCCGGGACAAGCTCGATCAGCTGCTCAAGCTGACCGAGCGCTACTGCGTCGTGTTCCAGACCCTGAATCACAAGCCGGAACTGGCCGTCACGCTCGGACAAGGCTCCACGCCCGCGCAGGGCTGAAGACCGTCTTCCGCTTGATCGAGGCGGTCTCAGCCCGCGCGGCGCCTGAGCGAAGCCCAGATCCGGCCTCCCAAAGGGACCGAGCGGATCTGGGCCGACCCGCCTGTGCGGTTTCGCACCGGGACCCGTGATCCCGGTGCCGTGATGAGGCGTTGTCCTCCACATGATGATTTTCGAGTGGATCGTCGGCGTCCTGTTCGGCGCCGTACTCCTGGCGGGCCTCGCCCGCCGGGCCGGCGCGCCGTACCCGGTCTTCCTGGCGCTGGGCGGAATCGGCCTCGCCTTCGTTCCGGCCGTGCCGAACCTCGTGCTCGATCCGGAACTGGCCCTCGCGCTGTTCCTCGCCCCCGTCCTGCTCGATGCCGGCCACGACACCTCGGTGCGGGACCTGCGCACCCATTGGCGCCCCATCGCGGGTCTCGCCTTCGGGGCCGTGGTGGCGACGACGGCGGCCGTGGCGGTCGTGGTGAAGTGGCTCGTGCCGGACATGCCCTGGGCCGCCTGCATCGTGCTCGGCGCCGTGGTGGCGCCCCCCGACGCGGTGGCGGCGCTCTCGGTGCTGCGGCACGTCTCGCTGCCCCACCGCCTCACCACGATCCTGCGCGGCGAGAGCCTGCTCAACGATGCCGGCTCGCTGCTGATCTATCGTCTCGGCGTCACGGCGGCCGTCACCGGCAGTTTCTCGGTGGCGGGAATCGCGCCGGCCTTCGTCATCGGCATCCTCGGCAGCCTCGTGGCCGGGCCGGTGCTGGCGCTGCTCTACTGCGCCGCCATGCGCCCGGTCATGGATGCGCCGAGCGTCATCGTGCTGCAATTCGTGGCCGCGTTCGGGATCTGGATCGGCGCCGAGCACCTGCACCTCTCCGGCGTGCTCACCGTCGTCAGCTTCGCGATCACGGTGGCGCGAATCGCGCCCGGCCACACCCCGCCGCGCATCCGCATCGTCTCCTACGCGGTCTGGGACACGGCGGTGTTCGTGCTCAACGTCCTGGCCTTCGTGCTGATCGGCCTGCAGATCGGGCCGATCCTGGAACGGCTGACGCACGCCCAGCAGGTCTCCTACGCCCTGGTCGGCGCGGCGGTGTTCCTCACGGTCGTGGTGGTGCGCCTCGCCTGGGTGCTGCCGGCGGCCCATCTCGCCCGCCTCGGCGCCGACGCGACCGAGACCGGCGACCGGGGCCTCTCGGCGGGGATCGCGGTCTCCTGGGCGGGCATGCGCGGCATCGTCACCATCGCCACGGCGCTGGCGCTGCCCGAGGGGGATCCGGGCTTCCCCTACCGCGATCTCATCGTGCTGACCGCATTCTGCGTGATCATCGGCACGCTGACGATCCAGGGCCTGACCCTGCGTCCCCTGATCGGGCGGCTGGGGTTGGAGGACAACGATCCGGTCGGCCGCGAGATCGGCCACGGCCGCACGGAGGCCTTCCGGGCCGCCCTGAAGACCCTGGAGGATGCGGAGGACGCGCCGTCCGAGGCCCTGCGCGAGGAGTTTCGCGTCGCCCTGCAGGAGGCGGAGGCCCGCGATACGGGCTTTGCCGACGAGGCGTTGCCCGCCGATGCCGCGCGGCGACGGGCCATCGAGGCCGCCCGCGACCGGGTGCTGGCCCTGCGCCGGTCCGGCGATATCGGCGACGACGCGTACTACGTGCTGGAGGAGGAGTTCGACTGGGCGGAGATGAACGCCACGCCGCGCGGGGAGAGCTGAGAGCCGGGCGCCGGGCCCGCTCGGCGATCCCGTGCCTGGCCGCCCTGTCCTAGCCCACGACCCCGAGCCGTCCCTCGATCGCGTCCCAGACGGACACCGCGAGATCCGGCCCGCCGAGGCGCTTGATCGCCCGGATGCCGGTGGGCGAGGTGACGTTGATCTCGGTGAGGTTGCCGTCGATCACGTCGATGCCGACGAGGATGAGGCCGCGCCGGCGCAGTTCCGGGCCGATGCTGGCGCAGATGGCGCGCTCGCGCTCCGTGAGGTCGGAGGCGGCGGCAGCCCCCCCGCGCACCATGTTGGAGCGGATGTCGTTCAGGGCCGGCACCCGGTTGATCGCGCCCATCGGCTCGCCGTCCACGAGGATGATGCGCTTGTCGCCCTCCGTGATGCGCGGCAGGAAGCGCTGCACCACCCACTGCTCGCGGAAGGTCACCGAGAACAGGTCGAACATCGACCCGAAATTCGCGTCCTCGGGCAGCACCCGGAACACCGCCGCGCCGCCATGGCCGTGCAGGGGCTTCATCACGATGGCGCCGTGCTCGGCCCGGAAGGCCTCGATCTCCGCCTTGTCGCGGGTGATCAGGGTGGGCGGCATCAGTTCGGGGAAGTCGAGGACGAACAGCTTCTCGGGTGCGTTGCGCACCTCCGAGGGGTTGTTCACCACCAGGGTGCGCGGATGGATGCGCTCCAGCATGTGGGTGGCGGTGATGTAGGCCATGTCGAAGGGCGGGTCCTGGCGCATCAGGACGACGTCGACGCCCGACAGGTCGATGCGCTCGATGGGGCCGAGGGTGGCATGCGCGCCCTCGACGTCCTGCACGCTCAGCGCCTCGACCCGCGCCGTCACCGTGTTGCCCTGCATCGACAGGCGGTCGGGCGTGTAATGCAGGAGCCGGTGCCCGCGTGCCTGCGCCTCGAGCAGCAGGGCGAAGGTGGTGTCCCCGGCGATCCGGATCGCCTGGATCGGGTCCATCTGCACCGCGACGGTCAGGGCCATGCTCTCGAATCTCCGTTCTGGAACCGACCCCGACCGGGCTGGGGCGGGACGCCCCCCGATCTGCCCGACCGGCGCCCGGCCTGTCTCAGCGACGTTTGCCTACTTCAGCGACTTGCCGCCGGTGCGGCGGTCGTAATCGCCGATGGCGTTCCGGCACTCGGGCGAGAGGCGCGAGCGGTTACGCTCCATGCACCGCTCGGCATCCGGGCTGTTGGGATCGACACCGGCGCAGAGCCGGAAATAGTCGTTCGCGCAACCCAGTTGAAGGCCCTGATCCTCGCGCTGCGCCTGGACGGGGCTGGCCGCCAGCATCAGCAGCGCGAACGGCGCGATTTTCAGAGCCGTGCCGAGGCCCGTGGCCGGGCTCAGGGGTCGTGCAGTAACCACGCGCATGCTGCGGCGTCCTTCGTTGAGGGGGAATGGCGGTCGAGTTGACGAGGCGGTCGGATGGAATGGGGATCGGAGGGTGGCGTGAGCCTGGACCCGGAAGCATCCGGCATATCGGGCGTCCCCGGCCCTTAGCAAGCGTCCGGAGGGCCGGGTGTTCCCCGCGATCCCTGCGTGAGACGGCCCCGTGGTCCCGCCCGGCGGCCCAGAAAAAAGCCCCGCTCGCAGGGCGAGCGGGGCCGAGTGCAAGGGAGGAAATGCCCGCCATGGGCGGTTATGCATGATGCAAAACGCGAGCCAGCCCGTTTGCGGCGCGCCGTGGCACGAATGACACGCCGGGTCCGAGCCCGTCGCCGGCCCCCTCGAACACGGCAGCGGACGCCTCGGTGCAACAATCCGTTAACCACCCCGTGCTGATCTCCGATGGCTCCCCCGCCACGCCGGTACGGCCCGGAGGTGGGGGCGGCGAGCCCCGGTGACGGATCGCCTCAGAGGACGAATGGGATCGGAAGAACTGCCGATGAAGCCTGACAGATCGCACCAGACGGGAGGCGTCGAGCGCCCCCCGGAGCGTCAGACGGCCACCGTCGTGACGTTTCCCGCCACCGGCCGCCGCTTCCGGCGCCCGGACGAGGACGCCCCGCGCGGCGCCATTCTGCTCTTCACCGGCATCCGCTACGAACGCATGCTGGAGACGGACGCGTCCGCGCCGCGCCTGCGCCGCCGCTCCTGATCCGATCCGCGCCCGCACGGATGTCGCCCCTGTCCCGAACCGCGCGTCCACGCGCCATGCCGTCGCGTCGCGCCGGCCCGCTCTCCCTCGCGCTGCTGGCGCTGCTGGTCGGCTGTGCCCAGGAGGGGGATTTCGGGCGCCCCAAGGCGAACGCCTGGAACGGCCTCGTCGAGACCACCGGGACCCTGGCCGCGCGCGAGCGCGACGAGCCGGCCTCGGCCTTCCCCTACACGGATGACGAGCGCGGCCTGCGCGACCGGGCCTGGCGCTTCCTGATGCCGGCGGCCGGCCGGGACGCCTTCACCGATGCGCTCGCCAACCTCACCCGGACCCGCCTGCTGCCGCCGAACTGGCGGCCGAACGATCCCGCCGCCTACCACGACACGCTGATGGCGGAGGCGTTCCGCTCGCCCGTCTCGCGCTATCGCCGGCTGTCGGAAGACATCGGCACGGATGCCCGCCTGATCCCGCAATTCGCCGCCGTCGCGGCGCGGGTGAAGGAGGCCGATGCCCTGCGCCTGCGCAGCCTGCCCTTCGTCAAGACGCTCGACGACCGCGACGTGCGCCATGCCGCCATGCGGGTGGCCGAGAACCGCTGCCTGATCGCCTGGGTCCGCCTCGAGACGGGCCTGCGGGCGGCGGGCTACCGTTACGCCCTGGAGCACCTCCTCGTCGAAGCCCCCGGCCCGGAGGCCGTGCAGGTGGAGCGCACCCTGGCGGCCCTCGACGGCCGGCGCCCCATCCTCGATCCGCTGGTGCCGCCGGAAGCGGAGGCCCGCTGCGGCCTCGTGCCGGAGGTCGAGGTGGCGGCGGCCGCATCGCAGCCCGTCATCGCCAAATATTGAGGCTGGCCAAATATTGAGGCTGGCCAAACATCGCGGCTAGGCCTCGCGCTCAGCCGCCCGGCTTCGCATCCTCGGCCGGGCTGTCCACCGTGCAGGACACCGCCTGGACCGCCGCATCGGCGGCCGGGCGCTGGCTCGGCAGCGCCGCGATCACCCGCACCACCACGTAGCCCTTGGAATCGGGCGCGACGATGCGGACGTCGTGGCTGACCTCGTCCTCGTCCGCGTTGGCGAGCGCCTCGTCGTACTGGGCGCGGGTGAGCACAACGAGGTCGAGGGCGCCGCGCACCGCCGCCTGATCGGTCACCGCGTAGAAGGCGCCCCGGCGGCCATGCACCGCGAGCGACATCATCAGGGGTCCGGTGCGGGCGGAAACGCGCATCGGGCCGTCAGCGAGGTCGTAGGCGCAGAGCCCCACCGCCACCGAAGGGTCGGGAATCGGCAGCCAGGCCTCGGCCGTGGCCGGCGCGTCGCCGGCCGCGACGGTGTTGACCGGCATGGGATGATCGAGCGCCTCGCTGGAGCGCGCCCGCGACAGGGCGTCGGTTTCCGACAGGCGCGGGATCGACAAGACCACGACCACGTGGACGAGGCCGGCGAGCACCAGCCCCGACAGGGTCGCCACGAGAAAACGTCCGCGCGGGCTCATGCGGCGCAGGCCCCACGGGTGATGGCCGGGACGGCCGAGCGGTCGAGGTTGCCGGCGCTGGCCGCCACGGGCGTGTCGTAGAGGCGCAGCGCCAGGCGCACGGGGCCGCGCGCGCGCGGCATCGGCAGCCAGTTGCCGGACTGGACCTCGGGCGAGAGCGTGATCACGAAGCGCCCGTCGGTCTCCCGCAGGATCTCGGTGGCGGTGAAGCCCTCGCGCATCGGCGCCGGCCCCGGTTCCCGGGCGCCGCGCCCGGCCACCGTCACGGTCCAGGCCCGGGCGGGCGGCGTCACCCCCGCCACCGCGTAGGTGCAGGCGGCGTCGAGCGCCCGGCCGGCATCGTCCTGGTCGGCGGTGAGCAGCATCCCCTCGCCGATGGTCAGGGGAATCTCGCCCCGCCGGGCGTTGACCGCGCGGGCATAGGGATCGGCCCCGAGCGATCCGACCTTCGGCCAGGCCGTCCAGGCCCCCACGCGCACGCCGCCGAAGGGATAGCCGCCCCGCGTGGCGTAATCGGCGGTGAGGAGCCCGATTCCGGCGCCGAGCGCCAGGGCATAGAGGACCAGGGTCACGGTCGAGGCGCGCCGGATCGCCCCCCGGAACGCGCCGGCCACCCGCTGCCCGGCTCGGCCCGGCGGCGCGGCACCGGAGCGCCGCGCCTCGGATGAGGCGGGTCGGGTCTGGACCGGGCGCAGCCGCGCCACCGTCTCGGCCAAGGTCATGCGCATGGATGCCGGCTACGGAATGCCGATGCGGCCGCCGACGGGGCGGGCGCCCTCCGCGACGTCGCCCGGTGCCCCCACGGGCCGGAGGCCGGAGGTCTTCTCGGAGGCCTTCTCCACGGTCCGGAACAGGCCGTTCATGCTGCCGATGACCTCGAAGGAGCGCCGCGAGAGTTTGCCGGCGGCGCTCGCCGCCGCGTTGACGGGCGCCGCGCTCGGACCGGCCTGCGCCACCGCGCGGCCCGGATCCTTCAGGCCCGGCATCGGCTTCAGCTCGATGCCCTGATGGGCGACTTCCATGACGTCGTGCCAGGTCATGGCGGGCAGGGAGCCGCCGGTCATCTTGTTGGTGGAGGTGTGGTCGTCGTTGCCGAACCAGACGGCGCCGACGTAATTGCCCGTGTAGCCGACGAACCAGGCGTCGCGATAGGCGTTCGTGGTGCCGGATTTGCCCGCCACCTTGATGCCCTCCAGCGCCGCGCGCTTTCCGGTGCCTTCCTCGACGACCTTGGTCAGCATGTAGTTCATGTCCGCGACCACCTGGGTCGAGAGCACCTGATCCACCCGCTCGTCGGCGTGGCGGTAGATGACCTCGCCGGACGAGTTCTTCACCTCCATCGCGGCGTAGGGCTTGGCCCTGCGACCCCCGTTGGCGAACACCGCGTAGCCGGCGGCCTGATCGATGACGTTCACCTCGGCCGAGCCGATGGGCAGCGAGACGGAATCGGTCAGCTGCGTGGTGATGCCCATGGCATGCGCCGTCTCGATGATCTTCTTGCGCCCGGCCGCCGCCGCCCGGGCCTCGTGGGAGATGCCCATGGCCTTGCCCAGCGCGATCGAGACCTGGATCGGGATGGTGTTGATGGATTTGGCCACCGCCACCGTGAGGGTGGTGGCGCCGGAGAACGAGCGCCCGTAATTCTGCGGGCACCAGTTGCCGATGCAGACCGGCCGGTCGACCACGCGGGTGTCGGGCCGGTACAGGCCGGCGGCCAGGCCCGCGGCGTAGACGTAGGGCTTGAACGACGAACCGGGCTGGCGCAGCGCGTCGGTGGCGCGGTTGAACTGGCTCTCGCCGTAATCGGCGCCGCCGACCATGGCCCGCAGCGCGCCGTCGGGATCGAGGATCACCATCGCGGCCTCGTCGACCTCGTACTGGTCGCCGAAGCGGCGCAGGGTGCCCTGCACCACCTCGTCGGCCCGGCGCTGGATCGTGAGGTCGAGGGGCGTCTTGACGGTCAGCACGCGGTCGCTGCGGAAGCGGCCCGCATCGGCCATCTGCTTGATCTCGCCGAAGGCCCAGTCGAGGTAGTAGTCCGCCGTGATGTCGCGGGTCCGCGTCACCGGGGTGGCGGGGTTGCGCAAGGCCGTCTGGATCTGCCCTTCCGTGACGAAGCCGGCCTCCACCATGTTGTGCAGCACGTCGGCCGCGCGGGCGCGCGCCGCCGGCAGGTTGACGTGGGGGGCGTACTTCGTCGGCGCCTTGAACAGGCCGGCCAGCATCGCGGCCTCGGCGAGGCTGATGTCCTTGAGCGGCTTGCCGAAATAATAATCCGCCGCCGCCACGGCGCCGAAGGTGCCGCCGCCCATATAGGCGCGGTCGAGGTAGAGCTTCAGGATCTCGTTCTTGGTGAGGTGGCTCTCCAGCCAGAGCGCCAGGAAGGCCTCGTTGATCTTGCGCTCGATCGAGCGCTCGTTCGTCAGGAACAGGTTCTTGGCGAGCTGCTGCGTGATCGACGAGCCGCCCTGGGTGTTGCCGCCGCCGCGCGAATTCGAGACCAGGGCGCGCGCCGTGCCGATGGGGTCGATGCCCCAATGCTCGTAGAAGCGCCGGTCCTCCGTGGAGACCAGGGCCTTGATCATGATGTCGGGGAAGTCGTCGAGCTTGAGCGAGTCGTCGTGCTTGATGCCGCGCCGGCCGACCTCGGTGCCGTAGCGGTCGAGGAACGTGACCGCGAGGTCCTGGGCCTTGAGCCAGTTGTCGCTGGTCAGGTTGAAGGCCGATTGCGCCAGGGCCAGCATCAGCACGGCGCCGGCCGTGCCGATCGTCACCCCCTCGCTGGCCAGGTCGAGGGCGACGCGCTTCCAGCCGCGCACCGAGAAGACGTTCATGCGCTCCTGGAAGCGCTCGTAGGTCTCCCCGGCCGAGCGGCCGCCATCGTACAGGCTCGCGTTCACCCAGGCGTCGAAGCCGAGGGCGGCGCGCTTGATGCGCGTGGTGAGCGAGGTCGCTTTGGGCAGGCGCACCTGTGTTCAGTCCTTGAGCACCCGGATCCGGCCCGTCGCCGTGCCTGCCAATCCTAACAAGCCCCGCGTTCCGCCGCGAGGTTCCGTCGAGGGAAAGTCCGTCGTACGGGAAGCGTCCCGCCGTCGCACGCCCTAACCTGATCTTAACCTTGACGCCGGATTGGGGCGGGCCGGTGACGCGGCCGGGTTGACTTTCTTGCCCGAGCCCGGCGCGCGGCGCTTGCTCCGCGCGGCGCGTTGCGGCACAGGGGCGGATCACCCGGATTTTTCGCCGCTCCCAGCCCAAGGTGTTCCCGATGCGGGACCGCTCGGCCGCGCGTTCTCCGACGCCGCGCGCCCTCACCGAACCGTCTCCGCCGCCCCCGCGTCGCGCGACCGGTCCCGCGCCCTCCGTCGAGGCGTTCTGGCGCACGAAGAGCCTGGAGGCGATGTCGCCCGCCGAGTGGGAGAGCCTGTGCGACGGCTGCGGCCGCTGCTGCCTGCTCAAGCTCGAGGACGAGGACACGGCGGAGGTCTATCACACCGACGTGGGCTGCACGCTCCTCGACGGACATGGCTGCCGCTGCCGCGACTATCCGAGGCGCCAGAAGCGGGTGCCCGATTGCGTGCGCCTGACGCCCGAGGCGGTGCGCACCATCCCGTGGCTGCCGCCGACCTGCGCCTATCGGCTGGTGCGCGAGGGGCACGACCTCTACGACTGGCATCCCCTCGTGTCGGGCCGCGCCGCCAGCGTGCACGAGGCCGGCATCTCGGTGCGCGGCCGGGTCTCCGGCAACGAGGAGGAATTCACGGCCGACGAACTCCTCGACCGGATCGTGACCTGGCCCAACCGCACGCCCGAGACCGAGGACGACGAGGCGTGAGCCGCGTCAGGCGTCGAACATCGAGGGGACGGCGTCCCCGGCGATGATCCGGCGGGCTTCCGCCGCGTCGAGATGCATGCGGGCGACCAGGGCCTCGGCGCTCGCGAAGCGCTCCTCGCCCCGGATATAGGCCAGGACCTCGACCGCGATGGACTGGCCGTAGAGATCGCCGGAAAAGTCGAACAGGTTGACCTCGAGGAGCGGCGCGCCGTCGTCGAAGGTCGGGCGGCGGCCGTAGCTCGCGACCCCGCCCTTCACGCGGCCATCGGGCAGGCGCACCCGCACCGCGTAGATGCCGTGGGCGAGCCCGCAATCGCTGAGCGCCATGTTGGCGGTGGGATAGCCGAGGGTACGCCCGCGCTTGTCGCCGTGGCGGACCTCGCCCGAGACGAACCAGCGATAGCCGAGGAGCGTGTTGGCGCGGGCCACCTCCCCCTCGGCCAGCGCCGCCCGGATCGCGCTCGACGAGACCGGCTCGGCCCCCGCGTGCAGGGACACGGGCGGAATGATGCGGCAGCTCAAGGCCGCCTCGGCGCAGAGCCCGGCCAGCACGGCGGGCGTGCCCTCGCGGCCCCGACCGAAATGGAAGTCGTGGCCGATCACGACGCCGGTCACGCCGAGGTCGCGGACCAGCAGCCCCTCGACGAAGTCCCGCGCGCCGGTGCCCGCCAGCGTCGCGTCGAAGCGGCGCACGATCAGCCCGTCGAGGCCGAGATGGGCGAACACGATCTCCTTGGCTCCCGCATCGGTGAGGCGGAACATCGGTCGGTGCGGGGCGAAATAGGCGCGCGGATGCGGCTCGAAGGTCAGCACCACGGCGGGGCGCCCGGCCGCGCGCGCCGTCTCGCGCACGGCCGCGATCAGCGCGCGATGACCGAGATGCACCCCGTCGAAGTTTCCGATGGCCGCGATGGCGCCGGCGATGGCGGGGGGAACCGGCTCGTCCGCGCGGCAGATCGTGAAAGCTCGCCCGCGCGCGGATGCGGCGGGCGGGACGGCGGATTCGTCGCCAGACGACATCGGATCTCGGGAGTTACAGGGGTCGGATGGACGGGTCGCGGTGCTGTGGCGGCGGAACCTGTCGAAAACCGGTCAGGGGGTCAAGCGCGCGGGCCGATCGCGGAGGTCGCGATCCGGACGGGCGCCGCGGCCCCGGCGCGCCGCCGGGCCTTCGCCGCGCGGCGCCCGAGATAGAGCAGCAACCCGGTGACCAGGAAGAGCGGCATCAGCAGCGCGGCCAGGAGGAAGACCGGCGGCCCGAGCCGGCCGAAGATGCGTCCGCTATGCAGGTCGAGCATGTTGCCCGCGATGCGCGCGCCGAGCGGCCGTTCCCCGCCGACCTCGTGGGCGAGGATGCGTCCGGTGCGCGCCTCGATCCGGGTGTCGTCGCGCCAGCCGTTCCGGTTCTCGGAGCGGATGCGGACGGGACCGGAGGGGCCCGACGGCATCAGCAGGGTGGCGCGGGTGAAGTGTCCGGCATCCGCCGCGCAGAACGCCGCCCAGGCGGTGTCGAGAGGCGGCGCGCCGGGGCCTCCCAGGCCCTCCTCCCCGCGGCCGGGCTTGGCGGCGCCACCCTCGCCGCCGCGCGCGGCCTCCCTGCCGCCGCCCGCCCCGCGCTCCTGGCCTGCCGCCGGCCTCATCGGGACGGCCGCCGCCCGGGCGGCGCTCTCGCCGCCGGTGAGGAGGACGGTCGCGGCGTCGCGATACCAGTCGAAGGACCACCACAGGCCGCTGAGCGCGATGACGACGTAGATCGGCAGCACCCAGGTGCCGGCCACGGCATGCAGCGACCAGTAGGTCGGGCGCCCCCATTGCCGGAGATGCGGCTTCAGCCAGATCCGCAGGGACATCACCTTGGGCCAGCGTAGGTAGAGACCGGTGCCGAGGAGGACCAGCAGGACGAGGGTGCTCACCCCCGTCAGAATCCGGCCCCAGCCCTTGCCGTCGCCGGGCAGGAGCAGCCAGCGGTGCAGGCGCCGGATGGTCGCGAAGGCCTCTTCCGTCCGCGCCGCGCCGCGCACCGTGCCGTCATAGGGATCGAGATAGAGCGAAGGCGGACGCTGGCCGCTGGCCGGATCGCGCGCGAGCCGCGCCATCACGGCCGTGCCGGGCTCGGCGGGGAGCGTGAGGTTCGCGACGCCCTCCGGGCGCTGGCTCCGGAAACGGGCGAGGAGCGCGTCCGGCGTGAGCAGGTCCTCGGAGCGCCGGTCGACATGGATCAGGTCGGCATCGATGGCCTCGCCGATCGCGTCCTCGTAGCTCAGGAGCGCGCCTGTGACGCCCGCCACCGCCAGGACGAGGCCGGCCCCCAGCCCCAGCAGCCAGTGCAGCTGGAACAGGACGGCGCGAAGGCGTTTCATCGCGCGACACCCGCCTTCACGCGGGCCCGGAACGGCTCGCCGACCGGCGCCCGTGGGCCGGCGGTGCCGGAAGGGAGACGGGTCCGGTCGATCGGCGTCCGGAGGTTGCGCTGGAGCGTGGTCGGCAAGCCATTCACCTGCGTGTTGTGGGCGAGGAACGCGTCGCGGACGCGGGTTCGGGAAGCCCGGACGGGTCGCCGAGACGGGGTTCGTCGGGCGTGACGTTCCCGAACGTCCCGTCCCGCGCGAGGGCCGCACCGCCGGGGAGAGGCCGGGACGCGGAACGGGCGTGATGGGCGGCGCGCGGCATGTCGGGTTCCGGACGAAGCGGAAGCTTCGCCCTATGGCGCGACCCACGACGTTGCAAGCACCCGCGACGAAATTGGAATTCATCCAAACAACACCGGCTCGATCCAGCGGCTACTCTTGCCGATCGACGTCGCGTCTTCCGATGCAGGCGGGATCGCCGGATCGACGACAATCCGGGGCCGACGGCGTGCTCGCGCGGGGCGGGACGTTCGGGAACGTCACGCCCGACGAACCCCGTCTCGGCGACCCGTCCGGGCTTCCCGAACCCGCGTCCGCGACGCGTTCCTCGCCCACAACACGCAGGTGAATGGCTTGCCGACCACGCTCCAGCGCAACCTC
>NZ_JAKSXY010000064.1 GCF_022829445.1 Methylobacterium sp. J-068 | reverse complement strand
ACCTTCTGCATGCGCTTCTCCTCGCGGGCTGCCGCTTTCTTCCGCCGCGCCAGGTCTTCGGCCTTCTGCCTCATGATCTCTTCGACGGTGATCGGCTCCGGCTTCGAAGGCCGTTTAGCGCGCTGCTGGAATGGGTACGGCCGGCGGGTCGGATGCGGCGTGTAGGGCGGGGCGCTCTCGGTCCACCTTGGACGTGCGCTGTCCCTCGCGGCCAAGGCTTCCGCCAATGTGAGCCCGGCGGCAGCGGCGACGCGGGTTGCCGCCGCAAGTGCTGCTGCACGCTCGCCCTCCGTAGCACCGCGCTCCATTAGCGCCCGGCACTTGTCGAACCGCTCCCGGTCCAGGGCCTGGGGCCGGCGATCACGGGCCGTCATCGTGTGGTCCTCTCGGGGGCGGCGAGCTTGGCGTAGCTGGCCCAGACGTGGCGCTTGTCGCAGGCATCTAGGGC
>NZ_JAKSXY010000063.1 GCF_022829445.1 Methylobacterium sp. J-068 | reverse complement strand
TGCGAGCCCGCCGGCCCAGCTCCTCGACGCTCAGATGGTCGGCGATGTGTGCCATGCCTGCCTCCGCAAGACGATGCGGAGGCTAAACCCAATCCCCCTCAACGGGAATCCGTCCCGAATCAATCAGCCGGAAACGGTATGAGACCGTCCTACCGGCGCGCGGCCGAGGGGCCGGTCGCGGCCTCCCGCAGGATCGCCTCCCACAGGATGGCGGCCCGCTCCCAGGTCAGGGCCTCGCGCTGGAGGAGCGCGCCCGCGCTCAGGGCCGACCAGAGCGTGTCGTTCCCCGCCACCCCGACGACCGCTTCCGCGAAGTCGCGGTCGCCCGGCGCGATCAGGCCGTTCACCCCGTGCTGGACCCGCTCGGACAGGGCGCCGATCCCGGACGTGATCACCGGCAGGCCCATGGCCTGCGCCTCGGCGGCGGCGAGGCAGAAGGTCTCGTCCACCGATCCCGGGCAGACCATGGCGCGGGCGCGGGCGTAGAAGGCCGCGAGCGCGGCGGCCCCGACCCTCGGATGGAACACGATGGGGCCGGTCTCGTCGCCGGACGGGGGATAATCCGACCCGAAGACGTGGAGCCGCGCGCCGGACGCGATCACCGCCGGGGCGGTCCGCCAGAGTGCGAGCATGCGCTCGAGCCCGCGCTGGGGCTGGGAGGCGTAGACGAAGTCGCGGCCGAGGCCCCGCGTCGGCTCGGGTTCGCGGAAGGCGGGCGCGATGCCGTGCGGCACCACGTGCCGGCGGCGATAGGCGAAGACCGGCGACATCGTCGCGGCCGCGATGCTGCCGACGAAGACCGCGTCCGGCCGCAGCGACAGGATCGGCAGGAGATAGCGCTTGCGCAGCGCCTTCTCGAGGTTGATCGGATTGTGCACCCAGGCGATCCGCTTGGCGTCCGGGAAGCCCCGCAGCGGCCTCGGATCGTTGCTGGAGACCACCGCGTCGGCGGCGTGCCGGGCGATCTCGGCGAGCGGGATGTTGAGGACGCCGTCCCGCTCGAGGCTGCCCGTGCGGCGGGTCGCCAGGACCACCGCGAAGCCGCGTCGCGCGAGGGCGCGGGTCAGGGCGAGGTTGGTGCTCTCGATGCCGCCGAGGCCGACCGAGGCCGGCGTGTCGATGCCGAATGCCACGCGGGTCGGGCAGATGAACAGGACCCGGCGCATCCGGCTTCTCCTTCGTTTCCAGGCTGACGGACGATCCGGCTCAGAGGCCGAGTTCGCGGCTGCGTCGCCCCAGCCAGGACGACCGGTCCGGCGGCGCGTTGCGGCCGATGGACCAGAGCTTGCCCCGCCAGGCATGGACCGCCACCGTCTCGGGCCCGATCAGGGCGCGCGCCGCACCGTCGTCCGGCTCGGTCAGCCGGTAGGCATCGTCGTCGTCGAGGGGATAGAACACCGGCTTGGCCCGCGCATGGTGCGCGAGGCCGAGGCGACGAACGAAATGGGTCAGCGCCCGGGGGCCGATCGCCAGCCGCTCCGGATGGATCGGGAAGCGCCGGCCGAGCAGGATCTCGAGGCCGCGCTTCACCCGGATGTGGCCGGTGGCCCAGGGGACGCGGATCGGCACGGCGGTGATCGCATCCCAGTAGTGGGACACCAGGTCCGAGTGCGCCGGCGCGTACAGGATGGCGTTGTTGATCCGGTTCGGGTTGAGCCAGCCGAAGACGTAGTCCGTCCCGCCCGGCGTCACCCGCAGCGGCTGCCGGAAGACGAAGTCCAGGTCCGACCAGATGCCCCTGCCCTCCCGAAGCAGGCCCAGGCGCACGTAGTCGGTGTAGAACGCGTAGGACTTCCGGCGGCGATAGAGGTCCGCCATCGGGTTCGGACCGAGAACCTCGCGGACGTCGATCACGGTTCCGGGCAGGCCCTGCCCCCGCAGCGCGGCGACGTCGTGGGAATAGATCTGGAGGTCGTGGCCGGCGGCGACGATGGAGGCCGCGCTGAGCCGTTCGAGCCAGCTGACCTCGCCTTCCCAGTACGTCACGATGGTCTGCATCGGTGGGGCCGAGCGATGCGCGGGGGAGTTCATATCGTGTTGCCGGGCCACGGGAACGCTGGTGCCGAGATGCTCTATCCCGCGCACTTCGGAGAGACCACCGCTAAGTGTCTCTCTCAAAAACTCCCGCCGCACCGTGGTGCTCGGGGTGAGACCCGAGGATGGGCGGGAGTTTTGTGAGGTACTCTAAATCCCCTGGCCGTCCGGCGGGATGCGGCCCCGGCGGCGCCCGACGCCAAAGTCCGGCATCGCCGCGCGTGGGATCACGGCGCCGCGATGCCGGATCACCGTGCCCGCGAGCCGGTGGCCGTCTCGCAGGGCCTCCAACGGCGTGCTCCCGGCAAGCCGCGCCGCGAGGTAGGCGGCCGCGAAGCTGTCCCCCGCCGCCGTGGTGTCGAGGATCGCCTCGACGGGATCCGCCGGGAGCCGCGCTTCGCCGGTCCCATGGAAGACCCGCGCCATGGCTTTGCCCGCCGGCATCTCCCGCAGGACGATCTCGGCCCGGCCGCGATGGCGCAGCACCTCGTCGAGGCCGGTCGGCCCGAAAAGCGCCTGGAGATCGTCGGCTGACGTGAAGATGAGGTCGGCCTCCGCCAGGGTCTCGCGAAACGCGCGGCGCGCCGCGTCGGGGTCGGGCCAGCCGGGCGCGCGGTAATTGGTGTCGAAGGCCACCCGGCCGCCACGGCCGCGCAGGGCGGCGAGGATCGCCCGGAGCCGCGCGCGACCGGTCTCGCCGTAGAGCGAGAGGCTGATGCCGGAGAGATAGACGAGGTCGTAGGTCGCCGGGTCCGTCCAGGGCGGGGCCGCGTCCGGCCCGGCGAACAGATCGCGCGCGGCGGAACTGTCCCGCCAATAGTGAAAGCTGCGCTCGCCGCGGGCATCGGTGCGGATCAGGTACAGACCGGGCAGGCGGCCGGGCAGGCGCCGGACGCCGCCGAGGCCGATGCCCTCGTCCGCCCAGGCCGCGACCATGTCCGTGCTCCAGGGATCGTCCCCGATCGCGGTGACGTAGTCGACCGGCACGCCGAGGCGCGCGAGGTAGAGCGCGGTGTTCAGGGTGTCGCCCCCGAAGCCGCGCGTGAGCGAGCCGTCGGGCCGCTCCACCAGTTCCACCATGCACTCGCCGATGCAGCCCACGCGCATGTGCGGTCACCCCGTCCCGTTCGACCTCTCGACGCCCATCGCCTCGGGGGGCGCGCCTCCGCATCGGCAGGGGAGCCTCCCGCGTGCGCCCGCGTCAAGACGAGAGGCGCCGGACATGCGTGAGCCTTCCCCGTTCCCGGCGGGATTGGAGGAGGCAGCCACCATTCGCCCTCGGACAGGCAACGGATTCACACATCCTTCAGGAACTCTTGCAGAACACTTGCGGAACGTTTAACGTGTTCGTGGTTTGTTTCTGCGGTCGCACGCCGCAGCCGTGGCTCCAACGAAGAGTGTTCCGCATGTTGACGCGTAAGCAACTGGATTTGCTCCAGTTCATCCAGCACAGGATGCGCGAGAGCGGCGTTCCTCCCTCGTTCGACGAGATGAAGGACGCGCTGGATCTCAAGTCGAAATCGGGCATTCACCGTCTGATCACGGCGCTCGAGGAGCGCGGCTTTCTCCGCCGCCTGCCCAACCGCGCGCGCGCGATCGAGGTGATCCGGATGCCGGAGAGCCTGGGCGGTGCGGCGGCGGCGTCCCGCGGCGCGACCCCGCCCGAGGTTCGGCGCTTCACCCCGAGCGTGGTCGAGGGCGGCAAGGGCAAGGGCGTTCCGGGCGGTACCTCTGTGTCCCGCCTGCCCACCACGCAGGCGACGGACGAGGCCGGGCGCGCGGTGACGATCCCCGTCATGGGACGCATCGCGGCCGGCACGCCGATCTCGGCGATCCAGGAGCAGAGCCACTCGGTGACGATGTCGCCGGACTTCCTCGCTGGCGGGGAGCACTACGCCCTCGAGGTGCGCGGCGATTCGATGATCGAGGCGGGCATCCTCGACGGCGACCTCGTGGTCATCCGCAAGCAGGACACGGCCAATACCGGCGACATCATCGTGGCGCTGATCGACGACGAGGAGGCGACGCTAAAGCGCCTGCGCCGGCGCGGCTCCTCGATCGCCCTGGAGGCGGCGAACCCCGCCTACGAGACCCGCGTCCTCGGCCCCGACCGCGTGCAGATCCAAGGCCGTCTCGTCAGCCTCGTCCGGCGTTACTGAGGCGCCTCGCCGGGCTCGGCGCCCGGCATGTCCGCATCCTCCGCGTCGGTTTCCGTCCGCTGCGGTGGAGCGGGAAGCGGCGGCGCCTCCACGGGGCGGATCGCCGTCGGCCGCCAGGGAACGGTCTCGCCCGGTCGGCGCGCCGTCGTGACGACGGGGCCCTCGGGCGAGAGACGGATCGCGATGGCCCCGTGGGCCTTCAGGAAGGCACGGTCGAGGATCAGCGGTGCCGCGCAATGGGGCGGCGCCTCCCGCTGCGTGATCAGGATCTCGGCCCGCGCGCAATCCTCGGGCAGCGCGCGCTTGTCGGTCGCGAGGGCGACCGTGCGGCCATCCGCCAGGTCCAGGCTGCAGCCGAGGCGGTCGCACCGGGCGCCCGCGAACGGCTTGACCTCCCCCGCCTTGCGCCCGTCACCATCCGCCTTGAGCCACTGCTCCAGCACGAAGGCGGGCGGGCGCCCGAGGGTGGCCAGTTGCCCGCCGGGCTCGCGGATCGCCGCGCCGGCGCCCTCGCGGTCGACGTAGATGTCCTGGCGCACCGGCCGGGCGGCGAGGCCGAGACCGAGGATCGCCGGCGCCAAGCCGATCCAGCGCAGGGACGAGGCCGGCAGCGTCAGCAGCACGAGGGCGCCGGCCAGCAGCGCCAGCGCGCCCGCGCCGTAGGCCGGCACCACGTAGGTCGCGTGGCCGAAGCCCGCGATCCAGCCCGAGATCGTCAGCATGCCCCGCACCGCCAGCCCCATCGCCCACCAGACCGGCTGATCGAGGGCGAACGGATAGGCGAGGATGCCCAGCACCGCCGCCGGCATCACCGCCAGCGAGACGAGCGGAAGGGTCAGCGCGTTGCCCACGATGCCGAAGGGCTGCACCGTCTGGAAATGGTAGGTGGCGAAGGGCGCGGTGGCGACCTGCGCCACCAGGGTGGTGGCCAGGGTGCCGACGACCGTGGCGAGCAGGAGCCCGATGGCGCGCGCGACGCGCCCCGCCCCGTCCCGGCGGAAGGCCTGCCCGCCGATCAGCGGCGCGCAGGCGATGAGGCCGGCGACCGCCGCGAAGGACATCTGGAAGCTCGGGCCGAGCACGCCCTCGGGCTCGCGCGCCAGGGCGATCAGGGCGGCGAGCGCGAGGTTGCGCAGGCTCAGGGCCGGGCGGTCGACGAGGATCGCGCCGAGCATCACCAGGGTCATGATCAGGGAGCGCTCGGCGGCGATGTCCCAGCCCGAGAAGACGCAGTAGGCGGTCACCCCGACCATGGCGAGGCCGGCCGCGATCTTCTTGATCGGCCAGTGCAGGGCCGCGAAGGGCACCAGGGCGAGGAACGCCCGCACCAGCCAGAACACCACGCCCGCCGCCAGCACCATGTGCAGGCCCGAGATCGAGACCACGTGGTAGATCCCGGCGCTCCGCAGCACGTCGTTGGTCTCGCCGTTGATCAGCCCGCGCTTGCCCGTGACCAGGGCCGCCGCCACGGCGCCGGCCTGGCCGCCATTGGCGTCGGTGATCCGGCGGGTGAGCGCGTTGCGGGCTTCGTCGATCGCGGCCGCGAGGCGCGCGCTCCAGGCCGGTGCTTCCGTGGGCGGGCGGATTTCGATCTTGCCGACCAGCGAGCCCACCGCGCCGAGGCCGCGGAAGAAGGCGTCCCGCCCGAAATCGTAGCCGCCCGGCCGCGCCGCCTCGGGCGGCGGCAGCAGGCGGGCGGTGGCGGCGATCCGGTCGCCCGGCTTGAGGGGAACCGCCCTGCGGTAGGAGACCCGCACCCGCGCGGGGCGCGCCTCCGGACCGAGCGTGCCGAAGCTCTCGACCCGCACGATCAGGCGCGCGCCCTCCTCGCGCTCGTCGAGCCCCTCGATGGTGCCGACCAGGGGCGCGATCGTCGTGCGGGCGAGGATCGGGCTCGCCACGCGCTGGACCCGGAGGGTCGCCGCCGCGAAGCCCAGGAAGGCGAAGAGGCCGGCGAGGGTCAGGGCGAGGCCCAAGGGCCGCGCGGCCAGGAACGGCGTCGTGGCGGCGAGCAGGCCTGCCGCCACGAGCGGCGCGGCGAGGGCGGGCGTCCCGTTCGTGCCGGCGAAGAACACGAGGATGCCGAGGCCGAACGCCACGGCGAGCCACGCGAACAGGCGGCGCTGCTCGACCTCCCGCGCGAAGCCGGCCCGCAGCCAGGCACCGAGCAGGCCGAGGACGGGCCGACGCGCCGCGCCGAGGCGGGAGACCCGCCCCGTCGCTGTCGCCGCCCGCGTCTGCGCCATCGCTGGAGACCTTCGTCCGAGGGCGCCGCGCGCACGGCCGGCGCGCGAGACGATTTCTTAACGCCCGGCGCAGGCCATGCTACACGCGCGTCTCCGGGCCGGTCGATCCGCCTCCCGCCCGTTCCAACAGCCAGTTCAAGTCAAGATTGATGTCGTCAGCCGTCGTCACGCGCTTCGCCCCCTCGCCCACGGGCTACCTGCATATCGGCGGGGCCCGCACGGCCCTGTTCAACTGGCTCTATGCCCGCCGCTTCGGCGGCCGCATGCTGCTGCGCATCGAGGACACCGACCGCGAACGCTCGACGCAAGGGGCCATCGACGCGATCCTCGACGGCATGCGCTGGCTCGGCCTCGATTGGGACGGCGACGTCATCTACCAGTACGCCCGCGCCGAGCGGCATCGCGAGGCCGCGATGAGCCTGCTCGCCTCGGGCCACGCCTATCGCTGCTACGCCACGCCGGAGGAACTGACCGCGATGCGCGAGGCCGCCCGCGCGGAGGGGCGCCCCTTGCGCTACGACGGGCGCTGGCGCGACCGCGATCCCTCCGAGGCGCCCGCCGGCGTGAAGCCGGTGATCCGTCTGCGCGCGCCCACCGAGGGCGAGACCGTGGTCGAGGATGGCGTGCAGGGCCGCGTCGTCTGGCAGAACAGGGACCTCGACGACCTCGTCCTGCTGCGCTCGGACGGCAACCCGACCTACATGCTCGCCGTGGTGGTGGACGACCACGACATGGGCGTGACGCAGGTGATCCGGGGCGACGACCACCTCACCAACGCCGCGCGCCAGCGCCGGATCTCCGACGCGCTGGGCTGGGCGGCGCCCGCCATGGCGCATATCCCGCTGATCCACGGGGCCGACGGCGCCAAGCTCTCGAAGCGCCACGGGGCGCTGGGCGTCGATGCCTATCGCGATCTCGGCTACCTGCCGAGCGCCCTGCGCAACTACCTCGTGCGCCTGGGCTGGAGCCACGGCGACCAGGAGGTGTTCTCCACCGAGGAGATGATCGCGGCCTTCGACCTGAAGGCGATCGGGCGCTCGCCCGCCCGCTTCGACTTCGCCAAGCTCGAGAACCTCAACGGCCTCTACATCCGGGCCGCGGCCGACGCGGACCTCGTGCAGGCCATCGCGGACGTGCTCCCGGCCCTCGGCCCTTCGCGCGGCATCGCGGTGCCGATGGCGCCGGACCTGCGGACGAAGCTCACCGCCGCGATGCCGGGCCTGAAGGAGCGGGCCAAGACCCTCGTGGAACTCCTCGACAGCGCCTATTACCTCACCGCGTCGCGCCCCCTCGTCCCCGACGAGAAGGCCCGGGGCCTGCTCGGCGACGAGGCCCGCGCGCGCCTCGCGGCCCTGCTGGCCGACCTCGAGGCGCTGCCCGAGTGGAGCGCCGCCGCCACGGAGGGCGCGGTCCGGCGCTTCGCCGAGGCGAACGCGCTGAAGCTCGGACAGATCGCGCAGCCCCTGCGGGCGGCCCTGACCGGGCGCGCGACCTCCCCGCCGGTCTTCGACGTGATGGCCGTGCTGGGCCGCGAGGAATGCCTCGGCCGCCTGCGCGATCAGACCGCCGCCTGAGGGCCATGCCGGGCGCCGCGTCACGTCCGGCGAACGGGACCGTCGTCCTGCGAAAGAATGACAAATCGGCCTGGATTTCGCTTGGGCCCCGGGGAGAGGCGGAGCGTCGGTTGATGACGGTCCGCCGATCCGCTACCCCCATGCTCGTGTGAGCAAGTGCAGCATAAGCCGCATTTGCGCCCCGGACCCGGGTGGCTGGTTGCATCGCCACGCGGGCCGGAGCCGCCCCGCTGCCACGAAAGGGTCCAGGTCTCCATGAGCGCCTCCAGCACGATCACCGTGGGCGATGACCACGTCGAGCTCCCGATCAAGACCGGCACGATCGGTCCGGACGTCATCGACATCGGCAAGCTCTACGCCAAGACGGGGAAGTTCACCTTCGATCCCGGCTTCACCTCGACCGCCTCCTGCGAGTCGAAGATCACCTATATCGACGGCGATGCGGGCGTCCTGCTCTATCGCGGCTACCCGATCGAGCAGATCGCCGAGGAGGGCGACTTCCTCGAGACCTGCTACCTGATGCTGTTCGGCGAATTGCCGACTCCGGCCCAGAAGGCCGATTTCGACTACCGGATCACGCGCCACACCATGGTGCATGACCAGATGAACCGCTTCTTCCAGGGCTTCCGCCGCGACGCGCACCCGATGGCGATCATGGTCGCCTGCGTCGGCGCGCTCTCGGCCTTCTATCACGACTCGACCGATATCTCGGACGACCAGCAGCGCATGGTCGCCTCCATGCGGATGATCGCCAAGATGCCGACGCTGGCGGCGATGGCCTACAAGTACTCCATCGGTCAGCCCTTCGTGTATCCGAAGAACGACCTCGACTACACCTCGAACTTCCTGCGGATGTGCTTCGCGGTGCCGTGCGAGGAGTTCAAGGTCAACCCGATCTTCGCCCGTGCGCTGGACCGGATCTTCATCCTGCATGCCGACCACGAGCAGAACGCGTCCACCTCGACGGTGCGTCTGGCGGGCTCCTCGGGCGCCAATCCCTTCGCCTGCATCGCGGCCGGCATCGCCTGCCTCTGGGGGCCCGCGCATGGCGGCGCCAACGAGGCGGCCCTCAAGATGCTGGAAGAGATCGGCCACCCCGAGAACGTCGCCAAGTACGTCGCCAAGGCCAAGGACAAGAACGACCCCTTCCGCCTGATGGGCTTCGGCCACCGCGTGTACAAGAACTACGATCCGCGCGCCCGGATCATGCAGAAGACCACCCACGAGGTCCTGGGCCAGCTCGGCATCAAGGACGATCCGCTGCTGGAAGTCGCGGTGCAGCTGGAGCAGATCGCCCTCAAGGACGAGTACTTCATCGAGAAGAAGCTCTATCCGAACATCGATTTCTACTCGGGCATCACCCTCAAGGCGATGGGCTTCCCGACCTCGATGTTCACGGTGCTGTTCGCGCTGGCGCGCACCACCGGCTGGATCGCCCAGTGGGCCGAGATGATCGAGGACCCGTCGCAGAAGATCGGCCGTCCGCGCCAGCTCTATATCGGCCCGGCGCAGCGCGAATACGTCAACCTCGATCAGCGCGGCTGATCCCATCGAAAGAAGAGCCCCGCCGGAGAGGTCCGGCGGGGCTTTTTGCCGGGCGCTCGCGGCTCACGGCGGCCGGCTCAGTGCGGCCGGGCGCGGTCCACCACCGCGCGGGCGGCCGCGAAGGCCTCGTCCGGATCGAGTTCGGTCGTGTCCAGGATCACCGCGTCGGCGGCCGCCTTGAGGGGCGCGGTGGAGCGCTGCGCGTCCCGGGCGTCGCGCGCGACGATGTCGGAGAGGATCGCGCCGAGCGTCGCCGATTCGCCGCGTCGCAGCAATTCGAGGTGGCGGCGGCGGGCGCGCTCCTCGGGGGCGGCGGTGATGAAGAGCTTCACGGGGGCGTCGGGGCAGACGACCGTGCCGATGTCGCGCCCGTCGAGCACCGCGCCGCTGGCGCCCCCGGCGAAGCGCTGCTGCCAGGCGAGCAGGGCCGCGCGCACGGCCGGCACCGCCGAGATGCGCGACGCCGCCTCCCCCATCGCCCGCTCGCGCAGGCGCGGATCGGCGAGGCGGTCGGCGATCAGGCTCGCGGCGGCGCGCGCGGCGGCCTGATGGTCGTCGAGATTGTGGCCCGCATCGATCACCGTCAGGGCGACCGCCCGGTAGAGCAGGCCCGTGTCGAGATGGGGCAGGCCGTAATGGGCCGCCAGACGCTTGGCGAGGGTGCCCTTGCCCGAGGCGGCCGGGCCGTCGATCGCGATCACCATCGGCATGGCGCTCACCCCTCGATCCGGCCGCCGAGACCCTGCATCGTCGGCAGGAAGCTCGGGAAGCTGGTGGCGATCATGGCCCCGTCATCCACCGTGACGGGTCGCTGCGTGGCCAGCCCCATGACGAGGAAGGCCATGGCGATGCGATGGTCGAGATGGGTCGCCACCGTGCCGCCGCCCCGCGCCGGCGCGCCGGTGCCGTGCACGACGAGATCGTCCCCCTCCACGAGGTAGGCGACTCCGTTGGCGCTGAGGCCGTCGGCGACCGCCGCGAGCCGGTCGGATTCCTTCACGCGCAGTTCGTGCAGGCCCCGCATCCGGGTGGTGCCCTCCGCGAAGGCGGCCGCGACCGCGAGCACCGGGTACTCGTCGATCATCGACGGGGCCCGCTCCGGGGGCACGTCGACGCCCTTCAGGCGGCTCGCGCGCACCCGCAGGTCGGCCACGGTCTCGCCCCCCTCCTCCCGCTCGCGCAGGCGCTCGATCTCGGCGCCCATCTCGATCAGGGTGGTGATCAGCCCGATGCGCAGCGGGTTCATCATCACGCCCTCCAGGGTCACCTCCGAGCCCGGCACGATCAGGGCCGCCACGAGGGGAAAGGCCGCCGAGGACGGATCGGCGGGCACCACGACCTTCGTGCCGCGCAAGGTGGGCTGGCCCGTGAGCGCGATCGCGCGGCCGTGGCCCTCGGGGCCGTGCGGCGTGACCTGGACCTCGGCGCCGAAGAGCCGGAGCATGCGCTCGGTGTGGTCGCGCGTCGCGGCCGCCTCGATCACCGTGGTGGTGCCGGGCGCGTTCAGGGCCGCGAGCAGCACCGCCGACTTGATCTGCGCCGAGGCGACGGGCGTCTCGTAGGTGATCGGGATCGCCTCGCGCGGGCCGCGCAGGGTCAGGGGCACCCGTCCGCCCTCCTCCTCGCTCACCACCTCGGTGCCCATCCGCACCAGGGGATCGAGGATGCGCCGCATCGGCCGCTTGCGCAGGGAGGCGTCGCCGTCGAAGGTCGCCGTCACGGGCTGGCCGCCGACCACGCCCATCATCAGGCGCGAGCCGGTGCCGGCATTGCCGAAATCGAGCACGTCCTCCGGGTCCGTCAGGCCGCCGATCCCGACGCCCCGCACCCGCCAGAGTCCGTCCCCGACCCGCTCCACGTCGGCGCCCAGGGCCTTCGCGGCCGCGGCGGTCCGCAGCACGTCGTCGCCTTCCAGCAGGCCCTGCACGTTGGTCTCGCCGATGCTGAGCAGGCCGAGGATCATCGCCCGGTGGGAGATCGACTTGTCGCCCGGCGGGCGCAGGCTGCCCCGCAGGGACAGGCCGGGATGGGCGGTCAGGGGTTGGGGTTCGGAATCATGGGACACGGGCGGCGACTTTTCGGCTGGGCGGTCGGTTCGGGACGCGGGCACGTCGAACGGAGCGCGGGCGCGTCGTAAGGGTGAGGGCCGGTTAACACGCACGGCCGCTGGCGTCATCCGACGTCGTCCGGCTCACCCCGGCGTCGGGCGAGAACCCCGTGGGAAACGTCGCTCCGCCCCTCCCGGATTCCCTCGCGCGTTCCGAGGCAAGGTCTTGACCGTTCGGAGGAAGGCCTTGGCCGGCGAGGGAATTTGACAGGAGCGTTCCACACGACTAACGGGGCGCCTCTCCCAAAAGATTGCACGTATTAGAGGTTCGCCCGTGGCCAGACCGGAACTCGGCTTGAAGCGTCAATGCATGAGCTGCGGCGCCAAGTTCTACGACCTCGACAACGATCCGCCGACCTGCCCGAAATGCGGGACCATCTACCAGGTCGCGGCGGCGTCCGGCCGCGCCGCCCCGGCGCTCGCGGCCCGCGCCGCCGCCGTGCCGGCCGATGACGACGAGGATACGGACGCCGAGAAGGGCGGTCCGGAGATCGTGTCCCTCGACGAGGTCGAGGCGGCCGAGGACGAGGCCGACACCACGACCGAGGACGTGGACGGCGACAGCAACGACGATGCCGACGACACCTTCCTCGAGGAGGAGGATTCCGGTGACGACGACGTGGCCGACCTGATCGACAGCGACATCGAGAACGACGAGGAGAGCTGAGCCGCGTCGCGTCTCGCCCCGAAAGACCCGCCGGACAAAAAAGTTTGCCGGCGGGGCACAAAGGGGGTTGAGGCGGCGGGAAAGCCCCAGTACATCACCGCCATCGACGGCGGGCCGCTTCAGCCCTCCGACGACGAAGACCGCACCGGATGTTCCAGACACCGGCGCGCTGAGAGTGGGGCCTTAGCTCAGCTGGGAGAGCGCTTCCATGGCATGGAAGAGGTCATCGGTTCGATCCCGTTAGGCTCCACCATTCTCGTCCGTCCCTCCGAGACATCCTTCGCCCCGCCGTTCGACGTGCCCGCGTCGCGCGGCTTTTCGCGTTGGTCCCGTGGACTCGGCCGGACGACGTCCCCTGGAACCCGGGCTTCGGATTCGCGCGAAAGCGGCCTCCAACCCGGAAAATAGGGGTTGAGGCGGCGGCCAAGGACCCGTATATCACCGCCATCGCCGGCCGGGCCTCGGGCCCTGCCGCCGCGAACGACCACCGCCGGCGCTCCAGACGCAGCGGTGTGACACGTGGGGCCTTAGCTCAGCTGGGAGAGCGCTTCCATGGCATGGAAGAGGTCATCGGTTCGATCCCGTTAGGCTCCACCACGTCGTCTCCGAAAATCTTCCCCACCATCCCCGACATCGCCGTGGACCTTTCCGCCGCCGCTTCGTATTGCGGTGCGCAATTCCGCGCGTGCGGGAGCGGGCCGCCGGCCGCGCGCGCCGTGCGGCGCTGATGGATGGGACGTGGTTCGGTGGTCATGGCGACGTCCCCCTCCGGTGATCCGATCGCGGCCGGCGACGCGGCGGGGCTCCTCGAAGCCTTCCGCGCCCGCCTGATCGCCGGACCGAGCGCTACGGCGGTCCTGGAAGGCTGGTGCCGCGAGCGCTGGGGCATCCCGGCGGCGGGCCTCGTCGCGCAGGCCGTTCCGGGTCCCGAGCGCCCCCTCTCCCAGGTCCAGCGCGCGCGGCTGGACCTGCCGCGCGACGGGATCGCGCGCTATCGCCGGGTCCGCCTCACCTGCGGCGGACGCGTGCTCTCGGAGGCCGAGAACTGGTACGTGCCGGATCGCCTCACCGAGGCGATGAACCGGCTCCTGGACACCAGCGACGTGCCCTTCGGCCGCGTGGTCCACCCCCTCGCCCACGCGCGGCGCAACCTCGGCCTGCGCCTGCTCCCCGGCGCCGGGGATCCGGCCGGCGCGGGTCCGCACGCGCCGCTCTTCGCCATCGAGGCGCTGCTGCTGCGCCGGGACGGGCTGCCGCTCTGCGAGGTCGCCGAGGTCTATACGGGCGCGGTCCTGTCCCCCGTCTGAGGCCGGCTGCGCCCGTGTTTTGGGGGTGCCTCGGGCTGACAAGGCGCGGGCGTGCGGGCTATGCCGCTTGGGCCGGGGACAGGCAGTGCCCCGGATGAGGAACGGCGAGGAAAACGGCATGGCGTTCAACGGACGGGCAGCGCGGCGCATCGGCGCCGCCGGACTGGTCGGGCTCGCCCTCGGCGGCGGCGTGCTGCCGCGGTGCGGTGCGGCGCAGGCGCAGAAGGCCCCCGACGCGACGGGGCTCTGGCTGACGGAGACGGGCGATTCGAAGGTGCGCATCACCCGCTGCGGCAGCGGCTATTGCGGCACGCTGGCGAGCACCTCCGGCCCGGGGCTCGACGCCAAGAACCCGGACGCGGCCCTGCGGTCGCGCAGCCTCGTCGGCGTCCAGATCATGAACGCGCCGAAAGCCAGCGGGGACGGCTTCGAGGGCTCGCTCTACAACCCGAACGACGGCAAGACCTATTCGGGCAGCATGAGCATCAAGGGCCCGAACCTCGTCGAGGTCTCGGGCTGCGTGATGAGCGTGTTCTGCAAGCGCCAGACCTGGAAGCGCGTGAACTGATCGGTTCCAGAGAGGGGGACCCTCTCCGGTCCGCTCAGGCCGACAGCGCGGCCTGGATCGCGTCGATGGCCGCCTGGGCGCCCGCGCCCTCCGGGCCGCCGGCCTGGGCCATGTCGCGGCGTCCGCCGCCGCCCTTGCCGCCGAGATGCCCGGCGCCAGCCCGGACCAGGGCCACGGCGTCGTAGCGCTCGGTGAGGTCCGGGGTCACGCCGACCACGAGGCCGGCCTTGCCGTCCGGCGCGACGCCCACGATGGCGACGATGCCGGAGCCGAGCCGGGTCTTGCCCTCGTCGGCGAGGCTCTTGAGGTCGCGCATCTCGACGCCCTCGACCACCCGCGCCATCACCTTGACGCCGCCGATCTCCGCGATGCCGTCATCGGCACCCGAGCCGGCGCCGCCCATGGCGATCTTCTTGCGCGCGTCGGTGAGGTCGCGCTCCAGGCGGCGGCGATCCTCGATCAGGGACGCGAGCCGGTCCGGCACGTCCGTGGGCGAGGCCTTCAGGAGGCCGGCGATCTGCGCGAGCGTGCGGCTTTCCTCGGCGCGGTGGCGGCGCGCCGCGCCGGCCGTGAGCGCCTCGATCCGGCGCACGCCGGCCCCGACCGCGCTCTCGCCCACCACCGAGACCTGTCCGATCTCGCCGGTGCGGCGCGCATGCGTGCCGCCGCAGAGCTCCACCGAGAACGCCTTGGCGCGCCCCGGCGCCCCGGCCACGGGCTCGCCCATGGAGACGACGCGGACCTCGTCGCCGTACTTCTCGCCGAACAGCGCGCGGGCGCCGGACTCGATCGCCTCCTCCTGCGCCATCAGTTTCGTGACCACGGGGGTGTTCTGGAGCAGCACGGCGTTGGCGATGTCCTCGACCGCCCGGATCTCGGCCTCGTCCATCGGCTTCGGATGGCTGAAATCGAAGCGCAGGCGCTCGGCCGAGACCAGCGAACCCTTCTGCGCGACGTGGTCGCCGAGCACCTGGCGCAGGGCCTCGTGCAGCAGGTGGGTCGCCGAGTGGTTGGCCCGGATCGCCGAGCGGCGGGCGTGGTCGACGGCCAGTTCCACGGCCTGGTTCGGGGCCAGCGTGCCCTCGTCGACGGTGACGTGATGCACGAACAGGTCGCCGAGCTTCTTCTCGGTGGCGGTCACCCGCGCCTTCAGGCCCGCGGCCGACAGGGTGCCGGTGTCGCCGACCTGACCGCCGGATTCGGCGTAGAACGGCGTCTGGTTGAGGAGGACGAGGCCGGTCTCGCCGGCCTCGAGGCCGTCCGTCTCGGCGCCTTCGCGCAGGAGCGCGGTGACGATGCCCTCGGCGGTCTCGGTCTCGTAGCCGAGGAACTCCGTGGCGCCGACCCGCTCCTTGAGGCCGTACCAGACCGTCTCGGTGGCGGCCTCGCCCGATCCCGTCCAGGCGGCGCGGGCCGCCTTGCGCTGGCGCTCCATCGCCTGCCCGAACGCATCCGTGTCGACGCCGATGCCGCGCGCCTTGAGGGCGTCCTGCGTCAGGTCGAGGGGGAAGCCGTAGGTGTCGTAGAGGGTGAAGGCGGTCTCGCCCGAGAGGTTCTGGCCGTGGCTGAGGTCGCGGCTCTCCGCGTCGAGAATCGCCAGACCGCGCTCAAGGGTGCGGCGGAAGCGGGTCTCCTCCAGCCGCAGGGTCTCGGCGATGAGCCCTTCGGCGCGGGTCAGTTCCGGATAGGCCTGGCCCATCTCACGCAGCAGCGTCGGCACGAGGCGGTACATCATCGGCTCGCGCGAGCCGAGCAGTTCGGCGTGGCGCATGGCGCGGCGCATGATCCGGCGCAGGACGTAGCCGCGCCCCTCGTTGCCCGGCAGCACGCCATCGGCCACCAGGAAGGAGGCGGCGCGCAGGTGGTCGGCGATCACGCGGTAGGAGGCGACGTTGCCCGGCTCGGGCGGGCGGCCGACCGCGTGGCTCACGGCGTCGATCAGCGCGCGGAACAGGTCGGTCTCGTAGTTGCTGTTCACGCCCTGGAGGATCGCCGCCATGCGCTCCAGGCCGAGGCCGGTGTCGATGGAGGGGCGCGGCAGGGCGAGGCGGTTGCCCGGCTCGATCTGCTCGTACTGCATGAACACGAGGTTCCAGAATTCGAGGAAGCGGTCGCCGTCCTCGTCGGGCGAGCCGGGCGGCCCGCCCCGCAGCGCCGGGCCCTGGTCGATGAAGATCTCCGAGCACGGGCCGCACGGGCCGGTATCGCCCATCTGCCAGAAATTGTCGGAGGTGCCGATGCGGATGATGCGGTCGTCGGAGAAGCCCGCGATCTTGCGCCAGAGGCCGGCGGCCTCGTCGTCGTCGGCATAGACCGTCACCAGCAGCCGGTCCTTCGACAGGCCGAATTCCTTGGTGATCAGGTTCCAGGCCAGCTCGATCGCCCGCGGCTTGAAATAATCGCCGAAGGAGAAATTGCCGAGCATCTCGAAGAAGGTGTGGTGGCGCGCCGTGTAGCCGACATTGTCGAGGTCGTTGTGCTTGCCCCCCGCCCGGACGCATTTCTGCGCAGTGGTGGCCCGGTCGTAGGGCCGCTTCTCGACGCCGGTGAAGACGTTCTTGAACTGCACCATGCCGGCATTGGTGAACATCAGCGTGGGGTCGTTGCGCGGCACCAGCGAGGAGGACGGCACCACTTCGTGGCCCGCTGCCGCGAAGTAGTCGAGGAAGGTCGACCGGATCTCGTTGACGCCGCTCATCGCATCACAACTCTGTCGTAGGGTGCCGCCGGAGCGCGAACGCATCGGGATCGTCTCGATGCGCGCGCACGCCGCGCGATGAGGGCCTTCGGTCCGGGAGTCCGGGACGGTCCTGGGATCAAGGGCTTCCACCGCGCTGGAGCCCTCATAAGGAGCGTTCCGGCGCAAGTCACGGGCGGTTTCGCTTTTGCGCACGGCTGAGCTAGGGACACCGTTCCCGCCACGCCTCTTCGCCACACCTGGGATACCGCATCGATGCCGGTCGAAATCCGCCTCCTCGCCTGGTCCTGCCTGCTCGGGCTCGTCCACATCGTCGCCGCGTCCGCCAGCGGCCTGCGGCAGCGCGGCGGCTTCGGTTGGGCCTCGGGCAACCGCGAGGGGAAGACGCCGGAGGTGACCGGCGCCGCTGCCCGGCTGGAGAAGGCGTCGAAGAACTTCTTCGAGACCTTCCCGATCTTCGCCGCCCTGGTTCTGGCCTGCGTGGCGACGGGCCGGCACAACACCGCCGTGGTGCTGGGGGCCTATCTCTACTTCTTCGCCCGCCTGGTCTACCTGCCGGTCTACGGCTTCGGCGTGCCCAAGATCCGCTCCATCGTCTGGGGCGTGGCGATCGTCGGCATCCTGTTCGTGCTGTGGGGCCTGTTCATCAAGCTGCTGCCCTATACGCCCTGAGACGTCCCGCCCATTCCGGAGGCCCTTGCCGCGACCTGCGGCAGGCTCATATCGTCGGGGCTGCAACCGCCCCGACCATGCGGGCGGATTTTCCGGGAGACATCCATGCGATCGGTCCTCACCGCGACGCTGCTGGCCGGCTGCGCCGCGCTGGCGCTCTCCGCCGCCGCCCTCGCCCAGGGGGCCGCGCCCGCCGAGACGAAGGCGAAGGCCGATGCCCTCGAGAAGCTCACGGGCATGCAGAGCACCGGCACCGCCGAGGCGCCGGAGATCCCCCAGACCGGGCGGCGCGCCGACGCGCTCAAGAAGACGCTCGCCAAGATCAAGCTGCCCGAGGGCTTCAGGATCGACCTCTACGCCGTGGTGCCGGATGCGCGCTCGATCGCGGTCGGCCCGAATGCCGGCGTCCTGTTCGTGGGCACGCGCAAGACCAAGGTCTACACCGTCACCGACCGCGACAAGGACCGGGTCGCCGACGAGGTCCGGGCCTTCGCGCCCGGCATCGACTTCAAGATCCCGAACGGCGTCTGCTTCTCCAGGGACGGCGTTCTGACCATCGTCGAGCAGAACCGGGTGCTGTCCTTCCCGGCCGCCGAGTTCTTCTACGAGAGCCCGGACGTCGCGGCCGGCATCCTGGTCAAGCAGGGCGCGCTGATCCCGGCGGCGGAGGAGAGCTACAACCACACCGCCCGGATGTGCCGGATCGGGCCGGACGGCAAGACCTACATCTCGCTCGGCCAGCCCTACAACGTGCCCCCGGCCGCCAAGCGCGAACTCTACGCCCAGACCGGCATCGGCGGCATCATCCGCATGGATGCGGACGGCAAGAACCGCGAGGTCTACGCCACCGGCATCCGCAATTCCGTGGGCATGGACTTCAACCCCGCCGACAAGGCCTTGTGGTTCACCGACAACCAGGTGGACGGCATGGGCGACGACACGCCCCCCGGCGAATTGAACCGGATCGCCAAGGCGGGCGAGAATTTCGGCTTTCCCTGGTTCGGCGGCGGCCATGTCCGCACGGTCGAGTACAAGGACGAGACGCCGCCGAAGGATGTGGTGTTTCCGCAGGCCGAACTGCCGCCGCATGCCGCCGACCTCGGCATGACCTTCTACAACGGGCGGATGTTCCCCGAATCCTACAAGGGCGGCATCTTCACCGCCGAGCACGGCTCCTGGAATCGCACCCAGCCGATCGGCGCCCGCATCATGTTCGCGCCCCTCGACAAGGACGGCAAGCTCGGCACCCCGAAGCCCTTCGCGGAGGGCTGGCTGACGGCGGACGGCGAGTATCTCGGCCGCCCCGTCGACGTCGCGGTGCTCCTCGACGGCTCGCTTCTCGTCTCCGACGACACGGCGGGCGCGATCTACCGGATCTCGTACGAGGGCAAGTGATGGCGAGCCTGGACATCGGCTCCGACCGAATCCCGTTTCCCGGCCTCAGCACCGGCCGGGCGGCCCTGCTCTGCGCCCTCGCGCTCGTCCTCGTCCCGGGCGTCGGGACGGCGGGCGACGCGAAGGCGGGGCGCAAGGCGGCCACCGCCTGCCAGACCTGCCACGGCCTCGACGGGCTCTCGAAACTCCCGGAGGCACCGAATCTCGCGGGTCAGGTCGAACCCTACCTCGTCAAGGCGCTGACCGAATACCGGGACGGGGTGCGCAGCAACGAGATCATGAACGTGGTGGCCAAGCCCCTCAGCGACGCCGAGATCGCCAATCTGGCGGCCTATTATTCCGCGATCCAGATCGACGTGCTGCCGCCGGGATAGGGCGCGCGCGGCTCGACGGATGTCGAGAGATTTTTGGCCTGAGACCGGATCCGGTCGATCACCTCGGGACGATCAGACGCGCCGGGCTCCCTCTCCTTCCCAGAGAGGGGACCCGCGGGTCACCCCATCACCGAACTGATCGGGCGGAAAACGGTCTAATACCAAATCCGTCTGATTGACTCGTCTGGGGATGCCGCTGGTCTGTGAGGTTGTTAGGGTCTGTGTCCTGTCTCTGGGAGGCGGACATGGCCTACATAGCTGATCACTTGAGTGTCGCAGAACTGGGCCGTCGGGCTCGAACCTGGCCGGATGCCTGCGCCACGCGGCACTATCAGGCGATCTGGCTTCTGGCGCAGGGCAAGCCGTTCTGGGAGGTCGCGGCCATGACCGGCTTCGTGCAGCGCTGGCTTGAGCAACTGGCGCAGCGCTACAACCAGTTCGGCCCTGATGCGCTGGGTGACCGGCGCCGGCGCAATGGCACGAGCCCGCGCCTGCTGACCCCCGAACTCCTGGACAAGCTGCGCGCCTGCCTTGCGGAGCCGCCGCCCGATGGCGGAACCTGGAGCACGCCCAAGATCGCCGCCTGGATGGCGGCCGAACTGGGGATGGTCTCGGTCTACCCGCAGCGCGCCTGGGAAGCTTTACGGGCGATCGGCTGGTCGATCCAGGCGCCACGCCCGAAGAACCCGGCTGCCGCCGGCCCTGAGGCACAGGCCGCCTTCAAAAAAAACTCGCCGCGACCCTCGCCGAGGAAGAAGCCCGCCATCCCGGCCGGCCGGTCGCCCTCTTCTGCACGGACGAGCACCGCATCGGGCTGAAGCCGGTCACGCGCCGGGTCTGGGCGCCGCGCGGACAGCGCCCCATCGCCCTCGGTCATCATCGTTACGAATGGCTCTACGTCACCGCCTTCGTGGCGCCGGCCACCGGCGAGAGCCATTGGTACGTCGGCAACGGCGTCTCCAAGCCGCTCTTCGAGGGCCTGCTGGCGCTGTTCGCCCGCGAGGCCGGCGCAGGCCCACAGCGCACGATCATCCTGCTGCTCGACGGAGCCGGCTGGCACACCGAACCCGGACTGCGCGTGCCGGACGGTCTTCGCCTCGTCTACCTGCCGCCCTACACCCCCGAACTCCAGCCCGCCGAGCACCTCTGGCGCCTCGTCGACGAACCCATCGTCAACCGACACTTCGAACGGCTACCCGAGGTCCAGAACCGTATCGAGCAACGCTGCCGACACCTCGAAGCCCAGCCAGACACCCTGCGCGCCAACACCCTCTTCCACTGGTGGCCCCAGCAAACCATGCCGAGCTAATCACACGGATTTGGTATAACACGACAAGGACGGAGCGGAACGAAAAAAGGGGCTCGGGAGAGGGTGCGCACCTCTCCCGAGCCCCTTTTTTATCGGCGGATGGTCGGCCGAGAGCCCGATCGGCTCTCAGGCCTCGCCCTCGTCGAGCTCGTCCTCGGTCGGCTTGGCGTTCTCCAGGATCTTCTCGGCGACGAGGCCGGAATTCTGCCGGATCGAGGCCTCGATCTTGTTGGCGATCTCCGGATTGTCGCGCAGGAAGCCCTTCGAGTTCTCGCGGCCCTGGCCGAGGCGCTGGCTCGAATAGGAGAACCAGGCGCCGGACTTCTCGACGATGCCGGCCTTGACCCCGAGGTCGATGAGCTCGCCGACCTTCGAGACGCCCTCGCCGAACATGATGTCGAACTCGACCTGCTTGAAGGGCGGCGCGACCTTGTTCTTCACGACCTTGACGCGGACCTGGTTGCCGATGGCCTCGTCGCGATCCTTCAGGGTCGAGATGCGGCGGATGTCGAGGCGGACCGAGGCGTAGAACTTCAGGGCGTTGCCGCCCGTGGTGGTCTCGGGGGAGCCGTACATCACGCCGATCTTCATGCGGATCTGGTTGATGAAGATGACCATGCACTTCGAGCGCGAGATCGAGCCCGTGAGCTTGCGCAGGGCCTGGCTCATCAGGCGGGCCTGGAGGCCGGGCTGCGAATCGCCCATCTCCCCCTCGATCTCGGCGCGCGGCGTCAGGGCCGCCACCGAATCCACTACCAGCACGTCGATGGCGCCGGAGCGGACCAGCGTGTCGGTGATCTCGAGGGCCTGCTCGCCGGTATCGGGCTGCGAGATCAGGAGATCGTCGAGCTGCACGCCGAGCTTGCGCGCATAGACCGGATCGAGGGCGTGCTCGGCGTCCACGAAGGCGCAGACGCCGCCCTTCTTCTGGGCCTCCGCGATGGTGTGCAGGGCGAGCGTGGTCTTGCCCGAGGATTCCGGTCCGTAGATCTCGATGACGCGGCCGCGCGGCAGGCCGCCGACGCCGAGCGCGATGTCGAGGCCGAGCGAGCCGGTGGAGATCACCTCCACCTCGGCGACCTTGTCGTTCTTGCCCAGGCGCATGATCGAGCCCTTGCCGAAGGCCCGCTCGATCTGTGACAGCGCGGCGTCGATCGCCTTCGCCTTGTCCTTGTCCACCATCGGGGATTCCACAACTTTCAGCGCGGGCTGTGCCATTCGTCGGCATCCTTATGCATGGGGGAGGAGCAAGGCTCAATGTGCCTCGGATGCCGATTATGTACCTGTTTTGTTCTTGTTCTGCAAGCGAGCGGCGCCTGATTTCGCTGCTCAGCGCCCGTTCTCGGAACGGGCGGCCCATGGAGAGGAGACCACCGCTCCTCTGATGCCTGGACCCGAGACGCAAGGATGACCGGGAGGGCGAGCGGCACTCCGAGGCGCCGGGTTTACTCGTGGCCGTGTTCGATCGAGACTCTGCGCCGCCTTCGACCGGAATCAGCGCATGATCACCTTCCAGGAACTCGCGACGTTCTCGTCCTTTCGCTCCTGGACGCTCTCGGGTGAGAATGCTGTGGTGAAAGCCGTCAGCGTCGAGGACGCCGTTCGCCCTGCATCCTTACGGACCGCGACGGGCTACGTCACGCAGGCGAAGTTCCTGAGGAATCTGAATTCTCTGCAGATCGAGAGCAGCCTCGGCCTCCGTCCCAACAGCATGAAGAAGGGCTGTTACGTCTTCTACTTCGCCGAGATGCCCAAGCTGAAGGACGTCGACCAACGGTTCACCGCCGATCTGCCCGATGGAAAAGTCTGGAGCGAGACGGTTCAGCAGGCTTACGAGGACGCCCGGGCCGCGGCCCGACAATCGGGCTCGGATCGCATCGAATTCTATCCCCCCGGATCGGCGAAGATCATGCAGTGGCAGCTCATGCGACCGTCGAAGCTCTCGGGGCTCTGGAAGCTCGTCACGCCATCGGTGCCGTTCGAGGTCTGAAAGTGTTCCCGAAACGGCGGATGGCGGTTCTGCGTCGATGCCGCCTGGTGAATCGCCGCGCCCCGCCTCCCGTCAGCGGGCGATGGTCTCCTTCACCGTCTCGACGAGCTGCTTCAGGCTGAAGGGCTTGGGCAGGAAGTTGAAGTCCTCGCCCTCGGGCAGGTTCTTGCGGAACGCGTCCTCGGCGTAGCCCGAGACGAAGATCACCTTCAGGTCGGGGGATTGCTTGCGCAGCTCGCGCAGCAGGGTCGGCCCGTCCATCTCGGGCATCACCACGTCGGAGACCACGAGGTCGATGGTCTCGGTGGTCTCGGCGATGATGCGCAGGGCGTCGAGGCCGGAGGCGGCCTCCAGCACCGTGTAGCCGCGCGCCGAGAGGGCGCGGCTGTTGACGGCGCGCACCGGGTCCTCGTCCTCCACCAGCAGGATCACGCCCTGGCCGGTATGGTCCGGGGCGGGCTTGCGCGGCGCGGGCTTCTCGCCCTCCGGCCGGGTCCGGTCCGGCGCGCCCTTGAGGCGGCTCGCCGCGATGGCGGCCGTGCTCTGGGGCGCCGGCGGCGCGATCTCGGGCTCCGGCGCCGGCTCGGCGGCGGGCTCGTGCCGGGGGAAGTAGATCCGGAAGGCTGTGCCCTCGCCCACCGTGGAGCGCACGTCGATGGTGCCGCCGCTCTGCTTGACGATGCCGAACACCGTCGAGAGGCCGAGGCCCGTGCCCTTGCCGATCTCCTTGGTGGTGAAGAACGGCTCGAAGATCTTCTCCATCACGTCGGGCGGGATGCCCTGGCCGGTGTCGAGCACCTCGATCAGCACGTGGTCGCCCGCCGCCGGCATGCCCAGGCGGTCGTCGCCCGGCACGGCGTCGTGCAGGACGTTGGAGGTGCGGATGAGGAGGCGGCCGCCTTCCGGCATCGCGTCGCGGGCATTCACCGCGAGGTTCACGATGACCTGCTCGAACTGGTTCACGTCGGCCTTGATCGGCCAGATGTCGCGCCCGTGCTTGAGGTCGAGGTCGACCCGCTCGCCGAGAAGCCGCTTCAGCAGCAGCGTCAGGTCGGAGAGCGCCTCGCCGACGTTCATCACCTCCGGGCGCAGGGTCTGGCGCCGCGAGAAGGCCAGCAGCTGGCGCACCAGGCTCGCGGCCCGGTTCGCGTTCTGCTTGATCTGCATGATGTCCTGGAAGGCCGGGTCGGTGGGCCTGTGGCTGGCGAGCAGCAGGTCCGAGTAGCCGATGATGGCCTGGAGGACGTTGTTGAAGTCGTGCGCGATGCCGCCGGCGAGCTGGCCCACCGTGTCCATCTTCTGCGCCTGCGCCACCTGCTGCTCCAGCTGGCGCTGGGCGGTGGTGTCGAGGGCGTAGAGGATGACCCGCTCGCGGTCGTTGTGCGCGCCCTCCGCGCCGTCGCGTCCGGCCACCGCCGGCTCGCCACCGGCGGGGCTGAGCCAGACGCGGGCCGAGCGGGTGCCGGGACCGGCCAGCGCGATCTCGATCGGCGCGACCTCCACGAGCCCGGAGGCGGCCCTGGCCAGGGCCGCCTCCAGGGCCGGGCGGTCGCGCTCGACGATCGCGTCCCACATGGTGGGCTCGCTCTGCAGGTCGTTGCGCCCGTCCGGCAGGGCCTGGCGCGGCAGGCCCCCGAACAGCCGGGCGAAGGAGGCGTTGGCGCGGGCGATGTGGCCGCTCTGGTCGAGGGTCGCGATCGCGATGGGGCTGTTGTTGAGGAAGCGCGCGAGGCGCACCTCGGCGACCCGCTGGGGCTCGTCGCTCTCGGCGCCGGCCGAGCGGTTGAGCACGAAGGTGCGCGAGGGGCCGGGCCGTCCGTCCTGCCCGAAGGCGACGCGGTGGTAGAGGCGGGTCGGCAGCGGGTGGCCGTTGCGGCGGCGGAGGTCCAGGTCGAAGCGGTCGGTGCGGACCTCGCCGGGCAGGCCCTCGGAGGCGGTGAGCACGTCGGCGCCCGGCGCGATGTCGGCGAGCTTCAGGCCGCCGGAGCCGACCGTGGCGAGGTCGTAGCCGAGCCAGGCGGCGAGCGTCGCGTTCATGTAGACGATCGACCCGGCGGGATCGATGGAGAGGAAGCCCGCCGGCGCGTGGTCGAGGTAGTCGATCGCGTGCTGGAGTTCCTGGAAGACGTTCTCCTGGCGCTCGCGCTCGTGGGTGATGTCGCACACCGTCCACAGGGTGGCGGGGCGGCGCGGCCGCTCGATGGGGCGCACGGCGATGCGGAACCACGCGAAGGCGCGCTCCGGCCCGCCGCCGGGCGGGGGCGCCATGCGAATCTCCTCGGCGTGGCCGAGGCCGTCGCGGGAGGCCTGGGCCAGGCGGTAGACCGCCTCCGACACTTCGGGCGAGCCCACGAAGACCCGCTCCACCGGGCGCAGGCTCGCGAAGGTCTCGCCGCCCGCGATGCGCAGGTAGGATTCGTTGGCGTAGATGAGGCGCCCGCCCTCCTCCACCACGATGGCGCCCTCGGGCGAGGCGTCCACGATGGCCTTGGTGATGTCGTCGCGCGCGGTCTGCCCGGCGAGCTGGATCGCCCCGATGGCCAGCGCGAACAGGCAGAACACCCCCGCCATGGCCAGGAGCGCCAGCAGGCCGAGGATGAGCGGCTGCGCCTGCTCGTTGGCGACGAAGGACAGGCCCACCGCCGCGCCGACGAGGAGCCCCGCCAGGACAAGGAGGAGCCCGACGCGCCCCGGCCGCTCGGACCGATCGATCGCGTTCGACGCGGGCTTGCCCTGTCCGCTGAACTCAACCATCCGCCGTCGACCCACTCCTGAAGCCCTTCCGGTTAGCGCTCCGCTCGTCGTCGCGGCAAGCGGAAACCGGTGCAAGTTGCCGATAAATCTCGCGAAAGAAGGTGCATAAAGCGTGGCGGGGCGATGCGCCAATCGTCACGCCGCGCGCCGCCTCAGGCGCATCACGTAGCCGATGACCTCGGCCACCGCCCGGTAATGCTCGGCCGGGATCTCCGCGTCGATCTCCACGGTGGCGTGCAGGGCGCGGGCGAGCGGCGGGTTCTCGAGTATCGGCACGTCGTGGTCCTTGGCCACCGCGCGGATCTTCAGGGCGAGGCTGTCGACGCCCTTGGCGACGCAGATCGGCGCGGCCATGCCGGCCTCGTAGCGCAGGGCCACGGCGTAGTGGGTCGGGTTGGTGACGATCACGGTGGCGGTGGGCACGGCCGCCATCATGCGCTTCTTCACGCGCTGGGCGCGCAACTGCTTCATGCGGCCCTTCACCTCGGGGCTGCCCTCGCTCTCCTTGTGCTCCTGCTTCATCTCCTCCTTGGACATGCGCAGGCGCTTGTGCCAGCGGAAGCGCTGGTAGACGGCGTCCCCCAGCGCGATGGCGATGAAGACGCAGAGCATGCCGGCCATCAGCTTGAGCGCGAGCCCCAGGATGGCCGCCAGCGTCGCGGCGGGGTCGAGGCGCGCGAACACCTCCATCCGGTCGCGCTCGCCCCACAGGATGGTGCCCCCGACCACGCCGACCATGCCGAGCTTGGCCAGACCCTTCAGGAACTGGAACAGGGCCTCCATGCCGAAGATGCGCTTGGCGCCCGCCATCGGCGAGACCCGCTCCCATTTCAGCCCGAGCGTCTCCGTGCTGAAGACCAGCGGGTGCTGGATCAGGCCCGCGGCGAGCCCGGCCACCACCACGAGGCCGATCGGCACCACCAGAGCCTGGGCGCAGATGAGCAGCATGCGCATGCCCATCTCCGTATAGGCCGTGGGGTCGGAGGGGACCTGGTGCGCGTTCGCCAGGAAGCCGCGCAGGGCGGCCACGAGGTCCCGGGCGATGCTGGGCGCGGCGAGAAGCAGCGCCATCGTGAACGCGGCCAGGATGAAGAAGGTGTTGATCTCGGGGCTGTTGGGGACGTTGCCCTGCTCGATCGCCTTCTCGATCCGCCGCGGAGTCGGGTCTTCGGTCTTGTCTTCCGGATCGGACTCGTCGGACACGGGGTCAGGCCTCCGTCACGGGGCTCAGCGCCCGGCGAGATCCGCGAGGTAGCGCCCGATATCGTCCAGGAAGACGCCCATCATGACGCCGAGGCTGCCCAGCAGCAGCAGCATGCCGATGAGGACCGAGGCCGGCACGGCCACGAAGAACACCTGCATCTGCGGCATCAGCCGCGCCAGCACGCCGAGGCCGACGTTGAACAGGATGCCGAAGGCGATGAAGGGCGCCGAGATCTGCACGCCGAGGGTGAAGCCCCGCGCGATCGCCTTCAGGGCGAGGCTCGCGGCCTCGCCCATGCCCGGCACCCCGTCCGGCGGCAGCAGCGCGTAGCTGCGCCCGATCGCGTCGAGCGCCACGTGGTGCAGGTCGGTCGCCAGGATGAGCGTGATGCCGAGCAGCGACAGGAAGTTGCCGACCGCCGCCTGCTGCCCGCCCTGCGTCGGGTCCACCGTCATGGCGTAGGACAGGCCGAGCTGCTGCGAGATGATCATGCCGGCGGTCTGGAGCGCCGCGACGACCATCCGCACCGTCAGGCCGAGCATCAGCCCCACCAGAAACTCGCCGATGAGGAGCGCGATCAGGCCCGGCCCCGCCAGCGCGCTCCCCTGCGCCGGCAGGAGCGGGCGCACCATCGGGAACAGGACGAGCGACAGCAGCAGCGCGAAGGCGAGGCGCAGGCGCGGCGAGACCATCTGCTCGCCCAGGCCCGGCATCAGCATCACCAGGGTGCCGACCCGCGCGAAGGTGAGGAGGAAGGCCGCCGCGATGCCCGGCAGGAGGAGGTTCATGGCCCCTCATAGCACGCCCCGTCATGGCACGACCCCCGGATTCCGGCCTCAGCCGCCGGAGACGATGCGGGCGGCGATGCGGGTCATGTAGCCGCCCAGCGCGTCGCCCATGAAGGGGAGCATCAGGAGCAGGGTCGCGAAGACCGCGACGATCTTGGGCACGTAGATCAGCGTCTGTTCCTGGATCTGCGTCAGCGCCTGGACCAGGGAGACCACGAGGCCGACGACGAGGGCCACGAGCATGATCGGCCCGGCGACCTTGAGGAAGACGAAGATGCCGTCGCGGGCGACGTCGATGATGGCGAGACCGGTCATGTGGGGGATGTCATCTCGCGGCTGGGCGATGGTCAATCGGGCGGGGCGAAGGCGGCTTCGGCGTTAGATCTGCATCCGCATGATCTCTTCGTAGGCCGAGATCACCCGGTCGCGCACCGCCACCAGGGTCTGCAGGGCGGTCTCGCTCTCGGCGACCGCCGTGACCACGTCGACGACGTTGGCTTTGCCGCCCGCCACCGCCATGGCCTGGCTGTCGGCCTTGCGCCCCGCCTCGCTCACCGAATCGAGGGTGGAGGTCAGGAGCGAGGTGAAGTTCGAGCCCTGCGCGCCGGCGGCCGGCGCGATCTTGGGCGCGCCCTTGGCGCCGATGTTCTGGATCGCCGCGTAGGCGCCGGCGGCGAAGGCGTTGGTGGTCATGCGGGCGGTCCTTCGGAGTGCGGCGGGCGGTGGCGTCAGGCCTTGAGGATCTCGAGGGTCTTGGCGACCATGCGGCGGGTCGCCGTGACCATGTTGAGGTTGGCCTCGTAGGAGCGCTGGGCCTCGCGCATGTCCATGTTCTCGATCAGCCCGTTGACGTTGGGCATCGCGACCTCGCCCCTGGCGTTGGCGCCCGGATTGCCGGGGTCGTACTTCGTGCGGAACGGTGTGGTGTCGCGCCGGACCCGGCCCGCCTCGATCAGCGCGGCGCCGGTCTCGCGGTCGACCTGTTGGCTGAAGGTCGGGATCTTGCGCCGGTAGGGTTCGGCCCCGGGGCTGGCGGGCGCCGAATCCGCGTTGGCGATGTTCTCGGCGATGATGCGCATCCGGCTCGACTGGGCCTTGAGGCCCGAGGCGGCGGTGGTGAGGGATTTCAGGAAGTCCACGGGGCGCGCTCCATCCGGTCGGCCGACATCGTCGCTCAGCGCTTGCCGATGGCGATCTTCAGGGTCTCGAGGCTCTTCTGGTAGAGCGACGCGGCCATCTGGTAATCCGCCTGGTTGTCGCCGGCCTTCATCATCTCTTCCTCGAGATTGACGCCGTTGCCGCTCGGCCGGATCTCGAAGCCCTTCACCCGGCGGGGATCCGCGCCGGGGCCCTCGGAGCCGCCGCCGGGGCCGATATGCGCGACGTTGGTGACGGCGAGACCGCCGCCGCCGGGCGTCGCGGCCCCGGCGGGCTGGGCGAGGCCGCCACCGGAGCGCCCGAGGTCGGGGCTCGCGAGGTCGCGCGGCTTGAAGCCCGGCAGGTCGGCGTTGGCGACGTTCTCGGCCAGGAGCTTCTGGCGGGTCTGGTGCCACTGCATGCGGGTGCGCAGCATGCCGAGAATGGGAAGGTCGGTGACGGACACGGCTGCGAACCCTCCCCTCGCCCGGAAGAATCTGCCCGGTGGGACCGGCAAAATCTGCCGCCCTCATGGTTAACGCCCGGTTAAGATCGGCCGCCGTCCGGGTGGATGGCCGCTCGTCTCATGCCGGATACGGTCTCAGGGCGCGCGCGGGGTCGGCGGGCGGGCCTGTGGGCATTCCGCCGGCGGCGGACCGGTGGGGTTGAGCGGCGCGCAGGCGACCGGCGCCCCGGCGCCGCGCGCATCCTCGCTCGGATGCCGCAAGGCGCCCCGGCTCCAGAGGAGGCCGAGGGTGAGGGCCGCCGCGACGAACAGCGCGGCGGCGAGGACGGGAATCCAGCGCGGGACGGTCATGGACCTCGGCCTTTCGGAGGCGCCGCCTGCCGGTCGCGCCAGATCGCGTAGGGATGCGCGCCCGCCTCGACGGCCCGGTGCTCGACCCGCATCGGCTGCTCGGACGGGGGCCGACAGAGTTCGGCGTAGATGCCGGCGCCGATCAGCCCGTACGCCTCCCCCTCCTCCGCGCTGAAGGCGAAGTACGCCCTGGTGATACCGGCGAGCCGCATGGCGGCGTGGCACATCGGGCAGGGCCGCCCGCTGGCATAGACGACGCAGCCCTCGAGCTTCGGGCTGCCGAGGGCGCGGCTGGCCGCGCGGATCGCCACCATCTCGGCATGGTCGGTCGGATCGTGCGTGACCGAGGTGGTGTTCACCGACCGGGCCAGCACCGTCCCGTCGCGCACGATCACGGCGCCGTAGGGCCGGCCGCCCGCGCGGGCATTGTCGCGGGCGAGCGCCACGGCGTCGCGCAGGTATTCGTCGCGCAGGTATTCGTCGGTCCGGTCATCGGGCGGCACGGGGCGGGTCTCCGTCGGCGGGTCCCTTACAAACGCGCAGGCCGTGCCGGCGGGTCCCGTTTCGAGACCGCGCGGATCGCCCGCATTGAGGCGGGGCTAACCGAGCGAGGTCAGGATCACGGACAGCCGCGTTGCGTATCGGCTCGCCGTGTGGACACGGCATGCCCCGCCGGCCCGTGATCGGATCGGGCGGCGGGGCACCCGCCACGACGCGGGACTTCCCGCTCCGCGCTGAGGCGCTCGCCGGGGCAGCCGACAGGGCAAAGGAGCTGTTAACGAAGTCTTAACGTTATTGCCCGTGCCCCCGCCTGCCATGATACTGCGAGGCCAAGTGTTGCGTTGGGCCACGAGCCCCTAAAAGCGAGAGACCCCGGTCTTGTCATCGTTCTTCAGCTCGGATGGTTCGTTCCCTCTCCAGTTCGCCATCATCTTCGTCGTCATCTTCCTGGTCCTGGCCGCCGGCGTGTTCCTGCTCCGGCGCTTCACCGGGCGGGGCACGCCCCTGTCGAACAAGACGCCCCCGCGCGGCCGCCAACCCCGCCTCGGCATCGTCGACATCTACGAGCTGGACCGCCAGCGGCAGCTGATCCTCCTGCGCCGGGACAATGTCGAGCACCTGCTCCTGGTCGGGGGGCCGAACGACGTGGTGGTTGAGCGCAACATCACGCGCGGCATCAATGCCCGCCTGCCGACGGAGGAGACCGCCTACGACGAGCCCCCGGAACAGGCCCCGGCCAATCCGTCTCCGCCCACCCCCATCTCCGGCCCGTCGCCGAGCCTCGGGGCGGGCCTCGCGCCGAACTACCCGCCATCCGCGCCCTACCTCGAACCGAGCTTCGCGATGCCCGTCGTCGTGCCGGCGCCCGAGGCCGCGGCCGCCGGCGCCCGTCCCCCGGAGCTTCCGCCCCAGCTGGATCTCGGGAGCGACCTGCGCGCGCCCCAGGCGAGCGCCGCCCCCCGGCCGAAGCAGAAGGAATCGCAGTTCGCGCGCGTGATCCGCCGCGCGCCGCCCGGCCTCGCCAACCTCGTGCCCGCCGCCCTCGCCGAACGGGTTCGCCTGCCGGAACGCGCGCCCGAGGCGCCGCCGATCCCCGCCGTCGAGCCGCCCCCCTTCGTCTTGCCTGCGGCGGTGCCCGTCCCGCCTCCGGCGTCCCCCGTCTCGCCCCCGGCGGCCCGCGCCATCGATGCGGCGATCCTGTCGGACATGGCGCGCCAGCTGGAGGAGGCTTTGCGCCGGCCCGCCGCGGCGGTGCGTCCGCCCGTTCCCGCGCAGCCCGAGCCGCAGGAGAGTGCGGAGGCGGCCGCGTCGCGGGTCGAACCCGAGGGCGTCCCATTCCACGAGCCCGAGCCGGTCCGCGCGGAAGACATTCAGGCCGTCGATCCGATCGCGGCCGCGATGGCGGCCACGGCCCAGGAGCCCGTCCCGACTCAAGAGCCTGTCTCGACCCAACAGCACGCCCCGGCCGATGCTCCGCTGGAGGTGCCTCCGGCGCACGACGCGCTGTTCGCCGAGGACGAGGCGCATGCGCCGCCGGCCGACACGGGCCCCGTCTTCGTGGAGCCGCCCGAGCCGGTCGTCCACGCGGTGATCGCGGATGCGCCGGTGCTCGAAGAGCCGGCGCCCGCCGTGACGCCCGAACCCGATCCGGAGCCTGTGCCGGCCCCTCCTCCGGCCCCCGCGCCGAAGCCGGCCGCGTCGCCCAACCCCTTCTCCGTCGAGGAGATCGAGGCCGAGTTCGCCCGCCTGCTCGGCCGGCCCCTCGACCGGAAGCACTAGAACCGCCCGAAGCTTTTCCGCGCCGGCCCGTGCGGCGATGCGGGCCAAGGCGCGGATGCCAAACGCCGCCCGGATGGTAAGAGGGGCCGAGCGGCCGCGCCGCCCCGCATCGCCCGGAACCGGTATGACCGACGCCCGACCCTCCTCGACCCGGCCCTCGAATCCATGGCGCCCGTCCCGGCCCCTCCTGCTGGCGATCCTCGCGGGCGGCGGCTGGGCCCTGACGGCAGCGACCGTGCGGGCCCAGAGCCTGTCGGTCGATCTCGGCACGGGCGGGGTCACCGAGCGGGCGCTGCAACTCGTCGCCCTGCTCACCGTGCTGGCGCTGGCGCCCTCGGTGCTGGTGATGGCGACCTCGTTCACCCGGATCATCGTGGTGCTGTCGATCCTGCGCTCGGCGATGGGCACCCAGAGCGCGCCGCCGAACGCGGTGATCACCAGCCTCGCGCTCTTCCTCACGGCCTTCGTAATGGCGCCGATCGGCCGGGAGGCCTATCGCACCGGGATCGAGCCGCTGATCGCCGGCCAGATCACCCAGAGCGTCGCGTTCGAGCGCGCCTCCGCGCCGTTCAAGACCTTCATGCTGCGGAACGTGCGCGAGAAGGACCTCAAGCTCTTCCTCGACATGGCCAAGGCGCCCCTGCCCGCCGGGCCGGAGGCGGTCGGCCTCGAGGTGCTGACCCCGGCCTTCATGATCTCGGAACTGCGGCGCGCCTTCGAGATCGGCTTCCTGCTCTTCATCCCGTTCCTGATCATCGACCTCGTGGTGGCCTCGATCCTGATGGCGGTGGGCATGATGATGGTGCCGCCCGCCACCGTGGCGCTGCCGTTCAAGCTGATCTTCTTCGTGCTGGTCGACGGCTGGACCCTGGTGGCCGGGTCCCTGATCCAGAGCTACGGCACCTGACGAACGAAGAAGGGCGCCCGCGAGGGGCGCCCTGGCCGTCCATCCCGCGCGAGCGACGGAGGGTCAGCGCTCCAGGTAGCTCTTCAGGGTCGAGATGCGGGTGCCGACGAGGCGGACGGCGCGCTTCAGGCGGTCCTCGGTGACGCCGAGGCGCGAGGCCATCATGCTGCGCTGCTGGCTGTCGTAGATGTCGAGATGGGTCTTGCCGGTCTTGGAATCGAGGGAGTCCGTGAGCATGACGGGGCCTTTGCTGTGCCGGGCTGGGCAATGCGCCGCGGAAGAGGGATGCGATTGGATTCAGAACGTGGCGGCCCCGCTTTTGTTGCGGCCCCGGCCCCGAATTTCGCGCATTCCGACAAGCTTTTACGCCGCAAGCCTCGCGTCGGGCGGGAACCGCCTCGCCACACCTGATATCGCCTCCGAACCGGGCGAACCGCCGCTCATACGCGGTCTCATCGCGGTCCGGGATCAGCCGGGCGGTGACGCGCCGCCCTGCGCGTCGGCGCGGGCATCGGTCTCGCGCTTGGCCGGGGCCGGGACGGCGCTGTCGGGGTAGCGCTTGCGGTATTCCGACAGGAAGGCCTGCAACGTCTCGGCGCTGGTCGCCTTCTGGGCGATCTCGCGGAAGCCGGACGCGCGCACGGCGTTGGGCTGGGTCAGGAGCGCGAAGGTGCGCGCATCCGTGCTCTCGGCCATCGGACCGGCGAACTTGGCCCGCAGGCGCTCCAGGCCGAGCGTCTCCCCGGCCAGGCCGTAGGCGATGGCCGTGCGCAGGATGTCGGTGCGGGCGGCATCGTCCAGGGGCGCCCGGCGGCGCCAGGCATCACCCACCAGGGCCTCGTGGGCCTCCCCGGCCTCGCGCCAGCGCCGCGCGGTCCAGAGGATGTCGGCCTTCAGACGGGCCGCGTCGGCGCCGGTCTCGCCCTCGATGGTCTCCAGGGCCAGGTCCGTGCGCGACAGGTCGGAGAGCGCCCGCGCCCGCAGGAGGGCCCGCGCGCGGCGCAGGTCCTCGGGCAGTTCCGGCACGTAGGTGGCGTCCAGGCTCTGGAGGGCGAGCAGGGGCTTGTCGTCCATCAGCCGGATCGCGGCGAGGCGGGCGGCGACGCTGGCCCGGCTCGCGCCCTTGAGGCGGTGGTCGATCTGATGCTGCAGGAGTTCGCCGGCGGAATCGAGGAGATCGAGTTCCACCAGGCGGTCCGCGAGGCGGCGCACGATCTCGTCCCCGCGCCGGCCGATGGGCGCGAACTCCTTGAAGTCGAAGTACAGCGCCAGGGCCTCGACGCCGGTGATCTTGTCGCTGCGCGCGCCGAGGTAGAGGTCGTCGAACAGGGCCTGCGCCTGGTCGTGGATGTCGCGCAGGAGCGGCGTGTCGACCCCCAGGGCATCGGCGCGCCGCGCCGTGAGCAGGGCCTGACGCCACCGCCCGGCTTCGACGTAGAGCTTGGCGAGGCTCGCGATGGTCCGATGCTCGATGTCGCCGCCGTGCCAGGACAGTTCGAGGGTCTCCAGGCGGTCGATCGCGTCCGCGACCGGGATTTTGGCCGTGGCGTATCCCAGCATGGTGCCGCGCAGTTTCGCGGCGGCGGCGACGGAGGGCGCCTCGCTTTCGCTCAGGCGCCCGTAGACGTCGAGGGCGGCGACGGTCTGGCCGGTGACCTCGTCGATGCGGGCACGCAGCAGGGCGAGTTCGTCCTGCGTTCGGCGATCGCCCATGCGGCTGGCGGCGATGATGTGCCGGTTGGCGGCGTCCCAGTCGCCGGTCTCGACCGCCGCCTCGGCGGCGGCGGTGCGCAGCAGGGCCTGGAGGTCGTCGGGATAGCGTTCGAGCACGCTCGCCGCGGCCTGGAAGCCGTCGGCGGCCGGCACCCAGCGGCCCGTCGCGGCATCCAGGTAGGCCTGCCACAGGCGGGCTTCCGGATCGTTCCTCAGGATTTCGGCGGACAGGCCCGCGCGGGCGTCGCCGAAGCGGCTCATCAGCGCGTTGCCGATCACGGTCAGCATCGGCACGTCGCGCTGGCCGGCCAGGACGGGGTCCTCCCGGGCGGCGGCCTTCAGCACGCCGAGCCCCTCGATCGCGAGTCGGTTCGCCAGGAGGCTGCGGGCGAGCACCATCCGGAGTGGACCCCGCGCGCCGCGCGGCGCTTCCGCCGCCGCCTGCAACTGGTCGCGCAGCAGGTCGCGGGTGTCGCCGCGCTGCGAGGCCTCCCAGGGCCCCCGGTCGATGGCCAGATCGCCGATCGCCGCGAGCGGCGCTTCCGAGGGCCGCGCCACGCCCGACACCGCCATGCCGGTGTCCCGGCCGATCGCGACGCCGTCGATGTCGGGCCGCACCAGGAGGTCGTCCGCCCGGGCCAGGACCGCGACGCCCTGGCGGCTCGGCAGCAATTCGAAATCGACGAAGGCCTGCCGCTTCGGGATGCCGGCCGGCTGCGGGCCGTAGCCCGTGACCACGGCGATGCGCTCGCCGTCGAGGTCGAGCCAGGTCGCGGAGCCCGGATTCGGCAGGCGCACGCCCACGCCGATCCGTCCGGCGGCGTCGGTGGTCCGGAGCGCCGACAGGGGCTGGCTCGCCGCCAGGTTCTCGCCCGCCACGAGTTCCCAGCCGGTCGGCGCCTCCGGCGGTCCGGCCGGGACGAGATCGAACAGGCGGTCCTGCGGGACGGGGAAGCGCAGCACGACGACGCGGCCGGTCCGTGCCGGCGGCCCCAGCGGCGTGAGCGGCGCGCCCGCGCCTGAGGCGGTGACGGGCTCGCCGGTCTCGAAGACCAGGGTGGCGATGCCCGACCGCTCGAACAGGGCGGCGGAGGGCATGCGCTGGAACGGGAAGACGAGGCCGGGGCCGGCGGGGCGCTGGACCACCGGCCGGGCGGGCATGGCCGCGCGCGGCGCCGGCTCGGCCCGTGACATTGCGGCCGCCTTGTCCGGCATCGCGCCCGCCTTGGGGTCGGGCGATCTGGCGTCGGACGGTTTGGCCTCGCCGGATTTCATATCGCCTTCGGCCATCATCGGCCCGCCGGCGGCCCCCGGCTTGGCGTCCGGGACCGGCAGGCGGGCGACGTCCAGGGTCACGCCGTCCTCGTCGCGAAAACGGCGCACCTCGTAGCCGGCGGCCGGCGTCACGAGGAGGCCCGCGCCCGTCGGATCGTCCTCCACCTCCAGGGATTCGATGGCGGGCTTCAGGCGTCCGCGCGTCGCGACGTCGTCGAGCCGCCAAGCCCCGGGGATGGACACGCGCGTGGACGGCCCCACGCTGTCGAAGGACGATTGCGCGGAGGCCGGCAGGCGCAGGCTCAGGCGCGTGAGGTTCGGAAGCTGCGCGAGTTCGAGGCGCAGCGGCCTCGGCTCCGCCGGGGGCTTGGCCGCCTTCAGGGCCGCCTCGGCCGCCTGGGTCCGCCGGAACAATTCGGCCACCACCTCGGGCGGCAGGGCCGGCGGAAGGCCGCTCCAGTCCTGCGGCAGGAGATCGATGAAGACCCGCTCGCCCGCTTCCTGAACGTTGATGCGGAACGGCCGCTGCAACCCGAGCCGGAGGCCCAGGCCGTCGGGGTCGCGCCGGACCACGGAGACGTAATCCGGCATCTCGGCGGCGATCCGCTCGGGTGCGGCCCCCGACCGCTCGGAGAAGCCGAGCACCAGCACGGCGCCCGAGACCCGCGCCTTGACGGCGACGGGGCTGTCGAAGCTGAGGACGATGCGGCCGTAGCGCTCGGCCTGCGACCCCTTGATCGCGGTCAGCTTGGCGGCCTGCGCGCCTCCGGCGCTCCAGAACCCGCCGGCCAGCACCGACGCCACGACCAGGCCGGCCCAGGGCCGACGCCGTTGTGTCGCGAAACCGGCATCCAGAGCCATCGCAGAATACGCCAACCCGGTGGGCGAACGGACCGACGGGGTCCGGTCGCCTGAACGCCACAACTTCGCGCAGTGTCGCCGGTCGAGGCTAACGGGCACTTAAGATCGGCCCTCGGGTGAGCCCGGCCCGCGAGGCCAGACTCACCCGAGATTCGGCGCAGGCCCGGTGGCGGCTACCGCTTCGCGATCAGGCCCGGCACCGTCTGGCCGTTCTCGCCGAAATTCGTGACCGCGCGGGCGCAATTGGCCGGGACGTCCTTGGCGTAGGTCTCCGCATAGGCGAGCGCGCGCAGGTGGAGGTCGCCCGCCTGAAGGTCGTCGAACGGGACGCCCAGCCGCGCCAGCACCGCGCGGAAGCGCGCGTCGTCGGGGCTCAGCTCCGGGCAGTGGGTCCGCACGAAGCCGATCAGGCCCGCGAGCTTGGCCGCGTTGTTCCGCTGCCGGTCCGCCGGGCTCACCGGGCCGGACGGCATGCCGTCCGGCGGGGCCGGCGGCGGTTCCTGCGCACGGGCCGGACCGAGCAGGAGCCCGAGCAGGGTCACGGCCGTCAGGGTGGATCTCATGATGGTCCGTGTCCTCGGGTGGATCGCAGGGTCTTTCCCGCGGGCGGCCCACCACGCGTGGTCGCGACCGCGCGGGTGCTCAGTTCGTCAGGGCGGCGGCGCGGGCCAGGGCGTCGCCGAACCCGGCCAGCGGCACGGTGATCACCGTGGGCTCCTTCGCATCGGGTTTCATCGCCGAGACGAGCAGGTTCTTGGCCGTCTTCATGGTGTCCGTCGCCAGCGTCGGCAGGCCGATCGGCACGAGGCAGCCCTCCTGGCTGCACGAGAGATAGGGCGCGCCCTTGCCGAGGACGGCCTCGTCGAGCTTGAACGCGATGCCGGGCTCGATCGCCAGGCCCAGGGGCATGAGGATGAAGCCCTGCGCGCGTCCCTCGGCCGGGGGCCGAAGCTCGATCGCGAACTCGCGCCGGCCCTTCGAGCCCTGCGCCTGCATGACCGCGCATTCGGGCTTGGTATCGGGAGTCTTGGCATCAGGGGTCTTGGTCTCCGCCGATCGGGCGCAGGTCACGGTCCAGTCGCCGTAGACCTCGGTCACCGAGCTCGCGCCGACCGGCCAGCCGGCCGTCGCGGCGGCGGGCGTCGCGACCGGCTTGGCCGGCGCGGGTTTGGCCGGCGCGGGCTTCGGGGGAGCGGGCTTGCGCGGTTTCGCCTTCGCGGCGCCTTCGGCCGGCGCGTCGGGCGCCTCGGCCTCCTGGGCGAGGGCCGGCCCCAGCGCCACCAGGGCGACGGCGAGTGCGGCGAGGGGTCGGATCAGACTGGTGGACAACACGGATATCGCTCCCCGGATCCGGAGGGCGGCTCGCGGCCCCGCGGAATGCCTGCCCCTAGTCGGGTGACGCCGAAGGCGCAATGGAGTCGCGCGCGACACGGGCCCGCAACGGGGCGATTCCCCGTCTCGGCCCCCGGGTTCCTCAGCGCCGGAGCTCGGTCCTGGCCACGGGGTCGATCGCCGGAAGCTCGTTCGGTCCGAGTCCGGCCGCGACAGCCTGGGCCGGAGCCGGTCCCTGGCCGCGCGCCCGGTTCGCCAGGGCCACCGTCAGCTTCTCGGCCGGCTCCGACTGCATCAGGGCCAGCACCTCGGCCATCTTGCGCGGGTTCATCGCGAGCACGATGGGCACCAGCACCTCCAGGCTGAGCCGGTCGAACACCCGCGCGGCATCCTTCGGCTTCATCGTCTCGTACATCGTCACGATGTTCTTCAGCGCCGCCCGCTCGGCCTCCGCGCGCTGCGAGCCGCCGCCCTCGGTCTTCTCCTCGCCCTGCTTCAGGGTGTCGACGCCCTCCTCCAGCTTGCGCTCGGCGGTGCCGAGAAGCTGCTCGCGCAGGTCGAGGGCCTCGCTGCGCTGCTTCAGGGAGTCCCGGCGGGCCGCGAGGCGCTCCAGCAGGGCCCGCTCGGAGGCCGGCATCGGCTCGGGCGGCGGCGGTGGCCGGGGGGCCGGCTTCTCCGGTTCGGGGGCCGGTTTCTCGGGTTCCTTCGGGGTGACGGAGCCCGTCGTCGTCGGGTCGGCGGGCTCGTAGTTCGTGCGGGCCTTGGCCAGCACCCGCGCGAAGTCCGGCAGGCCCGCGCCCGGCTGCGGCTTGGTGTCCTCCACCGCGATCGCCGAGAGCTTGAGCACCAGCAGCCCGGCGGCGGCCAGGGTCACGGCATCGATCAGCCGCAGCTTGAAGGGGCGCGGCTGGGGCAGCCGGACGCGGCGGGGGAGCGTCTTCACGCGGCCTTGCTCCGCAGGCGGCCCAGCGCCCGCTCGGACATCGCGAGCGCCGCCGCCGCCGCGACGCCGAGGCGCTCGCCGTTGGGGCTGGGCGCCGTTGCGGGCGCGGGCGCCGGGGCGATGCGGCGGGGCGATGCGATGGCCTCCGGGTCGCGCTGCGCCGCCGGGCGGACGGTCTCGCGCCCGGGCGCGGCCTGGGACACGATGGAGGCGATGCGGGCGATCACCGCCTCGCCCGCCTCCACGTGGGCCGCGAGGTCGGTGGCGTAGCGCTCGGCCGTCCCGAGCCGGTCGGCCAGGGTCCGGTCGCACTCGTCGAGGGTGGCGCGCAGGCCCACGATGGCCCGCTCGGCGGTGGAACTCGCCATGACGAGGTCGCCGATGGTCTGGCGCAGGGCCGCCTCGTCGGCCTTGAGCCGGGTGATGCGGCGGCTCAGGCGCACCGACGAGACGATGCTGGCGACGAGCAGGACGGCGACGAGGACATCGGCCGCGAGGGTGACGAGGAGGCTCATGGTGTCGTCACCCGTCCGAGCGGTTGTTCATGGAGGCCTCGAAGGCCTGGAGGGTGGTGCGGGACTGGCGCAGGGGCCGGGTGAGCTGCACCGCGATGTTGTCGTCGATCCGCCCGATGCGCCCCTGGGTCAGGGCCCAGTCGCCGCAGCGCACCGCGATGAGGTCCGAGGGCTTGGTGTCGAACATCAGGGTGTCGCCCACCTTCAGCGACAGCACCTTCTTCAGCGGCAGCATCATCTCGTGGAGGACCGCCTCCATCGTCGATTCCGCCTGCCAGATCTCGGTGGCGAGATGGCTTTCCCAGGTGTGGTCGCGACCGAGCTTCTCGCCCATGAAGCTCTGCATCAGCAATTCGCGGATGGGCTCGATGGTCGCGTAGGGGAACAGGATCTGAAGCAGGCCGCCGCGGCCGTCCATGTCGAGCTTGAGGCTGATCAGGATCGCGGCGTTGGCGGGCCGGGTGATGGTGGCGAAGCGCGGGTTGGTCTCGATCCGGTCGATGGCGAAGCGCACCGGCGAGAGCGGCTGGAACGAGAGTTCGAGGTCGCTGAGGATGATCTCCACGAGGCGCCGGACGAGCTGCATCTCGATGGTGGTGAAGGGGCGCCCGTCGAGGCGCGTCGAGGAGCCGCCGCGCTTGCCGCCGAGGAGCAGGTCCATGGTCGAGTAGGCGAGATTGGACTCGACGGTGACGAGGCCCGAATTCTCCCAGGCATCGGCGCGGAACACGCCCAGCAGGGTCGGCAGCGGGATCGCGTTGAGGTAGTCGCCGAAGCGCACCGAGGTGATGTTGTCGAGGGTGACCTCGACGTTGTCCTGGAAGAAGTTGCGCAGGCTCGTCGACAGCAACCGGATCATCCGGTCGAAGACGATTTCCAGCATCGGCAGGCGTTCGTACTGGACGACGCCCGAATCGACGATGGCGCGCACGCCCCCCGCGCCCGAGGCGGAGAGCTCGCGCAGCGAGAAGCCCAGGACGCCGTCGATCTCGTCCTGGTTCAGGATGCGGTCGTTGCCGGCCAGTTCGGGGAGGTTGTCGGTCTCCCCGTCCTCGATCATCGTCGCCCATTCGGCGGCGACGTCGCTGGCATGCGTCGTGGTGCCCTGCTCGGCGAGCGCCGCGCCCCACTCGTCGGCGAGCGAGGATTCCCCGCCCTCGCCGTTCTGGGCGATGAGGGCTGCCGCCCAGTCGTCCTCGTCGATCGCGTCGTCCGCTTCGGCCATCAGACTCTCGTCACTCGCAAACGCTTCATCGGCCCGGTGATCGGGTGGCTACTGGACGACCACGTCCTTGAACAGCACCGCTTCGGCCCGTGCGGGGTGGATCGCGATGTTGACCCGGCGCAGCAGTTCCTCGCGCAGGCGGTAGATGCCGGCCGACCCCGCGAGGTCGCTGGCGCGCAATTCGCGCAGGTAGACCTGGAAGGTGTCCTCGATGCGCGGCATCAGGGGCTTCACCTCGCCCTCGACCTTGGCGTCCTTCAGCTCGATCGCGACCTTGATCTTGGCGAAGCGGACCCTGTCCTGTCCGGGCTCGCTGGCGAGGTTGATCATCATCTCGCGCACGTCGAGGAACACGACCGGCTTCTTGACCTCGGCCATCGCCTCGCCGTGCCCGTCGCCGCCACTCTTCTTCTTCAGGAAGAAGAAACCGCCGCCGCCCGCCAGGGCGAGGACCACGGCGCCGATGACGATGATCTTCTTCTTGCCCGATTTCGGGGCCTCGCCCTCGGCGCCCTCCTCGCCCTCGGCGGCGGCCTTCTTCGGCTTCTTGGCCATCGCTGGACCTCGGGCTGGCGTCGCGGAGCGGGGCGCCCCACCCTCGCGCGGGACGGCCCTCGCCCCGGTATCGGACCAACAGGGTTAACGCGTCGTTAAGGCGGCAAAAACTGCCGGGTCGGACTTGCCGCGCGGCGTCTGCGGACGGTGCGCGGGTGTCGCCAGGAATATCTCAAGTCACTGGGAAACATCGATAAAACGGATCTCGCAGAAATGGCACGGCCCGTGCGGACATGTCCTCGTCGTCGCGTGTCGAGGCCGAGGGTGTCATGCAGAACGCATTGTTCGTGGGGGTTTCGAGCCAGGTCGCGCTGCAGCGCGAGCTGGACGTCATCGCCAACAACATGGCCAACGTCTCGACCAACGGCTTCAAGGCGCGCAACGCCCGGTTCCAGGAATACCTGATGCCGGTGGCGAGCGCCGATTCCTTCCAGAAGCAGGACCGGCGCGTCTCCTACGTCATCGACCAGGGCACCGCCCTCGATCTCGCGCAAGGACCGATCGAGCAGACCGGGAACCCCCTGCACGTGGCCGTGCGCGGCGACGCCTTCCTGGTGGCCCGCACCCCGAACGGCGACCGCTACACCCGCAACGGCGCCCTCGAGACGAATGCCCAGGGCACCCTGGTGACCAGCGACGGCTACCCCGTCCAGGGCGAGGGCGGGCCGATCCAGATCGGCCAGCAGGAGACCGGCATCGCGATCGGGCCCGACGGCACCGTCTCGACCAATCTCGGCATCCGGGGCCGCGTCCGCCTCGTCACCTTCGCCAACCCGCAGGCGCTCACCAACGAGGGCGCCAACCTCTACGCCTCCACCGCGCAGCCCCAGCCCGCCGGGCTCGCGGGGCGCCTCGAATCGGGCGCGCTGGAGCGCTCCAACGTCAAGCCGGTGATCGAGATGACCCGGCTGATGGACGTGAACCGCACCTACACCATGGTCTCGGGCGTGATCTCGCGCCTGGACGATCTGCGCGGCACGGCGATCCGCCGTCTCGCCGACGTCGCGTAAGGAACACCGCCAATGCGCGCCCTCTACGCCGCCGCCACCGGCATGGCGGCCCAGGAACTCAACGTCCAGGTCATCTCGAACAACATCGCGAACCTGCGCACGACGGGCTACAAGCGCCAGCAGGCGCATTTCCAGGACCTGCTCTACCAGAACCTGCGCCGGGCCGGCTCCTCGACCTCGGACCAGAACACCCAGCTTCCCGCCGGCCTTGCCATCGGCTCGGGCGTGAAGACCACCTCCACCGCCCGGGTGATGTCGCAGGGCACCCTGACGAGCACCGAGAAGGACTACGACGTCGCCATCCGGGGCGAAGGCCTGTTCCGGGTGACGATGCCGGACGGGCGCACCGCCTATACCCGCGACGGCTCGTTCGACCTCTCGGCGCAGGGCCAGCTCGTGACCCGCGACGGCTACCTCGTCGATCCCGGCGTCACGGTGCCGAACAACGCCACCTCGGTGACGATCAGCGCCCAGGGCGCGGTCCAGGCCACCGTTCCGGGCCAGACGGCGCCGCAGGCGCTCGGCCAGTTCCAGCTCGCCCGCTTCGTCAACAAGGTCGGCCTCGAATCCATCGGCGACAACCTCTTCGTCGAGACCGCCGCCTCCGGCCCGGCGATCAACGGCCTGCCCGGCGCCGAGGGCTTCGGCAACCTGCAGCAGAGCTATCTCGAGGAGGCGAACGTCAACGCCGTCACCGAGATCTCCTCGCTGATCGCGGCGCAGCGCGCCTACGAGATGAACTCGAAGGTGGTGACCGCCGCCGACCAGATGCTCTCGACCACCTCCCAGATGTTCCGCGGCTGATCGGATTCCTGACCATGCACGCCCTGCGACAGATCACGCCCCATCGCCCGACGCGGGTCGCGACCCTCAGCCTCGGGATCGTCTCCCGCGTCCTGCTGGCCGTGATGGCGCTCTCGCTGCTCACCGCCCAGGTGCTGGCCGAGGCGGCCGGCGCGAGCGGACCCACGAACGGATCTTTGCGCCTGCGCGGCGACGTCACCGCGCGCGGCGACGTGCTGACCCTCGGCGACCTCGTGGAGGGCGCCGCCCCGGAGGCGGCCCGCCGCCCGGTCTTCCGCGCGCCCGCGCTCGGCGCCACGGGCACGATCCAGGTCCGGCGGATCGCCGACACGGTCGCGGGGCTCGGCCTCGGCGAGATCGAGACCGGCGGCCGGGTCCAGGTCTCGGTCCTGCGCGCCGCGCGGCGGGTGACGCAGCCCGAGATCGAGGCGGCCCTGAAGCGCGCCCTCGAGGCGGGCCACGGCGTCGAGGCCCGCAACCTCGCGATCCGCCTCGACGGCGAGTCGCCGGTGCTGCTGGCGCCCCTCGACCTCGACGGGCCGGCGAGCGCCCTCGACGTCGCCTACGACCCGCGCACGCGCCGGATCGCCGCCCTGATCACGCTCGGCGAGCGGCAGGCCTCTCTCCGGGTGACCGGACAGGTGATGGAGATCCGCGAGGTCGCGATCCTGGGGCGCAGCCTCAACCGGGGCGAGGCGGTGACCGCCGCCGACCTCACGATCGAGCGGCGCCCCCGCGAGGCGACCCCGGCCGATGCGCAGGGGTCTCAAGGGAGCCTCGTCGGGCAGGTGGCGCAGCGCGGCCTCAGCGCCGGGGCGATCCTGCGCTCGGGCGACCTCGCCCCTCCCGACCTCGTGATGCGGGGCGAGGCGGTGACGATCGTGTTCGACGCGCCGGGCCTCAACCTCTCGCTGCGCGGCCAGGCCAACGAGAGCGGCCGCCTCGGCGCCTCGATCACCGTGACCAACCCGGTCTCGAAGAAGGTGCTGGCGGCCACCGTGATCGGCCCCGGCCGGGTCTCGGTCGGGCCCGCGCCCGCCGCGCGCCAGGCCAGCGCCGCCCTCGACACGTCCGTCCTTCAGCGTTGACCGATCCGGTCCGCTCCCCCCTCCGGTTTGCCAAGGGTCCGGTCCCCATGACCTCTCGCTTCACGGTCCTCCGCCCCGCGCCGCGCCGCGCGTCTCCCGCCCTCGCGGCCGCGCTGCTCTGCACGTCCCTCGGCGCCTGCAACACCGTCGACCGCCTGTCGCAGATCGGCGCGACCCCGGCCCTGTCGGCCATCGAGGACCCGACCGCGCAGGCCGGCTACAAGCCCGTGCGCCTGCCCATGCCCGAGATCCAGCCGGTCTCCTACGCGCCGAACTCCCTCTGGCGCACGGGCTCGCGCGCCTTCTTCAAGGACCAGCGCGCCGCCCGCATCGGCGACCTCGTGACGGTGAAGGTCAACGTCACCGACAAGGCCAACCTCAGCAACGAGACCAAGCGCTCGCGCTCGAACGCCGAGGGGTTCGGCCTGCCCAACGCCTTCGGCCTGGAGAACAACAAGGCCGTGACGGCCGCCGGGATCAGCGCCGACAAGCTCCTCAACGCCACGTCCACGACGTCGAGCGACGGCGCCGGCTCGGTCCAGCGCAACGAGACCGTCACCACCAGCGTCGCCGCCATCGTCACGCAGATCCTGCCGAACGGAAACCTCGTGGTGGAGGGCAAGCAGGAGATCCGCATCAACTTCGAGGTGCGCGAACTCATCGTGGCCGGCGTGGTGCGGCCCGAGGACATCGAGTCCGACAACACCATCGATTCGAGCAAGATCGCCCAGGCCCGCATCGCCTATGGCGGCCGCGGCCAGATCAGCGACGTGCAGCAGCCGCGCTACGGCCAGCAGCTGGTGGACGTGATCCTGCCGTTCTGAGGGGGGCGCCGGCGCGGATTCGATCCGCGCCGGTCCGGGCGCCCGCCGCCGCGCGGTCGCACGGGCAGACCTCGATGAGCCGGGCTCATCGCGGTCTGGTCTCAGTCGTCGCGGTAGACGCGCTCGCGGCGCTCGTGGCGCTCCTGGGCCTCGAGCGAGAGGGTGGCGATGGGGCGGGCGTCCAGGCGCTTGAGCGAGATCGGCTCGCCGGTCTCCTCGCAATAGCCGTAGGAGCCGTCCTCGAGGCGGGCGAGCGCCGCGTCGATCTTGCCGGTCAGCTTGCGCTGGCGGTCGCGGGCCCGCAGCTCGATGGAGCGATCCGTCTCGGAGGAGGCGCGGTCCGCCAGATCAGGATGGTTCTCGTTCTCGGTCTGCAACGCCACGAGCGTATCCTGGGCCTCGCGCAGGATATCCGACTTCCAACCGAGCAATTTCCGGCGGAAATACTCGCGCTGCCGATCATTCATGAACGGCTCGCTCTCACTCGGTACGTACCCGTCCTCAATCGTGACCTTCGCCATTCGCGCCTCTTGCAGCCGGTTCGCGGCGATCATTTTGCGTGGCTATAATGCAGGGGGCAGGCCACGACAACGCATCGTGCGCCCTGCATGGCATATCCCCCCGGATGTTTTGCGCGCTGCGGCAAACACGCCACGGCTGTAGGCGCCCAAGATCGGTTGCCGCGCTGCAATTCGCGGCGCGGGCGCCCACGCGCGGCGGCTTCTGCGATCTTCGATGCGGTGGCTTGCGCGATCTCCGATACAGGCCACGCGGGCCGGAACCCGGACGAGCGGCTCACGTTGGGCTCGGCGTCGTCAGGAGCGCGTTCCCCCAAGTCGAAATGCATTCGGGCCGCGTGCCGAGATCGTCGATATCCAAGGCAGGATCTCACCTGTTCGGGACGTGATCTCGGATCCTATCCCATCCCTACGGACACGGATCGAATGTGTTCGTCGTGACGTGTCTGGAACATCCTGATCCGTGGTCGGGTGTTCCATGCGATGACCTGTGGGCGTGAGCTCCGAGAACGCCGTCCCGACGCCCGAATCTCTTTATCATCCTCAACCCGGAGCAAACGTCATGGCCGCCAAGACGAAGACGCTGCACGATGCGTTCTACGAGACGCTGAAGGATGTCTACTACGCTGAGAAGCAATCGGTCCGGGCCCTGAAGAAATCGGCCAAGGCCGCCGAGCACCCGCAGCTTCGCAGTGCCTTCGAGACCCACGCGGAGGAGAGCGCCGAGCAGGTCGAGCGCCTGCAGCAGGTGTTCGAGATCATCGGCAAGCCGGCCCGCGCCAAGACCTGCGAGGCGATGCAGGGCATCACCTCCGAGATGGAGGAGGATCTGGAGGATTTCGCCGACAGCCCGGCCGCCGACGCCGTGCTCGCCGCCTGCGCCCAGGCTGTGGAGCATTACGAGATCGCCCGCTACGGCACCCTGAAGACCTGGGCGCGCCAGCTCGGCTACGCGGACGCCGCCAAGCTGCTGGAGCAGACCCTGGAAGAGGAGAAGAAGACCGACGCGCTGCTCAGCGAGATCGCGGAGCAGATCAACACCGAGGGCAGCGAGGGTGTCGAAGCGGAGGACGAACCCGAGGACAAGCCGCGCGCCAAGGCCAAGTCCAAAGGCTGATTCAAGGTCTCGTCCAAGGGCTGATCGCCCCGTCGGCCGGCGCGCGCTCCCGCGTCGGCGGCTCAGGCCGCCCGCGCCGCCGAGGCCGACAACTTGGCGAGTTCGACCGCCGCGCGCAGTTCGATATCGGCGATCAGGCCGTCGAGGCGCGGATCGCCGCTGGTCCCGGCGCGCTCGTTCAGGCGGGCGGCGATTGCCTGGAGGTCGCGCGGCGAGACGCGTCCCATCAGCAGGGCGGCCTTGAGCCGGTCGAGCCCGTCGAGGAGGTCGTTGCCGCGCCGGGCGGAGCGGCGGCGGCGCTCCTCGGGCGTGTCGGTGTTGCTCTGGAGGGTGAGGATCGCGTCGAGGCCCGCGAGGCTCGCCGCCGGGGTCGCCGTGGCGCCGGGGGCGTTCGGGGCGGGGCTCGACAGGGCGAAGGCCTGGCCGGGCTCGCTCCGCCGCGCCGCGCCGCTCGGGTTCGTGTTCAGGGTGACGAAGCGGGTATCGACGCGCATGGCAGGGGACCGATCGGGGCGATCGGCCGCCCATCGCAGCGAGAATCCGGCCGACGTGGTTAAGCCATCGTAAACGTCCCGGCAGAAGATGCCGGGTCGGCACGAAGCGTCCGGGTCCGCGGCGGTGTCGCGATGGCGTGTGCCTTGAAAAAGCCCTTTGAAAGCAAGGCGTTGCGGAAATCCGCCGTCTGGCACGCTCCTGGCAGGATGGTCGGCACCCGTCCGCCACGAAGTGCGCCATGCCCGACAGCCTCACCGGCACCACTCGATACCTTCGCCTCGCGCGCAGTCTTCCAGCGGGCTTGCTTCCGGCGGGCTTGCTCCTGGTGGTGCTGGCGCTGGTGCTCGGCCACGCGACGCCCGTGCTCGCCCTGTCGCGGGTGAAGGATCTCGCCAGCGTCGAGGGGGTGCGCCAGAACCAACTCGTCGGCTACGGCATCGTCGTCGGCCTCAACGGCACCGGCGACACCCTGAACAACATCCCCTTCACCAAGCAGTCGCTCCAGGCGATGCTCGAGCGCCTCGGCGTCAACACGCGCGGCGCCACCATGCGCACGCAGAACCTCGCGGCCGTGATGGTGACGGCGAGCCTGCCGCCCTTCGCGACCCAGGGCAACCGCATCGACATCACCGTCTCGTCCCTCGGCGACGCCAAGTCCCTCCAGGGCGGCACCCTGCTGGTGACCCCGCTGCTCGGCGCGGACGGCGAGGTCTACGCCCTGGCGCAGGGCTCCGTGGCCATCGCGGGCTTCTCGGCCGAGGGGGACGCCGCCAAGATCACCCGTGGCGTGCCCACCAACGGGCGCGTGCCCAACGGGGCGATGATCGAGCGCGAGATGGCGTTCAAGATGAACGACATGCGCACCCTGCGCCTGTCCCTGCGCAACCCGGATTTCACCACCTCGAAGCGCATCGCCGCGGCGATCAACGACTTCATGGGCGCCGACACGGCCGAGCCCACCGACCCCGCCACGGTCACGCTCCAGATCCCCGCCAAGTACAGCGGCAACATGATCCGCCTCGTCACCGAGGTCGAGCAGCTCAAGGTCGAGCCCGACCAGACGGCGCGGGTCATCGTCGACGAGCGCTCCGGCATCATCGTGATGGGCCGGGACGTCCGGGTCTCCACCGTGGCGATCGCGCAGGGCAACCTCACCGTGACCATCACCGAGCAGCCGCAGGTGAGCCAGCCGGCGCCTCTCTCCAACGGCGCCACCGTGGTGGTGCCGCGCACCGGGGTGAAGGTCGATACCGGCGACGGCAACAAGCTCGCCCTGGTCAAGGAGGGCGTGACCCTGCGCGAACTCGTCGACGGCCTCAACGCCCTCGGCATCGGCCCGCGCGACCTCATCTCGATCCTGCAGGCGATCAAGGCCGCCGGCGCCCTCCAGGCCGACATCGAGGTGATGTGATGCCGGCCCGCCCCTCCCGTTTCCTCAAGCCCGCGAGGTAAGTTCCATGCTGTTCGCGCCACTCGCCGCCAGCGCCGCCCTCGGGGTCGGCAAGGCCATCGTCGGGGACATCGCCAAGACGGTCCAGGGTGCGGTCGGTTCCGCCACGACGAGCACCGCCAAGAGTGCGGCGGAGACGAAGGCCCGCAAGGCCGCGACGGATTTCGAATCGATGTTCCTGGAGCAGTCGCTCGACCGGCTGTCGCAGTCGGAGGGCACCGACGGGCCCCTCGGCGAGAACGGCACCGGCGGCGGCGTCTACCGCTCGATGCTGACCAAGGAATATGCCGGCCAGGTCGTGAAGAGCGGCGGCGTCGGCATCGCCGATCAGGTGTTCCGCGAGATGATGAAGATGCAGGAGGGCGCTCGTGCATAGGCCCGTGGAAGCCCCCTTACGGATCACCGACCGCGCCGGTGCCGCGAGCCTCGTCGCCGCCGTGATGGCGAGCCTCGAAGCCCTCGACGCCGTGCTCGCCCGCGAGAGCGCCCATGTCCGGGTCGGGCGCCTGCGCGAGGGCCTCGCCGAGGGCGAGCGCAAGACCGCCCTGTCGGCGGCCTATCTCCAGGGTCTCGAGACGGTCAAGGCCAACGCCATCGCCCTGGCCCGGTTCGCGCCGGACGGCGTCGCGACGCTCAAGGCGGCGCATGCGCGCTTCACCCAGAGCGTCGAGACCAACCAGGCGGTGCTGGCCACGGCCCGCACCGTCTCGGAAGGTCTGGTCAAGACGCTCGCGGACGAGATGAACCGCGCGCGCATCCCGACCGTCTACGGCCGTCCCTCGCAGGGGCCCTCCCCTTATGGCCGCAGCGGCGTCGCCCGCAGCCAGCCCCTGGTGCTCTCGCGCAGCCTCTGACGCGTTAGGGCCGTCCGTGCCCCATGCGCACGAAGGCACGCACGGGGCCGAGATCCGACTCGGTCCGGGCGTCGATCGAGAGGTGTCCCGCCGTCACCGGAGCGGCGCCGTGCGCACCGATGTCGACGCCGCCGACGGCGCGGCCGCTGACGCGGACGCAGGTGGCCGAGCCCGGCAGGCGCACGAAGCCCGGACCCTGGCTCGGGCAGGGCTGCATCGCCTCGCGCTGCCGCTTGCGCGGGGGCTTCGGTCGTACGGCCGACAGGTCCGGCCCGACCCGGTCGGGCGCGATCAGGTCCGGAACCGTCAGGGCCGGAAGTGCCAAATTCGGGGCTGCCAATTCCTGGCTGGCCGAGCCCGAGGCGGTGAGGAGCAGGAAAGCGACGGCCAGCCCCGCGTGTTTCGCCCCTCGCATGCCCGTGCTCCCGGTCTCGGATCCGGTCCTGGTTAGGCCAAGTCGTACGGTCGAGCCAAGTCGCACGATCGAGCCAGTCTCGTTGCGATCCCGGCCGCGCGCCGGACCGGGAACCCGGAGCGCCGTCCCGATTTGGCGGGATCGGGCGACCCTCCGGGATCGGGCGCCTCCCCCCGGCCCTTCGCGAAGCTGGACCTTTTTTTGGTCTGCTCTTGGACCGTCCGGAGATCATTGACCGGGCGGGAATCGGGAGCGGGCACGATGGCGGCCGTCGGACTCTCCTTCCGGGAGGTGCCTGACAGCGACGCGCTGGGCTTCTGAAGGCCGGCACGCTCGTGACACCCCGCGCCCGGGGTAGCGTCAGCTCAGATAGTTCACGAGGTTCAGCTTCGAGAGCATCGAGGTCACCTGGTAGCTCGCCTGGAGCTGCGTCTGAAGCTGCAGCAACTGGACGGTGACTTCCTCGGTCGAGATCGTGTCGACGCCGTCGAGGGAGTTCTCCAGCGCCGCGCGGCTGGTCCGGTTCGCCGTCTGGGTGTTGGTGAGCGTGCTGGAGGCGAGGCCGAGGTCGCTGGCGATGCCCGGAATGCCGCCCGCGGTCGTGTCGGATGCCAGCAGGGCGCGGGCGCGGTCGGCGACCGCGCTGAAGCGGGCGGTTTCCTGGGTTCCGGTGGTCGCGGTGTCGACCGCCACGAGGGCGAGTCCTGCCAGCACGGCGCGGATCGGCGCCTCGTTGGCCTGCGTGCCGATGTTCAGCACCCGGTTGGCGCTGACCTGCGCGGTGGCGGTGGCGCGCGGATCGGCCGAGGTGTCGTCGCCGGTGTACCAGATCACCGTCTTGGTGCTCGCCTGCTCGGCGTAGCCGTTGCCGTCGGCGTTGACGCGGCGCGGCGCGAACCCGGCCGATTGCGAACCCGCGAAGAAGTCCTCCGCGGCGCGCGAGGCGGAACTCGCGCCGAGCGTGGTGGCGGCGGCGCCCTTCAGGGCGTTGTTGACCGCGTTCGAGAGGTTTGTGGCGATGTCGCCGGTCAACGAGAACTCGGTGGTCGAATCGCTGGCGGCGGTCGCGCGCGCCGTGAGGGTCAGGCTCTGGGTCGTGCCGTCCCGCAGGGCGATGTTGACCGTCACGGTGTCGCCCGCCACGGGCGTGCCGGTCACCCCCAGGGTGAGCGAGGCCGGCGTCCCGGTGCCGAAATCGGCCTGGATCCCGAGGGCGGCGGGGCCCTGGACGCTGGCCACGCTGACGGACTTGAAGCGGTCGTTCAGGTAGGTCTGGGCCTCGGCCGCCGTCGCGAAGACCGGAATCGTGTCGGTGTCGGCCGCCGTGGAGGACGCCTTCGCGGTCAGGTCGACGAAGCTCTGGGTCCCGTCCGGCTGGTTGACCGCGACGCGGATGCGGTCGCCCTCGGCGGGGGCTTTGGCCAGGGTGAAGGTGACGGCCGGCGCGCTGGCGTCCGTGGTGGCGCTGGCGCTGATGCCGGCCGGGTTCGAACTCGTGGCCGTGATGAGCCGGAAGCCGAAATTCGCGCGGGCCTCGGTGCCGGCCGTGCCCGTGCCTTCCTCGGCGAGGGTCACGGTCGTGCCGCTGACGCTCGCGGCGACGCGGCCGTTGCCGTTCGGGCCGAGATCGGCGGTCTTCTGCTCGGCGATCAGGGTCTTCAGGCCGTCGAGCCCCGCGGCCGGGTCCCCGTTGAGGATCGTGTCCACCGGGACGACCGGGGGCGATTCGGTGGCGCGGCCGCCGAAGATGTACTGCCCGCCCGCATCGACGTTCAGGGCGTCGATCGCGGCATCCAGGCTGTCGCGCGCGATCTTGGTCGTGTTGGCGGAGGTCGAGGTGTTGCTGGCGGCGAGCGAGCGCTGCAGCCCGGAGCCGAGGGTGTTGACCTGCGTCACGCTGGCATTGGCCAGGGCGACGCGGGTGGTGGCGCCGGTGATCGCGGCATCGTAGCCGTCGAGGGCGCTGAGCGCGGCGTGCGCGCTGAGGCTGGTGGTGCGCCCCGCGCCGAGGCCGCCATAGGTGCTGGCGGTCTTGCCGCTGGCGAGCTGGGTCGTCAGCGTGTCGAGGCGGCTCTTCAGCCCGAGGAGGCTGGCCGTGTTGCGGTCGCCCACATAGGTGCTGGCGTTGAAGGGCGCGATGCTCATCGGGTCCTCGTCGGAGAAGGAAACCTCGGCGGGATGGGAAGGCGCGGACGGGTTCGGCGCATGGCGGGCTGGCCTTTAGATCCGCAGCAGGGTGTCGAGGAGGTCACGTGCGGCCGTGAGGACCCGCGCGTTGGCGCTGTAGGCGGTCTGAAGCTGGACGAGCTTCGACATCTCCTCGTCGATGCTGACGCCGGAGGTCGAGGCGACGCGGGACTGGGCCGTCGCCAGCGCGATGCCCTGGCCCTCGTCGAGGCTCTGGGCGGTGGCGGTGGCGGCGCCCTGCGCGTCGATGATGCGCTGCGCGAAGGACTGGACGCTGGCGCTGTAGGGCGCGTCGATGCCGCCGATCCCGCTCGCGGCCGCGAAGGTCCGGCTGGTGCCGGTGAGCGCCGTGTAGAGGTATTGCGGCCGCGTGCTGTCGGAGGCGAGGGTGGTCGCCGAGGTCCCGACGAGGTTGGCGGTGTTGCCGACCAGGGCCTGGTTGACGCCGATGCGCTGGGCGAAGCCGGTGAGCTGAGAGCCCTTGTCGAACGAGCCGGTGTAGAGCGTCCCGTTGCCCGTCGTGTCCTTGGCCTTCGTGTCGACGAAGAGGGCCAGCTGCGGCTGGCCGCTCTGGAAATCGGTGGTGCTGGTCGGCTGCGTCACGCTGGCGCTGATGCCGAGCAGGGTCGGGGCGCCGGCGCTCCCGTCGGTGGTGACGCGCAGGCCGCCGGTGCCGGCGCTGGGCTGGCTGGTGACGCTGAAGGTGCCGCCGAGCGCGTTCTGGATCGCGTCGCGCAGGCCGGCATTCGTGCCCGTCAGCTTGATCGGGACGATCGTCGCCGTCGGGTCGCTGGTGTCGGCCGGGTTCACGCTCGGCGCGGGGTCGGAGGTGTAGGGGATCAGCACGAGGTTGCGCTGGATGCCGGCGGCGTCGCGCAGGCCGATCGTGACGGCGTTGCCGGCCTGGAGACCGTTCAGGTCGATGTCGAAGCCGCTGGCGCTGCCGGCGGTCACGGCGGTGCCGGTCGCCGAGCGGTCCGACAGCGCGCGCGAGAGCCCGGCCGCGAGTTCGTCGAGTTGGCGCTGGGCCTGCGGCAGGGTCGTGTCGCGCAACTCGATGCCGGCCGCGAGCGAGCCCGAGCGGATCGCCTTGGCGGCGATCAGGTCGATGCGCGCCCCGCCCGGCGTGGTCGCCGTGATGGTGCCGACGCCCCGCTGCGTCGGGTCCTGCGAATAGGCCGCGTCGGGCGACAGGGTGCCCCGTCCGTCGAAGCTCAAGGCGGCGGCGGCGCCGCGATCGACCAGCGTCAGGCCGGAGGTGGTGATGACCGAGACCGTCCCGTCGTGCTGGTCCACGGTCTGCACGTCGAGATAGGCCGACAGGCCGGTGATGGCCTGGTCGCGCCGGTCGAGCAGGTCCGCGCGCGCGCTCTCGTCGGTGGTGCTGGAGATCTGGGTGTTCAGGGTGGCGATCGATGTGAGGTAATCGTTCGCCTTGGCGGTGTCGCTGCCGAGCTGGCTCTCGGTGGCGGTGCGCAGGTCCTGCACGCCCTGGGCGATGGTGCCGATGCTGGAGGCGAGGTTCGCGGCCTTCGTGAGCACGGTCGAGCGGGCGGAGGTCGAGGTCGGGTCGCTCGTGAGCGTCTGAAGCGAGAGCGCGAAGTCGTTCAGCACCCCGTCGAGGGCCGTCGCGCTTCCGGGCGTGCCGTAGAGCTGGTCGAGCTGCGTCCGGACCGCCGAGACGGAGCCCGTATAGGCCGAGCCCGACGTCTCCATCCGCAGCTGCTTCAGGGAGGCGGCGTCCAGCGCCCGGCCGATCGTGCCGAGCGAGACGCTGGAATTGCCGACGCCCTGCGCCACCGAGGTCAGGGTGCGCTTCGTGTAGCCGACCGTGCCGACATTCGCGATGTTCTGCGAGACGACGCCGATCGCGGCCTGCGTGACCTTCAGGCCGGCGGTGGCGGTGTTGACGGCGTTGAAGCTCACGGCCCCCCTCCCCTGATCTCAGATTCCGGCCGGTCTCCCGCGGCGTCAGCGAATGATGTTGATCAGCGCCGACATCATGTCCTGCGACGTCGAGATGACCTTCGTGTTGGCGGAATAGGCCTGCTGCGTGACGATCATCTTCGAGAATTCGCTCGCGATGTCGGTGTTCGACTGCTCGACGTTGCCGCCCACCACCGTGGTGCCGTTCAGCCCGACCAGCGGGGTGCCGGATTCGAGGGTCTGCGCGTAGGTGCCGTTGGAATTCGCCTTCAGGCCGTCCGAGTTGTTGAACTGGACGACCTTGACGTTGGCGAGCGACAGGGTGTTGCCGTTGCTGTAGGTGCCCGAGACCTTGCCGTCCGTGGTGATGCTGAGGTTGTTCAGCGTGCCCGAGGTGTAGCCGTCCTGCGTCAGCGTGTTGGTGGTCACGGTGCCGCCCGAGGAGGTGTAGGCGGTCAGGCCGCCGCTGCCGTAGTTGAGCTGGATGTTGCCGAGGTTGACGCCGTCGACGGTCAGCGCCGGGATGGTCACCGCCGTGGCGGTGGGCGAGGTCAGCTGGCCGCTGCCGTTGAACTGGAAGGCCGTGCCGGCATTCGTCCAGGAGGTCGCGGTGCTCGTGACCGCGCTCTTGTCGGCGTAGAACAGGTTCCAGACGTCGCTGGTGGCCGGTGTCGCGGTGGCGTCGGCGTTCTGGACCTTGGCCCAGCGGGTCTGGATGCTCACGGGGCCGCCGCTGGCGCTGTAGGCGGTGAGGGACGGGCCCGCGATGCTGCCGTTGACGAAGCTCGCGGCATCGGCCGCCGAGACCGTGGCGGTCCCGGTGCCGGACAGGATCGCGGGGTTCGCGCCCGAGGCCAGGGTGCCGAGGAGTTCCGAGCCGGCCACGCTCGCGCTGGCGTTCGTGGTCGCGGGCGTCTTCGGAAGGTTGGCCGAGTAGGTGATGGTCGAGGTCGGACGCGCCGGCAGGATCGAGTTCGAAATCTTGATCGGCCCCTCGCCGGTCGCCTGGCCGGTGATCGGGTCGAGGCTGGTGCCCTTGAGGTAGGAGCCGGCGCCGTTGACGAGGTACCCGTCCTTGTCCAGGGCGAAGTCCCCGCGCCGCGTGTAGGAATCGCCGGTCGAGAAGGTGGTCTGGCCGTTGGTGTCGCCGGTCTTGCTCTGCACCACGAAGAAGCCGTCGCCGTTCAGCGCCATGTTGGTGCCGATGTTGGTGGCGTTCAGGCTGCCCTGCACCGTCGTGGTCTGGCGCGAATTGGCCGCGACCGTGCCGGCCACCTGCCGGCTCGGCGTCTCCTGCTCGGCGATGAGATCGACGAAGTTGGTGTCGACCCGCTTGAACCCGGTCGTCTGGGAATTCGCGATGTTGCCCGAGATGTTCTCGAGCGAAAACGATTGCGCCTTCAGGCCGGAGACGGCCGTCTGCAACGCGGTGAAGACATCCATGGCCGGGAACCCCAAGCGAGACGGTGGTGGGGCCGGTGCACATCCGCGCCGGCCTCGGTCTCGATCAGCAAGCGATGTGCCAGCGCTAAGTCATTGAAAATACAAGATCTTGCCAAGGAGGCGCCCGGCAGGAACGGCCGCCGGGCCGGTCAGGCGGCAGCTTTTGCCGGGCAGTCCGGTCCCGCAACGGTCGTTTACGTCGCGTTATCGCCGATCTGTCTAACGTGGCGCGATCAAAGGCGGTGTATCGCGATCATGAGAGCCAAACGCTCGACCCTCATCCACCTGATCTACTTCTCGCGCCTGAACCTCGCGGCGGACGCACCCTCGCGCACGCGGCAGATCGGCGAGATCACGCGGCAGGCGCAGAAGAAGAACGAGTTCTCGGTGATCACCAGCTTCCTGATCATCGACCAGAATTTCGCCGCCCAGATCATCGAGGGCGAACGCGCCTCGGTGAGCGACACCTTCGGCCGGATCAGCAACGACCCGCGCCACCGAGACGTGCAGATCGTCGAGTGGCGGGAGATCCTCAAGCGCGAGTTCGTGAACTCGTTCACCACGGGTGTTCGCGGCCCGGTCAACGACGGGCTGTTCCAGAAGGCGAACCTGTTGCCGATGTTCCAGCGCGGCACGCCCAAGGGCGCGGCGATCCACGGACTCGCCGTGAACCTCCAGGCCGAATCCATGACGAAGCAGGGGATCGACCACCTGTTCGTCTGAGCGAGATCCTGCCCGGCGCGACTTCGTCGCCCCGCACTCAAACCCGTGAAATTTCATGAGCGAGACGCCCGCGATCCTCATCGTCGACGACCAGGAGAAGCTCCTGAAGCTGGTCATCCTGTTGATGAACCGGCTCGGCTTCCCGGACGTCGAGGGCGTGACCGATGCCGTCACGGCCCTCGAGCGGATGCGCGAGCGCCGCTATGCCCTGGTGATCTCCGACCTCGACATGGAGCCGATGGACGGGCTCTCGTTCCTGCGCGAGATCCGCGCCGACGACGCCCTGATGAACACCCCCTTCCTGCTCACCGAGGCGTCGTTCGATTTCGAGGACATCAACCTGGCGCACCAGGCGGGGGCCGACGCCTTCATCCTCAAGCCCTTCGACATGTCGGTGCTGAAGACCAAGCTGAAGCAGGTGATCAACCGCAAGCCGCGCCGCCGCGAGGCGCCGCTCGCCGCGGAATCGGCGCTGAGCATCGACTTCCCGATGCTGGGCAAATTCTGATCGGTCGCGTTCTGAGCGGGACGGGTTCCGGGTCCCGATACGACGGGAGGTGACGTACGCGGCCGCCCGACGCGCCCGGCCGCATTCTCCGGCTCCGCCCGCGTGCGAGCCGCTACCCCAGCGCGGCTCGCCGTTCGAATGCTGTCGATGTCACGCGACAACTGGCGCGGCCGGCGCTTTGTTCTTATGATCGCATGTCGCGCAGGGCCGTCCGGGGGACTTTCCCCGACGCGATGTCGCCGGCCGTCACCCGCTCGCGACGTGTCGGCGGGCGGGGGCGCCCGTGCCGAGAGCCAATCCTCGGGTGAAGAGGCCGCTGCATGTCGACCCCGTCAAGAGCGTCGCCCCGGAATCGGTTGCGGAACGTGGCCGCGACGGAGCAGACCCTCAGGAGCGCGCCCGGCAGCGGCGACGCGATGCACGCCCTTCGTCTCGCCCTCTCCGACACCATGCGCGTCGCTCTGCTGTCGGATCAGGAGATCGTCCGGTACCTTGCCAAGGTGAGGGACAGCCGGAGCGCGTTCACGACCTCCATCAATGTGTCCGGCCTGAAACACATCAAGTTGCCCGCCCATACGAACCTGGACGCCGGCAAGTTGAGGATCGTGTTTCCAAATGCCGATCCGGATTACCTGTCGTCCGTCGCCCTCGAGCTGAACCGGGATCTCAAGCTGTACGGTCTCGATAGTCCGTTGCGTCAAGCGCATTTCTTCGCGCAACTGAGAGAGGAAAGCGGCGCCGACCTCTCGAAGACCGTCGAAAATCTGAATTACAATCCGGCGGTGTTGCCCGTCAAATTCGGCTATTACAAGCGTCATAAGGACGAAGCCAAAGAAGATGGCTATGCCAAGGATGAAAAAACCAAAAAAATCACGCGCAAAGCCGATGAAGAGACGATCGCCAACAAGGTCTATGCCGACAGGAATGGTAATGGCGGCATAGACAGTGGGGATGGGTGGAAATTCCGCGGGCGCGGTTTGATACAGATCACCGGGCGCACAAATTATGCCGCTCTAACCAAGAAGTACGGGGAATTGTATCTGGAGAAAAAGTCGATCCGTCGCTTGAGTTTCGTGTCGAATCCCGAATTGCTGGCCGAATTTCCCTACAGCCTCCGCTCTGCGATCTGCTACTGGAAAATTCATAAGCTTCATCGACTCGCCGATAGAGGGCATGCCGATGCCGACGTCGATCGGATCACGAAGGTCATCAATGCCGGTACGGACAGCTACGGCAAGCGCTGCGAGCATTTTCAGCGGGCCTATAGCGCTTTCAGCTAAAGCCTGGCTCCTGATCGCGGTCTTGCCGTGCTGCTTCGCCCAGGATGGCCTTGCCCGAGATGGCCTTGCCATGAACGGTCTTACAAAGAACGGTCTTGCCGAGACCACGCAACCCCCGGCCTCGCTCTGCCAGGCCGACGAAGAGGTGGTGTTCTCCTGCGCGCTGGGTTCGGACGTCGTATCCCTCTGTGCCCGATCTGATCGGGATTCGATCCGCCAGCTATCCTATCGCGAGGGCAATCCAAAAATGATTCGGACCCTCTACGTGGCCGACCAGGCCAACGGCCATCGCTTCAAGGCGAACGTCGCTCCGGCGAGTCCCGGCGCCCTGGTCAAGCAGGTCTGGTTCGATCAGGGCCCGCTTCGCATCCTGCTGACCGAATGTATCGGCGGCGATTGCCGGCGCTCGGCGGGGCTGGCCGTTTTCCGAGGCACGCGGGTCGTCAGGAACAGCGGTTGCGCGAGGACGGACAGTGATCTGGCCTGGTTCTCCCGCAAGGTCCTGAAATTCGACCCGGTCGCGAAAGCGTATGGATCCACGTCCGACCTGCTACAGATGGAAGAGGCCGACAACATGCTGGAGACGATCTACTGATCGTCCCGCGTGCCGTCCGCGCCGCAGGCCGTGACGCTGCGAGGATGCCCGCGGGCGGGCCCTCAGGCGGGGACGATCCGCCTGTAGAGGTGCCAGGTCGCGTGTCCGAGGATCGGCATCACCACCGCGAGGCCGACGAAGAGCGGCAGCGATCCGAGGACCAGCAATCCGGCCACCACGAAGCCCCAGGCCGTCAGGGTGAGCGGGTTACGCCGGAACGCCGCCAACGACGTCTCGATCGCCGTGAGCGTGTCGATCCGCCGGTCCACCAGCATCGGCACCGAGACCACGCTGATCGCCAGCACCGCGAGGGAGAAGGCGAATCCCACGAGGTTGCCGATCGCGATCAGGGCCCAGCCGCGCGGGGTGGTGAGCACGTCGCGGGCGAAGCCGAGGAGGGAATCCGGGGCGGCGTCGCCGTAGAGCCCCCAGTAGATCCCCTGCGCGGCCACCAGCCAGCAGGCGAAGATCAGGGTCAGGAGAAGGCCGATGCCCGCGAGCGCGCCCGCCGCCGTGCGGTTCAGGCTGGAAAAGGCCGCCGCCCAATCGGCCGGAAGGCCCCGCTCGCGGCGCCGGCTGAGTTCGTAGAGGCCGACCGCCGCGAAGGGGCCGATGAGGGCGAACCCCGCCGCCAGGGGGAAGACCAGCGGCAGCACCGCCGTGCCGAACGCGACCGTCGCCAGCACGAGGCCGATCAGCGGATAGATCAGCCCGATGAACAGCGCGTGGGTCGGCATCGCCTGGAAGTCGTCCCACCCGCGCCGCAGCGCGAAGGACAGGTCGCGCGCATCGATCGCGTTCACGACCGGCCGGGCCATGCCGTGCCGGTGGTGATCCGCGTGGTGGAACTGATCGGCATGAAGTGTCGTCATCGCTCAAACCCTCGTCCGGGGATGAAGCTCACGACGTGGACGCCCAAACTTGCAACGCATGCTCGCGCGTGCAGGCGCCGAGAGCGGATGCGTCCGACACTAAACCCTTTTCGCGGACCTGTCCCGATGTCTCGAGACCGGAACCGAATATTTCAGTCAGCTTGGCTTTTCGGCGCGTAGACTTGGCCCGGGTCGCGCTCTTGGGCCCGACCGCGCGCGCCGCCTTCAGGCGGCGCGCTTCTGGTAATCCTTGATGTCGCTGAAGCGCACCTCCGGCGCGCGCTCCTCCTCGTAGCGTAGCGAGAAGGCGGTGGTGGCCATGAAGACCGGAGCCCCGTCGAGGTCGCTCGCCAGGGCCGAGCCGTGGCTGCCGATGAACTTGTCGAGGTCGGTCTCCTTGTCGGCCGTGATCCAGCGGCAGATCGAGAAGCGGGTCGGCTCGTAGTCGATCGGCAGGCCGTACTCGGCCTGGAGGCGCTCCTTCAGGACGTCGAGCTGCAGGGCGCCGACGACGCCCACGATGGCCTGGGAGCCGTCATGCGGGCGAAACACCTGCACCACGCCCTCCTCGCCCATCTGCTGGAGGGCTTCGCGCAGTTTCTTGGCCTTCATCGCGTCGGTGAGCTTGATCCGGCGCAGGATCTCGGGGGCGAAGCTCGGCACCCCGCGAAACACGATCTCCTCGCCCTCCGTCAGGGTGTCGCCGATGCGCAGGGTGCCGTGGTTCGGGATGCCGACGACATCGCCCGCGAAGGCCTCGTCCGCGATGGCGCGGTCCTGCGCGAAGAAGAATTGCGGGGCCGAGAGCGACATCGGCTTGCCGGTGCGCACGAGCTTGGCCTTCATGCCCCGGTTCAGCCGCCCCGAGCAGACGCGCATGAAGGCGATGCGGTCGCGGTGGTTCGGGTCCATGTTCGCCTGGATCTTGAAGACGAAGCCGGTCATCTTCGGTTCCGTCGGCTCCACGAGGCGCTTGTCGGCGTCCTGGCCGCGCGGCGGGGGCGCGAAGCGGGCGAGCCCGTCGATGAGGTCGCGCACCCCGAAATTGCGTAAGGCGCTGCCGAAGAACACCGGCGTGAGGTGGCCCTCGCGGAAGGCCTCGAGGTCGAAGCGCTTCAGGCCGGTCTCGGCGAGTTCCGCCTCCTCGCGCCAGGTCGCGGCCTCGCCGTTCTCCGTCAGCAGGGTGTCGAACAAGGGATCGTCGATCCCCGTCACCGGCACGGTGCCGGCATCGTCCGCCGCGTCGAGGCGGCGGACCCGGCCGTTGCCGAGGTCGTAGGTGCCGGCGAAGTTCCGGCCCCGGCCGATGGGCCAGGTCACGGGCGCCACGTCCAGCGCCAGCACCTTCTCGATCTCGTCGAGGAGCTCGAACGGGTCGCGGGCCTCGCGGTCGAGCTTGTTCACGAAGGTGACGATGGGAATGTCGCGGAGCCGACAGACCTCGAACAGCTTGCGCGTGCGCGCCTCGATGCCTTTCGCCGCGTCGATCACCATCACGGCCGAATCGACGGCCGTGAGCGTGCGGTAGGTGTCCTCCGAGAAGTCCTCGTGGCCCGGGGTGTCGAGGAGGTTGAAGACGCAGTCGCCGTACTCGAACGTCATCACCGAGGTGACGACGGAGATGCCGCGCTCCTTCTCGATGCCCATCCAGTCCGAGCGCGTCGAGACGCGGTTGCGCTTGGCCTTGACCTCGCCGGCGAGCTGGATGGCGCCGCCGAACAGCAGCAGCTTCTCGGTGAGCGTGGTCTTGCCCGCATCCGGGTGCGAGATGATCGCGAAGGTGCGGCGACGGGCGACCGGATCGGCTTTCGCGTCGGCGGATTTCATCTCAGTTTGCATCAGCATGGCGGGCAAGGCGTTCCAGGTCCCCGCGCGGCGGACGGCGTTCGCGGCGGGGATTCGACGACGGGCGGGCGCGAAGGGGCGGCGCGGTGCTGTTCTGTAGGCGTTTCGGACGCGATGCGCAAAACTCAGCCGCGCCCGAGATAGGGCATGGTGGTCGCGACCACGGTCATGAACTGCACGTTGGCCGAGAGCGGCAGCCCGGCCATGTAGACCACCGCGTCGGCCACGTGGCGCGCCTCCATCACGGGCTCGGGCCGGACGCTGCCGTCGGCCTGCCGGGCGCCGGCGGCGATGCCCGCCGTCATCTCCGTCTCGGCATTGCCGATATCGATCTGCCCGCAGGCGATGTCGTGGGGGCGCCCGTCGAGGGAGGTCGCCTTGGTCAGCCCCGTGATGGCGTGCTTGGTGGCCGCGTAGGGCGCCGAATGCGGGCGCGGCGCCTGGGCGGCGATGGAGCCGTTGTTGATGATGCGGCCCCCGCGCGGGACCTGGGCCTTCATCATCCGGAAGGCGCCTTGCGTGCACAGGAACGCGCCGGTGAGGTTCACGTCCACCGAGCGGCGCCAGTCGTCGAGGGTGACGGCGTCGATCGCCGCGCCCGGCGTGAACACGCCGGCATTGTTGAACAGGAGGTCGAGCCGCCCGAAGCGCGCCGCCACCCGCGCGAACAGGTCCGCCACGGAGGCCGCCTCGGCCACGTCGGTGGCGATGGCTTCCGCCGCGACGCCGCAGCCCCGCGCCTCGGACGCGACCGCCTCCAGCGGCGCGACCCGCCGCCCGGCCAGGGCGAGATTATAGCCCGCCCGCGCCAGCCCGAGCGCCACCACGCGCCCGATCCCCGAGCCCGCCCCCGTCACGATCGCGACCCGACCCGCCATGCCCGTCCCTCCGTTGCGCGGGCGGGAGCATAAAGCGCTCCCACCCCCCGTTGCCAGCGCCCGAGACTGCGTCTAGACAACGCCACGCCAGCGCTTTGGGGCGTCGCCAAGTGGTAAGGCAGCGGTTTTTGGTACCGCCATTCCCAGGTTCGAATCCTGGCGCCCCAGCCAAGTTTTCTTTATGTAACAATGGTATTCCGCTGCGGACATCGCGGCCATGGCGGAACAGACCGTGTTTCTGGGACGCACGAGAGTCGGCACTGGTTTCGGGGCGAATCGAATCCGCGCCTATACCCCGCGCGCCGCAGGCATTCTCTCAAAATGCGTGATGCTCTCGATATGCCATCCCGTTCGGCACGCCATAACCGCCTCTGCTCCACTCGACGTAGCACATGTGCTGGAGGCTTTATGCCCAGATTGGGGCAATGCAAGCCGTGCGCGCCGCAGGCTTTACCGTCCAACTTCGAGGCCTATCTGACCTGTCACTGCCTCGGCCGCAGATGGGGGGCGAGACGCCGAAACGTTGCACGGTGTGAATCAACCACTGAGGCATCTAGGCGCGCAATCTTACCTATGAAAGGTGGCGCATACTTCGGTTCAAGCCGGTGAACGGCACGATTCATGGCCACTGGACGCGACTCCCGTTTGCTCATTGCACGGGATAGGAGTATTGGGATTACAAAATTCATGTTGATAGTGGACCAATCGGCTACGGAGCATTTCCCGCATGCAAAGTTGATTGTCGTTGGCATGTGAAGACGCACAGCAAGATCTGGGATCGCCAAAAGAGCTTTCTTGACGGATCTACATTGGATAAGCTTAAGACTGGGCCTGTCTCATCAGGTGTGGAATAAAAGATTTGCGGTTCCGATTTTTTGAGTTCTTGAACTTTTGGATGGGCATGCTGTCATATATAAATATTCGTGGCGATAATTCATTGCTTATGCTGAGAACTTCTCATGGCACAATGGTCGGCATCGACCCAGTGAGCCGTGTTCTGCGACATGCTGATGTTTCTCAGCTGGTTACGCTGTTTGGAGTCCAGATCCCAACTGGCGATTATGTCTTTGTTGCAGCCGATGGCGGTAGTTTCCATCTAAATCTGGGATACACTTTCCGTAACGCGGCTCTCGTAGCGGCTCGATGCGTGACGGGCGTATCGAACGGTGTTGGCCTGCTCGACAAATTGGTCGAAAAATATTTTATGGCCGACCCAGATGGGCAATTGGTTGTAAATCGCACCGAAATCTTCGGATGGGAAACTTTCGAACTTGTCTCAGTCCCGAAATCCCATATCCCATCAGGTTGCTACGATCGGCTCAATTGCTTTTCGTTTTGGACAAAAGATAATACTAATATAAATTCTAATTTGCGAGATGTGGTTGAGTTAAGTGTAAATTGTCTCAGTAGGAATCAAATACCGCAATTTATATCTAAAATCGAGCTCGATGATCGTTTCCGGGGATGGGGCGATCTTCTTGGCGTGGACGACCCTTGGCTTGGCGCAAGCGAGAACGCTCTCAAAGCCTGGGAAGCGGGCAGCCGTAGCCGATCTGGTCTGGCCGAACGCGATTGGCTTATGCCACCGGAGTACGACTTTTTGAGTCAAGCTGGATCGGAGGGGCAGCTGATATCTGTCGGGCATGCGATTTCGCGTGTCAAGCGAAGCTTGATTGAGCCGAGCCGGAAATGGTGTATTGTAACAACCGTAAGAAATGAGGGCGTCTACCTTGTTGATTGGATAGCGTATCATAAATCGTTGGGGGTTGATACGATATTTGTTTATAGCAATAATAATGATGATGGGTCGGATCGTCTCCTTGAAGCATTGGATGCCGTCGAAGCAATCGTCTGGATGCGAAATGCGGTGCAAGGTGCAGTTTCGCCCCAATATAAGGCTTATGGTCACGCCTTTGGCCTCCTGCCGGACATACTTGATTATGAGTGGGCGCTTCTAATAGATCTCGATGAATACATTATTGTAGACAGTAAAAAATTTGAAAATGTAAGTTCATTTCTTGATTGGGAAATGAGCCTTGGCGCAAATACCATTATGATGACGTGGCAAGTTATTGGCTCGTCACGTCAGGCGCGGTGGGTCGATCTGCCAGTACCTGAGAGATTTGTAGATCGTCAGGCCAGAGAGCCGACGCTCACGAAATGTTTTACGCAGCCTCGGTGGACTTCTCATTCTCATTGCCATTTTCCCTGGTTCAGCCAAGTGTTTACAATGCAATGCTTAGATGCGACTGGGCAAGAAGTAGACGATTTTAATGATGGAAATGTTTCTGCGCCTTCTATCGTCAAGCGAGCAACGCGAAAAGAACCGATCAGTGAAAATGCTTGGATCAATCATTATTGGTACAAATCGGCGGAGGAATTTCTCGCGCGTCGCACGTATGCTGGCGGTGGGGAATCGATTGTAGAACACGGAAATGTCCCGCCGAGTTTTGCTGCTCATTTCGCAGGTCAGGAGTTTGGAGAGATTGATAAAAGCATTTCACATCTTCTGCCTGGAATGTACCACTTTCGTAACCAAATTCTTGCTTCTTCAAAGGTCAAGGATGCACGCGATTACGTAAACTCACGTTATGCCGAAATTCTAGCGCAAAAAATTCGGTCTAACCTTCGATCGGACGATGTTAGCGTTAAGACATTGGCCGAACTCGTAATTAAATCTAATTAATATCCGTTCTGCAGTTGCGGTAAGTGTCAGTAATTATTTTTTCAAATATTAGTTATATTGTTTTATTTTTCGAGTAGAATGCTTTGATTTGGATTTAATGGCGATTTGGTTTGGGATGAGAGGACGGAGGAGGAATCCTCAAGCAGTGGATATCAGCCGGATGTCTTCCGCCTTTCGGCTTACCGCGCCGCTCGAATGATCGCTGCGAAAGCGTGCTGGCGCGAAAATGCGCTGATGGGGTTGAGGCAGGTCGCGATCTGTACGATGCGGCAGTGGCCGTGCCTGACCGGGGACGGTGATGTGACGATCGCAACGCCGTATTCAGGGTGCCGCGGGAGCCACCACGGCGTCGTGCTGGCCGCTCGCCGCCAGCGCTTCGGCGACGAAGCCCGAGGCCTTCATCGTCTCGATGAAGGCGCGCATGTAGGCGGCCGATCCCGCGCGCTCCTTCGGCGTGGCGACGGTCTGCTCGATCACCATGAAGCGGCCGGGCAGTATGCGCAGGCCCGGATGGGTCTTGACGTAGCTTTCCAGGGGCTGGCGCACGGAGGCCAGCACGTCCGGCTTCGCGTCGAGGAACAGCGTCAGGGCATCGGCGGAGGTCGGTGCGTAGATCCGTTCGGCCGCCTGGAGGTGGCGCCCGAGAAAGAGGTCGTAGGCGGTGTTGCGCCCGACGGCGATGCGGATTCCGGCGCGGTCGACCTCGTCGTTCGCGGTCAGGGCGGAGTCCGTGCGGACCAGATAGGCGCCCTCGATGATGACGTAGGGCGGACTGAACGCGATGGTCCGGCCGCGTTCCGGGTCCACCGCCAGGAAGGCCACGTCCCAGGTCCGGGGGCCGCCGAGGGCGGCCACCACGTGGCCGGCCGTGTCGAAGGTCTCGAACGCGACCGGGACGCCGAGGCGCCGGCCCAGTTCGCGGGCGAGGTCGGCCGAGACGCCGGCCGGCGCGCCGTCGGCGCCCCTCTGGGCCAGCACCGGATTGCCGTAATTGATCGCGGCCCGCAGCGTGCCCGTCGGGGCGATCTCGGCGCGGAGCGCGGGTGTCAGGTCGAGGGCCACGGCAACCTCCCCGGAAAGCGAAACCAGCAGGGCGAGCGCCAGCAGGCCGCTCACCGTCCGTCGAGCCCGTGAGCGGGCCGGGCCCGAAAAGCAAGCCCGGACGAGGCGGGTCCACGCATTCCGCATCGCGCGCAATCGGGTTGGGCCATGCGGTCTGGCATCGTATCCTGGCGGGCGGCTGTGCATGTCCGGGCGGCCCCACGACGTCGATCTTCGGGAGAAACGATCCATGAGTGCCCTCCACGCTCCGGCGGACGATGCGGTGTCCGAAGCCGTCGTCATGCGCAAGGTCGGGCTCCGGCTCGTGCCGTTCCTGATCCTCTGCTACTTCATCGCCTATATCGACCGGGTCAATGCCGGATTCGCCGCCCTGACGATGAACAAGGACGTGGGCCTGAGCCAGGCCATGTTCGGCATCGGCGGCGGCCTGTTCTTCGTCGCCTACGTGCTGTTCGAGGTGCCGAGCAACCTCGCCATGGAGCGCTTCGGCGCGCGGGTCTGGATCGCCCGCATCATGATCACCTGGGGGCTCGTCGGCGCCGCCATGGCCTTCGTGACCGGGCCCTACACGTTCTATCTCGGGCGCTTCCTCCTCGGCGCCGCCGAGGCCGGGTTCTTCCCGGGGGTGATCCTCTACCTGACCTACTGGTTCCCCAAGGCCTACCGGGCCCGGATCGTCGCCACCTTCATGGTCGCGATTCCGCTCTCGAGCTTCCTCGGTTCGCCGCTCTCGGCCGCCCTGCTGCAGATGGACGGGCTGGCGACCCTGCGCGGCTGGCAGTGGCTGTTCATCATGGAGGCGATCCCCGCCGTGCTGCTCGGGCTCGCGGCCCTCGTCCTGCTGCCGAGCCGCCCGGCCGACGCGGCCTGGCTCGCGCCGGCCGAACGCGCCTGGCTCTCGGACCGGATCGCCGCCGATCGCGGCGCGGCGAGCCCGGTCGCCGACCACCTGCCCCTGTGGCAGGTCCTCTCCAACAAGTACGTCTGGGCGCTGGCGCTGATCTATTCCGGCAGTTCGGCCACGAGCAACGCGCTGTCGCTCTGGATGCCGCAGATCCTGAAGTCGTTCGGCCTGTCGAACGTCGAGACGGGCTTCCTCAACATGATCCCGTTCGGCATCGCCTCGGTCTTCATGATCGTGTGGGGCCTGCGCGCCGACCGTTCGGGCGAGCGGGTCTGGAGCACCGCCCTGCCGCTGGCCCTGACCGCGACCTGCCTGCTCGCCACGACGCTCACGACCTCCCTGACGGTGACGCTCGTCCTCCTGAGCCTGGTGCTCGTGGGCAATTACGCCATCAAGGGCCCGTTCTGGGCGCTGGCCACCGAGTGGCTCTCGGCCGGAACCGCCGGCGCCGGCATCGCGGGGATCAACACTCTGTCCCATCTCGGGACCGGCGGGGCGACCTGGATGCTCGGGGTGATCAAGGACCGGACCGGCAGTTTCCCCCTCGCCCTGACCCCCCTCGTCGTCCTGACCGCCGCCGGCAGCGTGATGGTCCTCGCCCTCGGCCGGGCGGCCCGCCAGCGCGCCGCCTCATCGCCGGATCGTTCGAGAGCGCCGTCGCAGCCGAGCCCGCGCGGCGCCTGAGCGAGGCAAAACCGTCGTGACGCGATCCGCGCCGCACGGAAGGCGCGGCTCGGAGCTGGGGACGCCGGACGGCGCGCGGGACCAAGCGTCCCGCCTCGGATCAGGTCAGGTGGCGCACCACGGTCCGCTCCATGACGAGTCCGATCGCGAGCGTCGAGCCCGCGATGAGCAGAACGTAGGCATGATCCACCTCGACGCCGAGGGCGGGCTCGTAGGCGACGCGCACCCACTCCACGATCTGCACCATGGGGTTCCACTTCATGATCTCGTAGATCTGGGCGGGCAGCATGTGGGGCAGGAAGAAGATACCACTGCTTATGTACATGCTGATCGTCACCAGGATGTAGCCGAGCTGCCATCCGGGAAAGAACGAGACGATACCGATATTGATGGAGCCAATGCCGATGCCCATGAAGATCGCGGCGCAGTAGCCGCCGATCGCCACGGCCGGCTCCTCCGGGATGGGATCCACACCGAGGCAGGCGAGGATCGCCAGGACGATCACCAGGCCGGTGAAGCCCTTGACGATCTCCACGAGGAGTCGTGCGATCATGAGATCGAAAATCTTGACCTGCGGATAGTAGATCAGCGGGCGATTATTCATGATCGCCTTCATGACCTCGCGCGAGATGTACTGGAAGGTCAGCGCCGGCACGCAGCCCGTGGCGACGAACAGGAGCGGGCTGTCGCCCATCGGCGACGGCATTCCGCGGAATGCCATGATCCCGACGATGAGGAAGATATGGGCGACCGGCCACAGGACGACGACCGCGTAGCCCCAATGCGAGCCGCCGAACCGGGTCCGCATGTCACGCAGGACCAGTGCCCGGATGACATGGGAATAGACATCGAACTTGGTCGGCGTCTCGATGATGTTCTCGGCGGGTGGGGCCATCGGGTGTCGCGATCTCTCAGCGGGTCGGCCGACCATGGCAGAGGATCAAGACGGAAATGGGTCCGTGGCCATGGCCGGGCCGTGGTTGGAGTCACGGCCGGTCGCCTTGGCCTTCGGGGATCGCGCCGGTCGCATCGCGACCGACGTGAAAGAACCGCCGGCTCCGTGCCGGCGGCCCTCGTCACGCCGTCCCGGTCGTCATTGCGGCGCGGGCGCCGGCATCGCGGGCGCGGGTTCCGGCGGGGCGGTGGCCGGCGGGGCAGCGCTCACGACTTCCGTCGACGTCGCCAGTTCCGGGTAGGCCTCGACCACGTGCGCGCCGTTCAGGGGCTTGCTCTGCCCGTTGTGGCAGGTGGTGCAGTTCACCTTGGGCGCGTCGCCGAGCGCGCCGAGCCGGTTCGGCGGGAAGGTCGAGGTCAGCGGCTCGAGGTAGTTGCCGTTGAGGTCCCGCACCATCCGGATGCCGTGCCAGGCGGTGGTCCGCTGCGGCGTGCTCTGCGACCAGTTCGAGATCGCCCGGGTGTTGTGGCAGAAGGTGCAGTTGACCCCGAGCCCCTCCGACATGTGGATCATCAGGCCGTAGGTCTTCTCCGCGTCCTGGATCGGCTTGCCCTTGGTGGTGGGCAGCGCCGTGGTGGCGTTCACCCGGATGGCGTTGTTGTCGATGGACTTGTCGGCGAGGTACTCGGTCAGCGTGTCGTAGGGCAGCGAGGCGAGCCCGACCGAGGGGGCGGCCATGTTCTGCCCGTTGTTGCGGGCGATGAAGCCGCCGGGACGGTTCGGGCCGGGATCGGTGAACCAGATGTTGGCCGGCACCGGCTGGCCGCGATGGCAGGTGTAGCAGGTGACACCGGTGCCGCCGACATGGTTCTCCTTCCACGCGGCGTTGATATGCTGCGTCATCTGCAGCATCCGGCGGGCGACCTTCTTCTGGTAGAGGCCGTCGTCGGCCATGTTCTCGGTGTTGTGGCAGTAGGTGCAGCCCTGCTCGGGGCTGACCCACTCAGTCATCGAGGCCATCAGGCGGTTGAACTCGTTGACGCTGACGTTCTTGAGGACCTGGACGTTCTCGTAGGTGGTGCCGGCGAGCTCCTCGCCGGGCTCGGCCGGATCGGCGGGCGCGGGCGCCAGGTTGGCGTCCTTCTTCTCGGCCACGCCGTCGCGGGTGTGGATCTGCGCCATCGCGGTGCCGCGAAAGCCGTTCTGCTGCGTCACCAGCGGCGGCCGGTCCCAGCCCGAGGTGCCGAACATCGCCACCGTGAGGAAGAACGCCACGGAGGCGCCGAGGATGGTGAAGAAGGTCTTCATGGCGCTCCCCCGGGAATGGTGGTCGGCGAGACGCTCAAGGGGTCGACGACCGGCGGATAGACATGCGGGTAGGACGGGGCGACGCCGTGCTTGACCGCCCAGAGGTACCAGTTGTCGACCACCGTGCCGGTGAGCAGGATGCCGATGCCGCCGGTGAGCGTGGTCAGGACCGCGAACCACCAGGCCCAGCGGTGGACCGATTCCATGGTGGCGTTGAAGCCCATGGTCCAGCGCCAGAACAGGGCGGCGCGCTCGGTGGCGGTGCCGCGATCGACGATCTGGTCGATCTCGCGCTCGCCGCCGAAGCGGCTGACCGCCAGGATGGTGCCCCCATGCATCGCGAAGAGCAGCGTCGATCCGTACAGGAAGACGATCGAGAGCATGTGGAACGGGTTGTAGAACAGGTTGCCGTAGCGCAGCGAGAAGGCGGCGGTCCAGTCGAGGTGCGGGAAGATGCCGAAGGGCACCGCCTCGCTCCAGGACCCCATCAGCACCGGCCGGATGAAGCCCAGCACCAGGAACAGCCAGATCGCGGAGGCGAAGGCCCAGGGCACGTGGTAGCCGAGGCCCAGAGCCTTGGCCCGCCGGAACAGGCGCAGCCACCAGAGCAGCACCGAGGCGGTGAGGAAGAAGCCGGCGATCAGCCACCAGCCGCCCTCGGCCAGCGGCGGCAGGATGCGCAGGCCGTATTGCGGGCGCGGCGGCTCCAGGGCGAGCCAGGGCAGCTGGCGCACGAACTGGACCGGGTCCCAGTTCACGCTCGCCCACATGTTGAGGCCGATGATCTCGAAGGCGATCAGCCCGCAGGCGAAGGAGAGCGCGCCGAGATAGCCGATGTAGATCGGGCCGACCTGCGCGTTGCCGATGAGGCCGAACAGGTAGGAATTGAACGGCGTGCCCCAACGCTTGTCGACGTCGACGGGGATTCCGTGTTCCGGCTTGATCGGCCGGACCTGCACTTCGGAGAAGATGTTCTGGTAATAGGCCATGACGTCACGAGCCCCCCTTTCCCGAAATCCGTGTTGTCCGAAGTTGTCGTTGTCCGAAGTCGTCGTTGTCCGACGTCGCCGTCGTCCGAGGTGCGTGTCGCGCGCGGTCGATCCGGCCTCAGCGCCAGACCGGCAGGTTGAGCCACCAGCCCCACCATTCCGGCCAGCCGCGGGTCCAGAACGGGCCGCTGATGACGATGCAGACCGCGCTCCAGAAGCCCGCCGAGAGGGCCAGGAACAGGCCGAGGCGGTGGATGCCGAGGGTGCCGATCGAGTAGCCGATGGTGTCGCGGAAGAAGGTGTCCTCGTGCTCGGGCGTCTTCACCACCTCGCCCTTGCCGGGATTGGTGGAGGACAGGATCAGCGAGCCGTGGAGCGAGAGCGCCAGCGTGGTGGTGAAGAAGAACGACACCGCCAGCATGTGCGCCGGGTTGTAGTGGAAGTGCAGGTACTGGTAGCCGGTGTTCGAGACCCAATCGAGGTGGGACAGGATGCCGTAGGGGAAGCCGTGGCCCCAGGCGCCCATCAGCAACGGGCGCACCACCACCAGGGTGACGTAGGCCAGGATCGCCACCGAGAAGGCGAAGGGCACGTGGTAGCCGATGCCGAGCTTGCGGCAGATCTCGACCTCGCGCAGGGCCCAGGACGAGAAGGCGCCGACCGCGCAGAAGGTGATGATCTGCCAGAGGCCGCCCTCCTGGAGCGGCGCCAGGGCGAGCCCGTATTTGAGGTCGGGCGGGGCGATGTTGATCTGCCAGATGTTCCAGGTCGGCCCGAGGGCCGCGCCGTAGAGGATCAGGGCCGTGCCCAGCACCGAGAAGAACAGCGTCGTGACGCCGAAGAAGCCGACGTAGAACGGCCCGACCCAGAAATCGAACAGGTCGCCGCCCATCAGGGTGCCGCCGCGGATGCGGTATTTGCGCTCGAAACTCAGCATCGCCATCGCGACCTCCCAGGGCTCATCACGATTCTCGGCGATGGTCGACGGGTGGTGTGTGGCCAGCCCGCCGATCATCCGTGTTGTGCGGTCCGTTGCCGTTCGGTGCCGCGCCGGTCAGGCGGGCATCGTCGGCAGGACCAGGGTCTGCGCGTTGGCGGTGCGCGGCGCCTTGGGGCCTTCCAGCCAGTTGAAGCGGTCGGTGCTGAGCAGGATGAAGTGGATCAGCAGCGCCAGGATGAACAGGAAGGTGAAGAGCGCCACCAGCGTGCGGCGCGGATCGAAGAGAAGCCAGACCTTGTGCATGATGAGGGGGTCCTTCTCAGGAGAGCAGGGAGACGACGCCCTGGGCCGCCGTCTCGAGGGCAGCGTAGCCCTTCGGTCCGGGCAGCCACGGGCGCCACAGCCACACCAGGATGTGGGCGACCACGGCGATCGCCGTGAAGATGATGAAGCTCGTCAAGAAGATCGCGTGGAACTCCTTGGCTTCCGGTTCCGTCAGCCCGGACAGGCTGCTCGGTTTCTCGACAATGCCATTGGCCATCGGTTCAAACCTCCGCTTTGACTGGCCGCGCCCGGATGTCCGGGGGCGGCGGATGTCGCTGAGGCCGCGCGGCGCGGCCTCGGCGGTCCTTCCCGCCGCATGACGGGAGGTCGGTGGGGGCCCGTGCGCCGTGAGCGTCGCCGAGCCCCGTGAGACGAGTTCCGGCCGCACAGTTCGGAAACTGGCGCGGGGTCCCCTCGCCTGGAAGGAGAGGGTGAGGGTGAGGTGTGTGACCCCTCCGGAGATGGCCTGCACCTCACCCCAACCCTCTCCTTCCAGGAGAGGGGGCGCGTTCCGAGTATGAAGACCGAAGTGATCGACCGAATTGCGTGTCAGCCCATGAAGACGAAGGGGATGGCCGAGACCGCCATGGCGCGCGCCTCGGCGAAGACGGAGCGGCGCTGCTGCGGCAGCGCGCTGCGCGCGCCCGGCCACACCCGCTGCGCCACGGCGGCGACGAGGAAGAACGGGTAGGTCAGCCCCAGGATGATCCGGGCCTGGACCTCGTCCTGATGCTGGCGCGACACCGAATTCAGAGAACGTTGCATGGGATGGATCTCCTCGTGGCGTTCCGCGGCGGGACGCATCCGGCGGAGGATGCGTGGGCTCGGTCTCGATCGGCCGGGCGGCGCCGCGCCGCTCCAGCCGGAAAGGGAAACATGCGAAGGAGCCGGGCGCGCGCTCATGCGGCGGCCCCCAAGCTCGTCTCGGCGCGGGCGCGCTCGACGTGGTCGGGGGAGACGCGGGCGCCGCCCTCCCCGCGCGCCGCCCGCTCGGCGGCATCGCGCAGGCGCTTGGCCGCCGAGATGCGCACCAGCACCGGATGGGCCTCGACGAGTTCGTCGAGCCGGGCACGCGCCGCCTCGTCCCACGGCAATTCGCGGTGGAACCGCCCCGGCGTCGCCTCGACGGCATCCATGTCGCGGGCGAGCGGCAGGATGTGGAAGAGCATGTCGAACAGGGCGTTGCAGACCTCCTGGACGAGGTAGGTCGCGCCCGAGAACCCCATGAAGGGCGTGCCGGTGTGGCGCCGGATGATGGCGCCGGGAAACGAGGCGGGCACGAAGATCGCCCGCGCCCCGGCTTCCGCCGCATACATCCGCTCGTTGAACGACCCGAACAGCACCAGCGGCGGATTCTTCGCGATGAGGTCGCGGATGGCGGCGTTGTCGGTCTTGGCGCCGGCCCTGCGGGACTCCGCGAAATGGCAGGGCAGGCCCATCTCGTCCTCGAGGAAGTGCCGGACGCCCCGCGCATAGGTCTCGGACGCCACGATGCCGAAGCTCGCCGTGCCGAAGAAGTCCTGGGTCACGGAGCGCCACAGGTCCCAGACGGGCTTGATGGTGGTGTGCTTCTCGCGCTCGATGAACGGCTCGGGGTCGAGGCCCAGAATCTCGCCCAGCGACCGCAGGAACTTCGTCGTCGAGTGAATACCGATGGGCGCCTGCAGGTAGGGCCGCTCCAGGGCCTCGCAGAGGAGCCGGCCGAACTCGCGGTAGAGGCAGATATTGGCGTCGGCGTTCACGAGCTTGGGCACGTCGGCGAGATGCGAGCCCAGCGGAAACGCGAGATTGACCTCGGCGCCGATGCCCTCGATGAGGCGGCGGATCTCGGCGAGATCCGAGGGCATGTTGAAGGTGCCATAGGCCGGCCCGATGATGTTGACGCGGGGGCGCTCGCCTTCCTTGCGCGCCGGCCGGGCCGGGATGCCCTTCTTGGCGAATTTCCGCGCGCCGTATTCCTGCCAGAGCCAGGCCATGGCCCGGTCGGCGGCCTGCCACTGGTCCTCGTCGATGGTGCGCGGCAGGAAACGCTGGAGGTTGGTGCCCTCCGGGGTGACGCCGCCGCCGATCATCTCGGCGATGGAGCCGGTGACGACGACGCTGGGCTGGCCCGGATCGAGGGTCGCGTGCGCCCGCTTCATCGCGGCTTCCGTGCCGTGGCGGCCGAGCTCTTCCTCCGCGAGGCCCGTGACCACGATGGGCAATTCGTGCGGCGGCAGGGCGTCGGTGTAGTGCAGCACCGAGGTGACGGGCAGGTTCTCGCAGCCGACGGGGCCGTCGATGACCACCTGAAGGCCCTTGATGGCGGTGAAGACGTAGACGGCGCCCCAGTAGCCGCCGGCCCGGTCGTGATCGAGGACGAGCATCAGGCCATCTCCCCGATCGGATCGTGCGCGGGCTTGCCCCGGGGGGCGCTGGCCACGGCCTTGCGCAGCTGTGGGACGTCTTCCCAGATGCCGGCGGCGTGGCCCTCGCCGACCCCGGCGAAGAAGTCCCGCATGGTGTCGAAGCGGTGCCGGTTGCCGATGGCCGCGTTGATGACCTTGGCCAGCGACCCGGCGCCCGCGACGCCCATGAGGGGGCGGGCCGAGATGAGATTGGTGAAGTAGAGCGCCGGGATCGCCAGGGCTTTCGCCTTCTGCACCACCGGGGTGGTGCCGATGGCGAGATCCGGCCGGAATTCGAGGAGGGCTGCGAGATCGTCCTCCAGGGAGGCGCGGAACCGGACCGTGACGCCGCGGGCCTCGAGCCAGTCCCGGTCGGCCTCGGCATAGGGGGTTCGCGGGCAGGCGGTGCCGACGTAGCGCAGATCGGCGCCGCTCTCGACGAGGAGGCGGCCGACGAGCAGCTCCGAGCCTTCGTAGCCCGACAGGGTGATGCGGCCCTTGATCGGCGTCGCCGCCAGCGCCCCCCGGATCATCGGCAGCATCCGGTTCTTCGTGGTTTCCACGAGGGTGCGGGGGACGGCGCAGGCCTCGCCGATCCGGTCGAGCCAGTCGGCGGTGCCGTCGTGGCCGACGGGCGCCGAGCCGACGATGGGCCGACCCGCCGCCTCGAACTCGCGGATCGAGGCGGTGTAGAACGGGTGGATCGCCGCCACGGCCGCGCCGTCGAGCGCCGCGTAGAGTTCGCGCCATTCGCGGGTGGGCACGACGGGACCGGCGGCGAGCCCGAGGGGTTCGAGGAGGCCGCCGATCACCACGGGGTCGGCGGGGAACATCTCGCCGAGCAGCGTCACCGTGGGCCGCTCGGAGCGGCCGGCGCGGGGCGCCTGCACCGGCCCTTGCTCGACCTCCGTGCGGGCGAATTTCAGCATGGCGCCGGCCAGAACGTCCTTGGCCTCGGCATGGGTCGGCACCCCGAAGCCCGGCACGTCGATGCCGATGATGCGCACCCCGTCGATCTGCTTGGGCAGGAGCCGCAGGGGCACGCCGGAGGCGGTCGGCACGCACAGGTTGATCACCACGACGGCATCGTAATCGGCGGGTTTGGCGACATCGAACACCGCTTCGCGGATGTCCTCGAACAGCTTGCCGGTGACCAGGGTCTCGGAGTTGAACGGCACGTAGCCGACGCTCCGCTTCGCCCCGTAGAAATGCGAGGTGAAGGTCAGGCCGTAGACGCAGCAGGCCGAGCCCGAGAGGATCGTCGCCGTGCGGCGCATGCGCAGGCCGACGCGCAGGGAGCCGAAGGCCGGACACATGCTCTGCGGCTGGTCGTGCGGACCTTTCGGATAGTCCCTGGCATACTGGTCGAGGGTCTCGCTCATGCCGGCGGCTTTGGCGGCCGCCGTCATCGCGTCCTTGCCGGCATGGCAGCCGAGGCCGTCGCCCTTGGCGGCGGCGAGGTTCACCACCTCGGCCGGAACGGCCGGGGCCGCCAGGGTCGAGGCCGGGCGCTCCTTACGGGCGCGCAGATCGGCGATGTCGAGGGTGACGGCCATGCGCGTCAGACCTCGTCGTAGACGACTTCGAGGGACGGCTTCACGACCTGGGCCGTGCCGCACATGTCCTCGAAGGTGGCGGGCACCAGGGTGACGCCCCGGCCCACGGCCTCGCCCTTGAACAGGCCGAGCAGACCGTCCTGGGAGAGCGGCGTCGGATGGTTGGCCGCCGCGTCGTGGACGTTCTGCGCGAGGTCGGCGAACAGCGAGCCCCAGGGACTCTCGGGCCGGCCGATGATCTCGTAGTTCGCGCTCTTCTTGCGGATGTCGTCGTCGGCCGGGATCGAGGCCAGGATCGGGATGCCGACGGCAGCCGCGAAGGCCTGGGCCTCGCCGGTGCCGTCGTCCTTGTTGATGACGAGGCCGCCGACCCCGACGTTGCCGCCGAGCTTGCGGAAGTATTCCACCGCCGAGCAGACGTTGTTGGCGACGTAGAGCGACTGCAGGTCGTTGGAGCCGACGACGATGACCTTCTGGCACATGTCGCGGGCGATCGGCAGGCCGAAGCCGCCGCAGACCACGTCGCCGAGGAAGTCGAGCAGCACGTAGTCGAAGCCCCATTCGTGGAAGCCGAGCTTCTCCAGCAACTCGAAGCCGTGGATGATGCCGCGCCCGCCGCAGCCGCGCCCGACTTCCGGGCCGCCGAGTTCCATGGCGTAGACGCCGTCGCGCTTGAAGCAGACGTCGCCGATGGCGACCTGTTCACCGGCGAGCTTCTTCTTGGTCGAGGTCTCGATGATGGTCGGGCAGGCGCGGCCGCCGAACAGGAGCGAGGTGGTGTCGCTCTTCGGGTCGCAGCCGATGAGCAGGACCTTCTTGCCCTGCTGGGCCATCATGTAGCTGAGGTTGGCCAGCGTGAACGACTTGCCGATGCCGCCCTTGCCGTAGATCGCGATGATCTGCGTCGCCTTGGTGGCGGCCACGGGCACGGGGTCCGGCTCGATGCCGGCCTCGGCGCGCAGGGCCTCGGATGCTTTCAGGGCGGCGCCGTTCAGCTGCATGTTCATGCGGCACTCCAATCCAGGATCATCTTCAGGCATCCGGCATCGCCGAAGGCCGTGCGATAGGCGTGCGCCGCGTGCCCGGCCGGGCGTCGGTGCGTGATCAGGCCGTCGAGGGAGAGGTGGTCGGTCGCGATCAGCGCCAGGGTCGCGGCGAGATCCTCCGACCGCCACTGCGCGGCGACCCGGATGCGGGCCTCGCGCAGGAAGGCGGGGGCGAAGTCGAAGGCGAGCCGGGCCTCGTAGAAGCCCGCCAGCACCACCTCGCCGCCGGGCCGGAGATGCCGGATCGCGGTGTCGAGGATCGTCGCGTCGCCGCTGACATCCAGGATGGTGACGTAGGCGCCCCGGACCTCGTCGAGGGGTGCGCGGACCGTGTAGCCCTCGGCCTCCCGGCGCGCCGGGTCGGTCTCCCAGACCTCCGGCGTGCCGCCGAGCGCGCAGGCGATCCGGGCGACGAGTCGCCCGAGCACGCCGTGGCCGACGACGAGGAGGGGTTGGGTGAGGTCGAGCCCCGCCAGAGCGTGGTGGGCGGTGGCGGCGAGCGCGATGAGGGTGCCGCGCTCCGCCATGTCCGGATCGATGGGGACGAGGCGGGCGCCGGCGCTGACGAGGTGCGAGGCCGCCCCGCCGAAGAGGCCGCGCACGGGGCCGAAGCAGCGGGCGCCGGGGACGAACACGGTCTGCCCCGCCCGAAGCCCGGATTCGGCACCGGCCTCGACCACTTCGCCGACCGACTCGTAGCCGGGGACCAGCGGGTAGCCCATGCCCGGAAAATCCGGCATCCGGCCGGACCAGAGCAGGCGCTCCGTGCCCGTGCTGATGCCGCTCCAGCGGATGGCGACGACGGCATCCGCCGGGGTCGGCGCGTCGAGGGTCAGGGCATCGAGGCTGATCTCGCCGGGGCGATGAAGGATGACGGCCTGCGCGTCCATCGTGCCCGTCCTCCCCCTGTCCCGGCGATTCGATCCGCTTGGTTCCGGATCCGATGTGTCATCCTAGATAGACACTTTAGAACGTCAAGCATAACTTACGGATGCCCGCATCGAATTCCGCGCGACTGTCCAGTCAGGTTGACACCAGAACGCGCGTCAGCAGGGGCCGGCGGGTCCGCATCTCCCGCACCGTCGTGAAGCCCGCCTCGTGGAGCAGCCCCGTCAGCTCGGCCACCGTCCGGCAGCGCCCGCTCCCCATGGCGAGGAGGTAGAGCCCGAAATACGCGTCCGTGATCGGCGCTGCGCCGCGCGTGCCGCTCATCGGCTCGGCGATGATGAGCGCGGCGTGTTGCGGGAGCGCCGCCCGGGCGGCGCGAAGAATGTCGCGAGCGGCCGCGTCGTCGTGATCGTGTAGCACGCGCACCAGGGAGATCGCGTCGGCGCCCGCCGGCAGGGGGTCGCGCAGAAAGCTGCCGCCGAACGTCCGGACGCGCGCCCCGAGGCCCTCGGCCGTCAGGTGGGCCTCGGCCCGCGCCGCCACCGCCGGAAGGTCGAACAGCCGGAGTTGCAGCGACGGCGCCGCGCGGCCCGCCGCCGCCAGGAAGGCGCCCTCCCCGCCGCCGACATCCATCAGGCAGCGGTGCCGGTGAAGGGGATAGGCCTCGAGGATGTCCTCGGCGATCAGCGCCTGGGAGGCCGCCATCAGGGCGCCGTAGGGGGCCACGGCCTCCGATTCGAGGGCCGCGCCCTCGCCCGTCGCGTAGGGCCAGTAGCCGGCGAGCCGGGTCGGTCTCGCCTCCCCGCGCAGCAGCGCCACGGGATCGCGCAGGTCGTCGTAGAGCAGGGCGTGATGCTCCACCATCCGGCCGATGGCGGGGTTCCCGATCAGCGCCGCGCCGAGATCCGCCAGGGCGAAGCTGCCGTCGGGAAGCGGCGCGATCAGGTCGAGGGAGGCGGCCGCCCGCAGGAGGCGCAGCGCCGCCTCGGGGCCGAGGCCCATCCGCGCCGCCAGCGTCTCGGCCGGCACCGGCCCGTTCGCCAAGTGGTTGAAAAGATTGAGACGCAGGCAGGCGAACAGCGTCTGCGAATAGGTGAAGCCGGCGCACAGATCGAAGAGCGCCCGGGTGTTCGCCCGCGCGATGCGGCGCGTCAGGGGAAATCCGGCGGCCCAGCGCTGGAAGCGCGGATCGGCCACGGTCCGCGCCCGGAAGGCGCGCCAGCGCGCCCGCCAGCCGCGCGCCGGGAGCGGCCCGTGCGTGCCGATCGCGCCGCCGCGCGTCACCTCAGGCCAGTTCCCGCGCGAGGCTCGCCGGCAGGAACAGCCGCGTCTGCGCCTCGATCTCGGCCCGCAGGGTCTCGGCGCCGGGACAGGCGGGAATCACCTCGACCGCCTCGCGCACGAGGCGCTTCAGCCGCGCCAGCGCGCCGCTCATCCCCAGCAGGGCGGCGGCGTTCGGCCGGCCCAGGGTCGAATCGCGGCCGACCGGCTTGCCGACCTCCTCCTGCCGGCAGGCGACGTCGCGCAGGTCGTCGGCCACCTGGTAGGCTTCGCCGAGACACTCCCCGAGGAGGCGCCAGGGCAGCGACGGGGCGCCCGCCGCCGCCGCTCCCGTCACCGTGGCGGCGGCGAACAGCGCGCCGGTCTTGGCCTGCTGGTACTCGGTGAGCGCCACGTTCGGCTCCGATTCCCAGGCCTGACCGGCGGCGATGCCGGCCGGCGACCCGGCCGCCCGCGCGACCAGCCCGACCAGGGAGGCGAGGCGCTTGGGACTGCGTGCCGCCCCGCGCGCCAGGGTCTCGAAGGCCGAGACGATGAGGGCGTCGCCGCAGAGGACCGCCAGGGGCTCGCCGAAGGCGGCATGGACCGAGGGCTGGCCGCGCCGCAGGGGCGCGTCGTCGAAGCAGGGCAGGTCGTCATGCACCAGGGAGGCGCAGTGCAGAAGTTCGATCGCCGCCGCCGCCGCGTCGGAGGCCGCCGGATCGTCGTCCCCGCAGGCCCGCGCCACCGAGAGGCAGAGGCGCGGACGGATGCGATGGCCGCCGGGAAAGACCGCGTAGCGCAGGGCCTCGGCAAGCCGTGGAGGCGCCCCCGGCGCTTCCAGATGTGCGACGGCGGCGTCCAGCGCCTGCTCGATTCGGCAGTTCGCGTCCATATGGCCGTCCCTCCATCGTCACGTGTTGATTGTCGTGCAAAGTGTCAGTATTGATTGACACTCGTCAAGACGGATTGGAATGACGTTAGGAAATAAGCGTGAAGGTTGTGATTGTTGGCGCCGGGATCGGTGGCTTGGTGGCGGCCGCGCGGCTCGCCCATGCGGGCCTCGATGTCACCGTGCTGGAACAGTCTTCACGCCCCGGCGGCAAGATGCGCAGCGTCGCGGTCGGCGCGTGCGAGGTGGAGGCCGGTCCCACCGTCTTCACCATGCGCTGGGTGTTCGAGGAGATTTTCTCGGAATGCGGCGCCGACTTCAGCGCCCATGTCGGGCTCGAACCCGCCTCCGTTCTCGCCCGGCACGCCTGGGGCCCCGGCGAGACCCTCGATCTCTTCGCCGATCCGGACGCCTCCGAGGCGGCCATCGCGGCCTTCGCGGGGCCGCGCGAGGGGGAGGGCTACCGCCGCTTCCGCACCCGTGCGGCCGAGGTCTACGCCACCCTGGAGGGGCCGTTCATCCGGGGTGAGCGCCCGAGTCCGATCGACCTGACGCGGCGCGCCGGCCTCTCCGGCCTCGGCGATCTCTGGCGAATCCAGCCCTTCACCACCCTCTGGAGCGCGCTCGGAGACTACTTCTCCGATCCGCGCTTGCGCCAGCTCTTCGGGCGCTACGCCACCTATTGCGGCTCCTCGCCCTTCGCCGCGCCCGCCACCCTGATGCTGGTGGCGCACGTGGAGAGCCAGGGCGTCTGGCACGTCGCGGGCGGCCTCAGCCGCCTCGCCGGGGCGGTGGCCGACCTCGCGAGCCGGAACGGCGCTCGCCTTCGCTACGGAACGCCCGTGCGCGCGATCGCGGTGTCGGGCGGACGCGTCGCCGGGATCGATCTGACCGACGGCGAGCGGGTGCCCGCCGACGCGGTGGTCTGCAATGCCGACGTGGCGGCCCTGGCCGACGGCCTGCTCGGACGCGAGGCCGCCCGCGCCGCCGAGCCCGTCCCGCCCTCGGACCGCTCGCTCTCGGCCGTGACGCTCTGCCTGAAGGCGCGGGCGCGGGGCTTCCCGCTGGCGCGCCACACCGTGTTCTTCTCGGCCGATTACGCGGCCGAGTTCGCGCAGATCCGGCGCGGGCACCTCCCCGGCGACCCCACGATCTACGTCTGCGCCCAGGACCGGAGCGACGCGCGCCCGTCCCCGGACGGGGCCGAGCGCCTGCTCTGCCTCGCCAACGCCCCCGCCCGCCCCTTCAGCCCCTCGGAGATCGAGACATGCGTGACCACGATGCGGCGGCGCCTGAGCGCGAGCGGGCTGGACCTCACGGAGACGGCCGAGTCGGTGACGACGCGGCCGGAGGATTTCGCACGCCTGTTTCCGGGCACGGCGGGCGCCCTCTACGGGCGGGCTTCCCACGGCTGGATGGCGTCGTTCAAGCGGCCGGGGGCGCGCACGAAGATCCGGGGGCTCTACCTCGCGGGGGGGAGCGTTCACCCGGGGCCGGGCGTGCCGATGGCGGCGCAGTCGGGGCGGATCGCGGCGGACAGCCTCCTGCGGGACAATGTCTCGCGGGACACGCACGGCGCCCGCGCTTCGACACGCGGGTGGACCGCGACGGCTACGTCTGGTGGTACGTCGACGCCCTGAGCGCGGACGGGCGTCAGGGGCTGACCATCATCGCCTTCATCGGCAGCGTGTTCTCGCCCTATTACGCCTGGGACACGCGGCGCGACCCCTTCGATCACTGCGCCGTCAACGTGGTGCTCTACGGGGAGCGCGCGAACCGGTTCTGCATGACCGAGCGCGGACGCGCCGCCCTCGCCCGCGATGCCGACCACATCCGGATCGGCCCGAGCGGGCTCGACTGGGACGGGACCACGCTGACCATCCGCCTCGACGAGGTCACGGCGCCGATCCCCACGCGGGTGCGCGGCACCATCCGCCTGAGCCCGCCCGGCTTCACGCCGGGGCCTCACGACCTCGACCCCGCCGGCCGACACCGCTGGTGGCCGATGGCGCCCTCCTCGCCCGTCGAGGTCGCGCTCAGCGAGCCGGATCTCACCTGGCGCGGCACCGCCTATTTCGACACCAACCACGGCGACACCGCCCTGGAGGCCGCCTTTACGGACTGGACCTGGTGCCGGGCGGACCTTCGGGACGGGGCGGCGATCCTCTACGACGTGCATCGCCGCGACGGCAGCCACCAGAACCTGACGCTGTGCTTCGCGTCCGACGGGACGCCGCGCGAGATCGAGGCGCCTCCCGCCGCAGCCCTGCCGCCGACGCGCCTGTGGCGGATGCCGCGCGGGACCCGCAGCGACGACGGCCAGTCCCGGATCCTGCGGACCTTCGAGGACACGCCGTTCTATGCGCGCTCGCACCTCGCCTCGATCCTGCGGGGAGAGCCGGTGCGGCCGGTGCACGAAAGTCTGTCGCTGACGCGGTTCAGTCACCCCCTGGTGCGGCTCATGCTGCCGTTCCGGATGCCGCGCCGGACCCGGTGAGGCTGATCAGGCGGGCGGGTCCGCGTCGCGGTCCCGCGCCACGGCCTCGGCCCGGTCGCGCCGGATGCCGCGCCTGAGCACGACGAGCTGCCAGATCGCCAGTCCCAAGGCGAGCGCGAAGACCAGTCCGATATCGAAGGCGGCGAAGAGCGGGTCGCTCATGGACCGGCGGTCGCCGTCTCCTCGCGCTCCCGCAGGGCCTCGATGAGATCGAGGACCCGCGCCGCCCGTCCGCCCACGTCCCACCAGGCCGGTCGCGCCGGCACCGGCCGGGCCGCGACGGCGTCCACCAGGAAGGCGGTCTCGGCGAGGGGCGGGACGGGGTGCGCGTGGGCTGCCGGAGCCGGCCGCAGCGCGCGGGCCAGGAGCACGGCCTTGCGGCGGCCCGTGACGTGGGCGCGGGTGGAGATGGGATCGAGCCCGCCCCGCTCGAGTTCGCGGCCGATCTCGGCGTAGATCAGGCGGGCGCCACGGATCGCCGGCCTGCAATCCAGGGGCAGGCCCGCGATGCCGGCCTCGGAACGGGCGTAGAGGCCTTCCGCCACGGCGAGGAGTCGGGCGACGATGCCCCGCAATGCCGCGCTCGAGGTCGGATCGGCCAGGAACGCGTTCGGATCGAGCCCCGCCTCCCGCATCCAGGCCAGGGGCAGGTAGAGCCGGCCGGCGCGAGCGTCCTCCCCGACGTCGCGGGCGATGTTGGTGAACTGCATCGCGACCCCGAGGTCGCAGGCGCGGGCGAGGGTCCCGGCGTCGCGCACGCCCATCAGCACCGTCATCATCGTGCCGACGCTGCCCGCCACCCGCGCCGCGTAGCCTGTCAGGTCGGACAGGGTCTCGTAGCGCCGCCCTTGCGCGTCCCAGGCCAGTCCCTCGATCAGGGCCGCCGGCAGGGCGTGCGGAAGCTGATGGGCCGCGACGAGGTCCGCCATCGCCCGGTCGGCCGGCGCGTCGCAGGGGGTGTCGTCGTAGATCCGGGCGAGCCGCGCGGCCAGCCGCGCCAGGGCGGCCGGGCGATCGCGCGCCGCCGCGTCGTCCACGGCATCGTCGGAGAGCCGGCAGAAGGCGTAGAGCCCGTAGGCGGGCCGCCGGATGCGGGCGGGGAGCAGGGCGGAGGCGGCGAAGAAGCTGCGCGAGCCGAGCCGGATCGCCTCCCGGCAGGCCGCGTGATCGGCCGCGTTCGCATGGGGAATCGCCCAGAGCGGGGCGCGCGCGGCGTCAAGCGTGAATGCGCGCATCCGGCACCACCGTGTCGAGGACCTTGGCCGAGGAGAGGACGCCGGGCAGGCCCGCGCCCGGATGGGTGCCCGCCCCGACGAGATAGAGGTTCCGGACGGCCGACGAGGCGTTGTGCGGCCGGAACCAGGCCGATTGCGTCAGCACCGGTTCGAGGCCGAAGCCGGAGCCGCGAAAGCTCAGGAAATCGGTGGCGAAATCCGCGGGTGTGGTCATCCGCGAAGTCACGATCGAGCCCGTCAGGCCCGGCATGACCGTGGCGTCGAGATTCGCCTCGATGGCCTGCCGGTAAGGCTCGGCGAGGACGGACCAGTCCTGGCCGCCCGCGAGGTTCGGCACCGGGGCGAGGACGTAGAACGCATCGCAGCCGGGGGGCGCCAGGAGCGGATCGGTGGCGGTGGGCCGATGCAGGTAGAGGCTGAAATCCGGCGCCAGGATCTTGCGCACGAAGATGTCGGCGATCAGTTCGCGGTAGCGCGGCCCCATCAGGATGGTGTGATGGGCGATGTCGGAGAACTTGCGGTTCGTGCCGAAGTACCAGACGAACAGGCCCATCGAGGAATGCGAGGCCTTCAGCTTCGCCCGACCCCAGCCACGCCCCGCATCGGCCAGCAGAGTCAGGTAGGTGTGGGCCGAGTCGGCGTTCGAGACCACGATGTCGGCGGGAATCCGCGTGCCCTCCGTCAGCGTCACGCCGGTGGCGCGCCCGGCGGCCGTGTCGATGCGGGCCACCTCGGCGCCGCAGCGCACGGCACCGCCCTGCCCCTCGATCAGGCCGACGAGTCCGTCGACCAGACGGCCGGTTCCTCCCATCGCGAAGTGGACGCCCCAGCGCCGCTCCAGATGCGCGATCAGGCAGTAGATCGCGCTGGCCCGAAAGGGCGAGCCGCCGATGAGCAGCGGGTGGAAACTGAAGATCGTCCGCAGGCGCTCGTCGCGGATGTAGCGCGCGACGAGATCGTAGACCGAGCGATGCCCGCCGAGGCGCAGCAGGGCTGGCATGATCCGCAGCATGTCGGACACCGAGGAAAAGGCTACGTGCCCGAGTTCCTCGAAGCCCACCCGGCAGATCGCGGCGCTGCGCGCCATGAAGCGCTCGTAGCCCGCGACATCGTCGGGTGAGAACCGCGCCACCTCGGCGCGCATCGCCGCCGGGTCGCCGCTATAGTCGAAGGTCGCGCCGTCCGGGAAGCGGATGCGGTAGAACGGCAGCATCGGCGCCAGGGTGACATCGTCCACCATGCGGCGTCCGCACAAGGCCCAGAGTTCCTCGAACAGGAACGGTGCCGTCACGATGGTCGGGCCGGCATCGAAGGTGAAGCCGTCCTGGCGATGCACCCGCGCCCGCCCGCCCGGCTGCTCCAGGCGCTCCAGCACCGTGACCCGGTAGCCCCGTGCCCCGAGCCGAACCGCCGCCGCGAGGCCGCCGAAGCCGCTGCCGACCACCACGGCATGGGGCCGCTGGCCTTCGTGTGTCGTTGGGCTCGGCGAGTCGGCGAGTGTCAACATAAGATGACACTATCAAGGGAAAACTCAGGCGTGCAAGCGCGGATTCACGGTACGGTCCGATAGAGGCTCTTCGGCGCGGCCGGCAGGCCTTCGAACGCCTCTAGGATCACGGCCGCCACGCGGTCCGGCGCCTCCTCGTGGGCGAGGTGCCCGAGATTGCGCAGCAGGTTCACGCGCGCATTCGGCAGCCGATCCTTGAGCGCGAACGCCGTTTCGGGCGCGATCGCCTTGTCGTCGCCGCCCACGACCAGCAGGGTGGGCACCGCGAGAGCGGCCACCGCGCGGTCGAGGCTGGCGAGGTCCCAGTTCGCCATCATGCCGAGGGCGCCGGCAACGTGTCCGGGGCAGCGGAACAGGCGTCGGTACAGATCCAACGAGCGGGCGTCGAGGCGCGAACCGGTCCCCCGGATCAAGCGCTCTACCGCCGGGCGATCCGCCGTCCAGGCGAAGATGCGCGGCGTGATCGGGTTGAGGAACAACATCCGGGCGAGGCCGGGGAACAGCACGGAGGCGAGGCCGGGGAACGGGGTCAGCGCCCCATTCAACGCGACGAGCAGGCGCGGCGACAGCCCGTCGAGGCAGAGCCTCACGAGGATCGCCGCGCCGGCGGAATGCCCGACCACGATGGACGGCGTGACGGCGAGTTCGCCCATGAGATCGCGGATCGCGTCAGCCATTCCGGGCAGGGACAACCGGCCGGCGGGAAGCGGATCGGTGAAGCCGTGGCCCGGCAGATCCGGCGCGACGACCCGGAAGCGCGCGGCGAGCAGCGGCGCGAGCCGGGCCCAGGAATGCGTCGCCGCGCCGGTGCCGTGGAGCAGCAGCAGGACCGGCGCCTCGGAATCACCCATCTCCTGAACGTGCCATCGCAGACCGGACGCCGTGACGAACCGGCTCGCCGCGCGATTCGGCCAATCGGCGCCCTCGCGTTCCCACACGGGCCTGTCGCTCGGCGCGCTCATTCGCAGAACCTCTATCGCGCCGAGCGGATCGCGCTGCTCAGGACCGTCGCGTCGGCATACGGGAGGGGCAGATAGCGCGCGCCCATCGCCTCGGCGAGGCGGCGGGCCGGGTCCTGCGGCCGTGCCGCGGTGTCGATGAGGATGGTGCGGATGTCCGCCGCCCGGATCAGGCGCGCGGCGTGGAGGGCGTCGGCCCCCGCCTGGGCGCGTCCGGGTGCGCCGGAGCGCGCGACGTTGGCCCGCCCATCGGTGAGCACGACGACGACGGCGCTGCCCCCGCCCCGCCCGACGCTGCGGGCGAGGTCGGCGGCGGCGTCGAGGCCGGAGGCGAGCGGCGTGCCGCCGCCGCCCGGCAGCGCACCGAGGCCGCGCCGGGCGCGCGCCAGGGCCCGCGTCGGGGGCAGCAGGATCTCCGCGCCACTGCCACGGAACGACACGAGGGCAACCTTGTCCCGGCGGATATAGGCCTCGGCGAGGAGCAACTCGATCGCGCCCTTGGCCTCGGCCAGGCGTTCCAGCGCGGCGGAGCCGGAAGCATCCACGGCGAAGATCGTGGTGGTCTCTCTGCGCTGGCGGAACCGGGTGATGCGGAAGTCCGAGGCCTGGACCCGAATGCCGGGTCCGCCCGGGCCCGCTTGCGCGCGGAGGCGCTGCCAGGGCGCGGCGGCGCGCAGCGTCTCGATCAGGGCGAGCCGGCCCTCGCGGGGATGGCCTGGTCGTGTGCCGGCCGGGCGGCCCCCGCGCGTCGCGGAGACGGGCGCGCCGGCCTTGCCCGCCTTCGCGGCCGGGACGCGGCAGGCCGCGGCAGTGAGTTGAGCGAGCAGCCCGGCCGGGATCGCCGCCCTGGCGGCTTCGACCACGCTCTCCACCCCGGATGCCATCGTGTCTTCGGTCTCAGGGGACGACCCTTCCGGGCTGTCCTGCGGCGGCGCGGCCGAGGGGGCCTCCGCGCGATCGTCCGCCTCGGGCGGAAGCCGCGTCGCGCGGGGCGCCAGCACGAGGCGGGCGGCCTCGTGGACGTGCTCCTCGCTGAGCGCGGCCTCGCCGTCACAGAGCGCCACGCGACGCGCGACGCGCAGGGCGAGGAGCGGTGCGCGCAGGGAGGCGATGCCGAGACGGTCCGCGGCGTTGCAGAGATCGGCGACCGCCGTCGTGGAGGGTCGATCGCTCGGGGAGCCACCGGGCACCGGAGCCGCCGAGACCGGATCGGTCTCGCGCCAGCGGATGCCGGTCAGGTCCAGGTGGAAAGCGAGGCGATCCGCCAGCGCGTCCGGGACGCGCTCCTCGTCGCCGATGCCCTCGTCGAGGAGGATCAGGCCGATCCGGGCCGGTACCGAGGCCGCGAGGCCGTCGCGCGCCACCCGAATCAGGCTCGTGTCGAGGGCGCTCGCGAGGCGTGCGGCGAGCCCGGGCGTCAGGCGCTCGGCCATGGGCACCACGAAGAAGCCGCCATCGGCTTCGGCCAGGAGGCCGGCCTGGGTGATCGGGCGCCCGGCGCTGAGGGTGGCGGCGAGGTCGAGGCCGCCGAGCAGGCGGTCGTCGGCGATGCCGGGCGGCATGCGCAACAGGCGCCGCCCGGCGGCGAGATGCCCGCGCAGGTGGTCGAGCCAGAGGTCGCGCACCGGCCCGGCCCCGGCCCGGACCACCACGCCGCCGCAGCCATGCGGGTCGGCGGCGGCCAGCCGGGCGGCCCGGAGAGCCAGGGTCCACGCCGTGCTCATCGCGCCAGCACATCCTCCACGGCCCGCGCGACCCGCGCGGTGGAGCCTGATTCGTCGAGGGGGTTGCGGCGAAGGCGATGGCGCAGGGCGGAGGGCGCGATGCGGGCGAGGTGATCGAGGCTCACCGTCTCGGCGCCCTCGTAGGCGGCGAGCGCGCGGGCGGTGCGCATCAGGGTCAGTTCGCCGCGCAGGCCGTCGGTGCCGAGCGCGAGGCAGAGCCGGGCCGCCGCCTCCAGGGTCGCGTCCGGCACCGTGAGGGCGGGCAGACGCGCGCGGGCCGCCGCGAGGGTCTTCCGGATGGAGCGATCGGCCTTGGCATAGGCCGCGCAGAACCCGGCCGGATCGCGCTCGTAGGCGTCGCGCCGGCGCACCACGTCGATGCGGGTCGGCAGGTCGGTGGGCGTCGTCACCTCGACCGCGAGACCGAAGCGGTCGAGGAGCTGGGGCCGCAGCTCGCCCTCCTCCGGGTTGCCGCTGCCGACGAGCACGAACCGGGCGGGATGCCGGATGCTCAGGCCCTCGCGCTCCACGGTGTTCACGCCGGAGGCCGCCACATCGAGGAGCAGGTCGACGAGGTGATCGTCGAGGAGGTTGACCTCGTCGATGTAGAGGAAGCCGCGATTGGCCCGGGCCAGCAGCCCCGGCTCGAACGCCTTCTCGCCCCTGGTCAGAGCCCGCTCCAGGTCGAGGGCGCCGACGACCCGGTCCTCGGTCGCGCCCAGCGGCAGGTCCACGACCGGTACTGGGATCGCCTGAGCCTTGCGCGCACCGGATCGCCCGGAGCAGTGCGGACAGAGCCCCGCCGGCTCGCCCGGATCACAGGCATAGGGGCAGCCTGCCACCGCCGCCATCGGCGGCAGCAGGGCGGCGAGGCCCCGGATGGCGGTGGATTTGCCGGTGCCGCGGTCGCCGAACACCAGCACGCCGCCGACCGAAGGATCGACGGCCGCGATGAGGAGCGCGCGGCGCATCTCGTCCTGGCCGACGATGGCCGAGAACGGGAAGGTCGGCGGGACGGCGGGATCTTCGCGTGCGGCCGTGCGCCTGACCTCGACGGTGAGGCTCGCGGGTCGACGCGGCATCCGGATGCCGTGCGCCTCGGTGGGATGCGAGGGCGGCGCTGGTGCCGCTGCTCTGGGCAATCCGTTGATCGGCATGGGGCCACCTCGATGTCAGATCGATCCGGTCGCGGGACGGGTCGAGGATCTCGCGGCTACTCCGCCGCCACCCGCTGCACGTCCATCCGCGCCCAGATCGCGGTCAGAGCGCCGACCAGATGGTCGATGTCGGCATCCGTGTGCAGGGGCGAGGGCGTGATGCGCAGGCGCTCGGTGCCGCGCGGCACGGTCGGGTAGTTGATCGGCTGGACGTAGATGCCGAACTCGTCGAGCAGCGTGTCGCTGATCGCCTTGCAGAGCACCGGGTCGTAGACCATCACCGGCACGATGTGGCTGTCGTTGTGCAGGTAGGGAATGCCGGCGGCGTCGAGGCGGGCCCGCACCGCGGCCGCCCGGTCCTGATGCCGGACCCGCTCGGCTTGGCTGGCCTTGAGGTGGCGGATGCTCGCCGCCGCGCCCGCCGCCACGGCGGGCGGGAGCGACGTCGTGAAGATGAAGCCCGAGGCGAAGCTGCGCACGAAGTCGCAGAGCTTCGCGGACCCCGTGATGTAGCCGCCATGGACCCCGAAGGCCTTGCCCAGCGTGCCTTCGATCACGTCGAGGCGATGGGCGAGGCCCTCGCGCTCCGAGATGCCGCCGCCGCGCTCCCCGTAGAGGCCGACCGCGTGGACCTCGTCGAGATAGGTGAGCGCGCCGTGCGCCTCGGCGACATCGCAGATCTCCGCGATGGGGGCGATGTCGCCGTCCATCGAGTAGATCGATTCGAAGGCCACGATCTTCGGCCGCGCGGGGTCGACGAGGCGCAGCTTGCGGTCGAGATCGTCGGGATCGTTGTGGCGGAAGATGTGGCGCTCGGCGCGGGCGGCCTTGATGCCCTCGATCATCGATGCGTGGTTGCCGGCATCCGAGAAGATGGCGCAGCCCGGCATCTGCGATCCGAGCGTGCCGAGTGCCGCCCAGTTCGAGACGTAGCCGGACGTGAACAGCAGGGCCGCCTCCTTGCGGTGCAGGTCGGCGAGTTCGCGCTCCAGCAGCACGTGGTAGTGGTTGGTGCCCGAGATGTTGCGGGTGCCGCCGGCGCCGGCGCCGCAGCGGTCCAGCGCCTCGTGCATGGCCTCGATCACGGCCGGGTGCTGGCCCATGCCGAGATAGTCGTTCGAGCACCAGACGGTGACGGGCCGCGTGCCGTCGGGCGTGTGGTGCGTGGCGTGCGGGAAGCGGCCCGCCTGTCGCTCGAGGTCGGTGAAGACGCGGTAGCGCCCCTCGCGATGCAGGCCGGCCAAAGCAGAGCCGAAGATCTCTTCGTAGTTCATGCCCGTCCCCTTCCCTCGTTGCTCGGCGGGTCTTTCGAGCCCGCTCGTCTGCCCTGCCGCCGGGGCGGCGTTCGCATCTCCGCTCCACCGGAGCGGGTGGTTCAGTGTCCGTCGACCTCGGCGAGACGGCGCTCCCCGACGCACGGCGTTTCGCCGCGCGCGGCCGGGATCGGCGACGGCATCGGGCGGGCGTCCGCGATCTTCGGCAGGCTCCATTGCCAGAGGGCGGCCGAGGGCAGCGGCAGCATGAGGAAGCCGTGCTCCAGGGTGGCGAGCGCCATCAGGGTCGCCAGGATGCTGAGACCCGCGACCTCGTGGGCGGTCGCGCCTTCGCCGAGCGCCGCCAGCACGAGGGCGATGGTGGCGATCCCCGCCGCCGTCACCGAGACCGGGAAGAGCGGGTTCATGGCGCGCGTCCGCAGGTAACTGCCGAGATAGGCGAGGTGCTCGGGCAGGAGCTCGGCGTTGAGGTTGCGGACCCCGAGGAATAGGTTGAGGCGGGCCGAGAGGTTCATTCCCCACAGGACCAGGTAGGTCCAAAGGGCGAACCGGTTGGGCTCGCCCCAGGTCAGGGCCAGGATGGCGAGGCCGCCAGCGACGATCGCCGCCTCGTGCCACAGGCTGGTGGCCGCCGCCGCCCGGAAGCGTTGGAGGCCGCTGGCGCCCGGCGGGCAGCCGAGGGTGCGCGGACCCGAGACGAAGCCCATGTAGTAGCTCATCTCCTGCCAGCCCCAGACGAGGAGGGCCGCCGTGAAGGCGATGTAGGCGCTCCCCGCGCTCGCATCTCCGGCCGAGGCGCCGATCGCCCAGAGCGACAGGCCGAGCACGCCCGTCCCCGCGACCATGCTGAGCGCGTGCGTGGAGCGCGGGCGATGGTCGAGGAGCAGGATCAGGCCGGTGGAGAACCACCAGACCAGCACCGCGTAGAGGGCGGGAAGCGCGTAGGCCCCCATCCTACCAGACCGGCTTGAGGCGGATTTCCGCCGGCATCGGGTTGTCGAGGGTCGGCAGGGCGTAGAGCCGCGCGAAGTTGACCGCCGAGGCGGCGATCCAGGCGCCGTGCCTGAGCTTGCCGAGGAGTCCGCCCTGGGCCTTGGCGTCGGCGATCTTCTCCGAGCAGGTCAGGAGCCGGTCCAGAGCCTGCTTGAAGCGGGGATTGTCGAGGTCGAGGGTCAGCGGGAAGGTCTGCTTCGAGATCTCCGAGGTGATCCGGAAGACCTGGAAGTCGTAATCGGTCGGATCGACGCCCAGCGCGTCGTGGAAGGCCGGGCGGCAATGGTCGCGGACATACATCGTCGCGAAGACCGCGAGCAGAAAGAACTTGATCCAGTAGCGGTTGACGCCCGAGGTCAGCTTCGGATTGGCGCGCATGAGCAGGGCGAAGGCCTCGCCGTGGCGGAACTCGTCGTTGCACCACTTCTCGAACCACTTGAAGATCGGGTGGAAGCGGCGCTCCGGATTGCGCTCCAGCTCGCGGAAGATCGTGATGTAGCGGGCGTAGCCGATCTTCTCCGAGAGGTAGGTGGCGTAGAAGATGAACTTCGGCCGGAAGAAGGTGTACTTCTTCGATTTCGTCAGGAAGCCCAGGTCGACGCCGATGCCGAAATCCTTGAGCACGTCGTTGATGAAGCCGGCATGGCGCGCCTCGTCGCGGCTCATGAAGCCGAACAGCTCGCGGATGTCGGGGTTCTTCGCCCGCTTGCGCATCTCGGCGTAGAGCACGCAGCCCGAGAACTCGGCGGTGATGGACGAGACCAGGAAGTCCATGAACTCCTTGCGCAGGGCCGGATCGAGCCCGGACATGTCGCAGTCGAATTCTTCGTTCCGCGTGAAGTGGCGCTTGTTCGGGTCGGCGCGCAATTCCGCGATGAGCTTGTTCCACTCCGCCCGCACGGGCTCGACGTCGGTGCGGTCGAGTTCCTCGAAATTGGTCGTGTAGAAGCGCGGCGACAGAAACGTCGTCTCCTGCGCGGCCTTGGTCGCCTCGTTCATCGGCGTTTTGGGGACGGGCTGCTGGATCGCTGCGGTCACAGGCGCCTCCTCTCGGAAAAGCTGACTTCGTAGAGTTCGGTGAGTTCGAGGTGTCCCGCGAGCTTGGTCCAGAGCCGCTCGATGCGGCCGGCGCGGGTCACGGTGGCGGTCCGGCGCACCACGAGGCGCTCGCCGTAGGGCACCGAGGTCGGGGCGTCGTGCACCTGCACGGCGTCACCGGGCTCGATCTCGAAGGTCGCGTCGAGGACCACGTGAGCGTGCAGGCTCTCGGCGGTCTGCTCGATCTCGACGGTGCAGGGGACGTCTACGCTGCGGCGTCCGTTCAGCCAGGCCATCATGGTACGGTTCCGTCATTCGGCATCAGGCGGGCGAAGGCGGCGAAGTTCGACGGGCCGAAGGCGCCGAAATCGACGCTGCGGCCGGTGAGCGCGTCGTCGAGGCGCAGCGAGCCGTCGTCGAAGCGCGTGAGGCGGAAAGGCACCTCGCGGGACAGGCCGGCCCGCAGCCGGCCCTGCGCGAAGCCCCGCAGGGTGGCGCGGATGAAGTTGTCGGCCCCCGGCCGGACCGTGGCGACGAGGTCGCCGCGCTCGGCGTCCCGCAGGGTGATCGAGCCGTCCGCCGCGTCGTCGACCCGGAGCGCGAGGCTCTGGACCGGGCGGGCCGGCTCCATCCGCGTCAGGCCGACGCTCTCGACGCGTCCGACGGTGACCGCGGCGACCACGAAACCGACGAGGAGACCGACCCCGACGACGAGGGCCCGTGAGGTGCGTCCCGCGCTGCGGGCGAGCGGATGCGGGTCCATCGCTCAGCTCGCGGTCGCGAGACGCGGGGCCGGCGCGGCACGCGGGCGCAGGACGACGGGGCCCGCCACCTCTTCCGGCAAGGCGCGATGGGCCGTCAGGGCGCGCGCGAGGATCTCGGCGACCGCGCGGCCATCCGGGATCGCGCGCAGCATCGGCTCGGGCCGGTTCACGCGCCAGGGCCGGGCATGGGGCCAGAGGTGCAGGTAGGCGACGCGGTTGCCGGCGCGCAGGCGCAGGGGCAGGTCGGCGCTGCCGTCCGGATGGAGCGCGCACTCGGCCGCCTCGACGAGGGCGAAGGGCAGGTTCAGGGTCATCGGCAGGGCGATGCCGACCCGCATCACCACCCGGCGGTTGGTGATGGTGTAGGCCGTGGTGCGGGCCGAAAGCCAGCCGAGCAGCGACAGGAGCGCCAGTGCCCCCGCGCCGACGCCGAGGGTCGGGGCCGCCAGGGTCCCGGCCTCGATCCACCGCCCCGCCAGAGCCGGCGGCAGCGCGGCCCAGAGGGCGAGCCCCGCGAACCATATTCCGACGAGACGCAGGTGCAGGGCTCGGAAGGCGATGCCGAAGCCGCAGGGCCGGCCCTGCCAGAGGATGTGCTCGCCGGCCGGGAGGGCCGCCGGCAGGCCGGGCGGCGCGTCGAAGGCATTGGCGGGCAGGTGATGGGAGGGGCGCTTGGCGGACCGGCTCACAGGAAGGCCTCCTGGCGAAGCGGCGTGGCGTAGAGGGTGCCGCCGCCGTAGAAGGCCATGATCCGCTCCTCCTCGTAGAGGGTGACGGAATCGGGGTCCTTCGTGGTCGGGACATCGGCGAACTGGTGCGCGAGCAGCGCCTCGCACGTGACCGTGCGCGAGAAGCGCCCGGTCCTGCAGAAGGTGGCGGGCATCAGGACGCGGCGCCCGCCGGCCCCGAGTTCGACCTCGTAGTATCGCACCATCGACTCGCCCCGGTCGACCCAGAGGTCGCTGACCGTGCCGGCGACCTGCCGGTCGGCGCCGAACACCGACATGCCGATCGGGTTGGGGCCGTCCTCGTGGACCACGAAGTGATCGGCGACGCGCAAGGGGACGATACGCTTCTCGCGGTCCCAGGTCTCGTCGTGGCTGTCCTCGCGGTTGGCGTAGGAAGCCGGGCCGATGGCGTCGTGCAGGCCGTCGGTCTCGGGCTCCAGGGGGGCGCCCGGCCAGACCTCGAGCTTGTGGCCGCGAAAGGTCCAGGGCGTGCGCTCGCCGATCTGGGGCGCGAACTTCACGTGGCCGTTGGAGAGCAGGAAGCGCTTGGGCGACGGGATCAGGAACGGGTCCGGCGGCATGGCCCGGCCGCGCGCCGCCTCGGATTCGAGCGGATAGCCCTCGCGGCGATCCTCCCGGCGCAGGTAGAAGACCAGGCCGGCGAAGAAGATCCAGAACGCGTAGAGCACCACCTGCGCGACATCGACGTAGCCCGTGATTTCACCTCTCGGCATGGCCGGTCTCCTTCAGGCTGAGCGGGGCAAGGGTTGTGGCGCGCGGCGGGCGGGGCGCACGTCGCGGACGAGGGGGCCGATCGCCAGCAGGGTGGCGAAGAGCAGCGCGATCTCGAGGTGGTAGACGATGAGGTAGCCGGTCGAGGGCAGGTTCATCGCCTCACCGAGGCGGCCGGATTCGGCCAGATGGGCACCGAGATCCCGCAGGATGCCGCTGGCCGCGATGGCGAGGCCGGCCGCGCTCGCCTGGACCGCGCCCCAGGCGCCGAGCGCCAGGCCGGTATCCTCCGGGCCGGCCTTGGCCATCGAGGCCGTGAGGGTGCCGTGGGCGAAGAGCCCCCCGCCGAGACCGATCAGGCCGACACCGACCGCGAACAGCCGGGCGGAATCGAGCGGCGCGGCGAAGATCACCGCCGAGAAGGCCGCGATCCCGACGACGGCTCCGGAGGCGGCGACCCGGAAGGCGTCCCCGCCCCGGTCGAGCCAGCGCGCGGCGATGAGGAGGCCGAGGCCGCCCCCGGCCGCCAGCAGGGCGGTCAGCGCCGTGGTGGCGGCGACGGGCAGGTGCAGGATCTGCCCGCCATAGGGCTCCAGCAGGATGTCCTGCATCGAGAAGGCGGCGGTGCCGAGGCCCGTGGCCACGAGGCGGCGGCGCGCCCTGCCCCTGCCGGCATAGAGCGCCCAGGATTCCGAGAAGGCCGGGCGGGGCAATTCCCGCGCCGTGCGGCCCGGCGCGCGGGGCTCCTGTTTCCACAGGGCGATGCCGTTGAGCACGATGGTGACCAGTGCGGCCCCCTGGATCACCTTGATGAGGCGGAGCGCCGAGAAGTCGGCGAGCAGCAGCCCGAAGGCGACGGCGCTCACCACCATGCCGACGAGCAGCATGACGCAGAGGAGCGCGACGACGCGGGGCCGCGCATGGGCCGGTGCGAGGTCGGTCGCCAGCGCCAGGCCCACGGTCTGCGTGGTGTGGAGGCCGGCGCCGACCAGCACGAAGGCGAGGGCCGCCGCCACGTGCCCGGGCCAGGCCGAGCCGGTGGTGTCGCCAGACAGGATCAGCAGGGCGAAGGGCATGATGGCGAGCCCGCCGAACTGCAGCAGCGTGCCGAACCAGATGTAGGGCACCCGGCGCCAGCCGAGCACGGAGCGGTGCGTGTCCGAGCGGAAGCCGACCAGCGCCCGGAACGGCGCGAAGATCAGCGGCAGCGACAGCATCACGGCCACGATCCAGGCCGGCACCGCCAGTTCGACGATCATCACCCGGTTGAGCGTGCCGATGAGGAGAACGGCCGCCATGCCGACCGTGACCTGGAACAGGGCGAGGCGAAGCAGGCGCCCCATCGGCAGTTCCGCCGTCGCCGCGTCGGCGAAGGGCAGCATGCCGGGGCCGACGCGCTGAAGCGCACGGGCCATGGAGGCGCCGAGGCGGGTCATGACGCCCGCCTCAGTTCGAAGGCCTGCGAGAGGTAGAACCCGCTGTTCACCCGGTGCGCGCGCGCGATGCCGACACCCGCCAGGGCCGGATCCGCCGCCACGCGCCGGCGCAGATCCGCCTCGCCGACCGGCACGATGGCGGGCGCCCGGTCGCCGCGCGGGAAGGCGCGGCCGGCCATGTGCATCAGTGTGAGGAGCGGGGTGCGCGGCGCCACCGTGAACAGCACCGAAGTCTCGGTGCGGTCCGCGAGGACGGCGAGCGCCCGGACGATGTCCGGCGTGGCGTAGTGGATCAGCGAATCCATCGCCACGATGTGGTCGAAGCGACCCAGGGCCGGATCGAGCATGTCGCCGACGCGGAACTCGATGCGGCCCGGACCGGAGAGGCTCGTGCGCTCCCGAGCCAGGCCGATCAGCGTCGGCGAGACGTCGATGGCGACGACCTCGGCCCCCCTTCGGGCGGCCTCCAGGCTCAGCGCCCCCGTGCCGCAGCCGGCATCGAGCAGGCGCCGGCCCGTGAGGTCGGCCGGCAGCCATCCCAGCAGGTTGGCCCGCATGGCATCGCGCCCGGCCCGCACGGTCGCGCGGATCTTCGAGACCGGCGCGTCGGAGGTCAGGCGCGCCCAGGCCTCGACGGCGGTGCGGTCGAAGTAGGTGGTCAATTGCGAGCGGCGGGCCGCGTAGCTGTGCGAGGTCATGGTCCGGCTCCCCTCAATCGAAGCCGAGGAATTCGAACAGGTCGCGGTCCTTCATGGGAATCGCGTCGAGGGGCTTGCCGCCCGCCCAGAGATGGGCGGCCAGGCGCATGTATTCGGTGGTGACGGCCTCGAGTTCCGGCGTCGGCTCCATCTCGAACAGGGTCGACTTCTTGAGGCGCGAGCGCCGGACCACGTCGAGGTCCGGGAAGTGCGCGATGCGCTCCAGGCCCACGGCGGCGTTGAAGCGGTCGATCTCGTCGGTCTTGGCCGAGCGGTTGGCGATGACGCCGCCGAGGCGCACGTTGTAGTTCTTCGCCTTGGCGTGGATCGCCGCGACGATCCGGTTCATGGCGAAGATCGAGTCGAAGTCGTTGGCGGTGACGATGAGTGCCTGATCGGCGTGCTGGAGCGGCGAGGCGAAGCCGCCGCAGACCACGTCGCCGAGCACGTCGAAGATCACCACGTCGGTGTCTTCCAGCAGGTGGTGCTCCTTGAGGAGCTTCACCGTCTGCCCCACGACGTAGCCGCCGCAGCCGGTGCCGGCGGGCGGTCCGCCGGCCTCGACGCACATGACGCCGTTGTAGCCTTCCGCCACGAAGTCCTCGATGCGCAGTTCCTCGGAGTGGAACTGCACCGCCTCCAGGGCATCGATGACGGTGGGGGCCAACCGCTTCGTCAGCGTGAAGGTCGAATCGTGCTTCGGGTCGCAGCCGATCTGCAGCACGCGCTTGCCGAGCTTGGAGAACGCCACGGACAGGTTCGACGAGGTGGTCGACTTGCCGATGCCGCCCTTGCCGTAGACGGCGAACACCTTCGCGGTGCCGATCTTGAGGTTCGGGTCGAGTTCGACCTGAACGCTTCCCTCGGGCTGGCGCGTGGGCACCGGATTGCGGATGGCGATGTTCATGCGGCGACCCCTGCGGTGATGCCTTCGACGCGGTCCTCCAGTTCCTCCTCGGCGCGGTCGAGCGCGTCGCGCGTCTCCGCGTCGGGGGTCCAGAAGCCGCGCTGGTGCGCCTCGATCAGCCGGTGTGCGACCTTGGCCGAAGCGGTCGGGTTGAGCGCCGCCATGCGTTCGCGCATGGCGCCGTCGAGGACGTAGGTCTCGGTGATGCGCTGGTAGACCCAGGGGGCGACGCCGTTGGTGGTGGCCGACCAGCCGAGCGTGTTGGTGAGGTGGGCCTCGATCTGACGCACGCCCTCGTAGCCGTGGCCGAGCATGCCCTCGGTCCATTTCGGGTTGAGCATCCGGGTACGCGTCTCGAGGCTGACCTGCTCAGTCAGCGAGCGCACCACGCCCTCCCCCCGGGTCTGGTCGCTGATGAAGATCGGCACCGCCGCGCCGCGCGCCTTGGCGACCGCCCGGCCCATGCCGCCGAGGCCGTCGAAGTAATGGTCGACCGAGGTCACGCCGACCTCGACGGAATCGAGGTTCTGATAGGCCAGATCCACGGTGGCGAGCACGCTGCCCATCAGGGCGCGCTGGGCCGTCGGCACGCCGTTGCGGCCATAGGCGAAGGACTTGCGCCGCGCGAAGGTCTCGGAAATCTCGTCGGCATCCTCCCAGCGGCCGGATTCCACCAGCGCGTTGACGTTGGCGCCGTAGGTGCCCTCCGCGTTGGAGAAGACCCGAAGTGCCGCGACTTCCAGGTCGACGCCGTGCTCGGCCTGAAGCGCCAGGGCGTGCTTGCGGACGAAGTTCTGCGCGATCGGCTCGTCGGCGCTGGCAGCGAGGTAGGAGGCCTCCGCCAGCAGCTTGGTCTGAAGCGGCAGCAGATCGCGAAAGATGCCCGACAGGGTTACGACCACGTCGATGCGCGGGCGCCCGAGGGTCTCCAGCGGGATCAGGGTGGCGCCGCTGAGGCGGCCGTAGCCATCGAAGCGGGGGGCCGCGCCGATCAGCGCCAGGGCCTGGGCGATCGGGCCGCCCTCGCTCTTCAGGTTGTCGGTGCCCCACAGGACCAGGGCGATGCTCTCGGGGTAGGCCGCGCCCTCGTCGCGGTAGCGGGCGAGGAGGCGCGCGGCCTGCCGGGCGCCGTCGGCAAGCGCGAAGGCGGAGGGCAGGCGGTAAGGGTCGAAGCCGTGCAGGTTGCGCCCCGTGGGCAGGATGTCGGGATTGCGCAGGAGGTCGCCGCCCGCCACGGGCGCGATGAAGCGGCCGTCGAGGGCTCGGAGCAGGCCCTGGATCTCGTGATCCTGTGACAACAGGCGATCCGTCTCGCGCAGGGCCGCGAAGGCGGCGCGGTTCGGCTCGGTGAGGGCGAGGCGACCTTCCGCCAGCGCCGCGTCGAGGGGCGCGCCGGAGACGAGGGCGGCGAGCCCCGCGCGCGCCGGGTTCAGGCCGTGGCTGGCTTCCGCCAGGGCGAGGAGGATGTCGGTGCGCTCCTCCGGAGCCGTCCCCTGCCCGACCACGTGCAGGCCGTGCGGGATCAGCGCGTGTTCGAGTTCGTGCAGGGCGGTGCCGAGGCGCTGGACGTGGCCGGCGAGGTCCGCGCTCCAGACCGGCTCGGCGGCGACGAGATCGAGGCCGGCGCCCTGCGCCTGGATCAGCTCGGCGAGATCGCGGCGCTCGGCCACGGCTTCCGGCTCCAGGGCGCGCCAGCGCTCGATCGAGGCCTTGAGGTCGATCAGCCCGCGATAGAGCCCGGCCTGGGCGAGACTCGGGGTGAGGTAGCTCACGAGCGTCGCGGCGGAGCGGCGCTTGGCCAGCAGGCCCTCGGAGGGGTTGTTGGCAGCGTAGAGGTAGACGTGCGGCAGGGCGCCGATCAGGCGCTCGGGCCAGCAGGCGCCCGAGAGGCCGGTCTGCTTGCCGGGCATGAATTCGAGTGCCCCGTGGGTGCCGAAATGCAGCACCGCGTCGGCGCGGAAATCCTCGCGCAGGTAGCGGTAGAAGGCCGAGAAGGCGTGGGTCGGGGCGAAGCCGCGCTCGAACAGGAGGCGCATCGGGTCGCCCTCGTAGCCGAAGCCCGGCTGGACGCCGACGAAGACGTTGCCGAACTGGGCGCCGAGCACGAAGATCTGCGAGCCGTTGCTGTTCTGGCGTCCCGGGGCCGGCCCCCACTGGGCCTCGATCTCGGAGAGATGCCGCTCGCGCCGGACATGGTCGTCGGCCGCGATGCGGTGGTGGACGTTGGCGGGCGTGCCGAAGCGGGCAGCATTGCCGCCGAGCACGGCCTCGCGCAGCGCGTCGGCGTCGTCCGGAACCTCGAGCGTGTAGCCCTCGGCCTTGAGCGCCGTCAGGGTGTTGTGCAGCGACCGGTAGACCGACAGGAAGGCGGCGGTGCCGATGCTGCCGGCATTCGGCGGGAAGCCGAACAGCACCACCGCGACCCGCCGCTCGGCCCGCGCCTTACGCCGCAGGGTCACGAGGCGTTCGATGCGGGCGGCCAGCGTGTCGGCGCGCTCGGGGTGCACGACCATGTCGCGGGTGCTGGCGCCGAGGGAGCGGCTGGAGCGGCCGCCGAACACCATCGGGGCGGTGGCGCCGTCGAGTTCGGGGATCGCCACCATCATGGTGGCCTCCACCGGCGAGAGGCCCCGGTCGGAGGCTTCCCACTGCTCCAGGGTCTGGAATTCGAGGGCGTGGGCGGCAAGATACGGCACGTCGAGTTCGGCGAGCAGCGCCTGCGCCCCGGCGGCGTCGTTGTAGGCGGGGCCGCCGACGAGCGAGAAGCCGGTGAGGGAGACCAGAGCGTCGATGGTCGGGCGGCCGTCGCGCCGGAAGAACGCGTCCACGGCCGGGCGGTTGTCGAGGCCGCTGGCGAAGGCCGGCACCACGGCGAGCCCGCGCGCCTCCAGGGCGGCGATGACGCCGTCGTAATGGGCGGTGTTTCCGGCCAGCACGTAGGAGCGCATGACGAGGAGGCCGACGCGGCCCTTCACCGGGCCCGCGGGCACCGGCACCCGCGCCCCGTCCTCGCCGATCCGTCCGGCCATGCGCGGATGGTAGAGGCCGGTCTCGGGGTAGCTCAAGGGAGCGGGGGCCGCCGCGATCCGGCGCCAGCCCTCGCGCGGGCCGGCGGCGTAGCGCCCGACGAGGAAGCGCACGAGGTTGGCGATGTTCTCGTCCGAGCCCGAGAGCCAGTATTGCAGGGTGAGGAAATAGGCCCGCACGTCCTGGGCCGAGCCCGGGATGAAGCGCAGGATCTTGGGCAGCCTGGCGATCATCGCCATCTGGCGGGCGCCGTTGCCCTGGGCGCCCGGCTTGCCGCGCAGCTTCTTCAGGAAGTCGAGGGCGCCGCGCTTGGTGCCGTCCATGTCGAAGCGGTTGAGGCGGGTGGTCTTCACCACCTCGCTCGCCGACAGGCAGCCGATCATCGCGTCGCAATGGGGGCGGCGGGCGAGCAGGGACGGCAGGATCGCCCGCACGTGCTCGTCCATGAACAGCATCGTGGAGATGACGATGTCGGCCCGGGCGATGTCGGCCTTGCAGGCGTCGAGGGCGCCCGCATCGGTGTCCCAGGCGGCGGCGGCGTGGAAGTCGAGAACGAGGCCGGGCAGGTCGCGGGTCAGGCGCTGGCGGGCGCGTTCGAGCGCGCTCGCCACGTGATTGTCCATCGTCACGAGGACGACCCGGAGCGCCGGGCGCTCAGCGTCCGAAATGCGCTTTGGCATCGTACAATGTCTCGAGGGTGATGAGCGGCAGCGCGCGTTCCCGCGCGAAGCGCTCGGTGTTCGCGCGGGCCTTGCCCCGCACGAAGAACGGAATCTTCTTCAGCTCCTTCTCGGCCTCCGAGGCCCAGGTGAGGATGATCGGCTCGGCCGGCGCCGCGGGCGCCTCCACCACGATGGGCGCGGGCTCCGCGCCGTGCCGGGGCAGGTGCGAGGGGGCGGCCGCGCCGTGGAACTCGGAATCCTCGCGGAACATGCCCAGCAGGTGTTCCTCCAGGCCCATCATCAGCGGATGGACCCAGGTGTCGAACAGGACGTTGGCGCCCTCGAAGCCCATCTGCGGCGAGTGCCGGGCCGGAAAGTCCTGCACGTGGATCGGGGCCGAGATCACCGCGCAGGGCAGTCCCAGGCGCTTGGCGACATGGCGCTCCATCTGCGTGCCCAGGACGAGTTCCGGCTGCGCCGCCTGGATCGCGGCCTCGACGTCGAGGTAATCGTCGGTGATCGTCGCCTCGATGCCGTGAAGGGCGGCCTCGGCCCGGACCTCGCGGGCGAATTCGCGGGTGTAGGTGCCGAGACCGACGACCCGGAAGCCGAGTTCCGTGGCGGCGATCCGGGCGGCGGCGAGCGCGTGGGTGGCGTCGCCGAAGATGAAGACGCGCTTGTCGGTGAGGTAGGTCGAATCGACCGAGCGCGAGTACCAGGGCAGCCGCGAGGGTGCGCCGGCGAGCACGGGGGCCGGGTCGACGCCGGCGGCTCGGGCGACCTCCTCGACGAACCGGATGGTGGCCTGGACCCCGATCGGCACGGTCTCGACCATCGGCTGCGCGAAGGTCTTCTGCAGGTGCTGGGCGGCCGCGCGGGCGATCTCGGGATAGAGCACCACGTTGAAGTCCGCCGCCCCGAGACGGCCGAGATCGGCCGGCGTCGCGCCGAGCGGCGCCACCACGTTCACGTCGATGCCGAGCGCGCCGAGGATCTTCGTGACTTCGACGAGGTCGTCGCGGTGGCGAAAGCCCAAAGCCGTGGGGCCGAGGAGGTTGCAGAGTGGCCGGCGCTCCGCGCGGGGCGTGCGCGTGCCGCCGGCCAGCGCCCGAACGAGACGATAGAGGGTCTCCGAGGCGCCCCAGTTCTCCTTCTTCTGGTAGGCGGGCAATTCCAGGGGAATGACCGGGATCGGCAGGTCGAGGGCGCGGGCGAGGCCGCCCGGATCGTCCTGGATCAGCTCGGCGGTGCAGGAGGCGCCGACGATCATCGCCTGCGGATGGAAGCGCGCGTAGGCCTCGGCCACGGCGTTCTGGAAGATCGCGGCGGTGTCGGCGCCGAGGTCGCGGGCCTGGAAGGTGGTGTAGGTCACCGGCGGGCGGGCATCCCGCCGCTCGATCATGGTGAAGAGCAGGTCGGCATAGGTGTCGCCCTGCGGCGCGTGCAGCACGTAGTGCAGGCCCCGCATGGCGGTGGCGATCCGCATCGCGCCGATGTGAGGGGGCCCCTCGTAGGTCCAGAGCGTGAGCTGCATGGCCCTAGACCTCCAGCCGGGCGCGGCGCTTGAGCGGGCGCGCGAAGAGTTCGGCGAGGTCTCCGGCCTGGTCGTAGCCCTGGATCGGGGTGAACAGGAGTTCGATCGACCACTTGGTCGCAAGCCCTTCGGCTTCCAGCGGGTTGGCGAGGCCGAGCCCGCAGATCGTCAGGTCGGGCCGGGCCGCCCGGCAACGGTCCATCTGCGCGTCGAGGTCCTGGCCCTCGACCACCTTCGTCCCGGCGGGCAGCAGGTCGAGTTCCGGCGCGTGGTGCTGGCGATGCAGGTAGGGCGTGCCGACCTCGATGAGTTCGGCGCCCATCTCGCGTGACAGGAAGCGGGCCAGGGCCGGTTCGAGCTGCGAATCGGGGAAGAAGAACACGCGCTTGCCGTCGAGGCGGTCGCGGTAGAGGGCAAGCGCCGTCGCGGCCCGGGCGCGGCCCGGGGCGGTGACGCGCGCGAAACGCTCGTCCGTCACCCCGAAGGCTTCGGCGGCGGCCCGGAGCCAGGAGGTGGTGCCCTCCGAGCCGAGGGGGAACGGCGCCGCGATCCGCGTCGCGCCCCGCGCTTCGAGGGCACGGGCGGTGTCGGCCAGGAAGGGCTGGGCCAGCAGGTAGCGGGTGTTCGCGCCGAGGTCCGGCAGGTCGCCGGCCCGGCGTGCCGGCAGGAACCGCACATCCGTCAGCCCGAGTTCCGCGAAGAGGCGGGCGAACTGGTCCTCGACCACGTCCGCGAGCGCGCCGACCACGAGGAGCGACGGCACGGCGGTCTCGGCCGCGCGCGGCATGTCCGGCACCAGCGCGGCGAGGCAGGCATCCTCGCCCTGCGTGAAGGTGGTCTCGATGCCGCTGCCGGAATAGCTCAGCACGCGCACGTCGGGATGGAACGTCCGGCTCAGGCGCTGGGCCGCCCGCGACAGGTCGAGCTTGATCACCTCCGACGGGCAGGAGCCCACGAGGAACAGCAGTCGGATGTCGGGCCGCCGCTCGATCAGGCGGCGCACCACGCGGTCGAGCTCTTCGTTCGCGTCGGCGAGGCCGGCGAGATCGCGCTCGTCGATGATGGCGGTGGCGAAGCGCGGCTCGGCGAAGATCATCACGCCGGCGGCCGACTGTATGAGGTGCGCGCAGGTGCGCGAGCCGACCACGAGGAAGAACGCGTCCTGGATCTTGCGATGGAGCCAGACGATGCCGGTGAGCCCGCAGAACACGGCACGCTGGCCGCGCTCCTGCCGGATGTCGCAACCCGTCTCCAGGCTCAGGGCCGGGGCGTGGGCGTTCATCGCGCGGCCTCCGTGAGGAGGCCGGCCGGCGCGGCCTGGAGGCGCGCGGTGCGGAGCTTCAGGATGAACTGCGCGGCGTTCACCGCGTAGGAGGCGTAGGCGGCGAGCGCCAGCACCATCAGCCCGGCCGTGTCGAGGATGCCGGTCGCCAACGCCACGAGGTAGGCGCTGTGCAGGGCCAGCACGAGCATGCTGACCATGTCCTCCCAGTAGAAGGCCGGGGCGAACAGGTAGCGGCCGAACACGGCCTTCTCCCAGATCGAGCCGGTGACCATGATCGCGTAGAGGACCAGGGTCTTGGCGACGACGGAGGCGTTGGCGAGGACGGCGCCCTCCCCGGTGGCCAGCGTGCGCAGCACGAGACCGAGGCTGACCGCGAACACGAGGAATTGAAGCGGGGCCAGAATGCCCTGGACCAGGGTCCAACCGGAGGCATCGCGGCGGGCGCGCTGCTCGGCGTCGTAGAGCGGTCGTGTTGGCCTGTCCGATCTCCGGATCATGCGGTCCGCCCTCTTCTGGGAGCCTGTTCGACGGAGTCTGACGGGCTCGTTGAAGGGAGGTTAGGAAGCCCTCGAGGGAGTGTCAAGCTGGCTTTACGTCAAAACACTTTGACGGATTGAATGCAGAATAGTTATAGTTCGGGCATTGATTCATCCATTTTCCGGCGTATCGTCACGCTGCCTTTCGGGTCCGCACAGGTCGGCCCTTTTTACGCCAGGGGTGCTCAGGCGCCCGATCAGATTGAAGTCCGGAATTCGACACGCAAGATCGAACCGATAGTTGCGCCGTCAGCTGCATTGGGGAGAGACCAATGGATGATGTGAGGCAGTTAGGCGATTGTTTGCGTTACGAGATTTCCAGCCGGGAGCTCGCCGGATTCGGTGATTTCGGCATTGCGGCCCAGCTCGCGGATTTCGGTCGGAGCCTGCGATTTCAGGAAGATCTGGCCCGCGTCGTCGAGGCCGAGATCATCCCCCGGCTCATGCTGACCCATCGGCAGGATGTCGCCGCGTCTTTTTGCGGTATATTGCCTGATGCCGAGCAGGTCGCGGCGTTCACCGATCTGATGCTCGCGCCGGCCGGAGACGACCTCGACGCCAGGATTGCGGCCCTCCTGGCGAGCGGCCTCGCCACCGACAGTCTGCTCCTCGATCTGCTCGCTCCGACGGCGCGCCACCTCGGCACGCTGTGGGAAGAGGATCTCTGCGACTTCGTCGAGGTGACCCGGGCGATGGGGCGCCTGCAGCGGATCATGCGGGAGGTCGTCCACCGGTTCGGGGTCGAGCCGGTGGAGCCGCGCGAGGGCCGCCGCATTCTCCTGCTGCCCTGTCCGGGCGAGGCGCACAGCTTCGGCCTCACGGTGGTCGAACGATTCTTCCGGGAGGCCGGGTGGGATGTGACCTGCACGGCCTCCGAGCCGAGCCACGACACCCTGGCGCGGGTCCGGAACGACTGGTTCGACGTGGTCGGCCTCTCGCTCGCCTGCGACGTCCTGATGTCCCGGATGACCGAGACCGTCGCGGCCCTGCGCCGGGATTCGCGCAACCCTGCCCTTCGTGTCATGGTCGGCGGCCCGGCCTTCACGGCCAATCCCGAGGGCTGCCGTCAGGTCGGCGCCGATGCCGCCGCCTCCGACGCGCGACAAGCCCTGTGCATTGCTGAAAGCCTGCTTGATCTGTCGGTCATACCCTGCTGAAAGACGAACCCGGCAAAGGATACGCCCGATCGAGAAGGTCTCCCTCATTCTCCCTTTCTACCTGACCACATTACGGCGTGGTGACCTGTGACCAGCTCGGCGCTCCCTGCCACGAGCCCTGCGCTTGCGGCGCTTCAGAAGTCACTCGGACCACTCGACGCGCAAGCGGCCGGGCTGTTGGTCGCCGCCGCGACGGATCTCTCGCTCGTGATCGATGCCGAGGGCGTCATCCGGGACGCCACCTTCGGCAGCTCCGACCTGGAGGGCGAGGGCTGCGAGGCGTGGCTCGGGCGACCCTGGGTCGATACGGTGACGATCGAGAGCCGGCCGAAGATCGCCGCCCTCCTGAAGGACGCCGCGCCCGGCGCGGTGACGCGCTGGCGACAGGTCAACCACGTCTCGCCCACCGGGATCGATCTGCCCGTGCGCTATGCCGCCATGCGGCTCGCCAAGGATGGCCAGATCCTGGTCCTCGGTCGGAACCTGCGCGCCATGGCGTCGCTGCAGCGGACGCTCGCCGAGACGCAGCAGGCGCTCGAGCGCGACTACCTGCGCATGCGCGGCGCCGAGACGCGTTATCGCCTGCTCTTCCAGCTCGGCTCCGAGCCCGTCCTGGTGGTGGATGCGGGGACCCGGCGGGTCACCGAGGTCAACCCCGCCGCCGCGCGCCTGATCGGCCGCGCGGACAAGCGGATCGTCGGGCAGGACGTCGTCGACCTGTTCGACGCCACCAGCCTGCGCGACCTCGAATCGCTCTTCGCGGGCCTGCGCGTCACCGGACAGGCGACCGACCTCGATGCCAGGCTCGGAGCCCGGCGCGGGTCCGTCCGGGTCGCCGCGTCGCTGTTTCGCCAGGAGAACGTCACCAGCGTGCTCCTGCGGCTCGCCTCGTCCGAGCCGGCGAGCGCGGAGGCCGAGCCGCCGCGGGCCGGTGCCCTCGCGGTGATCCGGAGCCTGCCGGAAGGATTCGTCGTCACCGATGCGGGACGGCGCATCCTCACCGCCAACCCGGCCTTCCTCGACCTCGTCCAGCTCGCCACCGAGGAGCAGGTCCGGGGCCAGCCCCTGGAACGCTGGCTCGGGCGGGAGGAATCCGAGGCGGCCGCCCTGTTCACGACGTTGGCCCAGCACGGATCGGTGCGCCACTTCCCCTCCTACATCCGGGGCGCCTACGGGACGGTCGAGGAGGTGGAGGTCGCGGCCGTGTCGGCGACGGGCGGAGGGCAGCCCTGCCTCGGCTTCACCCTGCGGGCGACGCCGCGCCGGGCCGCCGTCTCCGGCGGGCGGGAACTCCCGCGCTCCGTCGAGCAGATGACCGAACTCGTCGGCCGGGTCTCGATGAAGAACCTCGTTCGGGAATCGACCGACCTGATCGAGCGCCTCTGCATCGAGGCGGCCCTGCGCATCACCCGCGACAACCGGGCCTCGGCGGCGGAGATGCTCGGCCTCAGCCGGCAGGGCCTCTATGCGAAGATGCGGCGCTACGGCATCGGCGATCTCGACACGCCCGAAGACATGGGCCGGCCGGACGACATGGGCCGCCCCGAAGACATGGGCTGACAAGACAGCGTCGATTCGCCGTTCGAAGAACGACGCGACTGCGCGCCCCCTGCGGCAACACGATCCCGCGCAGGGCGTGTAAATCAAACTTGACACTTGGTAGCGTTAAAAACTAGCGTCGTCCTCATGGCAACGCCCGCACCCAGCGCCCTCGTCGAGCTTCTGAAGCCGATCACATGGTTCGCGCCGATGTGGGCCTTCACCTGCGGCGTGGTCTCCTCCGGCTCCTCGCCGAGCGGACAATGGCCGGTGATCGCCGCCGGAATCGTACTCGCCGGGCCCCTGGTCTGCGCGACCTCGCAGGCGGTCAACGACTGGTACGACCGCCACGTCGACGCCATCAACGAGCCGCACCGGCCGATCCCCTCGGGCCGGATGCCGGGGCGCTGGGGCCTCTACGTCGCGGCGGGCTGGACCGTGCTGTCGCTCCTGGTCGCGGCCGCCCTCGGCCCCTGGATCCTCGGCGCCGCGCTGTTCGGCCTCGTGCTGGCGTGGATCTACAGCGCCCCGCCGCTGCGCCTGAAGCGCAACGGCTGGTGGGGCAACTCGGCCGTGGCCCTCTGCTACGAAGGCCTGCCCTGGTTCACGGGGGCGGCCGTGATGGCGGCCTCGGTGCCCGATTCGCGCGTTCTCCTCGTGGCCCTGCTCTACTCCATCGGCGCGCACGGGATCATGACCCTCAACGACTTCAAGTCGGTGGAGGGCGACCGGCGCATGGGCATCCGCTCCCTGCCGGTCCAGCTCGGCACCCTCGGGGCCGCGCGCCTCGCCTGCCTCGTCATGGCGCTGCCGCAGGTCGCCGTGATCCTCGGGCTGTTCGTCTGGCACCGGCCCTGGCACGGCACGCTGATCGGTGCGCTGCTCCTCGGGCAGTTCGTCCTGATGCGCCGGCTGCTGGCCGAACCCCGCGCGCGCGCCGCCTGGTACAACGGCACCGGCACGACGCTCTACGTCCTCGGCATGCTGGTGGCGGCCTTCGCCCTGCGGCCCCTGGCGATGGGAGCCCCGTGATGGCCACCCTTCCCTTCGGCTGGCTCGCCATCGTCCGGCTCGGCCTCGTGCAGACGGCGCTCGGGGCCGTCGTGGTTCTGATGACCTCGACGATCAACCGCGTCATGGTCGTCGAACTGGCGCTACCCGCGATCGTGCCCGGTGGTCTCGTCGCCCTGCACTACGCCGTGCAGGTCCTGCGTCCGCGCTGGGGCTACGGCTCGGACAGGACCGGCCGCCGCACGCCCTGGATCGTCGGCGGCATGGCCGCCCTGGCACTCGGCGGGTTCGGGGCGGCCGTCGCCACGGCCCTGGCCGAAACGCACCCGGCCGCCGGCCTCGCCCTGGCGGTGCTCGCCTTCCTCACCGTGGGCATGGGGGCCGGGGCGGCCGGCACCTCGCTCCTCGTTCTCCTCGCCACCGGCGTCGAGGCCCGTCGCCGGGGTGCGGCCGCCACCATCGTCTGGGTGATGATGATCGCCGGGTTCGCCATCACGGCGCCGCTGGCCGGCCATTTCCTCGATCCCTTCTCGGGCGCCCGCCTCGTCGCGGTCTCCGGCACGGTCTCGCTGATCGCCGTCCTGGTCGCCATCCTCGCGGTGCGCGGCATCGAGCCCGCCCGGATGGACCCGGCGGATGCCGGGGCGGCCAAGCGCCCCTTCCCCGAGGTGCTGGCCCGGGTCTGGGCCGAGCCGGACTCCCGCCGCTTCACGATCTTCATCTTCGTGGCGATGCTCGCCTATAGCGGCCAGGAACTCATCCTCGAACCCTTCGCCGGGCTCGTCTTCGCGATGTCGCCGGGCGTCACCACCAAGCTCGCGGGCCTGCAGCACGGCGGCGTGCTCGCCGGCATGCTGGTCGTCGCCGGGCTGACCATCGGCATCGGCGGGCCCGTGCTGGGATCGCTGAAGCTGTGGACGACGCTCGGCTGCGCCGGCTCGGCGCTCGCCCTCCTCGGCATCGCGGGCGGCGGCCTCGCGGGCGCGGACTTTCCCTTACGCATCCCGGTCTTCGCCCTCGGGCTCTTCAACGGGATCTTCGCGGTCGCCGCCATCGGCTCGATGATGGCGCTGGCGGGGGCCGGCGGCGAGGCCGAGCGGGGCACCCGCATGGGCGTCTGGGGCGCGGCGCAGGGGCTGGCCTTCGGGGCGGGCGGCTTCCTCGGCACGGTGGCCGTCGATCTCGCCCGCCTCGTCGCGCCGCGGGCCGTCGATGCCTATGCGGGCGTCTTCGCCGGGGAGGCCGTGCTGTTCGTCCTCGCCGCCGCGCTCGCGCTGCGGATCGCGCACGCGCCCGCGACCGAGGTGCCGCGCGCCCGGCGCGTCGCATCGCCCTTCGAGGCAACGCTGTCCATCGGGTGACGTCAGGCCAACTCAAGTCTTGCGAGGTGAAGTCATGGCTCCGAGCGGTAGGACCGAACCCGAGACCTACGACGTGGTGGTGGTGGGCGGCGGCCCGGCCGGCGCCACGGCGGCCACCGATCTGGCGCGGAGCGGACGGCGCGTCCTGCTCCTCGACAAGCCGGGCCGGATCAAGCCCTGCGGGGGCGCGATCCCGCCGCGCCTGATCCGCGACTTCGCGATTCCCGACCACCTGCTCGTCGCCCGCATCCGCTCGGCCCGGATGGTTTCACCGAAGGACAAGCGGGTCGACATGCCCATCGGCGACGGCTTCGTCGGCATGGTCGACCGCGCCGATTTCGACCCCTGGCTGCGCTGCCGCGCGGCCGAGGCCGGGGCGGTGCTGCGCGCGGCGAGCTTCCGGCACATCGAGCGGGACGAGGCCGGCGCCACGGTGCATTACCTGCAGGACGGCTTTCCCAGAGCCGCGCGGGCGCGGCTCGTCATCGGCGCGGACGGGGCGAGTTCGCCCGTGGGCCGGGCCGAGATCCCGGGCCATGCCGCCATGCGCCAGGTCTTCGCCTATCACGAGATCGTCCGGCTGCCGGAGACGGGGGGCCACGACGTCGAGGCGACGCGCTGCGACGTCTACTACCAGGGCAAGCTCTCGCCGGATTTCTACGCCTGGGTCTTCCCCCACGGCGACACGGTCAGCATCGGCACCGGCTCCGCCCACAAGGGCTTCTCCCTGCGCGGCGCCATCCGGGCGCTGCGCGCCTCGACGGGCCTCGAGGCCGGCGAGACCGTCCGCCGGGAGGGCGCCCCCCTCCCCCTCAAGCCCCTGCGCCGGTGGGACAACGGCCGGGACGTGCTCCTCACCGGTGATGCCGCCGGCATCGTCGCCCCGGCCTCCGGCGAGGGGATCTACTATGCGATGCTGGGCGGGCGCCTCGCCGCCGAGGCGGCGGAAGCCTTCCTCGCCACGGGTCAGGCCAAGGCGCTCGCCGGGGCGCGGCGGCGCTTCATGCGCCTGCACGGGCGGGTCTTCCTGATCCTGCGCATCATGCAGGGGGTCTGGTACCGCAACGACGCCCTGCGCGAGCGCTTCGTCTCGATCTGCCGCGACCGCGACGTGCAGCAGCTGACCTGGGATTCCTACATGAACAAGGAGCTGGTCCGGGCGAAACCCGTCGCCCATGCGCGCATCTTCTTCAAGGATCTGGCGCACCTGTTCCGCTGGGTCTCGCCGTGACGGGAGTGCCGGAGGCCACCGCCAGCGGCTGGGCGCCGGCCCTGGTGGCGGCCGGGGCGGCCTTCCTCGTGGCGCTCGCCGGGGGCCTGCTGACGACGACCGGCCCCTGGTATCAGGCCCTGCGCCGCCCGGCCTGGAAGCCGCCGGACTGGGCCTTCGGCCCGGTCTGGACGACCATCTTCACCCTCACGGCCGTGTCGGCGGTCCTGGCCTGGAACGCCGATGCGGGTTTCGCCGCACGGGCGGCCCTCCTCGCCGCCTACGCGGTCAATGCCGGTCTCAACATCGCCTGGAGCGGCCTGTTCTTCCGTCTGCGGCGGCCGGACTGGGCTCTGATCGAGGTTGTGTTCCTCTGGCTCTCCATCGCGGCGCTGATCCTCGTCACCGCGCGCGTCTCGGGCACGGCCGCCCTCCTGCTCCTGCCCTACCTCGCCTGGGTCGGTGTCGCGGCCTTCCTGAACCGGGCGATCGTCCGGCTCAACGGTCCGTTCCGGAGCGCCTGAGCGATGGCCGGTCTGTTCGCCAGCGGACGCATCATCGACGCGATCCTGGTGCTCGTCGCGCTCGAAGCCCTCGTCCTGATCCTGTGGCGCCGCCGCGACGGTTTGCCCCTGCCCCTGGTCTGCAACCTGACCTCCGGTGCCGCGCTGATGTTGGCGCTGCGCGCCGCGCTGACGGGAGCGGACTGGACGGCCATCGCCGGCTGCCTCGCGGTCTCGGGGCTGGCGCACGGCATGGAGATGACCCTGCGCCTCGGCGGCCTGGCAGCGCCCGGCCGTCCGGCACCCGCCCGACCCGAACCCATGCCCCTCGACCCGCACGGCTGACCGACCGCTCTCAAAAGTCATTCACATCGAAGATCCATTCACCCCGAAGACCCACCCGAGGAGAGACGCCATGAGGAACCGCCGCACCGCTCTCCGTCTGGGGGCCGGGCTCGCCATCGGCTTCATCGCGAGCGCCGCCGCGGCGCAAGATTCGGACTTGATCAAGCGGGGCGAATATCTGGCGACCGCGGGCGATTGCGTCGCCTGCCACACCGCGCCGGGCGGCAAACCCTTCGCGGGCAATTACGTGCTCAACACGCCGATCGGGAAGATCCGGACGCCGAATCTCACGCCGGATCCGGAGACGGGCCTCGGCACCTGGAGCGCGGACGATTTCTACCGGGCCTTCCACGAGGGCATCACCAAGGACGGCTCCTACCTCTACCCGGCCTTTCCGTTCGCCTGGTACACCAAGGTCACGCGCGCGGATTCCGACGCGATCTTCGCCTACCTGAAGTCGCTGCCGGCGGTGCACGAGCCGCGCCAGCCCTCGGAGATCCCCTTCCCGTTCAACATCCGCACCGCGCTCATCACCTGGCGTACCGCCTTCTTCACGGCGGGCGAGTTCAAGCCCGATCCGCAGGCGAGCGAAGAGGTCAATCGCGGCGGCTACCTGGTCGAGGGGCTCGGCCATTGCGGCATGTGTCACAACGCCAACAAGATCGTCGGCAACAGCGGCTTGGCCGGCAAGCTCGGCGGCGGCGTCATCGACGGCTGGTACGCGCCCAACATCACCCCCGACGACCATAGCGGCATCGGCGCCTGGAGCGACGATCAGGTGGTGACCTACCTGAAGACGGGTACGGCACCCGGCACCCTGCCCGGCGTCGCCGCCGGCCCGATGCGCCAGACGATCGAGGAATCTCTCTCCAAGCTGACCGATGCCGACCTCAAGGCGATGGTGGCCTATCTGCGCACGCAGAAGGCCAAGGAGAGCTACAAGGTCAAGGACCTGCAGGCCTTCAACGCGGCCGGCGCTCCCGGAGCCGCCACTTATCTCAGCTACTGCTCGTCCTGCCACAAGCCGGACGGCAAGGGCGTGGAGGGGGCGATCCCGGCGCTCGCGGGCAACGGTTCGGTGCAGGCGAAGGGACCCGAGACGGTGATCCGCGTGATCCTCGGCGGGCTCGCCGCCCAGAATGGCTACGCGCCGATGCCGGCGATCGGCGCCGGCATGACCGACCAGGAGGTCGCCGACGTCACGGATTACGTGCGCAACGCCTGGGGCAACGCCGCCCCGGTGATCGTCGAGCGCGGCATCGTCGCGACGGCCCGCAATGCGACGCAGACGATGCTGGCCGGAACGGCGCCCTGCGCCGAGATCGCCCAGCCCGACGTCGCCAAGGCGATCGCGGATGCGGGGACCGTCGAGCGACTCAAGGGGGTGGGCCAGGAGAACTTCATCGCGACGATCAACACCCTGCTGCCCCCGATCCGGGCGGCGCTGCCCGATGCCAAGGGCGACGACCTCGTGAACGGCCTGACGACGGCGTTCTGCCAGGCCGGGCGGAACGACCCGAGCTACGACAAGGCGGGCTGGCACGCGGTGATCGGGAGCTTCTCCAGCATCGTCTACAGCCAGCTGAAGAATCCGGAGGTCCGGGCCTCGAACGCGGCCGCTCCGAAGCCCTGAGCGCAGCCCGCCCCGTCCCGGAAAAGCGGAGGCCCCCCTCGTAATGCAGGCGGCGCCCTCGCGGTGCAGGCGGCGCCCTCGGCGAGAGCGCCGCGCAGCCCCTCAATGCTCGGTACCCGGCCGGTTCTTCCGGGGCGGTCCGCCATGCGTGTCGAGGAAGGCGGAGCGTTCGGGCGTCTTCTTCTTGGCGGCGATACGAGCCCGCATGACCAGAAGTACAGCGATGGCGATCGCGAATGTCGCGAGCGCGAGGCCGAAGATCAGATATTGATCCTGCATGGTTTTCTCCGAATGTTCGATCGAAGTCTGAAGCGTATTCCGAGTTTACGGGTTCCAGCTTGATCTTTTGTTTTTCGAGTAGGCGCGACAACGGCGTCGTCGTTTTTCTTGAAATCATGGAATATGATTCGATGGATCGCGTTCGATTTGGATTGACCGCGCCCGGAAAAATGCGGGGTGCGTCCGATCGGCCGATGTCTCGGCTCGGGCGGCGTCCGCCCCGAGCGCGCGCGCACGTTCTGTAGTTCGCGACATGGTCGGGGCGTTGCCGATCGGGCGGGCCTTCCGTCTGAGGCGGTCATGGGCACGGATTCCGGAAGGTGCTAGACCGTTGCAGGTCCTGATCGCCGGGTGATCCGCTCCTGGTGCCTGGCCCGGGAGCCCGACGTGCCGGAAACCGCTGGACTTCCAGACCTTCCCACCTTCGCGAACGCGCCGCCGAGCCGGCCGCAGCGGCGGTTCGCGTCGGCGGTCTCGGCGGCCTTCGCGCTGCTGACGCTGGCGCTCCTGCCCATCGTGACCGACCCGGTCGGGGCCATGCCGGGCTTCGTGCCGAGCTATCAGGCGGCGCTGATCACGGTCTACGCGGTCACCACCTACCTGTTCTTCGCCCAGTACCGGCGCACCGCTTCCGTCCCGCTCCTCGTCCTGGCGGCCGGCTCTCTCTTCACGACCCTGATCGTCGCGGTGCAGCTCCTGACCTTTCCGGGCGTGTTCGCACCGGGCCGCATCCTCGGCTCGGGGCCGGGGACGACCACGTGGTTGTGGACCCTGTGGCATGTCGGGCCGCCGCTCTTCGCGCTGCCCTACGCGATCATGGAGGGGGATGGCCGTCCGCGCTGGGTGCGGCCCGATCGTGTCGGCCGGGTCGGCGGCCTCGCCGCTCTGGCGGTGGTCGCGGGGGTCGCGATGCTGACCTGGGTCGTGGTCGCCTGGGTCGAATACCTGCCGCGCTGCGTCGATGGCGACGATTACCGGCTGCTGACCACCTCCGGCATCGGGCCGGGCGTGATGGTCCTCACCCTCGTGGCGCTCGCCACTCTGTGCTGGACCACGCGGTCTCGCTGCTGCTCCTCGTCTTCGACAACGTGGTCACCCTGCCGGGCGCGGCGCGGGGAAGCGTGGGCTGGTTCGCCGGACGGCTGGAGGCGCTCGCCGCCGGCATGATCCTGCTGGGCGTCTACCTGCGCGAAGTCGACGGGCTCTACGGCGCGGCCGAGCGGGCGGCGCGCTTGAGCGAGCGCCAGCGGGCGGATCTCGCGATGGCGCGGGACAGCCTCGTGGTCGCCCTCGAGGCCGCGGATATGGGGGATTGGCACCTCGACCTCGCCACGGGCAAGTCCAGCCGGACACTGCGGCACGACCGGATCTTCGGCTACGAGACGCTGCTGCCCGATTGGGGCGTCGACGACTTCCTGCGCCATGTGGTGGAGGACGACCGTCCCGGCGTCGAGGCCGTCCTAGCGCGGGTCCGGCAGGACAGCCGGTCCCGGGACGAGCATTTCGAGGTCCAGTGCCGGATCGTCCGGGCGGGCGACGGCGCCGAGCGCTGGATCGACGTGCGCGGACGGACCTACCGGGACCCCGCCGGCGATCCGGCGTTCATGGTCGGTGTGGTCATCGACACCACCGACCGTCGCGAGGCCGAGCAGCGCCTGAACCAGGCCCAGAAGATGGAGGCGATCGGCCAGCTCACGGGCGGCGTCGCCCACGATTTCAACAACCTGCTCACCGTGATCGTGGGCAATCTCGACATGATCGTCCGCCGCCCCGACGACGCGCGGCGGGTCGAGCGGCTGGCGACCTCGGCGATGACGGCGGCGCGGCGCGGCGCCGAGGTCACCGAGAAGCTCCTCTCGTTCTCGCGCCGGCAGGTCTTGCGGCCCGAGACGGTGAACCCGAACCACCTGCTGAAGGATTTCCAGGGCCTGCTTCGGCGTGCGCTCGGCGAGACCGTGACCCTCGTCCTCGACCTCGACGCCGCCCTCGATCCGGTGCGGCTCGATCCCGGCCAGTTCGAGAGCGCCATCCTCAACCTCGCGGTGAATGCGCGCGACGCCATGCCGGGCGGCGGCACCCTGACGGTGCGGACCGAGAACCTCGCCGTCACCCCGGAACGCCGCGCCGCCTGGCCGGACCTGACGGAGGGGGACTACGTCCGCGTCTCGGTCACCGATACCGGAACGGGCATGGATGCGGCCACCGCCGCGCGGGCCTTCGAGCCGTTCTTCACCACCAAGGACGTCGGCAAGGGCACCGGCCTCGGCCTGAGCCAAGTCTATGGCTTCGTCCGACAGGGTGGCGGCCAGGTCCGCGTCGCGAGCGCGCCGGGCCTCGGCACCACCCTCACCATCGACCTTCCGCGCTCGGGGGAGCCGGCGGCCGTGTCGGCGCGCACCGACGCGCTCCTGCCCTTGCGCCGGGCGGCGGAGGGCGAGGTGATCCTGGTGGTCGAGGACGAGGCCGCCGTGCTGGAGATGGCGGTCGAGAGCCTGTCCGAGCTCGGATACCACACCCTCACCGCCACCCACGCGGCCGAGGCGTTGGAGCGCCTGAAGGGGCCCGAGCGCATCGACATCCTGTTCTCGGACGTGGTCATGCCGGGCGGCATGAACGGAATCGAACTCGCCGTGCGGGCCCGCCGCCTGCGCCTGGGCCTGCGGGTGCTGCTCGCCTCGGGCTACACCGGCTCCGCCCTCGGCGAGCAGGGCGTGCCCGTCGACCTTCCGCTCCTCAGCAAGCCCTATCGGCGGGAGGACCTCGCCGACAAGCTGCGCGTGGTGATGGGTGGGCGCTGAGGCGCGTCGGACCAGATCCGTTCGATCCCCTCGGGATGGCGGATCTGGGCTTCGCTCAGGCGCCGCGCGGGCTGAGCGAGACCGTCTCCGCTTCGATCGAGCGGCGACGGTCTCACGCCTTGGGCAGCATCCGGTCGCTGATGATCCGGCGCTGGATCTCGCTGGTGCCCTCGAAGATCGTGGTCAGCCGCGCGTCGCGCCAGTAGCGCTCCACCCGGCGCTCGGTGGTGTAGCCGTTGCCGCCGTGGAGCTGCATCGCCTGGTTGGTCACCCGCACCGCCATCTCGGTACAGACGAGCTTGACCATGGCGGACTCGCTCTCCGCCGGTTCGCCGGCATCGAGGAGATGGGCCACCTGCTGCCAGAAGGCGCGGGCCTGAGCGACGTCCGCCGCCATGTCGGCGAGCGCGAAGCGAAGGGCCTGGAAATCGCCGATCGGATGGCCGAACTGCTCGCGCTCCTGAAGATAGGCCTGGGTGTCCTCCAGGGCCGCGCGGGCGACGCCCACGGCGCGGGCGGCGGTGTGGACGCGCGCGATGTTGAGGCCGCGCTGAACGGAGGCGAAGCCGCCGGAATCCGCGTCCGCGCCCTGGTCGCCGTAGAGGCCCGTGAGCCGGTCGCTCTCGGGCACCCGCACCCCGTCGAGGTCGAGCTCGAAGGTGAGGAAGCCGTGATAGCCGATCTTGTCGATGACCCGTCCGGTCATGCCGGGCGGGAAGGTGCCGGGCTCCTTGACCACGAGGAAGGGCTCCAGCCCGGCCGAGCGCGGCTCGCCCGGCTGCGGGTCGCGGGTGCGGGCCAGGACCTCGATGAAATCGGCCGCCTTGGCGAAGCCCGCCCAGCGCTTCATCCCCGACAGCACCCAGGTGTCGCCCTCGCGCACCGCGCGGGTCTGCACGCCGGCGAGGTCCGAACCGGCGGCCGGCTCGGACAGGGCGATGCCGCCGATCCACTGGCCCTTGGCCGAGCTCTCGAGGAGGCCGCGCCGCCGCTCCGGATCGAGCGTCTGGGTGCCCAGGCCCTGGCCCCGGGCCAGGATGCTTCCCACGGAGAGCCAGGCCCGCGCCAGCTCCTCCGAGACGAGGCAATATTCGAACACACCGAGGCCGAGGCCGCCATGCTCGGCCGGAATCGTGATGCCGAACCAGCCCTTCGCGGCCATCCGGTCGATCAGGGAACGGGGCATCTCCGCTTTCTGCGGGTCGAGTTCGTCGGCCAGTGGCATCACGACTTCGTGGGCGAAGGCGCGGGCCTCCGCCTGGAGCGCCACCCGCGCCTCCGTGCGCCAGGGGCTCTGGAGTTCCGGCGGGCGCGACTCCACGCGATCCGACTTCGACATGCGTTTCCCCCCGCTTTCGCCCGCCGCCCGCGCGGCCTCGTCCCATCTCGGCCAAGCTAGGGCGAGTCCGGTCCAAAGTCGAAGACGCGGTCCGCTCGGTTCGGGTGCAACCCCCGATCGTCATGCGTCGCCGGCCGGGTTTCCCCTCCTTCGTGCCACGTTGCGCTCGTGGGGCGATCCGCGTAGGCACGACCCTGTGGACGGGCATGTCGGGCTGTCCGGTGCCAGGGAGCGGACGCCTTGACCTCGACCGCCAGGGGCCCGCGCGAGGCGGAACTGACCGCCTGCGACCGGGAGCCGATCCATCGCCTCGGCACCCTCCAGCCGCATGGGTTCCTCATCGCCGTCGAGGGGCCCCGGCGGCGCATCGTCCAGGCGAGCGCCAACGCGCCGCGCCTCGAAGGCCAGCCGGACGCGCCGCTCCTCGGCCGGGATTTCGCATCGGTCTTTCCGGACCTCGCCGACCCGTTCACCGGCCTCGACGCGCGCGACCGCGACGGCGCGCTGTATCTGCGCACCGTCACGCTGGCGACGGTCGACGGCGCCCGCGCCTACGATCTCGCCGTCCATCATTCCGACGAACTGACGGTTCTGGAATTCGAGGCGGTGGCGAGCAAATCCGCTTCCCAGCACAGTCTCGACGCGCTCTACCCGCGCCTCAGCCGCTTCGTCGAAGGCCTGCCCGAGGCGGATTCGGTGGTGGCTTTGTGCCAACTCCTGGCGGTAGACATCCGCCACATCACCGGCTTCGATCGCACCCTCGTCTATCGGTTCGATCGGGACTGGCACGGCACCGTGGTGGCCGAGGACGGCAACGGTGCCCTGCCCTCCTATCTCGATCTGCGCTTCCCGGCCTCCGACATCCCCGCCCAGGCGCGCGAACTCTACCGGCGCAACCGCCTGCGCATCATTCCGGACGCAGCCTATCTGCCCGTGCCGATCCTGCGCGAGCCGGGCGCGGCGGACGACGAGCCCCTCGATCTCAGCCAGTCGATCCTGCGCAGCGTCTCGCCCGTGCACGTGGCCTACATGCGCAACATGGGCACCGAGGCGTCGATGTCGGTCTCGATCCTCGTCGACGGGGCTCTGTGGGGCCTGATCTCGTGCCACAACCGCGCGGCGCGGCGCGTGCCGCTCCAGGCCCGCAACGCCTGCGACTTCCTCACCCGCATCTTCGCGCTGCAACTCGCCGCCAAGGAGCGCGGCGCCGAGGCCGAGCAGCGGCTCGCGCTCGGGACGATCCAGGCCCGGCTCCTCGGCTACATGGCGGAGGAGGAGAACTTTCTCGAGGGTCTCCTGAAGCACACGGACGACGTCCTGGCCCTGGCGGGCGCTTCGGGCGCGGCGGTGGTCACGGCCGAGAGCTGCCGGCTGATGGGCGTGACGCCGACCGAGGGCGAGGTCCGCGCCATCTACCAATGGCTCTCGAGCGGCCCAGGCGGCGCCGACATCGTCGCCACCGAGGCGCTGGGCGAAGAGCATCCGCCCGCGCGCGCGTTCGCGGACCGGGCGAGCGGCCTCCTGGCCATCTCGATTTCGCAGAAATACGCGAGCTACGTGCTCTGGTTCAGGCCGGAGGTCGTGCGCACCGTGCGGTGGGGCGGCGACCCGAACAAGGCGGCGCTGGCCGACCCGGCCGGCGGCCCCGATCGGCTGCACCCGCGCAAATCCTTCGAGATCTGGAAGGAGACGCTGCAGGGCCGCGCCCTTCCGTGGTCGCGCGCCGAGACCGAGGCCGTGAAGGAGCTGCGCGGGTCGGTGCTCGGCATCGTGCTGCGGCGGGCCGAGGAACTCGCCGCCCTCAGCGAGGAACTCCAGCGCTCCAACAAGGAGCTGGAGGCCTTCTCCTACTCCGTGAGCCACGACCTGCGCGCACCCTTCCGGCACATCGTCGGGTATTCCGAACTCCTACGTTCCCGCGAGGGCGCCCGGCTGACGGACAAGGGGCGCCACTACGTCGACACCATCGTGGAGGCCGCGTTCTCCGCCGGCACCCTCGTCGACAACCTGCTGCGCTTCTCTCAGATGGGCCGCAATTCCCTGAAACCCGTGACCTGCGACCTCACCCTGCTGGTCGAGGAGGTCCGGCGCTCCACCTTGCGCGACGTCGGGCCGGAACGGACCATCCACTGGACGATCGGACCGCTCGGCCAGGTCCATGCCGATCCCGTGATGCTGCGCCTCGTCATCGAGAACCTGCTCTCGAACGCGGTCAAATACACGCGGACGCGCCCCGAGGCCCGCATCGAGGTGGGGCGCCTCGAAGCGGACGCGGTGGGCGGGCGCCCGGACGACCACGGGGCCGACCAGCCGGTGTTCTTCGTACGCGACAACGGCGTCGGCTTCGACATGGCCTATGTGGGCAAGCTGTTCGGGGTCTTCCAGCGTCTGCACCGGGTCGAGGAATTCGAGGGGACCGGCATCGGCCTCGCGAACGTCCGGCGCATCGTCGAGCGCCACGGTGGGCGCACCTGGGCCGAGGGCGTTCTCGGCGAGGGCGCCACCTTCTGCTTCACGCTGCCGTCGCCCAGAGCGGTGGTGAATCCCGGGACCGCGTCCCGTTCCCGATCCGCGTCGAAGGAAGCGCGCTGAACCATGCCCGACCTGAAGCCGATCCTCCTCGTGGAGGACAACCCGAACGACATCGAGCTGACGCTCGCCGCCCTGGAGAAGAGCCAACTCGCCAATCAGATCGTGATCTGCCGGGACGGCGCGGAGGCCCTCGACTTCCTGTACCGGCGCGGTCAGCACGAGGGCCGCGACGCCCGAGACCCGGCCGTGGTGCTCCTGGACCTGAAGCTGCCCAAGGTCGACGGTCTGGAAGTGCTCGCCAAGGTGAAGGGCGACATCCGCACGCGGGCGATCCCCGTGGTGATGCTCACCTCCTCGCGGGAGGAGACCGACCTCGTGCGTTCCTACGACCTCGGGGTGAACGCTTTCGTGGTCAAGCCCGTTGGGTTCACGGAATTCTTCGAGGCGATCCAGGATCTCGGGGTCTTCTGGGCGGTGCTGAACGAACCGCCGCCGCACCGTGGGGGAGAATGGCCATCGAACAGTTGAAGGACGCCGAGACGGAGCCTGGTCTGGCGGAGGGGTACGGTTCGGAGCCGCTGCGGATCCTGCTCCTGGAGGACAGCGATCTCGACACCGAACTGCTCGGCGGGGTGCTCGACGACCTGGGGCACCCCTACGATCTCGACCGGGTGATGACCCAGGCCGATTTCACCCGCGCGGCGGCGGCGCGTGCCCACCACCTGATCCTGGCCGATTACGTCCTGCCGACCTTTGACGGTCTCAGCGCCCTCGCCATCGCCCGGGTGCAATGCCCCGGCACCCCGTTCGTCTTCGTCTCCGGCACCCTCGGCGAGGACGTGGCGGTGGAGGCCCTCAAGCGCGGCGCCACCGATTACGTCACCAAGCAGCGGCTCGACCGCCTGCCCCGCACCATCATGCGCGCACTCTCCGAGGCCCGGGCGCGGGCCGAGCGCGAGCGTGCCCTGCAGGATCTGCGCGAATTGAACGAGACCCTGGAGGCGCGGGTCGAGGCGCGCACCCGCGAACTCGCCGCCGCCAACACCGAACTGCATCGCCAGATCGTCGAGCGCGAGCGCGTCGAGGAAGCCCTGCGGCAGGCCCAGCGCCTGGAGGCGGTGGGCCAACTCACCAGCGGCGTTGCGCACGACTTCAACAACCTCCTCACGGTGATCTCGGGCAACATCGAGTTCCTGGGGCGCGCCGTGGCCGACGAGCGCTCGAAAAACCGCCTCGCCATGATGCGGGGCGCGGCCGACCGGGGCGCGCGCCTGACCGCGCAACTCCTCGCCTTCTCACGGCGCCAGCGGCTGGAACCGACACCGGTCGAGCTGAACCAGACCGTCGCCTCGATGCGCGACCTGCTGCAGAGTTCCATCGGCGGCGCAGTCCGGATCGAGATGACGCTTCAGGGCGATCTCTGGTCGGCGCTCGTCGACGCGACGCAGATCGAGCTCGTGATCCTCAACCTCGCGATCAACGCCCGCGACGCGATGGCGGTGGGCGGATGCCTGACCATCGAGACCGCCAACGTCACGCTGACGCAGCCGCCCGCCCGCGTGGAGGAGCCGAGCCCCGGCGCCTACGTGATGGTGGCGGTGAGCGACACCGGGACCGGAATCCCGCCCGACGTCCTGGCGCGGGTCTTCGAACCCTTCTTCACCACGAAGGCGGTCGACAAGGGCTCCGGCCTCGGGCTCGCGCAGGTCTACGGCTTCGCCAAACAATCGGGCGGCGGCGTCCGCATCGACACGCGGGTCGGCGAGGGCACGTCCGTCCGGGTCTACCTGCCGCGCGCCGAGGCCGGCCCTCGCGCCGAGCCGGTCGCGCCGCAGGCGGTCGACTGCGCTGCTCGACGTGAGTCGGACGACAGGCCCGTCATTCTCGTGGTGGACGACGACAGCGCCGTGCGCGAGGTCACCACGACGATCCTGTCGGAGACCGGGTACGCCGTCCGGGAGGCCGGGTCCGGCCTCGCGGCGCTGCAGGCCCTGGAGCTCGATCCGTGCGTCGACCTCATCCTGCTCGACTTCGCCATGCCGGGCATGAACGGCGCCGAGGTGGAGGGCGAGATCCGGCGCCGCTGGCCGCACCTGGCGGTGATGTTCGCCACCGGCTACGCCGACACCACCGTCCTGATGCGGGGCGGCGAGGTCGGGACGGATCGGATCGTGCAGAAGCCGTTCCGGGGCGGCGAACTGGAGCGCAAGGTCGCGGCGGCGCTGGCCGATCCACCCGTTCAGGGCCTGCGACTCGTGGCGAGCCGCGCCGGCCGGCGAGACTGAGACCGGCTCGGGCTGCGCGGACACGGGGTGACGGCGGTGGGCCCGACACCGAAGCGATCGACCGGCACCGGTCCTTACGCGTCGGCCGCCAGCACCGCGCGCGCGCTGGTCCAGGGCCTTGCGCCGTAGCGGTCGTTGTCGAGGGGATCGAGCTTGCCGAGGCCGCTCGCCATGTCGCGCAGGTACTGCATGCCCTGCCAGGCCGGGAACACCGCGTCGCTCGACGGCGTCAGGCGGCGCACGATCCGGATGGCGAGCCCGAGGCGGCCGAGACCGCCCGCGCGCCAGAGTCCGTGGGTCTCTCCGGTGACGTCGCTCATGATGGACGCGAGGTCACGCGGCGTCACGACATCCCCGGCGATGCGCAGGATGCGCGGCGCCTGCCGGTCGAGGGCGGCGGCCGCGGTGTAGCGCGCGACGTCTTCCTTGGTGGTGACGTCGAGGGGCTGGTCGGCCGAGCCCCAGTAGAGGATCTTGCGCGGCCGTTTCAGGACGATCGGCGCCGCGCCGGTGAGGAGCTCGGCGAAGGCACCGTTCAGGATCGAGGTCGCGCGGATCGGCGTCCGGTCGATCCGCGCCATGAAGGCTCGGCGCAGGTCGAGATTACGGTTGTCGCCCGGCCGGGTCTTCGTGAAGTCGAGGGAGAAATCGGAGGGGATGAAGCGCGGCACGCCGGCCGCCACGGCCGCGTCGAGGAGCTGGCCCTGGACGCCGAGGATCACGGGTTCGAGGCCGTTCAACGCCGAGACCACGCAGGCCGCGCCGCCGCAGGCCGCCGACAGCCCCGTTGCGTCCGAGTAATCGACGGGCACGCGCGTCAGGCCCGGGATCTCCGGCGCGTGGCGCGGACTCATCCCGCTCGTCCGGCGCACCAGCGCCCGCACCTCCGCGCCCTCGGCGATGAGGGCCCGGGCGATGCGGCCGCCGAGATCGCCGCCGATGCCGGCGAGGACGACGGTCGGTTTTGCTGGTGCGTGATGATCCATGAGGTTCGTTCTGTCCCGCCCGCCGTCGTGACCGGGACAGGGCCCGGCCCGGTGTCAACACCGCCGGCCGGCATCGGTGCCGGGCCGGTTCGCAGCCATCCTCAATCGTCCGGGTCATCCCAGTCGAGCGACCTTTTCACGGCCCGGCCCCAGGCGGCGGTGATGCGCCGGCGCTCGCCCGCATCCATGTTCGGCTCCCAGCGCCGGTCGACGCCCCAGTTCCGCACGAGGTCGTCGGTGCCGCGCCAGTAGCCGGTGGCGAGGCCGGCCGCGTAGGCGGCCCCGAGGGCCGTGGTTTCCGCCACGCGCGGGCGCACCACCGGAACGTCGAGGATGTCCGCCTGGAACTGCATCAGGGTGGCGTTGGCGACCATGCCGCCGTCGGTGCGCAGCTCCCGCACCGGAATGCCGGAATCCGCCCCCATCGCCTCCAGCACCTCGCGCGTCTGGAAGGCGGTGGCCTCCAGGCAGGCGCGGGCGATGTGGCCGCGATTCGCATAGCGGGTCAGGCCGATGATCAGCCCGCGCGCGCCCTCGTTCCAGTGCGGCGCGTAGAGCCCCGAGAAGGCGGGCACGAAGTAGACGCCGCCATTGTCCGCCACCGTCGCGGCGAGGCGCTCCACCTCTGCGCTGTCCTGGATCATGTGCAGGTTGTCGCGCAGCCACTGCACCAGGGCGCCCGTGATGGCGATCGAGCCTTCCAGCGCGTAGACCGCCGGCTGCTCGCCGAGCTTGTAGGCCAGCGTCGTCACGAGGCCGCAGGTGGAGGGGACCGGGCTTGTGCCGGTATTCATCAGGGCGAAGCAGCCGGTGCCATAGGTGTTCTTGGCCTCGCCCGGCTGGAAGCAGGTCTGGCCGAACAGCGCCGCCTGCTGATCGCCGAGGATGCCGGCGATCGGCACGCCCGCGAAGGGCGACCGCGTCTCGCCGTAGACCTGCGAGGATGAGGCGATGGCGGGTAGCATCGCGCGCGGGATGCGATAGGCGGCGAGCAGGCCCGCATCCCAGTCGAGGCTGTCGAGGGCCATCAGCTGCGTGCGGCTGGCATTGGTCACGTCGGTGATGTGCAGGCCGCCCTCGGGCCCGCCCGTGAGGTTCCAGACGAGCCAGGTGTCGACCGTGCCGAACAGGACGTCGCCGGCCTCCGCCCCCGCGCGGGCGCCCGCGACGTGGTCGAGGAGCCAGCGCAGCTTCAGCCCGAAGAAGTAGCTCGCCAGCGGAAGGCCGGTGAGCGCGCGGAAGCGGTCGCGTCCGCCCGCGCGAGCGAACTCGGCCACGAGCCGGTCGGTGCGGGTGTCCTGCCAGACCAGGGCGTTGTGCAGCGGCGCGCCGGTCCGCCGGTCCCAGATCACCGTCGTCTCGCGCTGGTTGGTGATGCCGATGGAGAGCAGGTCGGAGGGGCCGAGCCCCGCCGCGTCGAGGGCCTCCCGCATCACCGCCCGGACGTTGGCCCAGATCTCCGCCGGATCGTGCTCGACGAGCCCGGGCGCGGGGTAGATCTGCGCGTGCTCCCGCTGCCGGGAGGCGACGATGCGCCCGTCCCGATCGAACACGATGAAGCGGCTGCTCGTGGTGCCCTGGTCGATGGCGCCGACATAGCGGGTCATGGCGGATGCCTCCTGGATGCTTCGTGTTCGGCCCGGCCTCAGGCGGGCGCCGTCGAGTCCGCGCCGGACGTTGCGTGGCGCGCGAGGTAGGCCTCCAGCCGTGCCACGCCGTCGGGCGAGGTGCGCAGGCCGAGCTTGGAGCGGCGCCACAGGACGTCGTCGGCCGTGCGTGCCCACTCGGCGCGCACGAGGTGGTCCACCTCCGCCGCCGTGAGGCCGCCCTCGAAGCGCTCCCCGAGATCCGCGAGGCACCGCGCCGCGCCGACGATGCCGTGGGCTTGCGTGCCGTAGGCCCGGGCGAGCCGGTCCGCGGTCTCGGCCGGCAGGAAGGGGACCGCGTGGGCGAAGGCCGCCCGGAAGGCCTCGAAATCGGCATTCGCCATGTCGCCGCCGGGCAGCGTCGCACCTCCGGTCCAGGCCGGGCCGAGATCCGGGAAGGACGGGGCGAGGCGCGCCAGCGCGTGTTCGGCGAGGCGCCGGTAGGTGGTGATCTTGCCGCCGAACACCGAGAGGGCGGGGGCTTGCCCGGCGGGCGCATCGAGGTCGAGCACGTAGTCGCGGGTCACCGCCGAGGCTTCGGTGGCGGCGTCGTTGTAAAGGGGGCGCACGCCGGAATAGCTCCACACCACGTCGCCGGGGCCGATGCGGGTCGCGAAGCTGCGATTGATCGCGTCGCAGAGGTAGCGCGTCTCCTCCGTCGAGATCGTCACCGCGCCGGGCGGCCCTTCATGGGGCACGTCGGTGGTGCCGATCAGGGTGAAGGCGCGCTCGAAGGGGATCGCGAAGACGATGCGCTGATCGGGCTGCTGCAGGATGTAGGCGTGCTCGCCCGGATAGAGCGCCTTCACGACGATGTGGCTGCCCTTGATCAGCCGCACGGCCGCGCGGCTGTCGATGCCGAGGGTGACGCCCAGGGTCTCGCCGACCCAGGGGCCGGCGGCGTTGACGATGGCGCGCGCCCGCACCTCCCACCTGCGCCCCGTCACGCCATCCCGCAGGCCGGCGCTCCAGGCGCCCGCGCTCCGGTGGGCCAACTCGACGCCGGTGCGGGTGCGGATCACGGCGCCGCGCGCGTGCGCATCCATGGCATTCAGCACCACGAGGCGGCTGTCCTCGACCCAGCAATCCGAATAGACGAAGCCCTTCGTCAGGTGGGCCTGAAGCGGTGCGCCGAGGGCCGAGCGGCGCAGGTCGACCCCCGATGAGCCGGGCAGCGTCCGCAGGCGCGCCAGGTGATCGTACAGGAACAGGCCGAGGCGCAGCAGCCAGGCGGGGCGCAGGCCCGTATCGTGGGGCAGCACGAAGCGCAGGGGCCAGATGATGTGCGGCGCCATGCGCAGCAGGCGCTCGCGCTCGGCGAGGGCCTCACGGACCAGGCGGAACGCGTATTGCTCGAGGTAGCGCAGGCCGCCATGGATCAGCTTGGTGCTGGAGGAAGAGGTGAACTCGGCCAGATCCCCCCGCTCGCAGAGCAGGACGCGCAGGCCGCGACCCGCCGCATCCCGGGCGATGCCGGTCCCGTTGATACCCCCGCCGATGACGAGCAGGTCGTAATCGGCGGTGGATGGGTCGGCGTTCGCAACTGTCGTCATGGCTCCCTCGCGCCGCGTTCCAGCAGGGGGAAAGGATAGCGCGGGAAGCCCCGTCGGGGAGAGCGCCTCCCGCATCGCGTGGGCGCTGGCGACAGCCGAGGACCACAACGACTTTGCATGCCGCACGGGAAGGCCGAAGTGAAATCGGTAGGACCGAATGCCTCATGACGGAATGGAGACTGCCATGTCAGGTTGAATTCCCGAGAGCCCTGTCGCTTTGAAGAAAATCAGGACCGTCCGACACGAGGTTTTGACGCGAGATATCGAAGTAATCCCCAGGTCGCTTTGCGTCCGGTTGACCTTTCCGTTGAACGCGCTAAACGAGAATCGTATGTTGGCTGCGCGTCTCAAAGCTGGCGGCCCCATCGTCTGGACGATGAGCTAAGTAATTTGCATCATGTTCGGTCGCGCGTTCAAACAATAAATATTTCAATAGTAAATCGGAAGATCTTGCCTTTGTCGCCCGCCGGTTCAGCTGGAAATTCAAAACTCAGGGCTGGATCTTGATTCCGTTCTATCGACCGGCCGTGTCCGCTCACGCCCAGGCGGATGTGAGCCGCGCCCTCGCGGCGGGCGCGTTGCAGGGCGGCGGGGCCTTTACCGAGCGTTGCCACGCGCAGCTTCGCGAGGCCGTTCCGGGTAGCCGGCCGTTCCTGACGACGTCCTGTACCGACGCCCTGGAAATGGCCACGCTGATCATCGGCCTGAACCCCGGTGACGAGGTCGTCATGCCGTCCTGGACCTTCTCGTCCACGGCGAACGCCGTGGCCTTGCGCGGCGCGGTGCCGGTCTTCGTCGATATCCGGGAAGACACGCTCAACATCGATCCGGTGCAGGCCGCCGCCGCGGTGACTCCGCGCACGCGCGCCCTGGTGTGCGTGCATTATGCCGGTGTCGGCTGCGACATGGACACGTTGGTCGGGTTGTGCCGCGATCGGAACATCACGCTGATCGAGGATGCCGCCCAGGCCTTCGGCGCGACCTGGAACGGCGCGCCGCTCGGAGGCTTCGGCGATTTCGGAGCGTTCAGCTTCCACGCATCCAAGAACGTGAGCTGCGGCGAGGGGGGAGCCTTGCACGTGAACCGGGCGGATCTCGTCCAACGGGCCGATCTCGTCTGGCACAAGGGCACGGACAGGTCCCGGTTCGACCGCGGTGAAGTCCAGCGCTACGAGTGGTGTGCGCTCGGATCGTCCTTCACGCCGTCCGAAGCGACCGCCGCACTCCTGTCCGCGCAACTGGCGGAGGCCGCCGCGATCAACCGGGCGCGTCGATGCGCCTGGGCCTATTACGCCGAGCTTCTCGAAGGGGCCGGTTCGACGGCGCACCTGCGCCTGCCGCACATTCCCGTGGAGGCAGGCCACAACGGTCACATCTTCGCAATCCGGACCTTGGATCAGGACGCCTGCGAAAGGACGCTCGAGGCGTTCCGGTCGCATGGAATCGACGCGCGAACGCATTATCGCCCGCTCCATTCGTCCCCCGCCGGGCGGCATTATGGACGAAGCCGGGGCCGGCTTCCGGTGACGGACGCCGTGACCGGAACCCTCATCCGTCTCCCGCTCGACGCGGCGATCACCCGTACGGAGCAGGAATACGTCGTCGAGATTCTCCTGGGGGCCTCGCGCAGCGCCGACCGGCGCGCCCGCGCAAGCGCACAGGGATCGTCCCGAGCCTGACCGGTCGATCGGCGGCATGAGATCGAACAATTCTCGTGCGTTTTGATCGATCCCGGACGGGGCCCGCTCCTGGACGTCCAGGCCAATCTTCGGGAAACCGTCGGGACGGGTTTTTCGACGTCCGGGGATGCTTTTGAAAGCGTGTGCAACCGAGCCGCGCGGGTATTCCATGCAATGCCGGGTCACCGCGTTTCCGGACGGAACCGTGGTTTGTCAAAACCATTCCATGGGGAAGTCGAGAGGCTCCCGTTCCGGCTACCGGAAGTTCCGGGTCGCGATCTTGATCGCCGAGGTGGAGGAAGGCGCCGCCGGGAGGGAAGGTGCGCCACGGTCCGCACGCTCGGAGAGAGCCGGTTCCCTCTGATCCCGTCCTCCGTTGCGTGCCGCGTCGCCGCGGCCCTTCGGCGGCGGGAGCGCGGCGTCCCCCTCCGTCCGGTCGCCGACCCGACGCAACAGGGCGGTCAGGTCGACGAGGCCGTCCACGAGGACGTGGACGACGAGGCCCTGGCGCTGCACCCGGCCCCGCACCCCCACCATCCCGGCGGTCAGGATCAGGCGCCTGTACCGTTCGAACACGGGCGGCCAAACGATGAGGTTGGCGATGCCGGTCTCGTCCTCCAGCGTGATGAACATCGTGCCGTTGGCCGAGCCCGGCTTCTGCCGCATCAGTACCAGACCCGCCAGCCCCAGCGCCCGCCCGGTGGTCGCGGCGTCGAGCACCTGGCACGGCCGGTAGCCTTGGGCAGCGAGATCGCCGCGCAGGAAGGCGAGCGGGTGCGCGCGCAGGCTCAGGCCGGTGGCGTGGTAGTCCTCCACGACCTCGCGTCCCGCGCTCATCGGCACCAGATCGACCGCGGGCTCGACGCGCTCGGGTCGCGGCTGCCCCTCCCGCGCGTCGGCCGCCGCGAACAGGTCGAGCGGCCGGTCGGCAAGGCCGCGAATGGCCCAGAGCGCCGCGCGCCGGTCGAGGCCGAGCGACAGGAAGGCGTCGGCCCCGGCCAGCGCGCGTAGGGCGCCGGCCGCCACGCCGGCGCGCCGCCACACGTCCTCGACCGAGGCGTAGCCGACCGGCGGCCGCGCCCCGATCAGCCGTGCGGCATCGCGTTCCGCCAGGCCGCGGGCCATGCGCAGGCCTTCGCGCACGGCCAGCAAGGGTCCCTGCGACGCCTCCAGGGTGCAGTCCCAGGCCGAGGCGTTGACATCCACCGGCCGGACCTCGACGCCGTGCCCCTCCGCATCCCGGACGAGCTGCGCCGGCGCGTAGAAGCCCATCGGCTGCGCGTTCAGGATCGCGCACAGGAACACGTCCGGGTGCCGGCACTTCAGCCAGGACGATGCGTAGGCGATCAGGGCGAACGAGGCGGCGTGGCTTTCCGGGAACCCGTAGCTCCCGAAGCCTTCGAGCTGCCTGAAGGTGCGCTCGGCGAACTCGGGGGCGTAGCCGTTGCCGACCATGCCCCGGATCAGCTTGTCCCGGAACGGGGACACCCCGCCCGTGGACTTGAAGGTCGCCATCGCCCGGCGCAGCCGGTCGGCCTCGTCCGGCGTGAAGCTCGCCGCCACGATGGCCACCTGCATCGCCTGCTCCTGGAACAGCGGCACGCCGAGCGTCTTCTCCAGCACGCGGCGCAGCGCCTCGGTCGGATAGGCCACCCGTTCGCGGCCCTCCCGCCGGCGCAGATACGGGTGGACCATGTCGCCCTGGATCGGGCCGGGACGGACGATGGCGACCTGGATGACGAGGTCGTAGAAGGTGGTCGGCTTCATCCGCGGCAGCATCGCCATCTGCGCGCGGCTCTCGATCTGGAACGTGCCGACCGTATCGGCGCGCCGGATCATCGCGTAGGTGGCGGGATCCTCGGCGGGAATCGTCGCGAGCCCGGTCGGGGCACCGGGGCGGTGGGCGGCGAGCAGGTCGAAGGCGCGGCGCAGGCAGCCGAGCATCCCGAGCCCGAGCACGTCCACCTTCATGAATCTCAGGGTCTCGATATCGGTCTTGTCCCACTCGATGGTCTGCCGGTCGGCCATCGTCGCCGGGATCACCGGGCATAGCTCGTCGAGGCGGTGCAGCGTCAGCACGAAACCGCCGGGATGCTGGCCGAGATGGCGGGGCGTGTCGATGAGCTGGCGCGCGAGGTCGAGCGTCATCCGCAGGCGCCGGTCGTCGGGGTTGAGGCCGAGGCTCGCCACCTCCCGCTCGCCGACGCCGTCCCTCGACATGCCCCAGACGAGGCCGGCGAGCGCGCCGGTGACGTCCTCGGGCACGCCCAGCGCCTTGCCGACCTCGCGCACGGCGCCGCGCGTGCCGTATCGGATCACGGTGGCGCAGAGCGCGGCGCGGTGGCGCCCGTAGGTCTCGTAGACCCACTGGATCACCTCCTCGCGGCGCTCGTGCTCGAAGTCGACGTCGATGTCGGGCGGCTCGCCGCGGTTCTCCGAGATGAACCGTTCGAACAGCAGGCCTTGCCGCACGGGGTCGATCGAGGTGATGCCGAGCACGAAGCACACGGCGGAGTTCGCGGCCGAGCCCCGGCCCTGGCACAGGATGCCCCGCGTCCGCGCGAACCGGACGATGCTATCGACGGTCAGGAAGTACGGCGCGTAGCCGAGGCGCTCGATCAGCGTGAGCTCGTGCCGGATCTGGGCCGGAACCTTGTCGGGGAGCCCGGCCGGGTAGCGCTCGGCCGCGCCTGCCCAGGTCAGCGCCTCAAGGCGGTCCTGCGCCGAGGTGCCGTCCTCGGCCGCTTCCGTCGGGTAGCTGTAGGTCAGCTCGTCGAGGGAGAAGGTGCAACGCGCGAATATCTCGCCGGTGCGCGCGACCGCGTCGGGGTGGCGCGCCATCAGGCGCTCGGCCTCGGGCGGCGCGACGAGATGGCGGCCGGCATGGCGCTCGCGGGCATGGCCGAGCCGGTCGACGGTCGTGCCGAGGCGGATCGCCGTGACCACGTCCTGCAGCACCCGCCGGTCGGGCACGTGGTAGAGGACGTCGCCGATGGCCACGGTCGGGACCCGGGCGTCCCGCGCCAACGCGGCGACCGCGTCCAGCCGCAGGGCGTCGTCGGGCCGATAGCGTCGCGTCAGGGCGCAGTAGGCCCGATCGCCGAAGCTCCGCTTCACCCGTGCGAGGTCGTCGGCGAGGGCCGCGTCGGGCCGGTCGGCGAGGAGAACCGCGACGATCCCGTCCGCCCACGCGCCGACATCCTCCCAGTGCAGCCGGCAGCCACCCTTCTCCGCCCGGCCCTTGCCGAGGGTGAGGAGGCGGCACAGGCGGCCGTAAGCCGCCCGATCGGTGGGATAGACCAGGAGCGAGGGGCCGCCGGGCTCCGTCAGGTCGAGCCGGCAACCGACCACCAGCCGCAGGCCCGTGGCCCTGGCGGCGTCGTGGGCCTGGACGATGCCGGCCAGCGAGTTGCGGTCGGCGATCCCGAGCGCCGCGTGTCCGAGGAGGGCGGCCGTCGCGAACAGCTCACGCGGCGAGGAGGCGCCGCGCATGAAGGAATAGTGCGTCGTGACCTGGAGCTCGACGTAGCCCATCACGCCTCGCCGACGCCATGCAGCCACCAGCGTCCGCCCTCGAGCGCCGGGGCGTCCCGGAACAGCCAGAACCGGTCGCCGGCCGTCGTCTCGACGCGGTAGTAGTCGCGCACGAGCCCGCCTTCCGCGTCCGAGACCCACCACTCGCCGTGGACCCGCTCCGGACCGTCGGCGCGCGCGACGCGCAACCGGGAGCGGCGCCAGACGAACAGCGCCGGCGGGTGGTCGGGTGCGAGCGCGACGACCATCACGGATTCCGGCGGCCGGAGCAGGCGGACGGGCCGCGGCAGGCCGGCGGGCCAGTCCGCATCCGGCACTGCCGCGAGGGGCCCGACGCGGCGCACGGACCGTTCCGGCAGCCCACTCGCGACGGGAGCGATGCGGAACACCCGCCGCGTACCGAGCCGGACCGTCAGGCGGTCGACAAGTTCGGCGAGGTCGGCGTCCGCTCCCTCGCCCACAAGGTCGCCGAGCGGTGCCTGGGTCGCGTCGAACCACTCCACCGCCGATGCGGCGAGCACCGCCTCGTCGATGCCGAAGCCCGGATCGACCAGCGCCAGCCGCTCGACGAACAGGCGCAGGAGATGGCGCACGGCTCGCGTCGGCTGGGCGGTCGCCACCCGTACCCCTTGGCTCACGCCGTCCACGCGGCGGAACAGCAGGTCGAGGCGGCGCACCCCGACCCCTTGCCGCTCCAGCACCGCGCAGAGATCGGACAGCAGCCGCTCCGTCACGCGCACGAGGGTCTCCGGCGCGCCGATCGGCTCGGCGAAGGCCAGCCGGACGCGCGGCACCTTCGGCGAGGCGAGGTAGGCCAGCGGCTCGGGGGTGCGGCCCAGCGCCTGGTCGAAGCGCAGCACCGCCTCCTCGCCGAAGCGCAGGCGCAGGGGCGCGCGGGGCTTGGCCGCGAGCTGGCCCACGCGCTCGATCCCGAGCTGCACCAGCCCGGCGACGGTCTCGCGGGAGAGACGAAGGCTCCGCACCGGCAGCTCGGCGATGGAGGCCGCCTGGGCTCCCGACGCGATCACGGGCTCACGCGGGGCGAAGCGCGCCACCGCCCAGGCCGCGCCCGGCGTGTCGGCGACGGCGGCCCTCGCCGAGAGCGCCCGCCGCGCCAGCCCGGCGACGAGGTCCTCGATCAGGCGCGCCTCCCCCTGGAACAGGTGGGCGGCCCCGGCGACCTCGATCCAGAGGCCGTCCGGCAGGTCGAGGGCGACGAGGGGCGAATAGCGGCGCAGGCACCACGCGCCGAGATCCTGCAGCGCATCGGCGGCAGCCTCCGGATCCGCCTCGACCACCGTCAGGTCGGGGACCGCCGCCTGTGCATGGGCCACCGTCATGCCGGGCCGCAGGTTGAGGCGCCGCGCCGCGCGGTCCACGGCGACGAGCACGCGTCGCGGGCCGTCGCTGGCCGCGACGACGAGCGGGCTATCCCATGCCGGCGCGCGGGATGCGTTCCGGCGCCGCCACAGGTCGGTCGACCAGGTCGGAAGGTACACGGAGACGACCCGTCGCATCAGGCGCGTCCAGGATCCAGGAGCGGGGGGCGTCCGCGCCGCGGGCACGGGTGAGTTCGACGAGCCAGCGGGCCCGGGGCAGGCCCGGCATCGGCGGCCCGGCGCCGGGCTGGGGCGACACCCGCCAACGGGTCAGGGCCACGGTCGGGTCGCCCTCGCCGGCCCCGCGCTCCGCGCCGGTCCGCCACCGCCTGATGACGAGCGCCATGACGCCGGTTCGCTCGGCCGCGAGCTGCATGCGCCGGGAGGCGGTCAGCCCGAGGCGCGAGACCTCGCCCACCACGGCGGCGAGGCCGCGGGTGCGCAGGCCCTCCTCCATCGCGGGCAGCGCCTCGGCATCGTTGCCTGTCTCGGCGAACACGATCCGACCGGGCATCAGGCCGACGCCGACGAGGGAAGGGGCGAACAGGTCACCACCGCGCAGGCACCACAGCACGGGACCGGGAAGGCGGGCAAGGATGCCGGCGGTGAACAGGCAAGCGAGTGCGCCATGCTCGGCGGCCGCGCCGGTCTCGGCCACTTCATGGAGCGCGCCGCACCGCAGGCCGCCGTTCGGCAGGTGCGCGTCGAGGGCGGGTACGCCGAACGGGAGCGCCGACCGCTGCCGGACCCGGTCGCGCACCGCGTCGTTGAGTTGTCGGCGCAGATCGGCGAGCCGGTCGTCGTGTCCGTTCGCGGCCTGCGGCATGACCAATTTCTCTTTCGCGGCGGGTTCTGTTCCTATTTTGTTCTTATGCTTGGCTGTGTCAACGCACGGCATGGGTTGTGGACAGGCGCTCGACAAACCCATGGTCCGTAAAGGCAATCGCACGAAATAGGCCTGTGGATAGAGCGATCCCGGTACGTCGAGCCCCGAAATTTCTGATCCATCATACGGCCTCCGGTAGATTAGGTCGGACAGCTGACGAGACGGAGCGCGGGTCCCCTCTCCTGGAAGGAGAGGGACAGGGTGAGGTGCGTGACCTCTCCGGAGATGGACTACACCTCACCCCAACCCTCTCCTTCCAGGA
>NZ_JAKSXY010000039.1 GCF_022829445.1 Methylobacterium sp. J-068 | reverse complement strand
GGTCAGCTGCTTGACCTGATCCTCGGTGACGTCGTCCGGGAGGTGGACGAAGCCGGCCGGAAAGGGCTTGCCCTCGGGCGGGCGGTGGAGCGCCAGGCACCCCATGAGTTCCTGCTTGGCGAACGAGGCGCCGATCCGGATCGTCTTCAAGCCGCGGCGCAGTTTCTTGCCCGCCCGTGTCGCGTCCTTCGCACCCACGCCGAGGAACGCCGCCGCGTAACTGTCCTGGCCGTCGACCGCGTGAACGGCTCGCCCGGCCTGGGTCCTGACGAAGGCGTAGACCTCGGCCGTGAAGCCGCTCGAATCCACGCCCCAGTCGCGAACGCGCATGTCGGCGCCGCTCTCGTGCTCCCAGGTTTCGTCGAACATGGCCTCGAGGTCTTTCCAGACCTGGGCCCGGACCGTGTCGCCGGGGAGCACCCGGTGCTCGATCAGCCAGCGCTCCCGGTTGCGCCCGAAGGCCCAGACGCTCGCCTCGAGGCGGTCCTTCTGCACGTCGACACCGCCGAACAGGATGAGGCCGCCGGCCGGCACGGTGCCGCTGCGATATCGATCCTTCCGGGCGTAGACGTCCTGCCATTCCGGCGCGTCGGCGCCCTCTTTCCATGTCCGCGCCAGCTGGGTGTTGAAGAACGTCCTCAACGCCTCCGGGCCTCGTCTCAGCGCGCGGGCGAACTTCGCCACCGTCTCGCGGATGGTCTGCTTCGGGGCGTAGAGCTTCGACGCCTGGAAGCCCGCGTGATCGTTCGGCACCGCCTCCGCGCCGCAGTGGATGCACAGGGCCCGGGCGACACCGTGCGCCTCGGCCGCCCAGCGCTCCGGGGTCTGGTTTTCACCACAGCAAGTGAACGGGCGCGTCTGCCGCCACTCGACCTTGCGCAGCGCGACGTGCCGCTGTGGCTCCGTCATCGGATGCTCGCAGGCCACGCACTCGTAGCGCGCGGTCTCAAGCCGGATCTTGCCGGCCTCGTCCTTATCGAAGCGCACCTGCTCCCATTCGAGAGGATGCCAGCCGTGGCACCCGGGGCACTCGACGAAGGCCTTGCGCTGGTCGCTCTCCTCGTAGGACGCCTCGATGGCGCTGCGGCCCGCGATCGTCGGCGAGCAGGCCCGCACCGAGAGGCTGTTCGCCTTGAACTCGGCCTGGCGCTCCTCGGCTAGGTCGATGGGTGAGCCCTCGCCGCCGGCCGAGAGCGGGTACTTGTCGATCTCGTCGCAGCAGAGCAGTCGGATCGGCCGCATGGCGAGGTTGGTCGGGCTGTTCGAGCCCACGAGGGTGATATGGCCGCCCGGGAACTGCTTGTGCGTCAGGGTCGCGCCGGCATCCCGGGACTTCAGGTCTCCGAAGATGTCGCGAAGGGCTTTCGAGTCCCGGATCATCGGCGCGAGCCGATCCTTCGAGAAGGTCTCGGCCGCGTCGTCCTTCGGCTGCACCACCAGGATGGGGCACGGGTCGATGTGGATGAACCGCCCGAGGATGTTCTCGATGACGGTCGTCTTCAGCAACTGCGTGCAGGCCATCAGGGTGATGGTGGCCACACCCGGCTCCGTCGCCGCCAGCATCGGACCGCGCGCAACCTCGACCCGGGAGGTGACGAAGCGCCCCCCGTTCGAGGATTCCTTGCTGAGGCGCCGGAACTCCTCTGCCCACTCGACCACGTTGAAGTCCCGCGTCGGGGTCATCCCCTTCCGCCAGGACCGGAGCAGGCTCCCCGTATCAGCCGAAGTCTTCTTCAGGATCGCCGAGCTCGGAGAGGTGCTGTTTGACATAGGCGTTCAGGATCGCCGTCAGCGCGCGGGGGTCGACCTTCAGCTCATCGGCCATCGGGATGGCGACCCGGGCGGGCCAGGATAGCCACGCGTCGCGGACGTCGCGCGCCTGGTCGAAGAACAGCTTCTCGGCCGCCTCGCGGTCGACCAGCTTGCCCTCGTTCTTCTCGACCTCCTGCTTGCGCTGCAGGCCGAGGAAGTTCTCCTTCCGGCGGATGGCCTCCGGGAGAGGGAGGTTCGTCGGGTCAAGGCCCGCCTCATCGACCTGAGCTTCATCGCCGCCGCGCTGCGCAGCACCGGGCCGCGGCATCGCCTCACCGATCGTCTGCCAGGTATCCGGCTTGGGCTTGGCGGGCGCCTTCGGCTCCGGCGCCGACCTGTTACCTGGGACGGTCCGAACGGGGCGATGGGTAACACCGCCGCGATCGTTCGCTGGCCGCTGGTCGAGGGCCCGTTCGGTGGCCTCGATGTCGATCAATCCGGCCTCGCCGAGGACCAGAATACCCTTTTGCTTCCAGCCCGTTACCGTCTTCCGGGACACGCCGCGTCGGCGGGCGAAGTCGGCTTGGCTTAGGAATTTAGCCCCGGTCGTTTCGGCCATGGGCGCTGTTACCTGTTACCCTGTTACCGGGTTTTGGGACCCTGGCGCTAGGAACATTGGGGACCCCGACCACCCGTATACGTTTTGGGTACCCAGGGTCCCTACTGCTGTAATGCCTGACCTTCGCTGCCGGAAACCCGATCGCATCCATCCCGCAGTGCGGCATTGAATACATCGATCTACATCGTGACAGCATCGAAAAACTCGAACGATCAACGATCTCTTAACAGAGTCTTAACCAAGCTATGCTCGATTTGGGAACGGAGATCTTCCAGCCCGCTTGGTCAGACATGGAAAGTTGATCAAGCCTAGTTCGGAGGGAGGCGACAGATGGTGTCTTTTGCTTCGGTCTATCGTGACATTCACGCCCGGATTATAATCGCCGTTCAGTCTGGCGTCATCGGGCAAAGCTCGATCGAACACATGCTAGCGCTCAAGGTAGCCCACGAGGGGATGGGTAAGCTGAGCGAGCGCGAAAGACGCTATTACCGTTGGCAGGTGGAGCCCCTTCTGGACAGTCTCTCCGTAACAGGCTGGGCGTGACCAGCCGACCTAAGCGTTCTCTCGCTCACAGAGCCTGCGGGCACGCTTGCCTCGTCCGCGCCGTAATCCCGTCAGCAGCCATTCACCAGGCAGAGATCAGTCTGCGCTTTTCCCCGCCTGAATGGGCAGGCAGGGCAAGATCGAGGAAATCCTCTGATGAAGCACCTGAGAGTGCTCGGCATGACTGCGGTGCTCGCTGGCAGCCTTGGCTTTGCATCGGCGGCTAGTGCCGCGCCGATAGGCGTTGGCACGCTCGGCTCTTCCGAGCGTAGCGCTTCGGTCGAGTTGGTAGCTGGCGGGTGCGGTCCCGGATGGCACCCGAACCCCTGGGGTGAGTGCCGTCCGAACCGCCGTCCGCCGCCGTATTGGGGTGATGGGTACGGCTATCGTCGTCCGCCGCCGCCCCCGCCGCCCGAGTACGGTTACGGCGGCTACGGTGGGCCGCGCCGATTCTACTACTGAATGCACAAGGGCGTCTCCATGAGGGGCGCCCCAGGCGTGTGGCTCACTCCGCGATCTGGCCGATGGTCGGCCCTCACGCGCAGGAGTCCGCCAGCGGTGGTCTACTTGGCTAACCAGCCTACATCGTGGTGAAAACGGCTGTCCCGTCACGGCATGCGGGAGTTAGTCACCACCCCCACCCGACGATCCGCCATCTCCACCGGACGAGCAGGACGTTCCACCGCCGGAGCAGGAGATCGCGTCGATGTTGATGTTCGCGTAGCCCAGGCCTGCGTTGGCGTAAGTCTCGGCGTCGGCACCCGCACCGTATCCTGCCGTTGCAGAGGCGTTCGGGACGTTGGAGTCGCCGTCCGTTCGCTTCAGCCGGTGGGTGCGTTCCAGCATCTTCTCCTGACGCCGCCAGAGGCAAAGACGCAGCCTGTGCACCTAGTCGTAGAACATGGTGGCCAACCTTCAAGGATGACCGACGTCATGCTGACCGGTCGGCTCGGGCGTTTCGATCCTCTCTACGCCCAATCCCGATCCTCGGACCGGAGCGCGCGATACGGACGAAACAGAAGGTCGCTGGGCCTTTGCTGCTTCTTACCGTAAGGCATCCGCTACGAATGCGGGTAGGTCGTCCGTTCCCCTAACAGTTTCCACGAAAAGCTTCGCGGCGATCTCGGCTTGAGGCGCATCTCTCCTATGGAAGAACCGGCAGGACCTGTCTCGGCCTCACATCCGTCCTCGCGCACGATCCGTCCATATTGTTCTGATATCGGCGCAGACTACACCTATCATAGAAGAATGCTAAGTCAAGATACTAGCAACACATACGCTCGGACCATCAGAGTGCCGTGCGATCTGCTTGATCTCAAACTGTACGGATGAGGGCAGTGGTCGGTAGAAGTGCGAATGCGACCCCCGTATCCAGAGGGCACACAGGATGCGTTCGGAGAACGCATCCTTAGTAATGAGACGCAAATGATATGTTTACGAAATGTAAAGGAGGGAATGAGAGAAGATGTTTGGCCAGCTTATCGCTGGACGCGCCTACGGAACTCTTACGGCCATGCAGACGCTAACACGCCTCCGGCGCTGCGAGGATGGTAACATTCTCATCATGTTCGCTTTGCTTCTTCCCGTCATTTTCGGGATTGGCGGGGCCGTCGTTGATTATGGCAATGCCATTCGTATCCGGTCCGTTGAGGCCACCGTTGCGGACGCGACGGCGTTGCTTGTCGCGAACGCTGACACAACCGCTGCAGCTGCCGAGGCTTTCAACCTTGCGAATGCGCAGCTCACCTCCACCCTCGGTACCCAAAGCGAAACTGGCGGCTTCAAGATCACTGGGAACTGGCTTGATGGGTCAAACTACCGCGTGACTGTCTCGATGATCATGAAGACGGCATTCATTCATATCCTTCCCGGAATGCCCAATCAGATCGAGATCAGCACAGCTGCTACAGTGAATCGTGTGGCGCCCGTCTACGAAACATCGGCGCCGTCCCTAGCTCAGCTGTCGCCAGAAGCTGCGGACTATAATCGCGTTTATATGTATTGCTACTCCTCAGACCCCAAACGGCAGAAGGATGCTGATGCGGGTCGGAGGGGGCTCACTCCCATTGCCGATAACGCATCCCCTCCCTCGTCTTACGATACAAGTAAAATGCCTGTTTGCGGGCAGAATGAAGCTGTTAGCTATATGCTACGGAACGTTCGTGATGCTCGAACGACTCCATCTCGGTGGAATGAAATAGGATCGAACGCATATAACTACTATACAGATCTCGTCATTGACACAGGAACTCGTGTCCAGACGATGAATATGAAGGGAAACAACGTCGGCACGAACGCGACGATTGACGTCGTAAAGTATCCAATGCTGGAAACGATCATCTGTGACAGCCTCAAGGATTGCAGCCCGAAATCGTCGGGTGGCATTATTCCCGACAGGAAAACAGGTCGATCGCCAAACGTTGCGAAGGCAAGCTGTGAAGAAGGAAAATACATGTACTATGGATGGGAGGACCGTCCGGGAGGCGATCAAGATTATGATGATATCAGATTGATAGTTTCCTGTCCGAAGCAGGTAAAGGTCGTCGATAAAAAGATAAGGATCGTCGAGTAATAGCAGGTGACTATTAAGGTGTCGCGAGTGCTGCGTTATGTATGATCTACACACATTGGTGCAAGGGCCGACGTATGCCTTAGGCATGCTACGTCATGCGTCCAAGCAGGTAAGACGCGATATCAGCGGCGCTTCTGCAGTTGAGTTCGCCTTGATGTCCGGTCCTTTTATATCGATCATTGGTGCCTTTTTTCAATTTTGCCTTATTGTTTGGGCAAATCAGAACTTGGATGAAGCTCTTCAAAGATCGGCTCGTACACTTTACACGGGCGGTTTTCAGTCCAGCAACAAGTCTCTGAAGGACACTCAAGCGCTGCTTACGTTAATGCGAAACAGTATATGCGGGTCCTCGCAGGTTGGAGCAACGGTTTTCGGCTGTAGCGGATTGAAGCTGGATATTGCAGTCGTCTCGAACTTTTCAGCAGGGAATGTGCCTAAAATCATCGATGATCAAACTGGCACTTGGTCAAAGGATTTCGGCGGAGGTTATGCTTGTGCCAAGCCAGGCGACATCGTCGTCTTGACGGCTGCAGTAAAATACGCGCTTGCATTTAGGTATCTCAATTTCGGATTCGATAGTTTTGGCGATGGGTCGAGTCTGATTGTGTCCACGGTCGTCATGCGCACCGAGCCTTATGACACGTCTAGTGGATCAGCCTGCTGAAGAGGCGTCGAGATGATGAGGCTCTTTCCCAGTTGCAAAATCCTCAGCCGGTTCGTTGGCGACAGGCATGGCGTATCAGCCATCGAGTTCGCAATGGTGTTGCCTATTTTACTTGCTATTTTTGTTGGTGTCATTGAGTTCAGCAGGGCATTGGACAATCGGCGAAAAGTTTCTCTCTTGGCCCGGACCATCGCAGACCTGACCTCTCAGGCGGCCACGACCTCTCCCGTCTCACTGGCTGCTATGACCGACATCTTGGCAAGCTCGCAGCTCGTTTTACGTCCTTTCAAAAATGATGCGGTCAAAATCGTCGTAACCGCGCTCGGCCTTGATCTCAATATCGTCAACACAGCGCCCCGCGTGTGTTCGAGCTTCGCAGCCTCTGGGGCCGTTGCAAGAAGCATTGGTTTAGCAGGAGATTTGACTGTTCCTCCTGGTTTCAGAATGCCGGGGATGCGGTATCTCCTAGCTGAGGTTCAGATGCCCTACACGCCTGTTTTTGGGAAAAACTTGATGAAATTTGTCGGTGATATCGACAATAATTTTACGTTTAGATCATCGGTGTCTTGGCCGGTACGCGCCGGAACTTTATTTAAGCCAGGCCTCTATAACGAAATAGTCCTTCCAAATGGTTCGGCTTGCCCATTGATTTAGTTTTACCTTGGGGGCATTCGCTCTCTAAGCAGTTTTATGTACGTCTTCGATTGGCAATGAGACGTTGAAGGCTGAGCCCATTATTGCGATCGAGACGACGCCGACTGTGCCGCCTGTGGCTGTTCCTACAAAAGTGGCGGCAAATCCGCTGAACATTCCGGAGCCGGCTCGCACCGGGTCGCCGGCCCGCAAGCCAACCAAAGGGTTCAGGTTTGTTCGCCCCGCAAGTTCGTCCTCGCCCTGTCTCCGCATCCATCTCAGCCCCTCGGCGTTCATGCGCAGGGGGCCGGCCGTGCGTGAACCCAGGATTCCGGTCAGCCCGTGCACGTTGCGCTGATCGATGTCGCGCTCCCGCAGGGCTGCGAGGGTCATGTCGCAGAGACCACCGAGAACACCGAGGAAGAGATACGAGCGCATGATGGGACGCTGCTGCTCACGACGAGGCACACGCAGGTTCGATCGAACAGACCGCCTCCAGGAGAACTCACAGGGCACATAGGCCAGAAATGGCGTTTCACCTGCTCTGGCACCGCCCAACATGATCCGCCGAACGCTAGCGGCGGCCGAGAGCTCCCGGCTGGGCGCCGTCGTGCAGATGTACCAGCGCACGCCTTTGGCCCAGAGGTTCGGCGTCTTGTTCCTGCGCTCCTCCGGGATCGGCTCATCTTGAGCGACGATGACATTGTGCTGCGGCGTCGCCTTCGCGTCGAAGCCCCGTCCGTGTCTGCTAGCAGGCATGATGTCGGTCCTCGGTTTGCAACAGGGCGGTGCGCAGGAGAGCCTCACGGCACGAAGGCCCGAAGCTCGTCGTCGAACATCAGCGAGACGTCGCCGATCTTGCCCGTTTCGTGGAACTTGACCTTCCGGATGCCGACGTTGGCGATGCGATCGTGCGGCGAGGCGCGATGGATGACGACGCCGATCTCGGCCTTATTGGCCCAGGTGGCGCCGTCCGCGATGTCGTAGAGGGACATCGGCTCACCGGCCTTGACCGAGAGGCCGGCCGCCTTCGTGGGATGGGCCACGACGACCGTGCACACGTCGTAGGAATGGGCGAAGCGCTTCAGCAGGCGGATGGCCCGGTTGGTGTAGTCGGCCACGTTCTCGCCCGGCCGGCGCTTGTGCTCGACCTCGTTCCAGGGATCGAGGAGCAGCATGGAGATGCCCTCGCGCACCACCGCGTCGGCGGCACGGTCGATGACCCACTGAACGTCGGCCTCGGTCTCGTCGTCCTCGGGCGCCAGGGCGATGAAGACGAAGTGTTCGTCGATGAAGCGCCGGCAGCCGTCGCATTCGGGCTTGGTCCAGAGGGAGCGCGGCTTCTGGAGAAGGAAGCCGATCAGCATGTTCTCCAGCACGGGTCGAACGTGCATCTCGAACGAGGCGATGGCGATGCGCCAGCCGTGGCCGCGGGCCATGTTCATGGCGATCTGGGTCATCAGCGCGGTCTTGCCGCCACCGGGCAGGCCGCTGACGACAACGAAGGCGCCGCGGTACAGGCGCATGTGCAGGTCGAGAGGCGGAAAGCCGGTGGTCAGGGCCTGAAGCGGAGGGCGCTCCGGGAAATCGGAGAGCTTGTAGAGGCCCTTCACCGGGAAGGGCTTCGCGGTCGCGATGCAGGCCAGCACGGCATCGGACCCGAAATGGTGCAGCACCTCGTTCAGGTCTTTCGCCGGTCGCAGGACGCCGTCCGCGTCGGGCACGCACGGCTCGGGTGGGTAGTTCACCATCGCGCAGCGGGACCGGCCGAGGCGGCGGGCCAGTTCCAGGCTGAGACGGCTCCCGGGCTCGTCCCCATCGGTGGCCAGCACGAAACGGCGAATCCGCTTCAGGCGCTCCCAGTTGTTCGAGACGTAGCGGTACTTATCGTCGTGCTCGGGCACCACGTCGTCGGCATTGTCCGGCACGGCGATGAGATTGCCAGCCTCGTCACGGGCCGGCGGCGCGCCGTCGGGGACCGAGACCGCGAACGGGAAGCCGGCCTGGATGGCCGCGATCGTGTCCAACTCCCCCTCGGTGATCACCGCCGAAGCCTGTCCGGAGTGCAAGGCCGGATCGTCGAGGACGTCGGCGTTGAAGAACGTCTTGCGGGCGCCGGCCCGCTGCCAGAACCGCTTACCGCCTTTCGCGTCCCGCACCCGGTACTTGGCGTTCACCTCCGCGCCGCCGTCGATGTACGGGAACACCAGGATCGTCCCCGTGACGTCAGGAGCCGGGTCGCCACCCGGAACGTGCTTGGCGCTGTAGATCCCCAAACGTGAGGCGGTCTCGCTCTCGATGGACCGGCTTTCCAGCCAGGTGACGGCCTTGGGGTTGAGATGCATCGTCGAAGAACTTTCCGCCGCTCAGGTCGCAGTTGAGGCATCGAAACCCGACGCCACCGGCGTCGATCGTGACGCCCAGGGAGCGGCGTCGGCGGTTGGCGGCGTGCTTGGCGTGGACCGCGCAGTTCGGGCAGATCGCGTAGTGCCGGCCGGGCGCTGTGGACCGCAGGACGATCCCGAGTTCGCGAAGGATCTCATCGACCGATCTCACGGCACGTAGCCGCAGGCCTTCGGCTTGGGCGCGTTGGCATTGGCGATGGCCTCGGCCTTGATGCGCTCGACCGCGAGCCGCGCCTCCCGATCCCGTTTGGCCAGGGCGCCGGGCACGGCGAAGAACCAGTTCGGCTGCTCGGCGGCCCAGCCGGCAAGCCCGGTCAGCTCGGCGCGCAATCCGATGCTGGGGAACGCCGCCTCCCACTTTCGGAAGTCGGCCTCGTTCAGCCGGATCACGCCAGCCTCGAAATGATATCGGCTCGTTTCGGGCACCGATCGCGAAGCGGCGGTGCGAGTGTCAGGCTCAGGTTTCTCAGGATGAAGCTTAGGTGTCTGTTCTTCCTCCTTCCCCTTCATCCTACATCCTACATCCTCCATCTGAGAGCCGCATTCGGAACCAGTTCCGGCCGAGTTCGGAACTGGTTCGGAACCCGATGCGAACCGCTTTCTCCCGGTGGTGGCGTCAGGGCGCGATCCATCGCCATTGAAGCCGGCGTAGTTCCGAAGAGATTCCGGCAGGGGGTGGACGACCTTCGGCGACTTCGGACGCTGGTGCTTCACGAAGTTGCGGACGACGCCGTAGGAGCGCCCTTCCTCGAAGCGGCAGATGCAGCCCGCGTTTAGGAGTTCCTGCAGCAAGGGCTCGACGCTCTCGGTCGAGGCCGGCATCAGGCGCATCTTCAGGGTGAGCGGCTTCCACTCGAAGACGCCCTGATCGTCGGCCTCGCACCAGAGGCCGATCCATAGGACTTGTGCTGGCGCCGACAGGGAGACGAACGCCTCGTCGGTGAAGAGTCCGGGGTGAATCGATCGTATGCGGCTCATGCCGGTCCTCCTCCACGTACGCGGGCCTTCAATCGGCTGTTCTCGACGGTCAGCCGGGCGATCTCGTCCTCAAGGTCGAGGTGGCTCCGCTCGTCCGAGGCAAGGTGCGCCCGCATGAAGGCCGTGTAGGCATCCACCGCGGCTTGATGATCGGCGAGGTCGTCGCTGGTCTGGGCGAAGCGCTTGGCCTCCACCCACCGGTCGAACAGGCAGGACCGGTACGCCTTCACCCGCTCGACGATGGGCGGG
>NZ_JAKSXY010000036.1 GCF_022829445.1 Methylobacterium sp. J-068 | reverse complement strand
CATCGTCGGGCACGGGGTGACCACCCTGCACTTCGTCCCCGCCATGCTGGCCGCCTTCGTGGCCTCGGGCGAACTCGAGGCCTGCGCGCCGCTCACCCGCATCCTGTGCAGCGGCGAGGCCCTGCCGGGCGACCTCGCGGCGGCCGTCCGCGCCCGCACGGGGGCGGCCCTGCACAACCTCTACGGACCCACGGAAGCCGCCATCGACGTCTCCGCTTGGGCCTGCGGCGGCTCGGCCTGGGCCTGCACCGAAGAGCCCGGGACCGGAACCGGGGCGACGGAGGTGCCCATCGGCCACCCCATCGCCAACCTCGCCCTGCACGTCCTCGATCGGGACCTGAACCCCGTTCCGATCGGTGTGGCGGGGGAGCTGTACCTCGGCGGGCTCGGTCTGGCGCGGGGGTATCACGGCCGGGCCGGGCTCACGGCCGAGCGCTTCGTGCCCGACCCGTTCGGGCCGGCGGGCGGGCGTCTCTACCGCACCGGCGACCGGGTCCGGCGCCGGCCCGACGGCGCCCTGGTGTTCCTCGGGCGCCTCGACGATCAGGTGAAGATCCGGGGGTTCCGCATCGAGCCCGGCGAGATCGCCGCTCGCCTGCGGGCGCATCCCAGCGTCGCCGAGGCCGCCATCGTCGCCGTCCCCGCGCCCGGCGGTCCCCGCCTCGTCGGCTACTGCGTCCCGCGCGACGTGCCGGCGCAGGCGCGCGGGGCGGACCGGGCGAAGGCAGGAGGGGAAGCGTCGATCGAGGCCACCCTGCGGGCGCATCTGGCGGGCCAATTGCCCGACCACATGGTCCCGGCCCGCATCCTGCCCCTGCCGGCCCTGCCGGTCTCGCCCAACGGCAAGCTCGACCGCGCCGCCCTGCCCGTCCCGGACTGG
>NZ_JAKSXY010000035.1 GCF_022829445.1 Methylobacterium sp. J-068 | reverse complement strand
CATCGTGAATCGGACGATGGCTTCAGACCCTCCCTGCGCAGGCGCCGGGAGGGTCCCGACCCCATCCGATCTCAGGGAGGCTTGGTCACGCCTCGCCCCTGCCGCACGTGATCAGATCGGCCTCGTCGTGCTGGACATGATACTCCAGGAGTTCATCCACGGTGACGCCTGCGTGGTCGGTGAGCAGCCCGAGGATCGCCCGTTCCCCGATGACACGGACGAGCACGAACAGATCCGTGGTGCCGCATGGGAAGCCTCGAACCGGCGGCTGAATGAACTGACACCGCTGATCCACGGCTTGTTCCCGGATCTGTTCGGCCAGCCGGGCGAGAACCCGATGTGGTGCGCGAATCCTGGCCCAGGACCTAGAGTAACTTCGCCGGTACATGAGGCCTGCGCCTTCAAGACCGTAGGGGTAGCTCTTGCGTAGTTGTAGCGCGCTCCCGCCTGGCACCTACGTCCGGCGCTGCCATACCTGCGACGAGCGATTCCGGGGCGACGGGCAGGCTCAGACGTGTGCCGACTGCGCCTATGCACGAGGAGGCGGATAGATGCCGGCGGCCTACATGACCCGCGCCAGCCTCGCCGCTGAACTACAGATCGGCGAGAGCACCGTCGATGAGATGGTGCGTCGGGGCGTGCTCCCGCGCCCGGTTCGACTGTCCTCCGGCTGCGTGCGCTGGCGGTGGGCCTCCGTCGACCAAGCCCTCTCTTCCATGGAAGGTGGGGCGAACGATACCATCGCGGCAGATGCCCAGGCAGGAGTGAGACGTGCCCTTGAAGCGGCGAAAGCGGGCGGCCACCGTCGACCTGCCTAAGGGCGTCCACCACGTGAAAGCGGGCGGGCGAGAGTACTTCTATTGGTCCCCTGGACGCGGGACGGAGCACGCAGCCCGTCCCGTCCGGCTTCCGGATGATCCGACCGACCCGAAGTTCTGGATCGCACTGCGAGAGGCCCAGGGAATCGGCGGCGTCGTGACGGTCAAGACGTTCGGGGACGTTCTCGACCTCTACCTCGATTCCCCGCAGTTCAAGGGAAAGGGCGACGGCACGCGGTCGCTCTACCTGCGCCAGATCAAGATCGCGCGAGCGGGCTTCGGCTCGATGCCTGCGGAGCAGATGCGGGCGAGCATGATTCGCGGCGTGGTCGACGGCCTCGCCGACAAGCCTGGCGCCGGCAACAACTTCCTGAGCACGATGCGCGCCGTCTCGACATGGGGCGTGGTGCGCGACCATTTCGTCGCCTCGATCACCGAAGGCGTCGAGCCCTACGCGAGCCAGGGTGGACACAAGCCTTGGACGGACGACCAGATCCGGGCCGCGAAGGAGCACCTGACGGGCGCAGTGCGCCGCGGCGTGTTCCTGATGATCTTCACCGGTCAGCGCGGCTCGGACGTGGTTCGGATGGGGCCGACAGACGTCGATGAGAACGGTTTCCGCCTGACGCAGCAGAAAACCAAGCGCGAGGTCTGGTGCCCGATCGTGCCCGAACTGGCGGCGGAAATGGAGGAGTGGGAGAGGGTACCGGGGCCATTCGTCCGGCAAGCGTCTGGCCGCCCGTTCACCCGCAAGCTGTTCTCGCGACACTTCGACGAGCAGCGTCAGGGGATCTCTGTGCTGAAGGGCGTGACCCTGCATGGCCTACGGGCCACTGCCGTCATTCGCCTTCGGCGGGCCGGCCTAAGCACCGCCCAGATCCAGGATGTGATCGGGATGTCGCTCGCGATGATCGAGCGGTACGCGCGCTTCGCCGACAGGAAGGCGAGCGGGCAGGCAGCTATCTTGCGGCTTTCGAATGTGGGCCGGAGATTGGAGCGTTAGGCGCTGTACTGCTTCCACCTGCGCCGCGCTGAGATGGGCGTTCATCACCGCATCAGCGGCACCTACCTCGGCGCCTACGCTGGCGAGATGGCCTGGTGCGAGGACTATCGCCGCAAGAGCAATGGCGTCCAGTACCTGATGGCTACGAATGCCGCGCTAGTTCACCCGGTTTCCCGGCAATGGAAAGGCTATTGGCAGCGTAAGGCTGCGTAAGCTCTGCGGTCAACTCAGATTAATATTTCCTAGCTCCAACAAATACGCCGGTAAGTATCATTCCAACAAGTCCTATAACTGTTACCGCCGTACTCCCGACTAGTATTTTTAATACATCCGGGTCAACACTAAAATAATCTTGCTTTGCGCCAGCACCTACCAGAACAGCCCCAACAAAGCCACAATATCCGACCATAAACCAGAAAGTTCGATTTGCATAAGGCTTGATCAAGCTATTCAATATCTGAGCTGTTTGAGCCTTTGGTTGCAACAGTCTGATTTCTTCTTGTAGTAATATGTTTCTTTCCGCTATAAGGCCAATTTGTTCGATTAGCCCAGCAATTTGATCGGTTGTATAGGCTATATTTGCCTCCGGCAGAAAGACCGGGGCCTTTTTCAAGTCGTCTAGTGTCGCTCGCTCGTCAGGCGGCACGGCCAGCCTTAGCTAAATCAAGATAATGCCGCCTAATGAGCGCGTTGTCGATTGGGGTGTCTCTACCCTTTTTAATATAAGTCTCGGTCCACGGCGTGCCGGGCAAATGGGTCATCTGAGATAATTGATGTCCAGAATAATCTTTATACTTATCCCAAACTAAGTTTACAATCTTATTTTCTTCCTCTGTAAAATTTGCCTTAAATGGCTCGTCTGACCACGGCTCCTCCAGTAATTCAGATCGCTTACCGAAGCCATAATCTCTAATATGGTTCCAGATAGGGCGGTATACTGGCCCGCCATCCCAAGCTTCTGCGCTATCGGCGACAAGCGGCTCATTGTTGACGGCAAGGTTCCATCCGTGGGCGATATAGACGAGTTTTTGCAACCACATCTGAGCGGGGAGCCCAAATGCGCTGCGTCGGCGAAGAAACTCGTTGGCGACCGCTTTGGATGAATAATTTGGCATCTATTGGCCCCTCATGGGCGCCGTAGGGTTCCAAGTTGGCGAATCACGAAACCGCGCAGGGTGAACCCTGCACGGCATGAGCGTAAACTAATGCGCCTCGTAACAGAATTCTAGCAGGCGGCTTCAATGCCCTGCGCGGGTCCAGACGAGATTGCCCCGCCCATCAGCCGTGCCTCGCACAATTCCGTCAACCTTCAGAACCCGCAACGCTTTCGACACCCGCCGCGTATGCGCCGTCATTAAAGCCCGGTCCCGCGCGTCGTGTCCCGTGAGCGATAAGACGGACTGCGCGACCTCCCGGCTTGTCATGGGCACCGTAGCGTCCCGCAGGGTGTCGAGAATGCTTCGCGTAAGCTCCCCACTGCCGAATAGAACTTCGCGCTTCTAACGGGGCATGGCGGCATCTAAATCGCCCTCGTAGCCCAGCGTCGAGAGCGCCCGATCTATCGCCGCCGTGTCGTTCTTGATCTCTGCCATGCGATCGCGGAGGCGCGTCGCCTTAGCCTCGCGTTCGCGTTGGATCGTACATCGGGGAACCCTGCGAGAACACAGATTGTAAAACGCTTGTAAAAAAGCTGGCAAAAAACGTTGTAGAACAAAGACGCAGACGAAATCGCAGAGTTCGTCCTCCAGCGCCGGCAGGGCGCCGACATGGTGGACGCGCGCTTGCGCGTAGAGCACCGAGACCGGTTCGGCCCGCAGGTATTTGCCGCGCGTGGCCCGCACGGGGGTGACGGGCACGGCGGCATCCACCTGGGCGAGCACGCTGGTCGCCATCTCGCCGCCCTGGTTGACCTCGACCACGAGGCTGTCCGCCGCGAGGCGGTGGTAGAGCGCCAGCGCGGCGGAGGCCCAGGCCTCGGGGCTGGCGCGGGCCAGGGTGGCGTCGGCGAGCACGTAGGCGTGGCCGGCGGCATCGAGCCCGGCGGCGACGATTCCGCAGGCATCCGCCCCTGCCTTCGAGGAGGCCGGTGGGTCGATGGCCACGACGACGCGGCGCAGGTCCTCCGGGGCGCGCAGGACGCGTCCGGCCTCGATGCGCGCGCGGGTCCAGAGCGCGTCGGCCCGGTCCTCGATCATCTCGCCGTCGAGTTCCTGGCGCCCGAGGCGGGTGCCGGCATAGCGCCCCACCACCGCGTCGAGGAAGGAGGGCGCCAGGTTGGCGGCGTTGTCGGCGGTGCGGGCGCGGCTGACGACGGTGCGCGGATCGGCGAGAATCCGGCGCAGCAGCGGGATCGGCCGGGGCGTGGTGGTGACGAGGCCGCGCGGGCGCTCCCCGAGCCGCAGGCCGAACTGGATCATGTCGTAGGTGGCCTCGGCGTAGCGCCACTTGGCGATCTCGTCGGACCAGGCCGCCCCGAACTGGGGCCCGCGCAGGGAATCCGGCTCCTCGGCCGAGAAGGCGAGGCCGATTGCGCCGTTGTCCCATTCGAGGCGCCGGCGCGAGGGCGACCAGGACGGGCGCCGCCCGGCCAGCGCGAGGAGGCCGGAGGGGCCGTCCACCATCACGTCGCGCACGTCCGCGAAGGTCTCGCCGACCAGCGCGATGCGGCCCACCGGCCTCGCCGTGAAGGCCGGGTCGCCCAGCGCCAGGGCGCGGACCCACTCGGCCCCCGTGCGGGTCTTGCCGGCGCCGCGCCCGCCGATCACCGCCCAGGTGGTCCAGTGGTCGCGGGCGGGGCAGGGCGGAAGCTGGTCGTCCCGCGCCGCGTGGAGCCAGTCAGTCGCCAGGGCCCGGATCAGGTGCGGCGGCAGGCTCTCCAGCAGGGCCGGAATCCGGCCGCTCGCCGCGGAAAGCCGCAGCGCGCCGCGCGATCTCCGCGCGCAGGGCGGGCAGGTCGTCGGCGGGCGGGCCGCCACCGGCGCCGCCGGAACCGGAAGCGCCGCCGAACGCCGTGCCATCGCGTGCTCCCGTTCCCGAATTCGTTCCGGGCAGGCCGGTCTCGGCCCGCTCGTCCGCGTCCGCCTCGTCCAGGAGGCGCTTGAGGCCGCCGAGGTCGCGCAGCACCCGGGCGCTGTCGAAGGATTTCCCGTCACCGTGCTCGGCCTCGGCGTTGAGCGCCACGTCGAAGCGGAGGATCTGCCGGGCGATATGCGCCCGAAGGGCCGCCCGCAGGCGGCGCGGGTCGGTGTCGAGCCCGGTCGCGCCCATGGCCTCGCCGGGCCGGCGCCCCTCCAGGCCGCAGAGCGCGAACATCGCCTCGGCGCGGTGCCGGGGCATGCCCATCGCCTGAGCGAGGTCGCCGATATCGAGCCAGGGCAGCCCGTAGAGGCGGGCGACCGCCAGGCGGCGTGGCGCCTTCCAGCGGGTCGGGTCGAACCGGGTCGCCATCGCCGGGCGCCAGCCGTGGCGCCGGTTCCAGGTCCGGATGGTGGATTCCCCGACGCCCGTCTCCGCCGCGATGGCGCGGATCGGGCGGCGCGTGTCGCGCAGGGCCGCCTCGACGGCGGCACGGGTGGAAGCCGGGATCGGCACCAGGATCATCGCCGATGCCTCCGCGGCCGTTGAACCGGCCTCAACTCACACTTCTTGAGCGTGGGGTATTGATAGCTCGGGAGCGTCGCGGTGTCAATCATAAAATCCTATTTACGGATTTTAATCAGGATGGATGGGGAGGCGCCGCCGATCGATTTCGGAAACCCTTTTCCGCTACCCCTATCGCCATCGCCCCACGGAACACCCGCGATGAGCCTGGATGCCGTCGAGATCCGCCGCCCGCCCCGGAACGCCCTCGTGGCGCGCGCCGGCCTGCTCGGGCGTCTGATCGGCCGCGTGCAATGGCTCGCCGACCTGCAGGTTTTCACCGCCTCGCGGGATGCCCAGGCCTGGCTGCGACAGCGGCGCGGGCCCCTGCTGGAGGTCGGGTGCGGCGAGCAGCCCTATCGGCGCTTCGTCCCGGCGGCCTGCCGCTACACCGGGATCGACCGGGCCGAGGCCGGCGCGGATTTTCGGATGTCGCCGCTCTCCGACATCACCTATTACTCGGGCGCGACCTTCCCCGTCGCTTCGGCCAGCATGGATGCCTTGTTCCACACCGAGGTGATGGAGCATGTGCTCGAGACCGGTGCGTTCCTCGACGAGTGCGCCCGCGTGCTGCGGCCGGGGGGCGCGATGTTCTTCACGGTGCCGTTCCAGGCCCGTTACCACTTCAAGCCGCACGATTACTTCCGCTTCACGCCCGCCGCCCTGGCGCACCTCCTGGCCACGCACGGCTTCGAGGCGGTCACGGTCTCGCCGCGCGGCAACGACATCGCGGTCGCGGGCTACAAGGTGGCGGCGATCCCGTTTCGCTGGGCCTACGAGGGGCTCCTCGGAAAGCTGCTGTTCGCTGCCGCGATCCCCCTGACGGCGACCGCCCTGCTCGTCGCGCACGCCGCGATGGCGTTCCGGCTCGGCTCGGACGACGATTGCCTCGGCTACTCGGTGACCGCCCGCAGGGCGGAGCCTGCGGGGGCGTCGTCGCTCACGCCTCGCTGAGCGCGTCGGCCGACTGGGCGCGGGTGGTGGCCAATGTCCGGCGCGCCACCTGGGGCGTCATGTCCGGCGCCTTGGCGGCCCGGCTCGCCCGCTGGCGCGGGGCGTAGCGGGCGACCTTGCGGGAGGCGTAGGCGAACAGGGCGGCCAGCGCCAGGAGCGTCGCGTCGAACCAGACGAAGCGCGCATCGCCCGTGAACAGCCCGGCCCAGTGATGATCCACCAGGGCGAGGTCGGCGGCGATTACCGCGCAGGTGAGGGCGGCCACGCTCCCCAGCGCCAGCCGCCAGGCCCGGCGCTGCGACCCGGCGAGGCCCGCCACGGTCACGAGCGCCCAGGTTCCGAAGAAGGCCGCGATCTCCCAATCCGCCCGGTCGCTCAGGTCGAGGGGCAGGAGCCGGTTGGCGAGGAAGTAGGCCGCGATCGCCGTCGGCAGGCCCGCGACGCTGCCGATGTTGAGGGCCTGGACGAGGCGCAGGCCGGGGAATGTTCGTTCTCCCGCTTTGGGCAGGCGGGCCACCGACCAGAGCACGAGGCCGGTCGCCACCATGGCCGAGCCCATCAGGCCGCAGACGAAGAACAGGATGCGCAGGGCCGGCCCGGCGAAATGCGCCTCGTGCAGGCCCACCATGGTGGTGAAGGTCCGGGCCGCCGGTTGGATGCCGCCTTGCCGGACCTCGCGCACCGCCCCGGTGACGCCGTCGAAGGCGACCTGCGGATGCTCGTGCGAGAGCCCGTGCGGCTCCTCGAACACCGCGACCACGGTGGCGTTGGCGTCCTTTGGATTGAGGATCGACAGGCGCTCCAGGGGCTCGGACACCGTCGCCATGGCCTCGCGCACCATCCCGCCGATCGGCGCGAGCGTGCCGGGCTGCCCGGCGGGCGGGCGCGGCGCGGTGATCTGGCCGCTCTCGGCGTAGAAGGTCTGCGCCTCGCCCTTGTAGGCCGTCGTCACGCCCCAGGGCATGTACGTCAGCGCGAGGGTGACGATGCCCGTGTAGGTGATCATGAGGTGGAAGGGCAGGGCGAGCACGCCGGTGACGTTGTGGGCGTCGAGCCAGCCGCGCTGGGCCGCCTTGTCCCGCCGGAAGGTGAAGAAGTCCGCGAAGATGCG
>NZ_JAKSXY010000031.1 GCF_022829445.1 Methylobacterium sp. J-068 | reverse complement strand
ACCGCCTGGTCGCGCGCCACGATCGCGGGCACCCGCCGCAGCGGACGCGGCGCGATGGCGGCGCCCTGGCTGGAGACCCTGACGACCCTCGACCCGCAAGGGCCCCTGGACGAGGTGGTGGCCGAGCACGCCAGCACCGCTTTCAAGACCTATCTCTCGGCGCTGCGAGCCGGCCCCGAGGCGGTGGCGACGACACCGCCCGGCCGTTTCCTGATGCCGGGCGATCTCGCCGGTTCACCGGCGCTGACCTTCGCGCCCCTCGACAATCTGCCCGAAACCCTGGTGCCGAACAGTCTCGCCGGACTGATGGAGCGGCGCTTCGAGGCCTACAAGGCCAAGGTCGTGGAGCCGTTCTTCCGAAACCACTTCCAGCGCGTCGATCGGCAGATCGTGCTGGTCGACGTCCTGGCGGCGGTCGATGCGGGACCAGCGGCCCTGGCCGAACTGGAGGAGGCGCTGGATTCGGTGCTCCTCAGCTTCCGGATCGGCCGCAATACGCTCCTGTCGCGCTGGTTCGCGCCGCGCGCCGAGCGCATCCTGTTCGCCGCGACCAAGGCCGACCACCTGCACCAGACCAGCCACGACCGCCTCGACGCGCTGCTGCGCCTCCTCGTCTCTCGCGCGATGCGACGCACGGAAGCGGCGGGCGCCCGGGTCGGCACCGTTGCCCTCGCCTCTGTGCGGGCCACCCGCGAGACCACGATTCATGACGGCGACGAAGTCCTTCGGGCGGTGTCGGGCACGCCGGAAGCCGGCGAGAGCGTCGGCGACGAGGTCTTCGATGGCCTGAGCGAGGCCGCGATCTTTCCCGGCGAGTTGCCGCAGCGGCCCGAGGCCGTCCTCGAGGGGGCGGTGCCGCCGGGCTCCCTGCGCTTTCCGCGCTTTCGCCCGCCCCTGGTGAAACCCGACGCGCTCGGCCGCCCCGGCGACCTGCCGCAGATCCGTCTCGACCGCGCCATGCAGTTCCTCATCGGCGACAAGCTCACGTGAGGCTTGCCGTACCGCGCGGTTCCAAGACGCGCCGTTCCAAGACGCCCCATCTCAGGAAGCCCGGTTCCAGGAAGCTCCCGTCATGAGTTCGACCAACCGTCCCCGCGCCTATCGCATCCCCGCCGCGCCCCCTCCAGAGGGCCCGGAGGACGTTGCGCCCCCCTCGACGCCCCCCGCGCAGGTCCGCATCGTCGAGGAGCCGTTCGAGATCGTGGAGGCCGCCGACGGGGTCGCGGTGCCGGTGGCGCCGAAGGCGCGGGCACCCTGGCTCAGCCTGCTTCTGCTCGCGCTGGGTGGTCTCGTCTCCCTCGGCATCGGCCTGTCGGTGGAGCGCCTGATCGCCGACCTGTTTAGCGCCGCCCCTTGGCTCGGCGCCGTCGCGCTGGTTCTCCTGGCGATCGCCGCCGTGGCGTTCCTCGCCATCGTCGCGCGTGAACTCTCCGGGATCTGGCGCGAGCGCCAGATCGAGCGGGTCCGGGCCAAGGCCCTGGAGGCGATCGGCACCCGCGATCATTCCTCGGCCCAGGCGGTGGTGCGAGACCTGACCGCGCTCTACGCCGACCGGCCGGCCCTCGCGGCCGGCCGGACCCGGCTGGAAACCCTGGGCGACGCCATCCTCGACGTCGACGACCGCATCGGTCTGGCCGAGCACGAATTGCTGGCGCCCCTCGACCGACAGGCCCGCAACGCCATCGCCTCGGCGGCCAAGCAGGTCTCGGCGGTGACGGCCTTGAGCCCGCGCGCCATCGTCGACGTCGCCTTCGTGGTCTTCGCCGCCGTGCGCCTCCTGCGCCGGATCGCGACGATCTACGGCGGGCGCCCCGGCTTCCTCGGCTTCCTGCGGCTGGCCCGCTCGGCCTTCGCCCATCTCACCGTCACCGGCGGAATGGCGGTCGGCGAGAGCATGATCCAGCAGGTGCTCGGCCTCGGGATCGCCGCGCGCGTCTCGGCCAAGCTCGGAGAGGGCGTGCTCAACGGGTTGATGACCGCCCGCTTCGGCCTCGCCGCCATGGCGGTGTGCCGGCCGCTCCCGTTCGTGCGGGAGGCCCCGCCGCGCCTGACAGACGTGGCCGGTGAATTGCTCAAGCCCCTCGGCGACGACGCTGAGGTCTGAGACCGGCAGAGATCGGGTAATCGGGCCGTCGCCAGCCGTCCCCGCGTCGTGGACCCTGGCAAGCTGCCCGAGGTGCCATCCGGTCTGGCGGCGTGACGCCCGCGACCGATCATCCGGGAGCAGGGTCTGCGCTACTACGCCGGTCTGGATATCTCATTGGCGGAGACGTCGGTTTGCGTTGTCGATGAGGAGGGCAAAATCCTCCGCGAGGCCAAGGTCGCACGCGAACCAAAGGCGCTGGCGACATGGCTTGGCGCTCTCGGCGTACCGCTGACCCGTGTCGGCCTGGAAACCGGGGCGCTGGCAGGCTGGCTGGGCGAGGAGATGACCGAACTCGGCGTGCCCAACGTCGTCTGCATGGACGCTCGGCACGCTCGCGCCGCAATGGTCGCGATGACCCACAAGACCGACCGCAACGACGCGCGCGGCCTCGCTCAGATGCTGCGCACCGGCTGGTTCCGGCAGGTCCACGTAAAGGCACGCCGGACGATGGAACTGCGCACGTTGCTCACCAGCCGGAAGACGCTGGTGCTGAAGATCGGCGACGTGGAGAACCGGATCCGCGGGTCGCTCTGCCTACTTGGAGATCAAGCTCGGCACCGCCAAGCGCCGAACCGTCTCGGAACGGGTGCGCGAGCTGACGGCCGACCTGCCGCGCGTCGCCGCCATCCTCGACGTGCTGTTACAGGCGCACGCCGCGATGCTGCTCTCGCTCGACCGGCTCAACCGCATGGTGCTGGAGATCGCCCGTGAGCACGCGGTCTGTCGCAGGCTGATGACGGTGCCGGGCGTCGGGGCCGTGGTCGGCCTGTCCTTCATCGCGGCCATCGAGGACCCGGCCCGGTTCGCCAAGTCGCGCTCGGTCGGGGCGATCCTTGGTTTGGTGCCGCGCAAGCATCAGTCCGGCGAGATCGACCGGAACGGGCGGATCACCAAGACGGGAGACACCGAGGCGCGCGCCGCGCTGTTCGAGGCGGCACACGTCATGTTGCACCGGGTCAAGAAGTGGTCCGGGCTGAAGGCGTGGGCCACGAAAGTGGCACAGCGCCAGGGCAACAAGCGCGCGACGGTGGCGCTGGCCCGCAAGATGGCGGTGGTGATGCACCGGATGTGGGTGGACGGCACGACCTTCCGCTTCAGCGCGGTCGAGGCTCCGGCCGCCGCCACGTAGGCATCTCACGGTTTGCAGGGATCGAGGCCGGGCGCGCCTGACCTCGAAGGGTCGTCCTCACGGGGACGGGCGGGAGGTGAAGCCGGAATGACGGGTGTGCTGGCCCCTGGCCAAGTCCGCTGTCGCATATAGGCTCGTCTCTCATCGGAACGCGATCATGTGGCGGACCATGTGCCGACCACGGACAGAAGCCAAGAGCCCCGTGGGTGCGAAACCATAAGAGCATGTCTGACTCCTGGTCGCGCCATCAACGCGGTCAGGGAATGGAAACTCTTGGCCTTTCTCGGATATTCTTCCACGTTGGCTGGGGCCATCGTGCCGATTATGCGCTTGGCCTAAGGGCGTGGAAGAACAGCCCCGCCACCCAGCCGATGCCATAGATCACCGCTAACGTTGGTATAAACAGCAACGCCCAAACCATCAGATCGGGCAGCGTATCCATGAGCGGGAGAAGACCAAGCTTCCAGGCTGCGGCATGGGCGAATACAATGGGGATCTGCATAAGCACAAACGTGCCTTTTGGATCTCCTGCAATCATGTTCGCGTACGTCCAGATCGCAACGGATGCGGATATATAGATTGCGCAAAGTGCAAGCCCTGTGCGGCTCAATCTCATTATACCTCCGAACGAGCTAGTGCCGCTTCCCACTCTACGCCGATCTTCCTGCAAAGGTGATGACATATCACCCCTTGACGGCAGAGGCCCGATTACAGAAACCCGTCGTTCAGAGCGACTTCATGAATCCGGCTAGCCGCATGAGGCCCTCCGGCCAGGGCCCGTGCCCGCTCGCCACGTTGATGTGGCCGGACTCGCCGGCATCCACCACGACGGCGCCCCAGGCATAGGCGAAATCCTCCGCCCGCGCGTAGCTGCAATAGGGGTCGTTGCGGCTGGCGACGACCAAAGCCGGAAAGGGCAGCGGCTCGCGCGGCACCGGCGCGAAGGCTGTCACGCTCGGCGGCAGGTCCGGCGTGGTCTCCACGTCGGGGCACGCAACGAGCAACGCACCGCGCACGATGCCGGGCGTGAAATCCCGCGCGGCCTGCACCGCCGCCACCACGCCGAGACTGTGTGCGATCAGAACGACGGGACGCGTCGCGGCGTTGACCGCCGCGACGATGCGGGCGCGCCAGGCCGTGGCGTCCGGGTGGTGCCAATCGTCCTGTTCGACGACGCGGCCCGTCGAGAGACGCTCGGCCCATCGGGCCTGCCAGTGTTCGTCTTCCGATCCGGCATAACCGGGCAGGATGAGGATCTCGCAATCGGCAATCTTCATGGTTTCCCGATAGCGGCTCGATCCGGGACCGTCGAGGGGCCTGGCGCTTGGCGAGGGGCTTGGCGCCCGGCGAGGAGCTTGGCGCCCGGCCGAAACGAAGCGGGCGGCACCGATCGGCGCCGCCCCTGGTCTCACCGATGGATTTTGCGACGAGACGTCAATGCGGCCGTGACGACGGCGCCTCGGGCTGCGGCGTCCCCGGCGCCTGGTCGTGGCCGCTGGCCCGTTGGACGGCGGCGTTCAGGTTGTCCGGATCGAGGGCGCTCGCCACGAATTCCCGGCCCCGATGGGTCACGTCGCGCGCGTAGCGCAGGCCCTGATCCCGCACTTCGTCGGCCCAGGGACCGACGTTCTGGTCCTCGGTGCGGGTGCGGGGCAGGAGCGCGCCGATGAGCAGGCCGGCGGCGAGGCCGACCACACCGACCAGCAGTGGGTTCTCGGCCACGAAATCCTCGATCGCCGAGCGGCCGTCCTGAAGGCGGGCGTTGCCGCGCTCGCCGAGATCGTTGATGCGGCGACGGCCGGCTTCCTGCGTGTCGGCGACCCAGCCGCGCGCATCGTCGTAGGCGTCCGAGGCGCGGTCGCGCAGGTCCTGCGCCGATTCCGTGATGCGGTCGCGCGCATCGTTCACGGCCTCCCCGGCGCGATCCTTCAGTTCGCCGGCCTTGGCCTGGGCGTCGCTCGCCCGGGCTTTCAGGTCGTCGGCCACCGATCCCGTCGACGGGCCCTCGCCGTGGATGCCGTGGGTCTGGGTCCCGGCCGTATGGGTCGAGGCGGTGTAGGTGCCGGGCGAGGGCACGTCGTGCAGCGAACCCTCGTCCAGGTGACCGCGCGGCAGTCCGGCGGCGAGGGCGATGTCGTCGGGGAGCGAACGATGCTCGTCGCCCGGCTTCTGCGTGGAACTCATGACACACTCCTGATGTCGGCGATGGTCGTCGGGCGACCGTTCGGGATCGATTCTGGGCGCAGGCTTCAGATCTGCGTCCCGTTGGACAGGTCTTTGGCCGGGTGCTGCGTCGGGAGATCGGGGTCGTAGACGCGGTCCGCCCCAGTCTTGGTCACCGGGAGACCGTCCACCGCGAGCTGGGCGCGGCGGCGGATCGCCGCCGTCCTCCCGGACGTGGTCTGGCCGGGCGTGGCCTTGCCGTCCGACGACATCCGGTGGATCAGCCAGCCGACACCGGCCGCGATGAGCAGCACCGGCACGGGGTTGCGCCGGACCGCCTCCAGCGCCCCGTCATAGGCTCCGCTGAGCGGCGTCCGGCGTGCGTTGCCGAGCATCTCGTCGACGATGCTGGAGACCGAGAGTCGTTCCTGAATCTGGTCGATGGTCTGGTCGAGGCGGGCACGGCTCGCCTCGATGTCCTTCTCAAGCTCGTTCAACGATTCGGTCATCCCGACACCCTCTCAGACAACGTACGGGCGTCCTCACGGACCTGACGGGAGGTCCGGACTGGCGCCAGGGTGGACAGCGACATCGCGTTCTTGCCGATGAGGGCGAGCGCCACCGCGACGACGAGGAGGACGCCGCCGACAATCAGGGCCGCGAGGGCCTCGGAATGCACCACGGTGGCGAGCCATTTCACCAGCGCATCCACGAGGACGAAGAGGGCGACGACGCCGAACACGGCGGCGCCGACGAGGAGGCCGAGCCCGATGAACAGGGCCCGGACGTTGCTCGTCATTTCGTTGCGGAAGAGGGCGATCTCCTTCCGGGCGAGTTCGTTGGTTTCCCGCAGGGCGTCGCCGATCAGGCCCTGGATGCTGGATTGCGGACCGCTCGACATGGCGCGGGCCTCAGAGACGGTGGTCGGCGGAGTAGGGGTCGTTCAGCGGCGCGGCGCTGGTCGACTTGATGAACCGCGCGACGACGAAGCCCGTGAGGAACGTGGCCACCGCCACCGCGACGGGCGCGCGGCGCGCGAAGGCCTCGGCGTCCTCGTAGAATTCCGAGAAGCTGCGCTCCTGGATGGAGGTGCCCAGGTGTTCGAGGCCGTCGGCGGCGCTGTCGAAGAAGGCTCGGATGTTGGGCTGCGTCTCGAAGGTCTTGCTGGATTCGCGCACGGACTTGGCCAGATCCGTGACCGAGCGGGCCGCGTCGCCCTTGCGCTGATCGACGTAATCGGTCGCATGCGCACGCGCCGCTTCGACGAAGCCGCGCCCGCGCTCGGCCGCGACGTCCGCGATCCCCTCGACATCGCCGCGCAGGGCTCTCCAATCGGTCGCCTGGTTCGCCGGCTCCGCGCCCGTCGGGCCTGGGGAATGGTTTGCGGTCACGGTGAAACTCCTCGACACGATGGAAAAACGGCTGGCCGTTGCGACGTCTCAACATCGACGGGAGAGACCGGGTTCCGCCCGAGCAACGATGGGTTCCGATCGTGGCCGTGAGCGGGCTCGCGCCGGGGTGGAACCGGATGCGTGCCGGGCCGGCGGGCGATGGACGAGGGGTCCGCCCGGGTGCCGGATCCCGGCGCCGGATTTCGCCGCTCCCGCTCCCGTGAGAGGCCGTCGGGGAAGGGCGCTTCGAGACCGGCTCGAGACCGGCCATGGTTAAGATCGGGGGCTTTTGCCGTGAACCCAGGATATTCCGCCCTTGACCCCGACAGGTCGAACGCGCTTGGCTGTGAGGACGGATCGCGCTCGGCTTCCGCGCGTTCACCCAATGTATCATTCTGGTCGAGCGCATTTCCCGCGCGAGACTCGTGAGGACCGGAGCCGGCTTCGTGGCACGTCTCGTCATCGTATCGAACCGCGTTGCTATCCCTGAGGAAGGGGGCAAGGCCGTCGCGGCAGGCGGGCTTGCCGTCGCGGTCAAGGAAGCGTTCACCGCCTACGAGGGGCTCTGGTTCGGCTGGAGCGGAAACGTCGTCGAAGACCCCTCGACCGAGCCGACATTGATCGATCGGGGCCGGGTCAGTTACGCCGTCGTCGATCTGTCACCGCAGGATCACCGGGAATATTACAGCGGGTTCGCCAACCGCGCGCTCTGGCCGATCATGCATTACCGGCTCGGTCTGGGGGCCTTCTCGCGCTCCGACTATGCCGGGTATCAGCGCGTCAACCGCATCTTCGCCCGCGCCCTGGCGAATCTCGTCGAGCCCGACGACATCATCTGGGTTCACGACTACCATCTGCTGCCCCTGGCATCGGAGCTGCGCGGCCTCGGCATCGCGAACCCGATCGGTTATTTCCACCACATCCCGTGGCCGGCGGCCGACGTGTTCAACACCCTGCCGGCCAGCAACGACCTCCTGCGCGGCATCGCGGATTACGACCTGATCGGTCTCCAGACCGACCCGGACGTCCACAACCTCACCCGCAACCTCATCGACGAGTTGCGCGCGATCCCCCTCGGCGGCGGCTCGCTGATGGTCGATGGCCGCCGCACCCGCATCCGCAGCTTCCCGATCGGGATCGACGTCGCAGGCTTCAAGGAGGCGGCGGAGAACGCGGGCTCGAACCGCATCGTACGCGAGACCATGGCGGGACTGCGCACGCGCAAGCTTCTCATCGGCGTCGACCGGCTCGACTACTCGAAGGGCGTCCCCGAGCGCATGGAGGCGGTGGAGCGCTTCTTCGCCTCGAATCCCGACCAGCGCGGCAACGTCGTCTACATCCAGATCACCCCGAAATCGCGCACCGAGGTCCCCGAATACGAGGAGCTCAGCCGCGAGGTGAACGAGACCGTGGGCCACATCAACGGGACCCTCGGCGAGCCGAACTGGACGCCGATCCAGTACGTCACCAAGGCCTATCCGCGCCCGGTCCTGGCGGGCCTCTACCGCGCCGCGCGCGTCGGCCTCGTCACGCCGATGCGCGACGGCATGAACCTCGTCGCCAAGGAATACGTCGTGGCGCAGTCCGACGAGGATCCGGGCGTGCTCGTGCTCTCGAAGTTCGCGGGCGCGGCGCGGCAATTGCCTGAGGCGCTGCTGGTCAACCCCTACGACCGGTTCGAGGTGGCCGAGGCGATCCGGACGGCACTCTACATGCCGCGCGGCGAGCGTCTGGAGCGCTGGAAGCCGATGGTCGAGCGCATGACGCGCGAGGATGTCGACTGGTGGGCGCGCAACTTCATGACGGAACTCGAGAATTTCCGCACGATCGAGCGTGAGCCGCCCCGCGCCGCAGCCGCTGCGGAATAGTTGCCTCGCGTCGTTCCACGGCGCTCAGAACCCGGAACGGCACAAGCCTCTTGATCGCATCGGACCACATGATCGGCGTCGAGGACGGCGTCCCGGCACCCTTCGGCGCGCATTTCGACGGCCGCGGCGTGAACTTCGCGCTGTTCTCGCAGAACGCCACGGCCGTCGACCTCTGCCTGTTCGCCCCCGGCGAGCGCCAGGAGACCCGACGCATCCGGCTGCCCTGCCGCACCGACGACGTCTGGCACGGCTACCTGCGCGGCGTGTTCCCGGGCCAGCTCTACGGCTACCGGGTCCACGGCCCCTGGGACCCGGCGCATGGCCATCGCTTCAACCCGGCCAAATTGCTGCTCGACCCGTATGCCCGCGACATTCAGGGCCGCATCCGCTGGCACGATTCCCTCTACGGCCATCGTCGGGGCCTCCAGCGCGAGGACCAGATCGACCGGCGCGACAGCGCCGCCTTCATGCCCCGCGGCGTGGTCACGCCGCCGGAACTGCCCGACCTCGCCGTCAGCCCGGTGCGCCGTCCCCTCTCCCAGACGGTGATCTACGAAGCGCACGTGAAGGCGTTGACGCAGACCCATCCGGACGTGCCCGAGGCGGCGCGCGGCACCTACGCGGCTCTGGCCCACCCGGCGATCATCGAGCACCTGTTGAAGCTCGGCGTCACCGCGATCGAGCTGCTGCCGATCCAATCCTTCGCCGACGACCGCTTCCTTGTCGAAAAGGGTCTGGTGAATTTCTGGGGCTACTCGCCGCTGAACTACTTCGCCGCCGATCCGCGCTATCGCGGCCCGGCCGGTATCGGCGGCCTGCGCGCGGCGATCCGCGAACTCGCGGCCGCCGAGATCGAGGTGATCCTCGACGTCGTCTACAATCACACGGCGGAGGCCGACCACACCGGACCGACCCTCTCGTTCCGGGGCATCGACAACGCGAGCTACTACAAGCTCGACCCGGCCGATCCGCGCCGGGAGATGGACTGCACCGGCTGCGGCAACACCCTTGATCTCGACCATCCTCGCGTGATGCAGATGGTGCTCGATTCCCTGCGCCACTGGGTGAAGGCCTACGGCGTCGCGGGCTTCCGCTTCGACCTCGCGAGCAGCCTCGGCCGGAATCCGCACGATTTCAGTCCGAAATCCGCGTTCTTCCAGGCCGTGGCGCAGGACCCCGTGCTCGCGCACGTCAAGATGATCGCCGAGCCCTGGGACATCGGGGCCGGCGGCTACCAGCTCGGCGGCTATCCGCGTGGCTGGAGCGAGTGGAACGACCAGTTCCGCGACAGCATCCGGGGGTTCTGGCGCGGCGATCGCGGGACGCTCGCCAAGGTGACCCAGGGCCTCTCCGGATCGCGCGAGATCTTCGCCGCCTCGGGCCGCTGGCCGCTCTCCAGCATCAACTTCGCGGCCTCGCATGACGGCTTCACCCTCGCCGACGTCACCGCTTACGAGGAGAAGCACAACCTCGCCAACGGCGAGGACAACCGGGACGGCCATGGCCACAACCTGTCGTGCAATCACGGGGTCGAGGGCGAAACGGACGATCCCGCGATCCTGGGCCTCAGGGCGAGGCATAAGCGCAACCTCCTCGCCACGGTGTTCCTGTCCCAGGGTGTGCCCATGCTGCTCATGGGCGACGAGCGCTCGCGCAGCCAGGGCGGCAACAACAACGCCTACGCGCAGGACAACGCCACGAGCTGGATGGATTGGGAGTCGGACCCCGATCCCAGCCTCACGACCTTCGTCGGCAACCTGACGCGCCTCCGGCGTGAGCAGCCCGCCCTGCGCCGGCGCGATTACCTCACCGGCGCCTTCGTGGACGGGGGCCCTTTGCGCGACGTGCATTGGCTGGCGCCCGGCGGCACCGAGATGGCGGACGGTGATTGGGGCGACGGGGACCGGCAAGCCTTCGGCATGCAGATCGGCAACGACCTGCCCCAGGCCGACCGCCTCCTGATCCTGGTGAACGCGGCCGACAACCCTTGCGACTTCACCCTGGCGCCCGTGATCGGCGGCCCCTGGACCCTGATCTTCGACACCACCAAGCCGACCGGCGCGATTCCGGCCGGGCAGGCCTTGTTCCCGGCCGGTGCCGGCGTGCGCCTCGATGCGCGCGCGGTCTACGTCCTGCGCGCCCGGCCGGCCTCCGCCTACGCGCGCTGAAGAGGGTAAGCCGAACGATCCGGCCATCGGCGCGTTGAACGCCCACGCTCCTCCGTGCGCTGCACAAAACTCTCGCGCGGAGCGGTTGTCGCCGCCGTGCCACGCCTTACCTCGACGCTGACGGTCCAGGGAACAACGGCCGGCGCGCGGGTTTCTGGAAGGTGCGGCGGACGCTCACGATACCCTCGCGAACTCGAGACACGGAAGATGGTGGCCTGATGCGGCGCGCCCATAGCATGGCCTTCGGCAGCGAAGTGGTGAAGGACGGGGTTCGTTTCGCCCTCTGGGCGCCGACCGCCCAGGAGGTCACCCTGGTTCTCGACGGGGCGGACCATCCGATCCCCGACGCCGGCGAGGGCTGGCGCCGGGTCACCGTTCCGGGCGTGCGCGGTGGTGCGCGCTACGGCTATCGCATCGACGGCGACCTCGTGGTCCCCGATCCCGCCTCCCGCTTCCAGCCGGACGACGTTTCGGGTCTCAGCGAGGTGATCGACCCGCGCGCCTATGATTGGGGCGACCAGGACTGGACGGGCCGGCCCTGGGAAGAGGTGGTGCTCTACGAACTCCACGTCGGCACCGCGACGCCGGAGGGCACCTACGCCGCGCTGGAAGCCAAGCTCGAGGACCTGCGCGACCTCGGCGTCACCGCGATCGAGTTGCTGCCGCTCGCGGACTTCAAGGGCACGCGCAACTGGGGCTACGACGGTGTGCTGCCCTACGCGCCCGACGGCGTCTACGGTCGGCCCGATGCGCTGAAGCACCTGATCGACACGGCGCACGGCCTCGGGCTGATGGTGTTCCTCGACGCCGTCTACAACCATTTCGGCCCGGCCGGGAACTACCTCAACGCCTACGCCAAGACCTTCTTCACCGAGCGGCATCAGACGCCGTGGGGGGCGGGCATCAACTTCGACGGCGAGACCAGCGGCCCCGTGGTGCGCGACTACTTCATCGAGAACGCGCTCTACTGGCTGGAGGAATACCACTTCGACGGCATCCGCTTCGACGCGGTCCACGCGATCCTGGACGATTCCAAGCGCCACTTCCTCGGGGAACTGGCCGAGACGGTCCGGGCGCGGCTTCCGGGGCGCCACATCCACCTCGTGCTCGAGAACGAGGCCAACCAGGCCCGCTGGCTGGAGCGCGACGCGCAGGGCCACGCGATCCAGCACAACGCGCAATGGGCGGACGACCTCCATCATTGCTGGCACGTGCTGCTGACCGGCGAGGATGCGGGCTACTACGCGAGCTTCGCCGACAAGCCGGTCGCGCATCTGGCCCGCTGCCTGTCCGAGGGCTTCGCCTACCAGGGCGAGCCCTTCCCGACCCTCGACAACCACCCGCGCGGCGAGTCCTCGGCCCATCTGCCGCCCTCGGCCTTCGTCACCTTCCTGCAGAACCACGATCAGGTCGGTAACCGAGCACTGGGCGAGCGCCTGAGCGCGTTGTGCGACCCCGGGAAGCTGGCGCTCGCCCGCGCGGGCCTCCTCCTCAGCCCGCAGATCCCGATGCTCTGGATGGGCGAGGAGTGGTCTGCCTCCGCGCCCTTCCTGTTCTTCGTGGATTTCGCGCCCGACGAGGCGCTGAACACGGCGGTGCGCGAGGGCCGTCGCCGCGAGTTCAAGAGCTTCGCGGCCTTCGCCGACGACACCTCGGTGATCCCGGACCCGACGGAGGCACGGACCTTCACGGATTCGCGCATCGACTGGGCCGAGCGCGCCGCGCCGCCGCACCGGTCGGTGCTGGCGGACACGCGCAACCTCCTCCAGATCCGGCACCAGACGATCGTGCCGCTGACGAAGACCCGCTACCTCGGCGCCGAGGCGACCCTGCCGCGCCCCGACGTGGTGGATTGCACCTGGACCTACGCGGGCGGCTGGCTCCGCTTCGTCGCCAATGTGGGCACGGAGGCGTTCACCGTCGCGCGAGACGGGGCCCAGGTCATCTGGTCGAGCGGATCGGGTGATGCATCGATCGAACTCCCGTCCTGGACGGGCGTCTTCCTGACGGGTGTGAAGTGATGAGCCGCGACCTCGAACGCCTCGCCGACCTTCTCGGCGTCGCCCCCGGCTACACCGATGCCTTCGGGCAGCGCGTGGACACCGATCTCGACGTCCGCCGGGGCATGATCGCCGCGCTCGGTTTCCCCGCCGCGTCGGAGGCCGACATCGCCGCCAGTCTCGCGGAGGTGGCGGCCGTGCGTAGCGGCCTCGTGCCGCCGCTGCTGCCGGCCGAGGCGCGCCGGTCCGTCACGGTGCCGATCCGGCTCGCGAACCCCTCCGGCACCCTGTCCTGGCGGTTGACCGACGAGCGCGGTCACCACCGCGAGGGCCGCGTCGCGGTCTCCGGCGACAGTTTCGAACTGCCTCCGCTGACGCCGGGCTACCATCGCCTGAGCGCCACGCTCGGCGAGCATCGGGCCGAGGCCTGGGTGATCTCGGCCCCGCATCGCTGCTGGCGCCCACGCGCCTACGCCGACGAGGGCGCCCGCGACTGGGGCCTGGCCGCCCAGCTCTACGGTCTGCGCTCGCCCGACAACCTCGGCATCGGTTCCTATGCGGATGCCGGACGGGCCGCGCACGATGCGGGCCTGCGCGGTGCCTCGTTCCTCGGCCTCAGCCCGGTCCACGCGCTGTTCGCCACCGATCGTACCAAGATCTCGCCCTACTCGCCGTCCTCGCGGCTTTTCCTCGAAATCCTGTTCATCGAACCGGGCGTGCTGCCCGGCTTCATCGGCTCGAAGGCCGAGGCACTCCTTGCCGCGATGGCCGATCGGGTCGTGGTGCTGCGGGAAGCCAAGCTCGTGGATCACGCCGGCATCTGGGGCGTGCTCTCGCCCGTGCTGCGTGCGCTCTGGCAGGAATCGGCGGCGCGCGACGGGACCGACGCGGGCTTCGCCGCGTTCCGGGCCGCCGGGGGCGAGGATCTGGAGGCGCACGGCACGTTCGAGGCCCTGGCGGAACATTATCAGGCCGAGGGCGCGCAGTGGCTGGGCGACTGGCCGGAGGAGATGCGCCGCAACGGCACGCCGGCCGTGCGCGCCTTCGCCGAGTCCCATGCCGAGGCCGTCACCTACCACGTCTGGTTGCAATACCTCGCCGACCGCCAGCTGGAGGACGCTTCGAACACGGCGCTCGCCACGGGCATGCGCCTCGGCCTCTATCGCGACCTCGCGGTGGGTGCCGACCGCGGCGGCTCCGAGATCTGGTCCCACCCCGAGCGCTTCGCCAATGGCGTCTCCATCGGCGCGCCGCCGGATCTGCTGGCCCCCAAGGGCCAGGATTGGGGTCTGCCGGCCTTCCACCCGCTGGAGATGGAGCGCGACGGCCTCGCGGCCTTCCGCGCCCTCGTCGTCGCCAACATGCGCCATGCGGGCGCGATCCGGATCGACCATGCCTTCCAGCTCGCGCGCCTGTTCCTGATCCCGGTGGGGCGCTCGGCCAGGGAGGGCGCCTACGTGGCGATGCCCTTCGAGCCGATGCTCGCGGTGCTGCGCCTGGAGAGCCACCGCGCCAAGTGCCTCGTCATCGCCGAGGACCTCGGCACCGCGCCGGAGGGATTCTCCGACGCGCTGATGCAGGCCGGCATCCTGAGTTACCGCATCCTCGCCTTCGAGCGCGAGCAGGGCGCCCGCTTCAAGCCGCCCGCCGCCTACCCGCGCGACGCGCTGACCGCCATCACCACCCACGATCTGCCGACCTTCGTCGGCTGGTGGCGCGGCGTCGATACCGACACGCGCCAGGCCCTCGGCCTCTACGATTCCGAGCGGGCCGAGGTCGAGCGGCGCGAGCGCGTGGACGAGCGCGCCCGTCTGACGGAAGCCCTCGCGGGCGAGCAGTTGCTGCCGAGCTACGACGTGCCGGAAGCCGCGCCCTTCGAGGCGGCCGCGCGCTATCTCGGCCGCGCCCCCTCGATGCTGACCGCCGTCCAGTACGAGGACGTGGTCTCCGAATTGTCCCAGGCCAACGTGCCGGGGTCGACGGAGGGCTACCCGAACTGGCGGCGCAAGCTCGACCGCACGCTCGAGAGCATCGCGGCGCCGGGCGGACCGCTCGCCAAGCTGGCGGCCTCGCTCTCGGCCGAGGATCGCGGGCCGCGTTCGGGCGCCGCCCGCCTCGCCTCGGCCCCCCCGCGCGCGACCTACCGCCTGCAATTCCACAAGGACTTCACCTTCGCGGACGCGGAAAAGATCGTTCCGTACCTTGCCAAGCTCGGCATCAGCCACGTCTACGCCTCGCCGATCCAGAAGGCGCGGCCGGGTTCGACCCACGGCTACGACATCGTCGACCATTCGACGATCAACCCCGAACTCGGGGGCGAGGAGGATTTCGTCCGCTTCTCGGAGACGCTGCACGCGGCCGGGCTGAAGCTGCTCCTCGACATCGTGCCGAACCACATGGGGGTCGGCGGCGCCGACAATCCGTGGTGGCTCTCCGTGCTCGAATGGGGCGGACTCTCCGCCTCGGCGCATGCCTTCGACATCGACTGGTCGCGGCTCGGCGCCAAGAACAAGCTGGTGGTGCCGTTCCTCGGCGACCGCTACGGCGAGGCCCTGGAGAAGGGCACGCTGGAACTCCGGTTCGATCCTCGGAAGGGCGCGTTCAGCGTCTGGCACTACGAGCACGAATTCCCGATCTGCCCGCTGCAATACCCGACCATCCTGAACCGTTCGCTCGCCGCCCTCGGCGACATCGAGGATGCCGCGGCCCTCGAAGTGCTCGGCATCTCCGAACGCCTTCGCCTGATGGGTGAGGACACGAACGAGGAGCGCCGCCGCGCCTTCCCGGACGAGGCCGAGACGTTGAAGGATCGGCTCGTCGAGGCGGTCGAAGCCTCGCCCGCCATCGCGGCGGCGATCGAACGGACGCTGAAACTCCTGAACGGGGCCAAGGGACACCCCGACAGCTTCGGCCCACTGCACCGCCTGCTGGAGCAGCAATCCTACCGCCTCGCCCATTGGCGGATCGCGGCGAGCGACATCAACTACCGTCGATTCTTCGACGTGAACGGCCTCGCGGGCCTGCGCGTCGAGCAATCCGACATCTTCCAGCGCTCGCACGAGACGATCTTCCGCCACATCGAGGCGGGCCGCATCGACGGCCTGCGCATCGACCACATCGACGGTCTGGCCGACCCGCTCGGCTATGCCCGCGCGCTCCAGGCCGCGATCGGCCCGGGCTTCTACGTGGTGGTGGAGAAGATCCTCGAACCGGGCGAGCGCCTGCGGCCCTGGCCCGTGGCCGGCACCACGGGCTACGACGTGCTCAACCAGCTCGACGGCATCCTCGTCGACCAGGGCAAGCGCGCCGAGATCCGCGCGCTCTACGAGAGCCGGACGCAGTTCGACGAGCCCTACAAGTTCATGCTCCGTGCCGCCAAGGCCGAGATCCTGGAGATCAGCTTCGCCTCGGAACTGGAGGTGATGACCTCCGACCTCAAGGCGGTGGCCGATGCCGACCGGCGCACCCGCGACTTCTCGGTCAACGCCATCCGCCGTGCGCTGATCGAGATCATCGCCCGCTTCCCGACCTACCGGAGCTACCTGCCCGGTGATCTCGATGAGAGTGACGTCGAGGACGAGGACATCCGCCTCATCGAGACGGCGGTGAAGAAGGCCAAGCGCTGGAGCGCCCTGCCGGACCGCTCGGTGCACGACTTCGCCGCCGACACCATGCTCGGCCGCATCGATGTGACGGGTTCGGGGCGCCCCGACTCGGAGGTGATCCTGCGCTTCCGCCGCCGCTTCCAGCAGCTCACCGGCCCGGTCATGGCCAAGAGCCTGGAGGACACGCTGTTCTATCGCTTCGCCGAACTCCTCGCCCTCAACGAGGTCGGCGGCGATCCCGGCGAGTACGGCATCGACGCGGAGCATTTCCACGCGCTCCAGGCGGCCCGTGCCCGCGACTGGCCGAACGCGATGATCGCCACGGCGACGCACGACACCAAGCGTGGCGAGGACGCCCGCTCGCGCCTGCTCGCCCTCTCGGAGATGCCGGAGGACTGGGCCGAGGCCTGGGCGGCCTGGACCGCCCTGACGAAGCCCCATCTCGGCCTCGTCGAGAAGGAGACCGCGCCCGACGCCAACGACCAGTGGATGTTCTTCCAGGCCATTCTCGGCGCGTGGCCGCTGGAACTGCTGGAGCGTGACGAGCCCGCCGCGATCGAGGATTTCCGCAACCGGCTCGACGCCTATGCGGAGAAGGCCCTGCGCGAATCCAAGCGCCGGTCCAGCTGGGTCAACGTGGACGAGGGCTACGAGGGCGCCGTCCACGCGCTCTTCGCCAAGCTGATCGCTCCGGGTTCGGAGTTCCTGGCGACGCTGCGTCCGTTCGCCAAGCGGCTCGCTCATCTCGGCATGATCGCCGGCCTCGGGCGGACCGTCCTCAAGGTGACGCTGCCGGGCCTGCCGGACACCTACCAGGGCACCGAGTTCTGGGACTTCTCCTTCGTCGATCCCGACAACCGCCGTCCGGTGGATTATCCGGCCTTGTCCCGCGCGCTGGAGGAGGGGGTTCCCGCCGCCGATCTGCTGGCGCACTGGACGGATGGCCGCGTGAAGCAGGCGACCCTCACGCGCCTGCTGGCCGACCGCGCGGCGCGGCCGAGCTTCTACGCCGATGCCGACTATCAGGCGCTGCCGGCGACGGGTGGGAGGGCCGATCATGTCATCGCATTCACACGTTCCGATGCGACGACGGGGGAGGGCGATCTCGTGGTGGCGGTCCCGCGCCTCGTCTCCGGCCTCGTCGGGGACGGGGTCTGGTCCGCCGAACCGTTCGCGGGCACGACGCTGACGGTCACGCCCGGATCGGCCTGGACCGATCTCGTGACCGGCGATGACGTCGTCTCCGAGGACGGTCGGATCGAACTCGGCCGGGTGTTCGCGCGTCTGCCCTATGCCGTGCTGAAGCGGACCCGCTGAGCATGGCCGACCTCGCCGCCGGCATCGGGGGCGAGGCCGCGACGAAGAGCGGGGGACAGCCGCGTGTCCCCCGGCACGACGGCGCCGCTTCGAGACCCCCGTTTCCCGGCATCGACCGCGGACGGACCGGCGAGCGCACACGAACGAACCGAATGGAGAACGCATGAACGCACCGAGCCCCGCAACGACCGCCGCCCAGCGGACCGAAGCCGGTCAGGTGCCGCTTCCGGCCAGCCTCGCGCCCCGCGCCGAGGGGCCGCGCATCTACAACCTGTTCCCCCTGCTCGTCGGGCGCGTCTCGGCCTGGACCGCCGAACTTCCCCGCATCGCCGCGCTCGGTTTCGACTGGGTCTACCTCAACCCGTTCCACCAGACCGGCGGCTCGCACAGCCTCTATGCGGTGGCGGACCCGGACCGGCTCGACGAGCGGTTTCGCGATCATGACGGGACGTCGGACGACGAGCAGATCCGCCGCTTCTGCGCGGCCGCCGCCTCGCACGGCCTCGGCGTGATGACGGACCTCGTCATCAACCACACCGCCATGGACGGTCCGCTCGCCGCGCAGCGCCCGGACCTGTTCCTCAAGGATTCCGATGGCAGAATCGAGAGCCCCTACGCGGTGGACCCGGACGATCCGTCGATCCGAACGGTCTGGGGCGATCTGGCCGAGCTCGACTACCATTCGGAGGGCCCGCGCCGGGAATTGACTGCCCTCTGGTCCGGCTACATCAACCGCCTGCAGGATCTCGGCGTCGGCGGCTTTCGCTGCGATGCCGCCTACAAGGTGCCGGCCGATGTCTGGCGCGACCTGATCGGCGCCGCCAAGGCCCTGGAGCCGGATTGCCTGTTCGCCGCCGAGACCCTCGGCTGCACCTTCGAGGAGGCGCAATCCACGGCGGGCGCCGGCTTCGACTACCTGTTCAACAGCTTCGCGTGGTGGGACCTCAAGGCCTCCTGGGCCCTGGAGCAGTACGAGCGCCTGCGCGTCATCGCGCCCTCGATCGCCTTCCCCGAGAACCACGACATGGCCCGCCTCGCGGCGGAGCTCGACGGCGATGCCGATGCGATCGCCCGGCAGCTGAAGGCGCGCTATGCCCTCTCCGCCTTCTTCTCGGCCGGTGTCCTGATGCCGATCGGCTACGAGTGGGGCTACCGCACGTCGCTCCACGTGGTCGAGACGACGCCGGAGGCGCGCGAAACCGACACCGGGATCGACATTTCGGGCTACGTCGCGGCGATCAACGCGCTGCGGGCCGAACTCCCGGCCGCCAACGTGGAGGGCGCGCAAGCCCGCATTTCCGCGCCGGACGCGGCCTACGCCGCGCTGCTGCGCTTCGACACCGGCCAAGGCGCCTCCGCCCGCGGCGCCACGATGGTACTCTACAACCCGACCGATGCATCGGTGCCGGTCGAGCCCGGCACGCTGCTCGCCCGCACCGGCGGCATGCTCGGCGACTTCATCGATCGCACGCCCGAGGCCGCGCGGATCGATTTCCGGCCGGGCATCGCCCTGGCCTTGGCGCCCGGCGAGGTGCGCATCCTCGCCGCCGAGCGCGCGGCCGTGACGAAGGCGCCGGAGCCCAGCACGCCGACCGGCGAGGGCCGTGTCGTCATCGAGGCGGTGATGCCCGAGATCGACGGCGGCCGCTCACCTGTGAAGCGCGTGGTCGGCGAGAGCGTCCACGTCACCGCCGACATCTTCAGCGACGGCCACGAGATCATCGACGCCGAAATCGTCTCCCGCGTCGTCGGCGAGAGCGAGTGGCGCGCCGACCGCATGGTGTTCGTGGACAACGACCGCTGGGGCGGGCACTTCCCGCTGCTGCGCAACGCCCGCTACGAGTTCACGGTTCAAGCCTGGAGGGACGGCTATTCGTCCTGGGTCCGCGACACCCTGAAGAAGCGGAATGCCGGTGTCGACGTGCGGCTGGAGACCATCGAGGGCATCGCCTTCGTGACGGGGGCGGCCGCCAATGCGAGCGGCCCGGACCGCGACAGGCTGAAGGCCCTGGTCGCGGACCTGGACGCGCAGGGAAGCGGCTCGGCGGCGCAACTCGATCTCATGCTGCAGCCGGAGAATGCCGGCCTGATCCGCCGGCACGCGCCGCGCATCAACCTCTCGCGCTACCCCGTCGACGTACCCGTCATCGCCGACCGTCTCGCGGCCCGGTTCTCGGCCTGGTACGAGATCTTCCCGCGCTCGCAGTCGATGGACGTCAACCGTCACGGCACCTTCGACGATGTGATCCGGCGCCTGCCAGAGATTCGCGAACTCGGCTTCGACGTACTCTACTTCACCCCGATCCATCCGGTCGGAAAGACCAACCGCAAGGGCAAGAACAACACCCTCAAGGCCCTGCCGGGCGATGTCGGCTCGGTCTACGCGGTCGGCTCGGAGGAGGGCGGCCACGAGGCGGTGCATCCGGAGCTCGGGACCCTCGACGATTTCCGCCGGCTCGTCGCCGCGAGCCACGCCTACGGCATGGAAATCGCCCTCGACTTCGCGATCCAGTGCTCGCCCGACCATCCCTGGATCAAGAACCACCCCGAATGGTTCGAATGGCGCCCGGACGGCACCCTCAAGTTCGCCGAGAATCCGCCCAAGAAGTACGAGGACATCTCCAACGTCCACTTCTACGGCGGCGCGCTGCCCTCGCTCTGGATCGAGCTGCGCGACATCGTCATGGGCTGGGCCGAACTCGGCGCGCGCATCTTCCGGGTCGACAACCCGCACACCAAGCCGATTCCGTTCTGGGAATGGATGATCGGCGAGGTGAATGCCCGCTATCCCGACGTGATCTTCCTCGCCGAAGCCTTCACCCGGCCCAAGATGATGAAGAAGCTCGCCAAGGCCGGCTACCAGCAGAGCTATACCTACTTCACCTGGCGCGACACCAAGCCGGACCTGATCGCCTATTCCACCGAACTCGCCGGGGAGATGGGCGAATATTATCGCCCGAACTTCTTCGCCAACACGCCCGACATCAACCCGATCTATCTCCAGACCAGCGGGCGGGCCGGCTTCATCGTGCGCGCGACGCTGGCCGCCACCCTGTCGAGCGTCTGGGGCATCTACAACGGATTCGAACTCTGCGAGGCCGAGCCCTATCCGGGCAAGGAGGAGTACCTCAACTCGGAGAAGTACGAGTTGAAGGCCTGGGACTACCACCGGCCCGGCAATATCCGCGAGCACGTCATCAAGCTCAACCAGATCCGGCGCGACAATCCGGCCCTGTGGGACTTCCGGAATGTCACCTTCACGGGCGCCTACAACGACCAGATCATCGGCTACGCCAAGGTGACGCCGGAGGGCGACAACTGCATCTTCGTGCTCGTCAACCTCGACCCGCGCAACCGCCAGGAATGCACCTACGAGGTGCCGCTCTGGCTGCTGGGCCAGCCCGATGACGGCGCGGTGGAGGTCGAGGACCTACTGCTCGGGTACACGTTCGAGCTGCGCGGGAAATCGCACCGGATCGCCCTCGATCCCGCCGAGCGCTCGGCGGTGATCTGGCGGCTCCGGGCCCCGCGCCGGGTTGCGTGACGCGCGTGCCCGTGTCAGCAAAAAACCCGGCGATCGGTGACGGTCGTCGCGGTGTCGCCTCAGTGTCGGCGCCTACCCACGCAGTTGACGGCACGCTTGGTCACCTCTCGCGAGGAGCCGGTGCGATGACTCCGAAAACGCCCTTGAACTCGACGTATGAGGCAACGACGCGATGATCGATCGCAGCGATCCGCAATGGTACCGTGACGCCATCATCTACCAGATCCACGTCAAGTCGTTCTTCGACTCCAACAATGACGGGATCGGCGATTTCGAGGGCCTGACGCAGAAGCTCGACTATGTCCGCGACCTCGGCGTCACGGCGATCTGGCTGATGCCGTTCTACCCGTCGCCGCTGCGTGACGACGGCTACGACATCGGCGACTACCGCGAGGTGAACGCCTCCTACGGCACGATGGAGGAATTCCGGCGGTTCGTGGACGCGGCGCACGAGCGTGGCCTGCGCGTCATCACCGAGCTCGTCATCAACCACACGAGCGACCAGCACCCCTGGTTCCAGCGCGCCCGCGAGGCGCCGGCCGGCAGCCCTGAGCGCGACTTCTACGTCTGGTCGGACACCGACACGCCGTATTCCGACACGCGCATCATCTTCCTCGACACCGAGGTCTCGAACTGGACCTGGGACCCGGTCGCCAAGCAGTATTTCTGGCACCGCTTCTACAGCCACCAGCCCGACCTCAACTTCGACAACCCGGCGGTGCTGGAAGCCGTGATCGAGGTGATGCGCTACTGGCTCGACATGGGCGTCGACGGCCTGCGCCTCGACGCGATTCCCTACCTGATCGAGCGTGACGGCACGAATTGCGAGAACCTGCCAGAGACCCACACGGTCATCAAGGCGATCCGCGCGGCGCTGGACGCGAGCTATCCCGACCGGATGCTGCTGGCGGAAGCCAACCAGTGGCCTGAGGAGACGGCGCAGTATTTCGGCGACGGCGACGAATGCCACATGGCGTTCCACTTCCCGCTGATGCCGCGCATGTACATGGCGATCGCCCGTGAGGACCGGCACCCGATCACCGACATCATGCGGCAGACCCCGGAGATCCCCGAGGGCTGTCAGTGGGCGATCTTCCTGCGCAACCACGACGAGCTGACGCTGGAGATGGTGACGGCCGAGGAGCGCGACTACCTTTGGTCGTTCTACGCCGCCGAGCGCCGTGCCCGCATCAATCTCGGCATCCGCCGTCGCCTCGCGCCGCTCCTCGAGAACGACCGGCGCAAGATCGAACTCATGAAGTCCCTCGTCCTGTCGATGCCCGGCACGCCGGTGCTCTACTATGGCGACGAGATCGGCATGGGCGACAACATCTATCTCGGTGACCGCGACGGCGTGCGCACGCCGATGCAATGGTCGCCGGACCGCAACGGCGGCTTCTCGCGCGCCAATCCGCAGAAGCTGTTCCTGCCCTCCGTGCAGGACCCGATCTACGGCTTCGACGCGATTAACGTCGAGGCGCAGACCCAGTCGCAGACCAGCCTGCTGAACTGGACGCGGCGCATGATCGCGATCCGCAACAACTCCGTCGCCCTGGGGCGCGGCGGCATGCAGTTCCTGTATCCCTCGAACCGCAAGGTGCTGGCCTGGATCCGCGAGTTCGAGGGCGAGCGCGTGCTCTGCGTCGCCAACCTCTCGCGGGCGCCGCAGGCGGTGCAGCTCGACCTTTCGGAACTGCGCAACGCGGTGCCGATCGAACTCACCGGAGGGTCCGAGTTCCCGGCCATCGGCGAATTGCCCTACCTGCTCACCCTGCCGTCCTACGGCTTCTACTGGTTCTCCCTGAGTGCGGCGAATACCGGGGCCGTCGGCCCGCAGCCGGAACTGCCCGAACTGTTCACGCTGGTCCTCACCGGCGGCATCGAGACCCTGATGGCGGGGCGCGAGCGCATCGCCTTCGAGCGCACCGTGGCACCGCGCTTCATCGCCACCCGCCGCTGGTTCGCCGCCAAGGGCTCGCGCATCAAGTCGGTGCAGGTCACCGACAGCGCCGCCCTCAAGGACAGCACCGGCGAGGCCCGGTTCCTGCTGCCGCGCGTGGCGGTCCATCTCTCCACCGGCGAGCGGCAGGACTACTTCGTGCCCGTGGCGGTCGACGAAGGCCGCGAGGACGAGGCGATGCTGCAGCACGCGGTGGCCCGCGTCCGCCGCGGTCCGCGCACCGGCCTGCTCCTCGGTGCATCCGCCTCGCCGACCTTCGCGGTGTCGATGATCGAGGGTATGCGCGAGGGCCGCGAGATCGCCACCGAGACCGGGCGCCTCGTGTTCTCGACCACCTCGGCCTTCGATCCCGAGGTCACCTTCGAGGCGGGTGAGGTCCGTTCGCTCAACGCCGAGCAGAGCAACACCTCGATCGCCATCGGCTCGAAGATGATGCTCAAGCTGCTGCGCCGGTTGCAGACGGGCGTCCATCCGGAGATCGAGGTCGGGCGGTTCCTGACGGAGACGGCGCATTTCCACAACACTCCGGCGCTTCTGGGCGTGCTGGAGCACGTGGATGCCGAGGGCACGCGCACGGCTCTGGCCGTGCTCCAGAAGTTCGTGCCGAATCAGGGCGATGCCTGGACCCTGATGCTGGAGGGCCTGCGCCGCGACTTCGACACGGTGGTGCTGGCACCCGAGAGCGAGGCGCCGTCGCCGGCCGAGGCCTTCGAGGCGCATCTGCGCTGGGCGATCCTGCTCGGACGCCGCACCGCCGAGATGCACAATGCCTTCGCGGTGGAGACGGACGATCCGGCCTTCGCGGCGGAGCCCTTCGATCACGCGGACCTGCACGCCCTCGCGGACGACACCCGGCGTCAGGCCGAGCGTGCCTTCCGGGGCCTCGACGGTCTGGCGGGCCGAGCCTCGAATGCGGCCAGCACCGAACTGGCGGGTCGCCGCCACGAGGTCGAGACCGCGATCGAGACGCTCACGGCGCGTCCCCCCATCGGCGCGATGAAGACCCGCATCCACGGCGACTATCACCTCGGGCAGGTGCTGGCGGCCGAGGACGACCTCATCATCGTCGATTTCGAGGGCGAGCCCTCGCGGCCGGCGGACGAGCGTCGCACCAAGTCGACGCCGCTGCGCGACGTCGCCGGCATGCTGCGCTCCTTCGCCTACGGCGCCGAGACGGTGACCCGCGGGATCGCCGCGCGCTTCTCGGATTCCGAGGAGCGCGCGCGCCGAGCCTCGATCGCCTGGCGCGGCATGATCGATGCAGCCTTCCTGGACGGCTACCGCGAGGCCGTCTCGGTGAGCCGCGCGGCCGTCACCGACCCGGAGACCGAGAGCCGCCTGCTCAAGCTCTCGATCCTGACGAAGGCGCTCTACGAGGTCGATTACGAGGCGAACAATCGTCCCGACTGGATCGAAATCCCCGCACGTGGGGTTCTCAACATTCTGGACGAGATCAAGAAAGGCGTTTGAATGATGGGCATCGACGAGACGTTCGCGAGCAGGACCGGACACCCCTCGGGCTCCTCCGGATCGGCGGACGTTGCGCCCGTTGCCACGCGGGCGCCGCACGGCGCGGCGCCCGAAACGGCCTCCCTGCACCCGGACGCCATCGCGTCCATCATGGCGGCGAACCACGGCGATCCCTTCTCGGTCCTCGGACCGCATCAGGTCGCCAAGGGTCAGTGGGAGGTTCGTGCCGTGCTGCCCGAGGCGAAATCGGCGAGCCTCCTCGTCGGCGGCAAGCGGACGGCCTTCGAGCGCAAGCATCCGGACGGGTTCTTCGTCGCCCGCGTGGCGAGCGAGGGGCGCCCGCTCTACGAACTCGTGGTCGAGACCTGGGACGGTGTCGAGCGCTCGCGCCACGACCCCTACGGCTTCGGCTCGTCCCTGCGGCAGGAGGACATCGACAACCTGCGTGAGGTCGGCAGCAACGTCACCTACCGCATCCTCGGTGCCCAGGCGCGCAGCGTGGACGGCATCGAGGGCTTCCGCTTCGCGGTCTGGGCCCCCAATGCGCGCCGCGTCAGCGTCGTCGGCGACTTCAACAACTGGGACGGCCGGCGCCACCCGATGCGGCTCTGGCAGAATGGCGGCGTCTGGGAATTGTTCGTCCCGGGCCTCAAGGCCGGTGCTCACTACAAGTACGAACTTCGCGGCGCCGATGGTTCGCTGCTGCCGCTGAAGGCCGACCCGGTCGCCTTCGCGGCCCAGAAGCCGCCCGAGACCGCCTCCGTGCTCCAGGGGACCAACGACCCCGCGTGGCACGACGAGAAGTGGATGGCGACGCGGGGCGAGAAGGACCCGCGCCACGTTCCGATCTCGATCTACGAGGTCCATCTCGGCTCCTGGGCGCGCGTCGCCGAGGAGGGCAACCGCTACCTGACCTATCGGGAACTGGGGGAGCGGCTGATCCCCTACGTCAAGGAGATGGGCTTTACCCATATCGAGATGCTGCCGATCACGGAATTTCCGTTCGACGGCTCATGGGGCTACCAGCCGGTCTCGCTCTTCGCGCCGACCAGCCGCTTCGGCACGCCTGACGAGTTCGCGGCCTTCGTGGATGCGGCCCACGCGGCCGGCATCGGCGTGATGCTCGACTGGGTGCCGGGGCACTTCCCCCTCGACGCCCACGGCCTCGGTCAGTTCGACGGCACGCATCTCTACGAGCACGCCGATCCGCGGCAGGGATTCCACCAGGATTGGGGCACCTACATCTACAATTTCGGCCGCACGGAGGTTTCGAGCTTCCTCGCTGCCAACGCGCGCTTCTGGCTGGAGCACTACCACCTCGACGGCCTGCGCGTGGATGCGGTCGCCTCGATGCTCTACCTCGATTATTCGCGCCGGCAGGGCGAGTGGATCCCAAACCGGTACGGCGGCAACGAAAACCTCGATGCCATCGAGTTCCTGCGCAAGACCAACGAGGCGACCTATTCTCACGCTCCCGGCACCCTGACGGTGGCGGAGGAATCCACCTCCTGGCCGGGCGTCTCGCACCCGACCTACACGGGCGGCCTCGGCTTCGGCTTCAAGTGGAACATGGGGTGGATGCACGACACCCTGAATTTCGTCTCGAAGGAGACGATCCACCGGCGCTACCACCACCACGACCTGACCTTCGGCCTGCTCTACGCCTTCTCGGAGAACTTCATCCTACCCCTGTCCCACGACGAGGTGGTGCACGGGAAGGGCTCGCTGCTCGGCAAGATGCCGGGGGACCGCTGGCAGAAATTCGCGAATCTCCGGGCCTATTACGGCTTCATGTGGGGGCATCCCGGCAAGAAGCTGCTCTTCATGGGCTGCGAGTTCGGCCAGGAGAAGGAGTGGAACCACAACCAGAGCCTCGACTGGCACCTGCTCGACGATGGCATGCACCGGGGCGTCAAGGATCTGATCCGCGACCTGAACCACCTCTACGCGGCGACGCCCGCCCTCCACGCGCGCGACACCGAGGCCGCCGGGTTCCAGTGGCTCGTGGCGGACGACCAGGACAATTCGGTCATCGCCTGGGCCCGCAAGGGGCGCGAGGCCGGGGAACTCGCCGTCGTCGTCTCGAACTTCACGCCCGTGCCGCGCGAGGGCTATCGCATCGGCGTGCCCGCGGCCGGCTTCTATCGCGAGGCGATCAACTCGGATGCTGAGCGCTACGGCGGGTCGAATGTCGGCAACATGGGCGGTGTCCAGGCCGAGGCCGTCGAGAGCCATGGCCAGCCCTACTCGGTGACCCTGACGATCCCGCCGCTGGCCACCACGATCTTCGTCCGCGAGGGGTGATACCGGTTCCGCTTGACCCCTTCGGGACGATCAGACGCGACGGGCTCCCTCTCCTGGAAGGAGAGGGTTGGGGTGAGGTGTGGTCCGTCTCCGGAGAGGTCACACACCTCACCCTGTCCCTCTCCTTCCAGGAGAGGGGACCCGCGAGTCACTCCGTCACCGAACTGATCAGGCGGAAACAGTATGATCCGGCCGCCGGTCAATCCCGCCGCTCACCGGACTGAGCGGCGGAAGACGGGTCCGAAACGACAGACGCCGGCGAGGAGAACCTCGCCGGCGTCTGTCGTTTCCAGGGCGTCGGGACGGCGGATCAGGCCGCGCGCATCCGCAGGCCCGCCGAATTGCCGAAGGCCCGGGCATAGAGCGAGGCGTAGTTCACCGCGGCCTCGTCCCATCCGAACGAGCGCGACATGGCGTGCCGTCGCATGGCGTTCAGGCGCTTCTTCTGTCCGAAGGTGTCGAAGGCCCGGCGAATGGCCTGCGAGAAGCCGCGTGCCGACGCGTCGCCGAAGGTGAAGCCCGTGACGCCGTCCTCGACGGTGTCGGCGAGGCCGCCGGTGCGGTGGACGATCGGCAGGGAGCCGAAGCGCTGGGCATACATCTGGGCGAGGCCGCAGGGCTCGAAGCGCGAAGGCATCAGCAGGAAGTCGCTGCCGGCGAACATGCGCCGGGCATCCTTCTCCTGGAAGCCCACATGGACGCCAACCGAGGCGGGGTGGCGCCGGGCGAGGTCCCGCAGCGCGCCCTCGAAGCGATGCTCGCCTTGGCCGATCACCACCAGTTGGCCCCCCTCGGCGACGATGGATTCCGCTGCCGCGATGCTGAGGTCGATGCCCTTCTGGTGGACAAGCCGGGAGACGATGGCGAAGAGCGGGCCGCGCGAGACCGCGAGGCCGAACTGCCGCCGAACGGTCTCGGCATTCGCGCGCTTGCCCTTCCAGTCGTCGACCTCGAACCGGGCCGCGAGATGCGGGTCGGTGCGCGGGTCCCAGCTCTCGTCGATGCCGTTGAGGATTCCGGCGAGGCGCCCCTGGGCCGCGCGGGTGCGCAGCAGCCCGTCGAGGCCGCAACCGGATTCGGGCGTCATGATCTCGCGGGCATAGGTCTCGCTGACCGTCGTGACGTGCGAGGCGTAGTAGAGGCCGGCCTTGAGGAACGACATCTGGCCGTAGAATTCCACGCCGTCCATCTGGAAGGCGTCTTCCGGCACACCGAGGCGACCGAGGGTTTCGCGCGGGAAAACGCCCTGATAGGCGAGGTTGTGGACGGTGAGGATGCTCGGCACCCGCAGGCCGCGCCAGGCGAGATAGGCCGGGGCAAGGGCGGCTTGCCAGTCGTTCAGATGCAGGAGATCGGCCGCCCAGGCCGGGTCGATCCCGCGCGCGATCTCTGCCGCGGCGAGGCTGAGCCGCGCGAACCGGATGTCGTTGTCGCCGAAATCGCCCTGTGCGTTGCCGTAGGGCGTCCCGTCGCGCTGGTAGAGGTCGGCGTTGAGCAGAACGTAGACCTGCAGGCCGTCACCCGTCTCCACGAGGCCGAGTTCGCAGGGCGGAACGTCCGCCTGACCCGGCAACTGCGCGACGACCGGGATATGGTCGAACTGCTCGACGACCTGACGGTATCCCGGGATCAGGACCCGGACGTCGTAATGCTTGCGCAAGGCTCTCGGGAGGGACCCCGCCACTTCGCCGAGGCCGCCCGTCTTGACGAAGTCGGCCATCTCCGGCGTCGCGAAGAGGATGCGGGGTTGAAGATGGGGGCGGGATCGAAGGGGATAGTGCGTGTCGAGGTGATCGGTCTGATCCGCCAGGCTCATGAAATCATTCCCGCGTCGAGCGATAGGCGGGGATTGGCAACGAGGGCCCAGCTTCGACGTCGACATCGTGAACGCCTCAAATCGGTCGCGGTTCCGTTGCGACGCACAATTTACGCCACGTCGACGACGATTTTTTGAACGTGCGATGAATGTCGGGGCGGACGCGCCTCAGGGGTGATCGCGGATCAGGATGAGGCCTTCGTCGCCGCCGAGCACGAATCCGCCGGCGATCGTGGTCTCCGGACGGTCCGGATGTGTCGAGAGCAGCAACGACCAGCGTGGGCCGCGCTCTTCCGGCAGGGTGATCGTCTGCTGCTCCGCACCAAAGTTGAGCACGATGCGAAGCGTCGCGGCATCGTCGTGACGATCGTAGGCGAGGACGGTGTCGGGCATCCCGGGCAATCCGCGATAAGCGCCGACGGACAGGGCGGTGTGGTCGCGTCTCAGGCGCAGCAGCCGCCGGTACAGGGTCAGGAGCGAGGTGGCGTCGTCGCGTTGGCACTCCACGTTGCGGGTCGCCGCGTCGGGACTGAGGGGCAACCAGGGCTCGGCATCGCTGAAGCCGGCATGGCACGAGTCGTCCCACTGCATCGGCGTACGCTCGGGGTCGCGGCCATGGCCGGGCTCGTTGCGCTCCCAAGGATCCCGGACCCGTTCGGGCGGGATCGACACGTGGGCGACGCCGATCTCGTCCCCGTAATACAGGGTCGGCGTGCCGCGCAGGGTGAGGAGGAGCATCGCCGCGATCGCGGCCTGGGCCGGCCCGACCCGCGCGGCGATGCGCGGTTGGTCGTGGTTGCCCAGCACCCAGTTCGGCCAGCCGCCGGGCGGCAGGGCCGCCTCGTAGGACTCGATGAGGTCGGCGAGGGAGCGCGCGTTCCACGGCGCCTGGATCAACTGGAAATTGAAGGGCAGATCGACGCCGGTCAGGTTGGCGCCGTAATAGGCCACGAGCCGCTCCACCGGCAGGTAGATCTCGCCGATGAGCACCCGCTCGGGGTAGGGCGCGAGCACGGCGCGGAGTTCGGCGATGATATCGAACACCTCCGGGCGGTCGGCGGAATAGACCTGCGCGAAGCGATTGATCTCCGCCTGTCCCGCCGCGAAATTCGGGTTCTCCGGATTGTCGCGAAATCCCTCGTCCTTGATCAGGTGCCAGATCACATCGACACGGAAGCCGTCGACGCCCCGGTCGAGCCAGAACCGGAGCGCGTCGTGCATCGCGGCCCGGACCTCCGGGTTTCGCCAGTTCAGGTCCGGCTGCTCGCGCAGGAACGCGTGGTAATAATATTGTCCGCTCGCCTCGTCCCGGGTCCAGGCCGGTCCGCCGAAGTTGCTGATCCAATTGTTCGGCGGCCCGCCATCGGGCGCGGGGTCGCGCCAGATGTACCAGTCGCGCTTCGGGCTCGTCCGCGAGGCCCGGCTCTCCGCGAACCAGGGATGCGCGATCGAAGTATGATTCGGAACGAAGTCGAGAATGACCTTCAGGCGGCGGAAATGCGCTTCTGCCACCAGCGCGTCGAAATCGGCCAGCGTTCCGAACAGGGGGTCGACCCCGCAATAATCTGCCACGTCGTAGCCGTAATCCGCCATCGGCGAGGGGTAGAACGGCGAGATCCAGACGGCGTCGACGCCGAGCCAGGCGAGGTAGTCCAGGCGCCGCGTGATCCCGCGCAGGTCGCCGACCCCGTCCGCGTCGCTGTCCTGGAAGGAGCGGGGATAGGCCTGATAGACGGTGCCGCGTTTCCACCAGACCGTATCTGCCATGCCTGTCTCCCGCCGATCCCGCTCCGTGCACGGGCCGGACCCTAGCGGCAGATTCGGTGCGTCGCGACCCGTCCCGGGCATGCGCGTTCAGACAATATTCCAACGTCGTGTGGTCTTATTCCCGCACGCATTCGTTGGGACTGTCGGTCACGGTGACGCGGCGGATGTCGCGCGCGGGCCACGTCGTCAAGGCATGCCCGCGCAAGCAACCCGAGGCAGCCTCGATCACCGCAGATTTGCCAGAGGGCCGGCCAACGCGATAAGCACCGGGATGATTTTTGAAAAAATCTGCAGGAATTACGAAGGAAATACCGGTTCATCTCATCCTTGAGATGACTAACGATCGATGAGCGCGACCAAGGTGGCTGGACCGAACGAAGGACAGGAACGCTGGACTGAATTCGACCCCTCGGGTTGTCGAGCCGAGCCTGGCGGCCATGTCCCACGGTTGAGAAGGGGGGACTTGAGACGTGTTGAACGAGAAATTGATCAGACGGGATGGACACGATGAGGCCTCCGCCGCGATGGCCCCGGACGTGAAGGCGCGCTCCGGCGCATCCACCGTCTCGAGTCGAGCGCTGCCGACGAAGGCGGTGTCCGGCAACGATGTCGCCGATTTGCGGGAGGCGATCCTCGGCAAGCTGGCCTATGCCATCGGTAAGACGCCCGCGACCGCGCGCGAGCGGGACTGGTTCGCCGCGACCGCCCTGGCCCTGCGCGACCGCATCGTCGATGCCTGCATCGACGGCGAGCGGACCATCCCGAACAAGCGCGTCTACTACCTGTCGCTCGAATTCCTCATCGGTCGCCTCCTGTCCGATGCCATGAACAACCTCGGTCTCGTCCAGACCACCCGCGCGGCGCTGCGCGAACTGGGCGTCGACCTCGGGGACGTCGAGGCGGCCGAGCCCGATGCGGCGCTCGGCAATGGCGGCCTCGGGCGCCTGGCCGCGTGCTTCATGGAGAGCATGGCGAGCCTCTCGATTCCCGCCATCGGCTACGGCATCCGCTACGATCACGGCCTGTTCCGCCAGTCCCTCGAGGATGGCTGGCAGAGGGAGGCCCCCGAGACCTGGCTCGCCGAGGGCAACCCCTGGGAATTCGTGCGGCCCGAGGCCTCCTACACGATCGGCTTCGGCGGTCACGTCACCATGTCCTCCGTGTCGGAGGGCGTCATCCGCCGCCACTGGCACCCGGCCGAGACCGTGCGCGCCGTGGCGCACGACGTGCCGGTGGTCGGCTGGCGCGGACGCCACGTGAACACCCTGCGCCTGTGGAAGGCGGAGGCCGAGGCGCCGGTCGAACTCGCGCGCTTCAACGGCGGCGACCATGTCGGTGCCGTGGCGAACCGGGCGCGGGCCGAGGCCATCTCGCGGGTGCTCTACCCCAGCGACTCGTCGGCCGAGGGCCAGGAACTGCGCCTGCGCCAGGAATACTTCTTCACCTCGGCCTCGCTGCAGGACCTCGTGCGCCGCCACGTCGCCGAGCGCGGGGATCTGCGCTCGCTGCCCGACCACGCGGCGATCCAGCTCAACGACACCCATCCGGCCATCGCTGTTCCCGAGCTGATGCGTCTCCTCCTGGAGGATCACGGCCTGAACTGGGAGGATGCCTGGCACATCACCACCCACACCCTCGGCTACACCAACCACACCCTCCTGCCGGAAGCTCTGGAGACTTGGCCGGTGGAGCTGATGGAGCGGGTGCTGCCGCGCCACATGCAGATCATCTACCTGATCAACTGGATGCACCTGGAGGAGCAGGGCAAGCAGGGACGGGGCAGCGCCGCGCAGCTGGCCTCCGTCTCGCTGATCGACGAGAGCCACGGCAAGCGCGTGCGCATGGGCCATCTCGCCTTCCTGGGGGCCCGCCGCGTCAACGGCGTCTCGGCCCTGCACACCGACCTGATGCGCTCGACGGTGTTCAAGGACCTGCACGCCCTCGACACCGACAAGATCGTCAACAAGACCAACGGCATCACCTTCCGCCGCTGGTTGCACAACGCGAACCCCGAATTGACCGCGCTCGCGATCGAGGCGGTGGGACCGGAGGTTCTCGACACGCCCGAGCTTCTCACCGGACTGGCCGACGTGGCCTCAGACCCGAACTTCCAGTCGCGCTACGCCGCCATGCGGCGCGCCCGCAAGGAGACGCTCGCCGGCGTGGTGGCGGAGCGCACGGGCATCGCCATCGATCCGTCCGCCCTGTTCGACGTGCAGATCAAGCGCATCCACGAGTACAAGCGCCAGCTTCTCAACGTGATCGAGACGGTGGCCCTCTACCAGGCGATCAAGGCCGATCCGAAGAGGGACTGGACGCCGCGCGTCAAGATCTTCGGCGGCAAGGCGGCGCCGAGCTACGTCCAGGCCAAGCTCATCATCAAGCTGGCCTGCGACGTCGCCAAGCTCGTGAACGCCGATCCGGACGTCGCCGGGCGCCTCAAGGTGGCCTTCCTGCCGAACTACTCGGTCAGCCTCGCTGAAGCGATGATTCCGGCGGCCGATCTGTCGGAGCAGATCTCCACCGCCGGCATGGAGGCGTCGGGCACCGGCAATATGAAGCTGGCCCTGAACGGCGCGCTCACCATCGGGACCCTCGACGGCGCGAACATCGAGATCCGCGATCACGTGGGCGCGGACAACATCTTCATCTTCGGCCTGGACGCGGCCGGCGTGCAGGCGCGGATGGCGGAGCCGAATTACGCGGAAGCCGCCATCGCCGCCTCGCCGCGCCTGAAGGCCGCCCTGGACTTCATTGAGGCCGGCGGGTTCTCGCCCGAGGAACCGGGCCGCTTCCGTCCGATCGTCGACGATCTGCGCCACAACGACCGCTACCTGCTCACCGTTGATTTCGACGATTACTGGCGTGCGCAGCGGGCGGTGGACGCCGCCTGGGGCGATCCGAAAGCCTGGTGGCGCGCGGCCATCCTCAACACCGCGCGGATGGCGTGGTTCTCGTCGGATCGCTCGATGCGGGAATATGCCGAGGAGATCTGGCGCGTCCGGGTCGCCTGAGAGGGCTCTGCCCGGTCCTGTCCGAGGACCGGGCATTCGCCGGAATTACCCGCCGACAGGAACGGGCGCGTCTCCCACGGAGAGACGCGCCCGTTCCTGTTTTCGTTCGGCCGGGGATCAGGTTCCGGGTTCGAGCAGAACCGGGTAGCAGCGCGCACCGGCCGAGGCGGCCAGCACCTCGACGGCGCCCACCGTCGACGCATCGCCCGCCACGTGGACCACGTCGGTGCTGCGCAAGGAAGGCAGGTGCGCCGTGAGGGGACCGGGGCGAACCTCCGGCGGGCGCTGGCGCATGCGGTCGGAGACCGTGACGATGCGGGTGACGCCCGTGGCGCGCAGCCAGTCGAGGGCCGGGCGCATGTAGAGGTCGAGGGGATCGCGGGCACCGACCATCAGGGTGATCTCGCGCGCGGGATCGATGTAGCGCGCCGCGCGGGCGATCGACCAGATCGGCGCGAAGCCCGTCTCGGCGGCGACGAGAACCAGGCGCCCGCTGCCCGGACGGTAGTAGCCACGGCCGACGGGACCCTTCACCTTCACGGGATGGTCGAGGCCGATCGCCTCGCCGAAGGCGTGGCCGAGACCGGTGCCATCCCTTTCGAGGCGCAGGTGAAAGACGAGTTCGTTGAGTTCCGCCGACCCGTCGACGCGCAGGGTCGGGCTCAGGGTGACGGGCGCGAAGCCTTCGAACGTCACGACCACCTGGTGGCCCGGCTCCAGGGCCAGCCGCCGCGTGATCGTCACCACGACCTCGACGGTGTGCGGGCCGAGGGCCGTGACTTCGGTCACGGTGCCGGTGCGCTTCTGCGCGGCGGCGGGCCGGGTCGGCAATGCGGAGGGGCGCGGCGCCTCGATGGCGGCCGCGCGCGGCAGCGAGAGCTTCACCGACTCGCTGCGGTGCGCGCGGCTCTGCGCCCGGCGCGGCGCGGGGGCGGCACCCTGTCCGTTCAGACCGGGACTGGGAGCGATCATCCCATCGGCAAGGGCGGCCTCCAACGGCGTATCGCCGGTCGAGCAGCGCACGGACTTGCCGTTGACGACGAGCGAGCAGCGGGCGCTCATGGTCGTCCTTCGTGTCGGGGAGAGATGGGAAGGGTGGAGGTCGCCTGGGTCCGCTCGCGCGGCGTCAGTGCGGCGCCTGCAGGATCAAGTCGACGAGGGCCGCCCAGCGGTCGCGCACGGCCCGCGCCTCGGGCGACAGCGTCTCGGGATCGTCCATTCGGGTGAGGCAGGCCCGGAGGCGCTCGCTCTCGCGACGCTCGGCGCCGAGCACGGCCTTCATGACCATGACTTCCGCCTTCAGGCGCGACAGCTCCGTGGCGGCGACGGAAGCGGCCTCGGGCTCGGAGCCGGTCGGGGCGACCTCGGCGACCACCCGCAGCGGCCGAGCCATCAGGCGTCGGACGATGCTGGTGTCGAACTCATCGTCCACGATCCGCAACGCAGCCTGCGTCATCACGCCATCTCCCGCCGGCCTGCGCTCGCGCCCTGCCGTCCGCACCCGTTCTCGGATTGGACGATGGCGGATCATGGTTAAGGGAGCTTTAATGTGATCCTGCGGATCACGCTCGCTTCGGGATGCCTGATCTTCAGGCTGCTTCCGGTGCGGCGCCCAACAACTGTCGGGCCTGAAGCATGGACATTGGTTCGCCGAACGCGAATCCCTGCGCATACTCGCAGCCGAGCTCGAACAACGCTTGCGTATCGGCCTCGGACTCCGCGCCTTCGGCGATGATCGAGAGCCCGAGTTCCTGCGCCATCTTCACGATCGAGCGGAGGATCGCGGTCTGGCCGGTGCCGATCTGGCGCACGAAGGACTGGTCGATCTTGATCGTGTCGAAGGGGAAGCGCTGGAGGTAGGAGAGCGCCGAGTAACCCGTGCCGAAATCATCGAGCGACAGGCCGGCGCCGAGATCGTGGATGCGGTGGAGCATCTGCGCGGCGTATTCCGGATTCTCCATGACCAGGCTCTCGGTCATCTCCAGCTTGAGCGACCCCGGGATCACGCCGGAGCGGGCGAGGATCGTCTTGACGTCGTGCAGGAGGTCGTGGCGCAGGAGCTGGCGCGACGAGAGGTTGACGGAGGCGAAGATCGGTGGCTCGACGTCGAGGGAGCGCTGCCAGGCGGCGAGTTCCAGGGCCGTGCGCTCCAGGGCGTAGATGCCCAGGTTGACGATGAAGCCGCTCTCCTCGGCGATCGGCAGGAAGGTCGCGGGCGTGATGCGGCCGAGCTTCGGATGGTCCCAGCGCAGCAGGGTCTCGAAGCCCGCCACGGTGCGATCCTCCAGGCGGACGATGGGCTGGAACAGCACCTTGATCTCGTTGCGCTCCAGCGCGCGGCGCAGGTCCGCTTCCAGCATCAGGCGGTCGCTGCGCTCGTTGCGCATGGTGGCGCGGAACACTTCCGTCCGGTCGCCGCCGCCGCGCTTGGCCTGGATCATCGCCATCTCGGCGTTCTTGAACACCTCCTCGCGCTTCAGGTTGGCGCCGCCCTCGTACAGGGCGATGCCGACCGAGACGGTGAGGAAGATCTCGCGATCGGCGTAGGTGATGGGCGTCGCGATCGCTTTGCGGATCATCTCCGCGAAGGCGAGGATGCGGTCGGGCTCGCGCTCTGACAGCAGGATCAGGGCGAACTCGTCCCCGGCGACCCGGGCCAGCGTGTCCTGCGGGCGCAGCAGGCGGCCGAGGCGGCGCGACAGGGTGAGCAGGATGGAATCGCCCGCCGAGAGCCCGATGGCCTCGTTGATCGCCTTGAACCGGTCGATGTCGAGGGCGATCGTCGTCGGCTTGAGGCGCGGATCCTGGCTCGCGAAGGCCAACGCGGCATCGAGCCGGTCGTAGAAGAGCTCGCGGTTCGGCAGGCCGGTGAGGCTGTCGTGCACGGCGTCGTGGAGCAGGCGCTCCTCGGCGGTCTTCACTTCCGTGACGTCGCTGATCGTGCCGACGATGCGGATGACCTCGCCGTCCGAGCCGATCACCGGGCGCGCCTTGAGGCGGTACCAGAAATAGGGGCCCGCCGTGGAGCGCAGGCGGAAATCGTGGACGATGCGGCCGCGCCGCTCCTCGATCACCGTGTCGAGGGCCGCCGAGTAGCGCTCCACGTCGAAGGGATGGACGAGGCCGAGCCAGTTCGCGGCCGGCCCCTCGAGGGCACCGCGCCGCAGGCCGAGCTGCCCTTCGATCTCCTGGCCGGCGAAGACCCGGTCGCCCGGGACGTCCCAGTCGAACACCACGTCGCCCGCACCCGTCAGCGCGAGGGCGCGCCGCTCGGTGTCCGAGACGAGGGCGTGGGTGAGGCCGCCGCCCGCGAAGGCGTGCTGCATGACCGTGAAGCCGATCAGCATCACGATGAGGACGAGGCCGCCGATGAGCGCCGGCTGTACGAGGTCGCTGCCGATCTGGCCCGTGATGGCGAAGCCCGCCGCCACGACCCAGACGAGGAGCAGGCACCAGGTCGGGACCAGCAGGATCGCCCGGTCGTAGCCGTTATGCGCCGCGAGGTAGACGATGAGCAGCAGGCCGACGCCGGCCACCGCCGCGATGGAGATGCGCGCGACGCCGGCCGCCACGGGCGGATCGAACACCGCGAGCCCGACGAGGCAGGCGAGGAACAGGAGCCAGATGATCGCGACGTGGCTGTAGCGCACGTGCCAGCGGCTGAGGTTGAGATAGGCGAACAGGAAGACCAGCAGGGTCGCGCCCAGCACCGCCTCGGTCGAGGCCCGGTAGACCCGCTCGGCCACCTCCGTGATGGGAAAGACCCGCTGCAGGAAGCCGAAATCGATGCACGCATAGGCCAGCACCGCCCAGGCGAGGGAGGCGGCGGCGGGGAAGATGATCGCGCCCTTGACCACGAAGATGATGGTGAGGAACAGGGCGAGCAGCCCCGCGATGCCGATGATGATGCCCTTGTAGAGCGTCAGCCCCGTGGACTTCTTGCGGTAGGCCTCCTGATCCCAGAGGTAGACCTGCGGGATGTTGGGCCCGCGCAACTCTGCCACGTAGGTGACGGTCGAGCCGGGATCGAGGGTGATGACGAACTGGTCGGATTCCGGGTTCTCGTCGCGCTCGGGCCGGATGCCCTGGCTCGCGGTGATCGCCGCGATGCGCGAGCCGCCGAGATCGGGCCAGATCACGCCCGAGCCGACGAGGCGGAAATGCGGGGCGACCAGGACGCGGTCGACCTGCTCGTCCGTGTCGTTGGTCAGGGCGAAGACCATCCAGTCGGGCCGCGCTCCCGCGTCGCGGGCCTTGACGACGATGCGGCGGACGATGCCGTCCTTGCCCGGCGCCGTCGAGATCTGGATGAGGTCGCCGTCCGAGCGATAGCGCTCGATCATCGGCGTGAGGTCGATCGCCGAGGCATCCGGAGTGACGCGCACCGCCTCGACGGCCTGGGCCGGCACGCCGGCGGCCAGGACACCCAGCAAAGCTGCGATGAAGGCCGACAGGACGGCGAGGGTGACGGGAGCGATTCTGCGCAACGGGCGAGTGTTCCGGCCGGGCGGGGCATGGTCGAGGAGAGGGGACGGCAGGATACGGCTGAGCCGGGGCATCAGTCGTATCGGCGGGTTCCTCCGCGGGCAAGGCGCGGGGGGTGCCCTACATGAAGACGTTCACCGTTTCCTAACCGTGGCGCCGAGCGGCCTCGATCGCCCGCCTTTGCGGCCAAAACAAGCCGGACCGTGTCGGGTCACGCGGCCCGCAGTGTCGCCGAGATGCGATCGAGGCCCGGCAGCTTCATGATCGGCCCGATCGCCGCCAGGGTCGGCGCCCCCGTCAGAAGGCGCTTGCCGGCCGCGCGGACATCCTCGACCGTCACGGCATCGACCTTGGCGATCACCTCGCTCGCGGGGATGACCCGGCCCCAGGCCAGGATCTGGCGGGCGTTCCGCTCGATGCGCCCGCCCGGTGTCTCCAGGGCCGAGAGCAGCGCGACCTTCAGCTGCGCCTTGGCGCGCGCCACCTCGACCGTGTCGGCGTCCGCCGCCGCCCGGATGGTCGCCTCCAGGGTCACGTCCACGAGTTCGGCGAGGTCGCCGCCGGAGGTGCCGGCGCCGATGCCGAACAGGCCGCAATCGTAGAACGACCAGTGGAAGGATTGGATCTCGTAGGCGAGGCCGCGCGTCTCGCGCACCTCGTGCCAGAGGCGCGAAGTCAGTCCGCCGCCGAGCACCTGCGCGAACATGTGCAGGGCGTAGTAGTTCTCGTCGCGGAACGAGAGGCCCGGCAGGCCAAGGACGACGTTGGCCTGTTCGAGCTTCTTGGGCAGGCGCTTCTCACCGCCGCCATAGACGCCCGGCACCGTCTCCGGCGGGCGGGTCGGCTTCAGGGCCCCGAAGTCGCGCTGCGCCGCTTCCACGATCCGGTCGTGGGAGATGGCGCCGGCCGCCGCGAGCACGATGCGGTCGGGCGTATACTCGCGCGCGATGTAGGCCTCGATCGCCGTGCGATCGAAGCTGTTGATCGTCTCCGGCGTGCCGATGATCGGGCGACCCATGGGCTGGTTCGGGAACGCGGCCTCCGTGAAGGCCTCGTAGACGACGTCGTCCGGCGTATCCTCGATGGCCGCGTATTCCTGCAGGATCACGCTCTTCTCGCGAGCGAGTTCGCCTGCGTCGAACACCGAGTCGGTGAGGATGTCGCCGATGACGTCGAGGGCGACGCCCGCATCCTCGCCGAGCACGCGCGCCGTGTAGCTCGTGCCTTCGGCGCTGGTGGCGGCGTTGATGTCGCCGCCGACATTCTCGATGTCCTCGGCGATCCGCCGGGCCGAGCGGGTCCGGGTGCCCTTGAAGGCCATGTGCTCGATGAGGTGGCTGAGGCCGCCCTCGTCCGCGCGCTCGTGGCGCGAGCCCGCGCCGACCCAGACGCCGAGGGTCGCGGTGGCCACGCCGGGCATCGCCTCGGTGACGACGGTGACTCCGTTGTCGAGCTTCGTGATCTTGAGGTCGGGTGAGGCGCCGTGCGTGGCGAAGTGCTGGTTCATGAGCGCTCAGGCTTCCTTCGTGATGCGGGCGCGCTCGCGGATGAAGGTCTCGACCGCCGCCTGATCGTTGGCGACGCGGGAGAAGCTCTCGGGACGGTCCATCAGGTCGGCCAGATGCGGCGGCAGTTCCGGGCGCCGGCCGCCGATCGCCTTGGCGACCGCATCGGGGAACTTGGCCGCATGGGCCGTGGCGAGCGCCACTACGGGCGTGCGGGGATCGTCACGCAGCAGCTTGCGCGCCGCGTGCACGCCGATCGCGCTGTGCGGATCGATGACGTGGCCGGTCTCCGCATGGGTGCGGGCGATCTCCGCCACCACCTCGGGCTCCGACACCGCGGTGGCGTCGAACTCGGACCGGATCGCGCCGAGCACGCCCGGATCGAGGTGGAAACCGCCGGATTGCTTCAGGCCCGCCATCAGGCGGCCGAGGCTCGAGGAATCGCGGCCCAGGGCCTCGAACAGCAGGCGCTCGAAATTCGAGGAGATCTGGATGTCCATGGAGGGCGAGGTCGTCGGCTGAACGCCCCGGACCTCGTACGAGCCATGCTCCAACGTCCGCGCCAGGATGTCGTTGGCGTTGGTGCCGATCATCAGGCGCTCGATGCCCAAGCCCATGCGCTTGGCGACCCAGCCGGCGAGGATGTCGCCGAAATTGCCGGTCGGCACCGCGAAGGAGACCGGGCGGTGCGGCGCGCCCAGGGCCACGGCGGATGTGAAGTAGTAGACCGCCTGGGCGGCGACGCGGGCCCAGTTGATCGAGTTCACGCCAGACAGGCGCACGGAATCGGCGAAATCCGCGTGCTGGAACAACGCTTTGACGATGTTCTGGCAATCGTCGAAATTGCCGTCGATGGCGATGGCATGGACGTTGTGCGCGCCCACCGACGTCATCTGCCGGCGCTGCACCTCAGAGACGCGGCCCTCGGGAAACAGGATGAAGATGTCGACCTGATCGAGGCCCCGGAAGGCCTCCACCGCCGCGCTGCCGGTATCGCCCGAGGTGGCGCCCACGATGGTGGCGCGCGCGCCCCGCGCCCGCAGGACGTGGTCCATCAGGCGCCCGAGCAGTTGCATTGCCACGTCCTTGAACGCGAGCGTCGGGCCGTGGAAGAGTTCGAGCAGGAACAGGTTGTCGTCGAGCTGCGTCAGCGGGCACACGGCCGGATGCCGGAAGGTGGCGTAGGCGTCCTCGATCATGCGGTCGAGATCGGCATCCGCGATCTCTCCGTCGATCAGCGGGCGCAGGACCGTCTTGGCGGCGTCGGCGTAGCGGAGGCCCGCGAGGCCGGCGATCGCCGGCTCGGCGATCTGCGGCCAGCTCTCGGGCACGTAGAGCCCACCGTCGCGGGCAAGGCCGGCGAGCAGGGCATCGGAAAAGCTGAGGGGCGCCGCGGCGCCGCGGGTCGAAACGTGAAGCAAGGGGGCCTCCGGGAAGGCGCCCCGTCTACACGATGTCGGCTCCCGTGTCGAAAGCCGCCGCGGCGACTCAGGCGCTGCTGCCCGGCGCCTTCAGGAGACGGCAGCCGGTGATCCGCCAAGCCCCGTCCGCCTGCCTCTCCAGGCTGTAGAGCGCCGCCCAGTCGACCCCCGCTTCGTCCTGGAGCGTGACGCCGAGGGACAGGCCGTCTTCGCCCGCATCCTCGATCCGGTCGATGCTGAAGCGGCGTGCGCGGTAGACGGCGGCATAGCCCTGCCGGACCATCGCGATGAAGGTCTCGGGCGAGGCGAACATCCCCTGGATCGCGGGCGCGGCCTGGGCGTAGGCCGTGGCCGCGTCGTCCCGGCGGAACGCCTCGATCTGGCGCTCCACCGTCGCTCGCGCCGCATCGCGCGCCGCCGCGTCGGCCGCCCGGGCGGGGAGGATCGGGGCCGCGACGAGGAGGAGAGGGGCGAGGAACAGGAGGACCGTGCGCATGGAACCCACTCCGTGACGAGACCGTGGCGTCGAGCCTACGCCGATCGCAAGGGGCGGCAAGGCAAGATCTCGGCCGGTCTCGTCACGAGTGCGCGCTCGAGGCCGGCTCCGGCTCGTCGTGCAGGCGGCGCCATGCGAAGACGCCGAAGACGCCGACCAGACAGGCCGCGATGCCGAACCACGTGAAGGCGTATTGGAGGTGGTTGTTCGGCAGGTCGACCCGCAACTGGCCGCCCTTCGGCCATCCGCCGGGATTGGGCGTCGCGTCGGCCTCGACGAGATAGGGGCGCGGATCGCTGATCCCGCGTGAGGCGCTGATGCCGGCGATGTCGCGGTTGAACCACTCGTTGCGCACCGGATCGGGGGCCGGTACGAACATGGTGCGCGGCTCCGACCCGCGCAGAATGCCCGTCACGACAGTGGGTCCGGGCACCTGTCCGGCCTCGCGGCTCGCGGGCGCCTTGCGCTCCGTCGGCACGAAACCGCGATTGACCAGGACGATGCCGCCATCGTCGAGGCGGAACGGCGTCAGCACGTAATAGCCCTGGAGGGCGCGCCCGGGCACGTCACCGGCGGCGAGGCCATGCACCAGGGTCTCGTCCCCGTGCAGGAAGGTCCCGCTGGCGCGGACGCGGCGAAACTCGTCACGCTCCGGGTTCCAGGCGGCGGCATCGGGCAGGGGGGCGGGCGGCTCGACCTTCGAGCGCGCGAGGATGCGGGCGATGAGAGCCTCCTTCTCGCCCTTGCGGCCGAGTTGCCACGTTCCGAGGCCGAGCAGGATCGCAAGGCAGACGAGGGAGACGAGGCCGGGCGCCAGAAGGCTGCGCCAGGCACCGGTTCGGATCGCCGATCCAGCCACTAGCGGAAGCGTCCCTGCTCGGCCTTGTTGGTGTATTGCAGCGCTGCCAGGACCCCCTTCAACGGGCGCACCATGAGCAGGCTGAGGCCGATGGAGAGCGTGCCGGCCACGAGGGCGTGGACCCAGATCGGCGGCTCGTAGGTGATCTCCATCCAGAGGGCGAGGCCGACGACGACGATGCCGACGATCGACATCACGAAGAAGGCCGGTCCGTCGCCGGAATTGAAGCTCTCGTAATCCAGGCCGCAGACCTCGCAGGACGGTCGGAACGTCAGGAAGCCATCGAACATGTGACCCTCGCCGCAGCGTGGGCAGCGGCCGCGCAGGCCGGCGGAGATCGGGGAGGGGGTCGGCCGCGATACGTCCAAAATCAAAAACTCCTCGACCGGCTTGGCGCCGCCTTGTGAGATATGGGCATCGGCGCGGCCCGCTTCACGCGGCCCCTAAGAAAAAGGGCGGCTCGCGCCGCCCTCTTCAACCCTGCCATGCGGTCGGTGACGCGCTCAGTGCGCGCCGTGGCCGACGCCGGCGCCCCAGACGTAGATCGATGCGAACAGGAACAGCCAGACCACGTCGACGAAGTGCCAGTACCAGGCGGCGAACTCGAAGCCGAGGTGCTGACGCACCGTGAACTGACCGAGATAGGCGCGGTACAGGCAGATCGCGAGGAAGATCGTGCCGATGATGACGTGGAAGCCGTGGAAGCCCGTCGCCATGAAGAAGGTCGACGAGTAGATGCTGCCCGAGAAGCCGAAATGCGCGTGGGCGTATTCGTAGGCCTGGCAGGCCGAGAACAGCACGCCGAGGATGATGGTCAGCCACAGGCCGTATTTCAGGCCCTTCCGGTCGTCGTTCAGCAGGGCGTGGTGCGCCCAGGTGATGGTCGTGCCGGAGGTGAGCAGGATCAGCGTGTTCAGGAGCGGCAGGTGCCAGGGATCGAACGCCTCGATGCCCTTCGGGGGCCAGGTGCCGCCGGTGAAGTCCACCCGCGAGGCCTGGATCGGATCGGCGGTGTAGAGGGCGGCCTCGAAATAGGCCCAGAACCAAGCCACGAAGAACATCACCTCGGAGGCGATGAACATGATCATGCCGTAGCGGTGGTGGAGCTGCACCACGCGGGTGTGGTCGCCCGTGTTGGCCTCGTGGACGACGTCCTTCCACCACGCGAACATGGTGTAGAGCACGCCGAGGGTGCCGGCGCCGAAGATGTAGGGACCGGGGGTGAGCGTGCCGACCTGCAGGCTCTTCATCCAGAACACGGCGCCGAAGGCCATCAGGAAGCCCGAGAAGGCGCCGATCAGCGGCCAGGGACTCGGGGCCAGAATGTGGAAGTCGTGATTTTTGGCGTGCGCCTCGGCCATCTAACTTTTCTCCTACCCCCGACCTCCGGGTCGTCGCCGACCCTCGATCCTCTGAATGCCGTTCCGGACCGGGTTGCCCCGGATTGTTGTGGCCAACCCTTAGCCAGGGTCGCGCGCCATTGTCACGCTTTCGCCATCAAAAATTCGACTTCGTCCCCGTGCCACCCGTTGTCGCAAGCGCGGCCGTGGGTTGGCCGTTCTTCGAGGCGAAGTAGGTGTAGGACAAGGTCATCTCCGCGAGATGCGCGGTGTTCGGGTCCTTGCGGACATCCGGATCGACGTAGAACACCACGGGGAAGTCCATCGTCTCTCCCGGCTGGAGCGTCTGCTCGTTGAAGCAGAAGCACTGCACCTTCACGAAGAACCCGCCCATCAGGCCGGGTTGCACGTTGTAGGTGGCGATGCCGGTGGAGGGCGTGGTGCCGGTGTTCTTGACGCGGAAGAACACGGTCTTGGTCTCGCCGATGCGTACCTCGACGTTCTGCGACTCGGCCTGGAAGCGCCAAGGCAAGCCGGACGACACGTTGGTGTCGAAGTGGACGACCATGCTGTCGTCGAGCGCCGCCGCCGTCGGGGCGAGGCCGGTGCGGGGCGTCCCGTCGTAGCCGGTCGCCTTGCAGAACATGTTGTAGAGCGGCACCGACGCGAAGGCGAGGCCGATCATCCCGAAGACGAGGCCGGCACAGGCGATGGCCGTGACGCCGGCCTTGTTCGGCCGGGTCGCGTGGGGCTGGTCCTGTCGGCGGTCGGTCATGAGGCTCCGTCGCTATCCTGGAGGATCAGATCGGGCGATTGAGGATCTGCGGTCCGAGCTTGGCGATCGTCAGGACGTAGAAGATCGTCACCAGCGCGAACAGGACGGCCGCGATGGCGATGGACCGCTTGCGCCGCCGCTGCGACTCCTCGGGCGTCAACGGACGCGGCGCACCCGGCAATCCGGGACGATCGTTCACAGCACCACCGCGCGGAACAGCCCGAGGCTCTGCTCGGCCAGCAGGGCCGCGAACATCAGGAACAGGTGCAGGATCGAGAACCCGAACATGCCCATGGCGGCCTTGCGCTCGGGCTCACCCTCGCGATTGCGGAAGACGTGGACGCTGAAGGCCAGCATGCCGAGGCCGCCGAGGAAGGCCGTCACGGCATAGAGCCAGCCGCCGAACCCGAGGATGACGGGCGCGAGGCAGAGCGGGAAGAGGACGACCGAGTAGGCGATGATCTGGCGGCGAGTCGATTGCGGGCCGGCGACGTTCGGCATCATCGGGATGCCCGCCTTCGCGTAATCGGCCGACTTGATCAGCGCGAGCGCCCAGAAATGGGGCGGCGTCCAGATGAAGATGATGAGGAACAACACCACCGATTCGATGCCGATGCCGCCGGTGACGGCGGCCTGGCCGACCATCGGGGGCAGGGCGCCGGCCGCGCCGCCGATGACGATGTTCTGCGGCGTCGCCCGCTTCAGCCACATGGAATAGACCACGGCGTAGAACACGATGGTGAAGGCGAGGAGCCCGGCCGCGAGCCAGTTCGAGGCGAGGCCGAGGACCAGCACGGAGCCGACCGACAGCACGATGCCGAAGGCCAGCGCCTCGTCGGGCCGGATGCGCCCGTCCGGGATCGGACGCTTGGCGGTGCGGGTCATCACCGCGTCGATATCGGCGTCCCACCACATGTTGAGGCAGCCCGAAGCGCCGGCCCCGACCGCGATCATCAGCAGCGAGATCGAGCCGACGACGGGCTGGATGTGGACGTTCGAGACCACCATGCCGACGAGGGCGGTGAAGATGACGAGCACCATCACGCGCGGCTTCAGCAGGGCGAAGAAGTCCGAAACCTCGCCGCCGACCGGCGACAGAACTTGCGGCTCGGCGCCAGCGGATAGGCTGTTCGACAGGCTCGTCATGGGTCCCTGATGCGGTTTTCGTGTCCGGTTCGGGCTTCGGATCGCGCCGCGAGGCGCCGCCCTTTGCGGGAAGTCCCGGTCGGGCTCACGCGGAGCTCGACCGGGGCCTCCGGGAAAGAGCGAGGACCGCTCGCGCGGTCCTCGCAATCCGAGATGTGTTCGCGCCGAGCGCTCTCGTGCCGAGAGGCGCTCGGTTCGCCTCAGTGGTGGCCCGGCGCGTCGACGATCCGGGGGAGCGTCTCGAACTGGTGGAAGGGCGGCGGGGAGGACAGGGTCCACTCCAGGGTGGTCGCACCCTCGCCCCAGGGATTGTCGGCCGCGCGGCGGCTCGAGCGCAGGGCGATCACGACGCCGATGAAGAACACCACCATGCCCAGCGCGAAGATGTGCCCGCCCCAGGTGGAGACCTTGTGCCAGCCGGCGAAGGCCTCCGGATAGTCGGCGTAGCGGCGCGGCATGCCGGCCAGCCCCAGGAAGTGCATCGGGAAGAACAGCACGTTCGCGCCGATGAAGGCGAGCCAGAAGTGCAGCTTGCCGGCCCATTCCGGGATGATGTGGCCGGTCATCTTCGGGAACCAGTAGTAGACACCGGCGAAGATGATGAACACGGCACCGAGCGAGAGCACGTAGTGGAAGTGCGCCACCACGTAGTAGGTGTCGTGCAGGTACTTGTCGACCGCCGAGTTCGCGAGCACGACGCCGGTGACGCCGCCGACCGTGAACAGGAAGATGAAGCCGACCGCCCAGTGCATGGCGGCGGTGAAGCGGATCGACCCGCCCCACATCGTCGCGATCCAGGAGAAGATCTTCACGCCGGTGGGCACCGCGATGACCATCGTGGCGAAGACGAAGTAGGATTGCGTCTGGAGCGACAGGCCGACGGTGTACATGTGGTGGGCCCACACGACGAAGCCGACGACGCCGATGGCGACCATCGCGTAGGCCATGGCGAGGTAGCCGAAGACGGGCTTGCGCGAGAAGGTCGAGATGATGTGGGAGACGATGCCGAAGGCCGGCAGGATCATGATGTACACTTCGGGGTGTCCGAAGAACCAGAACAGGTGCTGGTAGAGGATCGGGTCACCACCACCGGCCGGGTCGAAGAAGGTCGTGCCGAAGTTGCGATCGGTCAGCAGCATCGTGATCGCGCCGGCGAGCACCGGGAGCGACAGGAGCAGCAGGAACGCCGTCACCAGCATCGACCAGGCGAACAGCGGCATCTTGTGCAGGGTCATGCCCGGCGCGCGCATGTTCAGGATGGTGGTGATGAAGTTGATCGCGCCGAGGATCGAGCCGGCACCCGACAGGTGCAGGGCGAAGATCGCGAAGTCGACCGCCGGGCCGGGATGGCCGGCCGAGGAGAGCGGCGGATAGACCGTCCAGCCGGTGCCGGCACCGTTGGAGCCCGGCGCACCCTCGACGAACAGCGAGCAGACGAGGCTGCAGAAGCCCGCCACCGTCAGCCAGAACGAGATGTTGTTCATGCGCGGGAACGCCATGTCGGGCGCGCCGATCATGAGGGGCACGAACCAGTTGCCGAAACCGCCGATCAGGGCGGGCATCACCATGAAGAACACCATGATGAGGCCGTGGCCGGTCACGAACACGTTGTAGGTGCCGGGATTGGCGAAGTACTGCAGGCCGGGCTCTTCCATCTCCATGCGGATGCCGAAGGAGAGGAACGCGCCCATGATGCCGGCGCAGAAGGCGAACAACAGGTAGAGGGTGCCGATGTCCTTGTGGTTCGTCGACAGGAACCAGCGGGAGAAGAAGGACGGCATGTGGTGGTCGTGGGCATCGTGATGCCCCGTATGTGCAGCGGCGTTCGCCATGGAAGCAGACCTTAGTCCAGGTTTCTCGTGATCATCTCGAATGAAGGACCGGGCGCCGCTCGAGGGCCCGGTCCGGAAACCGCGCCCTTACCGGGCGTCGGCGAACTTCGACGGGTCGTCGATGCGGGCGAACTTCGTCTTACCCTCGGCGAGCCACTTGGCGTAGGCCTCCTCGCTCACGACCTGGACCGTGATCGGCATGTAGGCGTGGCGGGCGCCGCAGAGCTCCGAGCACTGGCCATGATAGGTGCCCTCGCGGTCGGCCTTGAACCAGAACTGGTTCAGGCGGCCTGGGACGGCGTCGATCTTGAAGCCGAAGGAGGGCACGGCCCAGGAATGCATCACGTCGGCGGCCGTGACCTGGATCTTCACGATCTTGTTCACCGGCACGACCATGTCGTTGTCGGTGCCCAGGAGCTTGGGCTGCTTGTCCTCGTCGAGGTTCGCGTCGAAGGTGAAGCCGCCGCCGTTCTCCACGGCCGGGTACTCGTAGGACCAGTACCAGGCATGGCCGATGACCTTGACGAGCACGTCGGCCTTCGGGTCGGAGAGCTGCGTGCGCAGCAGGCGGAAGGACGGGATCGCGACGGCGACGAGGATCAGCACCGGGACGATCGTCCAGGCCACCTCGATCATGGTGTTGTGCGTGGTCTTCGAGGGCGTCGGGTTCGCCTTCTCGCTGAAACGGTACACGCAGTACAGGAGCAGCCCGAGGACGAACAGCGAGATGCCGAACGACAGCCAGTGCATGCCGTTTTCGAACGCATGGATGTCCCGTGCGTTCTCGGTGACGGCGACCTGACGGTCCATCTGCCACGGCACGGGCTGGCCGATGCCGGCCGCGAGAGCCGAGGACGTTGAGACGAGGAACGCGCCGAGCGCGGCAAGCCCCCATGATGACCGGTGTTGCGCCTGCGTCGTCCGCATCTGCCTCTCGTGGCTCCCCGTGATGGTCATTGCCGATGCCGCGCGTCTTGCTGGGTTTGTTACAAATCGCAAGTGCATTTCGCGGATCGCGGGCCGTCCATGGGTCCGAGCCCATGTCGCGCCGATTGGCGTGTCAGACCACAAGGGCGTGAGGTGCGCAACCGCAACAGCGTCGCATCGTGCGCCTTCCTGGGGTCGAGGCGGCCATTTCCCCGTCTCTCGCGATGTCACGGCCTGGGCTTTCGTCGGTATGTATTCAATACGCCAGTGGATACCGGGTATTCTGACCTCCCGCCGGGACGGATCCGTGCCGGTGCACCGCTTTCCCTGGCGCCGAATGTCTCGAAGTGCGCAGGATGCAAGCCTGTCTCTGGCGCCCGTTGTTTAAAAGCCTGCCCGGCAGAGGTCCGCGCGTGATCGATCGACTGGAATTCATCCTGGCCCTGGCGCGCGAGCGCCATTTCGGGCGTGCCGCTCAGGTCTGCAACGTCTCGCAGCAGACGCTTTCGGCGGGCGTGAAGCAGCTCGAGGAACGCTTGGGTGTGCTTCTGGTGCAACGCGGCTCGCGTTTTCAGGGCTTCACGCCGGAAGGCGAGCGCGTCCTCGAATGGGCGCGGCGCATCGTCGGGGATGCCCGCGCCATGCGCGAGGAAGTCACGAGCCTGCGGCGCGGCCTCACCGGCACCCTGCGCCTCGCCACGATCCCGACCGCGACGCCCATCGTGGCGGCACTGACCACGCCCTTCCGGACGCGGCATCCGAACGTCCGCTTCTCCGTTCAATCCACGACCTCGGGCGAGATCGGGCGCCTGATCGCCGATCTCGAGATCGATGCCGGCATCACCTATCTCGAGAACGAGCCGCTCGGCCGGCTGACGGCGGTCCCACTCTATCGGGAGCGGTACCGGCTGCTCACGGCCATCGACGGGATCTTCGGCGCCCGAGACATGGTGACCTGGGACGAGGTGGCGAGCCTGCCGCTCTGTCTCCTGACGCCGGACATGCAGAACCGGCGCATCATCGACCGGCAATTGCTGAAGGCGGGCACCGAATCGGCGCCTCTGCTCGAATCGAACTCCATGATCGTGCTCCTGACCCATGTCCGCACGGCGAAATGGGCGAGCATCATGCCGGCGGTGCTGGCCGACACGTTCCGGCTGAACGATCGCGTCCGGGCCGTTCCCATCGTGGAGCCGGACCTCAGCCACCTCGTCGGCCTCGTGGTTCCGGAGCGCGAACCGATGACGCCGCTCTGCGCCGGTCTCATCGTGGAGGCGCGGGCGGTGGCCCCCGGGATCACCCAGATGATTGATGTCCTATAGAAAAATTTGAGACGGGCACAAAATTAGCACCTGTTACCCTGGTCTTTTGCGTTGCGGCAACGCTTCTCGACAAAAAATACATGTCGCCCGACCGAACAGCACGGTTGATCACGTGTTGGCGATATACCACCCTGGAACCAGAACAAGATCAATCTGGGTAGGAACAATGGTGCCGAACGAGCCCTGGAGCGAGCCCCGCGCCGCCGGGATCATCGCCGATCACGTCCACCTCGAAGGCGCGACCTTGCCGATCCTGCACGCCTTGCAGGAGACATTCGGCTACGTCGACGAGGGCGCCGTACCTCTCATCGCGGATGCGCTGAACCTGTCGCGGGCCGAGGTCCACGGCTGCATCACCTTCTATCACGATTTCCGCCGCGCTCCGGCGGGCCGGCATCAGGTGAAGCTGTGTCGGGCCGAGGCCTGCCAGGCCATGGGTTCGGACGCGCTGCATGCGCAGATCCTCTCTCGCCTGGGCATCGATTGGCACGGGACGACCCCCGACGGGCAGGTGACGGTGGAGCCGGTCTACTGCCTTGGTCTCTGCGCCAACGGTCCGGGCGCGCTCGTGGACGACGAGCCGATCGCCCGCCTGACCGCCGATTCCCTCGAAGCCGCCCTGACGGAGATGAAGTCGTGAGCATCACGATCACCGTTCCGCGCGACGCCGTCGCCCTCGGCCTCGGCGCCAATCGTGTCGCGCGCGCGCTCTTTGCCGGCGCCGAGCGCCGGGGCCTCGACGTCACCATCGTGCGCACCGGCTCGCGGGGTATGCTCTGGCTGGAGCCGATGATCGAGGTGGTCACGCCCCAGGGCCGTGTCGCCTACGGGCCCGTGACCCCGGCCGATGTCGACGGCCTGCTCGATGGCGGCCTGGTCGAGGGCAGCGCCCATGCGCTCTGCCTCGGCGACCCGGAGAAGATCCCCTATCTCGCCCGCCAGCACCGGCTCACCTTCCAGCGCTGCGGCGTCGTCGATCCGGTCTCGGTCGAGGATTACCGGGCGCACGGGGGCTACAGGGGGCTCGAGGCCGCGCTGAAGCTCGATGCCGCCGGCATCGTCGCGCAGGTGCGCGATTCCGGCCTGCGCGGCCGTGGTGGCGCCGGCTTCCCCGCCGGTATCAAGTGGAACACCGTGATGCTGGCGCAGTCGGGCCAGAAATACGTGGTCTGCAACGCCGACGAGGGCGATTCCGGCACCTTCGCCGACCGGATGATGATGGAGGGCGATCCCTTCAACCTCATCGAGGGCATGACCATCGCGGGCATCGCCACCGGCGCCACGCGCGGTTACATCTATCTGCGCTCCGAATACCCGCAGGCCTTCGCGACGTTGAAGGAAGCCATTGCCAACGGCATCGCGGCAGGCGTCCTCGGCGACAACGTCATGAACTCCGGCAAGGCCTTCCACCTCGAGGTCCGCCTCGGCGCCGGCGCCTATATCTGCGGCGAGGAGACCTCGCTGCTGGAGAGTCTGGAGGGCCGTCGCGGCATCGTGCGCGCCAAGCCGCCGATCCCGGCCCTGAAGGGCTTCCTCGGCCAGCCGACCCTGGTCAACAACGTGATGACCTTCACGGCCGTGCCCTACATCCTGGAGCACGGCGCCAAGGCCTATGCCGAGTACGGCATGGGCCGGTCGCTGGGCACGCTGGCGATCCAGCTCGCCGGCAACATCAAGCACGGCGGCCTGATCGAGTACGCCTTCGGCATCACGCTGCGCGAGATCATCGAGGATTTCGGTGGTGGGACGCAGAGTGGCCGTCCGGTGCGGGCGGTGCAGGTCGGCGGCCCGCTCGGCGCCTACTTCCCCGATCACCTCCTCGACACGCCCCTCGACTACGAGGCGATGGCGGCCAAGAAGGGGCTCGTCGGCCATGGCGGCATCGTGGTGTTCGACGACACCGTGGACATGGCCAAGCAGGCCCGCTTCGCCTTCGAGTTCTGCGCCGTCGAATCCTGCGGCAAGTGCACGCCCTGCCGCATCGGCGCGACGCGCGGCGTCGAGACCATGGACAAGGTCATCGCCGGCATCCGTCCGACCGAGAACCTCGCGGTGGTCGCCGACCTCTGCGACGTGATGACCGATGGGTCGCTCTGCGCCATGGGCGGCCTGACGCCGATGCCCGTGATGAGCGCGATCACCCACTTCCCCGAGGATTTCCAGCAGCGCGGAACGATGTCCGTTGCCGCCGAGTAAGGAGGCGCGACCCATGGCCCTCATCAAAGAGATCGACTACGGCACCCCGATCCGGGTGAACGAGCAGACCGTGACGCTCACCATCGACGGCATGAGCGTCACCGTCCCGGCCGGCACCTCCGTCATGGCCGCCGCCATGCATGCCGGCACGCAGATCCCCAAGCTCTGCGCCACCGATTCGCTCGAGGCGTTCGGCTCCTGCCGCCTCTGCCTCGTGGAGATCGAGGGCCGGCGCGGCACGCCCGCCTCCTGCACCACGCCCGCCGAGAACGGCATGGTGGTCTCGACCCAGACGGACAAGCTCGCCAAGCTCCGCAAGGGCGTGATGGAGCTCTACATCTCCGATCACCCGCTCGACTGCCTGACCTGTGCCGCCAACGGCGACTGCGAGTTGCAGGACATGGCCGGCGCGGTGGGCCTGCGCGATGTGCGCTACGGCTATGACGGTGCCAACCACGTCAAGCCGACCTCCGAGCAATACCTGCCGAAGGACACCTCGAACCCGTACTTCACCTACGATCCCTCGAAGTGCATCGTCTGCAACCGCTGCGTCCGCGCCTGCGAGGAGATCCAGGGCACCTTCGCGCTGACGATCTCCGGCCGCGGCTTCGACAGCCGCGTTGCCGCCGGCCCGACCAACTTCATGGATTCGGAGTGCGTCTCCTGCGGCGCCTGCGTGCAGGCCTGCCCGACCGCGACGCTCCAGGAGAAGTCGATCATCGCGCACGGCCAGCCCGATCACTCCGAGATCACGACCTGCGCCTATTGCGGTGTCGGCTGCTCCTTCAAGGCCGAGATGCAGGGCACCCGCATCGTCCGCATGGTGCCCTACAAGGGCGGCAAGGCCAATGACGGCCATTCCTGCGTCAAGGGCCGCTTCGCCTACGGCTACGCCACCCACAAGGACCGCATCACCAAGCCGATGATCCGCGACAAGATCACGGACCCCTGGCAGGAAGTCTCTTGGGAGGTGGCCATCGATCGCGCAGCCTCCGAGTTCAAGCGCATCCAGGCGAAATACGGAAAAGACTCGGTCGGCGGCATCACGTCGTCGCGCTGCACCAACGAGGAGGCCTACCTCGTCCAGAAGCTCGTGCGCGCCGCCTTCGGCAACAACAACGTCGATACCTGCGCCCGTGTCTGCCATTCGCCCACCGGCTACGGCCTGATGTCGACGCTCGGCACCTCGGCCGGCACGCAGGACTTCGCCTCCGTGGCGCATTCCGACGTGATCCTGGTCATCGGCGCGAACCCGACCGACGGCCACCCGGTCTTCGCCTCGCGCATGAAGAAGCGCCTGCGCGAGGGCGCCCGGCTCATCGTCGCCGATCCGCGCAAGATCGACCTCGTGAAGTCGCCTCACATCAAGGCCGACCACCATCTGCCCCTGAAGCCCGGCTCCAACGTCGCCTTCATCAACTCGATGGCGCACGTCATCGTCACGGAAGGTCTCGTCGACGAGGCCTATGTGCGCGAGCGTTGCGATCTGGTCGACTTCGAGGCCTGGGCCCGCTTCGTCGCCGACGAGCGCCACTCTCCCGAGGCGCAGGCGACCTATACGGGCATCGACCCGGCCGAGCTGCGGGCCGCCGCCCGCCTCTACGCCACGGGCGGCGCCGCCGGCATCTATTACGGCCTCGGCGTCACCGAGCACAGCCAGGGCTCGACCATGGTCATGGGCATGGCCAACATCGCCATGGCCACCGGCAACATCGGCATGCTGGGCGCCGGCGTGAACCCGCTGCGCGGCCAGAACAACGTCCAGGGCTCCTGCGACATGGGCTCGTTCCCCCACGAGCTTCCGGGCTACCGCCACGTCTCGGACGATGCCACCCGCGAGACCTTCGAATCGCTCTGGGGCGTGTCGCTCGACCAGCATCCCGGCCTGCGCATCACCAACATGCTCGACGAAGCCGTCGATGGCGCCTTCAAGGGCATGTACATCCAGGGCGAGGACATCGCGCAGTCCGATCCCGACACGCACCACGTCACCGCCGGCCTGATGGCGATGGAATGCATCGTCATCCAGGACATCTTCCTGAACGAGACGGCCAAGTACGCCCACGTCTTCCTGCCGGGCGCCTCGTTCCTGGAGAAGGACGGCACCTTCACCAATGCCGAGCGCCGCATCTCCCGCGTCCGCAAGGTGATGCCGCCGCTCTCGGGCGTCGGTGACTGGGAGGGCACCATGCTCCTCTCGAACGCGCTCGGCTATCCGATGAACTACAGCCACCCGAGCGAGATCATGGACGAGATCGCGTCCCTGACCCCGAGCTTCTCGGGCGTCAGCTTCGCCAAGCTCGACGAGCTCGGCTCGATCCAGTGGCCGTGCAACGAGGCCGCCCCCCTCGGCACGCCGATGATGCACGTGGACCGCTTCGTGCGCGGCCTCGGCAAGTTCATGATCACCGAATACGTACCGACCGAGGAGCGCACGGGCCCGCGCTTCCCGCTCATCCTCACCACCGGCCGCATCCTGTCGCAGTACAATGTCGGCGCCCAGACCCGCCGCACGGAGAACTCGCGCTGGCACGAGGAGGACATCCTCGAGATCCATCCCTTCGACGCGGAGGTGCGCGGGATCGTGGACGGTGACCTCGTCGCGCTGGAGAGCCGCTCGGGCGACATCGCCCTGAAGGCCATCGTCTCCGAGCGCATGCAGCCCGGCGTCGTGTATACGACCTTCCACCACGCCAAGACCGGCGCCAACGTGATCACCACCGATTACTCGGACTGGGCCACCAACTGCCCCGAGTACAAGGTCACGGCGGTGCAGGTCCGGCGGACGAACCGCCCCTCCGACTGGCAGGCGCGGTTCTTCGAGGAGGATTTCTCGCTGACCCGGATTGCGACCCAGCTGAATGCGGCCGAGTGAGCACGACGTTCTGACGCGAAACGAAGCGGACGCGCCGGCCGAGACGGCCCGGCGCGTCCCCACCCTGGTCGTCGCCTACGACGACGCGGAACCCCGCGCCGACACCCGGCCCCTCGCGGTCGAGATGCCGGTCAACCTCGTCTACGGCAACGTGCCCTATGCCGTGATGATGACGACGCCGGCCGATCTCGTGGATTTCGCCTACGGGTTCAGCCTGACGGAAGGCATCGTCGAGGCGGCCGACGAGATCCGCTCGGTCGTGCTCGAGCGGGACGAGGCGGAGGGTGGCATGCGCCTTCTCGTCGATCTCGTGCCCGGGCGCCTGCGGGAGCATCTGGCCCGCAAGCGCGCGATCTCCGGGCGCACCGGATGCGGCGTCTGCGGCATCGACGATCTCGCCTCGCTGCCGAAGGCCGATGCGCCGCTGCACGGGGCGGGGCGGGTCGGCGTCGCGGCGATCCAGCGCGCGCTGCTCGCGATGGGCGATGCGCAGGTTCTGAATGCGGAAACGCGCGCGGTGCATGCGGCGGCCTGGGCCGGGCTCGACGGGGCGCTCATCGCCGTGCGCGAGGATGTCGGGCGCCATAACGGGCTCGACAAGTTGATCGGCGCCCTGATCCGGCGCGGCACCGACCCGGCGGACGGCTTCATCGTCATCACCAGCCGGTGCTCGTTCGAGATGGTGGAGAAGGCGGCGAGCCTCGGGGCGAGCGTCCTCGTCGCGATCTCGGCTCCGACCTCGCTCGCCATCGACCGGGCCCGGCTGCACGGCATGACGCTCTGCGCCATCGCCCGATCCGACACCCTGACGGTCTTCACCGGCCGCGAAAGGCTCAGTCTTCCCGCGAGTCCCCCTTCATCAACGCGAGTTCCGATCCCATGAGCGCCCTCACGTCCGACGAAAAGCTCGTCCGCATGGCGAACCAGATCTCCACCTTCTTCCGGTCCTACCCGGAGGAGGAGGCCGTGGCGGGCATCCACAAGCACATCCTCGCGTTCTGGACGCCGAAGATGCGCGCTTCCCTGGAGGCCTTCGGACCGAAGCCCGAGAGCGGGCTCGATCCGCTGGCGCTCCGTGCGCTTCGGGAGAAGCCGGAGGCCGACAGCCCGGTTCGCGCCGGGACCCGGAACCCGCAGCTCCAGGGCGCCGGCGCCAGCGACGCCGGCTGACCACGCCGCGAGCGTCGGACCTCGAAACCAACAGGACCGCGCGGCGATCACCGCGCGGTCCTGTTCGTTCAGTGCCGTCTCTGACGGGGTTCGGTCCTACTCGGCGTCCTTGGCGCTGGTGCCGGGCACGATCGTGGCTCCTCCGATCACCCGCACCGGACGCTTGGCCTCGGCCGGAACGTCCTTCCAGCTCTGGGCAGCCGGCTTGTCGGCCGGTGGAGGCTGCACCGAGGCGGGCGTCATGCTCGATCCCGAGGCGGCCGGCGATGTGGCCTTGGGCGGCGCGATCGCGGCGCTGGCCGTGCCCGGCGCGGCCTCGATCTTCGCTGCGGCCGGCGGGACGTCCGAGAGCTTCGGGGCGTCCGGCGTCACGGAGGGCGCTGCGGGCTGGACCGGCGGCTTCGACCGCGCGGCCTTGCGCGGCGTATCGGCCTTCGGCCTGGCGTCGGAGCCGCGCGCATCCGGGTTCAGCCCCATCGGATTGCGATCGATCGGCTCGGCGCGCGGCGGCGGCGCGGCCTGGAGGCCGGGATCGGTTCGTGCCGCGAGGTCCTGGCGCTCCGGCGAGGCCGGACGTGCCCGGCGCGACTGGCTTTGCGGAAAGGGAATGTCGGCGGGCGGGACGAATCGCTCGGCCTCGCGGATCGGCCGGCGCGGTCCTTCGTCCTCCTCCGTCCAGCCATAGCCGGGGGCGCCGCGGCGGGCGATCCGTGCCACGGGCTCGGGCGGGACATCCAGGCGTTGGCGCCCGATGATTCGGCCGTCGCGCGAGTCCACGAACAGGCGCATCCGGTCGCCATAGGGGTTCGAGGCCTCGACGATGTAGGCTCGTCCGTCGAACTGAGGGCGCGTGACGTCGGTGAAGCCACGGTCGTTCAGGCGCCAGACCACGGCGCGCGGCGGCATGATCGGGTCCGGCTCGTAGGCATACTGTGCCCGGGCGCTGCCGATCCCGAGGGCCGATACCGTGAGAAAGCCCGCGACGAGGCCTGCGGATATGGCGCGAAGTGACGGGGATGCACGCATGGGCGTCCTGCGACACGGATTCATCGGGTTCGGAATCCAGATAAGGGGTCGATCCGGAGGCCTGCTGTTGGCGCAGGTCCCCCGGTTCACGATCCGCCGGGTCTCGCAACCCCGCATGCCGCTTGTGCTCGGCGGAACCGTGTTAAGCGTTGGATTGGGGCGACAATGCGGGGTCGCTGCGGCGGAATTGTTCCGCGCCGTCAGATCCCGGATCGGTCCGCTCCCGGGGCTGCCTTCACCCTGCGGCATCGTTTCCGCATTTGGCGGTGGGTTCCAGGCCGGAAAACCGTGGTGTGCGCCTCGGCACGCACTTGCTGGAGCGGTTAAAATCTGTCACTTTCCCTCGGTAGGACAGCAAGGCTGTCCCATTTCCGGTAGAGAGCCTGCCCGGATGGCTGTGAGGATCTCGCTCAGGTGAGTGTGCCGGCGACCAAACGAGATTCGAAGCCGGTTGCCATGATGGCGATCCGGGCCCGCACGGCTTGAGACCAAGCCGGCGTCGAGCCCGCGAGGAGCGGGCGCTTCTGACCGAAGAACCCGCCTAGAGCCGACGCTGTCGAGAGACGCGAACCCAGATGCCCCTTGGCCTCTGGGCATGAAACATGCTCGCATGCGGGCAGGTCGGAGGCGAGAGATGGTGGACGTGGTCGCATCTTCTGAGTTCGGGGCGTCGCAGGCGCCGGTTCCCGCCACCCGCGACGGCGGCGCGCCGCTGATCGTGCGCGACCGGGCCCTGCCGAAAGCCCAGGGGCTCTACGACCCGGCCCGCGAGAGCGATGCCTGCGGCGTCGGCTTCGTCGCCGACATGCACGACCGGCGCAGCCACGCCATCGTGCAGCAAGGCCTCCAGATCCTGAAGAACCTGGACCATCGCGGCGCCGTCGGCGCCGATCCGAAGATGGGCGATGGCTGCGGCATCCTCGTGCAGATCCCGCACGCCTTCTTCAAGGCGGAATGCGAGGCCCTCGGCATCGCGCTGCCCGAGCCCGGCCATTACGGCGTCGGTCAGTTCTTCCTGCCGAAGGATCCGGAGGCGCGCGGCCTCGTCGAGGAGATCGTCGTCAAGGCGCTTGCCGACGAGGGCTTGCCTTTCCTCGGGTGGCGCGACGTGCCGGTGGACCCGAGCGATCTCGGCGTCATGGTCAAGGAGACGGAGCCCTTCCACCGTCAGGTCTTCATCGGCCGGCCCGCGACCATCGCGGACGAGGACGCCTTCGAGCGCCGCCTGTTCACCGCCCGCAAGGTAATCTCGAACAAGGTCTACGGGCTCAAGGACGAGCGGGCGAGCACCTATTATCCCGTCTCGCTGTCGACCCGGACTATCGTCTACAAGGGCATGGTGCTGGTCGACCAGCTCGGCGATTATTACCGTGACCTGCAGGACGAGCGCTTCGTCTCGGGCCTCGCGCTCGTGCATCAGCGCTTCGCCACCAACACCTTCCCGACCTGGCGCCTCTCCCACCCCTACCGGATGGTCGCGCATAACGGCGAGATCAACACCCTGCGGGGCAACGTGAACTGGATGGCGGCGCGCCAGGCCAGCGTCGATTCGGAGCTGTTCGGCAACGACATCTCCAAGCTCTGGCCGATCTCCTACGAGGGCCAGTCGGACACCGCCTGCTTCGACAACGCGCTCGAATTCCTCGTGCAGGGCGGCTACTCGCTCGCCCATGCGATGATGATGCTCATCCCCGAGGCGTGGGCCGGCAACCCGCTGATGGGCGAGGAGCGCCGCGCCTTCTACGAGTACCACGCCGCCCTGATGGAGCCGTGGGACGGGCCGGCGGCCGTGTGCTTCACCGACGGCCGTCAGATCGGCGCGACGCTGGACCGCAACGGTCTGCGCCCGGCCCGCTATCTCGTCACCGATGACGGCCTCGTGGTGCTCGCCTCCGAGATGGGCGTGCTGCCGATCCCCGACGAGAAGATCGTCGAATCCTGGCGCCTGCAGCCGGGTCGGATGCTGCTCATCGACCTGGAGAAGGGCCGCATCGTCTCCGACGAGGAGATCAAGAGCGAGCTCGCCGCAGCCCACCCCTACGCCGAATGGGTCAAGAACACCCAGATCGTTCTGGAGGACCTGAAGCCCGTCATCCCGCGCGCCTCGCGCTCGGACGTGTCGCTACTCGATCGCCAGCAGGCCTTCGGCTACAGCCAGGAGGACCTGAAGCTCCTCATGGCGCCCATGGCCGTGACCGGCCAGGAGGCGGTTGGCTCCATGGGCACCGACACGCCGCTCTCGGCGCTCTCGGACAAGCCGAAGTCGCTCTACTCCTACTTCAAGCAGAACTTCGCGCAGGTCACGAACCCGCCGATCGACCCGATCCGCGAGGAGGCCGTGATGAGCCTCGTCTCGTTCATCGGCCCACGCCCGAACCTGCTCGACATGGAGGGCGCCTCCCGCAAGAAGCGCCTCGAGGTGCGCCAGCCGATCCTCACCAACGGCGATCTCGAGAAGATCCGCTCGATCTCGCATTTCGAGGACCGCTTCGACACCAAGACCCTCGACATGACCTTCCCGGCCGAGACCGGGGCGGCCGCCATGGAGGGCGCGGTCGATCGCCTCTGCGACCGGGCCGAGGTCGCGGTACGCGGCGGCTACAACATCATCATCCTGTCGGATCGCGGGATCGGCCCGGATCGTATCGCGATCCCGGCTCTGCTCGCCACGGCCGCCGTGCACAACTACCTGATCCGCAAGGGGCTGCGTACCTCGGTCGGCCTCGTGGTCGAGTCGGGCGAGCCGCGCGAGGTGCATCACTTCGCGTGTCTGGCCGGCTACGGTGCCGAGGCGATCAACCCCTACCTCGCCTTCGAGACGCTGATCGCGATGAAGGACGAGTTCCCGCCGGACCTGACGCCGGATGAGATCGTCTATCGCTACATCAAGTCGATCGATAAGGGCCTGCTCAAGGTCATGTCCAAGATGGGCATCTCGACCTATCAATCCTATTGCGGCGCGCAGATCTTCGACGCGATCGGCCTGAACTCGTCCTTCGTGGCCCGCGATTTCTTCGGCACCGCCACCACCATCGAGGGCATCGGCATGGCCGAGGTCGCGCAGGAGACCGCGCGGCGCCATTCGGACGCCTTCGGGGATTCACCGATCTACCGCACCGCCCTCGATGTCGGCGGCGAGTACGCCTACCGCCTGCGCGGCGAGAGCCACACCTGGACGCCGGATTCGGTCGCCACGCTCCAGCACGCGGTGCGTCTGGGCCTGCCCGATCGCTACCGCGAATATGCGCGCCTCGTGAACGAGCAGGAGAACCACCTCAAGACCATCCGGGGCCTGTTCCGCATCAAGCAGGCTGCCGAGCTCGGCCGCGCGCCGGTGGAGATCGATCAGGTCGAGCCGGCGGCGGACATCGTCAAGCGCTTCGCGACGGGCGCGATGTCCTACGGCTCCATCTCCAAGGAGGCGCACGAGACGCTCGCCATCGCGGTGAATTCGTTCGGCGGCCGCTCGAATTCGGGCGAGGGCGGCGAGGAGGTCGAGCGCTTCAAGCCGATGGCGGACGGGCGCTCGCGCCGCTCGGCGATCAAGCAGGTGGCGTCGGGCCGCTTCGGCGTGACGACGGAATACCTCGTCAATTCCGACATGATGCAGATCAAGGTCGCGCAGGGCGCCAAGCCCGGCGAGGGCGGCCAGCTGCCCGGCCACAAGGTCGATGCCAAGATCGCCAAGGTCCGCTACGCCACCCCGGGCGTCGGCCTGATCTCGCCGCCGCCCCACCACGACATCTACTCGATCGAGGATCTGGCCCAGCTGATCTTCGACCTGAAGAACGTGAATCCGGCGGCCGACGTCTCGGTGAAGCTCGTCTCCGAGGTCGGCGTCGGCACGGTCGCCACGGGCGTCGCCAAGGCGCGCGCCGACCACATCACCATCTCGGGCTTCGACGGTGGCACGGGCGCGGCCCCGCTCACCTCGATCAAGCACGCGGGCGGCCCCTGGGAGACGGGGCTCGCCGAGACCCAGCAGACCCTGGTGCTCAGCCACCTGCGCGGGCGCGTGGTGCTCCAGGCCGATGGCGGCATCCGCACGGGCCGCGACGTGCTCGTCGCGGCGCTGCTCGGAGCCGACCAGTTCGGCTTCTCCACCGCGCCGCTGATCGCGGCCGGCTGCATCATGATGCGCAAGTGCCACCTGAACACCTGCCCGGTGGGCGTGGCGACGCAGGACCCCGTCCTGCGCAAGCGCTTCAAGGGCACGCCCGAGCACGTGATCAACTACTTCTTCTTCGTGGCGGAGGAGTTGCGCGAGCTGATGGCGGCGATGGGCTTCACCAAGCTCGAGGACCTCATCGGCCGGGCCGACTACCTCGACACCCTCGAGGTGATCCAGCACTGGAAGGCCAAGGGCCTCGACTTCTCGAAGCTGTTCCACCGTCCCGACGTGCCCGAGCACGTCGCGATCCGGCACACCGAGAAGCAGAAGCACCCGATCGACACCGTGCTGGACCGTCGCCTGATCGCGGGCGCGCAGTCGGCGCTCGACGGTGGCGAGCCCGTGGTGGTGCGGGACGTCATCAGGAACTCGGACCGGACCGCCGGTGCCATGCTCTCCGGCATGGTCGCCAAGGCGTACGGCCACGAGGGCCTGCCCGACGACACCATCCGGGTCGAACTCTCCGGTACCGCCGGGCAGAGCTTCGGCGCTTGGCTGGCGGCCGGCGTCACCGTGGTGCTCACGGGCCACGCCAACGACTATGTCGGCAAGGGCCTCTCGGGCGGCAAGCTCATCATCCGCCCGTCCGATCAACTGAAGGCGCCGGGCTCGCACACCATCATGGCCGGCAACACCGTGCTCTACGGCGCGATCGCGGGCGAGGCCTATATCCGGGGTTCGGCCGGCGAGCGCTTCGCCGTGCGCAACTCGGGTGCCATCGCGGTGGTCGAGGGCATGGGCGACCATGGCTGTGAGTACATGACCGGCGGCGTCGTCGTCTCGATCGGCGAGACCGGTCGCAACTTCGCGGCCGGCATGTCGGGCGGCATCGCCTACGTGCTCGACGAGGACGGCTCGTTCTCGGCCCGCTGCAACCTCTCCATGGTCGATCTGGAGCCCGTGGAGGAGGAGGACGACCTCATGCGCCGCTTCCACCAGGACGGCGACCTGGAGACCAAGGGCCGCGTCGACATCCTGGCCGACATGTCCGGCCACGACGAGGAGCGCCTGTCCCAGCTCATCACCAATCACCTGAAGTACACGGGCTCCCCGCGTGCCAAGGCGATCCTCGATGACTGGGCCGGCTACCGCACCAAGTTCGTCAAGGTGATGCCGGTGGAGTACCGGCGCGCCCTGCGCGAAATGGAGATGGCGCGGATGCCGGTGGCGGCCGAATAGGCGTTTCGGGTCGTCTGGGGCGGACTGGAAGAGGAGGGCTTCATGATCGAGAGACGCGTGCGGCTCCATCGCAACGGTCCGTCCCAGACCATCGAGATTCCGGCCGAGTTCGCGCTGCCCGGGGACGAGGCCCTGCTTCAGGTGGAGGACGGGCTTTTGACGCTGGTTCCTCTCCGGCGGCCGTCGCTGCTCGCGACACTCGCGGGCTTGTCTCCGATCGACGAGGATTGGCCGGAGATCGAGGACCGGCCGCCCGAAGCCGTCGCCTTCTAGATGCGCTACCTTCTCGACACGAACATCCTCTCGGGACTCGTTCGGGCTCCAAACGGATATCTGGCTGAGAAGATCGGCGAGGTCGGCGAGGCCAACGTCTATACGAGCGTCGTCGTCGCCGCCGAACTGCGCTTCGGGGCGGCCAAGCGAGGATCGGAGCGCCTTTCCCGGCAAGTCGAGCGCGTCCTCGACGCCATCGACGTCGCCGGGTTCTCTCCCCCGGCCGATCGCGTCTATGGCGAGGTCCGCTGGGCCCTGGAGAGAGCCGGAACGCCGATCGGCGCGAACGACCTCCTGATCGCGTCGCAGGCGTTGTGCGACGCGAGTGTCATGGTGACCGACAATGTCGGCGAGTTCTCACGCGTACCGGGTCTGCGGGTGGAGAACTGGTTCGAGCGCTAGCGCGCATTCGCGCGAAGGATTGAGTCTCCGCTTCGCGCGGAGCAACGAAGATAAGGTGGGGCTTTCGGTTATGGGCAAGGTCACGGGTTTCCTCGAATTCGACCGGCAGGAGCAGAAGTATCAGCTCGCCGCCGATCGCGTGCGGCACTTCCGCGAGTTCACGCTGCCGCTCGACGAGCACGACCTCAAGAAGCAGGCGGCGCGCTGCATGGATTGCGGCATTCCGTTCTGCCATGGCGACACCGGGTGCCCGGTCCACAACCAGATTCCGGACTGGAACGAGCTCGTATACCAGTCCGACTGGGAGGAGGCGGCGCGCAACCTGCACTCCACCAACAACTTCCCCGAGTTCACCGGCCGCATCTGCCCCGCGCCCTGCGAGGAGGCCTGCACGCTGAACCTCGAGAACCAGCCGGTGGCGATCAAGACCATCGAGCAGGCGATCGCGGATCGCGCCTGGAACAACGGCTGGGTCAAGCCCGAGCCGGCTGAGCACAAGACCGGTAAGAAGGTCGCGGTGATCGGCTCCGGCCCGGCCGGCATGGCGGCGGCGCAGCAGCTCGCCCGCGTCGGCCACGAGGTCCACGTCTTCGAGCGTGAGCCGAAGGCCGGCGGATTGCTCCGCTACGGCATCCCCGACTTCAAGATGGAGAAGCGCCACATCGACCGGCGCGTGAAGCAGATGGAAGGCGAGGGCGTGCGCTTCCATTACGGCGTCAATGTCGGCGTGAACAAGCCGCTGAACGAACTCACGGCGGAGTTCGACGCGGTGCTGTTCGCCGGTGGCGCCGAGGATCCGCGCAATCCGCAGCTTCCGGGTCAGGATCTGGCCGGCGTGCACTACGCCATGCCGTTCCTGGTGCAGTCGAACCGCCGCGTCGGGGCCGAGCCGATGCCGGGCAACGGCGAGGCGCCGATCCTGGCGACCGCCAAGAACGTCGTGGTGATCGGCGGCGGCGATACCGCCTCGGATTGCGTCGGGACCTCGTTCCGCCAGGGCGCCCTGTCGGTGACGCAGCTCGACATCCGTCCGCGTCCGCCCGAGCGCGAGGACAAGCTCTCGGTCTGGCCGTACTGGCCGACGAAGATGCGGACCTCATCCAGCCAGGCCGAGGGCGCCGAGCGCGAGTTCCAGGCGGCGACGCTTCGTCTAGAGGGCAAGAAGGGCAAGCTCACCGGCGTGGTCTGCACCCGCGTCGACGAGAAGCGCCAGCCCGTGCCGGGCGGCGAGTTCGTTCTCCCGGCCGACCTCGTCTTCCTGGCGATCGGCTTCGCCGGCTCGGTGCGCAAGGGCCTCCTGGAAGAGTCGGGCGTCGTCATGGACAAGCGCGGCAACGTCACCGCCAACGAGCTCGACTACCGGACCTCGAACGAGAAGATCTATGCCGCCGGCGACATGCGCCGTGGGCAGTCGCTCGTGGTCTGGGCGATCCGCGAGGGCCGTCAGGCCGCCCGCTCGATCGACGAAGCCCTGATGGGCGCGAGCATCCTGCCGCGCTGAGGCCGAAGACCTCCGATTCCGGATTGTGACGGCCCAACCGTCGCAGTCCGGAACACCGTGCACCCGCTCCCGATTGCCCTTCCGACACACGATGAAGTCGGGACCCGCGCATGACCGAGCCGATGGCCGAGCCGAAGATCGAACCCTATGACGGCCCCGCGGGTGGCTGGGGCTCGGCGGGGTCCCTCGCGGAAATCCTGAAGCGGGAAGAAATCCCGGTCTCGGGCGCCGCCCTGTTGATGAAGCAGAACAAGCCTGGCGGCTTCATGTGCGTGTCCTGCGCATGGTCGAAGCCCGCCAAGCCCAGCACCTTCGAATATTGCGAGAACGGCGCCAAGGCGACGGTCTGGGAGCAGACCGCCAAGCGGGTCGGACCCGACTTCTTCGCCCGCCACTCGGTGACGGAACTGCTGGGCTGGACCGACTACGCGCTGGAGGAGAAGGGCCGCCTGACCCATCCGATGCGCTACGACCCCGCCACCGACCGCTACGTTTCCGTCTCGTGGGAAGACGCCTGCGCAGAGATCGGGCGTGAACTGCGCGCCCTCGATCCGAATTCGGTGATCTACTACACCTCCGGTCGGGCCTCCCTGGAGACCTCGTACATGTACGCCCTGATGGCGCGCATGCACGGCACCAACAATCTCCCCGATTCGTCGAACATGTGCCACGAGCCGACCTCGGTCGGCCTCAAAGCCTCGATCGGCAGTCCGGTCGGCACCACGATCCTGGAAGACTTCGAATCGACCGACCTGATCCTGTTCTTCGGCCAGAATGTCGGCTCCAACGCGCCGCGGATGCTTCATCCGCTGCAGGATGCCCGCAAGCGGCGGGTTCCGATCATCACCTTCAACCCCTTGAGAGAGCGCGGACTCGAGCGTTTCACCAACCCGCAATCGCCCACCGAGATGCTCACGCGAAGCTCCACCGAGATCTCGACGCAGTATCATCAGGTCAAGGCGGGCGGCGACATCGCGGCGATCACCGGCATGTGCAAGGTGCTCATCGCCGCCGACCGCGAAGCGACGGAAGTCTGCCGACCTCGCATCCTCGACGTCGATTTCATCGCCGAGCACACGCACGGCTTCCGGGATTTCGTCACCTATTGCGACGGGCAGGGCTGGCCGGCCATCGAGGCGCGTTCCGGCCTGACCCGCGAGGCGCTGGAGGAGGCAGCGACGGTCTATGCCCGCGCCCGCTCGGTGATCGCCGTCTACGGCATGGGCCTGACGCAGCATCGTCGCGGCACCGAGGGCGTGCAGATGCTCGTCAACCTGATGCTGCTGCGCGGCAATGTCGGCCGCCCCGGCGCCGGCCTCTGCCCGGTGCGCGGGCATTCCAACGTGCAGGGCCAGCGCACGGTCGGCATCACGGAGAAACCGGAACTCGCTCCCCTCGACACGTTGAAGGACCTCTACGGATTCGAGCCCCCGCGCGAGAAGGGCCTCAACACCGTGGAAGCCTGTGAGGGCATCGTCGCCGGCGAGGTCAAAGCCTTCGTGGGGCTCGGCGGCAACTTCGTCCGGGCGGTGCCCGACACGGTGCGGATGGAGGAGGCCTGGCGATCTTTACGCCTCTCGGTCCAGATCTCGACCAAGCTCAACCGCTCGCACCTCGTCCACGGCGAGGTCGCCTACATCCTGCCCTGTCTCGGCCGGATCGAGGTCGACGTCCAGGCCAGCGGTCCCCAGGCGGTCTCGATGGAGGATTCGACCTCCTGCTTCCACGGCTCGTGTGGCCAGACCAAGCCGGTGAGCGAGGCCGTGCGATCCGAGCCCTGGATCGTGGCCGAGATCGCCAAGAGCCTGCTTCCCCCCAATCCGAAGGTCGACTGGGACGCCTGGGTCGGTGACTACGCCAAGGTCCGCGACGCGATCGAGGCGACCTATCCGACCGTGTTCCATGACCTGAACGGGCGGATGTTCGATCCGGGCGGGCTGCACAAGCCGCTGGCGGCCCGCGACCGCAAGTGGGAGACCGAGACGGGCAAGGCGAATTTCACGGTGCCGGGCGGCCTCGAAGCCGACCCCGACATGGGAAGCGACCGGCGCGACGTGCTCGACCTCATCACCCTGCGATCGAACGACCAATTCAACACCACGGTCTACGGTTACGACGATCGCTTCCGAGGCGTGAAGGGTACCCGCATGGTGCTGTTCATGAACGGCGACGACATGGAGCGGCTCGCCCTGTCCGATGGCGAGGATGTCGACCTCGTGACGGAGGCGAAGGACGAATTCGTCCGCGAGGTCCGAGGCCTGCGCGTGATCAAGTATGGCATTCCCGCGGGCAATGTCGGCGGCTACTACCCGGAGCTCAATGCCCTGATCCCCCTCTGGCACTACGACGCGCAGGCCAAGACACCGGCCGCCAAGGCGATCCCGGTGCGCATCCGGAAGGGGGGGCCGCTCGCGGTCGCGGATTGACGCCGGGCCGGTTTTTCCGGTGCCACTCCCTCGACGGCCAGCTTCGGCGACCCATAATCGCTGCATGGAACGCTTCGACGACGCGCATGACCGGCGCCAGGCCATCATCGACCGCATGCTCGCCGAGGCGCTGCATCCGGCCGGAGAGGAGGGGCCACGCGGCCATGGCGGGTTGTCAGAGGACATGCGCCGGACCGTCGACCTCCTGCTGGCGAAGGCCGAGGCGCAGCGCCAGCGTCGCCTGACCTACGAGGACCTGGAGGAGGCCCTCCCGCCGCGCGACGTCACGGCCGAGGACCTCGAAGCCATCTTCTGGATTCTCTCGGAGCACGGGATCGCCATCGAGGACGGCGATCCGGCCGGGGAGTGATACTGTCTCTGCTCGATCGAAGCGGAGACGGTCTCACTCGGGCGACGTGGACGGGCTCCGACCGATGTTCTGGTCGGGTGATCGTCCCGCCCCACGCCAATCCAGTGCGCCGCGCGCACCGGGAATGGCAGCCGCGTCCGCGCTTTCCCTCGCCTCCGCGTGAGAACCGCTCTATAAGCCCCGCTCTCCGCGGCGCTTTCCGCCGCGCGGACCCGACCGAAAGGCGGAACGGAGACGATTATGGCCGAGCGTTGGACACCGAAGACCTGGCGTAACCTGCCGATCCAGCAGGTCCCGGCCTATCCGGATGCCGCCGCCCTCGAGTCCGTCGAATCGCAACTGGCGAGCTTCCCGCCGCTCGTTTTTGCAGGCGAGGCGCGCAAGTTGAAGTCCGCCCTGGCCCGTGTCTCCACGGGCGAGGCGTTCCTGCTTCAGGGCGGCGACTGCGCCGAGAGCTTCGACGAACATTCGGCCGACAACATCCGCGATTTCTTCCGCGTCTTCCTGCAGATGGCACTAGTCCTCACCTTCGCGGGCGGTTCACCCGTGGTGAAGGTCGGCCGCATCGCCGGTCAGTTCGCCAAGCCGCGCTCCTCGCCGACCGAGACGCTGGAGGGCGTGAGCCTGCCGAGCTACCGGGGCGACATCGTCAACGGGCTCAGCTTCACGGAAGAGGCGCGCGTGCCCGATCCGCGCCGGCAGCTGGAGGCGTACCGCCAGTCGGCGGCGACGCTGAACCTGCTGCGCGCCTTCGCCACCGGCGGCTATGCGAACCTCGAGAACTCGCACCGCTGGATGCTGAGCTTCGTGAAGGATTCGCCGCAATCCTCGCGCTACGCCGATTGCGCCGAACGGATGACCGAAACCCTGGACTTCATGCGGGCCATCGGCATCAACCCCGAGACGCACCAGGAAGTCCGCACCACGGATTTCTACACCAGCCACGAGGCCCTTCTGCTGGGCTACGAGGAGGCGCTGACCCGCGTCGATTCCACCAGCGGCGACTGGTACGCCACCTCGGGGCACATGCTGTGGATCGGTGATCGCACGCGTCAGCCGGACCACGCGCACGTGGAATATGCGCGCGGCATCAAGAACCCGATCGGCCTGAAATGCGGACCGTCGATGACGGCCGAGGGCCTGATCCGGCTCGTGGACCAGCTCAACCCCGCCAACGAGGCCGGGCGCCTGACGCTGATCTGCCGCTTCGGCGCGGACAAGGTCGGCGAGCATCTGCCGGCCTTGATCCGGGCCGTGGAGCGGGAAGGGCGCAACGTGGTCTGGGTCTGCGATCCCATGCACGGCAACACCATCTCGGCCGGCGGATACAAGACGCGTCCGTTCGAGCGGGTGATGCAGGAGATCGAAGGCTTCTTCGGCGTCCATCGCGCCGAGGGGACCGTCGCGGGCGGCATCCATCTTGAGATGACCGGCAAGGACGTCACCGAATGCACGGGCGGCGCCCGGGCGTTGACGGCCGACGATCTGCGCGACCGCTACCACACCTACTGCGATCCCCGCCTGAACGCGGAGCAGGCCCTGGAAGTGGCCTTCCTGACCGCCGAGCTGGTCAAGCGCGAGCGCACCGCGATCGAGCGGCCGCGCCTCGACGCCGCCGAATAGCGGCCGCTCGCGGTAGAAGCGACACGGGCGGAGCGGCGGATCGGGATACGGCTTGCAGCGATGCCGTCGATGTCCCGTGCCGGTCCGTCCGGTCGCGAATCCTCCGCCGATCAGGAGGCGAGCATCGCGTCGCCGAAGCGCTGCACGAGGCGCATCTCGAGCTTGCCCTGCATACTTTCGAGGATCGCCATGGCATCGCGGGGCGGCATCGGCGGCTTGTAGGACCGCCGTTCGGTGAGCGCCGCGTAGATGTCGCAGATCGTCAGGAGGCGGACGGTGTCGCTGATCTCGGCGCCCACGAGCCCATCCGGATAGCCCGATCCGTCCAGCATCTCGTGGTGGTGACGAACGGCGCCGAGGGTCGTGGCATCGCATCCGCTGTCGCGCAGGATCTCGTAGCCGATCACGGGATGCTGGCGCATGATCGTCGTCTCGTCGGCGTCCAAGCGGCCGGGCTTGTTCAGGATCTCGCGGGGAATCCTGGCTTTGCCTACGTCGTGCAACAGGGCGGAGCGCACGAAGTGCTCGCGGTCCTCCGTGCGAAAGCCGAGATGCAGAACGAACTGCGCCGCCACGCCGGCCACCAGCAGGCAGTGCTGGTAGGTGGCGTCATCGTGCGTCCAGACGGTTTCCAACCAGCGGTTCAAGCCGCCTTCGCGCACGGCCGAGAGGATCGGGTCGAGGCTGGCATCGAGCTGCGGGAGGGCGATCGTGCCCCCGTCCCGAACACCATCGAAGAGACCCGTGAGCACTTCCGTCGCGCGGGTGACTCCCTGCACGACCGGCAGGATCTTCGGGTCGGATTCGTCCGGGCCGATCTGGTCGAGCAGCGCGTTCACGACGATGTGCGGCGCCGTGTAGGCCGGGAAGCAGACGGTGGCGCCGAGATCGCGCGCAAGGCGCAGATCGCGATCCGACGTCGAGCGCAGCAGGCAGATGAGCGGAATCTCGGCCGCCTTTCCATGAGGAATGAAGGCACGCAACCGACTGACCGCTTCACGACGGGTCAGGGTCAGATCCGATACGATCGCGCAGGGCTTGGTATAGCCGACGGCCTCCTCGCTGCTGCCGACGACCTTGCACTGCCCGATCGCCTTGATCAGCGTCTCGAGGGCGGCGCTCCGATCGGGACGGTCGGTCAGCAGATAGATCGCGCCCTGTCGCATAACGGCTTTGTTCCTCCCACGCCGCGTTATGCGCCGAAATCGAAAACAAGTCGTTTATCCGAGCCGCTGTCGACGCAACAATAAATTCTGGCGCGCCGACATCAAGGTTAGATTTTCGCGGGAGAGTATTGCTTGTGCCTCACTCGGTGTGGAAGTCAGCTGCCGAACGTGCAAGAAAGTCGGATAAAAACGCCGAGGTGAATTCGCCGCAATTCCCGTCGTTCGCGGACGATCTGTGGTTCGGAGGTGTCTGTTCGACGGGGTGGAGCGGGAGATGACGTCGCCCCCGCGATCGTTCGTCCGTCACGCGAGCGCGGACCGCGGAGCTTTCGCCCGTCGCGGTCCGCGCGTCCTTCACGTCATCCACCTCGCTCCGCGACGCGTCACCTGTCCGCCCGGCCGAGTATCGGAGGGTTCAGCAGCCTTCGGCCTTCTGCGCGGCCGTCGGCTTACCCTCGGTTTGCTTGGCCACATCGCTGGGCGACGTCGCGCGGTCGGTGCCGACACCGTTCAGGGCGCCGACGGTGCCGGGCGACTCGGCCTTGGCGCCCGGCGTGACGTTCCCGGTCGAGCCGGGCTCGACCTTCGAGGACTTGTCGGCTTGGCTCGGGTTCTGGCCCGTGGAGCCGGTGCTGCACGGGGCCGCGAAGGCGGTGGTCGCCGACAGACCGAGGATGAAGGCCGTACCGGCGAGTGTCGTCAGGCGGGACATGTGATCTCCAGACTTGTTCGTCGCAGACGTGATTCTTATCGGGCTCTCAACGTCGCGTGATTGCCTTGGTTCCTGATGCTGGGCGCCAGCGAGACTTGCGGGCCATCGGCCTGCATTGACACCGACGCCGATGAGGACTGCGCATTCGATGTTGCGGCGCAATGAGACCATGGCCTTGACTGCGCGCGGATGACCTCGTCCGTCGGAGACGATGATCCTCCTGCCCCGGGGGTCGGCACGCCGGCTCGACACCGCACCTGCGACGAACAGGATCGTGTCTCTGGTACACCAGCCGCCTTTTTCCGCCCGCGTGTTCACGTTACGTTGTGGATCGGGATGGCTTCCTCTCCATCGCCGGCATCCCCGCGATACCGGCTCCGATGGTCCGGCTTCCTGCAATCCGGTGCCTCCCGCCCTCGAACGTCCGTGATCCGCATCCCGTGAAGATCGCCATCATCGCGCACCTCAAGTTCCCGATCGCTCAGCCGTTCTCGGGGGGGTTGGAGATGCACACGCATCTGCTCGCATCGGCGCTCCAGGCGCGCGGGCATTCCGTCACCCTCTATGCTTCGGAGGGGTCACGTGGACATTTCGATCTCGTCTCGGTCTGTCCTCCGACGGGCTGTGCCTTCGACGACGTTTCGGAAGCCCGGATCGATGCCGCCGAGCACGCCGCCTACGTGCGGATCATGGATGCGGTCGTGGCCGGCGGCTACGATTTCGTCCACAACAACAGCCTGCACTTCCTTCCGCTGCTGCGGGCGGGCGAACTGGCCGTTCCGATGGTGACGGCCCTTCACACGCCGCCCTTCGAGCCGTTCGTGCGCGGCGTCCGAGCCCGCGCCCGCGACATGACCTTCGCGGCGGTGTCGCCCTCCCTGGCACGGGAATGGCGCGACCTGCTCGGTGAGCCGCAGGTCATCGGCAACGGGATCGATCTCGATGCCTTCCGCTACTCCGCTGCGCCGAAGGGAGCACCGCACGCCATCTGGATGGGTCGCCTCGTCCCCGAGAAGGGTCCGCACCTCGCCATCGATGCCGCCCGCGCCGCAGGACTGCCGCTGAAATTCGCCGGTCCCCGTTCGAACCCCGCCTATTGGGACGCCGAGATCGCGCCGCGGCTCGGCGATGACATCACCTATCTCGGACATCTGGGGCACGACGACCTCGCGGCCCGGGTCGGCGAGGCGCATGTCGCCCTGTGTACGCCGCGGTGGGAGGAGCCGTTCGGCCTCGTGCTCGCCGAGTTCCTCGCCTGCGGCACGCCCGTCGCCGCCTTCCGGCGGGGTGCGATCCCCGACATCCTCGATGCCGCCTCGGGCGTGCTGGCGGATGCCGACGACGTCGCCGATCTCGGTCGGGCCGTGACCCAGGCCATCCGCCTCGACCGGGCCGATTGCCGTCGCCGGGCCGAGCATCTCTTCGATGCCAGCACGATGACCGACCGGTACGAGCAGCTCTACGACATGGAGCTTCAGCGGGCCGCTCGCGCAGCCATCACGGCACGCGTCATCAATGCCTGAGATGGACCTGTCCCTCGGCCGGGCGGTGGTCTGCGTCCCGGCCCGCAACGAGGCGGAGGCGCTGCCCCGCCTCATCCGCTCGCTCGACCGGCAGGACGGTTACGGTGACGGGGCGCGTCTGCGCGTCCTGGTGCTCGCCAACAACTGCACCGACGCCACCGCCGCCACCCTGCGCGCGATGCGGAGCGACGGCGTTGTCCCTCATCTCGATCTGCGCATCGTCGAGGCGACGATCGCGCCTCCGGACGCGCATGTGGGGACGGCGCGACGCCGGGCGCTCGATGCCGGCGTCGCGTGGCTGGCCGAGGACGGCGTCGCCGACGGCGTCCTGCTCAGCACCGATGCGGACGCGATCACGCCACCGGATTGGGTGCGCGCCAACCTTCGCGCCCTGCGCGGGAGCGAGCTCGTCGGCGGTCGCCTGCGCCTGCAGGGCGACGAGCGCGCGGACAACCCGGCGATCCGCGCGCTTCACGATCGGATCGAGGAATACTGGTCGGCGGTGCGCGACCTGGAGGAGGCATTCGATCCGCCGGCGCATGATCCCGCTCCGCGCCACGGCGATCACGTCGCCGCCAGCCTGTGCCTGCGGGCCGATCTCTATCAGCGGGTCGGCGGCCTGCCGATGCTGCCCTGCGGCGAGGACAACGCGCTGGTCTCGCGCGTGCGCTGGCATGGCGGCCGCGTGCGTCACTGCCCCCACGTCTCGATCCTGGTCTCGGATCGCGGCATCGGCCGGGTCCAGGGCGGGATGGCGACCGAGATGGTGCGCCGGGCGCGCGTCGCTGCCGGCACGGAGGCCTATCGGCTGCCATCGGCCCGGCATTGGCGCAGCCTGATCGAGCGCCGTCGCGCGATCGCCGCGACGCTGACCGATCCGGCCGGACCCGAGGCGGCCTTGCGGGCCCTCGGCCTCTCGCCGGCCGATATCGCCGCCGTCGCCCCGACGCATTGCCCGAACGCGATCGCCCTGGTCGAGCGCGTCGAGGCGCGGGTCGGCGAGGGAATCCCGGAGGCGGTGGCGGTGCCGCTGGAGGAGGCCCTGGCAGGGTTGCACGCCATGCTCGCCGAGGCCGGGATGGCGCGCGTCGCATGAGCCGCCGGCCCATCGGCTACTATGTCCATCATCAGGGCGCCGGGCACTGGCAGCGGGCGAACCTCATCGCGGAGGCCCTGGACCGCCCGGTGACGCTGATCGGAACGCTGGCGGATCTCGACACGCGTGGCGCACGCGCGCCCACCCTCGACCTGCCCGACGATCGTCTGCTCGCACGCTTCGACGGACGGGATGGCGCCTCCGCGCGCCCGGAGGCGTTCCACTACGCGCCGGTCGGCGCGGACAACGTGCGCGCGCGCATGGGCCGTCTCGCGGCCTGGATCGTCGAGGCCGACCCGGCGCTGATCGTCGTCGACGTCTCGGTGGAGATCGCCCTCTTCGCGCGCCTGATGTCGGTGCCGACCCTGGTGGTGCGCCTGTCCGGCAACCGCACCGACACGCCCCATTGCGAGGCTTTCCGAAGCGCCGAGGCGGTCCTGGCGTTCTTCTCTCCCGAACTCGAGGCGGCCGGAACGCCGGACTGGGTTCGGGCAAAGACCCTCTATGCCGGCATGCTGGCGCCCGGGACCGTCGCGACCCCCGTCTCGGACGACGGCTCGATCGTCGTCGTCTACGGGCGGGGCGGCGAGGGAGGCCGGATCACCGACCTTGCCGATGCGGCCCGCGCGGTTCCGGAGCGGCACTGGCACGTCCTTGGACCGGTCGAGGGCGTCGCCGCCGATCTGCCCGCGAATCTCACCCTTTACGGGTGGGTCGCCGATCCGGCCGCGTTCCTCGCGCGGGCCGCCCTGGTGGTGGGAGCCGGTGGCGACGGCGTGGTCTCGACGGTGGCGGCCCTGGCCAAGCGCTTCCTCTGCCTGCCCGAGCCGCGTGCCTTCGACGAACAGGTCGCCAAGGCCGAGGCCCTGGCGGCGATGGCCGCTGCGATCCACTGCCCGGCCTGGCCGCGAGGGTCCGAATGGCCGGCCCTGATCGCCGCCGGATTGCGGCTCGACCCGGCGCGCATCGGGGCCCTCGCGGAGCCCGGCGCCGTCGCTCGGGCGGCCCGGCTCATCGGCGACGTCGCCGACCGGGCCGAGGCACGCCGCGCCTGAAGCGACCTTAGAACGGGCGGTCGGCGGGTACCCGCGTGGCCGCGATCTCCTCCGTCGTCGGCTGGCGCAGGACGGAGAGGGTCGTGCGCCAGTCCGGGCCGATCAGGCCCCGCGCCGCGAAGGCGTCGAGCCAGCCATCCATCGGCCAGATCCCATGGCGGCCATGGAAGCGCTCTGCGTTGCGGACGATGTCGGTGAAGTGCTGCAGCGGCGGGTCGCAGGCGAGGTGGTGCTGGTGGAAGGCCCGGCCCCCGGCGGTGAAGAGCACCGGAACACCGAGCGCGTCTGCTCGAAAGGCGAGATCGGTGTCCTCGGCCCCATAGCCGTCGAAGCCCTCGTCGAAACCGCCGAGACGGTCGAAGGTCGTCGCGCGCACGCCGAAGGCCAGGGACCAGAACAGGCCGGCATTCCCCGAGCGTTCGCGTCCGCTCTCGGGGAAGTGGCGCACGGGGTGCGGATGGCCGGCCGCGCGCAGGCCGGATTCCGTCCAGCCATCCGCGACGGCACCGGCGGGCAGGTAGCGGATCTCGCAGCAGATCAGGCCATCGGCCTCTTCCAGGTCGGCGCTCAGCCGCGGCACGAGATCGGCGGAGGGGATGCAATCGACGTCGAGGAAGATCAGGTGCTCGGTGGTCGCCGCCCGCCGGCCCGCGTTGCGGGCCCGCGCCAGCGGCAGGCCCGGAGCATCGAGCACGACGCGGCGGATCGGAAACCCGAGCTCCGTCAGTGGCGCAGGCTCGGCCCCCATCTCGACCACGATGCAATCCTCCGGGTGAGGACCGCGCGCGAGACCTTCGAGGAGGCGCGCCAGATGCGCGTCCCGGCCCTTGTTCAGGGTGATGACGGTGGTTCCGGCGATCACGAGGCGGACGGGTCCATGGCGATGAAGATCTCGTGACGGCCGAGGAAGCGCTCGATCATCGCCGCCTCCAGCCGGAAGCCGGCGGGATCGTCGGCGATGAGGTCCGTCGTCTGCGATCGGTGAGCGGCGACGGCCTGGGCCTTGGCCGCCCGGTGAACGCCGACATCGATCCGGTATCCTGTCGGCGCGTCCCCGACCTCGGTGCCCTCCGGCAGGGTCCAGCCCCAGACCGGATAGGCGAAGCTGCGGATCCTGCCGAGCCGGCCTCGCGCCAGCGTGACGATGGCGGCAGCGGCCTGATGGTCGCAATGCGGGTCGTGCCCCCAGGTCACGCAGACCGCGCCAGCGCCGGCGCGCTTGGCGATGTCGACGATCCGGGCGGCGGCCGCCTCGGCGGTCGGGCCCGAACGCGGAACGCCGGCATCGGGCAGGCGCAGGAACGTCACGCACTCAGCCGGCACGCCGAGGGCCTCGACGGCGTCGCGGGTCTCCTGCTCGCGAAGCGTCCGCAGCTTGTCGGGCGGGTACAGGGCCGAGTGTGTGTGCGAGCCGCAGCCGTCGCTGACGATCACGACCTCGACCGTCTGCCCACGGGCACGGGCTTCCGCCATCACGCCGCCGCAGCCGAGACTCTCGTCGTCGGGATGCGGCGCCACGACGACGAGCCCCGCACCGCCCGTGAGCGTATCGAGATCGACCACCGGCAGGCGTTCGGCGGCGGCGAGGAAGGCATCGGCGTGCATGACGGGCTCGTGTGACGGCGCGGCGATCGCGAGCCGCTTTTCTAGCCGGGGTTCCCTGATCGCTGCCTGAACGAGGGCCGGAGCCGCCCCGGCCTTACACCAAATCCGATCGATCCCTTCGGGATAGCGGATTTGGACTTCGCTCGGGCGCCGCGCGGGCTGAGCGAGACCGTCTCACACCGCCGTGCCGCTCGCCTCGGTGAACGCGGCGATGCCGCCGGCCGTGGTCAGCCAGATGTCGTCGCGGCGGGCGGCGATATGGGCGAGGGCCCTGCGCAGGGGGCGAAGGCGGTGCGGCTGCCCGACGATATAGGGGTGCAGCGCGATGCCCATGACCAGGGGCGCGGTGCGGGACTGCTCCAGCATCTCGTCGAACGCCTCGACCAGGGCTTCGGCGAATTGCGGTCCGGTGTCCTTGCGGGCCACGATGGCGGGGATGTCGTTGAGTTCCTGGGGATAGGGGATCGCGAGGATGCGGCCGCCCTTCCGCGTCGCGAACCAGGTCGGCTGGTCGTCGTGGCACCAGTCGAGCAGGTAGCGGTAGCCCGCCTCCGCCAGGAGATCGGGCGTGGTCCGGCTCTGGGAGATCCAGGGTCCGAGCCAACCGGCGGGCGCCTTGCCCTCCCGTTCGGTCAACGCCGCGGTGGCCTGCGCGATGAGGGCGCGCTCCCCGGCCTCGTCGAGATCACCCTGGCGCTCCGAATTGGTGCGGCCATGCCCGACGATCTCGTCGCCGCGTGCCCGGAAGGCCTCGATCAGGCCGGGGCAATCGGCGTAGAGCCGGCTGTTGACGATGACGCTGGCGGGAAGGCCCAGCGTGTCGAGCGTCTCCTTGATGCGCCAGGCGCCGATGCGGTTGCCCCAATCGCGCCAGGCGTAGTTCAGCACGTCCGGTTGCGGAACGCCGGGAGCGAGTTCGGCGCCGAGGCCGCGTCCGAAATCGAAGCCCTCGAGGTTCAGCCCGAGATAGACCGCGAGACGCTTGCCCCCGGGCCAGTCGTAGACGGGCCGGTCGGGCAGGGCGCTGTAGGGGTAGCGGCCGTGATGCGGGCCGGGTTGGTCGGTCATCGGGGCCTTCCGGACATCAGGACGGGTCGAGCAGGGCGGGCTTGCGCCGGCGCACCCAGTTCGTCGCGGCATCGTAGGCGGCGCCGAGTTGCAGGCAGGCGCGCTCGCCGTTGTTGGGGCCGACGATCTGGATGCCGGACGGGCGCCCGGCGGGATCGAACCCCGCCGGGACGTTCAGAGCCGGAAGGCCGCTCATGGTGACGGGAATCACCACCTCCATCCAGCGATGGTAGGTGCCCATGGCCCGGCCGCCCACGGAGGTCGGCCAGCGCTCCGCGACGTCGAAGGGGAACACCTGCGTCGAGGGCATGACGAGGAAGTCGTAGCGTTCCTGGAAGCGGCGCACGGCCTCGTACCAGGCGGTGCGGCCCTCCTGCGCGGCGGTGACCTGATCGGCGTTGAGCGCCAGCCCCCGTTCGACCTCCCAGACCGCCTCGGGTTTCAGGAGGGCGCGATAGGCCGGCTCATCGTAGAGGGGCCGCAGGTTGGAGGCGGTCATCCAGGCCCGCAGGGTGAGCCAGTCGCGCCAGACCTTGCCCATGTCGAAGCGCGGCCGGTCCCACTCGACCCGGGCCCCCAGCGCCTCGAAGGCGGGCAGCGCGTTACGATCGAGGTCGAGCACGCCCGGCTCGAAGGGGATGTGGCCGCCGAGATCGTCCAACCAGGCGATGCGCGCGCCCGTGAAGTCCCGCTTCAGGTCCTCGGCGAAGATCGCCGGGTCCTGCGTGTTCGAGTAGGGCACCCGCGCGTCGTAGCCGGCCTGCACCGAGAGCAGCAGGCCGATATCGGCCGGAGAGCGCCCGATCCCGCCCGCGACCCCGAGGCCGGGGGTGAAGGCGTCCTTGGTCTCGATCGGGATGCGGCCGTAACCGATGCGCAGGCCGAAGAGGTTGTTGAAGGCGGGCGGGTTGCGCAGCGATCCGGCATGGTCGCTGCCATCGGCGACGGCTTGCATGCGCAGGGCCACCGCCACGGCCGCGCCGCCGCTCGATCCCCCCGAGGTCTTGGTCGGATCGTAGGCGTTCCGGGTGGCGCCGTAGACCGGATTGAAGGTCTGCGACCCGAGACCGAATTCCGGCATGTTGGTCTTGCCGACGAGGATCGCGCCGCTCCTGCGCAAGCGCTTGACCATGATGGAATCGGCGGCCGCGATCCGGTCGCGGAAGATCGGCGACCCTTGCGTGAAGGGCAGGCCCTTGACCGCATCGATATCCTTCACCGCCAGGGGGACGCCGTGCAGGGGCCCGAGGAACTCGCCGCGCGCGGCCTGCGCGTCCCGCTCCTCGGCGGCGCTCAGGAGGTCGGTGCGCTCGCGCAGGGCCACGATGGCGTTGACCACCGGATTGAGCCGCTCGATCTGGTCGAGATATGCCGTCATGACCTCGACGCAGGAGACGCGGCGGGCGTGGATCGCGGCCGAGAGGTCGACGGCGCTGAGGTCGAGGATGTCCGTGGTCGCGTCCTCGCCCGTCGACGGCGGCACGGCCGCGGCGATGGATGGGTCTGTGCTCATGCGCTCGCTCTGGAACACCTAACGCGCGGACCGCTCGCCCTCAGACCGGCAGGCGCCGCTCCTGGAAGGCATGGCAGGCCACGCCCTCGAGGAGGGCGGGGACTTCCGCGCGGCAGCGCTCGTTCGCGAAGGGGCAGCGCGGGTTGAAGGCGCAGCCCGAGGGAGGATCGATCGGGTTCGGGATCTCGCCGGAGACCGGGATGCGCTTGCGTCCGGTGAGGCCGATATCCGGCACCGCATCGAGCAGCATGCGCGTGTAGGGATGTTTCGGAGCACGGAAGAGTTCCCGTCCGTCTGCGATCTCGACCACGCGTCCCAGGTACATCACGCCGATGCGGTTCGCCATGTGACGGACGACGGCGAGGTTGTGGCTGATGAACAGGTAGGTCAGGCCGAGCCGGTCCTGAAGGTCGCGCATCAGGTTGAGGATCTGGGCCTGGACCGAGACGTCGAGGGCCGAGGTCGGCTCGTCGCCCACCAGGAACTCGGCCTCGGAGGCCAGCGCGCGGGCGATGGCGATGCGCTGGCGCTGGCCGCCGGAGAACGCGTGCGGGTATTTCACGCCGTCGTCGGGATGCAGGCCGACGAGGCCGAGGAGTTCGCCGACCCGGCTGCCGATGGCCGCCTCGCCGTGCAGCAGGTTGAAGGCCCGGATCGGCTCGGCGACGATCTTCCGGACCCGCCAGCGCGGGTTCATCGAGGCGTAGGGGTCCTGGAAGATCATCTGGATGCGGCGGCGCAGGCGCCGGCGCGCCGCCGCCTCGCGCGGGTCGGTCATCGAGACGCCGGTGATGCGGACATCGCCCTCGGTCGGGGCAAGCAGTCCCACGACCATGCGGGCCACGGTCGATTTGCCCGAACCGGATTCGCCGACGAGCGCGAAGGTCTCGCCCCGGCGGATGCTGAAGCTGACGCCGTCGACCGCGCGCAGGATCTGCTTCGGCTGGCGCTCGATGACGCGGCTCAGCCAGGGGCGCGAGACGTCGAAGGTGCGGCGCAGGCCCTGGATCGCCACATAGGGCGTGTCGGAGGGCCGGGTGTCCGTCTCGGGCAGGGGCATCACGGGCGCGTTCATGCGGCGGAGGCCTCCGAACGGTCGTAGAGGTGGCAGGCGACGCGGTGGGCGCCGACCGGGATCGGGTCGGGCCGCTCGACCACGCAGCGCGTGAAGGCCGATGGGCAGCGCGGGTTGAAGGCGCAGCCCTTCGGAATGTTCGAGAGGCGCGGCATCGACCCCGGGATCTGCGCCAGCCGGTCGGTCTCCTGCGCCAGGGTCGGGATCGCCCCCATCAGGCCCTTGGCGTAGGGGTGGAGGGGGTTCTGCACCACGTCGCGCACGGGACCGATCTCGGCGATGCGCCCGGAATACATCACCGCCACGCGGTCGGCGGCCTCGGCGATCACGCCCATGTCGTGGGTCACCAGCATCACGGCGGTGCCGCGCTCGGTGCCGAGGCGCTTCAGCAGCGCGATGATCTGAGCCTGGACCGAGACGTCGAGCGCCGTCGTCGGCTCGTCCGCGATGATGAGTTCCGGCTCGGCGGCCAGCGCCAGGGCGATCACCACGCGCTGGCGCATGCCGCCCGAGAATTCGTGCGGGTATCCGTCGATCCTCCGTTCGGGCGCCGGGATGCCGACCTCCGCCAGGAGGTCGATGGCGCGCCGGCGGGCGGCCTTCTCCGAAAGGTCGGTGTGGGTGCGGATGGTCTCCACGATCTGCCGGCCGACCCGGTAGAGCGGGTTGAGGCTGGTCAGCGGGTCCTGGAAGATCATGCCGATGCGCCGGCCCCGGATGCGCCGCATGGCCTCGGGGGACAGGTCGTCGATGCGCTCGCCCTTCAGGAGGATCTGCCCGCCGACGATGCCGCCGGGCGGGTCGATGAGGCCGATGACGGCGGAGCCGGTGACGGATTTGCCGGCGCCGGATTCCCCGACGACGCCGAGGATCTCGCCCCGCGCGATGTCGAAGGAGACGTCGTCGATGGCGGTCAGGGTGCCGCGCCGGCCCGCGAAGGCGACGCGCAGGTTGCGGACCGAGAGGACGGGCTCTGTCATGGCGACCCTGTCACTGCAATCTGGGGTTCAGGGCGTCGCGCAGCCAGTCGCCCAGCAGATTGATCGCCAGCACGAGGCCGGCGAGCGCCAGGCCCGGAAAGGCGACGATCCACCACTCGCCGGAGAACAGGAAGCGGTTGCCGGTGCGGATCAGGGTGCCCAGCGACGGCATCGAATCGGGCAGGCCGGTGCCGAGGAAGGACAGCGTCGCCTCGGTGATGATGGCGAGCGCGAGATTGATCGTGGCGATGACGAAGACCGGCCCGAGCACGTTGGGCAGGACGTGGCGCACCATGATCACCGGCGAGGACAGGCCGATGAGCCGCCCGGCCTGAACATAGTCCTTGTTCTTCTCGACCAGCACTGAGGAGCGCACGGTGCGGGCGTACTGCACCCAGAACGACAGGCCGATGGACAGAACGATGAGGCCGATGGCGGCGTTCGCGTCCATCTGGCTGCCGAGGGCCGCCTTGGCGACGCCGTCCACCACGAGCGCGATCAGGATGGCCGGGAAGGTGAGCTGCACGTCGGCGACGCGCATGATCAGCGTATCGATGACGCCGCCGAAATAGCCCGCCACCAGCCCGAGCAGGATGCCGAGGAAGCCCGAGACCACTACGCCGAGGAGTCCGACCACGAGGGAGAGCCGCAGGCCGTAGAATACCGCCGAGAGCACGTCGCGGCCCTGGTCGTCGGTGCCGAGGGCGAAGGGCGAGACGCCGTCCGCGTACCAGAGCGGCGGCAGGCTGGAATTCATCAGCTCGAGCTGCGCCGGATCGTAGGGGTTCTGCGGCGAGATCCAGGGGGCCGCCACCGCGAGGAGGAAGAACAGGAGGGTCACCGCGAAGGCCCCCATCGCCAGCTTCGAGCGCCGGAAGCTGGCATAGAGGTCGGAATCGCGGAAGCGGGCAAGGGCCGAGCGCTTCGGGGCGGGCAGGATGTCCTGCGTGGACGCCTTCATGCGCTGCGCCCCGTGGAGAGGCGCAGGCGGGGATCGACGATGGTGTAGAGCACGTCCACCACGAGGTTGATGACGACGAAGATGGCGGCCACCAGCAGCAGGTAGGCGGCCATGATGGGGATATCGACGTTCTGGACCGCCTGGACGAAGAGCAGCCCCATGCCGGGCCACTGGAACACCGTCTCGGTGATGATCGAGAAGGCGATGACCGAGCCGAGTTGGAGCCCCGCGATGGTGATGACCGGCACCAGGGTGTTCTTCAGGGCGTGGCCGAGATGGATGGAGCGGGTGGTCAGCCCGCGCGCGCGGGCAAAGCGGATGTAGTCGGTGCGCAGCACCTCCAGCATCTCGGCGCGCACGAGCCGCATGATCAGGGTCATCTGGAACAGCCCCAGGGTGACGGAGGGCAGGATGAGGGCGCGCAGGCCCGAGGCCGTGAGGAATCCGGTCGTCCACCAGCCGAGGCGCACCGTGTCGCCCCGCCCGAAGGAGGGCAGCCAGCCCAGGGTCACGGAGAACAGGAAGATCAGCAGGATGCCGATGAGGAAGGTCGGCAGGCTGATGCCGACGAGCGAGATCGCCAGGAACACCTTGGCGAGCCAGGTCTCGCGCCTGAGCGCGCAATAGACCCCCATCAGGATGCCGACGGTCAGCGCGAAGATCGTGGCGCAGAGCGCGAGTTCGAGGGTCGCGGGCATGCGCTCGGCCAGCAGCGCCGAGACCGGCTGGCGGAACTGGTACGACGTGCCGAACTCGCCCCGGACCACGTTGCCGGCATAGCGCAGGAACTGCACCGCCACGGGATCGTCCAGCCCGAGGTCCTTCCGGATCGCGACGCGCTCGGCATAGGGCGTGTCGACGCCGACGATCTGGTTCACCGGGTCGCCCGCGAAGCGGAACATCGAGAAGGCGATGAGGCCGACCGCGAACAGGACGGCGATGGATTGCAGGAGGCGCTGGAGGACGAAGGCGATCATGGGTGGATGTCTCCGGCCGTGTCGCCGAGCGCGCCCCGCCGATCAGCAGTCGCTGGGCCGACCATGCGTCTTCTCACGGCTGCTTCGAGACCCAGTACAGCATCAGCATGTTGTCGGGACGCTGGGTCAGCGTGACCTTCTTCGAGACGCCCCAGGCCAGCGCCTGCTGGTGCAGCGGGATGAAGCCCCAATCGGTCTGGATGGTCTCGAAGCCTTCCTTGATCTCGGCATTGCGCTTGGTCTGGTCGGTCTCGGCCTCGACCGAATCCGCCAGGGCATCGACCTTCGGGTTGCAGTAATTGCCGAGGTTCCAGTTGCCCCGGCCGGGCTTCGATCCGTTCCGGCAGCCCGCGATCTCGAACAGGATGTTGTGCGAATCCTGGGAGGAGGGGGTCCAGCCGACGAGGTAGAACGAGGTGTCGTAGGCGGGCGCCAGCACCTTGGCGAAGTACTTGGCCTTGGGCTGGGCGTTCAGGTTCACCTTGACGCCGACGCGGGCCAGCATCGAGACCACCGCCTGGCAGATCGCCTCGTCGTTGACGTAGCGGTCGTTCGGGCAGTCCATGCCGAGCGAGAAGCCGTCCGGGTAGCCGGCTTCCGCGAGCAGGGCCTTGGCGCGCTTGGGGTCGTAGTCGGGCCGCTTGAACTCGGAGGCGCGCGGGTAGAGCACCGGTGCGATCAGCAGGGCGGAGGGCACCGCCTGCCCGCGCATGACGCGCTTGGCGATCGTCTCCTCGTCGATGGCCCGGTAGAAGGCTTCGCGCACGCGCACGTCCTTGAACGGGTTCTTGCCCTTGACGTTCGAGTCCTTCAACTCGTCGCGGGACTGATCCATGCCGAGAAAGATCGTGCGCAGTTCCGGCCCGGCCATCACGGTGGCGGTGCCGCTGGAATTCACGCGCTGCGCGTCCTGCAGCGGCACGGGGTCGATCCAGTCGACCTCGCCGGAGATCAGGGCGGCGACCCGCGTGGCATCGTTCTGGATCGTGGTGAAGATCGCCTCGTCGAGGTTCGATTCGACCTTGCCCCAGTAGTTTGGGTTCTTCTTGAACACCGTGCGGACACCGGGCTGGTGCTCGCTGATGATGAATGGGCCGGTGCCGTTCTCGTGGAGGGCGGCGTAGCTGGTGGAGGTGGCGCTCGGCAGGGTGGGTGCCACGGCGCCGTTCTTCTCGGCCCAGGATTTCGACATGATGTACCAGGTCGAGAACTGGTACAGGGCGATGGGGTTCGGTGTCTTCAGCACCATGTCGACCGTGTGGTCGTCGACCTTCACCCAGGTGGCGTCGGCCGGCACGTTGGTGGTGAAGTTGGAACCCGGCGCCCGCACGCGGTTGGCGGAGAAGATCACGTCGTCGGCGGTGAAATCCGAACCGTCATGGAATTTCACGCCCTTGCGCAGGTGGAAGCGCCAGCGCGTCGGCTCCGGCGTCTCCCACGATTCCGCCAGCATGGGGACGATGTTGAGATCCTTGTCGCGCGTGGTGAGCGAGTCGAACACCGCGCCGTGCATGCCGATGGTGAAGCTTTCCTTCAGCGAGTAGGGGTCGAGGGATTTGATGTCGCCCTGGAACGCGAAGCGAAAGACGTTGGCGGCCTGAGCCGGACCCGTGACGGCCAGCCCGAGGAACCCGGCAAGGGCCGTCGCCGACACGAACGCTTTGAGCGTGGAGTTCAACAAGGCTTCGATCCTCTTCGTGTCTGCCGTCCGCGCGCCGGGCGTCACCGCCGCCTGGAACCCGCACCTTGGCATGGATCGGGCCAACTCCGAACCGGCTCGCGCGCGCCGTCCACGCCCCGTCGGCCTCCGGCCCCGGCCAAGGCCGCGCGGTCGTCCGCCTGAAAGTCGATCCGTCGCGCTTCCCCGGTCGAGGTGTTGATCCTAGATCGACGAAGCAGTTCGGACCCGGCGGGAACAAGAAAGACGAAACGCTACGCGGCCATAAACCTAGGTTAGTGTTTGAAATCACATGAAGCGGCAACAGGCGCTTACAGGGTCCGAGGACGCAGGCTGAGGGCGGTGATCTGCGTGCAATCGATCCGCGTGCTCCGAAGCGTTGATCCGAAAGACAGGTACATGGCGTCGCCGGATCGAGGATCTGTCGGGCAGGCCGGGCATTGGCTGGCCGCGATCGGTGCCGGCTCGCCCTATCGGTCGTCGTCCTGCCTCTTCGATGGTTCGGCGGGCAGGCCGTTCGATCCGAGGCCCCATCCCGGATCGGCGGATCATCGGTCTCGGGCCCGGCGACCGCATCAGGGCCATGCGTGAGATCCCGTGACAGACGCCCTTGGTACGGATGCCGATTTGCCCCCTCGTTTGCCCGCTTCGCCCCCCGACATCGTCAATCCGTTCGTGCGAAAGCTCGAGGGCTTCGGGCCGCTCTCGGGCACCGATCGCGCGCTCCTGGAGCGGCTCAGCGCCGGTGGCCACGTCATCGGGCCACGGATCGACCTCGTGCGTGAAGGCGACGCGCCCGATGGCGTGATCCTCGTCATGGAGGGCATCGCCTGCCGCCAGAAGCACCGGGCGAACGGGGCGCGCCAGATCACGGCCTATCTCGTGCCGGGCGACGCCTGCGATCTCGACGTCGCGCTGGTCACGCAGATGGACCATACCATCACCACGCTGTCCCCCTGCCGCGTCGTGCGAATCCCGACCGATCACGTCAAGCGCCTGATGGACGAGCATCCCGCCGTCGCGCGGTCGCTGCGCATCTCGACGTTGGTGGACGAGGCCACCTTGCGCGAGTGGCTGGTGAACGTGGGCTGCCGCTCCGCCATCGAGCGGATCGCGCACCTGTTCTGCGAATTGCTGGTGCGACTCCAGGTTGTGGGTTTCGCCAGCGAGGATTCCTACGAATTCCCCGTCACCCAGCTCGATCTCGCCGACACGGTCGGCCTCTCGAACGTGCACGTAAACCGTTCGCTTCAGGAACTCCGGCGTCAGGGGGTGATTGAACTGAAGGGCAGGACGTTGAAGATCCTGGATCGTCAACGCCTCAGGTCGATCGCAGAATTCAACGCGAAGTACCTGCACCTGGGAACGCGGGCCGCGGCATGAGCATGAAGCTACAGCCCGTTCAGATCGCGACGGGCAGCAACGACCGCGAGAGCCGCTTGGTTTTCGAGAACGGGCTGCTTGTCGCCGTGCTGGTCCAGCTGTCCGGCGAGCATGATTCCCAGGCGGGAAAGTGGTTCCTGGAGATCGGTTTCGGACGCGTCGAAGATCCTCACGCACCGCTCTTCGACGATCTCGCCCATGCGCAGGACTGGATCGTCCGACAACTCGGCACCGACGCACCGCGCGCCTGAGCGCCGCTCACGCCTCGAGCCGCCGCGTCCATGCGCGAGGCGGACACGAAACGACGCTGGCGGATCGCGGCACGGTTTTGACCTTTGTGAGTGCGGGCTTGCGTGAGGCCGGGCAGACTCGACGGGTCGGGCACGCGTTGCTCGACCGGGTCTCGTCGATGCTTTGCCCCCCGATCGTATCGGCGAGACCCCGTTCCGACGGCCCTCGCGTCCATCGGATCGTCCCGCGCCGAAGAGCTGCGTCGACGAACCGATGCGGACCCTGGATCAGCCGTTCGATGCCCGCACGCGCAGGAAGGCGTCGACGCAGGCCGGATCGAAATGCGAACCGGCATTGGCGCGGATGTGATTGAGCGCTTCGGCCTCGCTCCACGCTTTCTTGTAAGGCCGTTCCGACGTCAGCGCATCGAACACGTCGGCGATGGCGACGATGCGGCCGGATAGCGGGATCGCCTCGCCTTCGAGCCCCAGCGGATAGCCGGTTCCGTCCCAGCGCTCGTGATGCGTGGCCGCGATCTCGGCGGCGAGCTGCATCAGGCTCGACGAACTCCCCTCGAGGATGCGCTTGCCGCGCTCCGCATGGTTCTCCATCACGCTGCGCTCCTCCGCCGTCAGCGGCCCGGGCTTCAGCAGGATCGAATCCGGCACGCTGATCTTGCCGACATCGTGCATCGTCGAGGCGAGGCTGAGCTGCTCGACCTGATCCTCGGGAAGACCGAGGCCGGTGCCGATCACGGTGACGAGGCCGGCGACGCGCGCCACGTGGTTGCCGGTCTCGTTGTCCCGGTGCTCGGCGGCCTTCATCAGCATCAGGACGATCTCGCGCTCGCGGGCCGCGATCAGCGCTGTGGCGGCCTTCACCTCGCGGTCGAGCCAGGCCGCGCGGTCCATCTGGTCCAGGCGCGCCTGGTTGAGGGCCAGGAGGTTGGACACGCGGGCCCGGATCTCGACGGCGTCGAAGGGCTTGGCGAGGAAGTCCGTGGCGCCCGCCGCCAGGGCTTCGCGGCGCAGGCTGCGCTGGTCCAGGCTCGTCACCATGACGACCGGCACGTGCTCGAAGCCCGGGACCTGTCGGGCCGCCTGGATGAACTCGACCCCGTTCATCCCCGGCATCTCGAAGTCGGAGATCGCCACGCCGATCCGCGCCGCGTTCTCGCGCACGAAGGCGAGGGCGTCGGCGGGCCGGGTGAAATCGCGGACCGTGCAGTCGGGCAGATCCCGGATGACCTCGGCGAGCAGCAGGTTGTTGAGCGGGGCGTCGTCGAGGATGAGCACGAACATCGAGGGTTCCGTATACCAGTCCCTGCGACGGTCGACAGGGCCACGGCTGAGCGTCGGGCAACCGGTGCCCCTGGTCAGGCGATCCGGCTCGATCCCTTCGATACCAGAACGGAGCCGTTGTCGCGTGCGTTCACGGGTGGTGGGGTCGTGATGTTCGCTGAAGTCCGCCGGCCGTGACGTTCGCGCATCGGCCCTCGCCGTGCGCGTTCCCGCCATGTCCTGAACCCGCCCTGTCCTGAAAAGGGACGCTCGAGCCCTGTCCGCTCGCAGGTGTGTGAATGCAGACACCGGTGCGGTCCCGCGCCGGATGAGTGTTGCGCCACGAACCTCACGAGCCCGTCGTTCGGGCCGGAGATGGCTGTCGTCGAAGCACCGGGCGTCCAAGCCTTCGTGCGCGAGAGACCGACCGGTCAGTAAATCAAAGCGCGCCGCGGTGACGACCGGCATGTGCCCGCCGAAAGATCCGGGCGATCCAGGTCGGGCACAGACGCCATCCGGTCGGGCTCCGTCGGCGCTCCGAGGTGGGCAGGCAGGCGCGCAGAGAAGGACTCAGGCGTGGGTCGAGACGGTAGAAAGGCATGGCTTCGCCATTCGGGCGCGAGATCGGGAAACGGGTCGTGCGCGACCTGCCGTAACGTCCTCAGAGGGCGACGAACAGCAATCCCACGACCGAGACGGCCAGCACGGCGCAGAGGATCAGGTCGATCGCCAGGATCGGTTGCTGCCGGATCATCGTGCGGAAGGGATTGGGATGGAGGAGCGGAGGCGTCATGTGCATCAGCGCGCTCCTCGCAGAAGGGGTGTCGCCGCCGTCCGAACGGGGGACGGAGGAAGGACGGCGGCGACCTGCATCGCCTCGGCGGCCGTTGGCTGGGGGGCGGAATCAGCCAGATGGATGCCGAGAGCGGGCAGTCCGAGAGCGGCGAGCACGAGCAGGCCGCGCGTGAGAAACAGGAGGTGGAAACGAAGCGCGACGTCCGATCCCGCAGGGCGGTCGAGTTGCAGCGGCGGAAGGTCGGACACCGTGCAATTGGGCCTCAGGGGAATCATCGAGCGTCTCCGTGGGAAATATTACCACGCCAAATTTTCTATGTGTGCAAATTTCCCACGTCAATGCGAAAAATCGAGAAACGGGGTGTGAGCACGCACGGTGTGGGATTGTCTCCCACGCCTTCGCCGCTAAGATGGCGGTATGGCCGATCCGTCCGAAACACTGTCCGAGGGCGCGAGCCTGCATGCCCCGGTCGCGCGCCTGCTGCGCCCGCTGGTGCGCCTGTTCGTGGCGCGCGGCATCACCTTTCCGGCCCTGACGACCCTCCTGCGCGAACTCTACGTGAATGTCGCGGAATACGACTTCGCCCTTCCGGGCAAGGAACAGACGGACAGCCGCGTCAGCCTCCTGACGGGTATCCATCGCAAGGAGGTCAGCCGTCTGCGCGGCGCCGGCGCGCCCGTCAGCGTCGTGCCGTCGGTGGTCTCGCGCACCAGCCGGATCATCGCGCGCTGGCTCGCCGATCCCAAATTCACGGATGCGAACGGACAACCCCTGCCGCTCGTGCGGGCGGGCGAGGCCGACGCACCGTCCTTCGAGAGCCTGGTCGCCGCCGTCACGCGTGACCTGCGCCCCCGCGCCGTTCTCGACGAGTGGCTCGACCGCGGCCTCGTGATCGCCGATGCGGATGGCCGCATCGTCCTGGCCGAGGCGGCCTACGTGCCCAAGGGCGGCAGCGAATCGCACCTGTATTATTTCGGCCGCAACCTCCACGACCACATCGCCGCGAGCGTCGCCAACATCACGGAGCCGACGCCGCGCTTCCTCGAACGCGCCGTTCATTACGACGGCCTGTCCAAGGAACTCGCCGAGCGTCTGGAGGCGAGGGCGCGCGAGATCGCCATGGAGGCGCTGCAGCAGGCCAACCGCGAGGCGCATGCCGCCTGCGAGACGGATCCGGGCGGCAGCCATCGCTGGAATTTCGGTCTCTACGTCTATGCCGAGGATACGCCACCCACGGCGGCCAAGGCGTGAGGGGGACGTCCATGCGCGTTCCCACCCGTCGCGACGCCCTGCGCCTGCTCGGTTCGGCACCCCTTGTCCTCGCGGCGCGGGCCGATCCGCTCCCGCCGATCCGCGATCAGGGCATCGGCGGCACGGGGGCCCGCCCGAGCCATCCGCCCGGTGACGGCCCGGAGGAGGGGGGGGACCGCGGCCTCGGTGGCACCGGCGTCATCGGAACGATCCGCCGCTTCGGCTCGATCATCGTCAACGATCTGCGCATCGCCTATCCGAAGAATGTCGCGGTGCGCATCGACGGAGCCCCCGCCTCCGTCTCGGACCTGAAGATCGGTCAGGTGGTCCGCGTCGTGGCGCGGGTGAACGGAAGCGGGCTCGCTACACGCCGCATCGACGTGACCAGCGAAGTCGTTGGACCCGTGGAGGCGGTGGGCAAGGGAACGCTGACCGTGCTCGGGCAGCGCGTCGCCGTGCCGGCCCGGCTTTCCGGCACCTGGAGCGTGGGGGACCGGGTCGCGGTGAGCGGCCTGCGGCGGCCGGACGGCGTGGTGGTCGCGAGCCTCGTCGAGGGCCGCGCGTCGGGCCCCGCCCATGTCGCCGGGCGCATCCGGCGTACCCAGGATGGTGGCGCGATGCTGGGTGGCCTCCGCCTGATCGGCGTCGAGCCCCGGCATCTCGGCCATCGCGCCACGGTGACGGGCGAGATGACCGGGGATGGCTTCAGGGTCACCCAGGTCGACGAAGCGCGCGCTCTGTTCGTTCCGGGGCTGCATCGGGTTTCCATCGAGGCGTATGTCGGCCGGAACGGCAGCGGTCTCCACCTCGGTTCGGGATACGATGTCGCCGGGGCTCCGAGTTCGAGCTTGCCTCGGCGCGGAAGCGTGCGGGCCATCGTCACCGCCGAGACGTCCGGGAATGGCCGCCTCACGGTCGAGCGCCTGCAGATCGACCCGCGCGGCAGCGTGCGACCGGATGAACCGGGCCCCGGCGAGCGCGGGATGCCGCGTCTCGACGGCGTCCGCCCCGAGTTCTCGCGGCCCGGGGGCCTCCCCGGTACGCCGCAGCACCTCGACATCGATACGCGGTCGCCCGGCGGTCCGGGCGCGGGTGGTTTCGGCGGTCACGGCGCCGGTTCGGGCAGCGGCTTCGGTGGTCCGGGTGGCGCCGAGCGGCCCGGGGGCTTCGAGCGACCCGGGGGCTTCGGTCGCGGTCCGGGCGGTGGTCCCGGCGGTGGAGGAGGCCCCGGCGGTGGAGGAGGCCTTGGCGGTGGAGGACCTGGCGGCCCCGGCGGCCGCTGATCCGGCCGCCGCCATCCAGGTCAGATCGCCCGTGCCCGGGTCGGGCGGGCATCCGCGAGCAACGGCACACCCAGGCCCTCGCCGAGTCGGACCCGGCAGCGTTTGAGGCTGGCGAAGGCGGTGCCGGAATCGCGGGCGAGGTGAATGAGCGGGCGGATCTGTCTCGGATCGCGCGCGACCGCCGACAGAACCGCCAGGATGTCCGGTTCGCCATTCGGCTTCAAGGCCTTCGCCGCAAAGGCAGGAATGGCGCGCGCGGCGGGATCGCAGACGATGCGCAGGGCCGCGAAGGGCAGTCCGTGCCGTTCGGCGAACGCCGCGGACACGTGGGATTCCATGTCGACGCCCACGCATCCGGTTAGTGCTCGGGTCGCGGCCTTCCCGGCGACGGTCAGCACCGCCTCGTCCACGCCCGCGAGCGCGCCGGAGCGGACCCGCGCGCCGGCTTTCGTCAGAGCCTTCAGCAGCGCGTCGGCGATCGCCGGATCGGCCTCGAAGCGTCGGTCCACGGAGACGATGGCCGAGGCGATCAGCACGTCGCCGGGTCGCAGGTCGGGCTCGAGTCCCCCGGCGATGCCGAAGCTGACGACCGCGCGACAGCCCGGCTCCGTCCGCCTCGCGAGGAGGGCACGCAGGCGGACCGGATCTCCGCCCGCCCCGATGGCGAGAACGCCCGGCCCGGCCGCCAGCCGCGCCTCCTTCGCCAAGCCGGTGACCGCGAGGACGGGGAGAGACGAGGACGCTCGGTCGCTGATCATGCGGCTCTTCGGTTCGACGCGGCGTGGCCTGTCGCCGGACAACGTCTCCGGCGAGGCGCGGAGCCCTACATCCCGAAGGCGACGTTCCGGGTGTTGCTGCGCTGCAGGTTACGGTAGCGGGCCATGGCCCAGAGCGGGAAGAACTTCGGGTAGCCGTGATACCGGAGATAGAACACGCGCGGGAAACCCGTCGCGGTGTAGCGCTCCTCGGACCAGAACCCGTCGGCGCCCTGCGTCCGCGTCAGGTAGTTGATGCCGCGCGTCACGGCCGGATCGTCGGCCTCGCCCGCCGCCATCAGCGCGAGCAGGGCCCAGGCCGTCTGCGAGGCGGTGGAATAGCCGGGCTCGAAGGCCGGATCGATCTTGTAGGAGGATGCGTCCTCGCCCCAGCCGCCATCCGGGTTCTGGATGCGGATGAGCCAGGCCACGGACTTGCGGATCTCCGGCGCGGCCGGATCGACGCCGGCGGCGTTCAGGGCACACAGCACCGACCACGTGCCGTAGATGAAGTTCATGCCCCAGCGTCCGTACCAGGAGCCGTCCTCCTCCTGATCGTTCAGGAGGTAGGTGACGCCACGATCGAGGGCCTTCGAGCTGTCCCGGGTCTCGCCGAGCTGCGACAGCATCGAGACCACGCGGGCGGTCACGTCGGCGGTGGGCGGGTCGAGCAGCGCGCCGTGATCCGAGAACGGGATGTGGTTCAGGTAATGGTGATTGTTGTCGGCGTCGAACGCCGCCCAGCCGCCATCGCTGGATTGCAGGCCCTCGACCCATTCCCGGGCGCGGGCGATCGAGCCGGCATAATCCGGCACGTCGGCGACGAGGCCGTGCTGGCGGGTCGCCCGGTCCATCGCCATGACGACCACGGCGGTGTCGTCGAGGTCCGGGAAGTGCGGGTTGGCGTACTGGAACGCCCAACCGCCCGGACGGACGTTCGGCCGGCCGGCCGCCCAATCGCCCTTGATGTCGAGCACCTGGAGGGGCTTCAGCCAGTCGAGGCCGCGCCGGGCCTGATGCTCGGCGTCGGGACCGCCGGCTTCCAGAAGTGCGTGGCCGGCGAGCGCGGTGTCCCAGACCGGGGACAGGCAGGGCTGCACGTAGGCCTCGTGTTCCTTGACGACGACGAGCTTCTCGATCGCCTCGCAGGCGATCCGCACCTGCGGGTGATCGTGCGGGTAGCCGAGCACGTCGTACATCAGCACGGTGTTGACCATGGCGGGGAAGATCGCGCCGAGGCCGTCCTCGCCGTTCAGGCGCTCGCTGACCCAGGCCACGGCCTTGTCGGTCGCGTGGTCGCGCGGCTTCTTCGGAAAGTACTCCTGCGTGACCTGGAGCATGCGGTCGATCGCGCCGAAAATCGGCGTCCACGGCCAGGTCGCGTGCGGACTGCCGGGCCAGGTGCGCACGGTCTCGGGCGGGGCCACGAACAGTTCGGGGATGCCGATGCCGCGCGGATTCTTGGCGAGCGGCTTTCTCGCCTGGATGACCAGCATGGGCACGATCACGCAGCGCGCCCAGTACGAGACCTTGTCGAGGTGGAAGGGAAACCACTTCGGCAGGTGCATGATCTCGACGGGCATCACCGGGACGGCGCGCCACGGGACCTCACCGAAGAGGGCGAGCAGGAAGCGGGTGAACACGTTGGAATTGGCGGCCCCGCCGCGCGAGAGGATCGCCTCGCGCGCCCGGCGCATGTGGGGCGCCTCGATGGAATCGCCGCTCATCTTGAGCGCGAAATACGCCTTCACACTGGCGCTCATGTCGAACGGCCCGTCATGGACCAGGGCCCAGCCGCCGTGCTTGCCCTGCGTGCGCCGCAGGTAATTGCCGATCTTGGTTTCCAGATCCGCCGGAATCTCGGTGGCGCGGAACTGGTGGAACATGATGTACTCGGACGGGATGGTCGCATCCGCCTCGAGTTCGAAGCACAGGTGTCCGTCCGCATGCACCAGACCCGTCAGGGCCTGGGTCGCGCGCACGACGCCGCGCTCGACGTCCTCGAGTGAGATTTCCTGAGTCTTGGGGCGTTGCAGCGCCTCGACCTTCTTGAATGCGTCCCGCATCGTCCTCGCCTCACCGGCCGCGCAGGCGGCCGCCATACCTCACGCCGCGCCGCGTGCCGGTGCCTGTCCACACGTCCCGGCCGTTCGGCCGAGGGCATGCGCGGCGGTCGTTCCCGAACGGATCGCTCCCTCGATCGTCGAAGGCAGACCGGTCGCGGTCCAGTCGCCTGCCAGGACGAGATTCCGATGGCCCGTCGCGGCGCCGGGGCGCCGCGCGGCCTCGGCGGGCGTTGCCGCGAAGGTCGCCCGCTTCTCCTTGACGATCTGCCAGCTTGGCAGTTCCGGCGCAAGTCCGGTCAAAGTCACGATCTCGTCCCAGATCCGACGTCCCAAATCTTCGCGCGGGACGTCGAGCAGTCGATCCGCGCCGCTGATCGTCACGGACAGACGATCCGGATAGGCGAATAGCCATTCCGTCAGTCCGTTCACCACGCCGAGCAGTAACGGCGAGCCCGGCGGCGGAACCACGGCAAAGTGCGCATTGACGATCGAGCGGTGGCTCTGCGGCGCGGGCAGGCCGGGCAGAAGGTCGCTGGCGACCCAGGCCGGCAGCGCCAGGACGATGCCGTCGTCGGGGCCGAGGGCAATCGATTCGTCGCCGAAGACGAGGCCGTCGATCCGGCCCTCGCCCAGGGTCAGGCTGCGCAGCCGATGACCGAAGCGGAGTTCCGCGCCACGCGCCGTCAGGTACTCCACGGCCGGATCGACGAAGGCCGCCGAGAGGCCGCCCACCGCCACGAGGGGCCGGCAGGCCTTGCCGCCCGCGCCCAGGGTCTCGCGCAGGATCGTCGCCGCGAGGCCGGTGTCGCTCTCCTTCGGGTCGGTGTTCAGAGCCGCCAGCAGCACCGGGTGCCAGAGGCGTTCGTAGAGCGTGCCCGAGCAGGCCATGCTCTCGCCGATGGTGCCGCCCTGTCCGGGCGCCTTGCCGGCGGCCGCCTTCAGAATGCCGAGGGGCGCGAGGTAGTCGCGCGCCGAGGTTCCGGGAACCCGGCGCGAGGCCTGGAGCACCCACCACGGCACCCGGCCGGCATTGGGGCGCAGGGTCCAGCGCTCGCCGGTCTTCAGATCGGCGAAGGGAAAGGCGGCCTCGACCGGCCCGCTCAGCGCGCTGTCGGGCGCGCCGATCGTCTTCATGAAGCCGAGCGCCGAGGTGTTGCCCGACAGGAGCAGGTGGTTGCCGTTGTCGATGGTCAGCCCGAGGGTCGGATCGTAGTACGAGCGGCAGCGGCCGCCGGCCTGCTTGGCGGCCTCGTGCACGACGACCCGTTCGCCCCGCTCGACCAGCGAGACGGCGGCCGACAGCCCTGCGAGGCCCGCGCCGACGACGTGAACGGTCCCCGCCATCAGACGATCCCGTGCCGGAGGGCGACGCCGAAGAGCGCGAGCTTGCTCGGTTTCACGCGCGCGCGCGGCTTGGCCCAGCCCCGCGCCAGGACGGCATCGAGGTAGAGCCGATAGGCGGCGGCCATCAGGCGGGGCGCCTTCGTCACCTTGCGGGGACAGCGGGCGATGATCTCCCAGGTCGCCCGGTAATGCGCATCGGCCTCCGCCGCGACCTGCGCGCAGACTTCGCCGATGCGCGGATGGTCGACCGCCTGCTGCGGCGTCGGTGCATCGAGCCCGATCGCCGCGAGCTTCTCGCGCGGCAGGTACAGCCGGTTGCGCTCCGCGTCCTCGTCGATGTCGCGCAGGATGTTGGTGAGCTGCAGGGCACGTCCCTCGTGGTGGGCGAGGGCGATGCCTTCCGCCTCGGAGACGCCGAAGATGCGCACGGACAGGCGCCCGACCGCGCTCGCGACCCGGTCGCAGTAGAGGTCGAGGGTGGCCTCGTCGGGCGCGATGATATCCTCGAAGGCGTCCATCGCCATGCCGTCGATGACGGCCTGGAAATCCGCGCGCAGCAGGCCGTAGCGCCGGATCGGCACCACCAGATCCTGCACGCGCGGCGCCGGCCGCCCCGCGTAGAGGTCGTCGATATCGGCGCGCCAGCGATCGAGTTCGGCGGCGCGAACCGGCGCGGGGCCGCCATCGTCGGCGACATCGTCGACGGCCCGGCAGAAGGCGTAGACGGCGTACATGGCCTCGCGGCGCTCCGGCGGGAGCAGCCGCATCGCGGTGTAGAACGAGGAGGATTTCGCCGGGAGCGCCGCGACCTCGGTCGGGGGGCCTTCAGCGGCGGGGGACACGGTCGCGCTCACGGGCGGGTCTCCCGCGCCAACGGGCGATGGGCTTGCCGCAGGGCCTGGGCGCGCAGCGTCCGGCCGCGCAACGGGCGGCGAGCCAGCGTCGCGGCGATGCCGCCGAGCGCCGTCAGCGCGAAGGCGGCCTTACCGTGATGGACCTTCTCGCTCAACGGATCACGCTCCATCAGGCCCCGGCACAGCACGACGGCGAGGCGGTGGATCGCGGCGATCTCCAGGCTCAGGCGAAGGTCCGCGATCAGGTCGGGCAGCACCGCGCCCTCGTCGAGGAGCAGCATGGTGCGCTCGGCAAGCTCGCGGATGGTGCCGCGCAGGGCGGGCGAGGCCTTGTCGGCCCCGAGTTCAGAGATCGCGGCGCCATGCCGGTCGAGGGCATCCTGCGGGATGTAGACCCGGTCGATCGCCCGGAAATCCTTCCCGCAATCCTGCAGGTGGTTGATGATCTGGAGCGCGGCGCAGATCGCATCGGACGGTCCCCAGACCACATTGCGATCCTCGCCGTGGACGTCGAGGACGTAGCGCCCGACGGGCATCGCCGAGAGCCGGCAATAGGCGATCAGTTCGTCCCAGTCGGCGTAGCGGTTCTTGCGCGCGTCGAGGCGGAAGGCGTCGAGGAGTTCGAGGGCGTGCGTCGGCGCGAGGCCGCGCGCGGCGAGTTCGCGCCGAAGCGGCTCGGCGGCGGAATCCGAGGGGCTGGTCCCGGTGAGGTCGCCCGCCAGCGCATCCAGCAGCGCGAGCTTGCGCTCCGGGGTCAGGCCGGTGTGGTCGGCCACATCGTCGCCGGCCCGCACGAAGTCGTAGAACGCGAGGATCGCGCTCCGGTGCCTCGGGTGGATCAGGTGGGACGCGACGGGGAAGTTCTCGTCGCGATAGCCCTTGCCGGTGCGCGCCTCGGTGGCCGTCTGGATCCTCGCGCTCATTTCAAACGTCCTTCCTGGCGAAACCAGGCGATCGCGTCCGACAGGCCTTCGCGGTAGGGCCGGGCGCTGTAGCCGAGTTCCGCGCGCGCCTTGGCGTCGGTGAAGAACATGCGGTAGCGCGACATCTTGATGCCATCGATCGTGGCGAAGGGGGCCTTGCCGGTGAAGCGGGCGATCTGCTCGGAGACGAAGGCGATCGGGTAGACCACGGCGCGCGGCAGGTTCACGGTCGGGGCCTTCCGCCCGATCATGCCGGCGATGTCGGCCAGCATCTGCGAGAGCAGGACGTTCTCCCCACCCAGGATGTAGCGCTCGCCGGTGCGACCGCGCTGGAGCGCCAGCAGGTGCCCGGCCGCGACGTCGTCCACGTGGGCGAGGTTGAGGCCCGTATCGACGAAGGCCGGCATCCGGCCGAGGGCCGCCTCCAGGATGATGCGTCCGGTCGGCGTCGGCTTGACGTCGCGCGGGCCGATCGGCGTCGAGGGATTGACGATGACCACGGGCAGGCCGTTGCGGGCCGCCATCTCCTCGACCACGCGCTCCGACACGACCTTGCTGCGCTTGTAGGCGCCGATCGCGGTGCCGGGGGTGAGGGGGCGGTTCTCGTCGGCGGGCGTGCCGTCGTCATGCGGCTTGATGGTGGCGACGCTCGACGTATAGACGATGCGCTCGATGCCGGCCCGCAGGGCCTCCTCCATCAGGATGACGGCACCGTCGCGGTTGGTCGCCACGATCTCCTCGGGATCGGGCGCCCAGAGGCGGTAATCGGCGGCGGCATGGACGAGGTAGCGCTGACCCTGAAGTGCGCGGGCGACCGCGGCGCGGTCACGCATGTCGCCCTCGACGACCTCGACGTCGGTCCAGGTCAGGTTCGTGCGCGGCGAGGTGGCGCGGACCATGATCCGCACGGGAAAGCCCGCCTTGCGGAACACGTCGACCAGGGCGGCCCCCAGGAAACCGCTCGCGCCCGTGATGAGAACCGGGCCGGCATCGAACGGGCCGGAAGAGGTCGCCTGGGGCATTTCTCTCGTGGGTCTGAGAATCTCGACGTGAGACGGGTCCGAACCGACGTTCGGACCCGCCGATGGCGCGCTTTTGTCATCGAAACCGGTGCCGGACAAGCGCAACGGAGCCACACACGGGCGGTGCCCGCGCGGGTCACGGAAGGGTGGCGCGTCAGGCGAGGCGCAGGCGCCCCGACTGGCCGGCCTTCCGTTCGGGCAGGGTATCCTTGACGGTCTTGACGATGGCGGCGGCGTCGAGGCCGGCCTCGGCGTACATCGCGTCGGGCGCGTTGTGGTCCTGGTAGCTGTCCGGCAGCGTCAGCGTCCGCACCCGCACCCGGCCCGCATCCAGCGCGCCCCGCTCCGAGAGCAGGTGCAGCACGTGTGCGCCGAAGCCGCCCACCGAGCCCTCCTCCAGCGTCACCAGAACCTCGTGCCGGCCTGCCAGATCCAGGATCAGCGCCGCGTC